>JACMRL010000011.1 GCA_014376435.1 Bdellovibrio sp. | reverse complement strand
TGATTCGTAACAGTAAATGCAAGTGGTTTGAATTAATCGCACGCTGATAAATACGTACGCCAAATTTTTTCGCAAAGCGGGTGATGATTTGGTGGATCGCTTGGTAATTACGCTGAGCTAAGAAGCTGTCAGGCCCCATGGCACAAGTGCTACGTAGCACGAAGTGAATGGAATCTTTTGAAGACAAGGGCCGCATCGATTTTCTTCTGCGGTAAAGCAGGGCTCCGCCGAAGAATTTTTGATGTTTAGGTTCATTTTGGAAGAATGATTGTTGTTTTACTTTTTTCATCAGCCAGCAAAGCTTCAAGACTGGGGCGATGGCCAAGAGTCTTCGAAACAAGCACTGAATCCAGAAGGCAGGCGAAGATCGGTTTTCAGGTCGGGACTTAGTATAGACTAATCGTGGGGTCTGTTTTCAACAGAAAGCCCACTTTTAATAGAAAGTTCTGAGCCGCTCAGCTTATAAAATCTATAAAGCTTTGCGCTGTGGATGGGGTGTTCCTAACAAGTCCTTTACATTTCGGTGCCTGTTTTGTAGGTTCGTGGCTTAAACGCTGTAATAAGCAAAAAACACTGGAGCCTTAGATGCACCTGACTGAAGAAACCTTAGCCATTACGGCTGTCGCACCTAGAAATTTCTATTCATTCACACTAGAACAATTAGAAGCTTATTTGAAGCAGTACGGAAAAGAAAAATTCCGCGCGCAGCAAATTTTTAAATGGGTTTATGAGCAGCGCGTAACTAATTTTGATGAGATGTTAAATCTTTCGAAAGATTTACGTTCAGAATTAAAAAACTTAATTACCTTCGATTTACCGCCCGTTTTAAAACACTTAGTTAGCGTGGATGGAACCCAAAAGTTTTTATTCGACGTCGGTGGTGGTAATTCAATCGAAGCGGTGGTGATTCCGTCAGATGATCGTTTAACTTTATGTGTATCCTCTGAAATCGGTTGTAACATGGCTTGTAAGTTTTGTTTTACTGGTAAACAAAAACTAAAACGTAGATTGTCGACCGAAGAAATCGTTGGCCAATTTATGATCGTGCAAGATTCATTGAAAAAAACAAATCAAAAGCTTTCTAATATCGTATTCATGGGCATGGGCGAACCCTTAGATAATTGTGACGCTGTATTCGGATCGATTGAGGTGATTCACTCTCCGTGGGGCGTGAATTTGTCTCGTAAAAAAATTACGGTTTCAACTTCGGGTTTAATTCCAGAGATGTACCGCGTGGCTAATGCCAAAGTTCGTCTGGCCGTTAGTTTAAATGCTTACAATGATGAAGTGCGCACGCAAGTGATGCCGATCAATAAAAAATATCCGTTAAAAGATTTATTAGAAGAATGTAAGCGTTACTACCGTGCGACCGGTGAAAAGATCACGATGGAATACGTTTTATTAAAAGGTATTACCGATCAGATTTCACACGCGCGTGAGCTTTATAAACTTCTTAAAGATATTCCGTGCAAAGTGAATATCATTCCGTTCAACGAACATCCCGGAGCTGATTACGAGCGTCCGAGTGATGAAACTGTTCAAGCTTTTCATTCAGAAGCAATGCGCCTGGGTTTACAAACTTTATTACGCCGTACGATGGGACGCGATATTTTTGCGGCTTGTGGTCAGTTAGCTACCAAAGTGGATCACCCAGATACAATGGATATTTCAAATTCAAAAATTGGAGGAACAAATGTCAGAAGTTTTAGTAGTGGGCAGCCTAGCCTATGATTCTGTAAAAACACCGTCGGGAACAGCCGCCAAGTCACTGGGTGGATCAGCAAATTATTTTGCGGTTGCCGCCAGCCTTTTTGCGCCGGTTCGTGTGGTGGGCGTGGTCGGAGAAGATTATTCAGCTGAAGACAAAGCCGTTTTAATCAAGCGCAATGTTGATTTAACGGGTATGCAAACGGTTCCGGGAAAAACTTTTCACTGGGAAGGCACATATGAGCAAAATTTAAATGAAGCCGTCACTTTGAAAACCGAATTAAATGTGTTCGCTCACTTTAATCCGTCTTTACCCGCTAGTTATCGTAATAGTTCATTCGTATTCTTAGCGAACATCGACCCTGACCTTCAGCTACAAGTTTTATCACAGGTTGAAAAACCATTGTTTGTGGGTATGGATTCAATGAATTTTTGGATTAACTCAAAACAAGAAGAGTTAAAAAAAGTTTTACGTAAAGTTGATATCGTTTTCATGAACGAAACGGAAGCGAAGATGTTAACGCAAACTTCAAATACAATTCGTGCGATTAAAGCGGTGGCGGCTTTAGGGCCTAAATTTGTAGTTCTTAAAAAAGGTGAGTACGGTTCAACACTTTATTCTCCGGGGCATGGCTTTTATCAAACTCCGGCGCTTCCGATTGAGTCTGTGGTTGATCCAACGGGTGCGGGCGATAGCTTTGCAGGCGGTTTCTTCGGAACGCTTGCGGCGGCCGGTGCGAAAGTTCCAGAATGGAATGATTTAAAAGCGGCGACTTTGGCGGGGACTGTGATGTCGAGTCAGACGATCCAAGACTTTAGCTTAAATGCTTTAGCTAAAGTGGATCGTAGTTTGTTTGATATGCAGTTGTTGCAACTAAAACAGATGATGTAGTTAGTAGTGGTATCGTAGAGATGTATAAGTCTCTGCGAAACTTTCCATGTTCTTTTGATCCAGAAGCACGAAATCATATTTACGTGCTTTAAAGCCTAAACCCAAAGATAAGTTTTGTTGTAAGTAGTAACTTAAGCGCGCATTTACTTGCAGGCTAGTGGCTTTACTTGTGCCGATGCCATACATGGCGTCAAGCTCTGCATTCCAAAAGCTGAATAGTGGTAGTGAAGCACCTAAACCTAGTTTAAACATACTGTATGAATTTACAAAATCAGAAGTGTTGCCAGAGTTTTGATAAAACTCATAACCCACAATACCGGCCACTTGGATCTGCCCACCGTCGGCAAAGCGTGCCGTTACTAACGAACGATACATATAATCTAATTCAGCTAATAATACTGAGTTGGCAGAGCTTGAGCTAACCATTGATTTACTAACTTGAGCTTTAATACCTTGATTATAATTCCAGTGAGCAATATCAAAACCTAAATTGTATGACTGCGAGTAGCCACGGTTATTTTCAAGTTGGCGGTTCGAAGCTAAATATCCTTGAGTGACATTGGCCTCAACATAAGAACTAGCAAATTTTAAATTACGTAAAGCTTTTTCCGGAGTCAGACGTAGTACCGATTGGGCATCTTGTAAAGCCGCTGGTTTTCTGGGTACATCGGTTAGTTTGATTGCAGGTTCAGCCTTTTTCAAAGCTAATAAGCGTTCTGCTTCGGTTTTTCTTTGCGCCGCGATTAAACGTAATTCTTTACGTTTTTGTTTTTTAATCTCAGAAAGTTTTAAATTAATATTTTGCGAGATATTAAATTTCTCGGCAGGGGAATAGCTAGTTAAATGCTGGTCAGCTAATACTTTACGATAGCGTAAGTAGTAAGTGCCGGTTTTTTCAAACGGATATTTAAACTTTGAGCGGGCCCAGAAATAACGAGTCGTCTCTTCGGAAAATACCGGAGTTTGTGAAAGCTCAATCACGTAACCGATTGGACGTACGGAATCGGTAATAATAAATTGTGCCATCGTCGGTTTGTCGCCAGAAATTTCAATTTGGCTTTTGTACTGTAGTAAAGATGTTGAGAAAATTTCAAATTGACCATTAGGCTTTTCGACAAATGCTTTATTAACGGTAAATTCTAGGCCTTCTAAACTAGCTTTTTTATAAAAATCATAAAGTTTGTAATTATAAACTTTAGGAACCTCGGGTTGTACCGCCGCAATTTGCGAGGGGAGTGCTTGTTCAGCTAGCGCAGCCGTTTGAGCTTTTTCTTGAGCCACTAATATCGTTTCTTGTAGTTTTTCTTCGGCGACCACCGCTTGGAATTCCGAAGGATTTAGAGTAACTTCTTTAGAATCAATAACTTTATTAGGTTCTAAATTGACTGAATTTTTATTTGTAGAAACTTTTGATTCACCTTTAAGTAAGACGATTTTTTGTTTGCTACTTTTCGAATCTTTAAAAACTTGGATGTCTGCATTTTTACCATTGATAGTAACGATTTCATTATTGATTTTTATTTTCATTGAACCGTTGACAGATAATTTAATATTACCAGTTACGAATTCAGGGGTATCAGCCTGTTGATCAAACACGATCAAGGTGTTTTGATCCATGGTCAATTTTTCGCCATTATTAAATTGAACTAAGGCCGTTGAAGCGTTTCCGGTTGAAACTGAATCACCGCGATGAATTGAATCATCAACTCCCGCTGAATTCCAATTAAGGGACGCGGTTTTCTTTTTTCTTACTTCATTTTTAACTAAGGTTACTTTAGCAAGCTGAACCCCAGAGTTTTCTTTCTTCAAAAAACCGATAATCAGTTCTTTGTTGAAGAAGCCAAAAACAAGCAAAGCCAAAGCTAAGCCAACACCAAGACTCTTTTTATGATTTACAAATATTGAGTTTTTCACTTCATACAGCATAAGCAATTAGTTGCATTTTTAATACGGTACTTTAGTCAAATCGAAAATAATAATAGTCCTTGGTCTGGTATAGTTTTATTTCGAAACATTCGATACAGTAAGTAGGTATGAAAACAAAAATCTCGCTTAAGTATAAGATATTCGCCGTCATATTCTTTATTCAGTTAACGGTGATCTCTATTTTCATTTACGCCTTCGTTAAATCGTTTAAGGAAGCAAAGTTAACCTCGGCTTACGAGGCAAATGCGAATGCACTGTCGCAAATTAAGTCGAGTGTGGATTCAAAAATAGCGTTACTGATGGAGAAAATTCGTTCCACAACTGACCTATTAGAGAAGAACCAGTTAAATTCGTCTGGGGTATTAGAGTCTTTAAGCCAACATAATGATAAAGCAGTTGCGGGCATCTATCACTACGAGGTTCGTAGCGAAAGTCCCGATTTGCTACAAAAAATTCAACACACTGATAAGGCTCAATTTCCAGATATGACCGCTTACTTATCGCAGCTCTATAAAAGTAGCCAAGCGCAATTTCCATTTTTTTGGAATTTTGATTGGAAAGGTAAGGCCTACACGGGATTGGGCTTTTCGCTTAATTACAATTTAGTAATTAACGAACAGCAATCGAGTAAAAAACATGTTTTCTTTTTCTTCTTCAATAAAAGTGAACTTTTTAGCTTACGGAGTGCGAATAGTATTTCTGACATCATCGTTTACAATAAGTTAGGGCAAGTGCTTTTCGCCGAAGGTTCAATGTCCGCCGAAGGTTTATCTCAATTTTCAAAATCTTCAGTTTTTACTACGGCGGTACAAAATAAAAATATTTTACAAGTTTCTGAGCAAAAAATAAATGGACAGAAATTTTTAGTCTCGGTGCAGGCGCAGCCTCTGGGAGAACTAGTTATTGCGACGATGATTTCTACGGAAGCCGCTTTTCAAGGAGTTTCACAAGTTTACTTCGACGCGGCTTACTTAAGTGTATTTTCAGTTTTATTTAGTTATTTACTAGCCACCGTACTTTCTTCAACGATTACATCTCCACTGATGCTTTTGACTAAGCAAATGCAGAATATTTCTAAAGGACAACTTGATGTTGAAGTAGAAATTAAAAGCCACGATGAAATTGGTGTTTTAGCTTCTAACTTTAAGCAAATGACCTTGGATCTAAAAGCTTCTAAAGCAGATTTACAAGATCTAAATCGTGATCTAGAGCAAAAAGTTGCGGATCGGACGAAAGAACTTGAAGAGTTAACGATTAAAGATCCTTTGACGGGCGCATTTAACCGTCGTTATTACGATCAGCGTGTAACCGAAGAAATCGCACGTTCGAAACGCACTGGTAATCCAGTGGGCTTACTTTATTTAGATATCGATCACTTTAAAAAGTATAATGATCAGAACGGACATCCTGAGGGAGATCAATTACTAATTAATTTTGTGAAGGTACTAAAATCGGCTATTCGCAATAGCGATTACTTATGTCGTCTGGGTGGTGAAGAGTTTTGTGTAATTACCGTTGATACCCCAAGTGAAGGTGTGCAACTTTTCGCTGAAAAAGTAAGATTAGCCATTTATGAAACTGATTTTAAATACGGTGAAAGACAACCGATGGGACGTCTTTCAGCAAGTATTGGAGTCAGTTTGTATCCACAGTTCTGTAGTGACCCAGCAACCCTGATGAAGTCAGCCGATGAAGCCCTCTACAAGGCGAAACAAGGCGGACGTAACCAATGGGTTCTAGCCGAAAAGCCAATGTCATCGGCCGTTGACGAGATCATCGTTGATATTCATAACGGTAAAAAAGTGTCTTAGAAATCGAAGAAACCAGACTTTGGTACCGCTTAAGTTTCATCGTCTCAAAACCGATACATACACTATGGTAGATCCGAAAAAAAATACTCCAGCAGAAGATCTTATTGCGTCTCTTTTAAAAGAGGTCGGAGAGGATTTAGATGCATTATCAAACGATGAAAATTCAGAGGAAAATCATGGGCACGAAGTTCATGAAAACCCTGAAGGCTTATTCGGCTTAGTTGGCGACTCCAGCCAAGTTTGTACACCAATCAATACCGAAGAAAGTTTTGTCTCAACGCAAAATGCTTACGAAAGTACGCGTAGCGAAGATGTTGAAGGCTTACATGCAGGCTTTAGCTTATTCGATGAAGTCGTTCGGCAGCCTTTTGATCAGTCACCGGAAAAAGTTTCTGCTCGGGGACCAGAGAATTTGCCTAACGAAGCGACGGTCGCATTACAGCCTCAGCAAGTCGACGTGGCTGATAAAATTTTTGAATCAACTGCGGGTGACTCAGAAAAGACGGTTGCCGTAACCGGCTTTCAGATTAAAAATGATTTAGATTATGATGATAAGATAAAAGTGTCTGTCGGGCAAAGTCGTCCGGGCGCTTTTTCAACGGGTTATGCAGCATGGGGTAGCAATTCAGAATCTAATTTAGCCCAAGCTGAAAATTTACGTATGGCTCAAGATAAAATTTTAGAATTAGAGCGTGAAAACGAGCAATTACGTCAGCAGAACGATCAGATGATTTCGGCATCGGAAATTATCAAAGAACGCTCTGATCTTTTAACGGGTCAAGTGACCGAGTTTAAAAACGATCGTGAAGGTTTAGAAGAGTCGTTCAAAAATGAAACAACTTTATTAAAAAATCATTTAGTGCGTAAAGAAGCCGAGCTACAAAGAGCTCAATTTAAAGTTGATGAGCTTGAATCAAGATTAAAATTTGATATGAAAAAAATTCGTATCCGTGAACGTGAACTTGAGAATCGTCTTGAGCTCGTGCGCGCCGAAAAAAATGCGATCGTTAAAAATAAGGATGAACAAATCTTGGATCTAAGAAGAAAAATGGATATTGTTCAAATGGAAGTCGATAGCTATCGACAAAAATGTGTCGAGCTTAACAAGCTGGTTGAAATCAACCAAGAGTCATTTAAACGAACGACTCGCGCTTTACGCTTAGCCATGGCTAACCTTGAACTACAGGATGAGAATAAAGTCCCTTTAAAAAAAGTGGACTAACTCATGACGGAAGCAAGCACCACGCAAATTCAGAAAAAAATTAAATTAGTTTTAAGCGATTTACATCTAGGCAAAGGCCGCCAACTTGAAAATGGCAGTATCAATTCGCTTGAAGAGTTTTACTATGCGGAAAAGTTAGTGGAATTTATTCAGTATTACTCAACGGGTGCATACCGCGATTACGATGTTGAGATTATTATCAATGGCGATTTTTTAAATTTCTTACAGGTTGACTACCGTGGCCATTTTTTAACGGTGATTACTGAATCGATTGCGTTAGAAATTTTGAAATCGGTGATTAAGGGACATCCACAGGTATTTAAAGCGATGGGTGATTTTTTATCTTCAGCAAATCGTAAAATCACTTACGTGATTGGTAATCACGATCAAGGCATGATGTTTCAGGGCTGTCGTGATTATTTAGATCAGGTCATTGGACAACGTTTACAATATAAAAATATTATTTATTTCTTTGACGGGGTTCATATTGAACATGGCCACATGCACGAAGCGGCTAACCGTATGGATCCGAAAAAATTTTTTCTAAAACAAGGTTTGCCAGAACCGATTTTGAATCTACCTTTTGGATCACATTTTTTTGTCGAGCTCGTTTTAAAAATTAAAGAGAAGTACCCACACGTCGATAAAGTGCGTCCCTTTGGGCAAATGATTCGTTGGTCGCTGGTCAATGAAACACGACTTACTTTTCAGGCTTTTGCCGAACTATTTAAATACGCGTACCGAGTGATATTTACTTCGGAGTTAACATTCCGTTGGACAATTAAAAAGTTGATTAAAATTTTCTTTGATAGCGCAGTATTTCCAGAACTCGCGACCTCTGCCAAGCGTATTTTAAGTGATTCACGTGTGCATACGGTAATCTTCGGACATACCCACGTGTACGAATATCGTCAGTGGGGAGCGCAGAAAGAATATTTTAATACGGGTACATGGACTGAGTTAACTTCGCTAGATATCGTATCATTAGGTAAGATCACCAAGCTGACTTACGTCTTGCTTGAGTATGTTGAACAAGAATCTAGACCTCGCGGTCGTTTGAAAGAGTGGCGCGGGTTTCATCGTATTGAAGAAGATGTGGCAATCGGTTAGGATTACTTGCTAGTCTTTAGTCATATTGTACGTTGTTTTTAATTCGTAGATGATAGTGTTGTCGAAAAGGAAAAAATGTCGGATACAGCTGATAAGACAAGTATAGTTTCAAGCGATACCTTTAAAGGTAAGATCCGTGCGGCTGACGAAGCTCCGCCCGCAGTGATCGTGCTTGTTGGTCCAACGGGCTATGTCGGCAAACAATGGCTTTTGACGAAGACAGATTTAACGATTGGCCGTTCGGTTGAAAGTGATCTTTATATATCAGATAATTCTTTAAGTCGCGCGCATGCAAAATTTGTAGTGGTGGGTAATGATGTTTCTATTCTTGATTTAGGCTCTACAAACAAAACGCTAGTTAATGGAATTGCTCTTCCGGCATTAAGTGCAAAAAAATTAATGAACAACGATCAAATAAAAACGGGTAATGTTATTTTTAAATTTTTAGAAAAAGGCAGTTTGGAAGCAATCTCGAACCAACAGGTTTTTGAAAAAGCACAAAAAGATGCCTTAACCGGAGCCTTTAGTAAGGGCGCATTATTAGAAAAAGGTCCTGAAGCAATCAAACGCGCAGAGGTTCTCAGTGAACCTTTGGCCGTCATTACATATGATATCGATCACTTTAAAAAAATTAACGATACCTATGGGCATCCAGGCGGTGATTGCGTTTTAAAAGAATTGGGCCAGTTGATGCAGTTAAAATTAGTGCGTTCGAATGATTACTTTGCCCGTTACGGTGGTGAAGAATTTGTTCTAATTTTACAAGCCACACCTCTTAAGACCGCAAACGATGTGGCTGAACGTATTCGCATAACCGTTGAAAATCATCCATTTGTTTATCAGGGTAAAGATATTAAAGTAACAATTTCAATTGGTGTTGCGCAAATGCTTGAGTCTGAAAATTGGGAAAAATTATACAATCGCGCCGACAAAGCTCTTTATCAAAGTAAGCAGAACGGCCGAAATAAGGTTACAGTCGCGGTATGAAGGGCGTTATAGAATACTTAGCTGAGCTTTCACCAGAGCTAGGCGAAAAACTTTTAAAGTCTGTTTGGAACGATGAAATCAATTTACAACTTAAATTAGGCGGAGAAGACAAGGTCATCAGCACCCGCTTATTAAAAACTGATCATAAAAACCAGTTTGCTTTATCTGGCAAAGCCTTTTCATTAAACCATCTAGCTACTTTTAAAATTGAAATAAGAAACGACATTTATTTTTTTAAAACAGAAGTTTTTCAAGAAAACAGAAAAAATGTAATTCAAAAACCATTTCAGATTTTTCGCTTAGTGCGACGCAAAGAGCGTCGCTTTGAAATTCCGGCAGCTTGGTCACAGCAAACTTTAATTCTAGCATCAGAGCAGATGAAATTAAATACGCGCGCAAATATTTTAGAAATTTCGCAGTCCGGTATTAAAATTCATGCGTTGTCTGATTTGCTGCGCTTTGAAAAAGAAGGTCTGATTAAAATCCAATTCAGATTACACAAGCGGTCAGAAATGACGGCATCGGGAATTATTCGCCACGTTCGTAGAAATAAGGACGGTGGTTTTACATTAGGCATCGAGTTCGTGAAAAACTCCACGCTGACCGAAACGAAGATTCAAAGTATCTGTGAAGATTTATTTTTTCACTACACGCATACCCGTCGATTCTCACATAAATAAATCTTATATCTACAATTAGACAATTTAGAAAAACACAATAATTTCAGTAATTTAGGTCCAAAATGGCCCTTTTTTTATGGCCTTCGTATTGCTATTACTACTTGCAAGTGATGAATTGGAACTGGATGGAGGCCCGGTACATGCATCATGAAATAATGTTACAGCGTTAACCGAATTGGGACAGGGGTGTGTCTATGAAAAGAGAAACCGATATTGGTCTGATTACAGATCAACAACTGGTCGAAGAAGTGCGAGAAGGTCATCGTGCTTCTTTCTCAGAACTCGTGAAAAGACATCAAAGAGGATTACTGCGCTTGAGTATGAGATTTATGAAGGACTTAGATATTTCGCAGGATGTAGTTCAAGAAGCTTTCATTAAAGCTTTTGAAAAATTACATCTGTTTGAAGGAAGATCTAGTTTTAAAAGTTGGTTATACCAAATCGCAGTCAATACTGCTCGAAATAAACTTCGCGAGAATAGATACGATTTCTCGAACATCGATGATGTTCACTTAAGTGTTTCGGCTACGGCTGAAAAAGGCTTGGTGCACCAAGCGGTCAGTGAAATGATTCAGGTTGAAGTGGATCGTCTTCCGTTTAAACAAAAGACAGCATTAGTCTTAAGAGTTTACGAAGACATGAGCTTCGCGGAAATTGCCGAAGTGATGCAGTGCCCATATGATACTGCGAAAGCAAATTACCGACATGCTTTAATTAAACTAAAAGAGACATTCGAAACTCAGTCTGAACTTAAAACTTGGACCGAAGATGTAGGTGGATTTTTTATGGAACTAAATACTAAATTTGTGGAGGCAGAATAATGAAATCGACCAGTCGAATGAAAGAAAATATTCTAGCTAAAAAGTTAAAAAAAGAAGATCCCATTGAGCTACCCATGGACGAAAAATTCTTTGAGAATTTACATGACCAAATTATGAAAGCCGTCGAAAAGACGGAGGTAAAGCCTTTAAGCCGCTGGGCGAAGACGTGGGTGTTTCTAGAAACCAACACTGTACGTTCTCGCGCGATGAGCAAAAAAATTGTTAAGACCAGTTTTGTTGGCTTAGTACTGGCAACTGGATTTGCATTTTTTGCTTTAAGCGCGAAGATGTACAGTGACGTTTACGTTGCACAAAATCAGGGTAATCAAACAAAGATTGTTAATGAGGCGACAAAAAGCCCAATGGAATGGTCTGAGCTTGTTGTTAGTTATCAAAATGAGAATGATTTTTACGCCGATATCTTAAGTCAAAAAAATGATTTGGGGACAATCGTCGAGATCGATCGCGTGCTGACTGGTTCTTTATAATCCAAATACACTCGGAAATGGACGTCCGAGCCTGTTTAGGGCATTATTAAAATGCCATGAAGCAAATCTTGTTACTTAGCATTTACTTTTTCTCGATGAACGCATTTTCTGCTACCGCGGTTCCAGCCTTGGCGGTTCCGACCGACACCGAAGTTAAAAAAACATACTTAGAAGACATTTTTATCTGGCGCATGAGTGATGAGCTTAAGCTGTCTACGCATGATGAACGTCAATTTACTGATATTCAAAAAAATCTTAATAAAAAGAAATCTGAGCTTAATAAACAGATTCAAGAAATCACTTTGCAAATTGCGGAAGAAGGAAAAAAATCCGCAAATAAACTAGATGCTACTTTGGTAAAGTATCGCAAGCTTTTGACTCAGTACAATCAGTTATCTACCAATGAATTTGATTCTATCAAAAAATTGTTAGGTGCAAAGAAGTTTGCTCAGTATTTAAATATTAAAAGCGAATTAAATAATAAAGTGAAATCGTTACTGGTGGGAGAAAAAGATAAAAAAGAATCTGTACCTAGCAATTTACCGCCGCCTAAAATAATCATTGAAAAAAACGAAATTAATTAAGCGTAGCCCATTTTTTTAGTTCGGCCTCAGGATCTTCCACCTTGTTCAGCTCGGCACACTTTTTTAAGAACTGGGAAATCGAAGAGCCGTTCTGAATAAAAACTTTTTCAAATACGTCTAAGTCTTTTAAATATGTTTGGTAAGTTCCAAGGCGCGCATTATTGAACGTGTTTTTGGTGAAGTTTTGATAAGACTTCGTTTTTAATTTGTTTGATAATTGAATATTAAAATTAGTTTTAATTTGCTCTAATCGAGCCATACGTATTTTCTCTTTTTCTTCCGGTGACTGATCCTTTAAATGGTCGTAGCTAATATACCATTTTTTTAATTCATCTAATTCATTTGTAATAAATTTAGAGAATAATTCATCATCTAAATTTTCATTTTTAATTTGTTCAAGCGTGACAGAATGAGGCCCTTCTTTTTCACGGTAAAATATTTCTGTACCCTTATTCGCAACAAAAACTGCCAGGCGCTCGTTGAAGTCGATATTATCTTTAATAAATAAGGTCGTGTGCACAAGTTCGTGGATAACTGTATTTACTAAATCATGTTCACTATACGTTAACATGGAAGATAATAGAGGATCAGTTAATTTACCCAATGTAGAAAAAGCGGGTACACCACGCACATACACATCGAAGTCTTTTTTCTTCATCTCATCAGCCTCTTCATTGGCCAGTTTTTCGCTGTAGTAGCCTTTGTAAGGGGCTTTACCGATGATAGGAAAGTTCCATAGATAAGGTTCAAACTTCCATTTGTATGACGCCATCACGGCGTAGGTGACGTAGGGTCTTTTTAAATCGACATATTCAGTATAATTTTTTGATTTGGTTAAACCAAGTTTATCAAAAGAAAAGTTTCTGACTTCTTGTGAAAGTAATATTTTTTTTCTTTGGTCGGAAGTTAAGCTATTAGATTCTAAGGCTTTCTTAATCGGCACTTCAGAATTTAGCATGGCTAAATGATTGTAACTAACGTGCCACAGATAACCAATTTGACAGCTAGAAAGTGTAAGGTACGCAGCACTAAGTAACGTAAATTTTTGCCCCAACTTCATTAGCTTCATTTTATAAATACCAGCTAAGACCTGCTTTAAGCGCGCTATCTTCTGATTTCGAGCCGTCACTTAAGGAAGTTTGCCAAACGTCGTAACTTAATTTGACCGAAAATCTTTCAGTTAATACAAATTTTAATCCGGCTCCGTAGCTAGGTGCCCAACCCGAAGATTCAGGAATTTCAATCACGGACGCATTTAAGTAACGAACCCGCTGATTTTTTTTAATGTAAGCAGCTCCGCCTTTAAGATACGGTTGTATAAAACTTTTTTTATCTAAAAAGCCAAAGATGAGCGAGGAATCCATAATCGTAGTGCTTTGTTGTACGGTACGCGTTGAGTTCGTATCAGATTCTTGGCTTTCGTAAAAAGCATCGGTGTAGCTTAGCTCTAATGCGAGTTTTTCTAAAAAGTATAAAGAGACTGATAAGCCTTTAGAGTCGGACTGCGTGTAGTTGGAGGCATTGTAAGCTTTTTTCGCGTAACTATACGACACACCAAGTTCAGTTACTAAGGCGAATGCATTTGATTGAAAACTAAAAAAACACAAAAGAGATAAGAATATTTTTTTCACACTCTTATTCTACTCTGGGATTATGGGGGTGGACCAATTTGAATAATTAATCTGTACTTAAGCCGGACAAAACCATCGGGCTCGACCTTGGCCCGGGGTGGGTTTGGAAAGAACCGCGCATCCTTAAACGCATACACGGCGGCCTCGTCAAAAGGTACATAACCACTTTTTTTCCGAATATACGAAGAGTGGTATTCTCCGGACGACTTTAGCCAAACTTCAATAATTGTCGACCAAGATTTGCCGGCAAGTTCGCGCCTTTTAAAATCATCTGGTAAGCGGTCCCAGTAAAAGTTTAAGCGCTCCGACCAACGCACGTAAAATAATTCTTCTACGCGCGAATAAAATGAATAATAGGTATTTGCATCGGTATTTAAATTTGTGGCGCCCGAAAATTTAATATCGTTAGGCAGTAAAGTACTGATGGCGGCGCTTTGTTGTTTTTCGCGCGCGGGGCTAGATAAATTCATGCGTGTAAATTCTGGTAAGTCACCATCGTTTTCTTGTGAAGTCAGAGTTTGTTGACCTTTTTGCATGCGCATTTTTTGTGAAGCATTTCGAGTTAAGCCAAGTTTATCAGCTTGGGTTTCTTCTTTCACGCGTTGAGTTTTTTCTGAATCGAAGCGTGCTAATGAGTCATCGTTAATAATCTGGTTTTGTGGCTCAAGCTGTTTGATGATTGGTTTTTCTTTAGTTTTGGGTTCTTCTGGTTCATCCACCAAAACAACTTCGAACATGGGATTTTGTTTTTTAGCTTCATAAAAGCTGGCCAGAGTAAAAATGCCCGAACGCAATGTTAAGTGGATGATGATGCTTAAAATGATAAAATAGACCAGGCGCTTCACGTCTCTTTTATAGTCCGAAGGCTAGGGTGTCTCAAGCTGAAAAACTGGCTTTAAGTTTTGAATGCTGATAAATTAAACTAAATCAAGCAATTATTCAAGTACTACTTGGATAATTGCTTGATTTATCCAAGTAGTACTTGAATAATATAAATATGAAATATTTGCGAGTTTACCCCAAATTTACTAAATCAGTCTTGTTGCTAGGCCCAAGAGGTACCGGCAAAAGTACCTACATCAAAGATATCATAAAGCCAAATTTGACGATTGATTTGCTAAAAACATCTGTTTTTCGTGAACTTTTAAAAAATCCTTCCTTAATCGAAGATATGATCAGCCATGTTTTAGCAGGAGAAACAGTTTTTATTGATGAAATTCAAAAAATACCTGAATTATTAGACGAGGTTCATCGTCTCATTGAAAATAAAAAAATTAAATTTATCTTAACGGGCTCAAGCGCAAGAAAGCTAAAAAAACAAGGCGTCAATCTACTAGCCGGCAGAGCTATTTATCAAAAATTTTTTCCACTTAGTCTTTTTGAAATTAAAAATAGAAAACCTATAGATTCAATTCTATTTACAGGTTTGTTGCCCTACGCATTAAGTTTAGATTCAAATGCTGATTGCAATGATTTTTTATTTTCTTATGTTGAAAGTTATTTAAAAGAAGAAATTTTTCAAGAGGGTCTAACCAGAAACTTAGCAGATTTTACCTATTTTTTAGAACTCGCAGGTCAATACCATGGCCAAATCATTAATTATGAAAACATAGCCAGAGAAGTTAGTAAATCAGGTGAAGCAGTTAAGGCTTGGTTTCAAATCTTGGAAGATACATTAATTGGCGAGATGATCGAACCTTATTCACTTAATTTATATCCTAAAGAAACTAAACATAAAAAATTCTATTTTTTTGATCACGGGATTGCTCGAGCTGCATCAGGTATTAAAACGATGGAAGAGGTTGCTGAAAAAAAAGGATTTTATCTTGAATCTTTAATATTAAATGAACTTAAAGTTTACAAAGAAGTCAAAAAAGAAAATTTTAAAATTTATTTTTACAATGTATCTGGCAAAGGTGACGTTGATTTTATCATTGAAGTTAAGAAAAAAACTCTTTCGCAACCTGCTGAATTTATAACTCTCGAAATTAAAAATACTAAAAAATGGAATTCTCAATTTAGTCAGTTACAGCATGAGATAAAAAATAACTTTCCTAAAAAATGTCGCAAAAGTATAGCTGTTTATCGTGGAGAGCAAAGATTGACTCAAAAAGGTATTGAAATTTTTCCGCTGGATCAATTTATTGAATCACTTTGGTCTGGTGAAATTATTTAGTTTTCTTAAGATTTAAGTACTAGATCCAGCTAAATCAATCTGGTAACGTTCTCATTTTGATACGCTTTTGATTCAGCCGTAAAGTCTTTTGCCACTTTAACCGATAGGTTTACATGGCAATTTGTTTAGGTTTTACCACCTATTTAAAGAAATTATTTTTTCTGTCTATGCTTGTTTTAATGAGCGTATTTTCTGTATCTATCGCGGTGGCGGCGCCGAAATTAATTTCATTTCAAACTAAAATCTACAAGCCGGATGGTACTCCGCTAGAAGCATCTTCCGTGCAGTTTAAGTTTTCTTTAATGAACCCACTATCAACGTGCGTGATTTATTCAGAAACTTTTTCAAATGTAGATCTATCAAGCTCAGGTGGTAGCGTTGTTTTAGCCTTGGGTGATCCAGTCAAAGCGGTTCGCAGTTACCCGGTAGCCGGTAGCATGAAATGGTACGATGCTTTTAATAATACCACACTTACTTACACGTGTCAGACAACGGGAACTTTCTCACCGACCTTAATCGATAACCGCAGACTTGTGATGCAGTTTAACGACGGCAGCGGAAACGGGTGGCAAACCTTATCACCGATGGATATCAATAGCGTGCCGTTTGCGATGTTTGCAGAGCGTGCAGAAACGGTTCCAGCCAGTGGTATTTTACAAGGCGGCGCAAGCGTCGGCCAAGTATTAAAATGGACTGGCACCAGCTGGGCCGCTTCAACGGATGATTCAACCCCAAGTGGCAGTGTTAGTAATGTTAGTAGTATGAATAGTTATTTAAGCGTAGCTAACGGTGGAACAACACCGCAGCTCACAATTAACGTTGGTACAGGCATAAATACTTTGGCGGCCGGCGATGATGCAAGAATCACCGGAGCCTTTCAAACAGCGACAAGTCTTAGCGGAGATCTAACGGGAACTTTACCAAATGCCGTGATCGCAGCCGGTGCGGTGACGAATGCGAAAATCACTTCGGTGGCGTTTAGTAAATTAACTGGCGTTCCGACAACTTTATCGGGCCACAGTATCGCGATGACGTCTGCTGACGTAACGACAGCTTTAGGTTATACTCCAGGTAACGGAAGTGGCGCGGTTACTAGTGTTTCAGCGGATACGACTTCAGGAAATCCGATTACGGTTGGCGGAACAGCGTCGGCGAAAACAATTAATTTACCTAAATCAACGGCTTCAGTGAACGGTTACTTATCGTCAGCCGATTTTACTTTATTTAATAGTAAGCTTTCAAACTTTACGACGATGATATCGTCTGATGTCACAACAGCTCTAGGTTATACGCCAGGTGCCGGTGGCGGAACAGTTGGTTCGGTTACTTCAGCGGCGACGGCAGGAAATCCAATCGCGGTCAGTGCCTCAAGTACTTCACCTTCGATTGATATTTCGCGAGCGACGGCATCGGTAAATGGATATTTAGCCTCGAGCGATTTTTCAATCTTCGCGGCAAAAGGTTCTGGCTCAGTAACAGGAGCAACAGCTGCGGCGACTTCAGGAAATCCAATCACGGTCAGTGCATCAAGTACTTCACCATCGATTGATATCTCGCGTGCGACGGCTTCAGTAAATGGATATTTAGCTTCGGCCGATTTTTCTACGTTTAATAACAAATTAGGAACCAACTTATTATCGACAAGAATTTTTGTTGGTAACTCGTCAAATCTTGCGGAAGCCTTTGTACTTTCAGGTGATGCAACGATTTCGAATACGGGCATACTATCTTTATCAAATACGGGAATCGGTGCCGGTACCTACACAAAAGTAACGGTAGATACAAAAGGTCGCGTAACAGCATCAGTGGCTTTAATCTCAAGTGATATCACGACAGCGCTAGGTTACACGCCAGGCTCTGGCGGAGGAACAGTTAGTTCGGTTACTTCAGCGGCGACTTCGGGAAATCCGATCACGGTGAGTGCGTCAAGTACTTCACCATCGATTGATATCTCACGCGCGACGGCATCGGTAAATGGATATTTAGCTTCGAGCGATTTCACAACTTTTGCCGCTAAGCTTTCAAATTTTTCAACATTAACATCTTCTGATGTAACGACAGCTTTATCTTTTACTCCAATGCGTCCATCAAATAATTTAAGCGAAATCACGAATACAGCAACGGCTAGATCAAGTTTAGGTTTAGGAACTTCTGCCATATTAAGCGTTGCTTCATCTGGAGATGCGGCGATCGGCGAAGTAGTAAAAGGCAATGATTCACGCTTAACAAATTCTCGTGCTCCATCAGGCGTAGCTAGCGGCGACTTAACCGGAACTTATCCTGACCCAATATTAAAAAATATTGTAGTGGCGGGTACAGGATCAAAAATTACTTACGATGCAAAAGGTCGCGTAACGGCTTCGGTGAATTTAAATTCTGCAGATATTACGACGGCGCTTGGTTATACGCCCGGTTCGGGTGGAGGAAC
>JACMRL010000010.1 GCA_014376435.1 Bdellovibrio sp. | reverse complement strand
ATGGGTTATCAAAAAGAAAAAGCCTCTAACGGTGGCGTTTGGAAATTAGAAGGCCGCGTAGGCGTAGATCGTAATCCGTTGGTCGGCGAAAGTAATGTCTATCAGAATCGTTTAGAATCAGGTCGTTCCATTTTTATTACCTGGACCAAACCACTTTTCGACGGTGGTTACAGATCGGCGGTTAAAGACGAATTAGCTTACCGACAAGAAAGTGCGGAGTTACAAACAACTCAAGCCACGAATCAGGCCCGTGAAGATGTGCGCCTAGCTTTAGACAACTACCGTTTAGCAATGAATACAATTCGCGTACAACGTAATATCATTCACACCTCTCAGCAAATTATTGATTCAATTAAATTAGGCTCTACGGCCGGTAATTCAAACTACGACCGTTTATTACAAGAGACCAGTAAACTTTATGAAAATAAATATGAGTTATCGCAAGCAAACGTGCGTGCTTTAGAGAGCTACATCGCTTTAAAAATTGCGACCAGCTCTTTAGATACTTCAGACTTAGCGGCGATCAGCCTTGGTTTAAAGCCACACAACGGAACTGGTGTGGTGGCGGACTAATTTTTATTTTAACCTGGGTACGAGGCCGACGGCTTCGTACACTTGGCTAATTGTAGTGCGGGCGCGCGCTTCGGCTTTTTCAGCGCCCTGCTTGAGTAACTGATCTAAATGATCACGATTTTTCATTAAGTCATCGTATTTTTCTTTAACCGGTTTGAAAGTCTGAATCACGACTTCGGCTAAATCGACCTTTAAATGACCGTACATTTTACCTTGGTAATCGGCCTCTAGCTGCGGAATTGTTTTTCCACTCAATACCGAATAAATCGTTAATAAATTTGAAACGCCCGCCTTATTTTCGACGTCGAATTTAATTTCTGATCCCGAATCGGTGGCGGCAGATTTAATTTTCTTTTCGATTTTTTTTGCATCATCGATCATTGATACAAAGTTTTTATCATTTTCATCTGACTTCGACATTTTTTTCAACGGATCTTGTAAAGACATAATTCGGGCGCCCAGTTTTTCGATATGTGCTTCGGGCATTTTTAAAATTCTATCGCCGTAGCGGTTTTTGAAAAAACCAACTAAATCACGACATAATTCTAAATGCTGGCGTTGATCTTCACCCACCGGAACTAAATCTGCCTGATAAAGTAAAATATCGGCCGCCATTAAAACCGGATAAGTATATAAACCCGCGTTCACATTTTTTTCATGCTTCTCAGATTTTTCCTTGAACTGCGTCATGCGATTTAAGAAACCCAGCGGAGTTAAACAAGTTAAAATCCAATTGAGTTCGGTGTGCGCAGGTACGTGCGATTGCGCGAAGATGGTATTGTTTTGCGGATCTAAACCTAAAGCTAAATATTGTGCGAAAAAACTGTAAGTGCGCTCGCGCAAAATCTTGGGATCTTGGAAGACCGTTAAGGCGTGCAAATCAGCTAAAAAGTAAAAACAGTCATACTCTTCTTGAAGTTTTTTCCAATTATTAATAGCCCCGATGTAATTACCCAGAGTCAAATCACCTGTAACCGTGCTGCCGCTTAAGATCGTCTTTTTCATGGCTCAAACTATAACTGGTTCAGTGGTAAGGCTCAACATTTTTTGACGTGACCGGGCTAAGCTGTTATGTTCGCGCTCCATGCAAGACTTTAAAAAAATTCCAAAAAAATATCAGCCCAAAGGTTACGAGATCCTTTACGAGGATCTGGATCTATTTGTAGGCAATAAGTCAGCCGGCTTTTTAACTGTGGCGGCCTTATGGAATGATAAAGACACAATTCATAGCGCGCTGAATGATTTTGTTCGTAAGGGCAATGCCCGCTCACGCAAAGAAGTCTACGTGGTGCACCGCTTAGATCAATATACTTCGGGAGTATTGATCTTCGCCAAATCTGAAAATGTTCAGTACTATTTAAAAGAAAACTGGAAGTCGACCGTTAAACATTACTACGCCATCGTTCATGGAAAGCTCGCGAAAAAAAATGGCACGATCACTAGCTATTTAGAAGAAGATGAAGATTACAAAGTTCATTCAAATCAAGCGGGCGCCGGAAAATTAGCCGAGACCGAATACCAAGTTTTGAAAGAGACCCAGCATTTTAGTTTAATCAAAATTAATTTATTAACCGGACGAAAAAATCAAATCCGCGTGCATATGGCAGACCTGGGTCACCCGGTCGTGGGCGATCCTAAATACGGCACAAAAGATATGAAAAAACATCACCAGTTGGCTTTGCACGCTTCGACGATTGAATTCACTCATCCGCATTCAAAAAAGCGCATAAAGTTTACGGCAGCTCCGCCGAAGTTTTTTGTAAGCTTGGTTGATTATGAATATGCAGAGCCCGAAGACCAGGAAGAAACCGAATAATTAATCGCTTAATACTTCGCTTAGCTTTGCTTCGTATTCTTTAGCTTGTTGTTGTTTTCTCCACATGACCGCGTACTCACCATCTTTAGCCAGTAATTCATTATGTGTACCTTGTTCAACAATCGTTCCGGCTTTTAATACTAAAATTTGATCGGCATCGACAATGGTTGATAAGCGATGCGCAATCACTAACGTCGTTCGATTTTTAGAAACCTGTTGAAGAGAGGCTTGAATTTCTTTTTCAGTATGAGAATCAAGAGCCGAAGTCGCTTCATCGAATAATAAAATTTGTGGATTTTTTAAAATTGTGCGCGCAATAGCGACCCGTTGTTTTTCTCCGCCGGATAATTTTAGTCCGCGTTCGCCGACTGAAGTCTCGTATTTTTTTGGTAAGCTTTCGATAAAGTCGTGTATTTGCGCTAAGCGGGCGGCCTGAATGACTTCTTCCTTCGTTGCATCGGGGCGACCGTAACGAATATTATAGCCGATGCTATCGTTAAATAAAACGGTGTCTTGCGGAACGATTCCAATAGCTTGACGTAGTGATTTTTGCGTTACATTTTTGACATTCTCGTTACCAATACAAATACTTCCGTTTGTTGCATCGTAGAATCTAAATAGCAATCGGGCCAAGGTAGATTTACCGGAACCACTAGGACCTACCACCGCAAAGGTTTGCCCGGCCGGAATTTTAAAACTGACATCTTTTAAAATTTCGCGATCGGCAGCATAATGAAAATTAACGTGATTAAATTCGACCGACCAGTCCGGCGTATGTAAAATTTTAGCGTTAGGTACATCTTTTACTTCGGCATTAACGCTTAGTAATTCAAACATTTTTTCCATATCGACTAAGCCTTGGTTAACCTCACGGTACACAAAACCTAAAAATCCCAGCGGAATAAAAAGCTGTAATAACAAAGTATTTACTAAAACGAAGTCACCAATGGTTAAAACGCCTTTTAATACCCCATCGGCGGCCATTCCCATAATTGCGACCACGCAAATGCCGATGATAAATCCTTGGCCGATGTTTAATAAGGAAAGACTCGATTGATTTTTAACCGCTTCTTTTTGATACTGCGCTAAAGAAATATCGTAGCGCTTGTATTCGTGCTCTTCATTTACAAAATACTTTACAGTTTCATAATTTAGTAATGAATCAATCGCCTTCGTATTGGCTTCTGTGTCACGCTCGTTCATTGATTTTCTAAACTGAGTACGCCAATTCGTAATCGCAAAAGTAAAGTAAACGTATAGCGATACGGTCACGAAAGTAATGGTCGCGTATTTCCAACCAAATTTATTATATAAAATAACCGTTACGAGAATAATTTCTAGTAAGGTTGGAATAATATTAAACAACATAAAGCTTAAAACCGTTTGCATCGCACGAATTCCGCGCTCGATGACTCTAGATAGACCACCCGTTTGACGGTCTAAGTGAAACGCCAGTGATAAGTTATGTAAATGGGAAAAAGTTGATAAGGCAACCGTACGCTGTGCATGTTGTGCGACTTTGACAAAAATAAAATCTCGTAGTTCACCAAATGTCTGCTGTGCAATACGGGCTAAGCCGTAACTAACAATAATACCGATGGGTAAAGCAATCGCCGGATTCACCGACAAGGAATCAACTGCCGCCTTGTATAAAAACGGAACGTAAACGTTGATCACTTTGGCGATTAATAAACAGCTCATCGCTAAAACGACGCGTACTTTTAAATTCGTATGACCTGCGGGCCAAAGGTGTTCGATCAGGCTTTTCGAAGTATCCCAGTTATTTCTAGATTTTTTGACTTGATTCATGCTCTAAGCCTAGCCAAGATCAAGCTCTATGGACAACTCTAAAGTCTCGATTCACAGAACTAAAAAATTTGGCCACGGAGTGTATGCAGATAAAGCAATTCATAAGGGCGAAGTCATTGCCGTTTTCGACGGCCCCATTTATGACGACGACTTTGAACCCTGGACAGACGATATGTTTAACCACGCCATTCAGATCGGCCCGAAACTTTGGCGAGATTCTAAGGGCATTGCCCGTTTGCTAAATCATTCCTGTGAACCCAATTGCGGCATTAAAGGCCTAAACCGCGTTGTCGCCATGCGGGAAATCAAACCTGGCGAGCAAGTCACTTGGGACTACGAGATGACCGAAAAAAATAAATACTGGAAAATGAAATGCAAATGCGGTTCAGAAATTTGCCGCGGTCAAATTGGACATTATAAAAATATGCCCGCGTCCATTCGAAAAAAATATACGGGCTATATTTCTGACTGGATTACAAAAAAATAAATATGTGAAGAGCACGGAAAAAAAATTCTAAGATCACATCGCAAATTGTAGCTGCGCCAGATCGCGGGCCTTTTCCACGGGGGGTTGCGCCGGGACTAGATGTACGCCTAAACCAATCAACCGCACCGGTGCGGCCCGCCGCGACCAGGCTTTTTCCAATAAGCGACCGAAGTCTTCTTCCGTCGGAAAATGACCAATCGCTTCTTCGTGAGTCGTTCCTTTAAAATCAAAAAATTTTAATTTGACGACGATATTTTTAATGCGATCTTGATAAGAACCTTTTTGTAAACGCCGTAACCAATCGCTGTAGATCTCTGGAACTTTAGCTAAGCACTCGTCTAACGTCTGGATATCTTTTCCGTAGGTTTCTTCTACCGTTAAAGATTTCCTTTCCAAGCTGGTTTCAACTTCACGATGATCAATGCCGCGAGATTGATTATAAAGATCTTCCCCGCGCGAGCCGAACCATTTGCATAATTGAATTACCGAGTGATTTTGGATATCTGCGCAAGTATGTAAACCTAATTTATGCATACGTTCAGCCGTTACTTTTCCCACTCCGTGAATTTTTTCGACCGGTAAAGGCAAAACAAAGGCCGCAATATCTTCTGGTTTAATAACGAATTGCCCGTTAGGTTTTTTCCAGTCGCTAGCGATTTTAGCTAAAAACTTATTTGGCGCCACCCCGGCCGAAGCCGTTAAATTGAGTTCGGTGTAGATTAGTCTTCGAATTTCTTGCGCGATCAATGTAGCGCTGCCGCCCAATCGCTTGCAGTCGGTCACGTCTAAATACGCTTCATCTAAAGATAAAGGTTCGATTTGGTCGGTGAACCTTTCCAAAATTTGTCGAACGCTTTTGCTTTCTTTGCGGTAAGAATCAAAATCAGGCGGAATTAGAATTAGATCTTTACAAAGCTTTACCGCATGCGATGAAGGCATCGCCGCGCGCACGCCAAACTTACGAGCTTCATAGCTTGCCGTACATAAAACGCTGCGGCTATTCGGCGGCCCACCGATTCCTAAAGGTTTACCTTTAAGGTATGGTTTATTTTTAACTTCGACGGCCGCATAAAAACAGTCCATATCAACATGGATAATCTTTTTCATTTACATATATTTTACATATCATTTTAGCTCTGACAAGACTTTCTTTACAAGGCGCCTAGAAAATGGGATGAAAGGCCATGACTGATGAAAATAGATTAATCGCCATCGAAACCAAAATCTCGCACCAAGAATTCACCATCGATGAGCTTAATGAAGTGATTTATCAGCAGCAGCAACAGATCGATCTGCTGGAAAAAAAACTTTCTTCGATCATTAAGCGCGTTGAAGGTGCCATGAATTCAGGGAACGAAATCGGTCCACCCGGAGAAAAACCTCCGCATTACTAACTACTTCTGAATCGTTGGCACCCAGGCGGTCGTTCGTCCGCTAATTTCATCGTGAATAATTTTTTGCCCGGTTGAAACTTTTGCGGTCTTTGATTTTCCCCAGCGATGATGAAATAGCCAAGTCTTCGGAAATAATTCGTAGTTCGCATCTAAGGCTACGGCTTTTTTAATAATCGCAATAATATTTTTTCGCAAGTTTGTTACATCCTTTAAACTGAGCTCTGAACCCGAGCGATGCGGCGACATTTTCGTCTGAAATAAAATTTCATCGGCTAAGTAGTTTCCAATGCCGGCAAATAATTTTTGATCTAATAATACAGTTTTTATCGCCAAGCGACGTTTCGAAATACGTTTATGTAATTCATTAGCCGTCGGAAATTTAACTAAGGGATCAAAACCTAATTTTTTAATTCGTGGATGATTGCTCGGATCATCACTAAGCCAAATTCTTCCGAAGCGACGTGGATCTATCAAGGCTACTTCAGTTCCATTTTGCATTTTAATTAAAAAGCGGCAAAACCAAAGTCTGACCGGAGAACTTTGATCCTGCTTACTTTGTAATTTCAGACCTTCCCAAACTTTTTTCTTCGAGATCTTTTTTCCCGGGAAAAAAATGGTTACCGAACCGGTCATACCTAAGTGAAATATCGGCCAAGGTTTTTTATCAAGCTCAAGCCAGAAGTATTTGCCTACGCGTCCGCTGCCGGTGATTTTAGCGCCCGCTAAAGCTTTTTGTACTTTTTTTGCACCCGCGAATGCGTAAAGAAATTTGTCAGTTGCATCGACCGCAACTTCTTTGATTATTTGCCCACGCAGGAATTGATCTAGATTTTTACGAACCGTTTCAACTTCCGCTAATTCTGGCATAGGCGCTTACCTTTTTTTAAATACTTGCTTAAATAAATTAATCATTGCTTGCACATCATTTTCAATATCAGCCGCATTTAAATTTTTTATCGTTTTTTGATATTCATCATTTTGTTTGACAGATCTCGAATGAATCTGGCCCAAAGTATAAGCTTCGTAACTAATAATTTTTTCATTAATAGCTACAGAATTATCGCTTAAGTTAAATCTTATGTTTCCCGTATAATGAGGGCGAACAAGCATACCAAGGCTATTTATTTTGACTGAACCATAAATTGGTAACGCCATCGGGCCTTGCTCAAATTGAATCGCTTTCTGAATTCTGAACTCCGTATCTGGAATCGGATCTGTGGCGACTGGGTAAATCGCGGGCTTCACTTGTTCTTTAAGCTCAAGATGAGTAAACTGATTATCATCATCAATTAATATTTCATATCTTAATAAGCCGCTTGACCCTCCACCTGCTTTACGAGTCTGAACTAGATCAACTAGACTAAAATTTTTACTAAATCCTAATTGAGCATTTTTCAGCGCCGTAGAAATCTCGTTTTTTGTATTTGAATTAACTTCGGTCATTCCAAAGTTTCGAATAATTTTCCCAGAATCTATTTTTTTAGAATCAAATTGAGTTCCATTTTTTTGGCTTTTGTTGAGTAATTTAAAGAGCTCACTGGGCATCGATTCTTGCTCGGAGTTAAGACCACTTAAATAGCTTTTTAAAATTTGGTCAAGCTTGATTTTTTCATCATACAATCGCGAGCTTACCATGAGCCTATACAGATCATAAATGACTGGACAGGGGCCAAAATCATCCATATCGTTGATGGTAAAAATTGCTGAATTATCTTTTTGTATTAAAAAACCAAAATTCTCGGGATGAGCATCGCCTACGCACCAGCCGGTAAAAAAAGATGCTTTTTCGAAAGCTGCTAAATTAGACTTATTGGCCTGGATTGTAAGGTAAAAATAATCAACATAGGCTCTGAAAAAATGAAATACATTTTTTGCGGATTGGTTTTTTTGCTGATCAAAAGTATAGCTTATTTCCTGCAAATTGGATGCTCTAGAATATTGAGTTAAAAAAGTAAACGCTAGAAAAATTTGAACTAACTTTTTAAAAGTTTGCATGTTGCAACTCTATACCTTTTTAAACAAATTGAAAGCAAAGAAGAAAAATATTGAATGATATTTTCGTTATTTAATAAATACAGCATGACACAAATATCATTTGAAGAAGGCGTATAAAAGTGAAACCTTTTAAATACAACTCAAACAAAAAAGGATTTTATGATTATCAAAGCCATCGTCGCAGCTCATTTGATTATCGGATTTTTGTCTGTACCCAGTTTTGCTCAGTCAGCTGCTCCCAGCTGCTTATCTGGCAACCAAGAACTACTGGTGAATAACGCGAGCGTTATTCAATGGAAAAATAATACTAAAAATCAATACCGAAATCGCGCTCATATTTTAGGTACTCTAGTGAGAGCATTTCCTGACCATTCCGGACATCACCATTATGAAGTTCAAATTGGCGGCAATCAGGCCGACGTAATTGAAATTATCTATAACGAACAGTTTGGCCCCGTACCGCAAGTAATCGCTGGTGCACAGATAGAAGCCTGCGGTGATTATATTACATCTAATTCAACTGCCGGACACTTTTCTGCGTCGCCGGACGGAGCCATTATTCATTGGGTTCATAGAAGCCCAAATCCCGCAAGCCATGCGTCTGGTTTCATGAAAATTAATGGTATTGTTTGCGGTCAAAATTAATCAAGCGCCATTCGTAAATGTTAATTTAAATTCACTGCCAACTCCAAGTTGGCTCTGAACCTGAATTGTCCAACCATGAGCTTTACAAATAGAATGAACTAAACTTAACCCAAGCCCTAAGCCTTTGTTTGATTGATTATGATGAACTCGATAAAGCCGACTCCATATTTTGGGAACATCTTGCGCAGAAATTCCGATCCCAACATCTAAGATACAAATTTCGTTTTTACCATCGAAACTTTGACTGATTATTTCGATGAGGCTGTTCTTTGGGGAATACTTAATTGCATTGTCGAGCAAATTAGATAAAACCTGCTTGCATCTAATTCGATCCGCATAAAAATTGAAATTAACCGATTCAACAAATTGCAGTGAAATATTTTTTTCTTCAGCAATCATCGCATACAAATCGATGATTTCTAAAATTACATCCGTTGCATTTATTTCTACTAAATCTAATTTTAAGACTCCCGCTTCAGCCTCAGATATATCCATTATTGTATTAATCAAACTTACAATTTCGGCCGCATTTTCTATCGTATTCGCTAGGGCCTCTTTGTAATCTGCTGTCGCAGCGAATTGAGACAAAAGAGTCAGCTCCGCCTTTGACTTAAGTCGGGTCAAAGGCGTTCTTAAATCATGGGCCACGTTATCTAAAGTTTCATGCATATTAGAAATTAAATTTTCAATTTTTGTAGCCATTTTATTAAAAAGAATACCAATTTCATCAATTTCATCATTCGAATTTCTAACGGGCACTCGGGCGCTTAACTCACCGGAGCGAACTAATTTAATAGCTTGAATTAAGTTACGTAAAGGCGCCAGTGCTTGTTTTGAAAAAACAAAACCACCGAAGCTTCCGATCAACAAAACCGCAAATGAGGCACTTAAAATAGTCCGGAGATATCTTTCTAAAAGATCATCACGTTCATCCGTGTTTCGAGCAACTTGAATCCGCTGTCCATCAGAGTTTATTTGGCTTACAACCTCATATTCATTTTCTTCCTCTGGATCCTCGATCGACCTTTCGCTCATGTAAAACTTGGAAATATTTTTTGAAAACGTCAAAGTAGAAATTTTTTTGTCAACTTCACTAGCCGAAAGCTGCTGCATTTTTTCAGGAATGTGCAAAAATAATGTTTCAGAATTTACTGATTCAATACGAACCAAAAATTGTGAATCGGTGTCACTCTGCTTTTGCGCAGCTAAATAATTTTTTAGCTCCTGAACGCCGCCCTTTGAATAAACCGAAGAGTATTCTTTTGCTTTCGAGGATAAAATTTCGTGATCGCGGTCTTTAATCGAGTGGTTAAATAAGTAATAGTTTAAAAATAAAATTAAAAAACTACTCAAGACAAATAAAATAGCGTAGCCAAAAGTAAGACGAAAGCTTAGGCTTTTTAAAAAAAGCCTATTCAACTTTAAAAACATAGCCGATGCCTTTCAACGTATGAATGTAAGGCTTACTAAAGTTTTTATCTACTTTACCCCTGAGCCGATAAACTAAAACATCGACCACATTCGTTTGTGGATCAAAGCTATAACCCCATATTTTTTCAAGAATTTGATTTTTAGAAAGGGGAATCCGAATATTTTTGATAAAAAACTCCAGCAACTGATATTCTTTTGCTTGAAGTTCTATTTTTTTTTGTTCCCTGGTTACTTCTCGAGATATTAAATTAATTGTTAAATCTTCAAAGAAAATTAAAGTTTCAAATTTAGCTTCGGGCTCTTTTGTGGAGCGTCTTATTAAATTTTTAATTCTGGCCAATAACTCAACAAAGGCATACGGCTTTACTAAGTAATCATCCCCGCCGTTCTGTAAACCTGTAACTCGATCATCTAAACTTCTTTTCGCCGTTAAAATTAGAACCGGCGCATCCACTTTATTTTTTCGCAGTTCAGAAATCATTTCTAAGCCATTCATTCCTGGTAGCATGAGGTCCGTAATAATAAGTTGAAATTCATTTTTTAAAGCAAACTCTAGCCCCGCTTCGCCATTTGTCGCATGAACACAATTAAAGTTATTATCGTTGAGTCCGGTTATAAGCTCTTGCGCAATTCCTAGGTCATCTTCTACAATTAAAATATTCATCATTACTCCACCGAGCTATTCACCATTTATTTTTAAATTCGGACCTTAATTCTGCAATGAAACGAGATTGTTAGCATATGAAATTAATGTCACTTTACTTAGCCGCCCGGCTACCAGATAGTGCTACTCAGATTCAATACTGTAAACTCAAAATGACCGGAGGCCATCTATGTCATACTCCTTTCGAAGCAAGAGCTTTTTAGCTGCAATTTTTCTGCTCACAAGCTGCATAGCATCAGCTCAAGGGTCTTTTAGCCATGTTATGATCGTCGTCCTTGAAAATACGAATTACTCAAAAGCAATGCACCAGCCTTTTTTATCTGCGCTCTCAAAAAAAGGCGCCAGTCTTGATAACATGTCTGCCCTTACCCACCCCTCTCAAGGCAACTATGTATCAATGATCGCCGGAGATACTTTTGGGATAACGGATGATAAGAATATTGACCTTGATGCACAACACATTGGTGACCTTTTAGAAGCTAAAGGATTAACGTGGAAAGCCTATGTTGAAGGCTTTCCGGGAAATTGTTTCTTGGGAGCAGCAAGCGAAAAATATGCACGCAAGCACGTGCCGTTTTTAAGTTTTAAAAACGTAACTACAAATCCGGCACGCTGTAAGAATATTGTCAATGCAGAGCAGTTGGATCTTGATGTTCAATCGAATAACTTACCCAATTATTCGATTTATATACCCGATATAAGTAACGATGGTCACGAGTCCGGCGTTTCTTTTGCGGATGCTTATATGTCTAAAAAATTTGGCCCGCTACTGCAAGATCACAAATTTATGAGTCAAATGCTCTTTGTTCTTACCTTTGACGAATCTGGCAATCATAATAATAACCAAATTTACACCACGTTGTATGGCGATTCCGTTGTTGCTGGAGCAAAAACAGAGAACGCCTATACTCATTATTCAATTTTAAAAACAATTGAAACTGCCTGGGGACTAGGTTCACTTAACAAAAAAGATGCCACTACATCATCAATTAGTGATGTACTTAAATAGTAATGAAATTATTTATAGCTATTACTTTAATGCCGATTATTTTATTTGCTAGCATAAAAAATGTTAAGATTAAAATGTCTGAAGCTATTTTAATAGCTCAGTCAAAATCAGCAGGCCGGCTAGCCGAATCATCACTCGAATTAGAAAATAAATTTTTTATTTATAACATTACTTTTTTAGAGCCCGATAGAAAAATTTTAGAAATTAAAATTGACGCTAACACGGGAAATATTTTAGATATTGCGACAAAAAATGAATAGTGGCTCAATTAAAAGCCTAAGCAAAGTTCCGGCACTGACATTCATTTTTTGGATTATTAAAATTGCTGCAACCACTTTAGGTGAAACTGCCGGTGATGCTGTTTCGATGTCGATGAATCTGGGCTATTTAGTCGGAACTATTATTTTTGCAGCCGTTTTTATTTTCGCGGTTACTGTTCAAATTAAAGCATTCACATTTCATCCGCTTATTTATTGGAGTACGATTGTAGCCACAACAACCGTGGGTACAACGTTAGCTGACTTTGCAACTCGTTCTTTGGGAATTGGCTACGCGGGCGGCTCAATCCTTTTATTGGCGCTGTTACTAAGTTCATTATTTATTTGGTATAAATCCACGGGTACCATTTCAGTTGAGTCGATTAAAACACCTCAAGCAGAAATATTTTACTGGTTAACCATTATGTTTTCACAAACACTTGGAACCGCTTTGGGTGATTGGACTTCGGACACCGCTGGCCTGGGTTACCTTGGCGCCGCCGTACTGTTTGGAAGCCTATTGGTGGCGCTCAGTGGACTGTATTTCTGGACAAAAGTTTCACGCACATTATTATTCTGGGCCGCTTTTATTTTAACCCGTCCATTGGGCGCTGTTCTGGGAGATTTTCTAGATAAGCCCATAGCCAAAGGAGGGCTTGAACTGAGTCGCTACTCCGCGTCGGCGACTTTATTTTTTTTCATGATTGGTTGCATTCTAATTTTCAAGCAACGTGTTGATGAAAAAGGCCGTTAAGTCTGCCTAAAATGTTTAACGAACTTAGATTTTTTTAGCGGCTTGCGCATTTTTAATTAATGCACGGATCAGTGCCTTGTCACGATAACCTAAGCGATCTGCCTTTGTAAATGCATCAATGGCTAACGCATTTTGATTATTCATCATAAAATAGTTTCCCAACAGAATAAGATCTTCTGGATCGGCTAGGCCAGATTGCTCTTTTAAATTTACAAATTGCGCAGCCGACACAAAATCTTTACGATTAAGCCAAGCTGCTAAAAATTGGCTATTGTGTGCCTCTTGTGACTTAATCGCATAAAGTTGATTAATAATTAAGTGCGCTTCGGCACTTTGGTTTCCGTAAATCAATCCTAGCGCTAAATACATTCTTGCCAACTCAAATTTAGGTTCAAGCTCGTAAATTTTTCGAAACGTTTCGGCTACTTTTACAAATTGACCCGTCTTTATAAAAAAAGTCCCTTGCTCGGCTAAAATAGTTTGATTGCGAGGTGATATCGCCAACGCATCGACAAATAATTTATCTGCTTCACCAAATTGTCCATATGTACCGTAGAATTTTCCGCCGATCATTTTCAGGTAAATATTCTTTGGATCGCGAGTGAGTTCAATCTCAAGTTCCTTTTTTGTTAGTAAGAATACTTTTTGTTTGAACTCATAACTAAGTGGCTGGTTGGCGATATAATTTGCGGTCGCGATTAATTGCTCACGTATCTCCGCGCGAGCTAGTAAATTTTGGTCTAATATACTTTCAACCAACAAGCGATCTGAACCGTTTGCATTGGCTAAGACTGCTCGAGAGGCAATGCTTGATTGAATTAATATTTTATTCGATTCAATATTTTTATAATTCGCAAAATACAATCCGCTGACTAAAAATATACAAAGAAAAAATCCTAAAACTGCGTGCCAAATATTCCAATCAATTGGCTGATTGCTGTAGGTAGGTTTCACTGAAGTAGACAAAAAATGTACAAAGGCTAAAACTGAGAAAAAAACTAAATAAGTCGTGATATTATCAAACAGGAAAAGACTATTTAAAAAATAACAAATAAAAAATCCCGAAATAAATATTTTAATTTCTAAATCAATTTTATTCTTATTTTGAAACCATAATAAATAAAGCGTCGTCACAAAAAATGCCAGGTACGCTAAACAACCAAAAATACCCGCGCTGGTTAGCCACTCTAAAATATTATTATGGGCGCGGTCTGTCCAAGCCTCGCCCCACATTTGCGGTTGATAGTGTTTTAAACTGTAAATGAAATTTTCTTGGCCTAAGCCCAACCATGGATGATCTTTGAATGAATCCCCAGCTAACTTCCAAATGTAAATACGGTTTTGCAAAGACTGATCGGCGAGTGAACTATTGCCGATGCGATCTGAAACTTTAGGTAATAAATCAAAGTATTTAATTCCCGAGATAATGAGCGCCGTCGCCATGATGATTGCCGTTAGATGAAAATAGATTTTTCGTTTGAATTTGCGCGCGGTAGGCGAAAAAAACAGAGCGCAAACGATAAATAGAATTCCGCCCACTAATCCGACCAGGGCGCTACGGGTTTGAGTTAAAAAAAGCGAAACTGCGGTAATCACACAGCCTAGCGAATAAAAAAAACCAAGCTTTTTAGTATTTTGCTCCGCCAGCAAGATCAAGCCGATAATAAAATGCAGGGCCATGTAGATCGCCAAGTAGGATGGGTTACCGAAGGTTCCATCCACCCGAATCATTGAAACAGCGGCGGCTAAACCTACACTTTGAAAAAAACTATAAATTCCAACGCCAATAGAAATTAAAAAAGTGATTTTAAAAAATGTTGACCAACGGACTTTGGTATTTAATACGCTAGTTAAAACCAGATAAAATGCAAACAGATGCAGATGCGTTACTAAACCTTCCATCCGCGAAAAATTAGACCAAAAACTTTTAAACGGGTTCTCACCAAAATAATCGGCGACGCTAATAACGATAATAAAAACTAAATAAGTCCAAGTTAGAATTGATTTTTGCGGCCTATACTGCGCGTCTAACGAGATTAAAAAAATCCAGAGAGCTACCAATACTTCCGTTAACGCCCGAAAAGCAAAATTTTTGGGCGTCACGTAAGGAAAAAAGAAAGTATCAACAACTAATAAACATAGAAATGGAAACAGACAGATCAGGCTAAATAAAATGCGGTCTAGGTTTCGCTTCAACACACTTCTATTTAAGCTAAACTTTACCAGACTGTCATCCCGGGGCTTACGAACTAGCCCCTTTTTTAAGACACACGCAAAGGTGTTATTTTAACAAGGTCGGATAATCGACATAACCTTTAGCACCGGGAAAATAGAATGTGGCTACATCAAAATCTTGAAAAGGTTTTGATGTAGTCGATTGACTAAATCAGGATTGGAAATAAATAGTTTTCCGTAAGCAATCGAAGCGGCTACGCCTTTATCTTGAAGACTTTGGCTTAACTCAGCGTTGAGTCCTTGGTTGGCGATTACGTAAAAAAATGAAAGCAATTTTTTGTTTCACTAACTTTTAAGCGACGTAACTAAAAGTCTCTTCTGGATTTGCATCAACAAGCGAAGATAAATACACGCCGACGCGTCCTGAACTCCAAACGGCAATGGCTTCATCGGTGATAGTTAATAAAAGGCGAGCGCGATTTGCAACGCTTCCGTCGTAATCACCTGTTCTTAAATTACTTTTGCTTTGTAAAAATTGATCCGGCAAATATCCATTGGTGCCGTGATTTTCTAATCGACAAAGCCGGCGCGTTTCGCATTCGACGAGGCCTGGCGGTACTAAAGGCTACGGCCCACGTGACAAAGTTCTCTATCTTTGACTGAATTTAGCAAAGCGCCAATTTTAGGCCACTGTCTAAAAATTGATTCCCATTTTGAGACCTGCTTTCGTATATAAGAGCTAGCCATGGCATTTTTCTAGCAACGAAGCGATTATCACGAAAGTAGGAACCGATGAAAAAGACAATGGCTTTTGCAATTTCTTCTGCAATTTTATTAAACTCATTTCAGTTGGCGATGGCCAGTAATGAAACTGACTTAGCTAAAGATGTGATTGATCGCACTTTAGGAGAAAAAGAAATTATCCAACTATTAAGATCAGCCGATGCGAAGACGACTCAGGATTTAATTAAAGCTTTAAAAGATGTGCGCGGTTTAATGGAAAAAATTAGTGCTCTACAAAGTATCAATGATACGGATCCGGTTTTAAAATATGCCAACCAAACTCAAATGATTTTATTAGCCTTAAGCGCTTACACGGCCCAAGCCCACCTTAAAAAAGCGGACGCAAATAATCTAGTTTTAGCGTTAAGTACAGCATCCATGGCTTTAAATACTTTTATTACGCATTACAAACAAAATAACAAAGTCGATTCAACCGTACTTAGTCAAATTGTTTTCGATACGTCTCGGGATTTATCAAAAGCTGGCAATTTGTCACCGGAGTTAACTCGAGTGACCGGTTCACTTAATATTATCAGCTCAACATTATTAGACAATCAGGGACAAATCGCCGGTATCTTGACCGGATTAACGGGAACGAGTGCCCAAGACGTAGCCCTCGTGGCCAGTTTCAGTTATTTAATTCTTCATTTAGTTTACCCTCGAGTAGCTAAAGAGACAGACGGATTTTTGAAAAATGTATTACCTAAAATTGAACAAGGGATTGCAAGTACTACGGCCGCAACTAAAAAAACAATCGCCGTTGGCGGAACAGGTGCGACAGCCGTAACTGATTTATTAGGCATGACGATTGGAATGAATTCAGAACAGTCACAAAAACTTATTCTACAAACTTTAATTAACTTAGACAACAGCGCGAATAAGTTAGAGTCTGAAATCAAATACCGACAAATGGCCAAGTAGACTAATTGAAATCTGTAATTGCCGTTTTTATTTTAGCATTTACCTTGAACAGCGAAGCTCAGCTTCGCTGTTTTGGCTTATTCACGCGCAGCGCAGAGCATTCACCCCCGTATTATGCAAACGCGATTGATCACATTAATAATGAAAACAATCATTTTATTTACAAAAAAGATTTACGGGACTCCATCATTGCCGAAACCGAAAATAGAAGTTTCTCCGCGCGCACGAAGGCACGCTGGCAATCTTACCGTCTACGTAGCAAACTAAAAGAATTAAAGTCAGCCAATTCATGGGACCGCTATGATTTTGAAGTCTTCGCAAAGAGGCTCGAGCAACTTAGTTTTTTAGACGATCCGAATATCACTAAAGACATGTCGCCAGTAGATAAAATTTTATATCAACAGACGCGGCATTCGTTATTAGCTAAAGGTCTACAAAAATACTTATTCGACAATATTTCCGCTCCACCGGGGATTAAAATGAAAGTTTTTAATTGGATTATGCTGCCATTTAAAGATATTTATTCCCGCTGGTCTTATGCTTTTTTCATGATGCCTAAATTACAGGGCGCAGTAATTCCGCTTGAACTCGCCCAGAAAATTGCCTGGGAAGGACTAGATACAAATCGCGAATTGCTTCAGCCTTACCTCAAACATGCACATTTTAAATCCTTCTTTAATGTTTTTTCATCGACTTACAATTGGACTGTTGCCGGCGCAATCTTAATCGGTCTACCCGCGTACGGAACTTATACCTATTATGATCTAAAAGCGAAGGGCACAGAACAAACGAAAGTTTTATTTACTCCGATGTTAGATCAATCGAAACAGTGGGCTGATACTAATATCCGCCAGATGGCGAACGAAAAAACTTATATCTACTTTGCGGAAGAATTTAAAAATAACATTGGTCGCGACCCTAACGCTGAAGAACTAGCCCTACTTAAAAAATTACGCAAAAATTAGAATTCTCGTTCGATTCATTTAATTATAATTTTTTTCTGATTAAAAACGATTTTAAGATGGCTCGTTTACCCGCGAGTTCAAAATCTAAAGCCGAATGGATGCAGTCAATTACTAAATTTTTAATTTTAAGTTCACTTTGTACTTTTAAAATAGCTTTACGAATATCGTCGACAAAGAAATTTTCAAAATTAGTCGAGAACAATAGGTCGCCTTCATCCGTTAAACAACTTAAACAAGTAGTTAATAACGTCTCAAGGTTATTTTCGATTTTAAATACACCTTTTTCTCCGCGCGAAAATGAAGGCGGATCACAAATGATTAAATCGTATTTGATATTTTTACTGCGGCATTGCTCAAGAAAAGTGATACTATCACGGCATAAAAATTTATGCTTTTGTGTATCGATAGCGTTTAGTTCAAAATTTTTACGCCCCCAATTCAAAACATTTTTATTTGTATCAACCGAAGTAACTTCTTTTGCTCCGCCTAATGCGGCCGCCACGCTAAAGCCACACGTATAAGAAAATAAATTAAGAACTAATTTATCTTTGGTATTTTCGCGAATCCAACTTCTTTGCAGACGCTGGTCTAAAAAAAGTCCGAAAGACTGGCCCGAGTCTGAACGCATTTCGTATTTAGTTTCTTTTTCGTTAGCCACCCAAACGGTATCGAGAGTTTGGGCTTCCGATTTAGTCGGAAGAATCGTAAACTGAGATTTATTCGCGGCATCTTTACCCCGGTTATGCATCAAACGAACGTAGATTGGCTTTTGCATATAATTGGCGTAATAAAAAAAAGTTTTCTGATCGCTTTCGGTCCAATCTTCCGTGTAGCTAGAAAGAATTAAATATTTTCCAAATTGGTCGATGGTAAAACCTAAATCTTTAAAATCATTTTTATTATGAACTAACCTGAAACATTGGTTATCTTCAACTTTGGCGAATAAGCGCTCTCGACGATCAGTCTCAAAAAGTGCTTTTGCTAAAATTTGATTTTCTAACAGAGTAAGGTCTTCAAAGTATTTCGGAACTTCGGACGTAATCACTAAGCCGTTCGGAAATTCGATGCGGTGGTTATGCAGACATAAAAATGGGTAAACCGCGCCTTCGTATTTTTCATCACCCAGTAAAGGAATCCCCGCCGCTTGAGCGTGAATACGAATTTGGTGGTTGCGACCCGTTAGTGGATTAGCCTGCCACAGTTCAAATTTAGATGATTTTTTTATGACTTTAAATTTAGTTTGAGCTTCTAAATCTTTTGCTTTATGAACAATGATCTGATCGATCATAAACTGGTCGGCCGCTGAATGGCTGGCGGTTACAAACCAATACGTTTTTTTAACTTCTTTCTCAAAAAAATAATCCGCGTATTTTTTTGCAGACTCCGGTGACTTTGCAAAAATGATAACGCCCGTCGTGGTTTGATCCAAACGGTGCACAATATACAGTTTACGTGATAGCTGGCGCTCAAAGGTTTCAATCAAACCATCTTGAATAAAATCGAAATTTCCGATTTTAGAATCATTTGTATGACTATTGATGCCATAAGGCTTATCGACGGCGATAATATCTTCGTTTTCAAATAGGATGGTTAAAAGATAGTCGTTTAGTCTTAAGAAATTCACTTCCACCAATATAAAATAGCCTAGCTGAATAGACAATTTCTTTAGTGTTCAAGGGTCCTGAATAAACTATTTAATTTGGCGTAGCTTCTCTTGTTCCGCTAAATCATGACGATACAGCAACTGTATTGCCCGACGGCGCGACTCGATCTGATACCTACGCCAAAGAACCCTAATCCTAGGCCCACAACCGCTCCGACAAATGCGCGTTTATTTTGGTTTTACATAGTCTACAATAAGAGACGACCTTTGCTTACGTGCGATGTCCACAGAAAACATCGCCTTCTATAGCCAATCGCTAAAGAAACTTTAAACTAGTTTTTTAATACGTTTCGCATTCCCAAAACGACATCGGCCATTTTTTCAAAATTGATTGTGTCAATGGTATCGGTCGATTGGTGATAATTACTATTACGTAAAAAAGAAGTATCCGTTAACATGATCGCTGAATAACCAAATTTGGTATAATTCACATGGTCACTCCAATCGGTACCTTGTACGAAAGCTGGTGCACTTAATTTATAAATCGGCAATGTAGACTCTTTTTGGAATAGACCCTGCACTCGATTTAAAGTTAAAAATTCCAAAGGTCCACCAATGATGGCGATGAAATTTGCTTGGTCACCAAATATTTGGCTCATTGGAAAACTAAATGGATACTTTTGTGAATTCACCGCATCAGAAAAATAGCCAATCATCTCTAACGAAACCATAAACTTAACTTCAATATTTTTATTTTTTAAATCTGCCGCATGAATATAACTACCCATCTGCTCGGTGCGAAAATAGGGGGGCTCTTCTAAAGTATAGGCTACAAACTCAATCGAGTGGCTGGATAGATCTATTTTATTTTCTTGAACCAATCTGGCTAATTCTAACATTCCGGACACGCCCGAAGCATTATCATCCGCACCGGGCACCCCTTCCGCAGGATTACCTATTTCAGAATCACACACGTCATAATGCGCACCCACGACGATGCGTGGCTTCGTTGGATCACCGTACATAGCTTTTACATTGCGAAAAGTTTTTTTCTTCCCAGCAATTTTAAAATCGTAAGTTTGATATTCTGGTTTTAGACCCGAAGCCAAAAGTGAATCATAGATATATTCTGCCGCTTTATCTAAAGTTACAGTTTCAGTGCTACTACGGACTGGCGCAAGACGGGTAAAAAACTCGACGTGCTTGCGCAAATTTGTTTGTAGTTTGGTGAAATCGCTTACCGAGATGGTGCGATTTTTTTGCGGAGATTGATGGTTTTGTAAAAAAATAGAGGCAGCTAGAATTAATAGAAATAAAATTAAATATTTTTTCATTTTTTAAATCCTGGCTATCATGGGCGCATATTATCGAATTGCAATGCAATCTCGAAATTTTGAGATTTTAAGGTCTGCATGGTCGCTTGCAACTCATCAATACTTTTTGAAGTGACACGCAATTTATCATCCATAATTTGCGCTTGAACTTTTAATTTAGCATCCTTAACAAATTTAATAATCTCTTTAGCTTTTTCTTTTTCGATCCCTTGTGAGAACGTAATTTTTTGGCGCAAGAATCTGCCACCCGCTGGTTCAATTTTTTCAAGTTTTAAGTATCTAAGATCAACTCCACGCTTACCCATTTTTGTGCGTAGGATATCAACCATGGTACCAATTTTATAATCGTCTTCAGCTAGCAGGGTGACTTCTTTTTTATCCCAAGTAAGTTCGGCTTTACTGCCTTTAAAATCATAGCGGCCATCAATCTCTTTACGAGCTTGATTTATCGCATTATCAACTTCTTGCATATCCATTTCAGAAACGACGTCAAATGATGGCATTCAGTTTTCCTAAAAGATTGGGTTTAGTATTTATTGCTCCGAAGCTTATCATTACCATAAACGAAATTACTACAGCTAGTAGGATTTACTTCAGACGCGGCATTTAGTGAAAAGATTGTAAATTTTGATAGGTCTATTCCTTTCAGAACGTCATAAAGTAAGCCCTAATTTGTCGTTGTCGACTTATTAGCCGCTAATCTCGATCTTATTTGATCTAAGCTCGGGTTAAAACTTGCAATCTGGATGGGATATCACAGGAGATAAAATGAAAAAAATGAAAATGATTTTAAGCGTAGTTTTAATGTCTTCAAGCGTTTTTGCATCCGATGTTTTACCGGTAAAAGAAACCGCAAAGAATGCAGCGATCGCGTTATCAAAAGTAAACTGGGCCCATATGGATAACCGACTGACGCTTCAAGTGCTTAAGGTAACTGAAAAAAATGATAGCTTTGTAAAAGTGCAACTTAGCATTGGGTCCACTCTTCATCCTGAATCAAGTATTAAATCTTGCGTGTCAGTTTCTTTTGATGGTCTTGGTAATATGACGTCGATAACGAATGATGTTAATACTAATTCTTGTGACTAATCTTTACTGATTAAACTAGGCCGCAATTAACAAAACGACTAATTTGCATTCACGAACTTTAACAATCAAGGGGACTAAAACATGAGAAATTTTCTAATTTTAACACTAATCGCTGCTTCAAGTTTTGTCGCGAACGCCAACGATTCAGTCGTACAGTCTAAATCGACCGTTAAGGATGCAATCACGCAGATTGAAGAAGCTTATAATACTTGTGCGGGTGATGCTCAAAGCACCGCAGACTCAAACAACTGTTCTAGCATTGCTTATACAAACGCAGACAAAGAACTTAACCGTGTCTACAACTTAATTCGCACACCATTGGTTAAAGACACTGATGTTGAAAATAAAGAAATTTTACGTCGTCTGGTCACTGCACAAAAAGCATGGATTACTTTTCGCGATGCTGATTGCGAATTAGCTGGAACAGCTATGCTTAATGGCAGCGGAGAAGGCGTTATTATTGGCGGATGTTTAGTTGCAAAAACAATCGAACGCGTTAAACATTTACAGGGATTTCTTGGAGAACAATAAATCTTTAAGACCACTAAATAAAGGGTGCTTCTGCGCCCTTATTGTTTGGGCTACAGGGATTAACCAGCACACAAGGGCCTTATGCCCTATAAAAATTAACCAGTTGCCGTCTAAAAGCATTAACAAAGTAAATTTCTAGTTCCGAAATCCCGGTTTTATGCTAATGATACGCTCATGAAAAAGACTGCTAAAAAATCTAAAGCGAAGCCTAACCTACTTGTTGAACTGACTAAACGTAAAATGGAATTGCAGAATTCTGGCGCGATTGCCGAATCGAAAACTAAGTTTCAAAAAAATAAAGGTCGTAACGTGAATACATCAAGCGTTGGCCCTGCTTGGGGACCACGTAAAGGTAACTAGTCAGTCTTTGAATTGTTGGGTAAATTTTCCCGTCTTATCTAACGCCAATGGGTTACAACGACCCTAACGCACACTAACAAATCGACTAAGCTAACTTGGAAATCGTTCTGACGATTGGCCAAGTCTTTGCAATCACTCACCTTGAATTAATAAAAAACATTTCAATAACGAAATGCTTTAAATTTAACAAGGAAAGTTTTATGAAATCACTTATCTTAATCGCATCTGTTTTATTATCGACGACATCATTCGCTGTTGGAAACCCAACTCCAGATAAAGAAGTAGAAGTAAACATCAACGGCGTATTCGTACCCGGTTCTTTTGATTCAAATTCTGAAGCTTATGTTGTAGTTAATGGCGTTTTTCAAAACGGTTGCTACAAATGGAGCCGCGCCGACATCAATAACGTTGATAACTTTAATCACGAAGTAAAATCTATCGCTAGCGTAACTCAAGGTATGTGTATTATGGTTTTAGTACCATTTCAAAAGGATATCCGCCTGGGTAAATTAGCAACTGGCCTACATACTTTAAAATTCTTAAGTGCTGATGGCACGTACTTAGAAAAACAGTTAACGATTGAATAACCGTCATTGAATAAACATCTAGCTATTATTTTAATTGGCTTTGGGTTTTGGTCTTGCCAAAAGCAGGCAGAAATCCAAAGCATCGAATGGAGATTCGGGCAATCAGGCGAGAACTTGCAAAAGATCTCAAGCCTTGAGTTGTTCGAGAAGCCTTCCGTCATTTTTTACAAAAATGATCGAATTGAATTTAATCAACAATCTCTCAAAAATCAATTAGTTGAAACCTCATATGTTAAAAAAGTTTATGCTTCAAACGAACTTAAATCAGCCGAAGCCGTATTTATAGAGCCCCGCTCAGTTAAAGTATTAAATGCAAAGCCAGCCACCCGAAATGAAAAACGATTCGTAACGAAAGTATCGCACGAAGTGGCGCCACTTTACCTGAGAAATTATAATTCTGAAAATGTGTTAAAACTTCACAAAGGCGTCTTAAAAGATTTTCAAGCGCTTCACTACGAATTAAATGACGGTACTTTGTGGAAGGCCTACTTCTCCGGTCAAAGACTTGTATCGATTGAAAAACAAGGTTCACAATTCAATGAATTCACCGCGCAGGTTTACCCACTGGGCCCTAAACACAGTGATCTAACCGAAGTTCTATTAAAGGGTTTACAATTAAACACGAGTGTTTCTAATCAGTATGTTTTAGTAGATAGCGAGTCTTCGCAGAAGATGACTTCCGTTTTACCTCACTTAAAGTTTGATCCAAAGGATGAACGCTTTGATCAAGTTCAAGTTTTTTATTATCTAGATTATATTCAAACCTGGATGCGCGAAAATTTATCGGTGCGTTTTCCTGAAAAATTAAACGCGGTTGTTGATGTCGGTTATCCAGACAAAACAAACACGGCCTTTTATTTTCAAAATAAAATTCGCTTCGGCCGTGGCGACGACGTTGATTACGGAATGTTAGCCAGCGATCCATCGATTGTTTACCACGAATCATTTCACGCACTGATTGACGGTATGGCTCGCTTGCCGTTCGAAAAAGAAGGTGGCTCATTGAATGAAGGTTTCGCTGATTTCTTTACCTGCGTGGTTCTTAACCGTCCCTTCTTAGGCGAAACTGCTTACCTAAAGGGGCCGTTTAAACGCACGATTCAAGCAAATATTCGGTTAAGTGAAAAAACGGGCGGACTTTACCATGACTCGCAAATTTTAAGTAGTTTATTATGGGAAATAAAAGAAAAACTAGGTAAAGAAAAATCTTTAAAATTAGCAACTGATACGCTTTCTAAATTGAATCCAAACAGTGACTTTAATCATTTCAATTCTCAAATCATTGAAGTCATTAAATTAATGCCCGCAAAAGACCAAGAAATCGTAAACCCTATTTTAGCTTCCCGAGGATTTAATTATGAATAGTCTAATTGGCGTTTGGCTTTTTGTAGCCACAATATATCAGGGCAACGAAGCGCCCAGACCAAACCCTGATTTAAAGTTACGATTTATATTTCAAAGCGCTTCAACGAACGAAGTTTTTTATTACCGAGAAGGTGAACGTGGATTTTGCCGCCGCTGGGCAGATTATCGAATCGAAAATAATTTTATCATTCAAGAAGTAATTGAGGTTGATCCAAATAATGCATCTAATTGCGGAGCCGATCTCGATATGCGGGTCGGAATTATTTCAAAAACTCCGTTCGAATTGAAAGACGGAAAGTTTCTCTTAGATTTACCCTTAGGCGAAGAAGGTATCAGGTATATCTTTGACCGAGAACTGTAAATAACTCCAAGTAAAAATTGACTAATACATTTGATTCGCCTCAAATAAGATAAATTAACTTTAACCGAAAGGGTTCTTCCATGAAAATGTCGATGAAGATTGCTTTATTAAGCGTGTTCGCAATTTTAACATTTAACCAAACAGCTCGCGCTGGATTATTATTAGAACCTTATTTAGGTTATGCCTTTTCTGGAGATATTAAAGGAGCTTCAAGCTACAAAATAACCGGCACCGAACTAGGCGCACGAGTTGGTTTTTCGACTTTGGGTTTTGCGATCGGTGGCGAGTATATGTCTGGAAACTTTAAAGATGATGCACCAAATTCTAGTACCTATACCAATAATGATCTGGGAATTTTTGCTTCTTTCAAGTTTCCAATTCTAGTTCGCGTTTACGCAACTTTTTTCCCCTCTTCAGAGTTTAAACAAAGCGCCACTGGTTATTCTGCAACTATTAAGTCAGGAACTCAGACAAAATTAGGGGTGGGATTTACAGGTTTTCCAATTATCAGTGTCAATCTTGAGTACCTGATGGGCTCTTACAGCAAGGTAAATTTTGGTGGCGGAGACGTTGACCTGAACCCGGCAGTTAAGACGAATGCGATGGCATTGGTCGTCAGCGCCCCGTTTGATTTACTGTAATTTGTAATTTCGTATTTCTGGGCTCGAGGTAAAAGTCGAGCCGGAGCTTACCAGATTCTAGTCGATATCAACTACTTTTTAGCTTATAACCAATTTACCTATATTAGGACGATGATTACCTAAAGTAGGTAATTATGTTAGAAGAACTATTTGGTAGCCAAACAACCGCAAAATGTCTTATTTATTTAGCTGCTATGGAAAATGGCTACCCGCTCGAAATTTCAAAAATATTTAAGATCAGTAATACGCAAGTGACGCGAACACTTAATAAACTAGAACAAGCCGATGTGCTGGTTGGTCAAAAAATGGGTCGTACAAGAGTTTACTCTTTTAACGAAAGCTGGTTTTTGAATAAAGAGTTAAAAGTTTTACTGAATAAAGTTATCTCTAACATGCCCCTAAGTGACCAAGAAAAATATTTTATGAGAAGAAAAAGTCCACGTAAAAAAAATAAGCTAATTTAATGAAAATTAAGCGCTGGGCCGCAAAAGAACAATCAAATGAGCAATTTGAAATCTTCCTGCAAGAATTTAAAAAATTGAAATCCGTCTAGAAAATAGTTTATTGGAAATAAGAATCCGAAAACCTATGTATAAATCAAAGCAGCGGGAATAAAAATACTCTAAAATAAACGCCTGCAGCTTAGCTAATTGATGCTTGCGGCGATAATAAATTTTTACATGATAGATTCTTCTTATCTTCGTACGGACGACAAGTCTCTAAACTTTTACATTTGGCGGAATTTGGTATATTGCTTTCTTCAACTACAAATTTTTGTATCCTGATTATGAGATCGGTCGTTTTATTATTTCAGGTTCACTTATATTTAGCTGAAGGAAGCCCGCACAAGGCTTCGAGTAACAACCCAATAAAAGCGGCACGCTAAATGCTGCTTCATTAGTTTTATTTGTAGATGTAATCACGAACGAAGTGGCGCTGCCAATGGGACTTATTTTCCGATTTCAATATTTCTAGAGAGAAATAATTAATCAAAAACCAATAACAAAGGAAGAAATATGAAAAAAACACTTTTAGCAATCATTGCGGTCGTAGCTTTTTCGGCAACACCCGCTTTCGCGCAAGCCCCAACAGATCACACTCAGCACGATGGACATACGCCCGACTCTTCTGCAAAACAAGACATGATGGGTAAAATGGATATGGAACATATGCAAGGCATGATGAAAGAGTGCATGCAGACTAAAAAAGATGATAAAATGTGCGATCAAGACATGATGGAGATGTGCCATAGCAAAATGAATAAATCCGAATGCAATAAAATGATGAAACGGGCTAAAGCGCAAAACGGAACAATTAAAAAGTAAAAGCTGTCCATTGAACGCGCAAAACAGATCAAAATCTATTTTGTTCACATCATTATAAGGTTTATTTAATCACTTCTATTGACCTTCCAATCGCTGGAAGGTCTAGAGTCTACCTCAATAGGAGTTTTTATGAATTCAAGCAGCCACAATCAAAGCAGTACCCATCACGATCACAGCCAATGTAGCCGTCCCAAACCAAATCCAAAAAACACCTCGATGGATCAGGTTAAAGATCCCGTGTGCGGGATGATGATCGATCCCCTGACTTCAAAAGGTGGAAATTCGGTATTTCAAAACAAGACTTATTATTTTTGTAATCCAAAATGTAAAATAAAGTTCGATGCAGCTCCCTCAACTTATTTAGATAATCAAACACAAGCCGCCAATCTGCCCACCGATATTGAATATACTTGCCCGATGCATCCCGAGGTCATCCAACTTGGCCCTGGTAATTGTCCGATTTGTGGGATGGCTTTAGAACCGCGCACTTTTTCTGCTGACCATCCCGAAGATCAATCTGAATATTTTATGATGCTCAGAAAATTTTGGGTTGGAGTTGGATTAAGTATTCCCCTTTTGTTTATTACGATGGGTGGACGACATTTAATTACCAATATGACGATCTACAATTATATGCCTTGGATTGAATTTCTGCTCGCGACGCCTGTTGTTCTTTGGGGTGGTGCTCCGTTTTTTATTCGATTTTGGCAATCTCTTAAATCTCGTAATTTAAATATGTTTACTCTGATTGGGCTCGGTGTAGGCGTCGCTTATATTTATAGTTTGGTTGCTATTTTATTTCCTGAAATTTTTCCGGCTTCTTTTCAAGATTCAATGACTGGAAAAGTAGGGCTTTATTTCGAAGCTGCGTCTGTGATCGTCACTTTGGTTCTTCTTGGTCAAGTGTTGGAATTAAAAGCGCGAGGCCAAACCAGCGCGGCTATCAAGGCACTATTAGGACTTGCACCTAAAACAGCTCGCATTATTCATGCTGATGGTTCAGAAGAAGATGTATCCATGGACACCATTCATGTGGGTGATCAATTGCGAGTTCGCCCAGGCGAAAAAATTCCGGTCGATGGGATTGTGGTTTCCGGGCTTTCATCTGTAGATGAATCCATGGTGACTGGTGAACCAATGCCCGTTGAAAAAACAATCGGAGAAAAAGTAGTTGGAGCAACCATCAATGGCACTGGCTCGCTCGTTATCAAAGCTGAAAAAGTTGGTAAAGATTCACTGCTATCGCAAATAGTACAGATGGTAGCAGAAGCACAAAGATCCAGAGCTCCCATTCAGAAATTAGTGGATCAAGTTTCGGCTTATTTTGTACCAGCGGTTATTTTAGCAGCTCTACTTACATTTGCGCTTTGGTCGTGGATTGGGCCCGATCCAAAATTGGCTCATGCCATTATTAATTCGGTAGCGGTTCTTATTATTGCCTGTCCCTGTGCGCTAGGACTCGCAACACCTATGTCAATTATGGTGGCAACAGGAAGAGGCGCAGTTGTTGGTGTGCTTTTTAAAAACGCGGAGGCGATCGAAACTATCAGAAAAGTTGATACGTTAGTGATTGATAAAACTGGAACTTTGACGCTGGGGAAACCAAGATTGGTAACTGTAAAACCAACAGAGTCATTTCGTGAAGAAGAATTTCTATCGCTCTCTGCAAGTTTAGAACAAGCCAGTGAACATCCACTGGCTCTGGCTATTGTAAATGGTGCGAAAGAAAAAGGATTTGCGCTTTTAGAAGCTAAAAATTTCAGTTCAATTACGGGTAAAGGTGCCACCGCAGAAATTAGCGGGAAAAAAGTTGCCATAGGTAATAAGGCTTTGATTGAAGATTTATCAATCGCTTTAGATGATTTTGAAGTTGAAGCAAATTTGTTAAGAGAAGAAGGTCAGACTGTTATGTACGTCGGGATTGATGGAAAACTTGCTGGATTACTCGGTGTCACCGATCCCATTAAGGAAAGTACAATTCCTGCGATTCAAAAGCTTCGCTCATTAGGAATTAAAGTGATCATGATGACCGGTGATAATGAAAGAACCGCAAAGGCTGTAGCAAAAAAAGTAGGACTTGACGGGTTTTTCGCAGATGTTCTGCCGCAGGGAAAAGCCGAGATCGTAAAAAAAATGCAAACCGAGGGAAAATTCGTCGCCATGGCTGGTGATGGGATCAATGATGCCCCCGCATTGGCTCAGGCTCAGGTTGGAATAGCGATGGGTACCGGCACGGATGTCGCCATGGGAAGTGCAGGCGTCACATTAATAAAAGGTGATCTGATGGGAATCGTTAAAGCTAGAGCACTGAGTGAAGCTACTTTAAAAAATATTAAACAGAATTTATTCTTTGCTTTTATCTATAACATTGTTGGAGTGCCCATTGCGGCAGGAATTTTGTATCCTACTTTTGGAATACTTTTAAGTCCGATGATCGCGGCGGCAGCGATGAGTTTCAGTTCAGTCTCAGTCATCGGGAATGCATTAAGATTAAAAAAAGTTAGCCTTCAGGAGAAATAATAAATGAATATCGGCGAAGCAGCTAAACTTTCCGGAGTAAATGCAAAACTTATTCGTCATTATGAATCGATCGCGATCATTCCCAAAGCCAGCCGAAGCGAAGGTGGCTATAGGACCTACACGGAAACTGATGTACACATTCTCTCGTTTGTAAAAAGGTCTCGAACTCTTGGCTTTTCAATGAAAGAAATTAAAAAACTTGTAAGTCTTTGGCGTAATAAGAGTCGTGCTAGTTCAGAGGTCAAAGCCATGGCTACAAAGCACGTCGAAGAAATGGAACAAAAGATTTTAGAGCTTCAGGAAATGGTGAAAACACTTAAGCATTTGGCCAGAAACTGTCACGGTGACGGTAGGCCGGATTGTCCAATATTAAATGCGTTAGCCAAATGACTTAACGAGCCAATAACGGCTTGACCTTCCAACTATTGGAAGCTGTATCCTATCACTGAGCCAATTTGGTTCGTAAACAAGAGGAATATGAAACAGTTTTTTAAATTAGCTAGCGTGACGATGATTTTATTCTTTTTTGCGAATTCAGTTTTTGCAAAAACCGTTCGTTACGAACTCAACATTGAAAATAAAAAGGTTAATTTCACGGGTCGCGAAGTTGATTTCGCATTGACTGTAAATGGTGGTATTCCAGCGCCCACGCTAGAATTTACCGAAGGTGATGATGCGGAAATTGTCGTGAACAATCAGCTTTTAACCGATGAGACTTCACTTCATTGGCATGGAATTTTACTTCCGCCTGAAGAAGATGGCGTCCCTTATGTAAATACCCCACCGATTATGCCCGGCAAGTCTCGAACTTTCAAATTTAGACTCAGACAACATGGAACGTATTGGTATCACTCGCACACAATGCTGCAAGAGCAAAAAGGTGTTTACGGTGCGATTGTTATTTATCCTAAAAAAGAAATAATCAAAGTTGATCAAGAAGCTGTTGTTGTCTTAAGCGATTGGTCCGATGAAAATGCGGATCAAATGATTAGAAATTTAAAAAAAGATGGTGATTATTATCTCTATAAAAAAAATTCTGTGAGATCTATTCTAGGGGCCGCGAAGGCAGGAGAAATTAAAACATATTTTGCAAATGAGTGGAACCGTATGGGTGGAATGGACCTCTCCGACGCAGGCTATGATGCTTTTTTAATTAACGGTAAAAAAGATTCTCAACTTTTGGTGGCCCATCCGGGCGAAAGAATTCGTCTTCGTATCATCAATGCAGGATCTTCTAGTTATTTTTATGTGTCCCTCGGGCAAACTCCGATGCAAGTGATCTCCGCTGATGGAGTTGATATTCAGCCTGTACAAACAAAAGAATTATTGATGGGTATGGCTGAAACTTACGATGTTTTGTTTACAGTCCCTGAACACAAAAATTTTGAATTGCGCGCGACCGCTCAAGACGTTACGGGATATGCTTCGGCATGGATTGGCATGGGGACTAAAGTTCACACCTTTGATAAGACTCAACCTGACCTCTATGCACCCATGAATCACGCGGGGCATGCAGCGATGGATCCTAGCAAGATGGATCACTCGAAAATAAATCATGAAGAAAACAAATCTGCTGAAAAAGATCCACATGCTGGACATAAAATGCCGATGACCATTTCTGCTCCGAGTGGACCGATTGTCGAAACATTAAGTGTTGATGATTTAAAAGCGCTTGCCCCGACCACTCTTCCTAAGAATGCGCCGGTTTATGACCTCAAGTTAGTGTTAAGTGGCGATATGGAGCGATACATTTGGCACATTAACGGCAAAACAATTAACGAAGATCGATTGATCAATATCAACGAAGGTGATGTCGTAAGATTTACTTTTGAAAATAGTACGATGATGCATCATCCGATGCATTTGCACGGGCACTTTTTCAGAGTCATCAATAAAAATGGAGAATTTTCTCCATTAAAACATACCGTTGATGTTCCACCGATGGGCACTCGAACGATTGAGTTTTATGCAAATGAGCCAGGTCAGTGGATGCTTCACTGTCACAACATTTACCACATGGGCACCGGCATGGCGCGAGTTGTAAGATACAACACTTATCAGCCGACCCCACAACAAGAGCATCTCGATCATCAGGACCACCATCGACACGATCCCTGGTATCAAACCGGAAGTGTGCAAGCGGCCACAAATATAGTTGAAGGTCGTTACAAACTTTCTCAAACGTGGAATGAGATTGAACTTCGCGGTGAATCACGCAAGGAAGATAACAAATGGAACGGCGAAGGTGATTTGTTTTATCATCGTTGGGTGAATAATTATCTTAATTTTATTGTGGGCGGATCATCCGTTGACCAAGATTATCGCGGCGAAGTAGGTATCGGCTACCTACTTCCGATGTTGATTCAAACAAAATTCCTGGTTGATCATAAAGGAAAATCAAGAGTTGATTTAGAAAAAAGATTTCCGTGGACCAGCAGTCTTTTTACAAATGCAGAATACCGTTGGCGACAAGACCCCACTTTAGAAAGTGAATATGCCGTTTCATTGATGTACGGAAATAATTGGCATTGGTCTGGCGGCATAAGAGGTACGGGAAATAATTTGGGTATTGGCTTTCAATATCAGTTTTAAGAAAAGGAACCGACATAAAATTATTTGTACTTTTGGCCGTTTTATTAGTCGGACAGCTCGTTAGTTCAATCTCTGAGGCTAGCGCGCCCCGGGCGAGTGCGCCTCAGGCTAGCGCGCCCCGGGCTAATTACCCGCTTGTCAAAGGTGTCATTCGAAAAGTAGATCTTTCATCTGGCCGAGTTTCTATAAAGCATGAAGATATTTCTGATCCTAATATGTCAGGCATGACGATGAGCTTTGTAGGCCAGTTCGAAAAATTAAAGTCTTTGGTTGAGGGAGCTGTTGCTAGCGACCAGTTATTCAATATTCTAGTCGCGGACGTTGAACTGCCCGGCACCTTTGGATTCTACGTTATTGAAGTGATGAGAGAGGCCCTGAAGGGTCGCAAAATCCCGATGTTTATCATGTCTGCTCATTTTTCGAAATCGGCGTTAGAACAGCTCGTGCGGTGGCGAATTCTGGGTTGTATTAGAAAGCCACTTAAAGTAGGTGACCTAGAAAACTTTATTCTTGATCGTTATATTTTCTTAGCCGAAACCGTCCTTGAATATAAAAAACATAACGCTCAATTTAGAATTGATGAATCGGAACTTCGCAAAAAAGCATCTTAAATTAAACGGCCTTGATGTATTCGATGTATTCGATGTATTCGCCGAGCTCGACAAAAGACTTTTATAGAGCTGGACCAAACCAAATTTTGGTTCACCGTATGACACGAACTCAAAATCCTCTTTTTTAAAATCCGATCCGCAACCACCGCCGGCATAGGGGTTTGCTTTTATTACTTAAGGCAACCAAGACTAATTACTAATTATTAACCACGAATCATGGATCGGTGTTGGAGTTAGCGATAAAGCCTGGCATTTTGCAGGTTATGCAAATGAAGTAAATAATGTGGCTTTAGTCGGTAGTTTGTTTTTCTAACTGTGGTGTCTTGCCATTTCAACCTTACAGACTTACGCTTTAGTTAAAATTGGAGGACCTATGGATTTTAAAAAAATCAAAAATGTTTTAAGCTTATCAGTTGTTCTATTCGGGGTAAATATGCTCGCAACTCAACCGGTATTTGCGGCCGAGACCGCGACCGACGCTGAAGTTCAAACGCGCTACCAACTCACTGGTGAAGAAATTAAAATGCTTCAAGCCAGTTCAATCAGTCATTCACAGTATGATAAGGTCGGAAGACTTTCGCGTGCATCCGGTAAATCAATTGAAGAAGTTTTAAAAATGCGGACCGAGCAAAAAATGGGCTGGGGTAAAATCGCTAAAACACTAGGGGTAGATCCTAAAGAACTTGGTCAATCTGTAGCGGACTCTCATCGTGAAGATAAAATGGAAAAACGCGCCGAAAAAGCTGAACGTAAAGAACGACAAAAGGAAATGAAAGAAAAGCGCGAAGAAGCTAAAAAGACAAAGTAAGTAAAAATTCATATGAAATTATTTTTTAGGATTTGTGCATCTGTATTTATTCTTCTTTTAGCAGAATTGAGTAGCGCTCAGGTGAGTGGTAATCAAAGCCTGGGGGCGAACTATACGAGCAACGCCAACTTGACCAGCGCAGATATTAAATCTGATTTTTATTCACGTCTAGACTCGAAATGGTACTCAGAAATTAATACCTACCCAATATTTTTTGGATTTTCATGGCTCAATTATTCCAAAGAAAAATCGAATAACCTTTTATCATTTACCTTGTCCGCCGAAAAAGTGGATTCCGATCGTGTGGCGGGTCAATTTTTATGGATTCCACGTTTATTTCATCGAAACTATATTAGCAGCAACGCTGCAACATCAGATATTAGTTTTACGCATACTGGTGCAGGCTTAGACCTTGAAAAAACATGGACAGCAAATACCTGGTTAAATATTACGGTCGATGCAGGCTACGAAGTACGATCTTTTGCCAGTTTCGCAAACAGAGCGGATCACGAAATTCATTTGATGGTGGATACAGATTCTCATTTAGAATCAAATCTAAATCTTACCACCAGCGCCGATTTCGGTTTTATTATTTCTTCGCTTTCAGAATACTCAAAGACTTATTTAGATCTAGCAGCAGGAATCGGGGGCGTTTACACCCCCCGATTATCATGGAATTCAGAACTGCGAATTTCAAGCGTTTCATATCCAAATCGAAAAATTTCTCAGGTAACCGAAATTACAAATCGACGTGGTAAAACGAGCTATCAAGGCGCGGATAGTAATGAGCAAACTTTTTTAACTTCGGCTCGTGTCGGACTGGCTTATTTACTAGATGAAGAATGGATCGTTAAGTCAGGCTTATCCATAGCCTCGCAGAATTCGAATAATGAAATTAATATTTATAAAAACAATGAAATATTTTTGAGTGTCGTGTTTAAAGGACCGTGAAATAATAAGTGGAGTTGATGACGTAAAGTCAATTTCGGTCTCTTTGATTTTTTCAGAAGAAAAAATTGGTTGCGGGGGCAGGATTTGAACCTACGACCTTCGGGTTATGAGTGCGATTTCGCAGGGTTTTCAACTACCCGAAAATACAAGGAAAATTAAACAATATCAATAATTTAGAACAAAACGTTAGTCCGTTCAAGTTCGGTGGAAATCGGTTAATTTCGAGCCCTCGTAACCAATTGGTAACCAATTTTTTGAAACTCTAATTCAAAAAATTTTTAATTCGAAAAATTTTGATTGCGTGATCTTCAAGCTTACTTTTGGGGCTAAATATTTTATCATATTCAGTCACCTCGCCCCTACCTCAAACGATGTCGCCATATGCTCCAGCTAAACCCTTTGAATGAGCCAAAAATCAACTCGTGCTCGCTCTTTTTCTTCGTGACCACCTACTCGCTACGAGCAGGTGGTCACGAAGAAGCGAACACTCAAACAAAGAAGGAATAGTTATGCAAATAACGCAACGAGATTTTGAAATTATAGGCTTTGTGACGAAAATGAAGTTTGCCTCGGCAACAGATGTAGATCGAAAATTTTTTAAAATAAAACGAGATGGAAGTTTATCCTAAAGTGAATGGTATGCCAGGGAACGACTTAGAGAATTGGTGAAAGAAGGTTTATAAAATACGGTAAGGTATCGTTTTGAAAATAGATGTTATTACGTTGGCACGAAATGCGGTTACGATCTATCACGGCGTATGTGCGGCCGAATTGAAGTTACGAAACCGGCCCAGCGCATCGATGTTAGAACTTTTGATCATGATGTTAGTGTTATGAATTCCAGATTGTTACTTGAAGAATTTGAAAAAGTTTGCGATTGGCAAAGTGACAGACAACCAAAAGCGATTTACTACTATTACTTCCAAACCGGTGGAAATCGTGATGCCGCACCGGATGGAGTTTACAAATCAATCTCGGGAAAACTAATTGCTTTTGAATATGAGATAGCTCAGAAGTCTATGAAAAAGTATCAAGATAAAATTCGAAAGTACGTAAACTGCAAACGGCAAAATAACTTTGAGTCGTCACCAAAGTTTGATCATGTGCATATCGTTTGCGAAAAAGAGTCCGTGTACAAAATGCTTTTAAAATTTACGTTGATTTACAAGAATTATTTTAAGATTGAAATGTCTAGTAATTTTTTAAAGCGATTTCAGAAAGATGAAGTGAACTTTGTTAGCCCAATGAATTGTTCACGAACCCCGCTGGAGATAAATGGACAACTTGAAACCATGAAAGTTGATTTTTTTTGAAAAGTAACGGCCCGCAGTCGGCCGTTTTCAGAAGTAGCTCAGTGTCTACCTTTTGCGAAAATGTGGTTTGTCTCAGCTAGCCTATTATTTAAAAGCCCCGAAGGCGTATAATCGAAATTATAACCAATATATAGCATTTTGCACTAATTGGTCTAAAAATAGATGTTTATACATAGTAATACTTATGTTATAACTATATCTAACCGATTAGTAAAAATAAATAACAAGGAGATCTTTATGTTAACAAAAGCGCTTAAAAAAGTTGGTAACTCTCAAGCCATCTTCTTAGATAAAACCTTGCTTGGACTTATTGGTGCTGAAGACGATACTATTTTTAAAATCTCTATTGAAGGTTCAAGACTTATTTTTGAACCTATTACTGCAAAGGAAATGAAACAAGAAACCATGAACATCGCAAAACGAGTTATGAAAACTCACGAACCTACACCAAAGAAATTAGCTAAATGAAGTTTTCCGGAATTATCTACATTGATAAAGATATAGTTCTTGAAATCCACAGACTGCAAATCGAAGAACATGGTGGCACAGAAGACGGTGAAACAATCAGGTAGCGTCTACCGAACGAGAACGTGGCGTGGCTTAACTTTTACACCCGGCTTAATTGGTCCCGCTACGCCGGACGTTTTATTATATTTTTTGAGCGAAGCCAATAATCTCTCCGGTGCCGTAGAAGGTTGCTCGTTTTTTCACCAGTAATTTTTAGCTCTTCGCGCGCGGCGATACGCATTATACGAACCAAATGCAATTTTAAGCTTCAGATGCAAAAACGATCAAAAAAATGTCCACGTGCTCCTTACCAAAATGCTTTCATGTGGACTCCTTTAGAACAAAAGGTAGTGTCTATATATCGACTCAACCGGAAAGGAGGATATCGATGACGAGAAAGGTATTCTTTGGCACAATAGCGTTCGGTCTTGTATTAAATATTTGGAGCGACCTTAGCGTATATCAAGTTAACAAAATAGGGATTGGCACAGGTGAATGGGTTAATCATTCATACCAAGCTTTGCAAGAAATCGATGCCATAAAACTTCAAGTTATTCAGTCACAGTTAGAAAAAAAGGCTGTTCCCAATATTCACAGTACAATTCAAAACTTAGGCGCCCTCGTTAGCGACATCCCTTCGCAAAAGTCGAGAGCTTCCCTGTTGGCTGAATTGCCTGATCATCAGTTCATTGAACTCGGTCAGAACAAGGCATTACAAATTCTTGCTGAACTCAATTCTGCGGGAAAGTCTCTATTAGAAGAGCGTTTGTATCATGATCAAGAGATCAGTGCGGAAATTACCCAGCGATCAATTTTTGCAAACATCGTCGATTTGTTTCTAATCTTTGCCGCTCTTGCACTTTTTCTCTATGAAAAGAAATTGGCTACTAGATTGCAAAAAGCTCTGACATCATCTCTGGCACATGTAGAATCTGTGAATCAACGACTACAAAACACCCTTTTTAAGAGAAACTCGAAGTTTAAGATAGCGGTACATGACCTCAAGAATCCGCTCGGTTCCATCAAGGGATTTGCAGAACTCTTGCAGGACGAAGCAGGTAACAACAAATCTATACTTGAGATGACCCAGATCATTCAGCGAATTTCAAATAACACTCTAAGTTTGGTTGGGTCTGTTCTTGATAATGATAATGATAATGATAGTGATCTGATACCGAAAGAAGAAGTCAAAGTGCTCGATTGTCTTGAGGAAACGTGTGCCTTTTTGGAGCCTGTCGCTAGAAACAAAACGCAAAAAATCCAGATTGAAAATGGATTTTGCGATTTTACTTTTCTTGGCTCTAGACAAAAAATTCAGGACATATTTTATAACCTAATCGGTAATGCCTTAAAATTTTCACCGACAGGATCCTCCGTATCGGTGGGTTGTTTTGATGATGGTAACTTCCACGCAATTCAGATAAGCGACCAAGGCCCTGGCTTTACCAAAAATGACTTCTCGAAAATGTTTCAACCTGGAGCAAAGCTGAGTGCGAAACCTGGTGCGGGGGAAAGCTCAACGGGAATCGGACTTTACTCGGCAAAGCAAGCAATGGATAGCTTTAATGGCACTATCGAAGTTACCAATAACAGTGATCGAGGAGCTTGTATCACCATTCGATTTCCAACAAACGAATTTGAAGATGTTCGGAAGAAATCTGCCAAACGTATTGTCGAGCTGAATCATTAAGTCTTAAGTAGTTGGGAGTTTTGATTCGACTATTCTAGGTGAAGCAGCACTGATTTCATTGGCATGGGCGGGACCCGACTTGGTGCCTTTTTATTCTAACACTGTGTCGAGAAAACTCGTGGGCTTAGGAAGCGATGTAGGCGTCTCAAAAATCCCTATTCCCGATTTCTTTCCGAAATCATTAAATGATCGATTCCAGAGTAAGGTCATTCCTAATTTAATAAGTACCGGCTATTGGGAGGGCGAACTTGCTTTTCAGCACTTTCAAATTAAGGAACTGATTCCGGTTCTCTAATTCGCTTACAAATCATTGATCTGATTTGCAGTTTTTTGCACGACTGTTGGACCACCATTCGAAAACTGATTACGAAGCAAAGTCACCCTGGCGCTCTCGAAATTCAGACAAATAATCTGACCGACTTCAGAGTTCTTAATCGAATCTTCTGCATCCAGAAAAAAGTAGTGGGGCCGTGGTTCACACTGAACCGCTTTTTTATTTCCTGATTTTTTATTATTTAAATTCACTTTTATTTTCAATTACTTATCATTTTTGAAGTGGTTCAAAAATTGGTTGCGGGGGCAGGATTTGAACCTACGACCTTCGGGTTATGAGCCCGACGAGCTACCGGGCTGCTCCACCCCGCGACAGATGCTTGTTAAGAGAAGCTATGGCGCTTATTGTTTTTTGTCACGCTTTTTCGTGTTTGCGAATAATAATGGGTCTATTAGCTCAAGTTAAATGCAAAAATACGTTGTTTGTGCGCGTTAACACCCACAAACACAATCTTAATACCCAACACACAGCTCGGAAATTGACACGAAGTGTGGCTCCCACTCATTGTCATTTATATCGGAGTATTAATGAAGAATATTTTTCTGATCACGCTGTTCACTGTATCAGCCACATTTTCTCAAGCCTCAATACCCATCGCTAAATTTCAAAGTTCTCCGAAGCTGGTGGTGGTGCTAGTGATCGATCAATTTCGCGCCGATTATTTAACTCGCTTTCATAAAAAATTTGTTAAACCCGGAAGCCAAGGCCAGGTCGGTGGTTTTCAGTTTTTAATGTCTGAAGGGGCTTACTATCCCTTCGCCGAATACGATGTTTTACAATCCATGACTTGCCCGGGGCACGCGATGATCATGACGGGTTCCCATCCGGTGATGATGGGTATTCCTTTAAACGATTGGTATGATCGTAAGACGCAAAAAATGCACTACTGCGCCGAAGACGAACAATTCGGAATATCGCCGCGAAGTTTAAAATCAACCACGGTCGGTGACGAACTAAAAAATGCTGGCTACAAATCAAAAGTAATCGGTATTGCATTAAAAGATCGTTCGGCGGTGATGCTTGCCGGCCACCGCGCTGATTTAGCATTGTGGATGGATTACAAAGATTTTGTTTGGCGCACCAGTGATTACTACACAAAAACTTTACCGGCTTGGGTCTTAATTTTAAATAAAAAATTGCAAGAAGATGCAAAAACGGAAAAAATCTGGAACGTCAACGGCCAAGGTACTGGCTTAAGCGAAAATAATGACACTGGCTTTGAGAAAAAATTTAAAATAAATTCAAAACAAGGAATGGCTTTAACTTACGGAGTACAAACCTCTTTTGAAGCGGCCACGGCCGCATTAAAATCTGAAAAATTAGGTCTGGGCAGCGCCGCCGATATTTTAGCGATTAGTCTTTCGACTCACGATATGTTGGGCCATGCTTTCGGAGCTAATTCGCGCGAACTAGAAGAGCTCACTTTATTTGAAGACCAACAACTTTCAAAATTTTTAACCACATTACGTAAGCACATGGGTTCGCTGAAAGATGTCGTTATTGTGCTAACCGCCGATCACGGAGTGGCCCCGACCGTTGACTATGCACAAAGAGCAAAAATTGAATCTGGCAAATTAGATTATTTAGATCTTTATAAAAAAGTTTATACTCGGCTGAATGAAAAATTCGGCCAACCTAAAAAAGGTGAATGGATATCCGCATCTAAGTCTTTTCACTTTTATCTTAATCAAAACGCTATTGCAGATAAAAAATTAAAACAGGCCGACGTGGAACAAGAATTTAAATTAGCCCTTAAAGATTTACCCGGCGTCTTTGCGGTTGCCACTTCAACGGAAATCCAAAATGGTAAACTTCCCCCCGGCGAATTAGGTCAGCAGCTGCAACGGCAATACATCCCCGAAATCAGTGGAGATATTATTTTAATTCCCCGCCCGTTTTTTATGGAAAAAGATGAAAACCTGGTTACTCACATGACCGGATTTTCTTACGACCGCGTGGTTCCATTAGTCATTTACGGAAATAAAATTAAAGCGGGAGTTTATGCAGAAAAAGCTCAAGTCATTGATTTGGCGCCTACTTTGTCTTTTATCCTGGGTGTTCTACCACCGGCAACAAGTTCAGGGCGTGTTCTAAAAGAGATATTTTAGTACCGATCACCAACCCACGGTTTTTATTAGGACCGGCGCTCTCCGTACCTAGGTCTGGCTTTATCGTATTGCTGAAGTCGACTGATCAAGTCTTTGCTAGCATAATTAAGTGCAAAACATATTACCATTTCAATCAATCTTACCTACGACACTTAGCTTACGCGGCGATTTGCAACGTGCAGGCTCGAAGCTAGTTTTAATTTTTGAAGTGATCGATTCCGCGGGAGTTCTAGAATTGCCAAAAGCTTTTTGCTTCGATGCGCATCAGGTACCGCGCGAAAATGAATTATGGAATGAAACCTGTTTTGAAATGTTTCTGCGCCCGCAAAACGAAACTTTATATTACGAATTTAATTTTTCTTTAAAGCCGGCTTGGAATGAATATCTTTTTACTGACTATCGCAGCCCGCAACCGCCGCAAGCTGCAAATGATATCGCACTAAAAAGTATGCATTGGGACGGCCGGCTTTTAAAGCTTGAATTAGCCGGCGTGAATACTAATTCTAATTTTGATGTCAGTTTAAATGCAGTGTTAAAAGAAAAATCTGGCATTAAGCATTACATGGCATTGGCCCACAACGGCGAAAAAGCTGATTTTCATTTAGCTAAAAATTTTATTTTAAAAAGATAACGAGGAATGATGAAACTGGGTTTAGAAGTTTTACTAGAAAATAAAAAGTTAATCACAGAATTAAAAAAACAACGTGTGGCTTTAGTTTGTCACCCGGCAAGTGTTGATGAAAATTTAAATCACAGCTTTGATTTACTACATAAAAAAATTGGCTTAAGCGCCGCCTTCGGTCCGCAGCACGGGGTTAAAGGTGAAAAACAAGATAATATGATCGAAAGCGATGATATTTTGCACGCTGAATATAAAATTCCAATTTTTAGCTTATACGGAAAAGTTCGTAGACCCACTGAAGAGATGATGCAAAGCTTTGATGTTTTGATTTTCGATTTACAAGATTTAGGCTGCCGTATTTATACATTTATTACGACCCTACTTTACGTGATGGAAGAATGCGCGAAGCGCGGAAAATCGGTGATTGTTTTAGACCGTCCGAATCCAACGGGTCGTGAAATCGAAGGTCATACATTAAAAAATGGCTTTGAATCTTTTGTAGGCGCGGCACCTTTTCCGATGCGCCATGGTTTAACTTCCGGAGAGATGGCCGTTTTTTACAAAGAGCATTTTAATTTAGGCTTAGATCTGCGCGTGATTAAAATGAAAGGCTACCAGCCTAAAAAGAAACATGGATTCGGCTGGCCCGAAGATCGCGCGTGGGTAAATCCTTCTCCCAATGCGCAAACTTTAAATATGGCGCGCTTTTATCCGGGCACGGTTATTATTGAAGGTACAACTTTAAGTGAAGGTCGCGGTACAACCCGTGCGCTGGAACAAGTCGGCGCTTCAGATATTGACTATGCCAAAGTGCTTAAACTCATGAAACAGAAAGCGCCGCAGTGGATGCAAGGTGCTTTGATCAGAGAATGTTTTTTCGAACCCGCTTTTCACAAACACGAAAAAAAATTATGCCACGGTTTTCAAGTTCATACGGATACGCCAAAATATAAACCTACTTTATTTAAGCCATACCGCTTAATCGCCTTAATGCTAAAATGTATCCGCGAATTATACCCACAGTACCCAATTTGGCGAGACTTCGCTTACGAGTACACCGCCGGACTACTGGCCGTTGATGTGATTACGGGTGGTACACACTTTCGCGAATGGGTTGATCGCGCTAACTCAAAAATTCAAGAACTTGAAAAAATTTTAAAACAAGATGAATCCGCTTGGGTGAAAAAAAGTCGTAAATACTGGATTTATAAGTAAGCCGGTTACTTTTTAATACATTCGACGAAAAGTTTTTTATCCGCGTCTTTCGCTATGCAAAATTCATTTTGTAGAGGAAGTTTGAAGGTAATAATTTTTTTTGAACTATAATAACAACTTAAGTACAAATTTTGCTGAAGCGAAGCGAAGCCATTGATATTCCACTCTTTCGAAGCCAGCGGCGGCATCACTGCTAGACGAACGAAGTCTTCGGCGTTTTTTGGTTTATCGTGGGTGATACCGCTCGACAAGTAGCCTTGTGCGGGGCAAGCCAAGTTTCGCAAGCTATTTTGGGTGGCTGCTGGCTTTGGCGGTGCTTCGTGAGCACAAGAAAAGAATAATGCGGCTAGAACAAAGACTCTTAGATTTTTCATATACACCCCCCGGTTCAATCTAGCGTTTTACAATACTCAGCTTTAAGCAAAGAAGCATATAAATATTATTGTCAAAGTTAAAAAAAATTTATAGCCTTGTAGATACAGTTTGAGGGATGTGAAGTTATTTATACCTTAAGTAAAAAGTTCTACGCTTATATTGCATTGGCCACATTTTTTTTCGTCACCACGGCGCAAGTATTTTGGTCGGCGATTCATGGCGATGGAGCCGTTTATGCCTGGATCATCCGCGAAATCAGCGTGCACGGAATTTTCTCGCAACAATTACCTAACTTTACCCAAACACAAATTTTTGCCGAGCATCCTTACCTATTTTTTTACTACTCATCCATTTTTACGACCCTATTCGGTTTTTCAGATTTAGCCTTAAAAATTCCCAATTATGTAATCGCGGCATTATCAGTTTATGCGATCTACAAAATTTGTTTGTTAAGAAATAAAGACCGTACCCAAGCCCAGCGCATCGGAATTATTGCAGCCTACGCACTCATTTTAAACGGCGCTTATACTTTACAAGTATCGCAGCCTTCTTTAGATCCGTTGGCGCAATTATTAGCTTTAGTGTCGATGATGTTTTTAGTTTTTTACAAACGCCCTTTTTATGCGGGGCTTTTTATAGGTTTAGCCTTTTTAACGAAGGGTTTAGAATTATTACCTAATCTGGCCGCACTGTTTATGCTCAGTTTATGTTTAAAGCGTAAAGAATCCTTTTCTGAACTTAGCAAAAGCTTAGCTTACCAGTTAGCGGGTTTACTTATCCCAATCTCTTTATGGCTTAGTTTTGACTTTTTAGTGTGGGATAGCCAGTGGCTTTTAACTTACTGGCACCGCCAGTTTACCGAAAGATTTTTTAATAAAGAAAACTTAAAAACTTATTTTGATTTCGGTATTTTTCTAACTTTTTTGCAATCCTATATGTTAGAAATTATTATTTTAAGCATCGGTTTACTTAAGTCAAAAACGTGGTTTCGTAAATCTGATCCGCTATTTTTCTATTTTCTATGCTACTTATTTTTTAATACATTAGCTTTTTTAATTATAAAAAAAGATAGCTCGCAGCATTTGACCGGAGTTTTAATTTTAGGTTCCGTGTTTGTGGGCGAATACTTGTGGGAAGCTTGGCAGCGCTACGAATGGAAAGGCTTTCACCCACTTATTTGCATTTTACTCCTGCTATCCTTAACTTACTGGTGTGTATTTGTTATTGGCGCACGCAAAAATACTGACTACTGGAATGCCATTAAAAATGAGTCTGTAACTTTCGACAAAAATCAAAACGATACTAAAATCGTTGTTAAAGATATGAATCGTGGCGGCTACGGACTATTTTTTACGGCCCAATGGTATTTCTTTCCGCACAAAGTTTTTTTTCAAAGCGAAGCCAATGAACGATTAGTCAACCAAGACGTATTTATTTTTTACGGTGCCGAAGGCAGCAAATTAGAAAAAGCGAAGGTCACATACCAGCCCGCAGTTTTTTAACTACTGGTTTACCCGCAGAAGTATGTTACGCTAAGGCTTACAAAGGGGTTGATCCATGAATGAAGCGGCTGAACAAAATCTAAAAAAGACCCAACTTAAATTAAAAACTCAAGAAAAACAGCTGCAAGTTGTTCAAGCCCTGGTTAACCGCAGCACGGGTTATACGAAAGCTCAGGCTCAAGCTAGCGAAAAGCGCCTAACTAAAGAAATTGATGCGATCAAAGACCAGCTCGAAAAATCTGACCATGCAAAGACAACCAAAAACAAAAAATAAATCTGCACTTACGCAGTACTAAAAGGAGATCACATGGCTAAAAGTTCTGATAAACCAAAAGAAGATAAAGGCAAACAAAAGCTTACAACTAAAGAGAAGCAAGCTAAGAAAAAAGAAAAAGCTGCGAAGAAAAATTAGTTTTTTTGTTTAAGCTCTTTACTGTTTTTTTAAATAAACTACGTCCGCGGAAAAATATTCTAGATGTTTACACGGACGGTAGTCATAAGGGAAAATGGGGCTCGTGGGCATTTGTCATCGTAGAAAATAATCAAATTATTCACGAGTCATCCGGCCGCGTCCGCTACACCGACAGTCACCGTATGGAATTTCAGGCTGCCATTGAAGCTCTTAGCTGTCTTGTGCCCGGCACCCACGCACGCCTTCATTCAGATTCTAGAGTTTTAATAAATTGTGCGACGAAAATAAAAGACCGACCCAATGTACATGCTGATCAAATTGATCTACTAGACGAATTGATTTCAAAAAATCATATCTGTTGGAAATGGGTTAAATCTCATTCGGGAGTTACATACAATGAGCGTTGCGATCAACTGTGCATACAAGCCCGTAGTTAACAAAATACTAAATTAGTTTTTTCTTTTTTTGTCCACTCGACCGCAAATTTTTATTTTACCAGATCAGATAAGCTAAACCACAAAGGGCCGCCCCCACACCCCAATCCAGATAAGGGTTGGGCGTAAAATAAGTGTAAGCAATTAGTAAAATCGCAATCACGACTAAGCGCAGATCTGATTTTTTCTTCGCTTCACGTAACATCCAAAAGCCAATCACGCTAAAAATAAAACCGGCAATAATGGATGAGATTGAAAAATTCACGCCTTAATCGATTCGATCACAAGCTCTGCGACTAAAAATGCAAGCTCGCGCGCGTTTTCGGTATTTTTCCATTTAGCATCTAACAGTAATTTTGAATTTGCAGTGAATTGAACAACTTCGAACACCGCTTTCAGCGCATCTTCTTTTTCACAGACCTTCATAAAATCCAGAGCTAACACGTTTGTAGTACCTTCCCAGATTGAAAATACTTGAGCATCTCGCAATAAGCGCGGTAAGCCCGTATCTTCGATATACCCGGCTCCACCAAATGCTTCGATCGCTTCGCTAGAAATTAAAATCGATTTTTTTGCAGTATAAAGTTTTACGATCGGAGTCAAAGCGCGCAGTAATTTTTTTTCAGCCTCGCTGGCAATGCCGCATTCTTCTTTGCCTAAAAGCTCGACCACAAAAAAAGTTAGCTTAAAAGATTTTTGAAATTTAGTTTCTAAATCATTTAATGTTTTTTTATGTAAAGGATGATCAATAATAAACGCGCCGAAAGCTTTACGTTTTTTGGAGTAATCCCAAGCTAAGTCTAAAGCACGGCGCATGTGTCCTAAAGCACAAATTGAATTATAAATGCGCGTGATATTTAGAACGCTAGCGATACGCTTAATACCTTCACCCGGTTGACCGATTAAGGTGGCTTGCGTTCCGTTCAACGTAAGTTCAGCGGTGGGCAGTGCTTTTGTACCTAATTTATCTTTAAGACGATGTACTTCGATATTATTTAAATTTTTATTTTGATCACGCAATTCTAAGTAAAATAAAGAAAGGCCGCGGTTACCCGCTTCCGCGCCTTCAATACGCGCTAAAGTTAATGCCATTTGCGATGTGGTCGCCGAGGTAAACCACTTGGTACCATTTAATAAATAGCCAGCATTACCCACTTTTGCAGTTGTACTCGTACCGCTCACGTCAGAGCCCCCCGTGCGCTCCGTCATCCATTGGCCTGAGGTCCAAAAAGTTTCGGGATCTCTGGAGGTTAAATTTTTAAACGCTGTTTTCTTAAGTTCATCTGTACCATAAAGTTCAAGGGCGCGGGCCGCACCATCGCTCATCGCTAACGGGCAAGAATAAAAAGCACTCGATGGAGAATATAAATACAATAAGGCCATTTGGTAAATACGCGAAAATTCTTTTTGTTTACGCTCAAAAGCGGTTGCTACGATTCCCTCGGTAGCGGCGGCTTTTTCTAGATTTAGCCAGCCTTCGGAAACTTTAATTTCATCGATGCGCTTTCCCCAAGGACTAAACTGCGTAAGCGTCGGAGGATTTGCTTCGGCATTTGTAGCCCACTGAAGCCAAGATCCCGCGGCTAAATCGCCGACTTTATTTAAATGTGCGAAGATTGATTTCTGATATTCAGCCGGAATTTTATTTTTTAAATAATTTTGTAAAAACGAGTCTGACTGGAAGGTATTTTTGATTTCGGGGGCATTTTGAAAAAAGTTTTTCATACTCCCATTTCACTTGATTTGGCAGAAGTTGACAAGCCTAGGTTTTTGAAAGCCTTTTTGGCTGCGCTTAAGACAAATTTGCTTTCATCTTTCAGTAAAGATTTAAGTTGGATATCGGCTCAGTAATCCATCGCCGATCGCAAATTGCCTTAAATTAATTCTAACGTATTCAGCTTCTTCAGACATCAATGGATTTAATAGCTCAAGATAAATTCTAATTTTTTTCGGATCTTCGCTTTTAGAATTGTATTTAACGGCCACTGCAATCGCGCGTTTTACATTTACGGATTCAGTTTTGACGCATTTTTGATATAATTTTAAAAAATGCGCAAAGTCTTTCGTTAGCATTCTAGAAAATGCAACCGCGGCGAATTCACGCACGATCCATTCACTGTCGTTGGCCGCATTTTTAAGTAAGGATTCAACTTCTTTATTTTCTGGCCAGCTAAAATTTGCTCTTCAGTTTGTTTTTTGAATGCCACGGGGTTGGTGCATCCCAAATTAATACCTAAGGTCCAGTCGTGACGCGTTTTTTTGCCCGACCGAAGACTTAGCTAGCCCAAAAACTATTAAGTAATTTCAGCTCCTACCGATACACTTTACATATGGTAGCACTATGGATAACAATCGGATTAGTCGTTTCAACTTTGTGTGTTTCTATCTTAGGAGCCACATTCTCTGTCGTCGGTATTGGAGCCCTATTTTCAGGAGCCCTACTTGCCGTCTGGGCCATGGCGGGTTCGCTTGAATTAGCGAAGTTTGTCTTAGCCGCTTACGTTCACCAACGCTGGGCCAATTTAAATTTAGCTTTTAAATCTTATATGGTTTTTGCCATCGTGGTTTTAAGTTTAATTACCAGCATGGGTATCTTCGGATTTTTATCTGACGCTTACCAATCTGCATCGCTTGCGATGGATTCAGGTAATATTAAAATTGAAGCCAAAAAAACTCAGTTAGCTAATTATAAAAATGAAATCGCCCGTATTAATAAATCAATCGACGAAATTCCGGATGCTCGCATCAGTCGTAAGATGAAAGCACGTACGGAAGCAGATCCAATGATTCAATCTTTAAACTTAAAAGTTGAAGGCATTGAAAAAGAAATCAGCGAAGCTAATTTAGATATGTTAGAGATTAAGAAAAAAGTCGGCCCACTAATTTATGTGGCGCGAGCTTTTAATATGGATATTGACAGCGTAGTTAAATACTTTATTTTAATTTTCGTAAGCGTTTTCGACCCCCTAGCAATTTGCTTAGTGATCGCGATGAGCCAAGCCATCGAATCACGTAAGCGTAAAAATTTAGTCGCGACCGAAAATCAAGCGACGGCAGCTTCTGCAGTAACCCCATTGGTAGATCAGCCTGTTATACCAGAGGTTCCCGTAGCCCCGGCCGTAGTGGCTCAAGCCAACGTAGTAACGGCGAATACCCACCTTCACGGTGGCGATGACCAAGAGATGTTATTGATGCGCTTTACGGATGACCCTAAAGAAGAAATTTCTGAATCAAAAGATAAAAATGGAAACGCGGTTTAAACGATGCTTGCCGTAAAGATCCTACAAAGAAAAAGCATTATTCAGCTTTTTGGGATCTGCCTGACGGTCGCTCCATTTGGGAATCTAACTATGATGGTTTGGACGCAACACGCGGCTAAACATTATCGTTGGAATACAGAAACATTCAATGCCATTGCCTCCAGCGGAACCCCGCTTCAATACGCTTTAAGTTTATTAAGTATAATCATCGGCGTTATTATGCTGCGTGGTTCGAATACCGCGTGGAAATACGTTTTATTTTTATTAGGTTGTCACATCGCAACTCAAGTAGGAAGTATCGGTCATGATATCCGCGAAAATTGGCTTTGGGGCCTATTTTTTTTAGTGAACGTGAGCGCTTTTATTTTTATTGCCGACCAGTTAGTTTTTAAAGCGAAGCCTCCCGTTGTAAAAGCGGTTAAACCCGTGGCGACACCGCTGCAACCGACTACTTTACATTTAGTCAAAACAGAAGTGCCCGTAAAGCCATTCGAGTCTTTAACGCCCGTGGTAATTGAAAAAGCTCACCCTTCATTTCCGACTCTTTACACAAAAAAGAAAACTTTGATTCAATTTGAAGGTTTTGGAACTTGGGCCCAGCTAATTAGTGTTTCAAGCCATAAAATTCACGTGAAATGTATCGGTGCTGCGCCCGCTGATTTTCTTTCACGTAAAGTAGAAATTAATTTTCGTAATGGTTTAATTTTAAATACTTGGCTAGACCAAAAATCAGACCAAGATTTTTATTTTGAGTACGCCCCGCTGAACGAAAGCCAAATTGCCCTGTTAGACCTATGGGTTAAAAAATATGCGGCTTAATTCTTTTTCGTACAGAAACCAGTCCAAGTTCCTTTAAAATCAACATCCGCATAAGCATGACCGATCAATTGATGGTGACCTTTGATACGGCCCTCAAGTTGGTAGCTTCTCTTTTCAAAGGTACCTTTTAATTCACCATCGGCCTCGTACTGGTCATTTTTGCATTTGACTGTAGCTTTAACATTATTCTTTTTCAAAACCCAATTAGTTAATTGGCAGTCATTCCGCTTGAGTGAATCTTCGATCGCTATTTTTGGATTTTTTGCTTCGGACTCAGTTACGCAGCTATCGTCCTTTTTGGGCGGCATCGGAATCCCGTTTAATTTGAAATAAGCTTCAGAATGCCACATTCCTGAATTCAACGTTTGAGTCAGTGCCGACAAGGGGAATAAAACAATTATTAAGTATTTCATGCAATGAATATATCTTTAAAATCGAAATCCCGTCAATTTACTTAGCCAATTGCTTGTCATTTGTTCGCGGTAATTGTTAAAGTCGAGACTATGAAAACAAATCCTTTTAAATTATTTCTGCCTTTATTAGCCCTTCCACCCTTGTTTTTTGGTTGCGCCAGTAAAGCAACCCGAGACTATGAAACAACTGAAATCACTTTAGGCAAAGCAGACTTTCAAGTACGAATTTCTAAATACAGCGCCGACAAGCCGTCTAAAAAAAGTTTGCTTATTATGCCACCAACGGGCGGTACAAATTTTATTGACCGCAGCTATGCCCGCCGCTTTTCTAAATCTGGCTATGATGTTTACATTTTAGATGGCTGGAGTGGCATGAACGAGCAAGCCACCGATCTTGAATTACACCAGCGGCTGTATACCAACGCGCAAAAAGCGATTCGCATTGTGTTGGACCACATTAAGAGCCCCTACATTGGTTTGCTAGGAACTAGCGTAGGCGCTTTGCACGGAGCCGTTGCGGCTAGCACACAAGATAGAATTAATTCTGTTTTTATCATCGTAGGCGGCGCGCCCATCGCCGAAGTTATTATTACCTCGGATCAAAAAGCGATGGTCGAATTAAAAAAAGCTCGTAAAGAACGTTATCAATTTAAAACAGACGAAGAATACCGATTGGCATTAGATAAAGCTTTTCAATTAGAGCCAATGAAACTGGGCAATCAATATCAAAATAAAGCTTTAGGCATGGCCATCGCCCTAGAAGATGAAACGGTACCAACCATGACCCAAGTGCAATTAAAAAATTTTTGGAAACCAACCAAAGTAGTCAACTACACCAGTGGACATTTTTGGGGGATTATTAAAACCTGGTGGTACGATGAAGACATCGTCTATGATTTTTTCGAGGAACACCTATCAAAGAAATAACGGTTAAATAATGTCAGTTGAAGCCGGAGCCTCTTGGTCACATGGTGATTTAAAATTTCACGGAATGTCTTTATCGGGCATCCGCACCTGCATCGCCATGCCTGAATTATCACTCGCTTTTGACGTAGCCCAAGGATTTCCTTTTTCGCTTAACTTAAAACATTTTTTCTTAAGTCACGGCCATTTAGATCACTCGGCGGGAATTCCCTACATCATTTCACAAAAAGCGATGACAAGCCAAGCACCCGCGCATTTTTACATGCCGAAATCCTTGGTGGATCCGATGCAAAGAATTATGAATATCTGGATGGAGATTGAAAAGCACACTTATGAGTTTCACTTCCATGGAGTGGAAGAAAATGAAATCATTCCCGTCGGACAAAACTTATTTATAAAACCATTTAAAACAATTCACCGGGTCGATTCTTTAGGTTACACGCTTTTTCAAAAAAAGCGTAAACTAAAAAAAGAATTTTGCAACTTAAGCCAAAATGAAATCGTCGATTTAAAAAATAAAGGGGTTACTTTACAAGACGATTTAGAAACTCCGCTGGTTAGTTTTACCGGGGATACGCAAATCGAGTTTCTAGATCAGTGTGACTGGGTTAAAAAATCAAAAGTTTTATTTCTTGAGGCAACTTACCTGGACGAGCGTAAACTCGTTTCTAGCGCGCGAGAATGGGGTCACACTCACCTAGATGAAATCATTCCGCGACTTGATACTTTAGAATGTGAAAAAATCGTGATCATTCACGTAAGTTCACGCTACCCAACTCCTGAAGCTACAAAAATATTAACGGCCAAAATTCCCGAGCGTTTCAAAGACCGTGTTGTTTTATTCCCCGGACGTTAACGTACAAGCTTGGTAGCCTGAACCACGCTTCTTTGAATGTGCGCCATATGCCGCTATTTAATTTAAGAGGGCTGCGATGTCACTTAGATACGCTAAATCAAATAATTCATTGCTCAGATTTGTAATCAAGTTTAGTTTAGCAGAGATGAAAAATCCTGACCGAGAATACTGCTTCGGAAAACCCAGTCAAAAACTATTTTTACAAGAGTGGGGCTCTGCCTCGAAACCCACAATACTTCTGGTACATGGGTTTCCAGGATGTGCCGAGCACGGAAAACTTTTAACTTCGACCGTCCATCTCAGTGATTTTCGTCTCATTTCATTTGATCGCCCGGGGTATGGACGCTCAGATTATCAAAAAAATCTGACGCCGCTAAAGCTTGCTAGCCAGATAAAACAACTTCTCGATTATTTAAAAATAGATAAAATCAAAGTTCTTTCCGTCAGCGGTGGCGCACCTTACGCCATGGCAATCGCTTTTTTATTAAAAGAACGAGTCGAAAAAATTTCTTCCGTGGCTGGCGTAGCGCCCTTAACCATTCGTAATTTTAAATTTATGAATGCTTCACAGAAAAAAGCGTGGATGCTTCGTAATTTCGTGCCCTCACCGATTTTAAATTATGGACTTAACCGAATGTGGAAATCTGGTTTAAATAAGATTGATGATTTTTTATTCTCGGGATTAGAAAATTTCTCCTTGGCCGACCAAATTGTTTTTAAGCATCCGGATGTAGGCCCCGCCTTGATTAGTTCAATCAAAACTTCATTGCAAGCGGGCCCCGCCGGAGTTTTGCACGACATGAAAGTTTATTCTAAATCTTGGGGTTTCTCATTAAAGGGCATCAAATGCCCCGTAACCCTATGGCACGGCAGCGCCGATGATGTGGTTCATGTTCGCTTTACTCAAGATATGAATCGCCGCATCCCACAATCAAAAGTAAATATGGTACCCGCCGAAGGCCACTACTCTTTACCCATGAATTTTCGCGACGCAATTATTAGCGATTTATTGGTATAATCTGCACCCTCTTTTGAACTCAGGTAGCTGCAAAATATAATAGGATTAGTGGCTCTAAAACAAGTGGCACTGGCTTTGCAATTCCCCAGTGTTCATTTAGCTATTTAGCTTTTTGGAGTCACTTTGAAACCAAATTTCTTACTCATTTTATGACGCTGCATCGCCATAAAATATAAAATAAAAGAATATTCAATTTTAAAAAACTAGTTCCTTAGTGACTCTGATTTTCTTGATAAGCGATATTTAATAAAAATTAAAATTAAAAAGTCTCACATTGACTCCAGTATTTTCTGTTGATTTCAAAAAATAACCCCACAATGACTCCAAAAAAAAATTCAAACTGATTGACTCGAAAATTTTTGGTTTTAATTTTTTATTTGAATTTTTTATCGTTAGACATTTTTTAAAGCACGCGATAACAATTACTTATCAAGCTAATATTTTATTAGCGAAGAAAAAAAACCAAAAGGAGAATTTATGAAACGCATTTTATCTTTACTTGCAGTTGCATTGCCACTTGTAGTGGGCGCAGTCACCGCACACGCACAATCTCATGATCGATCGATGAACGTAGAATATCACAGACCTCCAGGCCGCGGACCTGGTTACGGTGCTCCCGGTTACCCACCTGGCTATGGCCAAGGCCCAGGTTACGGCGGCGGAGCTTCTGTTATTTGTAGTGAAGCATTTGCCTGCGGAGCTCGCGTTGGTATCGGCCGCGAAATCGATGCCCGCTCGTACGACATTGCTGAGCTGAACGCAAACGCAGCTTGCCAAGTTGTAACAGGAAATCCGTACAGCCGTGCTGCCTTTTCAACTACTTCACACGGTATTCAATGCGGACGTAACTACGGTTTGGGACAATGGAACGGAAGTTACTTTGCTCAAAACGAACTTCCAATTTGTGGACAAGGTTGGGTTACTGTTATTAATCAAATTACTTGTTACTAATCTGATTTAGAAAATTCATTCACTTTCCTGGATAGAAATATTCAGGAAAGTTTTTTCGTGATTCTATTTTTACGCAAAATGTCGATCAAGTTCACTCAAACGTACTAAGCACGAAAAAAAAGCTCCGAGTGCTGTATCTGCAAAGCCAAATTTTAATATTAAATTTATAATCCGGATATCTTTATCGATAGAATCATCTACGTAAATTCGAACCGAACGTATAACCGCGTGTAACGCTTTTTAGTTAAAAAAGGCGCGCGCTGGAAGGCCCAGAGTAGGTGTTTTAACTTTTTTGCTTTCTCGCTTTCTAATGCTGACCCAACCTCAACCTCAGATAAATTCGGTTCTCCGGTTCTTATCGCCTCTGAATTAGTATGCTGTTCTTTTTTTATAATAGGAATCAAGTGATTTAAGAATTGGATGAAATCCAAACTTGAGCATTTCGTCATAGGCAACCCGCGACGTCCACCCGTCAACCTGAAAACGATAAAGTCCAACAATAACGCCAGTGCGATCTTGCCCGTGTTTACAATGAATAAATATTGGAAATAAAGTAGCATCCTGCAGATTCTTTAGGAGCGAATCAACTTGCTGATTACCTGGCGCGCTGAAGGCTGACATGGGACTAAATATATATTTCATTCCAAAACTCTCAGCAATTCGTTGTTCATCCTGCGCAAAAGTTGAATCGTTATCTATATCGATGATGGTTTTAATACCTTGCTTAGACAAGTCAGCTAAATCTCCGTTTTGCGGATATCCACCACGATAGATATTCTTATTCACTTGGTGAAATTCAGGAATTTGCAGTAAGGAAATATCCGTAAAATTATTTGAGTGAGATTCAAATACAGCTTCTTGACCAAGACTTATCTGAGTTAAAAGTAAAACACTTAATGCCCCAACAATTGCTTTTAATTTCATTGCCCTTACCCCTTTTTGATACCTCTAGTTTAGCTGAAACTATTTTTTAAAATATTTTTTTTGTAATTTTAGATTGAAACTGGTCTAAAGAGCTAATTTTGCTGCTGGCTGGAAGGGCGCATGACTTTAGCTACAAAATTCTTTGCGGCTTAATGTAGTCATTCGCGATTGCTAAACCTTAGTCCAAAGTGAAATAGCCTTACGATGGTAAGACGGCATCCACGACGCAACGATGAGTGTCTATGATTTTTCAAAAAATTCCGAAATTTGTTCTTTGATGAGAGTTGAGGAGCCTATCTGACCTTTTAATTCATTTGAACTGGTACAGAGCCTGCCAAGACATTTGAAGAAGAATTTATGAAATATAAGAATCTTTTTGGCGCTGTATAGATCACCTCGACGACTTTGGTAACTTTTGCTAACACTGCTACAGCCTGAATAAGTTTATCGAGTCCATTTGAACCTCCAATATTTAGTTTGTTATTATTGATTTCTTGATCCTGAATGATACAAATTTAAATATAGGTAAATATTTTTTCGATTTGGCTTTCTTCTAATGTATTTAATAGAATCGCTAACTTGTAACTGATCGGTACAACCTTTGACCTTATTGGATCAGTACTCAAATTTTTAAAGCTTGTTGGACTATAACCGTAAGCGATCATAATTCGATTTCTTAATTCCAAATTTATAGGTTTTAGCCCATTTTCAATCTTTGAAATCTGACTAAAAGATAGTTCAGAGGATTTACGTAAATTTAGATTTTTTTTAATTCGAATAAACTTTATAGCGGCTTCATCGAATATTTTAACCTGCCGCGCTCTATTCTTAAAGTTAGCAAACCATGTCCTGAACAGAGCTCTGTGCTGGGTGCCATTAAGTACCTCTACGATTCTGTTAAATTTTTTAGATGCTTGTCGAACACTTAACCTTGCTAGTAATGTTTAGTGCGGAGTGATGATCTCGTGTGATATTAACGATTGAGAGCTGTTTGATTTTTTTTAATGCGGATCACAGCTCCAATTCAGTAACTAATGAATTGGAGCGGGAGACGGGACTCAAACCCGCGACCTATGCCTTGGCAAGGCATCGCTCTATCAACTGAGCTACTCCCGCACTTACGTGCGTTTAAACGTGAACGAAAAATTTAAAAGAATTCACTTCATCTGTCAACATAAGGCCCTTTCTAGTTCGATCTGCCCGTTTACCCCACACTTTATTATGCATTTTGCGCATCACGATATGCAAAATTTGCGCTTTCGCTGTGTTTTAGTTGCCACAGCGCCTACTGAGTAGAGACATTAGTCTTCATCGGAACTCTTGAACCCCTGCAATGGAGATCATGTGATAACGCTGAATTTGAAAAATGCCACGACGGCGATTGTTTTAGTCTTAAGTTTATCTTGCGCATCGGTTTCTGCTACCTCTAGCCAAACTTCTTTTTTAAATCACCTTGAGCCCTTACAGAATGTTCAGTACGTCGTCACTCCCGATCAAGATCACCAAAGTTTAATCGATGCATTTAATAGCGCGAAAAAAAGTATTCACGTTGGTATCTTCGGAATTTCAAGCCAACAAATCGCAGATGGATTAATTGCGGCAAAAAACCGCGGTGTTACAGTTAATATTATTTGTGATTCATACTGCACGAGTAATCCAAAACGTTCAGCGATTATTGCCCAGTTGAATGCGGCAAAAATTAAAGTCGTCACGGCCAGCGATGGTTTTACAATTTCGCATTGGAAAATGTTTGTGATCGACGAGAAGCGCGCTTTTATTTCAACGATGAACTTTATCACTCGTTCTAGCGAAATGCGCGATATGGGAGTTTTTGTAACGAACCCAACGATTGTGGCCGAAATTTTAGCGGTGTTTAATTCTGATTTAAATAATGCCGCTAACCACGGAAACTTCACTCCGGAATTGACTCAACCTAACCTTGTCTGGAGCCCGATTAATTCCGAAGCCAAACTAAGTGCTTTAATTGATTCTGCAAAAACCAGCATCGAGATTTGGATCGAAAATATGGGGCAACCCACAATTCAAAAAGCGCTGCAGGCCGCCGTTGGTCGCAATGTGAAAGTGCGCTTACTGACTTCCCAATGTGGCATGAGTAAGCCACCCGCCGCCGCTTTCGCTAATTTAAAACAGCTAATGGATTTAGGTGTTGAAGTACGCGGAATGCCGTTTCCGGCTACGGTTGATGTACCTTATATCCACGCTAAAACCATCAACGTTGATCACCAGACGCTTTTCTTAGGCTCAGAGAACTTTTCGTCGAACTCGATCAATCAAGCGCGTGAGCTAGGCATTATCTTTGAAAACGCACAGATTCAAGCTCAGATGTCTGAACTTTATGAAAAAGACTGGAAAGTTTCGACTTTATTTCCGGCTGTACCATTAGCGACTTGTTCGCCTTTAGCAGAGATTGATATTCCGTTAAATTGATTTAAGCTGAACAGGTGAAAATTGTTCATCTGCTGTCGCAAAATCATTTAACCGGAGCCGAAGTTTACGCCGTAACTTTAGCCAATTCGCAATTAAATGCGAAACACCAAGTTTTTCAAGTCTCAAATGGCTTCTTTTTTCCGACCCCGGCCATTTGTCATAGCTTAGAAGTTGAAACGAAATCTAAAATTGTTTTTTATAAAAACGTTCTGTGGTTTCGAAATTTTTTAAAAAAGAATGAAATTCAAATTATTCATACGCACTCGAGGGCGGCGGCTAAATTAGCTTACTGGGCGCGTGTGGGTTTGAATGTTGGATTAGTTTCAACGGTGCACGGCCAGCAACATTCGTCTGTATCAAAAAAATTATTTAATCAGTACGGAGATTTTATTATTCCCGTCTGTGAAAACTTAAGCTCGCATTTAATTAAAGATTTTGGTTATGAGCAAACGCGAATTAAAGTTTTACCAAATGGCATTAGCGATCAGCAGTTTTTTTTACAAATGAAGAAAAATGCTGGCGCTGTAAAAAAAATTGCGATTATCGGGCGCACCACCGGCCCAAAACAGCAACGTACGGAACAAGTGATCCAGGCTTTGTCACAAGTTCCGGGCGAATGTGAAATCACTTTAGTCGGCGGTAAAAAATCTGACCTTCAATTAGCGGCTGATTTATTAAAGTCAGTTCACGAAATTCATGTTCCTTCACTAACCAGTCTGACTTACGCACAATATGATTTAGTGATCGGCGCCGGCCGCGTCTGCATGGAGGCTTTAATTGCCGGAGTACCGACCATCGCTTTCGGTGAAGCGGAATACATCGGCTTAATTCGCCCGGCTAATTTTTCGCAAGCTATTAAATCAAATTTTGGTGACATCAATTTAAAATCAACAGGTCCCGTTTTAAACGCGGAAGCTTTTACTAATGACTTAGCCGTCATGGTTAGATGGGAAGAAACCCAAATTCTTTCGGTTTTAGCTAGTAAAGAATTCTCGCTAGCTAACTTAAGTAAAAAAATTATGCGCCTGTATGAATCAGCCTTTTTCTTAAGAAACCACCCGGCTTGGATCCCGACATTAATGTATCACAAAATTCCAAGTGTTGAAATTGAGTCACAACATCGTATTTTTGTAACGAAAGAAAATTTTGAAAAACACCTTAAGTTTTTTAAAATACGCGGATTTACGAGTTTAACATTTTCAGAATTAGCGAAATTTCGCCGCGGCGAAAAAGATTTTAGCTTATTTCCGAAAAAACCTTTGATCTTAACGTTTGATGATGGGTACCGCGATAACTTAGAAAACGCGTCTCCACTTTTAAAAAAATACGGTTTTCGCTCACAATTATTTTTATTAGCCAATTCGGCAATCAAAGATAATCAATGGGATATCAATAGCGATGAACCGGCTCACGAAATTATAAGTGCAACCGAAAGGCAGCAGTGGCTGACCAGCGCGTTCGAAATTGGCTCGCATGGTTTTTCGCATAAAAAAATCACGGAAATGACGGATGATGAGGCCTTTCACGAGCTAAAAGCTTCTAAAGATAGCTTAGAAAAAGAATTCGCTATTACGATTAATACTTATGCATTTACCTACGGGATCACCAGCCCTAAAGCTTCCGCATTCGCCTTTGATGCTGGCTACGATTATGCCGTCAACACGGACACCGGCGGATTGAAGTTAGAAGAAGCTCCTTACCAAATCTTTCGCGTGAATATGTTCCCGGAAGAGAGTTTATTTTCTCTTTGGAAAAAAACTTCTACTTGGTATCGTAAGTATTATTTTAATAAAAGAAATAAATAACTAAAGACCGAAGGCTTTTAGCGCGTTCACTACTAGCGCCGCCAAGCTATAAGCAACTAAATTACTAATAACTAACTGTAAAATGGCGGGCCTCCACGAACCAGTTTCGCGCTTTAAAATACTAACGGTCGATATACATTGAAGCGCAATCATAAAGAAAATTAGAATTCCCGTTACGCTGGCCACAGTAAATACTTTTGAACCATCAGCAAAAGTGGCTTCGCGCATGGCATTTAATAAACCTTTGGTCTGCGCCTCGTCTTTAGCTTCAATATTAAAAACCAAGGCTAATGATGAAACAAATACTTCGCGCGCGGCAAAGGCCGAAATTAATCCAAAGCCTACGCGCCAATCCACACCCAAGGGCTTAAATACGGGCTCAATCGCCTGCCCGAATTGCGCCGCGTAACTATGCGATGCAATTTGCGCGGCCGACATTTCTACCCCCACCGGAGGACGGGGAAAAGTTGTTCCAAACCAAAGCACCAAAGCTAGAGTCAAAATAATTGGACCTGCTCTGAAAACAAATGTTTTTGATTTGGACAAAGATTGTAAAAGTAAAATTCTAAATCTCGGACGACGATACAATGGAAGCTCCATCATTAAACGAGAATGAAGTTCACCTTTAATAATTTTTGAAAGTATCTTCGAAGCCAGGGCACCAATTAAAATCGCACCAAAATATAATAGCGCCATGATAAAACCCGCTTTTAATGGCTGGCTATCTCCTAGTAAAAAACCAATCATCAGGCCGTAAACTGGTAAACGCGCCGAACAAGTCATAAAGGGTATGATACTTTGCGCGATTAGTTTCTCTTTTTTAGAAGAAATATTTCTGGTTGCCATAATCGCCGGGATCGAACAAGCAAAGCCCGACAGCAATGGAACAAATGACCTGCCACCTAAACCTAAAGCAGACAAAGGTCGGTCAATCAAGGCTCCGACGCGCGCTAGGTAACCCGTTGCTTCTAAAATTCCGATTCCTAAAAATAAAATAAAAATTTGCGGTACAAAAATAACGACGCCGCCAATCGCCGCCATTAATCCCGCACCTAAGAAGTTACCCACCAGCCCCGGCATAGCCGTCGTAATTTTTTCGGTGGCTGCACCAAAAAATCCGTCGATTAACTCCATCACGGGGGCAGCTAGCCAATAAATCGAAGAAAATAAAATAGTCATCAATAAGAAAAAAATAATTAACCCAATAACCGGATGTAAAAATAAATGATCTAACTTTGCAGTTAATTTCAAGGCACTGTTATGACTTTTATTCTTTTTAACAATGACCGCATCCACCGCAAGCTGTGCCCACTCCAACATTTGCTCTTGTTTTTGAATGCTCCAGACGGGAGCTTTAATTTCTAATTTTGCGGGCTGTGGTTGTTTCATCAGTAAAATAATATGATCTAAACCACGGCCTAAAATTCCGTCGAATAAAACCACGGGTGTATCTAATTTTTTTCTAAGTAATTCTTGATTAAAAACCGCACCTTCTTGTTCAAGTAAATCCATCATGGTCACAATTAAGATCACTGGATAGCCAGACGATTTTAATTGCTCGGCTAAAACTAAATGACGGTTTAACTGCGTGCCATCTGCCACAATCAGTACGCCATCAATTTGGTGCGGAAAGTTTTTTTGATCGAACAAAGTATTGTAAGTGACCTTTTCATCTTCCGATTGCGGATTTAAAGAATAGATCCCCGGTGTATCGATGATGGTAGCTTGAAAGTTTTCAAATTTTTGACTGAGCTGCGAACGTAGCGGACCCATACTATATTCAACGGTGGCCCCTGGATAATTGACCGTCTTCGCGCGCGCACCCGTTAACCAATTATATAAAGTTGTTTTACCCGCATTCGGAGAACCGACTAATGCCCATGTAGACATGCCATCTCCTGTTCATTTAATGCTAAGCGTGTTTGACCATATTCAATCACGGTGACAGTTCCAAAAGAAATTCGGCGGATGATTTTAATTTCAACTCCCGGACGTAAACCTAATTCATACAATCTTTGCACGATCGCATCAGAAGACGGGGTTTTCTTTAGCGATTCAATTTTATCGATCATGATCGTTTTCATACATTTCCTAGAGAAGACTGGGTTAGGAACTTCTTATTTCAGCCCACTCCTCGTAATTGACAATCATTTTCAATAAGGGGCTTCTAAATGAAAATACACTGAGAAAAGTCTAGGCCAAACGACCCACTGGGGACCAGGAATGGACTGGTTTATGCATTCTGTTTGTTTAGGGTTTAAGTAACTTCACTTTTACCCCGATTTGAGAGGCATGAATAAATTAAAAGCGGTCTTTATTTTAGGTCTCTTATTCGTTTCAATTTTTACCGAAGCGGAAGTACTACGTTGGCCGCAAGCTTGCGATACTGGGCAGCTAGAAATTAAAAATTTGCAGAATACAGACCTTCGTGTGTGGTTACAAAAATTTCGTAGTTCATTTGTTTCTGAAAGTGAAATTAATATTAAGCCTCTAGGTCTAATGAAAATTAATTTAAAGACCACAAGTCCAGATGAGCGTTATAGCATTCTGAATTTAAATGCGCCTGGCCTGGTCGAAGTCCAATTAATTTGTAGTAAGAAAATTTACCCAGCTCACCACTTTGAAGGTGGAATTTTGACTTATCGTAAGTCCGATTTAGCGGAGGCCCAAATGTGGGTTGAAAATCTTTACTCAGGCACAAATCAATTTACTTTCGAATTTCTGAATAGAAAATTTGAAACGATTCGTACCGTTAACGTTACACTTAAACCAATGGCTAAATATATTTATAAAGCGCCCGTGCGAATGACTGCGTGGGCTTACCTTCGCGTCAGTGCAAGCCAACGTTACGCTGGTTTTAATTTAAATAGTGCCGGCGCGGAAGGCCCCTTCCTCATTAACCCGCAAGCTTCTAAGACAGATGTAAAGGCCGCTTATTTTGTAGTAGCCCCCAATCAAGTAGGTGGTGATTCTTACATCGTAAAAATCACTAATTCGGACATGATTTTACGAGCTCGCGAACAAGTAGCGCACCCTAATTTAGAACAAATTGTTTTTGCAAAAGTTCAAAAAGGAGCCAGTGGCTTCAACCGTAATTGGTCAAAAAGGGAAAAAAGTTTTTGGTCCTGGTCAGTCAGTGAGGTTACAAACTTCGCCGACATTGGCAGCACTTCCTGTAACGGAATTCCGCAATCCCTTGAAGACCGTGTTGACAGCTGGGTTAAACAGCCCGGGCAAATTTGTTTTTGGAGTTACCGAATCAAAGAAGAATTGACCGCCGACGAAGTCGCCAGCGGCATGAAAATACAGTAATTAATCTTTCACCAGCGTGGAGGCACTTTGCCCACGTGTCTCTTCGACCGTCACGCGCACTTTCCTGACTCCGATTTTTTTAAAGCTGTGAAAAAAATCATGGGCCAGTAAACTTGAAAGTTGTTCAACGCTGGTGTTCGTCAGTTCTAACCAAATCACTTCGCTTAAAGGCAAAGAATAAAAACGATCACGGAAATGCACTTCATAGTTTTTTCCGTCTAGGCTGATTTTATATTTCATATCTTTATGCTGACTAGGTAATAAAATATGTTCGTCCCATTGATCAAGGCGCGATTTAATTTGCTTTTTTAAAACATTAAAATCGATAAAATACCCGTCTTGCGGAAAATCTTCTGCCGGTGGGCAAACAATATCGACCTTAACTTGGTAGTTATGCCCGTGCAGCATTTCGGCCTTATGATCATCAAAAATCAAAAAATGCGCCGACGAGAATTTAAAGTTTTGTTTCGCTAAATGAAGTGTTGTCAATTCCATGGGAAATCCTTTAAGTTAAAGCTACTATGAAGTATGAATTGAAGCAGCATTTTCAAATAGAGTCAGCCCGTTTTTTACCAAATTTACCATCCACGCACCCGTGCGCGCGCATGCACGGACACAGCTTTAAAATTGTTCTAACTTTGTTGGGCGATCTAGATACAAAAGTAGGCTGGGTAATGGATTATAACGAAATCAGCTTTGCCATGAAGGCTTTATTAATCGAAATTGACCACCGAGTTTTAAATGAAGTGCCGGGTTTAGAAAATCCAACTTCAGAGCTTTTAGCGAAGTGGATATATGATCGGATGATTAAAAAAATTCCTATTTTAAAAAATGTGACCATTGCGGAAACTTCGGCAACGGAATGCCGCTACCCTGCTTAGGCTAGCGGACTATTCACTTTAACTGCTTTGCTTAGCTGCGTGCCTGGGTCAAAACCTTCTGGCAACTGACCTTTTGCGTAAAGCATGACGACCGTACTTCCCATACGGAAAGCACCTAGCTCATCCCCTTTTTGCACTGGTAAATCATAAATTTTCTCGAATTTTAGTGACGACAATAATTGATTACCCACGATTGATGTATCAAACGTTAAAATAATTTGCCCAACGTTGGTCGCACCCACAAACATTACGCCCACGGGTCCACGATCGGTTTCAATTTCTACTAAAATTCTTTCGTTGATTGAAAAAAGCTCGTGAATATTTTCGGTCGACCATGCATTTACCGGCCACAAAGCTCCCGGAATATGCGTGATTTTTTTAATGTAACCCGTCACCGGCGAATGCACGCGGTGATAATCGGTCGGACATAAATAGTAAGTTAGGAAAATTCCGTCCATCCACTTTTTAGTCGCTTCGGGATCTTGTGTAAAGTTTTGTAGTGAATAAGTTTTACCTTTCGCCTGAATCAATTTTCCATCGGTCATCACGGCGGCCTGCGTGATCACTGCATCAGCTGGATTTAAAGCCCAAGTTTGACCAAGCGGGCGAAGACCCGGCTTTAACCGACGAATAAAAAATTCACCCAAAGAATCGTATTTTTCGATTGGAAACTCGACTTCATTTAGGTCAATCTTGTAAGCCTGTGCAAAGTTTTCAATGATTAAGTTCTTAAGCCACGACAGAAAGGGCGGAAATTTGAGATGAACAAGTTTTCCCGCAAAATAACTAAGATGGTTCTTTGGTAAAAATCGAGTGATTGCTGACATGGCACTATCTTGCTATAAACTTTCTCTCATGTCGAAGATTTTTAAAGACCTTAAAGTAGATATTAATCAGGAATTAACCGAGCACTTAGCTTGGCTGTTACCTCAGCACGGCATGGCTAAACATGGCCCGTACCGCATTCTTCGTCAATCCGTTGATGCCCGCAAAAAACACTCTCCCCATTTTGTTTACACGGTTGAAGTAGCTGGTGAAAACGAAGAGCTTAGCTTAGAAAAATTCGAACTTCCGCGTTTAGCAAAATTGCCCGCAAATTTTCAAAAACCAATTATCGTGGGTTCAGGCCCTGCGGGATTATTCGCAGCCCTTCGCTTAGTCGAGCGCGGAATTCCCTGTCGCTTATTCGAACGCGGCAGCGAATCAGCCGATCGCATCAAGGGAATTAATAAATACTGGCGCTACGGAGAATTAGACCCGCGCAATAATGTTTGCTACGGCGAAGGCGGCGCTGGGTTATATTCGGATGGAAAATTAATCACGCGAATTAAGTCTGACCATATTCCTTACGTATTGAATCGTTTGGTACAATTCGGCGCGCCCGCCGAAATTCAATGGTTATCAAATCCGCACGTCGGTTCAGATAAAATTCGTCGCGTGATTCCACTGATGCGTGAATTTTTAAAACAGCACGGCTGCGAAATCCATTATAATTCTCAAGTTAAAAAATTAATCTACGGAAAAAATTCCGTCGTAGGAATTATCACGGAACAAGGCGATGAATATCGCTCTGACCACGTCGTATTAGCCACGGGCCATTCGGCCGAAGATATGTTGAACCACTTAATCGATTCAGATGTTTTGGTCGAAGGAAAATCTTTTGCGATGGGTTTACGTATTGAACACCCGCAAAAAGAAATTAATCAAATTCAGTACCGCGCTTTTGCTGATCATCCTAAATTAGGCTCAGCAAATTATAAATTAGCTCACCACGATGATAAAACGGGTATTGGCGTTTATAGTTTTTGTATGTGTCCAGGCGGTTATGTTCTGTCCAGCGGCACCGAAAAAGACGGTATTGTGGTAAATGGAATGAGTAACTTTAACCGTAACTCACCTTTCGCGAATGCGGCCATCGTCGTTAGTATTAATCACGATGAGCTATTCGGTAATGACCGTATGGGCGGAATGAAATTACGTCGTGACATTGAAACCCGGGCCTTTCAATCCATTCAATCGGCCGGCGGAACAAAAGAACTACCCGCGCAAAATTTATTATCGTTTTTAAATCAGTCCGATAAGAATGTTTTGAACTCTACATCTTCTCCATCGGGCGTAAAGGCGATTCGCCTTGATCAGTTACTACCGAATTTGATGTACGGTAAAATTAAAGAGGGCTTAGAGAAGTTCAATCAAAACATGCGCGGATTTATCACCGACAAATCTCAGCTTTACGGAGTTGAATCCCGAACCTCATGCCCGCTTCGCGTAACCCGCGACAGTGAAACCTTGCAAAGTGTATCGCATCAAGGTTTATTTCCTTGCGGTGAAGGCGCCGGCTATGCGGGTGGAATTACTTCGGCGGCTTGTGATGGTATCAACTGCGCCGATAAAATTTTTGATAGCTTAATTTAAAAATTACTCACACTTAACTGCGGTCTTACGATCACCGTAACTAATCGAACACTCGACTGCCGTCAAAAGACCAACGCTAGAATCAAAATGCGGCGCGCTTGAATCGCTCGTCATTGTAACCTTACTTATTGTGCATGCTTCACCTGCACGTTTGCCTAAGACAATCGTGTACTCCATAACTTCAGTCTCGTCCGAGGTACAAACCAGAAGTGTCTCATAATCTTGAGTTACTTGAATGGCTTTAACTCCGCACGAGCTTGTACTGGCATCAAAAGCACGATAATTAGCTTCTACTGCGGCTTTGACGGCTTGATTTGCGCAATCAGCTTTTCGTATTTCATTAGCCTTGGCTTTTGGAAAAGTAAGCAACATTAAAATAAGTGCGATTGATTTCATTGTTTCCCCCGAAACTAGAAAAGACCCCATGACGACGAAGGGAAGTTAACATAGGTATTGCCTCCGACCTAATGATCCAATTTTTTAATGAGACAAATTAGTAAAATCAGAAATTAAATGCAAGATTGTCGAATGTTTTGACAGCAAAAAAGGGCTTAGCGCTAAGTTAAACTCGCTTTTGCATTTTTCAGGCTAAAATAAATATATTTTAAAAATAAACCAAAAAAAAGGCCCTGAATTTCTTCAGAGCCTTTCGTCATTTTAAAAATTGGTGGTTTTTAAAACTAATAACTGAAACTAAAATAACTACTTACGTGTCGTTGGACGACTCGCCGAGGGTTTCATCGGCCCAGCGAAACGACGTGGACGTGGGCGCTCAGATCCAGCATCGTCAGCATTCCATGAACGGAAGCCTTCACTGCGCGGAGCTTCGCCGCCGCGAAATTCAGGGCGTTCAGTGCGTGGAGCTGAATCGCTACGTGCCGCGAACGGACGACGATCGTTTGCACCCGCTGCGGGAGCCTTGTCGCTGTACTTATCACGAGAAACCGGTCCACGTGGTTCACTGCGCGGAGCGAATTCACGCGGAGCGAATTCACGCGGAGCGAATTCGCGCGGAGCCGACTCACGCATTGGAGCTGAATCACGCGAATCATTACGCTCTTCACCTACGAACGCCGGGCGTACGAAAGGTTTAGCGGGTCCCTCATTACGAGGTCCACGGTAGTTGTCGGAATTATTGCGATCGCCGCCACGGAAACCACCATCACGGTTGTCACCGCCGCCGCGAAATCCGTTGCCACCATCACGAGGGCCACGAGAATACCCGCCGCCGCCGCCACCAGAAAATCCACCGCGATCGTTACCACGGTATCCGCCGCCGCCATTGCCACCGCGATATCCATCGCGAGGGCCTGAAGAATCTCGCCCTACCGGACCGCGATCTCGCGAACCGTAGTCTTGCATTTCGCGAGGTACTACACCGTCACCAACGAAATCCATTGAAGTCTCGCGGTTTTCAAAAATATCTGCGTGATCAGAAACTAAATAACGTTTTAAGAATTCTTCGACTGTGCAATCAAAAGTAAACATCTCTTTAAGCTCAGACATTTTACGATCTAAAAACTTACCGGCACGAATTGAAATTTCGTCATTACCCACCGCATTTAAAGAAGCGATTGCATCTTTAACACGGAATAAGTTTAATTCGTCATTCGAAGGCGCAAGACCTTTAGTCATCACGGCTTTTGTTACTTGCTGAATACGTTTTAAAGTACGTACTTCATGCGGAGCAATGATTGATAAAGCTAAACCTTTTTTACCCGCACGGCCGGTACGACCGATACGGTGAGTGTAACTTTCAACTTCACGCGGTAATGAGAAATTAATAACGTGAGTTAAATCATTAATATCTAAACCACGGGCGGCCACGTCAGTTGCGACTAGAATTTTGATACGGCCTTTGCGGAAATCTTGTAAGATGAAATCACGTTCACGCTGAGGACGATCTCCGTGGATGCAATCGACTTTAAATGATTTACGTTTTAACCATTCAGTGATCTCGCCCACTTCACGTTTTGTTTGACAGAAAATCAAACCGTAGAATTCTGGATTCATGTAAAGAACCGAAGATAACATCTGTAATTTACGATCTGGATAGATTGTATAGTAGATTTGTTCGATATTTGGTTTTTCAGAGTCTTGTTTGTTAATTTCTACTTTATCATAATCAGGTAAATACTTAGAAACTACACGGCGAATTTCTGGAGACATTGTCGCCGAAAATAACCATTTGCGTTTTGTCTCATCCGTACCGATGGCGTTTAAGATTTTCTCAAGGTCATCTTGAAAACCCATTGAAATCATTTCATCAGCTTCATCTAAGATTAAAGTTTGCACGTCTTGTAATTTTAATACCTTACGATCAACTAAATCACATAAGCGACCCGGAGTACCAACCACGATATGAACACCGCGTTTTAATGCCGTCACTTGGCGATCGTAAGAAGATCCGCCGAAAACGGTCAGGGTACTTAAACCCTTCCATTTAGCAATTTTTTGAATTTGCGCTTCAACTTGCGTTGCTAATTCACGTGTTGGACACATGATTAAAGCTTGTACTGATTTCGATTTTGCATCGATTGATTCAACTAATGGAATACCGAATGCGCCCGTTTTACCAGTTCCGGTTGCCGCTAAACCAACGAAATCTTTTTCGCGAGTTAAAAGCATTGGAATGGCTTGAGTTTGGATTGAAGTTGGGTTTGTAAACTTCATCTCTGCTAAGGATTTTAAAACTTCTTTTGATAAGCCCCAAGATTCGAAAATATTAACTGGTATTTCGTCAGACTCTTCGCCTTCGAATTCTTCGTCTTCATCTTCGTTACTTTCAATGGCTGACGTTGCTTGTTGGCGGGGTTCAACTGTTGCTTCTACTGAAGCGCTGATTTCGTGGTTCGAAGACGTAGCGTCTTCGATCACACTGTTCGTGTTATCTACTGTCATGGACTATTCCTTTGTTATGTGTGGCACCTGAGCCCAATCTATATCCACATAACATAGTTAGCCGTGAGTGCACTTTTACCGTTAGAAGGATTTACCTAAGTTTTACGCAACTGGGTAGCACTTTGTTACATTTCAATTAAATGGGTCTGTGTTCCAAGGAAATTGGTAAGGATCGTGAACAAAATACCTCGAGCGACATCATTCATAGAGCTAAAACTGGATCCATTGTGGGACTAAAACAATTTCAGCAAACAGGTACTCGTCTAAATTTATCAATCAAGTTTTCAAAGACTACGCTGCCGAATCGCTGAATTCAGAATGAGAAAGTTTCGAGTCTTTTTGACTCCATGCTATGTAATTTTCTAGACTTATTGTTGTTCGAAAAAGCCGGGTATTTGCCCGGCCTTTTTTTTAATTACAAATTACGACGGTACTGACCGCCTACTTCATAAAGGGCTTGCGACATTTGGAATAACGAACAATGTCTTGAAGCTTTTAACAACGCCTCGAAAACATTTTCTCCGCCGAGTGCGACTTTTTGTAAATTCGCAATTTCAATATCGGCCTGTGACTGATGAGTTTTTTGAAACTGCGTCACTTCGGTTAATTGGTAATTTTTTTCTTCTTGCGAAGCTCTGGCCATTTCGATTTTTGGTGGAGTGTAATCTGCCGCCAATGTTTTTGGATTAATAAAAGTATTTACGCCGATGATTGGTAAAGTGCCTTCGTGCTTTAACTGTTCGTAGTATAAAGACTCTTCCTGAATTTTAGAACGCTGGTACTGAGTTTCCATTGCGCCTAAAACACCGCCACGCTCGTTGATGCGTTTGAATTCTTCAAGTACTGCTTCTTCAACTAATTCTGTTAATTCATCGATGAAGTAACTGCCTTGAGTTGGGTTTTCATTTTTCGTCATCCCGAATTCACGGTTTATAATCATTTGGATGGCCATCGCACGGCGAACTGATTCTTCCGTTGGCGTCGTAATCGCTTCATCGTAAGCATTGGTGTGTAATGAATTACAGTTATCGTAAATCGCAATTAAAGCCTGTAAGGTCGTGCGGATATCGTTAAAATCGATTTCTTGCGCGTGTAATGAGCGACCTGAAGTTTGAATGTGGTATTTGAGCTTTTGTGAGCGCTCATTACCCTGATAAAGATCTTTCATCGCAATCGCCCAGATTCTACGAGCCACACGCCCCAACACGGCGTACTCGGCATCTAAACCATTACTAAAGAAAAAAGATAAGTTCGGCGCGAAGTCGTCGATTTTTAAACCACGTGCTAAGTAGTACTCTACAAATGTAAAACCATTTGAAAGCGTGAATGCTAACTGACTAATCGGATTAGCACCCGCTTCCGCAATATGGTAACCCGAGATACTGACGGAGTAGAAATTTTTGATTTGGTTTTCAGTAAAGTAAGCCTGAATATCGCCCATCATCTTCAGTGCAAAGTTAATCGAGAAAATACACGTATTCTGACCTTGATCTTCTTTTAAGATATCAGCTTGAACCGTACCGCGAACTTGCTGCAGCGTCGCTTTTGAAACTTGTGCGTGTTCTGCTTCACTTAGCTTACGGCCTAGCTCTTTTTCTTTTTTCTGTACCTGCTGATCAATCGCCGTATTAAAATAAAAAGCTAAGATCATCGGCGCGGGGCCATTGATCGTCATACTGACCGAAGTGTTTGGATCACATAGATCAAAACCGGCGTACAGTTTTTTCATGTCTTCTAAGGTACAGATGCTTACGCCTGATTCGCCGACTTTACCAAAAATATCGGGGCGTGGGTTTGGATCTTGTCCGTACAAAGTCACGGAATCAAATGCGGTTGATAAGCGGTTTGCTTTTTCACCCTTACATAAATAATGAAAACGGCGGTTCGTACGATCTGGCGTGCCTTCGCCGGCGAACATACGCTTTGGATCTTCATCGGCGCGTTTTAATTGAAATACGCCGCCGGTGTAGGGAAATTCTCCGGGAATATTTTCCATTTTTAAGAATTGGAAGCGGTCGCCCCAGTCTTTAAATTTGGGTAAAACCACTTTACGGATCTTTGTGCCGCTTAAGGTTTTTGAAACTAAATTTTGTCTGATTTCTTTATCACGCACTTTGAAAACCAATTCATCGGCTGCGTAAGTTTTTTGTAATTGATCCCAATTTTCTAAAGCTTGAATTTCTTGGGCCTCGAAATCTTTTTTGTATTCGAGAGATTTTTTTTCTAAGGTAGCCGCATCTAAATTTAGATCTTTAGAAATGTTATGTAACGCACCTAACTTCGATGCTTTATCCGACAAATCTTTCACTCGAGATTTATATTTACGATGGGTTGCTACGATCTCGGCTAAGTAATTTTGTCTTTCAGCCGGGATGATCACGTGTTCGTCGGCGGATAGAATATTTTTTCTAAAATTTTCATCAACGGGCGGAAGTGCGCCTTTTTTTACAAGCGTGTCCGCAACCGAGAAAAACAACTGGTTGACCCCGCCATCATTGAATTGACTAGCTTGGGTTAAGAATACCGGAACTTTGGTTTCGATATCGAAAATTTTACGTGAGCGTTTATACTGTTTTGTTACATCACGCAGAGCATCTTGTGCCCCACGACGATCCGCCTTGTTGACCGCGACGAAATCCGCGAAGTCGATCATATCGATTTTCTCTAGCTGCGACTGTGCGCCGAAGTCTGAAGTCATCACGTACATCGATAAATCACTGACCTCGGTGATTGCCATATTACCCTGGCCGATACCCGAAGTTTCGGCGATGATAAAATCGAAATCTAACTGCTTCATAAATTTTAAAATATCGGGAAGAGTATTTGCGATCTCTTTTCCTGAACCACGCGACGCGACTGAACGCATATAGATATTCGGGCGCGATAATGAGTTCATACGGATACGATCGCCCAAAAGCGATCCGCCGGTTTTACGTTTTGATGGATCCACGCAAACCACGCCTAGTTTTTTACCGGGGTAAGAATTTAAAAATCTTTGTGATAACTCATCAATCAATGACGATTTACCCGCGCCGCCCGTTCCGGTAATACCCAGAATTAACGGAGCTTTATTTTTAGCCGCGAAATTTGTTAACGAGAATTGATCTAATTTAATATCGGTATGACCATTTTCAATCGCCGTTAAGGCTAGACCTAATTCTACCGAGGGCACTTTGTCGTCCGCAAAAATTTGCTTCTTCGGGAACTTTTTCTGGCCTAAGCCGGCCGCCGCCTCGATAATATCAAAATCACAACCATCGATGATCATGCGGATCATGCCTTCAAGGCCTAATTTTCTGCCGTCATCCGGGTGAAAAATCTGAGCGATGCCATTGGCTTCTAGTTCACGTTTTTCTTCGTGCACGATCACGCCGCCGCCGCCACCGTAAATTTTTGCGTAATCAGCACCCGCGGCGTTTAATAATTCGCGTAAGTATTTGAAGTATTCCATGTGTCCGCCCTGATACGACGAAACACAAACGCCCTGTGCACCTTCTTGTAAAACAGCTTTTACAACATCCTGAACCGAACGGTTGTGACCTAAGTGAATAACTTCGGCGCCCATATCTTGTAAGATACGACGAATGATATTGATCGTTGCATCGTGACCGTCGAATAAGGCGGCGGCCGTGACAACTCGCACCGGATTTTTTGGCGTCATAACTGACTTATTAATTGGCTTACTAACTTGGGGCTCATACATAAGGAATTACTCTCCGGTGGTTTATTCGCCTGTAAAAAGCGGTTTTCTTTTTTCAACGAAAGCTTTTGTACCTTCGCGCGTATCGCTTGAAGTAAATAACATTCCAAAAATTTGCGCTTCGTTTTGCAAAGCTTCTTCCGTTGCCAGATCAAAGGCCTGGTTGATTGATTTTTTAGATTCAGCCACCGCAAGCGGAGAACGGCTTAAAATTAATTCTAACTTCTGAAGTGCCGCCGGAAGTAATTCAGCTAAAGGCACGACATAATTAACTAATCCCATTTGCAAAGCTTGCGTGGCGTTGATCATCTCGCCCGACATGGTGAGTTCCCGCGCGCGACGAATTCCTACCGCCCGAGTTAAACGAACCGTGCCGCCAAAGCCCGGAATTAACCCTAAGCTTACTTCAGGTAAACCAAATTTTGCATTTTCGCTGGCGATTATAAAATCACACGCCAGCGCTAATTCAAGGCCCCCGCCTAATGCGAAACCATTGACCGCTGCGATGACCGGAATTTTTAATAAATTCATTTCGTAAAAAACACTTTGCCCGCGCTTCGCAAATTGCACGGCTTGATCTTGGTTTAAATCCATCATCTCTTTAATGTCTGCACCGGCCACAAAAGCTTTTTCACCGCTACCGGTAATAATTAAAGCCCTCGCATCTTCGAAACTCATTTCCGAAATTTGCCGAACGGCATCGCCCATCTCATTTAAGATTTGCGCGTTCAATGCATTTAAAGCTTCCGGACGATGAATGGTCATTACCCAGACACCCGGCTGTTTATTTTCTAATTTTATGTTTTGATACTGAAAAGACATTTTCTTGAATCCTTTTTTAGAGCTTACTTTTTAGACGTTAGTTATTGAGCGTAGTTAGTTATTTGGCATACTTATAAAAGCCGCGGCCTGATTTACGACCTAACCATCCGGCTTCAACATATTTTACTAACAACGGACAAGGGCGATATTTTGAATCAGCCATCCCGTCGTGCAGAACATTCATGATTGCTAAACAAGTATCTAGACCAATAAAATCCGCTAAAGTGAATGGACCCATTGGCTGATTCGTTCCTAATTTCATGGCTTGATCGATTGATTCAACCGATGCGATTCCCTCGTGCAGGGTGTAGACGGCTTCGTTAATCATCGGCATCAAGATACGGTTGACAATAAAGCCCGGCATATCTTTAGTTGATTCAACAAAAACTTTTCCTAATTTTTCTGCTAAAGCGCGCGTGGTTTTAAAAGTTTCATCCGAAGTTTGTAAACCGCGGATACCTTCTACTAATTGCATTAATGGAACTGGATTCATAAAGTGCATTCCGGCAACTTGCTCAGGCCGCTTTGTTACGCCGGCAATCTTAGTAATCGAAATCGAAGAAGTATTTGAAGTAAGAATGGCATCTTTCTGAACAATTTCATCCAGCTGGCGAAAGATGTTTAATTTAAGCTCGATATTTTCTGTAGCAGCTTCAACGACGAAATCACAAGTGGCTAAGTCATTCATCGAAGTGGTTGTCTTAATTTTTGCTAATAAAGTTTTTTTCTGATCTTCCGTCATCGTCGCTTTTTTAATTAAACGATCACAGCTTGCCGCAATGGTTCCTAGACCTTTATCTAAAGAACCCGACGCGATATCAAACATAACTACATCTAAATTTTGTGCGGCGGCCACTTGCGCGATACCGTTACCCATTTGACCAGCGCCAATAACACCAATTTTTTTAATTGAAGAAATTTCCATAACAATGCTCCTTTAGCCTTTGTGCGCAATATACCAAATCTAGCCTTGATTGCATGGTTTTCTCCTCTGAAACTAGATTAGATGCTATTCGTCATAATCTCTTTAATTGCACAAATCGGTTTTACGGCAATACCCCCTCAAAAAATGGGTGGAAAAGAAGCCATGTCCACCCTTCAAGTGCCTTTTTTTAAGTCTCCAGAAAGCCTTTTCCCTTCGGGCTCGGTCAGCATTAAAGCCCTTCAGAAGCAGCAAACCAATGCCCGCCTTACAAAAGAAAAGCTTTATAAATGGAAAAATCAATTCTTTCGGGCCCATGAATTAAAACCAATTCGTCCCGTTCATCTTTCACGCACGGTCATCGATCCGGTTACGAAGCAAAGGTTTAAAGTTTTAGAAGCCAATGTAGACTTTGTTAAAGTTCGCGACGATATTAAAAAACGCGAGGTTGAATACCCGCTGGATCACTTAGCGTCGGACCCCTACGACACCGGAATCGCAATTACTTTAACCGACACTTACTTAAAAAAAATACCTAGCGATGATGGAAAAGTTTTAACGACCATTCCACAAGGGATTTCTTTAACGGCGATTAGTTATGAAAACGGTTTCGCCAAAGTTAATTACAAAAATTATTCTGGCTATGTACGCCTATCAGAAGCCGTTACTAAATTTGATTTAGCGACGGTTATTTACGCAGAAGAGAAATGGCAATTCGTTAAGCGCCGCGAATTTGATTCGATGATTACGGTCGACGATAAAAAAATTCACCTAAGCCAAATTCGCGGTTTAGTGACCCCCGACTTGCGCGGCCTGATTGCCTCCAGCAACCAAAAAATTCCGCTGTGGAGTCTGGTTGAAATCATCACTGACCAAAAGCCTTCTTGGATTGAAAGCACGCTGAAAGGACACGGCTCCGTTTGGTGGAAGCCTTCGGTATTGAGGGAAGAAGTTTACACGATTGATCAGCTTTTAAAAAAAGAAATCTCGAGTGTTTCGTTTCATCCCAAAGATCCGTTAAAGGGAATTTTATCGGCGCATGGTGTTTTTATGACGGAAGATGGATATCATTGGACAAAGATTTCTCAGTTCACAGATTTTAACGGACCGGTTTATTACTTTAATGATGTGATGTTATTCGTTGGCCAATTTCGCAGCATCGACGGCGGACGCAGTTTTGATAATTATATTCAGATTGATAAAATGGCCTCGGCGATTGAGTACTCTTTAGGTTTTTTTCCAAAAAAACTACAAGTAAAGCGCATTGAAACTCGCTCGCCTTTTCGTTTAAAAATTGAAATTGATACGGGTAATAAACGAATTAAAATGGAAAGCCCGCTATTTGCCCAAGACTGGAAAGTCGTAAGAAATTAATTCGTTTTACTAAAATTCGCTACCCAAACATTATTCATCTTTTGATAAACTTCTTTTTGCAATAGCGAACGTGTTTCGCTTGAATGATTTTTAGTTTCGATTGGATTTAAAATATGTAATTCAATTTTTGCCGACCAGTGATCTTTATTAAATAGAAATTGTCCTTTAGGCAAAACGTCTGTGGCGCCAACGATCACCACGGGCACAATCGGCACTTGCGCAGACATCGCGAATACGAAAGGCCCCGCTTTAAATGGTGCCAGCTGCGGTCCATAGAAACGCCCACCCTCGGGCGATAGTGCAAACATTTCACCTTTTACAAAACGTGATTTAGCTTCGTCGTATATTTTATAAACTTCTTCTCTGTTGGCCCGGGCAATCGGTAAAGTGCCCAAAGCCTTCATTGTATGGCCAAATACCGGAATTTTAAAAAGCTCAGCCTTCGCACCAAAACGAATTCCGGGAATGTAGCCCGCCAACGCAAATACATCAAAAAAACTAGAATGATTAAATAAAAATAAACATGCCTGCTTTGGAATATAATCTAAACCAATCACGTGCACACGTACACCTGACATCCGGCAACAGATGCGTCCCCATGCCATAATCATGGCGTCGTCTAATTTACGGTTTTGAAAAATAACATGTAATACGATCGTGATTGGTCCCATGATTAATACGGTCAATGGGAAAAGAATTGCAACCATGAGCGCGCGGATCAATGAAAATATCTTCATTCCGGAAACAAGCGTTTTACAGCTGCCTCGACTTGGCGATTTTTATACGCCGTATGCTCTGAATCACCCGATTGCATCATCTTAAATGAACTTTCGTTCATGATCTGCACTTCGAATGGATAAAAGAAACTAAAACTTTTTCCACCCTGAATGCTTGAATTGACCTGAATCAACTGGCGCGAAATAAATTTAATGTATTTAAAATCCTGCGATGAAAATGGATTATCTTTACGGAACAAACCTAAAAAAGCCGACTGGCTAGATTTTAATCTTTGCGCCAGTAAACGATCAATTTTTTCAGAAGATAATTTTTGATCATCGCCATGTTTTTTCATGAGCTTATTACAGACGTCTAAAAATTCTTCGACCGGATACATATTGTTTGATGATTGGTCAGGCATAATTTGCGGAAAACTAATAATATTTTCTTCGACTAAAAAACGAATGACTTGAAAAGAATCGAACACCGAACGCGTTACAAAGCGCACTCCGATTTTATCAAAGATCTTCATCGCCAGTGCTTCTGGACGCGCGAGTAACTTAATAACGGTACTGGTCGAAGTCTTAAATGGCTTCGTCTGAAAATCTAAAAGCTGAACCCGGTGATGACCTTCTTTTTGAAACGACTTAAGATATAACGTATCTTCTTGGACGACGGCTTGTTGAAAAGGTGCTAGAATTTGTTTTTGGATCTCGTCCGAGAATGAACTGAATAAATCAGTCTCAGCGTGAACAAAGACGTGCATACAACGAAGTAAAGCGCACGACCACTTCTGTAAATTTCTATCTTCGGACTGTGAAGCATAAATGAGTAAAAAACGTATGTCTTTAAGCTCTTCTTTATTTTTTACCTGCTGCGGAATCTCTTCAAAATTAATTTTCAATCGTTCTGTCATCAAAACTAAAGCGCGGCGGTGAAAATACCATAGTCTTTCTAAATGTTCGGGATTTGAAATTTTATAACCGTAGCTTCGCAGGAAAGATTCAGCTTCATCTAAACTATGAACATGCAGATTTGGCCGATCAATCGCGGATGCGCCACCAGCCACAACACTTAGAGAAGATTCATCAAAAAAATAAAAAGAGGAATGATTTGCGATCACTCCTCTGATTCAATCGGTTTTATAGGGTATTTTCAACTATTATTACGCGAAGCGATTACTGAACGATTGCACAGCGGGCGATCGAGAAATTACCTAAAGTTCCTTTTGCAATCGTGCCAACTACGCTTTGAGAATTTTGAAACTTCACTAAGCCGCTGAAATTCTGGGCACCAATCGTACCTTCAAAGCGAATTTCACCGTAAGCATCTTTTAGAATTAAAGTTCCTACACCAGTCTGAAGATTGAAATTACCGCTAATGCTTTGCCCCGAGCGAGTGGGGTCAAAAGCTAAGTCAATTCCACGTGCACTCGAATTATAAGAGTATTCAGAAAGCCAAATGCTATCGTAAAAACTGATTGTCATTTTTGACTGCGCACCTAATACATTTCCTGATTGATCAAGTCTCAATGAACCAACAAAACGAACTCCCGTTGAAGCGTTGGCATTTGGACTGATTGAACCAATTTCTTGCGGCATGATGGCTGAACTTAATAAAGCTTTAGCACGATCTTCGAAACTTCCCTGCGCATCGCCCGCGGCATATTGCACTTGCGTAGCTTCATAAATAATCCCTTGGGTTGATGAAGTGCTTTGCGCACACTGAATTCCACTTAAAATTCCACCCACGACGCCTTCGACGCTGCCAACTGTACCTGCGCTAACCGTTTTTTTTGGTGCTTCGCAAGCGGTGAATCCTAAAAGAACTAAGCCAAGTAAGATTTTTTTCATAAAGTCTCCTACTTAGCTATTAGGCAATCACGGTGCCAAACTTCTATTTCATGATGAAACACTTTAATAAATTACGTCTGCAAATGAGACAATAGCGATGAAACAGTACGATTTAAAAATAGGTGCGCGTGAGGTCACTGAGCTGACTAGAGTTTTGACAGTCAAGCGGCTCATTCTAGTGTTTATTGATTTCTATTTTTGACATTTAGTTTCTAGATTTTTCATCGAAATAATATCTAAAGCTTTTTGGTGAGTACTCTCTAAAATAACGGGTGGTGCGACGTTCGCATCGAAAGCTTCTTTCCAACGGGAAGCACATAAACACCAACGGTCTCCTTGCTTTAACCCTTTGAAGTCGTACTCGGGTCTTGGGGTGATCAGGTCATTGCCTTTTCTTTTTGAAAACTCTAAAAATTCAGTGGTGACGACCGCACACACAACATGTATCCCAGAATCTTCAGCTCCGGTTGAACAGAAACCGTCACGGTAGTACCCAGTTTTGGGATTTTCACCGCAGCTGATTAAGGGTTTACCAAAGACATTTAAAATATTTTTATCTTTCACAGAAGTCCCCTTATGCGGAGTTGAAAAACAAGCGGCCGCGATTAACAAACGTGGAGTTAATTTTCGAATTTGATTCATTTGCTTATCATCCCAAACCTATATATAAAAAAACAAGAGGTTTTTCGATGCACGTTTATTATTCTGATCATTATACTCTACCACTTCCTGAAGATCACCGATTTCCCATGTCAAAATATCGAATGCTTCGTGACTACTTAATCATTAATCATATTATCACTGAAGATGAACTGCAGAAAAGTCCCATGATATCTGAGGAATTACTAAGTTTAGCCCACACGCCTGATTATATTGAATCCATCAAAACCGGTAAAGTTAATTTACAAATAATCAAGCGAATTGGCTTTCCCTGGAGCTTCGAGCTTTACCAGAGAAGCTGTGCCACGGTTGGCGGGGCGCTCGAGTCCGCAAAATCAGCTTTGCAAAATCGAATTGCCGGAAACCTGGCCGGCGGAACCCACCACGCCCATGCCGATCGCGGCGAAGGTTACTGTGTTTTTAACGATATCGCGGTTGCCTCTCGATATTTAATTAAAAAAAATCTTACTAAAAAAATTGCGATTATTGATTTAGATGTTCATCAGGGGAATGGCAACTCGAGCATTTTAAAAAATGATCCGGAAATATTTATTTTCAGCATGCACGGAGAAAAAAATTATCCATTTGTCAAAGTAGCCTCGCACCTAGATATCGCCTTACCTTCGGGAGCTGATGATCATTTGTTTCTGGAAAATCTTAAAATTGGTTTAGAGGAAGTAAAAAAATTTAATCCCACTTTTATTTTTTATCAAATGGGGGTTGATGCATTGAAGGAAGATAAACTAGGACTGCTCAATCTGACTTTTGAAGGTTTAATCAAACGTGATGAATTAGTTTTAACTTACGCCAAAGAAAATCAAATTCCGATTTCCTTGGCGCTTGGCGGTGGTTACGCAAACCCGATCGAGCTAAGTGTTGAAGCCTATGCAAATACGTACCGAGTTGCAAAAAAAATATTTGGTAACTGAAAGGATTACTTCACACTTTCAAATTCAGCTTTCGACTTTTTGTAACGAATTTCTCCGTAAATTGCTAGAAGTACCCCCGCGACGATTGCCATATCGGCCACATTGAAAACACCCGTACGGATGGGACCCCAAATATCAATCAACATAAAATCAATCACGTGACCACTTTCGTGAATCACTCGGTCCCATAAATTTCCAAAGCCGCCCGACAAAATAAAACTATATGCAAAAAGATTTAAACGAGATTTTTCTCCTTTAAATAAATACCAAAGCATGCCGCCTAAACCAAAAAATACAATTAACGCAAAAACGACAAAACGTACTTCCCGCGATAATCCGCCACCTATCCCCAAAAAAGCTCCGGGATTTTCGGCGTAAACAAATTGGAATAAGCCATTTAAAAAATAATGCGGGCTTTGCCCCATCAGCGTCTGGACCGCCCATTTTTTAGTTGCCTGATCAAAAGTTAGTATCAAAACTAATAATGTGATTACAACGCTTAACTTATATTTTAGGGTCATTGGCTTCATTCTACTATTTTGTAAGATTAGCCCTGCGTGCGCAACTGAAATATCGACCATCTTAGGTTTTGGACAAGAAAATTTCAGCTTTAATATTGAAGAAATTGGCGGCGGCCGTGCTCCAATTAAATACGAACCGAATATGGCTGGAGTCAGCCGCTTCGGATTAGGCTACGGTGATTTTTCGATTGGTGCATCGTTTAGAAGTTCATCGAAAGATTTAGATCCGCAAAAAGGCACAACAAATTATTTTGATGTGCAGTTAGGGTATCACAACCGAAAATGGGGATTAGATACTTACTATCAAACTTACCAGGGCTTTTACACTGCTAACACTAATTTAATCCAACTATTCCCCGATTTAAAATTTCGCCATTACGGATTAATGGGTCGTTACGCTTTAACCGATAGCGATTTTTCCGTAGGGGCCTTAATGGATCAATCAGATGAAGTTAAAAACAGTGCGGGTAAAATTTATTTAATTGGCGGCTTACAGCAACACGAAATGGATAGCCCCACATCGCTATTGATTCAAGAAAATGCGGGAATCAATTCTGACTTAGAAAAACTAAGAAAATTAAAAGTTTCTTCTTTAAACTTGGGTTTAGGTGCCGGGCGCTACTGGGTGAATGACAATCACTTTTTTATTGGCGCCATGCTGGATGTGATGGGTACGCTTGGGCTTTATACCTATGAAAATGATAGCCAAGTTAAAGAAGAAAGTAGTTACGCAACATTAAGCCCCGATATTAAATTAGGATTGGGTTATGCCGGGCAAACATATAAATTTGGTTTAAGTGCGGTGGCCGATATCACGACCCTTCGTACGCCCGGAAGTGCTTTTATTAAACCGGCATCGCAGAAACTATTACTTTATATGCGAATTATGCTTTGAACTTTTTGTTGAATCATTTCGGTACTTAATTCTATTTCTGCCAATTCGCTATTAAATAAATTTCTTTCTAAACGTTTTACGGCTAAGAACCGAACTGACAACATTAATATAAATTGAAATAAAAAACCAAACCACGATAGAAAAATAAAACCTGCTCCGGAAATAAGAATCGATTTCAAAGATTTTTCCGCATCTAACTTTTCTGCCCCAGCGGAATAGGGCTTCAGATCGGCTTCGCTGTCGCTCCAGAAAAGATTTATTTTTTTTAGATTGGATTGCAGTTGCCGCATGGCTTTCGATTTTTGTTTGCGAGTTTGCAAAACAATATGCAAACCCACTAACAATAAAGTACAGATAAAACCGAGTAAATAACCGGCGGCTAATTCAGGCATCTACTTAGTTGTAAAACTTTGCTTTAGCTTGAGCGCGCTCTTTCATTTTTGAAGTTGGCTTCAAACGATTTGCTTTACGCTCGGTTGAATATTTTTCTAGTCGTTGCACGATATAATCTGCACCCACGCTATCGGCGTATTTAAGTAATCCACCACGGAACGGTGGAAAGCCCGTACCCATGATCATCGCTAAATCTACCTCATTGGGAGTTTCAACGATTTTATCTTGATCTAATGCTAAAGCGGCTTCATTCACCATCGCAAATACACAGCGCTCGCGGCATTCTTCTTCGCTGAGTGGATTTGTTGGAGATGATAAACCAAGCTCGGCATAGATTGATTGGTCGACTTCCGTTTTACGACCGTTTTCGTATTTGTAAAAGCCCAAGTTCGTTTTTTGACCTAAACGAGTTTTATTTTTCTCTAATTTTTCCATCAACGGTGGCATTTCCACACGGTCAGAGAATGCTTTTTTGAAAATATTTAATACTTTCACACACACGTCAATTCCCACAGAATCCATTAATTCAAATGGTCCCATTGGCATACCGAATTTGTAAACGAAAGCTTTATCAACCGTTTCAACGCTCATGCCTTCCGCTAATAAAAATGCGGCTTCGGCCATGTACGGTAATAATAAACGATTTACTAAAAAACCGGGCCCATCTTTTACAACCACTGGCATTTTACCCATTTTTTTCGCTAATTCAAAAACCGTTGCGATCGTTTCATCTGATGAAGCAGATCCGCGAATAACTTCCACGAGCGGCATTTTATGAACCGGAGAGAAGAAATGCATTCCCGCAAAAAACTCTGGACGAGGATGACCTTTCGACATTTCCGTTACACTTAATGACGAGGTGTTCGTTACGATAATCGCGTCATTGCGCATCTCTGCAGCCGTCTGCGCGATTACTTTTTGTTTTACATCCATCATTTCCACGATGGCTTCCACCGTCACATCGATATTTTTAAAACCAGAAAAATCAACGGTGGTTGAAACTAAAGACATCTTTTGCGTGAATTGGTAATTATCAATTACTTTTTTCTTCGCTAATTTCGCCCATAAATCACGCGCGTGTTTCAATGCTTTAGCATTTGCTTCATAGGAAATATCTTTTACGCGTACATCAATGCCTTTATCAGCAGCCACATAGGCAATGCCGCCGCCCATGGTACCCGCGCCTAAAACGCCTAAGTGCTTAACTGGTTTTCCTTTAACCAGCGCGTTTGCCACGCCCGATTGCTTTTTAACCATTTCAGTTAAGTAGAAAACGTGAATTAAATTTTTAGAGACATCGGTCAGCGCTAAAACTTTAAAATGTTCGCGCTCGATCTCTAAAGCTTTTGTGCGGTCGCTCATGCCATAAGTTTTTTTAACTACTTCTAAAGCCGCTAAAGGCGCGGGGTAATGACCTTTCGTTGCTTTCATCACGCCTTCTTTGGCCTTGCTGAAAACGACGCCCTTGAATATTCCTTCTAAAAGTTTATTAACTAAACCTTTAGGTTGAAATTTTTTGCGGCGTTTTTTGCTACCGTCTTTAATCATTTTTTCGATTTGGCTAGCGGCAAAGCTTTCGATTAAATTCGAGTGAACCACGTAATCGACTAAGCCAATTTTTTGCGCTTTCTTAGCGTTCAATAATTTACCTGCTAAAATTACGTCTAAAGAAGCTTGTAAACCCACCACGCGCGGTAAACGGATACTTCCGCCAAAACCCGGTAAAATTCCTAATTGGGTTTCCGGTAACCCAATGCGCGTCGAAGAATCTTCGGTCGCAATTCGGTAGTCGCAAGATAATATTAATTCACAACCGCCGCCCGCACACGCGCCGTTGATCAATGCCATCGTTGGCATCGGTAGATCTTCGATCATATTAAAAATGTCTTGGCCTTGCTTAACTGCGGTTTCCACTTGTTCTTTCGTCGTAAGCTTTTGAATTTCTTCAATGTCCGCTCCGGCGATAAAGATTTTTGGCTTGGCCGATTTAAAAATGACAAAGGCTGTGCCCGAGGTTTTGATTTTTTCTAAATGGTCTTTAAGTTCAGTCATCACCGGAGTTGAAAGTTTATTTACTTTTTCTCCCGGTAGATCAAAAGTTAAAACCGTAATCTCTGAGGCGCCAATTTTCTGGTTTGAAACTAAAATTGCTGACATTTGAACTACCCTTCGTTCTCGATAATGATTGATCCACCTTGGCCGCCACCGATACATAAAGTAGCTAATCCAAATTCTATATTTCGACGACGCATTTCTTTCATCAAAGTTAATACTAAGCGCGTACCCGTTGCGCCCACTGGATGGCCTAATGCAATCGCGCCGCCGTTAACGTTTAAAATATCTGTGCGTAGTTCGCCGATTTTTCCTGGTAAACCAATTTTTTGTCCAAAAGCATCTGAATCAAAAGCTTTTTGATTTGCCATGACTTGCGCGGCAAAAGCTTCATTTAATTCAACTAAGCCAACATCTTTCATGGTAATACCCGCACGTTTTAATGCGATCGGTGTCGAATACGCCGGACCCATTCCCATACGCTCCGGCTCTAGCCCCGCAAATGCGTAACCGCGAATTCGAGCGATTGGTTTGTATCCCAACGCATCGGCTTTCGCGCGCGACATTAATAAAACCATTGCCGCGCCATCGGTGATCGGACATGAATTACCTGCGGTAATTGAACCCGTATTTTTATCAAAGAAAGGTTTTAATTTTGTCAAAGCCTCAATCGTTTGTCCCTCGCGTGGACCGCTATCTTCCGTGATTGTTTCCGTGTAATTCGGGGGCAAATAAAACGGTGTTAACTCTTCCGCCAATTTCGCCTTCGCCGCGATTGCTTTTTGATGAGATTTTAAAGCGTACTCATCTTGTTCGCGACGAGAAATATTAAATTCTTTCGCGATTACTTCCGCCGTCATTCCCATATTCATGCCAACAAAAGGATCGGTTAAACCTTCGGCTAAAGTAATGATGGGTTTATATTTTGTTTTTTGCAACGGAGCGGTGGTCGCCATTTCTTTGATTTGCGAAAGATCCGCTTTAAACCAATCCCATAATGCAGAAATTTTTGCTCCGCCCGTTTTAGCCGATCCTAATCTTTCAATGATACTGGTAATTGCGGGTGGCATTAACAGTGGCATCTGCGACATATTTTCAGTGCCGCCCGCGATCACCATTTCCATCGTTCCCGATTTAATTCTTTCGTAACCTGAAGTAATACTTTCTAAAGCCGATGCACAATTTCTGTGAACAGTAACGGCAGAAGTTTTTTGTGGAATACCAGAATTTAATGCTACGACGCGCGCAATATTAACCGCATCGGATGGCGAACCCGTGTTACCGATAATCACTTCATCGACTAAATCCACATTTAAATTTGTTCGTGCGATTAACTCTTTTAATGCCGCTTGACCTAGCTGGGCCGCGTGCACAGTTTTTAATTTTGTGCCTGACTTAGCGAAAGGAGTGCGCACTCCTTCGACAATAACTACATCGGTCGGAAGCTTTTGCTGCGTGCTCATGTTAAACTCCTGTGTAAATGAATAAAGAACGCTCTATATTACCCCTGAAAATCTATACTTGCAATTGACGCCGTCTAGCAATCCTCTCTAGAAAATTGTGCTTTTCGGCTGGCGGCAATAGACTAATCACTCTAATTTAAAATTGAAACCGCTTAGCCTAGTTAGGCGAAAGTCGTAGATGTAATGGGGTTGAATTTGGAAAAAACAACAGAGAAAACAGCAGACAAAATCGCGCTCGACCGAGAGCTCTTTGATAAAGAAGCTTTAGAGTATCATCAAAAAGGGCGTCCAGGAAAAATCGAAGTTGTCTCCACTAAAGAATGTAATACGGAAAAAGCTTTATCACTGGCCTACTCTCCAGGCGTAGCCGCACCGTGCAAAGAGATCGCAAAAAATCCTGAAAAAGTTTACGACTATACTTCAAAGGGAAATTTAGTTGCGGTGATTTCAGATGGTACGGCTGTCCTTGGTCTAGGGAATATTGGTCCACTGGCTTCAAAACCTGTGATGGAAGGCAAAGGAATTTTGTTTAAGACTTTTGCCGGCATCGATGTTTTTGATATCGAAGTAAAGTCTTCATCACCCGCAGAATTTATTGCGGCGGTTCGTACACTTGAACCCACTTTCGGCGGAATTAATTTAGAAGACATTAAAGCTCCGGAATGTTTTGAAATTGAAGAGACTTTAAAAAAAGAAATGAATATTCCGGTATTTCACGATGACCAGCACGGAACGGCGATCGTCAGCGGAGCGGCATTATTGAATGCTTGTCACATTATCGGTAAAAAATTATCTGACATCAAGTTAGTGATTAATGGCGCCGGCGCCGCTTCCATTTCTTGTGCGAAAATTTTTATTAGCCTTGGCGTGCGCGTAGAAAATGTTTTAATGTGTGATAGTAATGGAGTTATTTATAAAGGTCGCAAAAACGGCATGAATAAATATAAAGAATTATTTGCCAATAGCACCGAGAAAAGAACTTTAACTGAAGCCCTTAACGGCGCCGATGTATTCATCGGCCTCTCCGTTGCGGGCGCCGTCACCGGCGAGATGTTAAAACTGATGGCGAAAGACCCAATCATTTTCGCGATGGCTAATCCCGATCCAGAAATTACTCCGGCCGCGGCCCGCGCCGCCCGCCCCGATGCAATTATTGCCACCGGCCGTTCAGATTATCCAAATCAAGTAAATAACGTTTTAGGTTTTCCCTCAATTTTTAGAGGAGCTTTAGATACGCGCTCAACGCAGATCAATGAAGAAATGAAATTAGCGGCGGTTCATGCCTTAGCTAATTTAGCTCGTAAAAATGTAACCGACGATGTGTCGGCTTCTTACGGCGGTCAAAAATTTAAATTTGGCCGCGATTATTTAATTCCAAAACCTTTTGATACGCGCGTTTTACTTTGGGTTGCTCCCGCGGTTGCAAAAGCCGCGATGGATTCAAAAGTAGCCACCAAGCCCATCACTGATTGGAATAAATATCACGATCAGTTAGAGGCAATTCAGGGCCCGCGTAAAGTATTTATCCGCTCTGCCGTCAACCGCGTTCATCAAAATGCAGAACGAATTGGTCATTTACCAAAAATTGTTTTCGCCGAAGGCGCCAGTTCAAAAATACTGAAAGCCATCCGTCAGTGCGTGGATGAAAATCTTTGTGAACCAATCGTATTAGGCTACCCAGAGCGTATTTTAGAAAAAGCGAAACTTCATGAGATCGATATGGCTGGCATTAAGATTATCACTCCGGCTTACCACGAAAAATTTGCAGCGTATGCACAAGAACTTTGTAACCGTCGTCAACGCAAAGGTATCAATATCAAAGAAGCCGAACGTTTAATGAATGATCCAAGTTATTTTGCATCGATGATGATCGATCAAGGTGACGCCGACGGTATGATTAACGGTGCGACCACTAATTATTCGGAAGCGGTTAAACCGATCTTACACACGATTGGTTTAGCTAAGGGAGCCGTGCCCGCGGGTTTAAACATTATTCTAGCCGACGATAAAATTTTATTCTTTGCTGATACCACCGTTAACTTCGATCCAACTGCTGAGCAATTAGCTCAAATTGCCCTGCAGACGGCGCAAGTGGCCGAATACTTCGGACAAAAACCGCGCGTGGCGATGCTCAGCTTTTCAAACTTTAGCGGAGCCCCTGGTACGCCAAACAAAATGAAAAAAGCGGCCGAGCTCGCAAAAAAATTGCGTCCTGATTTAAATGTTGATGGAGATATGCAAGCCGATACGGCCGTATCAAGCGAAATTCAAAGTCGTATTTTCCCGTTTACTAGTTTGGGCGGCGAAGCCAATATTTTATTATTTCCAAATCTAGAAAGCGCAAATATTTCTTACAAGCTTTTACAACAAGTTGGTAAAGTCGAAGTGCTAGGGCCCTTTTTACTTGGTGTACGACGTGCCGCTAACGTTTTACAACGCACAACCACGGTCGATACAATTTTCAGTTCAGTGGTGTTAACGGCCCTTGAAGCGCAATTTATCCATGACTGGAGAAATAAAAAAATTGAGCCAAGTTAGAATTAACGAAAAAGATAAAGTGATCGTGGTGGGCGTCGGATTAAAATCTGAGCCCGTGATGGAAATCAAAGAAAACTTATTAGAGCTTGAAGAGCTCGTCGTTGCGGCCGGCGGCGAAATCATCGGCGCCACCGTGCAAGTTTTACCTTCGTGGAATCCCAGTACGCTGATTGGTTCTGGAAAAGTGCAAGAGATCAAAGAGATGGTGGCCGAAAGTAAAGCCCATATCGTCGTAATTGATCATCAACTTTCGGGAATTCAATCGCGAAATTTATTTGAACAAATTGGCTGTAAAATTTTAGATCGTTCACAATTAATTTTAGATATTTTCGCGCAACGCGCCCGCACCTACGAAGGAAAACTTCAGGTTGAGCTTGCGCAATTACTAGATCAAATGCCCCGCATGGTTGGCCAGTGGAATGAGTCCCTTTCGCGCCTTGGTGGCGGCATTGGAACCCGTGGCCCCGGCGAGTCCGCGTTAGAGAATGACCGCCGCAGAGCCCGAGAAAAAATCACTTTCATCAAAAAAAAATTAGAAGAAGTTTCTCAACAACGTTCGCAGCATCGCCAATCTCGCAGACGTAATGAAATTCCAAGTTTTGCTTTAATCGGTTACACGAATTCAGGAAAAAGTTCACTTCTTAATCGCTTAACGGGCGCACAAGTTGTAGCAAAAGACATGGTGTTTGCAACCCTAGATCCTACAACCAGAAAAGTATTTCTAGATGAAGGCCCGCCCGCGGTCGTAACCGATACCGTAGGATTTATTCGTAAACTTCCGACTCAATTAATTGAAGCCTTCAAAGCTACGCTGGAAGAATCTGCGGAAGCAGATATTTTATTGCACGTGGTTGATTTATCTTCGCCCAATATGGAGCGCCAATTAGAAGTGGTGGATGGTTTGATAAAAGAATTTGGCTGGGAAGGTAAAAAAATCATTCATATTTTTAATAAGTTTGATATTGCTCCGGTCGACCGCCAATTTAGAGTCAAACACTACCCTCGCGTTTTTGTGAGCGCGCTTACCGGCCACGGCTTTGAAAACTTGAAAAAAATCATGGCGGATTCAATCAACGAGATGCAAACCGAGGTTCAGCTGTACTTTGATCGAGTCAATGAGTACCGGCTTTACGACCTTGGTAGAGAAGCTAAAATCATTCGGAAAGAAGCGGCCACCGAAGGCACCATTTGTATCGCCATGATGACCCCGACTTTAATGAATAAATGGAAAGATTTTTTAGTCAAATAGCTTTGAGTATTGCTAAACTAAGTGGATGAAACAAAAAGTCATTTTTCTAGCAGGATTTATTTTATTTAGCGCACAAATTTCACACGCCCAACAGACCTGTATCAGCGGCTCTGCGACCGGTATGAATTTAATTAATCAACTTGAGGAAGCTAAAAAAAGTAGCTCCATCACTAAAATTATTTCTGCGAAATATAATTTAAATTCACAAAAAACAGAGGCTTGTCTTTCCGGTTTGTGTGAAACAAAAATAGCGGCCCCGCACGCTTCCGTACAAATTAAAAATTTACAAAAAATGGTTTTACCCATCGAAGCTGCGTCAGGACTATTATTTAAAAAAGATTGTTTGATGGTCAGCAATACTTTTAGAGCCGCGACGGCGCAAATTGATTGTCCAGGAAATTCTAAATCGTCTGAGCTATCTTGTATTAACGAAGAACAACTTACCTACCAAAACGCAGTGATTTCAAATTTCAGCGCGTGTACGCAACAAGAGGGAATTCAAGGTGTTGATGGAAAAGCCTTATTTGAAATGTTCTCGAAAGAATCAGGATTTCGTCCGAACTACGCTTACACAGGCGGCGTGGGTATTGGTCAGTTAACAAATATTTTCGTCGAAGATATTCACCAAAAACATCGCGGTCATAGACTTTTGAAAACGATCGCCGATAGTAAAAATCCAGATTGCATGGCGGCTAAACTGATTGCGGCAAAAGATCTTCATACCAAACCTAGTCTGAGTGATCGCTGCAGTTTTATTTCTACGGGTGAAGGCATGGAAAGAAATATTCTTTACACGTTAGTAGGTATGGCAAATTCATGGCAAAAAGATATCCGACCGGTTTTAAAAAATTATCTAGATAAATACAGTGATGATCCACAAATTGATGACGTAAAACATTTAGCCTTATTAAATGCCTACGGCCCCGGCGGCCGTGGCGCGGCCCGCGCCGCGATTTCTAGATTAAGTGCTTTAAAGCCAGATCAATTTGTGAAAGCCATGAAGAAACCTCTTTTCCGCGAGGGTGGTAAAAGCTTAACCGTCTATACAACAAATTTAGCGAACCGGCAAAAAAATATTGCCGCCGCTCTTCCCGAGCCAATTAAAAGTGAATTCAATAAAACAGGAGCGAATGCATGTATCAACAGTCCATTATAATTTTAGCGATCAGCATTTTCTCTACTTTAAGTTTTGCTGACCAGAAAAATGATATCGCGGCCGAGTATAAAATTTTTCGTCAAATCGAAGACACTTTTTTTGCAGCCGACGTAAATAAAAAGAATTTAAAACCTAAACTGAATGATTTTGTTAAAAAATTAAATGCCGGATATGAAAAAGTAAAAAGGATTGAAGCCCAAAGCTCGGAAGTCATGTTAAGCCAAGAAGGCAATCAAATGGCCTATGACTTAGAAATGTTATCCCCGTTAGAAAGCTTAGCAAAAAGCTCTTTGGATACCGATGCTTGCCGCCACGCAACTCACAATAATAAAGTTAATCAGTCTGATGAAGGCGACGCCACGGAAGTGACGGCCTTAATTAAAAAAATCTGCGGCGAATAATCGCCGCTTTTAACTAAGTCTCGTGTTTACGATTTGCTAAACGTTGCTCACGACGGCGCTGTGCTTCCGCGAAACGACGTTTTTCAATATCAGTTTCTACGTGTAAGGGTGGTACCGGTCTTGGGCGCCCATCTGACCCCAAAGAAACAAACGTCAAATATGCTGAAGCCGTGTGAAATACTTCACCCGTCTTTGGATTTTCGGCTTCAATACGAACGCCTACTTCCATTGAAGTCTTGGCCGTAAAGTTAACGGATGCCTTCATATTAACAACCCAACCTATTTTCACCGGCGCCACAAAATTTAATTGATCGATACTTGCGGTGACGACTTCAGCCGCGCAGTGTCTTTGCGAAGCAATGGCACCGGCAATGTCGATCCACGACATCAGAACGCCACCAAACATCGTACCAAGAGCATTGGTATGCTGAGGTAAAACTAATTGAGTCATAATAACTTGCGATGTACGAACTGATTTACCTTTATTCATAGAAATCTCCGTTAAGAAAATTACAAAAAAAAAGCCTACCCCGTAAAGGGCAGGCTTTTAAAACAAAGCTATTATCTTAAGATCTAAACGCCAGCGTCAGAGTTTCCGTTACGGCCACCGAAAGTGCCAGTACCTGGAAGAGTAATTGTCACGTTTCCAGCAGGAATTGTTGGAGTTGCTTGCGTGTTGTACGCAGAGGCTCCAACAGGTTGAGCAACTTCAGCGCGCATTTCACTTTCAACAAAACCAAGATGAGGAAGGCACCATACGATAAGCTGTGCACGCGATTTAACATTCATCTTTTTATAGATGTTAGTTAAATGGAATTTTACAGTTTTTTCCGTTACGAATAATTGGTTAGCGACTTCTTTATTAGAAAGTCCCTTTGAAACCAATTCAGCAACTTCAGATTCACGATTCGAAAGGCCTTTTTGGATTAATACGTCTCTGAGCATCCTTGCTCCTCCTGCTATTTGTTTGTTTAGCGTCTAAACTATTTTTAACTTTTGCAGCCTTCTTCAAACCATCCCAGACAATCCTTAGTCTTAATGAATGTTTCGAATCCAACAACAACAACCTGACTCTAAGTCTGACAAGACTTTTAGAAGAACGCAATACCTTTGACCTTATTTTTTTTTAAAACTAGACCGAATTTTCTACACGCTAAAGAAAAATTTAACCAGTTTAACCGGACCATTGGTCTTCAATCTACATCACATTGGTTACGGCGACTTTTTCATGACAATCAGCTTCATCGCATCATCTTTACTAGCTATTTTACCTTGAAATTGTAAAAGCCGTATTTCATCTAATGCCGACCCAATCTCTGGCCCTTTGAGCATCGACATTAAGTCGTGCCCACTCAAGACTGCGACTGGGTATTTATCTAGTAAATTTTCACACTCATTAACTAATTCTTTTTGAGAAATTCCTAATTGAACTAAAAATTGTAAAACTTTTTTTAGCCCCTCTTTCTTTTCAAACTGTAAACAGATTTCGTAAACAGATTTTCCGATCAGCTGAGTCAGCGCAAATTGAATGAGTTCATATATGCTAAGTTCAGCCTTTGACAGCTTGAGCCGACTGGCCAAAATCTTTTTAGTTTCATTTGCATCTGCATCAAGATTGATCAAAATAAAAAACAGAGCTTCTAATTCAAAAGATTCAATCGTTGAAATATTATGTTTCTTTAAAAAATCTAGCTTCAGTGGCGCTTTAAAAATCTCTAGCAAGAATTGACTAAAGAGTTTTGAATTCAAAGTAAAGTCCCAACTTCGGGCCTCCGCGATCTTCTTGAGCTCAGCCCAAATTCTTTCGCCACTGACACTTTGAATTTTAGGAATAAATTTAAAAGCGGCCAGTTCCGTCGCTTCTTCGATCTTAAAGTGCAGTTGCGCGGTAAAACGAATCAGCCGCACGATGCGCAAATGGTCTTCGGTAAATCGCACGACGGCATCGCCCACACACCTTAATGTTTGTAAATTTAAGTCTTTTACTCCACCGATAAAATCAATCAGCCGCCCAGACTCATCATCCCAGAACAAAGCATTGATCGTAAAATCACGGCGCTGAGCATCTTCGAATGGAGTCGAGCTATTAACGGTCGAGGGTCTGCGTCCATCGCTATAATCAGATTCTTGGCGAAAGGTAGCTAAGTCGAAAAGCTCGCCGTTTGAAACGGGAATTTTTAAAACTCCAAAGCTTTCCCCAACCAAAACCGCTTCGGGAAATATCTGCTTTAAAGCTTCAGTACTAGCATCGGTCACTAAATCAAAGTCATAGACTTTACGCCCCAGATACAGGTCACGCACGGCGCCTCCCGCAACCCAGCAAACAAATTGGTGGGCTGCCAACCTTGACTTCACTTGAATAAAATCTGAATACAGACGATGATTTTTAAAGGATGAACCCAGATTTCGCATGCCTTAACTATGACGGATATTAAAACAACTCTCAACGAAACTCTTTCTGGATTAAGGCAAACACTTTGCTTTAATCAAATTGAAATAGGACCCCTCGGTACGCCATTAACCATCGATTTTTACCAAAAATGGCTTTCGGCAAACCATTACGGCTCGATGAATTATTTAAAAGAGCACTTCGAAGTTAAAAAGAATCCGCTCCAGTTGGCTTCTGAATTAAAATCCGTGATTTCCATATCTCAATCTTATTTTCCGGTTACCAAACCCCACACCGAGAAAATTGCGGGCCGCACCGCCCTTTACGCACAAAATGAAGATTATCATTATTGGCTCAAAGAAAAACTAATCCGCGTGATTGATGAGTTAAAAAAAACTTATCCAAATGAAGTGTTTTTACCCTTCGTAGATTCAGGCCCCGTGCTCGAAAGAAATTGGGCTTACCAAAATGCTTTAGGCTGGTTCGGAAAAAATACTTGTTTGATTCACCCTGAACACGGAAGTTTGTTTTTCATTGCCGAAATTTTAACGAGCATAGATGCTCAAAATAATAGCCCGATCGAAGCTTTACCCGACTTCTGCGGTAAATGCCAAAAATGCATTGAGATCTGTCCAACTCAAGCGCTGGTTAGTCCACGCGAAATGAAAGCGGATCTATGTATTTCCTATTTAACCATCGAAGCCAAAACTTCCCCCCCCATCGAACTTAGAAAAAAAATGGGAGACTGGTTTTACGGCTGTGATTTATGCCAAACGGTCTGCCCGTGGAACGAAAAAGTTTTCCGACAAAAAAATATTAATAAATCATCCGACACTTCAACTGACTTCATCCTAAATCTTCCGTCCGAAGAAAAAGCGGAGCTCGTAATTTTTTTTAAATGGCTGCTCACTTCTTCACACAAACAAATTCAGAAAAAGTTTTTAGGAACTGCGCTAGGTCGCGCAGGGGCGAAGGGTCTGAAGCGAAATGCTTTAATCGTGATTGCAAACCGCAATTTAACTGAGCTTAAAAATGAAGTTGAAAATTTAGAACTTAAGGAATTAGCCGAATTAAAATCGTGGACGCTTGCCCAATTAGTTAATGATAAAACCTAAAGTAACAAATGGATAAGTTTCTTTTTTAGTCCAATAATTAAAATTCGTTATAAATTTATTATCTTTAAAACTAATCTGACGATGTGAAAGCGATAAACCCAGATAAAAGTTCGATGTCATATTCACTGAAAACCCGCCGTCGACTTGATAACCCGTTCCATTTTTATAATCGCCAAAAGATTCATTAAAACGATAAAATCCGCGTAATTGAAAACCATTTGATGCAAAGTAACCTAAGCCCACTCCCGCGCCGCCGCCCGTTTGCGAATCAACGGCCGTCGTTGATAGAGTTGCGGCCGTTGATTGAGTATAAGTCGAATACTCTACTCCACCGTAATAACCTTCGTTTGAAATATAACCTAGCTTAATGTCGTAAATGGACGTGCTACTTTTCCATTCGTTGCCAACCGAAGGATCCGCCGTTGCTTGGCTTTGCCCGTAGTAGATACCGACGTCAAATAATGTCCCCGAATGACCTGAGCCATAAGACATGGCCTTTGCGGGACGACCTGAACCACGGGGCTGTTGCGCCCTGGCTTCGCCGATCACCAGAATAGAAAAGATTAAAAAGCAGACAAACGCGTAAATATATTTAAGCTTCATCGTTTTATTTCATATTAATTAAGTTAGATTTCATATGCTTAACGCATACGTACACGACTCTAACCCAAACATGTCACTCACGCTGTATAATTTTTAAAGCATTTAACGAGACTCTGTTTGGGTTTGACCTCAATCTTAGATCATGGTTTTTGTGAAGTAATGAAAAGCCTTTACCACTTCTTGATACCTTTTCTATTGATACCGACCGCAGCTTTAGCGGCTGATTACGAAGGCATTGTTACTAAGTACAAATCAAAATTAGCCTTACTTGAAAGCAAATCCCAAAAAAAGATGACGATCATCTTTAAAAATATCGAAATTGAAAGCCAGGTTCGCAAACTAGCACCGGGCGATTATATTTCCTTCGAAGGCGTACGCAGCTCGATCGATCAAACGATCCGCATTGAATCGTTAAACTTCGTCGGACTTAAATCGATTGTTGGAAAATGGACTGGCAATGATGGCTTTTGTTACGAATTCGCGAACTTTAATGAAATGTATGTTTTCATTCAAGGTAAAACGAAATGTGATTTTGCAAAAAGAGCCGAGCTGAATGCGCGCTACCTAACTTATACAATTAATCCGACAACTTCAGGTTGGTTAGCCTTAATTTCGGATGATACTGCCAGCTACGCCGGAGAAATATTGCTTAAATCTCCGGTTACGGCCTCTTTAAGTTTGTATGATTCTGATTCTGGCGATATTCTTAAAACGATTATTTTAAAAAAATAACTTTTAAGCATAAAGAGGCAACGTGCCTGATCAAAATTTATCCGCCCTAGAAAATATTACGCTCATTCCTTCGAATCCAAATTTATTTTTCAGTAAAAACGATGCCGAAGATCCACGGCTTGGAGATATTTTTAAACATCTACCGCTTACTGAGCAAACGACGCAGCAAGCGCTGAAGCCAGATGATACGGTTGTAGTAGGATATCCAGATGATGATGGAATCCGTTTAAATGGAGGCCGCCCCGGAGCCGCGGAAGCCCCTCGCCTGATTAGACAATTTCTTTATAAAATGACTCCGCCGACTAAAAATAAAAATAATTTTTATGATTTAGGAGATTTAGAAGTCAAAACAGATCTTCCGCAACGACACGAGCAAGCGCAAAACTTAATTCACCAGCTACAATTAAAAAAAACGCGCACCGTTAGCCTTGGTGGCGGCCACGATTACGGTTTTTCTGATGCCAGTGGTTTTGTTAAAGCCGCTCTAGAATTAGCTCCGCATGAAAAGCCGATGGTCATTAATTTTGATGCGCATCTTGATGTTCGTCCGACCAAGCAAGGTTTTAACAGTGGTACTTCGTTTTACCGCTTATTATCAGAATATTCGAACCGAATTGATTTCGCCGAAATTGGTTTACAGCCCCAATGTAATTCGGTCTACCACCGCGAATGGGCTGAAAAAATGGGGGCTACTCTTTTTGATTTTAAAGATATTCACGCAGGGAAAATTCAAAATTTATTTTCTCATCCATTTTTTAAAAAACTAACGAAGACAACTCCGGTTTTTGTAAGCTTTGATATTGATTGTTTAAGTTCTAGCGAAGCCGGCGGTTGCAGCCAATCGTGGGCCACGGGTTTAACCGTGCAAGAATGTTTAGATTTTTTAACTGAGCTTTACAAATTATCAAACGTGCGCGGACTTGGCGTCTACGAAGTTTCGCCGCCACTCGATCACGATTTTAAAACTTCTAAAACAGCGGCGCTGCTTACTTATCACTTTTTATTTCAGGGTCTTACGTGAAGGGTTTCGGAAGCGACAATCACTCGGGGATTCATCCCGAACTGCTGCGCGCGTTGATTGAAAGTAATACGGATCACGCCCCTAGCTACGGAACGGATGTTTATAGCGAAAAAGCCAGTGCTTTGTTTAAAAAAGAATTTGGCCCACAGACTGAAACCTATTTTGTGTTCAACGGCACCGCCGCTAATGTTTTAGCTTTAAGATTTTTAATGAAACGCCACGAAGCCGTGCTTTGTTCGAACGTAAGTCATTTAAATGTTGATGAATGCGGAGCCCCTGAATTTTTCGCCGGAAAACTGATTCCTCTGCCGCACGACCAAGGAAAATTAACTTTATCTATTCTAAAAGAAGCTTTGATTCGTCAAGGTGACCAACATTTTAGTCAGGCACGCGTCGTTAGCCTGACGCAACCGACTGAATACGGCACTTGTTATTCACTCAATGAAATTAAAGAAATTACCACTTGGGCACACTCCAATCATTTGTACGTTCATATCGACGGCGCCCGCTTAGCGAATGCACTACAATTTTTAGACTGTACTTATAAGGAGATGACGACCGACTTAGGCGTGGATGTCGTTTCTTTTGGTGGAACTAAAAATGGTCTGATGATGGGCGAAGCCATTTTAGTTTTAAATACTGAACTAGCCAAGGGCGCGCACCAACAATTAAAATATATTCGTAAACAATCTGCGCAGCTACCCTCAAAAACAAGATTTATCGCGGCTCAGTTTTCGTCGTACTTGGATCACCAACTTTATTTACAGATCTCGCATCACGCTTGCGAAATGGCCGAGCGTCTTTTACAGGGCCTGAAACAAATTCCGCAAGTACGCATCACCTGCGAGCGTCAAAGTAACGCCGTGTTCGCGATGATTCCGCAAGCTTGGGTTAAACCACTGCGTGAAAAATACTTTTTTTATGTTTGGGATGAGAAAACTTTTGAATGTCGGCTTATGACCAGTTGGGATACGACAACTGCTGAAGTGGATGAATTTATTCACCGAGTTCAGCAGTTGGCTCGCTAGGCAAAGCTTCCACAAATATCATCTTGAGACACACATCAAGGCATAACTCTCGCAATACATTTTATTATGTTTAATCTCCATTGCTACAGGCATTTACTGACTCTACAGACTTTTAAGTTCTGTAAACGAGTTAGTCAGTTGTACAGCAAATTATTGATTATTCTGTTTGTACTTTCGATGGGTTGCACTGCGCATACTGCAAACCTTTGTGAAAATCTTTTTTTATCTGTAGAGCGTACGCCAGAAAATTTTATAAGGCCTTTTGTAGGTGAAGACTTAAAAGTGATCAAAAATATTCATAATAGAAAAAATTTTGTTGGCGAAGACAATGCTATTGGCTACCAAGGTATCGTAAAGATACGCCAAAGCTACCTTAGCATAGAATTATCAGAAAATACGTTTGTAGAACTGATAACTTATGGCGAAGCCTATAAAGTTAATGCTGAATGGTATATGGATGTAAGGATTACTGATAAGTCGAGTAATCTAAAGCTTGCGCAAAGAAAAACAAAAGCCGACTCAATACTTGATCAAGTAAAATTCGATGATCTTATTTTTTATTTATCAAAAAGCATGAAGAGATCATATGAAACATACCCGGCACAAACAGGCATACCACAAGGTAGTGACGTTCTCGTAGTTAAAACCGATAGCGGTTATGCACTAGCAAAATATATATCCGCTAATAAAAATGGTATCTTTATCGAGCTCAATCAAATTAAAAAACACCTCACCTATGAAGAAGCTGCCTATGCACTTTTAACATTTAGCCAAAAAGGAACTGATACCCTTAAAAAATTATTTCAATCTGGCATTGAAGGAACCATATACAAATCAACCTCAAAATTTGGCGAAATAATGCGGGTACCTGGTCGAGAATTATTAAAAATAACTGCAGTAAATCATTTATTGGCTAAAAAATATGGAGCCCCTTTTTCAGATAATCAATTCGTGAAAATGATTTTAAGTTTCATAAATCGCGATGAACCTATATTATTTGATCTTAATGCTTCGGAATACAAAGCTGTGGTTATCCCACCAAAGTATTTTGAAGAAATCGGTTTAAAAAGTTCAATTCCATTTGTTGCCATTACAAACAAAGCTGAAAGAGCTATCCTTGCGCACGAACTTAAACATCGCGATGATCATGTGTCAGGGCTCAGTGACAATCTTATTGATGAATTAAATGCTTATTTTGATACAAGCTGTCCAAAGTGCACAAGCTCGGATATTCTGATTGCCTACCAAATTGTCAGTGAGCAAAGAGCCTATGCCACACAGTTTGAATTTGGGAAAACCATTAGCCCGAAAGATCCTATGAAGGTCAATGGCCTATATGGCGAAATAAATATGACGGCAGCAGACTATGAACTTTATATGACTACAAAAGAAAAAAATATATTTGATAATAACTATGCTAAGCCATTTGCGGCTTTGGTTAAAAAACTTCAAAGCGAAGGAATATCTACACATGTACTTATTCAAATCATGAATAGGTACATGCTTAATTCTGAAGTATTTAAATTACCTTGAATTAATTACTTTTTACGAATTGCAACATTTGTTCAGCATGACCTTCAGCTTTGATTTTTCTGAATTCACCAATCAGGCTACCATTTTCATTGATCACAAATGTACTACGCTCGAGGCCCATCACTGTTTTTCCGTACATATTTTTTTCTTTAATCACGTCGAATAATTGGCAAAGCATTTCTTCTGAATCACTCAATAATTCGAATTGGTATCCATACTTATCAATAAATTTACAGTGCGAAGCAACTGAATCACGTGAAACACCGAAGACTTTCGTATTTGCCGCGGCAAACTCTTTTAAGTGTTTGTTAAATTCTTGGCCTTCAAGCGTACATCCCGGAGTATCATCCTTAGGGTAAAAATAAAGAATCACTTTTTGCCCTTCTAACTCTGATAAAGTGACATCTTTACCCGATGAGCTTTTAAGCGTAAAATCGGGAACTAGGTTACCGACTTCGATTCTTGGTTTCAGGAACGCCGTCGCTTTTGGGGACACCGCCGTTTGTTTCGTCGCTTTGGATACTTTGACGGATTTCTTCGTCGTGGATTTTTTGCTCGGCGGCTTTTTGTTCGTTTTGTTTACGTTCGATTTCTTCGCGACTTTCGTTTTGGTAATGCGCGCGGCCTTCTTCGTCGTTTTTTTCGCGCTTTTCTTTAGCGCTTTCTTTGCTGGCTTCTTCGCGGTTACGGATTTCTTGACTGTTTTCTTTTTGGCCATCGGGGCCTCCTATGATGAAGGGTTTTAATTTCTTGGGTTCGTCTTTTAATTCTACTTTTGGTTTTTCGGCAAAATCGTCGATCACTTCGATTTCTTTTCCGATGACTTTAATTTGGCCTTCGATCGGTATCATGATCGCAATTTTTTTATTTTCAACTAGATCTTTAAAAAAACCACCTTTCAGCTGAAACTGCAGTGAATTTTTTCGTTCAAACGCAAATATTTTTAACTTAATTTCCGTGGCTGATAAATTATTTTCTGAAACCAGATACGACCAACTTTGACAATTCATGGATTGCAAACGCTTTTCACGAATCAGTAATTGGCAAGTGATGTCTGAATTAGTTAAAGCCACCGAAGTTCCTAAAACGGAAGGCCATTCGCTGGCGATAAATTCAACTTGCAGTTCGGCGCCGTCAAGTTGTTGTTTAATTTTCAAAACTAAAGTTTCTGGCTTTTGACAAGTTTTATAAATAAATAATTCTGCATTCTTTTTTTCGATTCGAAAACGTGAACAATCCATATTTGCGGGAAACATTTTTTTATTTCCTGCATCGCTTTCTACAATATAACTCAGCACAGAAAACAATGTTCCTTTATCGTAGAAATTATTTTTAGTAATTAACTTTAAGGCTTCACGCTCTAAGCTTGCGGCAAAATAAATAGCTTCGCGCTGTTCTTTTGTCAGATACGCAACTACTTTTGAAGTTTCCGAAGCAGGTTTACCGATCATTACGTTTTCAATTACAGTGTTTGGCTTGATTTCTTGCACAACTTTGTTCTCTTTTGGGAAACAACTTGTCAAAAAAAGAACAAAAGCGGCTGAATAGAGTTGGGTACACAATTTCATACTTTCTTAGTATGGTATTTCTGCTTCTCATTTAGCAAGAAATAGTTCACGCTATTCATATGGAAAATAAATGGAAAAAACACTATCCGAAAGCTGTCCCACAAACGATCGATTATAACGAATATGCAAATATTCTCGAGGTTAGCGATGAGGCGATCCGTAAGTATCGTAATCACACCGCCTTCAGTAATTTTGATACTGATTTAAGTTATCACGAACTAGATATTTTATCGGGCCAAATGGCTTCTTACTTTCAAAATACTTTGGGCCTCAAAAAAGGCGACCGCATCGCAATTCAATTACCAAATATTTTACAATTTCCGATCGTTTTATTTGGCGCATTCCGCGCGGGCCTGATTATCGTTAATACGAATCCACTGTATACCGCTCCTGAAATGAAACATCAGTTCAAAGATTCAGGCGTGAAGGCAATCGTGATTTTAGCGCAATTTGCCCATTTACTGGAACAAGTGATCGGCGAAACTGAAATTAAACACGTCATTGTCACTGAAGTTGGCGATCAATTACCATTCGTCAAAAAACATTTAATTAATTTCGTTTTAAAGAAAATTAAAAAAATGGTTCCAGCCTATGATCATTTAAAATACACCCCTTGGGCTGACGCTTTAAAAATGGGTTCTACTAAAACTTATGTTCAACCAAAGATCGTTCGCGATGATATCGCGTTTTTGCAGTATACGGGCGGCACGACCGGTGTTTCAAAAGGCGCGGTGCTTACGCACCATAATATTATCGCTAATATGTTACAGATTTGTGCTTGGATGAAACCAAAGCTTGTGGCCGGACAAGAATTAGCGATCACTCCATTACCGATGTATCATATTTTCTCATTAACGGTTTGCAGCTTGGCTTTGATGCGCTACGGAACACAGAACGTATTGATTACAAATCCTCGTGATATTTCTGCATTTATCAAAACGATGAAAAAATACAAATTTACGATTGTGACGGGCGTAAATACTTTGTTTAATGCTCTAGCAAATCATCCCGATATTAAAACCGTTGATTTCTCGCACACGAAAATTTGCGTAGCGGGCGCGATGGCTTTACAAAAGGCCGTGAAAGATAACTGGTTAAAAGCGACCGGAACGAACGTGATTGAAGGATACGGCTTAACGGAAACTTCACCCGTGGCGTGTTGTAATCCAGTCGACGGCACCGACCGCGTCGGAAGCATCGGTCTTCCCTTGCCAGATACGGAAGTTAAATTAATCGATGACGACGGAAACGACGTCACTTGGACCGGAAAACCAGGCGAGATTTGTGTGAAGGGACCCCAAGTCATGCAAGGTTATTACAACCGCCCTGATGAAACGGCTAAAGTCATGAAAGATGGCTGGTTACTAACCGGTGATATCGGTGTTTTTGATCAAGATGGTTTTGCTAAAATTGTTGATCGTAAAAAAGATATGATCTTAGTTTCTGGGTTTAACGTCTACCCGAACGAAATTGAAGATGTCATCGCGAAACATCCAAAAGTTTTAGAGGTCGCCGCCATCGGAGTAGCTGATGCGCATTCGGGTGAAGTAGTTAAGATTGTCGTGGTTAAAAAAGATCAAAGCTTAACGGAAAAAGAACTGATTGATTTCGCGAAGCAATCTTTAACAAATTACAAAGTACCGAAGCACGTTGAATTTAGAACTGAAATACCAAAAACGAATGTGGGAAAGGTTCTGCGCCGCGCACTTCGTGATGCACCGGTCGCGAACTAGTTTAAATTTTAAGTTAAGCGCATAAAAAAAGGAGATAGCCTTTGGCAATCTCCTTTTAAGTTTTCAAAATAAAACTGCTTATGCTTTTTTAGCCCAAGTTGTACACCAGCCTTCAGCCGCGACCACTCTACCGGCTGCAAACGGCATTTGACATGGAGCCGCTTTTTTACCTTCCACGTTCGCTTCTTTTGCGGACGTGTAGAACGCACAGTTTTTGCAATGCTGATCATTATACTTCACGCCACCGCGTTCCGTCTGAAGCGCCTTATCTTTGATGTCTTTTTTGTCGTGAACGTAGTTAACGGCTTTTGCCTGAGCATCTTTTGGATCGACTAATTTAGGCGAAGCGGCTGCGCTTGCTCCGCCGCCACGTCGGCGCTCTTCGGCCTTTACTAAAGATGGAATTACGGTCAAGGCGCCAACGCCTAAAATTAAACTTTGGAAAAATGTACGACGATTCATGGTAAACTCCTTTTAATTAATGGACTACAGTATAGAGGTTTTCATTTAGTTTTCAATAAGCTTTTATTAACTTTGCATTAAGTCGTAGAATTAGAGATCTTGTTAAAGATGCGGCAACAAGACGATCCTCCTATTTTACAGCTAGGCCCCGAGTTCTACGATCCGGTTCAGCCCGCAAGTTTTCCAAAAAAGCAGCTTCGCTATTGGAATGATTCGCTCAATTTAGAAATAGATAAAGATCGCCTTTGGGATTTTGAGCCTTTGGCTAATAATCTGCCGAGCCCTTTAGCACTTCGCTATCACGGCCATCAATTTCAACACTACAATCCAGAATTAGGCGATGGCCGTGGATTTTTATACGCACAAATTAAAATGCAAAATCAGTGGCATGATTTAGGAACCAAAGGTTCGGGTACCACCCCTTACTCACGCCGTGGTGATGGACGCTTAACGTTAAAAGGCGCGATGCGCGAAGCTTTGGCTACTGAAATGCTAGAATCACTGGGAGTAAAAACTTCGAAGACCGTCTGTTTCTACGAAACGGGCGAAAAATTAATTCGCGGAGATGAGCCCAGCCCCACCCGCTCGGCGGTACTAACGCGCTTTACTTTGGGCCATATTCGCATCGGCACTTTTCAGCGGTTAGCTTATTTTAAACAAATCGAAAATATTAAAAAGTTAACCTTGTACTGCATGCGCTACTATTATTCTGATGAAGAAAAAAAAATCGATACGAAGAATGAACTTTTAGTCGCGTCGCGCTTTCTACAACTCGTCGTTCATGCCAATGCAAAGTTAGTGGCGCAAGTGATGATGGGCGGCTTTGTTCATGGAGTATTAAATACCGACAATATCAATATCTCAGGAGAGCTTTTCGACTATGGCCCGTACCGCTTTATTCCAAACTACGATCCCCTATTCACCGCCGCCTACTTTGATGAACAAGGTTTATATTCTTTCGGCCGCCAGCCTGCGGCTTTTTTATGGAACTTGCATCAGTTGGCTGATGCATTGAAAGTCGCCCACCCCGAACTACCTACAGAAGAAATTTTAGCGAGCTTTCCCGATACTTTTAATGAAAGCGTACATTCCTATTTTATTAAACGTTTGAACTTAAAAAAAAATAACCAAGAAAAAACTTCAGAATTAATCAGTTTATTTTTTAAATTGATGGAAGAAAAAAAACTTCCCTTCGAAAAAACATTCTTTGATTTCAATTCACTCAAAGTTTTAGATCAGGCTGATTTAAGAAAAAACTATGAAGTTTACGGCGATGTTTTTAAAAACTTAGTGGAAAAATTGCACGAGTTCGAAGTGGCCGACAAAAAAATCGCGGATCATGCGTATTTTAAACAACCTGCACCCACGACTTTGCTGATCGACGAAATTGAAACGATCTGGAAATCGATTGCTGAAAACGATGATTGGAGTTTATTTAATCATAAACTCCAATCGATCCGATTAATGCGCGGCCTTTACGGCTGAGGCATTTTCACCGCGCAGTTTCGAAAGCTTATTGCCTGACCAAACACGAAACGATTCTACGTAACCGAAGGCAGCCGGCACCACTAATAATGTTAAAAAAGTAGAACTTGTAACTCCTCCGATGATTGCGACCCCCATTGACTGCCGCTGGGCGCCGAGCTCCGTTAAACCAATCGCGATGGGTAGTGTGCCGGCGATCAAGGCTAACGAGGTCATCAAAATCGGACGTAAACGCGTACGACAAGCTTTAATTAAAGCCTCATTGACACCTAAGCCTTCTTTCAGCAGATGAGTCGTATAATCTACCAGTAAGATCGAATTTTTTGCGACCACTCCCATTAGTAAAATCAAGCCAATGATCGAGAAGATATCGATCGATTTATTAAAAACAAATAAACCAATGAACGCACCCGAAATTGCTAATGGTAACGCAAGTAAGATCGTAAACGGAGTTACAAAACTTTCGTACAATGATGCTAATACCAAGTAAATAAATAAAATTCCTAAACCCAAAGCAATCGACATATTTGTAATGAGATCTTTAAAATCTTGCGCCTGTCCTTCGAATTTATACGTGATTCCCAGGGGTGGTTTTAATTCGGCCGCTAAGATTTGTTCGATTTCCGCTGAAGCATCGCCTAATTGCCCATTGGGTCCTAAATTGGCCGTGATCGCAATAAAGCGCCCTTTATTTTGACGATTAATTTGCGAGTAACCCTTCGTCTCTTGCGCTGTCGCTACGCGACTTAAAGGAATCATGTTATAATTCTGATTCGGTATAAAAGTTGTATTAAAGTTTTCGCGTAAATCTTTTTTATCATCCGGAAACTTCACCCGCACGTCATATTCAATTCCATTCTCTCGGTAAACGGCGGGCGTGGCTCCTTCATTGCGGTAACGTAATTCAGTTCCGGCTAATGTCGTCGAAATACCCAAAGCTTCCGACTTTGCACGGTCAAAGATGACTTGGTATTCAGGTTTACCCGCGCGAAAATTTGTATCCACGTCCGTTAAGCCTTTCACTTTTTTGATTCGCTCTTGTAGTTTTAATACAAAAGTTGCAAGTTCATCTAGGTTATCACCCACTAAGTAAAGATTCAGTGGCTTTTGCCCACCACCCGAAATGTCAATATCGCCGACGGCAATCAATGCATCTTTATTAAAGTTACTTAACTTTTCACGTACGATGGCTTTCATCTGCGTCGTATTTTTTTTACGATCTTTGCTTGGAACGAGTTTGATGTAGAACGTTGATTTATTCGATTCATACTGATTCGAACCTACGGTAAGGGAAACAAAACCCACTTCTTTTACTTCGTGAATGGATTTCTCAACTTCTTTTGAAAAATTAAATGTTCCTTCTAGCGAAGTTCCCACGGGCATTTCAATGCCCACCGCGAACTCACCGATGTCATTCGCCGGTAGAAATGTTTTCGGAATAAATTTACCTAAATATAATGAACCGATAAAAATAGCGAGAGCCGCGCCCAGAACCGTTTTACGGCGACCCACCGTCCAATGTAATGCGCGCTCGTAAGTATCTTCCAATTTTGTTTGAAAACGATCGAATGCGGCAAGCATCCGGCCGATCGGACCGGTACCTTTAACGTGCTCAGAGCTCGTTGCTAAATAGGCTGACATCATGGGTGCCATCGTGAAAGCATCAAACATTGAAATAAGCATCGTAAATACAACCGTTAAACCAAATTGGCGAAAAAACTGTCCCACAATACCCGGTACAAAAGCGATCGGACCGAATACGGCAATGACTACTAATGTTGTTGCCACCACGGCTAAAGCCACTTCTTTGGTGCCGTCAAGGGCCGCCGTTTTTGGATCTTTACCCATCTCTAGGTGACGGAAAATATTTTCTCGCACCACGATCGCATCATCGATCAGAAGACCTACCGCCAAAGATAAAGCTAATAAAGTCATAATGTTAATCGAAAAACCCATCGCGTACATAATCACAAATCCACCTAATAATGAATTCGGTAAAGCTAAACCAGTGATCAGTGTCGAGCGGACCGAACCTAAGAAAAAGAAAACGACGATGATACATAGCAATATACCGATCAAAATACTTTCTTTAACGTCATCGACATTCATTCTAATTGGTATCGACCCGTCTCGCACCATCGAGACGTTCGCATCAATATTTTTAGCTTTTAAAATTTCATTAACTGACGCTACTTGTTTTTTAACATTATCGGCAACGGACACAGTGTTCGCGCCGGACTGCTTATAAACTTCTAAGAATAAAGCATTCTCGCCATTAATAGTGGAGTAACGTTGCGCCACGGCCAAACCTTCGGTCACGGTCGCAATCTCGGAAAGCTTCACGATACGATCGGAGCCCACGAAGTTAACCCCAACGTTGCGTAATTGATCTAAACTACTGAACTCTCCCACCGTGCGCAGAATAACTTCATTTTTCGAGTTTTCGACTTTTCCTAACGGAATATCTTTCGACGTATCTTCAATTTTTTTTGCAACTTGCAACATCGAAATTTGACGATCTTGTAGTTTATTTTTATCAACCAAAACGTGAATTTCTTTTTTACGACCGCCGATAATACGTATTAACCCCACATCTTGAATCCGTTCAAACAAAGGCTTCACACTTTCATTCACCACATCATAAAGTTTTCCGGGACTCATTTTAGAATTAACGGCGATGCTGACAATCGGTTGATCGGCCGGATCAAAGCGACGCGTGGTTGGCTGTTTAATATCTAAAGGTAATTTATTGCGAATATTTTGTACGCGATTACGAACTTGTTGTTCGGCTTCTTTTATATCAGTTCCTAATCTGAATCTCACAATGATCGCAGCCACCGAATCAAAATTATTTGAAGATAAGGTGTCTAAACCGGGCAGGCTTGATAATTCGTCTTCGATCACTTTAGAAACTTGGCGCTCCATATCCACGGGCGAAGCCCCCGGATAAAGTACTTCCACAAAAACAATCGGAAATGTTACATCCGGAAATTGATCCACCGGCATTTTTTTTAAAGCAACAATACCTAAAATGATCATCAACGAGACAATACAAGTAATAAAAATGGGGCGCTTAATGGCCAATTCAGCTAAATTCATAAATCTATTCCTCGATTGAGATAAATAACTGGGTTGAAGCTTCTAATTTTCTTAAATTTGATTTCGCATTCATGTAAACCACTTCCGCAACCGCGGCATCGGTCTCTGCCGTTACAACACTTAAAGTAACGGTACGGCCTTTAGAAAATTTATATTGTTCTGCTTTCGCGCGCTCGCGCTGGAATTCCGCAATTTTTTCTAAGGTCATTACGTTTTGGCGTGCCACTTCGAAGCGACGTACGTGTTCAAGCCAAGCATCGCGACCAATCATTTTATTACGGTCCGCACTTAACTGCGCAGCTAAGGCCGTTTTATCTGCGGCCGCAATTTGAGAAGCCTTCGCATCCGTTCCGAATTGCCAAGAAAAATTCACACCAATAAAAGTTTTTGGGTAATCTTGTTTAGCCAGATTATTTTGCATCTCATCGTATTCACGGTCATAGGATGAGGTATTATAAGATCCCACGAAGGCTAAATCCGGACGCAGCCCATCTCTGATTTCTTTAGCCACAAACTTTTTTGCTTCCGCATCTAAATTAGATAAGTACGAATCAATACGAATAATATTTTTTTTGTTCGAAAGCTCTGCAAAGTAGGGGCGCTGCGCGACCTGTTCCGTGGTCATCGGTGGAGTCGGCTCATTTTCCGCTAAATCTAAATTTTGACGAATACGCAGTTCTTGTACTTTTAAATCATCAACCGCGGTCGAAAGTTCCAATTCACGTGTAGAGTTCAAAGCACGGATGCTCATCAAATCAGAGCGGTCACTAATACCGTTACTAACGCGGTTACTGGTCCAAGTTGAAAGTTTTTTTGACCTTTCAAAATTAGATTTTTTTAAATTTAAATTTTCTAATGAAACGGCATAATCCCAAAAACTTGATTCCGCTTCAATTAATAAATTACGCTTTTTTAGCTCGACGCTTAAGGTTTCGTATTTGTTAACGACGGATTCACGTTCGTGTCTTAATCGAGTACCTGCGCCAAAAAAATCTTTCCACAAAGATTGTCTGAAGCTAACGCCTAATGAACCCGTCGCGTATTGATCTAAAGGCGGAGTAATTCCGGTATTTTGAAATTGATCGGTCCTAGCTGATAAACCTAATGTTGTACCCGTTGAAAAGTTTTTCGAAACTCCTAAATTATAATCATTCACAACGCGCTTTGAACCCAAAGTCGAAGGAAGTGATTTATCGGAAGTAACTGAATAACCCGCCGTTAGAATTGGAGTTAAAATCAAATCTCCCGCTTCACGTTTGTCATTTGAAGCCCCTTGCTCAAGATCGTAAGAGCTGAACAAACGGTTCTTTTGCTTCGCTAGGCTTAAGTATTCATCCAACGTAATTGCTTGAGCACTCGAAAAACTTAATAGCGCGACGATGACGAAGGTGACTTTTAGATTCAGATCCAAGTTCATACGAGTACTCCCGTTAAATATATTTTTAAAAATTGATTTCGTAATTCTAAATGGTCATCCGCCAGATTTTCAAAGTCTTTGTTTAGCTGGGTATTACAGGCAAACATTTCGAAAAATCCCCAGATGCCTTCTGATAAAGAAACAAAGAATAAAGCTGCATTGATGTCCGGTTGAACGATTTTTTTCTGCTGAGCTTGTTTGAATAAAGTGAAAAATCTAGTAATCATGGGGTAAAAAATTTCTTCATGCACCTGTCGCGAGTGCGGCATCCCGCACAACTTCTCGCGCGCAAAGATCTGCGCCATCTCCGGATTTTTTACACGCAGACGGATCATCATGTCGATCATCTGTTTAATCTCTTGCGTGAATAACTCTTTGGTCAATTCACCTTTTGTTGCATCGTCAAAAATGGCTTTAGTACCTTCTTTAATATCCAGCGCATGCTTTCGCATGACTTCTTTATAAAGACCTTCTTTACCGCCGAAGTAATACGAAATAAGCGAAATATTTGAATCCGATTCTTTAGCAATTTCACGTGTACTGCATTTATCAATACCCAGCTTCGCAAAAAGCTTGGTCGCTACATCAATGATGCTTTTACGTGAACCTAATTTAGAATCGCTGGATGCAGACATGTGGCCAAACTTAAGCTAAAGAAAGTTTACTGTCATTATATTTTAATCAATCGTTTGATTTTTTATGATACGTAATTGATATTGTTCAGGTATTTGATCAAGGGCGGTGTTACAATTTACAACTCAAATCGTTTTCGTGAACCCTTCTTGCTGAGAAATATTTTGAGTCGGTCATGCTGCCTTGGGTAAAGTTCATGCCTTAGAACCCAAAAATCAGTTGATTTTGAATCAACTGAAATTGTTTTGTATTTATTCAGCTCAACAGAATCAGCTTGATCAGTATTTTTAATTTCTATTCATATTTTTTTTAGGTTCTTTATTTCAATAATCAAATATTTGCCGATGGGAACGCTCGGGTTTTTGAAAAAAGCTAAGCTTTGATAGAATTGTTTTTACGTTCAAAATGTCTTCATTACCGCAATCAAATGAGCCGTGAACATTTTTGTAACAAGCGTCCGAAAGAGTTGTGATGTTTCTGTTTCCTGTTATGTAAGCTTCGCCGGTGACTTGCAATGTGCCTGTCACATCGAGCGGATAAGACGGGCTCGTTTTTCCATGACCCAGGATTGCAAACGAAAAACACGAAATTTGGTAAAAAAACTAGTGCCGATTGCGAAAACATTTTCCTGTAGTTTCAAAGCTAGCGCAAGAATTTACAACTTGTAATTTTAAATTTGTCGCAGTCGTTTCGATACCTATGTTTCTATTGTTTGGTATTCGTATAACTTATAAAATATCTATCTGACTTGCATGCAAATAGCTTTTATCGTGTACGTTTGTGCCTCATATCCGATAGGCAAGTAGCATCCGAATGCAGATCCAGTCGTATCAGTGTTTGTAGGTGCCGTACCTGAACTAGATGTACAAGATCCCCCCGTGGCATACTTTCCTGCTGTACAAGCGGCATAAAACCATCCACTTGTCCAAGAGCCTCCGGCAACAGTCCGAACTATAACCTCGTGACCTATTTTGATGTTTCCAGTTCCAAGATCTAATCTTTCTGAAGGCGCTGCCGTTCCGATACCAACGTTACCATCTCCTCGAATTTTAAAAAAGTCATTGGTATTTGTTACGTCTCTAACAACAAGGGCGGCATCGGAAGAGTTTGTTCCAGCATTTAATCTTATGCCATAACTGCTGCCGGTGGTGGTACCACCTTTAACTGTTTGTGTCCAATCAGCCGTAGCAGGAGTTTGCATGACAACTAATTTAGCTGAAGTCACAGAAGCATCTTGAGCCGTCGCATTTATAAAAGTAGTCCCGTTGACTTGCAGAAGTGCATTAGGCGCTGTCGTTCCGATACCAACGTTTCCGGTATTACGATACGCATTGCCAGAGGCCTCAAGCCACTGGGCCGCTGGGCCTTTTGCAAAACTAAATGCACGTCCAAGATTTGATAGGCGGGTCAATCCTTGTGAAGTATTCAAACAGTCACCGGTACTTAAAAGAGAACACATGCTTCCGCTACATGAATCAAAATTTTTCGTTGTCGTATTGAAATTGACAACGGTATTTGTTATTGGATCTACGTAGACAGCAGCACCCGGGGCGGATGGATTTCCTATGTACAATGTATTCTCACCCATCCCATCATTTCGCTGACAACGAATTGCATCGGGCAAATTACTGTTCATCGAATTATTTACGCCACCCAGTGCAGACGTGGTCTGGATCGTCCCATCCGGAAATTTTATACCGCCCGTGGTCGATTCAATAGTCCCTGTCACTGTTAAGTTTTGACCCGGCGTCGTCGTTCCGATACCCACGTTTCCATTAGCTAGAACAGTCATCCCTGAACCTGCAGTCGAATTCGACTGCATTCGAGCCACGGTTCCCGTTATCGAAGTGCTCGTATTAGCTACGTTTAAAATTCCATTCGTTGAATTCAACGAACCACTTGAACTTGTAAGATTTAATAAGCTTCCTGTGGTTAATGCGTTCGCACTCATCGTCATTGGATTTTGTGTCGTCGCCGTTGACCAATCCCATGACTGGGTAAAGTTTAAATTGCTGATCGCGTTCGCTGATGTTGCCGCCGTTAAGCTTGATAAACTTCCACTACCGCCCGTGTTATCTGCGCTTGCTACCCAGTTTGAGCCATTCCATTTCATTACTTGGCCGGTGCTGGCACCCATTTGGGCTAAGTTTACAGCCTCAACCGCGGCCGAAGATAAATCTGAAGATGTAATTGTTCCGTTAACGATCTGTGCAGACGTAATCGCATTGCTTGCGATATTTGCTGAAGGTAATAATCCTACGACTGAATTCGTTAAATCAACACTTGCAATCGAAGTATACGTTCCTGCTGCAGTTCTGCGAACAAATCCGTTAGTCGATAATGCCGCCAAACCAGTTAACTCCGTTGAACCGGCTTGTTTTCCGTTGAAAGTTGTAAAATCACTTGAGGCTAAATAACCATTCACCAACGCTGTCGAGCGTGAAATATCAATTGATGGTGACGTACTCGACGCACTTACCGTGATTGGATTTCCAGAAGTTACCGCAGCGGTTGCGCTCGTTACAGTACCTGAACCACCACCGATATTTGTACCGTTGATTTTAAAATTACCGGTTACGTTTACATCTCCTGAAACAGAAAGTGCAAAACCTGGCGTTGTCGTACCGATACCGACGTTGCCAGTGTTGCGATAAGCATTGCCAGAAGCCTCAAGCCACTGACCAGCAGGGCCTTTGGCTACGTTAAAAGCTTTTCCCATTGTATATAAAGTTGAAATACTAAAAGCTGAAACAACACAGTCGTAACTCGGCAAGTTAATATTGCTGGCATAAGTCCCAGCCAAAGTGTAAATTATTCTAATATCCATAGTTGATGAATAAACGTAATAAACATTAGTCGTATCCTTGTACTGCAATTGGAGAGAAATCGTAGTTCCGCCATCGACACATGTTATAAAATCTGGGTACCCAGTAACCATTGAATTATTTGCGCCACTTGCTGCAGAGGTGGTTTGCACAGTTCCATCCGGAAATTTAATTCCACCCGTGGTTGATTCGATCGTTCCGGCTACGCTTAATTTCTGGCCTGGCGTTGTCGTACCGATACCGACGTTACCGCTGACACGTGAAATATCACTACTTCCATTTGTTACCCACTGCGAAGACACCTTGTTATTAAACGCAGAGAAATCTGAAGATGCTAAGTATCCATTCACTAAAGCCGTCGCACGCGAGATATCAATCGATGGTGAAGTACTCGACGCACTCACCGTGATCGGATTTCCCGAAGTAGATGCTGCCGTTGCACTTGTTACTGATCCAGAACCTTTAGCTGCGAAGATTGAAAAGTCAGAAGACGCTAAGTATCCATTCACTGATGCCGTCGCACGCGAGATATCAATCGATGGCGAAGTACTCGATGCACTGACCGTGATTGGATTTCCTGAAGTAGCCGCTGCCGTTGCACTTGTTACTGATCCAGAACCTTTAGCTAAGAAGATTGAAAAATCTGAAGATGCTAAGTATCCATTCACTGACGCCGTCGCGCGCGAGATATCAATCGATGGTGAAGTGCTTGATCCACTGACCGTGATTGGATTACCCGAAGTTGCGGCTGAAGTTACGGAACCGACGGTTCCACTACCAGATCCTGGCGTGTAACCTAATGCGGTTGTTACGTCTGAAGACGTCATCGTGATTGTATAACCAGCCAGCGTTGTTGGCTTACCGGTTAACTTACTGAATGCGACGTCACTGATTTTTGCGTTACCGACTGATCCGTTCGTAATGTCTGCCGAAGTCACTGAGTCTGCCGTCAAGGTTAAAATACCTAAACTATCAATCGTTGCATCACCCGACATTGCGCGTGCCTGTGCTAACCCAGAACCATTACCAACAAAAATATTTCCAGATGAAAGTAAATTTGAAAAAGGCGTAAACGTTAAAGCCGCGGTTACATCCGCTGAGGTTAAAGTAGTAAAATTTGAAAGCTTCGAATTGAAAATAGACCAATCGCCTGATGATAAGTATCCATTCACCGATGCTGTTGCTTTAACTAAGTTCACTGTTGGATTAGTAGCCGTGCCAGTAATTGTGATTGGATTTCCCGCTGTCGCATCTGCTGATACGCTGGCAACTGATCCTGATCCCGTGCCCGGCGTATATCCTAATGCCGTAGTAATATCTGAAGAAATTAATGAAGCAGACGCGACCACGCGACCTTTTACATCAACTTGCACTTTCGCGTAAGTACCGGCACTTACGCCGGTCGACTTTAAAGTCATGACTCCTGCATTATCGATCGTCGCATCGCCTGATAATACTTGTGCCTGTGCTAAGTTTGATCCGTTACCAACAAAAATACTTGCTGATGTTAATGCCGGAGCTAACTTACTGTTAAACGCTGTAAAATCTGAAGACGCTAAATAACCGTTTACTGAACCTGTCGCTCTTGTAATGTCAATCGATGGTGAAGTGCTCGACGCACTCACCGTGATTGGATTTCCTGTTGTCGCAGCTGATGTAACTGAACCAACTGTTCCGCCGCCGGAGCCAGGCGTGTAGCCAAGAGCTGTTGTAATATCAGCAGAATTTAAATTCACTGAAGCCGTAACGCGACCTTTTGCATCGTAAGTAATTTTTGATCCCGTACCCGCAAGGACCACTGTTGCTAAAGCATTACTTCCGATAGAACCCGTTACATCACCGCTTAAAGTTCCAACCACTCCTGTATTATCAGAAGAAGGAACCCAGTTCGCTCCGTCAAATTTTAAAACTTGTCCCGTGCTTGCTCCGCCTGCAGTTAAACCAGATGGATTCATTGAAGTGGCAGCGGCGGCCGTCACGCACGTAAAAGTACCCGCAGTTCGAGTTAAAACATCTGAACCCGTGCACGATGGAACATTTGTTCCTAAAATAAAATCAGCCGCCGTATTTGTTCCCAGCTTTTCAGAAGTTTCCGCGAACATCGCGTAGGGAACGCTGTTGATATCCATCGGCGGCAAAGTTTGCCAGCCGTTCGGGCTACCATCATTGAACTGCATCACTAATCTGCGATTTGAAGTTAACGTCGGAGAAAAAAATGTTGGCGGCGGTCCCGGCGCCGCCTGACATGTGTAAGATATCGTCGCATTGTTAAAAGCATCGTACCACTCCATGCCGCCTGCCGCTGGGTATGAACGGACTCCGTTACCTAATGCTAAAACAACGCTGCCGCCACTACCCGATAAATCGGCGTTTGAAAAAGTTTCAGAATAGATCACGCATGTTGAAAGTGGATTCATCAACGAGAATTTAAATTCCACACCTGAAACTTCTAACGGAGTTCCGTCTGGTTTATATATCTTGGATTGAAACGAAATCTTTTTTGGTGTGGCTTCAGAAATAGAAACGAAAAGTATAATTAAAAAAATAAGTATACTAAAAAAGAAAATTTTCTTAAAAAAGTTTTTTAGTCTTTCGCTAATTAACACAAGTATGTATCGGCAAAAACACAAAAAAACTGATGGTCTTTTAGTCGGGTTTTATCGATAAAAGTCGAGCGTTACACCTTCGAGATTAATTGATCGCACCCAGACGTGTTCCATTCACATTCCAGGTAATAAATGCGTTTCCGTTGACTGCCGCACCCGCGGCTCCACCACCGCCCGGCGCGTCGGCGTTGGATCCATTCGGGCCATTTGCACCACCGGCTCCTGCATTTCCTAAAGTTCCGCCAAGACCACCGTTACCGCCCCAACCGCCGCCAGCCCCGCCGCCACCGCCGCCAACTGTCGCTGCAGTTCCAGCACCACCCGCACTGGCGCATCCACCCCAACAGTCATTACTCCAACCTGCTGCTCCTGCACCGCCGCCGGCAGAACCTCGTCCGCCGCCACCGCCGCCGCCGCCCCACCAGTGAACTCCGTCGTACGCACTTCCGCCGCCACCACCGCCGCCACCACCACCACCGATGGTTCCGTTATTTGTAATGGTTACTGCAAACTGCGCTAAGAATGCGGGGCCACCGGCTGAACCAGTTCCACCATTTCCACCACCACCGCCGCCGTTCGATCCACTTCCACCGGCGCCAAGAATACTTCCGTTATTTATAATTGTAATTGTTGAACCGCTAGGAAATGTTCCGGTCACCATCGAAGTTGATCCCGTGCTACTTGACCCAACGACCACTCCGCTATTGATCGTAACTGTCACCGCGACCGCGGCAACGGGTGAACCAGCCGCGGTAAAAATATTATAATTATTTGTATTTGCAGCAATCGTTAAATTGACCGGTGTAAGGCTTACTGCTGCCGATGTATTCACCCATCCAGAATTCATACAAACCCAAACAGCATTTGCCGCCGGATCTACTTTCATTCGGCCCCGCTTGGCCGCAGAGTCGCAGTCGCCAGCCGGCGGAGACCCCGCAACCGTATCTAATTGGGTATAACCAACAACTTGAAGCGCACTTTGCGGCGTAGTCGTGCCTATACCAACATTTCCACCGCTGTAATTGATTTTACCAGCACCCGCATCGCTCCATCCGATACCACTCGTCGGTGTATAACCAAGCGCTGTCGTAACATCTGCGGAATTAATATTTGCACTAGCTATAACGCGACCCTTAGCATCGAAAGTAATCTTAGTTCCCGTGCCCGCAGTCACAATATTTGCCAGTACGGGCGATGGGTATGTACCCGTTAAATCGCCGCTGGCTGTACCCGCTGGCGCGCGAGAATTTGTTAATCTTGAATCTGTTCCTTTAACAACTTCCGATACGCCGGCATCGCCAGCGGCAGGTACGTTAAGCGCGGCCGCAGTGCCTAATCCTAAGTTTGTTCGCGCTGTGCTTGAGTTATTAAAAGTTAAGATACCTAAATTACTAATCGTCGCATCACCTGAAATCGTGAAAGCCTCGGCTAAGTTAGATGAATTACCAACAAAAATTCTGGCTGAATTTAAGGTTGAAGTTAGTTTAGTATTAAAAGCAGTGAAGTCTGAAGACGCTAAATATCCGTTTACCGAAGCTGACGATTTTGAAATACCAACTGTCGGTGCTGTCGAGGTTCCGGCGATCGTAATTGGATTACCGGCCGTTGCATCCGCAGACACACTTGTCACCGCGCCGCCGCCGATATTGACTCCGTTAATTTTGAAATTGCCCGTAACGTTTACATCGCCGGATACCGAAAGTGCATATCCAGGAGTCGTAGTTCCGATACCAACTTTTCCCGCACCATCGATCCAAATACCTTCGTTGTTTCCGTCACCCGATAGCCAGTTAGATCCTAACGTAATATTCTGAGTTGCAACGTGATTTCCTAGATTATCCGCTCCGCCGCCAGCGGGACCAGATGGCACTAGCTCAGTGACTGTAAAATTAGTATTCCAGCTACCGTTAACAACTCCTGTACCAATACCGTCGTCACCTACTCGAACAGTGATTGTTTCATCAACAGTTGGTACGTAAATCTCTAATATATTCGCTTTAAAACCATAAATCGTAGAGTCACCTTCACTGGTGTAAGCGGTTTGACTAATCCCAGTGGTTCCGTTGTGCAAATAATAACCTAAGTAGTTGTTTCCATCGGAAAAATTAATATTGACCGAGGCTTCAATGCGGTAAGTGACGCCCGCTTTTAAATTAATTCCATTACCCGATCTAGTCATTCCGCTGCTTGCTCTGACTGTATCAAATCCGATCACACTTCCGTTATCTACTGCTTGAGCTCCCGAACTCATTCCTAATTTAATATACTTGGGCGAACCATTTAAACTAAACCAAGCTGCACCATTATAATAATCAATCGTGTTGTCATCAGTATTATAAATCATAAGTGCCTGCGCCGGAGAAACTACAGCGTTTCTTTGTGCACGCGTCATTCGAGGCGGCAGAAAGCCTTTTGTGGTTGATGATACATCTAACAAAGATGAAGAAGCCGGCGCCGCCGTTCCGATGCCGACGTTTCCGTTAGCTAAAATCGCCATACCAGATCCCGCATTGGAATTTGACTGAAATCGGGCGAGCATTCCCGTTGTCGAAGCACCCGTATTTGCAACGCTCAATAAACCATTCGTCGAATTCAGTGATGCACTTGAAGTATTAATATTTAATAAACTTCCCGTCGTTAAGGCATTCGCACTGAACGTCATTGGATTTTGTGTACTT
>JACMRL010000009.1 GCA_014376435.1 Bdellovibrio sp. | reverse complement strand
GATGGTCGCCTTGTTTTTGTTGAAAAGCTCTTTTTGCTCTTCGATTGTTGTATCTGGGTGTACCAAAATAACAACTTCGTACGGACGTTTAACGTCTGTCTTTTTAAGATCCATGAATATCCCTTCGGTTTAATAGCCCACGTCATTAAATTGCGTGAGCAAGGATGACTTTTGTTTGACCTTTGGTGTAGCAGTTCTTTTGATTATAGACAAGGCTTGATCCCAGCCCCTATGATATTAATATGACTCTGCAAATACTCGATGGACAGCTTCAATCTACCCGCGTTCCACTTCAGCAAAACTACGTTTTCAAGAGCTCTTTTTTTAACGACAGCGAAATGCAGCCTGAACACGCGAAAATTGAATTAGATCATAATTTAAATTGGAAAATCAATAGCTTAGGTAGCTCAAAAATAAGAGTCAGTACAGATGAATTGGACTCGATTTCGTTGATGCCGGGTCTTATTTTCCATATCGGACAAACCGGCTTCAAAGTGATAGAGCGATCTCACCCGAAAGCCTCCGAATGGGAAAATGTGTCTGCTGAATTTATAAACAAACTTGATCTCGAGGCTGGGGAAAATAGCGAACTGTTTTTCTTTCTTTTGCCGGTGCAAATTGTTTTTACCCAAGGACCCCAATCCGGAGAAATCTACACCCTGAGTTACGGCCCGCGCATTTTGGGTTCGAATAATTTAGATCTCAACATCAAAGATCCGGCTCAGCCACATAAACTTTTAAAATTTACTCAAGTCGGTGATTCGGTGCTTATTGAGAATTTAGCGGATGAAAAAACAATTCTAGTGAATAAAGAAACTTTTTTGAAACACAAATTGACGGGAACCGATCGATTTACTTTTGGCACAAACATTATGGATATTTCAATTTTGAGATAAGGCAGCTTTATGGCGGATACTTCGCTGATTAAAAAAACCACCGGTTACTACACAGCGATGGATGGAACTCCGATCTATTACGAAACCGTCGGTGAGGGTGAGCCTTTGGTTCTGGTCTACGGAATTGCCTGTTTGATGAATCACTGGCATCACCAAGTGGAATTTTTCTCAAAAACTCGCAAAGTCATTTTATTTGATATTCGTGGTCATCATAAAAGTACTCCGGTGGCGGATCTTTCAAATTTGACTATGGAACACCTAGCTTTTGATCTCAAGGGCTTAGTCAACCATCTGGGACACAAAAAGGCCGATTTTATAGGACACAGTTTCGGTGTTCCCTATTTGCTCAAAACCTACGAACAATTCCCCGAAATTTTCAAATCCATGATCTTTATTAATGGCTTTGCTAAGAATCCCCTGAAAAAAATTATGGGTTTTGATTTTATCGAACCCCTTTATCTTTTTTTAAAGACTCAACATAAAAAGGCACCGGATTTGTGGAATTCTCTGTGGAGAACCATGATCGACAATCCTTTAGCTTTCCAAATCGCCGCCTTATCTGGCGGGTTTAACATCCGCCTGACTCAGTTTAAAGATATTGAAATGTACGCGCGAGGAGTTTCACGCTTAGATTTGCCGATATTTTTTGAATTGTTTCATCACGTGCTGAATTACGACGGGTCGGATGTATTATTTGATATCGATAAGCCCTGTCTCATTATCGCCGGCGAAAAAGATTTTATTACGCCAACCGATTTCCAAAAAGAGCTCCACCGAAAAATCGAAGGCTCGCAATTAGAGATGATTCCCTACGGATCCCACTGCACGCAGCTCGATTTTCCCGATCTGATTAACTACAAAATCCGCGATTTCTTAGAGGTCCGTTAGGGTACGCTAGATAAAGCCTTAATTCGGTTTTGATAGAAGTTTATGGAACAATTGACCACATAAAGCCTGTATTTACATTAAAAGCGGAGGCGGTGCTTTGTGCGGTTGTCGTAGCTGAGTACAGATAAGATATTCGACCGCCACTCAGTTTAGGAATATTTCCTTTTAAAATAAATGTTTGTCCATCTGCGGAAACTAAATCCGAAATACTTTGTACTGAATTTTTCCAAAAATAATTTTTATTTCCTACAATAATGTATCCCGTTTGTCCGTCTAAACCTGTCCAGTCGTGCGTTGTCGTAGGGTTTACACAAGTCATCGAACCTGCTGAACAGTTCCGATATAGTAATCCGGCAAAAACAATCTGTTCTGTCGATGTGTACATAACAAAATCTGCAAATAATGGTTGCGAATTTTTAACTTCTATCACTCCAGTAGCTGGTTCAAATTCGTAAGAAGTTCCATTTAAAATGGTGAATATTTTGCCTCGGGTATTTTGCGTCGTTTTACAACTTGCAGTACAACCAGTATTGACCGGCATTTCACTTACATAATTTAAATTATTATCCAATACGACCAGACTCATACTGCTATACTGCCCAGGCTTGCTCATCGTTAAATATTGATTTGTTGAATTTAAAAAATATGATCCTATAAGTTGGCTTAATTTAATATTTGAAAATGTTAAATCATCTTGTAAAACTCCAATAAAGTTTGTCCAACCTGTTGGAGAAACCGTTGACCCGAAATTATATGAACCCGAAGTGTAACCCGTAACAAGAAGATCCCCCGCAGAATTAAATATTGAATCCGTCATCACACTCCATTGCGAGTTTACTTTGTGATCAACATAATTACCGTTCGTTGATATTTTTAACAGGAACATATTATTATAATACGTTCCGGCGGGAATTGAAGAGTAATTTATTACACCTACATTCGGATCAAAATCAACCGTTCCTCTTAAGTTGCCACCGATGATAAATTCTCCACTAGCGCTTAGTTTAAATACTCTAATTTCCAACGATTCAGACATATTTACTTTGATTAGTTTTTGCCAAATCAGCACATTTGAACTACTTCTTTTTGTTATTACCAGGCATCTGTTTGTACCTTGTACACAAAAATTAGTGTAGTCGGTACATGCGCCAGTTGCAGGATCACAGTAATTTCCGATGCCAGTCTGGCTCACGGATAATTTATTTCCAGATCCATCTGTATACATGGTTTGTAAAGAGCTAGGAGTCAGCACCAAATTTGTTTTTCCATTGATTCCGCTAATTGAAGATGCTTTTATTCGCCGAGCCAAATCGTTTTTAAAAAAATCTGTGTTGTCACTTACTAAATTTAAATTCAAAGATCGGCCAGCGCATATCTTTTTTGTGCTTTCAAAATTTCCTTTGTAATCGCCATCATCGTCTCGAGACAAATAAATTTCTTTCCAAAGTTTCCCATCGTTCGGGTTACAATCTAAGTTGTTAGCTACATAGGGTGAGGCTATTGCGTTCGTGCAAATATTTTGAACTTCTCCTGAACCGTACCCATCAGAATCAAAATCGTAATATACGGCGAACGATTTTTTTTGATTATTTGAATCATCACAGTCTAAATTATTATTTACCTTACCTGTTGGTATGCTAAATCCGCCGCAAATAGACTGTGCAGGTCCGTATCCTTGGCCATCGCCATCGGCATCATTATAAACGCTCCATGATACTTTCTTATTTGCGTCACTATCGTTACAATCTGTATTTGAAAAAGATTTTCCTGCTTGTGGCGTTGAGTTCACACACGCGACAGACGCGCCGGCACCAAACCCATCGCCGTCTGCGTCTATATACTGATTTAAATAAACAGATCCGTTGCTATCATTACAGTCTCCACCAAAAGTTACATACCCTGCAGGAAGTGATGCTCCTATGCATTGTGTAATAGGAGCGCCCGAGCCATATCCGTCGCCATCTGCATCACGGTAGATTGTTGCGATTCTATAATTTGTGGCGTTGCCATCATCGCAGTCAGATGAATTAACTGAACTTCCCGGGGCAGGGGATGTTGATATTGAGTATCCGACTATTTCATTTGTCCCATAGCCATCGCCATCAGCATCTTTGAAGTTGGGAACTAATAAATTTTGACTCGAACTTATGTCATTAATATCAAAATTGTTATCAACATACCCTGAAGGAATAGAAAGCCTTGAATCGGCACAAATTTTAACAGCTGGATCACCGTAGCTATCACCGTCGGAATCACGAAACGACCATCTTTTAAAATTAGGATCGGTATCCAAACAATCTAAATTATTATCTGAATAGCCAAGACGAAATGCAGACGAACAAATCGGTGCCGTATCTAATCCAAATCCGTCACCATCAGCATCCGGGTAAAGTAAAACACTCTTCGAGCTGTCTAGCGGTGCACAGTCATCAATATTTTTTACTCCGTCAAAGTCATCATCGGCGGTTTCGTCTGACGTTGGCTTGATAGCTCCATTTGAAGGCGGACTTCCCGAAGAGGCTGAGCCACCGCTTCCACCGCCACTATCACAACTCATTTGTAAAAAAACTAATATTATGATGCTGACTTTAAAAAAGATATTTTTTATAATTTTCATATACATGCCTATCGAGTAAATTCGAACACAACTTAACTCAAGCTGTCCTCAAGAATAAAAAGTTTTTTAATACGGTACCTAACTGAGTCTTCTAATTGTTTTCAATTTTATTAAAAGACTACAGTTTCATTCAAGCTTTACTGGTGTTTGACGCTCGTTTCCGATTTCGTAAACATTACGCTGCTTTTTTAAAACTAGCTTTTTCTTCCACGTTCTTTTTTTGTATAATTTTATGATCAAATTTAAGGTCGGCGAATATTTGCTTATACGGTTTTTGAATGACTGTTGTTTGAAAAATTGTGTCATGCATCCATACCAGTTTAGGAAACTTGTATAAGAAGCTAACCAATAACCCCAAGCCTGCGGCCGTTGCTGCAGCTCGGTTTACATCGTTTACGGCTTTATCCAACGCTGTGTACTCTTTACGTTCAAATAGGGCTGCAATGGCACCTCCGGTTAGAGCAAATGTAAAAAGAAGAGTCGCCATAGCTATCATCCAGACCTGGGCAAATAAAGGACGCAAAAACAAAACAAAAGGATTTGCTGGTTTAAACGATGTTCTGTCAACAACTTGTCGACCTAGTAAAATTTTTGAGGGCGTGTAGCCTCGCGACAATAAAAAATAAACTGCGCCCGTAGAAATAAGTAGAATAGGAAGTGAAAAAACAAATTGTTGGAAGCTATTCGACGTTAGAGCCACTTTTGCAGCGGCAAAGGGTATACATGTAAAAAAAACGTCAATGATATTAAAAAATAATCCTGCTATCATCCTGTTTTTTGGTGAAACTTCACTGATTACTGACGTTAAATTTTCATTTTGATTCACTTAAATCTCCTATGCTGCTTCAGCGTTTTGTTTGTTAAAAAAGTTTATTAAAATTTCATTGGCATTATTTAAATTCTTACATATCTCCATGGCTTCATTATACTTATCCGGCTGTGTTTGTTTCAAAGGCTCGAACTTGTCCGGATGATATTGTTTCATTTTTTGACGATAGGCAGATTTTAAATCGCTTAGACTTGCTTGTTCCGTTAAATCAAATATTTTAAATGCGGCTTTTGTGAGTAATTCTTTTTTGCTATCTTGAGTTTGTTTGGCCTGTTCGCCATTTGCATGGTAACTGTACTGCTGTTGATTGCTTTGCTCGTAATAGGTTTTAAAATCCTCAGCGGAAAATTCGTAGTCAAAAATATCAAATAATAATTTTGTTTCTTTAATTTTAGACCGTCCACTCCAGTAGCAACTTAGTATGATTGAAATAACAATAATTCCATTTTTAGCCCATTCGTCGAACGGAGTAAAATGGGTAACGATTAAGGCTCCAGTCGCTACGACAATAAACATCGTCATCATTGTTTGAGCTGCAGAATAAGCCATTTTAAATTTTCGCTTTTGATAAAAATCTAAATATTTCTCTGCAAAAAATACGGCTACGAATGGCATAGCAAGACCAATTAAAATAGCCAGCGTCATTAGTAATCCGCTACTTACTTTTTGGCACAAATAAAATATGGGTAAACTCACAAAAATTCCAGCAAATCCCAATATAGGATAGCAAAAATTCTTTAAATGATGTTCCTCTTCAAGAGCTTGAAAATATTCTTTTCTGTCCTGAGCCTGTGGGTACTCAACGACACAGCCACATCCATTACATTGATTAATTTGATGGGATACATAGTTTTCTTTGTATTGTATTGTCCTTGTTCCGTAGGGCCCATACTCAACGACATTTTTAATTTTTTCAGCTATGACATCGACTTTGTTGTAAGTCATTTTAGCATCGCAAGTCGGGCAATAACAGTGGTTCACGAATTCTCCTAGAATTTTTTTCAGCGACATGTGAAGCTGATTACTAAAATTCGGAAATCAAACAGTAAAACTTAAGACATACTAAATATCTTGAGTTTATCTTGAGTTTTGACGATCTACTTTGAGGCACTTAAGGAAATGGAAAAAGTGTCCGATAGAGACATATGCTTAAAAAAGACCAAATAAAAAATTTATTACATGTCCACGCAGTATTTAGTATAAGTCTGTTTCTCTTCACTGGCTGCGGGGATTTTAAAAAAGATGGCAATGCGCCTTCGATGTCCTTTGAGCTTCCATCAACTACTACGCCGCCTGCAGCCGCGCCAACTAAAGAAGAAGAATTAGCTCAGCTTACTTTAGCTTTTAAAACACGCTATACGGCAAGCTTTAGTTATGTCATAGATTTTAAACCATCATCTTACATGAATTCAGGTGGTGGTGGTGGTACGGTGGTTGGAGTTTGCGAAGTTTATTCAGATGGAAGTAAACAAATCCACATGAATCAAGATTGGTGGCCCACGGCTACCCAGTTGAAAAAGATGGTATTAGCCTTTCATGAACTTGGACACTGCTATTTTCAGCGCGCTCACGATAGCAGAACCTATTCTGGTGGGCGACCCTACAGCATGATGAACCCGATAGTTGATCCCGTCGCATTTTATTTTTCAGCTTATTCTGCATATTATTTGGACGAGCTTAAAAATCCCATGGCTTTATCGATTCAAAACTATCCCATTACATATAAAACCTACAGCGACGGCTTTTGTGATGAAGAATTCTAAGCTTGCTTTAGACTAAAATTTCAACGCACGCACCGTTTGGGGTATTAAAAAAACTGACCTTCGCTCCTAAATCTAGGCAAGATTCTTTTATAATATACAGACCGCTCCCAGAGCCGTCAGTTTTGTCCGTGAAGGTTAAGTTTTTGTTTATATGTTTCAGCGCCTCTTGATTAAACCCTGTTCCCGAATCTTCAAACCTAATTTTTTTAGCATCTACACTAATTAAAATTCTTTTGACGTCAGATTTTAACATGGCAGCCAGAGAATTCATAAATAAATTCAGAAAGAGCGAAGTAATAAAGCCTTGATCGGCCAGGATTTCGCGATCCCCTCGGATATCTAAAGATACACCATTTAATCGTCGGTTTAAAATGGCCTTAACTTCATAAATGGTATCAGAAATTTTCACTTTAGATTTCTGAGTGTTTGCTAAAACAGTCATCTGATTGAATCGAATAGTTATAGTCGCTGCGTGATTTAAAGTCTTTTCAATATCTGAAATAGCTTCATCGATGTTGGAGTTTTTCTGATCTTTTGTAGCTAGCCTTAATTCATCGATCTGAAGAAGTGGCGTTGCTAAAATATTTTTTAAATCGTGTAGAATTGAAGCTGCATGCGTTCCTATTAAAGAAAAACGAGCTTGCGCTTTATAGCGAAGCTCTCTTTCAAAGCTTAAATTGTGTGCCGTAACTCCGGCAACAAGTGTAAACGAAACAAAACTCCAAATATTATCAAAAACATTCATTTTAACGACCAAACCTAGGTTTCTTTCATAAGTGTAGTAATAGACTATGCAGAACATTAAAGTCGCTAAAGTCATAACGAAATATAGATATCTTTTTGGCATCGGCACAAACAAGGCGATCGACACAAAAAGCGGTACCAAGGCGTATTCGTAAGTTGGCCGAAACAACTCGCCGAAAGCCGGGTAAACTATGGATCCGACGACGGCGATTACATGGGCATAGGTTGAAAATTGGCGAAATTTGCGCAAAATAATTAATGCGATCAAAATACAGATGATGGTAAAACTTTTAGTTAGTAAAAAGTAAATTTTTAAATTATCCGAAACTTGTGGATATTCGATCAAAAAAACGGACGTCGCCATAAATAAATACAGCATGTACATTCTAAATGCGTTTCGAGTCTGTCTATCCATAAAACCTTATTGTTCCGTCGGATTTAAACAGTCTAAGCTGTATCCAACACTTTTGATATTGGTAAGCATTTCGCTGTAAGGTCCCATCTTGCGCTTGATATTACCTAAGTGCGTATCGAAAACATTGTCAGATATGACTACATCACCCCATATCTTTTCGGATATTTCTTTGCGGGACACTCTTGATTCGCAGTGATCGTGCAAATATTTGAATATCTTAAATTCGGTTGGAGTTAATGAAAATCGCAATTTGTTAATTTTAACTTCATGATCTTTTTCGTTTATTTCGATACCGCTGGTCTTAAAAAGCTCTTTAATCATTTTCTTTATTTCGGTACCGGCGAATGGCTTTTCAATCAGTCCGGAAATTTGCATATTTACGCTGGCAATGGCTATTTCTTTAGTCGTTGAACCTGACATGAGAATTGATTTCTGTTGGGTCATTTTTTTCTTACTTAATTGAATCAGTTCCAAACCATTTCCATCCGGCAAAAAATAGTCTGCAATAAGAAGGTCAATTTTTCTGGTTTCTAGAATTTTATATGATGATTTAATATCACCGGCTAAGAAAATCTCGCCAAATTCTGACAACACTTTTTTTAAATTTTGGCAAAAATCTTGGTCATCATCAACAATAAGTAAATACATTAAAAAAATAATAGCTTGTTTACTTTTGCATTTCAACACCATACGGTATCGTTTCCACCTAGACGACCAGCTCTTGAGGCTTTCTTGAGTTACTTGAAAGGCACGAAACATGACTAGACTTAATCAAATTTCCAGCTTCGCAGCTCTTATTTATATGTTAATAAATGTGATAGTTACTTGTTTTGAAGCCGTTGAAATTGTGGATAATTTGAATATCTACCTTTTGACTCGAGCTTTCGCACTGCTTTTGACTTTGCCAAGTTACTTTCTCTTTAAGAAAAATGCAACAGATCCGCTTCCGCAATTGCTATTTGCTTTGTCTCTGCTAATTTATAATCTGGCTGGATTTTATTTTCGACCACTTTATATCCCTTCATTCATTCATGCCATTTATGCGCTGGCATTTTTCGTTTTTATGAGTCGACGATTATTTGTTATAACTGCGTCTTCTATGACTTTCATGTTTATTGTGTTTTCTATTTTAGTAAGACCATACCTGCCTTATAATTCGGGTGACATGACGAATTTTGATTTAATTAGTGTACCGATAATTACATTGATTATTGCGTTGCTGATTCATCACTTTTACACAGCTCAACGGCACACAGCTGAAATTGCGCATATTAAGTTTGGTACCTTAGGGCGGCTGTCTGCTCGCGCTTTACATGATGTTAAAGGCAGCCTCCAAAACCCACTACTTCTGACGCATGAGATACGGGAGGCCGCGGATTCTAAAGATTATGGAAAAATTAAAAACCTTGCTACAGCTTTAGAGCAGCAGTTTAAAGCCTTGCGCGGATATTTAATAAGTTACAATCAAATATCAAAATTTGCAGACCTTGCCAGAACGAATTTTAATATTTCAGAAAGTATAAATGAAGCTTTGAACATTTTAGACAGCAGACTATCGACGGTTGAGATGAACATCCGCGGAGACTCGGTAATTTACGGCTCTCAAAATTTATTTTGTTCAATTTTTATAAACTTAATTAATAATTCTTTGGATCAGTTCGACACGTTGAACAAAAAAAATAAAAGTATTTCGATCTTAATCTGCGAAAATAAAATTGTTTACTCTGATTCCATAACTATTTCGAATCCCAAGCTGGCGGATCAAATTGCGAATAAATATTTTACTACAAAAAGCGAAGGTTCTGGACTCGGAATTTATTTTGTAAAAGAAGCTTTAGAACAATTTAACAGGCAACTAAGCGTCACTCAAGAAGGCGAACATCTTGTTTTTACTATTTTTTTGAATAAAAAATTTCTGTTCTTTTAGTTCTTAATTCAAATCTACAAAACGTACGCCGTACCGTATCCGGAGTTATATGCGAGTTAAGATACCGATTGTTTCTGCTTAGGCACAACTTCCTCACTAAATTCAAAACTAAGTTGATTAGGGAATTGCACAATTTTATGCGGGTTAGCTTGGATGATTTTTTTCTCGGTTGGAGTAATCACATCTATGCCCGATGAGGCCTTAATTAAATTTTTGATAAAAGCTTCTTTAACCGCGTCGGATCCGTGGGGGTTAAAGCCTAATTCTTTCATGAGTTCGTTCATTTTTTTCATAAGTCCTGCCTTATGACATATCGTCATTTTAAAAAT
>JACMRL010000008.1 GCA_014376435.1 Bdellovibrio sp. | reverse complement strand
TTTGATTCTGAAAGTAATGTCATCGACGTTTACGTAAATTTACTTCGTAAAAAAGTAGATGCTCCCTTTGGTAAAAAATTAATTCAAACGGTGGTTGGTGTTGGTTACGTTCTTAAAGAAACTTAGTATTCGAACCCGCCTAACGGTTTTGTTTGTTCTGATTTTCGGAACTACCACGATTTTATTTTCCGGTTTTCTTTATTACTCCTTAAATGATTCTCTTCAGCAAGATTTTGATAATGCTCTTTATAATTACGCGGTCGATGTATCGCGTAATATCGATATCGGTCCAAAAAATGACTTATTATTCCCCCCGCTTAAAGTGGATGAAGGAAAAATATTTCCTTTTCCTTCGGGCACAGCCTTGATTCAAGTTCGCCATATATCGGGTGAAGTGCTCACTCGTAGTGGTGACTTCGGAGGTTTTAAATTTCCCTATAAAATAGATATCGAAAAAATTAAAAAAGGTGCCGATTCTTCTTATCGAACTTTAACCAATACAGATGAACTTCCCCAAGCCGAAGCTTACTCGTACCGCTTGGTTACTTTTCCATTAGACAGCGTGAACGCACCTTCACTTTTTTTACAAATTGCGGTTCCCATGTCAACCTTTGAAAGTCAGTTAGACCGTTTGCAATTAATCATCGCCTTTGGCCTACCTGCCGTATTACTAATTGCGATTATCGCGGGACTTTATTTCTCCGCGCGTGCACTTAGACCTGTGCAAGAAATTATTGAAAAAGCCAATCGCATTGATGCGTCAAATTTAACGGAAAGAGTTCCTGTGCCACTCGCTAATGATCAAATCCGTCAGTTAGCAGAAACGCAAAATCAGATGCTTGACCGCATCGAGAAATCTTTTCAATCGCAAGAAAGATTTGTCGCTGATGCCTCCCATCAGCTATTAACTCCACTGACTATTTTGCGCGGGGAAATTGAAATTCAACAAAAAACTGTCCACAAAGATCCACACTTTTTTGACAGCGCCTTACAAGAAGTCGATACACTTTCGAAAATTGTAAAAGATATGCTTTTACTAGCGCAAATCGATTCCGGTAGTGACTTGCCAAACTTCACTCCGCTAGAAGTAGACGAAATTTTAATTGATGTGATTAGCCGATGCCAAAAAATTGCGGCGAAAAAAAATATCCAAATTAAATTCGACATTCAAGAAGAAGCCGAAAGACCGCAAGTTTACGGCGATGCAAATTTATTAGCAAATTTATTTTTCAACATCATCGAGAACGCCGTTAAGTATTCTCCCGAGCATGCCCAAGTAGATGTACGTATTATCTGGGAGCAAGCCGAGACAATCGTTGAAATTTCTGATCAAGGTCCAGGTATTCCACCGAGTCAAACCGAGACTATTTTCGAGCGTTTTAGTCGGGTTAACCCTAGCGGAAAAACTTCGGGTTTCGGCTTAGGTTTAGCAATCGCTAAAAAAATTGCTACATTACATGGTGGGCAGATTAGTATCATTCAGCAGACCGATCGTTCAGGCGCTTTATTCCAAATTAAGATTAGAAATGTCTAATATTTAGACGCTCTGGACTTTTTTACAAGAGTTTCACCCGGCTTATCAACCTTTTAGCCGCAACCAGACGATTAAAAAAAATTAATACGCTCTTCATTTGGCCTCAATGCATCTTTGCTATCCTGATTTCAAGTTAAACAGTAAAGGCAATTAAGTTTTTACTACATTAGGAGATTATATGAAATTAGCATCAATCATCGTTACTCTAGCTTTCGCATTCGTAGCTAACGCTAACGAACCTGCAGCTGCTGCTGCTCCATCTGCACCTGCAGCTGTTGAAATGAAAAAAGAAGACAAAGCTCCAATGGCTAAAGAAGCTAAGCACGGTAAGAAAAAACACAAAAAAGAAGTTAAATAGTTTTAACTATTAATTACTTTTTGTAATTTCTTAAAGACCCATATCGAAAGATGTGGGTTTTTTTTTAGAATTTTCCTAAAGTATAAAAACATATCCCCGCAATCAGCGTAGGAATAATGGCGGCCACTAAAAGCTTACCCGCATTTAATGAAGAGTTAGGAAATTTAGAACTTAAAATTGAAAAACCCGCAGGGTTTGGCGCGTTCGCTAAAATTGTTAAGCCTCCACCCACCAAGGCTCCAGAAACCAAGGCCCACTTTGCAGATTCAGTCAGGCTAGGTACTTGTGAACCCAGATAAGTTAATGCCGCATTATCGGTAATAGCCGTTAAACCAATCGCGCTGACGTACAAAGTTGTTTCTTTTAAACCTTGGATGATGGGCTCTAGCCACCAACGCTGAAATGATCCGAACACAATCAATCCAGCCAAGAAAAATCCAACTAAAAAAGCCTCCTTAAACTTAAGCGCATCCTGATAAGTTTTAGTCACCTTCGTTAATCCAATAAAAATTAGAAAAATTCCGAAGAAAACTTGCGGATAATGAGCGGTGGCTACGATTGCAGCTAAAAATACTAAATGAGTTAACGTAACCCAGAAAGGCATTGGGTAATTCTCTCTATGCACTGGCAATAACGTTTGAATTATTTTTTTCTTCATCACGATCACGAATAATAAAGCATTCATTATCACCGAAGCTAAAGCGGCTTCACCTAAATTAAGAAATACATCACTTAAATTCCAACCCCAAGTTCGGGCCACGACTAAAATTGGCGGGGCGGCAAAATGTGTCAGAGCTCCTCCGACTGATATATTTACAAATAATAGAGCAAGTATTCCGTACAATAAGCTTTGATCGATTTTTTCACGGTCGATCATGCGGTATAATAAAAGTGCCACGATCGTAATCGCCGCGGGTTCAGTAATCAGTGAACCTAACAAAGGCCCCACCGTTAATAAAACAAAAAACTGCGTTAGCTGCGGATTAACCGGCACAATTCTACTGAGAATCTTACTGATAAATAAAATGATTTCGCGCGTGATATGAATAATCGGGCGGCACGACGCTAAAACCATAATACAAAATATAAAAAGTGGTTCTGTCATATTCAATGATTGTTGATATTCAATCACCGGTTGCGGACCCGTAATAGTTAACCAGGTCATTAAAAATAGAAATGCCCAAAAACCAAAGACCACTTCTACCTCGGCTAATAAATGAAAAAAAGCTTCTCGGCCTGATCCCGTAGGAAATTTTTTTGATACTTTGCTAAAATAAGAAACACAGAATGTATGCAATAACGCTAAGGCAAAAAATAATGTCCCAATGTACTTAATTTCCATAGCTTTAAATTATCCTTGAAAAGAATCTTTGGCACAAGCTAAGGTTGAACCTATGGCAGAACTTATTCTTATTCGGCACGCTGAAGCAGAAGAAATTAAAACCTCCGATTTGGCAAGACGCCTGACTCAAAAAGGTCAGAAACAAGCCAAGTATTTAGCACAGGTATTTACGAATGAACTTGATCACGTTGATTTATTTGTACACTCTGGCATCACCCGCGCAGAACAAACATTGAAATTAATTATCGGCTCTAAAGAAAATTGGAATGTTATGACGACCTCTTCACTAAAACATGAAGGTAAAGCCGTCGACTTGGGTAAGTGGCTAAAACTACATGCCGATGAGCTATCAAAAGTGGTGGTGGTTGGTCACGAACCCCAGCTCTCGCGCTTCGTTGCGTGGGCGGTAGCGCGCTCTAATCAAGCGCAGCTAAAAATAAAAAAAGGCGGGATTGTGCGCCTGCAGATTGTTGATTTTTCCGTAATTATGAAAACCCGCATGATTTTGACAGAGCTGACTTCAATTAAAAAAATAAAGTCAGCTACCAATAGAATTTAAAAATCAGAAATTTTTTGCGCTAATTCTGGGTAATCAATAAATGGATTGCGATTATTTTGCTGTCTAAAAATTTCGTCATTACGGAGTGCTTCTTGCGGATCAACCGGATGTTGAATATGCCATTTTTTAAGAACAACTTCTTCTTCTTGAGAAATTGCCATGTCGTAACGGATTGAGAAGTAAAAAATCGCGCGAGCGACACGGCCTTTATGATCATCTGCGGGTTCAAAAATCTGACGACTGCCTGCCGAACCAGTACCGTAACGTGAAGCCGTACAATTTGTATGTCCAACGTCATGACTTACTTCACCAAAAATTGTATTTCCACGCGTAGAATTCATTTGTGAATCCGTCGGGAATAAATGATGAAGATCTGCTTTTTGCATTTGCGTTGAGTAGTCACCAGAGAAACGTGATTGCGGCCAAGTGTGTTCGGTATTGATTACGCTGGATGCGGGGGTGATTCCGGGTCCAGGTAGATCAACACCTTTAAAATCACTCGCTTGATAAATACGGTTGCAGTACATTTCTGTAATTCCGTAGTTTGAAGCATCTAATTTAACTAAATAGAATTTTCCAAATAAAAACGTACGGGCGCCATCATAACCTAAAGAAGTTTGGGCATAACAATCTTTTTGGCCGTCACAGTTTTTCATGATTTGATCAGGTCCATTGATCACTTTTAAATGCTGTGAGCGTAAAATCTTTTTTAACGCATCTTTAAGTTGATTATCTCTACTGGTCGCTACCGAGGTTGAAAAATCGCTTCCGTAGTAATTCAGCTGGGCTGGCTGAATGGCTTGTAGTGCAAAACCAAAAACATGGAATGCTAATACACTCACGAACAAGAACACATTTTTCATCTAAAATCCCCTTTTGTAGTCGGGCCTTAGGCGCCCGGTAGAAACACTGAACCAAATCTTCAGCATATACTTAGGTAACGTGGGAAGACTCGCACGGCCCAAAAATCTGTGGCAACAAAAAAGTAATTTAATTTCTGGAAAGTACGTTTTCTGCAAATAAAAGTAACATATCAGTCATCATCACTTACCAATGGCACACCTTATGCTATGCTCTGAATCATATTAGACCACTCAACAGGAGATCATATGACAGCACCAAAAATTTTAGTCCTTGTCGGCGGAATTAGTGAAGGCTCATTAAACGAAAAGCTTTTTAATGCGATCAAAGTAAAACATGCAAATGATTTTTCTTTTGAAGATTTTGATATTAAAAGTTTGCCATTTTTCAGCCAAGACTTAGAGGCAGACCCACCCGCGACCGTAAAAGCGCTTCGTGAAAAAATTAAAAAAGCCGACGGAATTTTATTTATTACACCAGAATACAATCGTTCATTTCCGGGCGTTTTAAAAAATGCGATCGATTGGGGTTCGCGTCCCTACGGACAAAATTCATGGGATAAAAAAATAGCCGGCGTAATCGGCGCCTCCGTAGGTAACATCGGAACTTTCGGCGCACAACACCACTTACGCCAAGTTCTTTCCTATTTAAATATGCACACCATGCATCAGCCAGAGCTTTATTTAAATGCTTCAAAAGCTTTTGATCAAGACGGAAATTTATCCGACAGCATGGTTGAAGAAATTATTGCTAAATATATGGGTGCATTTAAAGCGTGGGTTACTCAAAACTCTTTTAAAAATTAAAGAATTGTAGAAATCGAGATCGAGGCGAAGCTGTTATATACGCTTCGCTCGACAAACTCTGGGCTGCGGGTCACAAAGCGCCACGCAAAATCCCAGCGGCTCCACTCAGCGCCAAATCCTAAATCCGTTTCAATTACGATTGGAATTTTTTCGACCCGGTGGCTGCTTTTAAAAGTATTTCCATCAAGAAAAATATTTTTAGCAATTCCAATCGCACGCGCCCCTGCAAACAAATAATAACTTGAAGAGCGATTTAGATCAGGCTCTATAAACGTATCACCCTCTGGAGTTGAAGCCCGCTTTGGTCCAAAGTCGTCAGGAATATTTATACCTAAACGAGCCACTCCACCCACGTGCGCATCAACCGAAACATTTCCTAGGCCGGCGCCAAAGTAAGGAATTACATCTAAGTATTTGTGATACTGCTTAGTTTGAAGTTGGACGAATTTTCCACGTTGCTGGTAAAACACTTGAATGGTGGGCTCTGTAGCAAGCTGGTTACGCCACCCTTCAGCGTAATACTTTCCAATCATTCGGTGGTATTCATTCTGAAATTTTTCACCCTGCGCTTCGGGTCCCACAATACCTACATCGAGCTCAAAAACATGGCTGCGCGCGTGATTTTTAAATTGCGCCATGATTCCTACATAAAGCCAGGCCGCATAAGGACGATCAAAAGCAATTAATGCCGAGTCACGTATATCATTCGGGGTGTATATTTGCTGTCCTAAAGAAATTCCAAAGTTCGAATAGTCTGTTTTGAAATCGGGATCAAAGATTCGCGGCATACGCACAATCGCGTCGGCCCACTTCGGCGTATCTTTGCTGGCAATGATGTAAGAAAATCTTAGTCCGCTTGAATACGCATTATCCGAGCCCGGCCCACCTAAATCACGCGAATCATTTTCTAAATAAAAACCGAAGGCTCGACCACTTGATGAGATGGCCGCATAACTATTTCGCGAACTTAATATCATTAAAACTATAAATAATTTAATCATTTTGAGTACCTAAATATTTTGTAGTCTAACTGTTGTTGATCCATCAATTTGCGCTCACTTTGACATCCTGCTTCGGCAATTAAAACACGGATCATCTCCGCAGACTGTACTTATTTAAAAACCTAGTTTTAGTCTAAATGACATTCAAATTTAAGTTTAAATGGCTATGTTTTCAACTGTGGGGAAATATTCCCCGCGACCATCATAAGTCCCCACTTCCTATTTTCATTGTAGCTTCATTTTAATATGACTTGGCATTTGTGTTGCTTGTTATTGATTAGGACCCAATATTTTAATTTTCTTTTGGGGGAGGAAATATGAAAGAACAAACACGAAAATATGCATCACCCGACACTTTATTTTCACGTTTTCTACAACGTAGAGCAAAAAATCCTACGGAAAGACAAATAAGTACGTGGGAAGATGATGGCGGAAATGTTGATACAGCAGATCATCAATTTGTAATCATCAATGGCGTCATTTGTTGTACATCGATACAAAGACTTCGCGCCTATGTAACAAAATATTGGCGCTTAATTAGGATGCAATTTCACGCGAAGTTCGCAACCCACACCCAGTCGTAAAAAATAGTAATGATTGGACCATCACAAATAGCCTAGCGTTATCTGTGATGGTTCTTTTTTTGCTTTCAAGCCAGCTTCAAATTTCTGTTTAAATTCTTCGCCAACTAGCAAACGTCTTTCACTACTTAGTACGCGTTTTGCGGTTGTAAAAAATTCAGTTTCTTCTTCGCAAAGATGATCTTCGACAACTTTAGCTAGTACTTTGGCCTTCGCTGAAATCTCCAAATTCCAATAGCTTAGATATTCACAATCTTGAAGTTCTTCAATTAAAATCTGTGCAACAGCAAACTCTTCCATAAATTCAAAAATGAGAGTTTGCGACTCTTCGGAATCTTTTAATACTTCGTACAATGTTTGTTTTTTAGCGTTGAATTGTCGTTGGTACAATTTGATGAAATCTGTTAAAAAATTTTGCTTTGTATAAATATCGCAACTCTCGTCATTAAAAACTTGAGCCATCATTTTTAGATCTCGATGTTGTTCACCTAAAACTTTAAAAATATCTAGCATTTATGCCCCTAATTATCTTTTTCGACTACAGTAGGTTGTATTGTGTGGTCGGCATCAATGGGTTCGTAACCGCGATCTGGATTTCTATATGGCTGCTCGTAGGAGTCCTTATCTTGATAGTCGTAATCTGAAAAAATATTTTCACGGGAAAGCACATCGACTTTCGAGTCAGTAGTAATTTTATTCTTCGTAAATAAGATATTCTGCTGCGGCGTTTTTAATTTCATTTTTCCTCCTAAAATTCTTCCAACCTTTATTTTGCAAGAAGAAGACCGACTTCAGAAAGATCCAATACATATAAGAAGCTGAATACCGAGGCAGCACGCACTAATTTGTGGAATTTAACCACATGAGTAAAAAGGATCTGTTTTGCAACAGATCCTTAAACTAAATTATATGACGATACTTCAATTATAATTCGATCGGAAAACCAACGCTTAATGCATAGCCTTTTGTCTCGGCATCGATTGATGTTGACTTATTAACTGCTACATTTCCGAATGATTCAATTTTGGTCGTGTTATAAACCAGATCTTGATATTCAAGGTTGATTGCTACGGGACCTGCGTGAATACCTGCACCCAATCTCCAACCGGTTGGGTCATTAAATTTTAGATCTACGCCGTTATTACTTGCCGCCGGATCATTTTCTCCAGCAACAACATAAGCTCCCATGATCCGAATTCCAAAAAGTGGAGTTTGAAAACCAATCATTGGTGCTAAATTATATACATTAGAACTTGCGTCGTTATAAGCCGAATCAGAAAGATTCATTTTTGCATAACGTGCATCAATACCTAAGAAAAAAACTTCAGAGATGTGGCCACCAAAACGTAAACCCACACCGTAACCTTCCGTATTACCCGAACGATCGCTATTAACTAATGGAAGTTGAGATGTCTTGATTGTTGAATCTTCACGAATCGCAGAAATCATTGGCTCAAGGAATAAACCACCTTTAGAAATTTTAGAAGATTTCTCTTCTTTATATTCAGTCGTTGAAGTACTGCTATCTTGTTGGATGGTGCCGTCTGGCAAATTTTGAGTTTGCTGGTCATTCGTTGTAGTTTGGGTTCTTGTTTGCGCAAATGAAAATGAAGTCGCGCATAAAATTGTTGCTAGTAAGATTTTTTTCATATATTCCTCTTTTTGGTTTTAGTTTCAATTAAAATATTTTGGCACGTTCAATATCCGGTGTTTTACGATTTGGCGAAGTAACATCCCAATCACTTTGTAGTTCGGTCGAAGTTGAAACATCTTTAGCGCCCGTTGTTTCTAAAATACTTTGGGCTTTTTCTGCCCAAGTACTGTTATCAACATGCACAGATAATAAAATTCCGCCATCTTTTACAAAACCTTCATACCGAATAGCCTCGTATTCTGGAATTCCGTAACCGATTAAAGCTCCGCTGATACCCCCAACTGCGCCGCCAACCCCTAAGCCAGCAAGTGATGCCATGATCGGGCCCGCGGCGATAAATGGACCTACTCCCGGAATTGCAAGGGCTCCAATTCCCACAAGTAAACCAAGTGCTCCTCCGATAACTGCACCTGTGCCAGCTCCTGTAGCTGCACCTTCGGGTGCCTTTGAACCTTTCGTATGAATAAAATCTTGTGCGCCATCTGTTTGGGGTAATAAAACTGAAATGTCACTGGTTCTAAAACCATTCGTTTTTAAAGTTGTTACAGCACTTTCAACTGATCCTCGTGATTTATAAATGCCAAACACTGCCTTATGACTTTTTTCCATAAAACCTCCTTATTAATTATTTAGTTGCTACATCCATTTGATTTAAGACACTTGAAACTCCGGCAATCGATTGGGCTTTTGACATAATTACTTTTGCTTCTTCCGCGCTGCGCACGGGGCCTTTTAAAGTAACTTGTCCATTCATCGTAATGACTTTGATATTTTTTGCGTAAAATGACATACGATTATCTTTTGTAATCTCACGCCGAATTTTACGAGTAATCGTGGTGTCTTCTTTATTCATACCTTGCTGATCGGCCGTGTATTCATGAAGATATTTATCCCGGTCATTCACAGCAGAATTATCAGCTTTCGTTTCAGACGCATCTGCAGAATTTAAGCTAAGCATAGTTATTGTGAGAATTAAAAATATTGATTTCATGAAATTCTTTCCTGGTTCGCTTTTTTGATGATTATTTTTGTTGTTAAGTTCTTGCGTGAAGCTTTAACTGCTTTTTTTGAATTTTTCTTTTTAATATCGTTAAATAAATTAGAAAAATAATCAATTTTTGTTGCATCAATAATCATGAAACTTCCTTCCGTTAATAGCTTTCTAATGTAATAAAGCAAAATGCTGACCAACTTACTTTATGGTCTGTGCAAGGGTTAAAGCCATTTATTTCAGGAAAAATGGGGCAAGATCGGGGCAATATTTCTGAGCAAGACGGACCGAATCTTGAAAGCAAAATAAATTTCAAATCGATGTATTTGCCTTTAGTTAAAAACAGCGGCGCTTTTTGCCCCGATATGCTTAAGAAATAATAATTTTTTTGGAAGACGTTTATGGATGTGATAAAATTAAACCCATATATTAAGCATTGCGATAGGAAACTAAAAAAAATATGAATCAAAAAGTTGTTAATAATATTTTTAATTATTTATATAGTAAAAAAATATTTAGCATTTTGATTACCGGTTTTGCCATTATTGGCTTTGGAAGTTGGATTTATTTATCTTCCGCTATAGATGCAAACATAAACTATCGCCTAGAAAAAGAATTAACCCTGGTCACTTCTAATATCAGTAATAATTTAAATAATTACGCAGGCACCTTAGCCTATGTGCAGGCGTACTTTCGTACTGAGGGTACTCCTAACCAATATCAATTCCGTAAACTTTCCGAAAGTATCGAAATCCAACGCGTTAATCATGGACTGCAGGGTATTGGCTACATCTCAATCGTCAAAAAAAATCACCTTAGTAGTTTTATTAACGCACACAAACGTCGACCTTTTTTTCGGACAGATTGGTTGAAGCCCGGCCGTGAAATCTATGCCCCCGTAACTATGATCGAACCGATGAATTGGCGCCGAACTCAAATGTTAGGCTACGACTTCATGTTAACTACTGAGCGCGAGAAAGTTGTCTTAGACGCCATTAAATCCGCAAGCATCTCGATGACGCCAATCTTGCAGCCCATCGTTAAAAACGATCCCGACCCACAGACGTCGATTATGTTAGTATCGCCCGTTTACACCCAATTACAAACTCCAGCGACGCCTGAAGATCGATTGAAAAATGCAAAGGGCCTGGTTTATATACCCGTACGTACTGGTGATTTTCTTGAGCGCATTTTTGGTAAGCCAAATAAAAATGAAGAACGTATTAATTTCACGATTGAAGTCATAGATCCTAAATTACAAACGGCAACTTTAGCCTATCAGCGTTTTGATATACCCCTGAAAACGGGCTCCATTTCCAAAAGTCGAGTCATCGACTTGTATGGACAGAAATGGAAAATTTCCGTCACACCCTTTCCGCTATTTTTTAATTTTGGAGACTTATATTTAGTGAATACGGTTGCCGCCGCTTCAATTATTTTTATCATTTTGTTATTCAGTATTTTTAATCAAACTCAAAATCTTTTGGCTCATGAAAAAAAGTCCAAAGATGTGATGCTTGAGGCAGTTCGCCAAAGTCTTGCTCAGACCGCTCAGCTGAAACGTTTAAACGAAATCAACAAACATACCGCACTTGAATTAGATTTAAAAAATCTGATTGAAGATTTTTTTCAAGCCAGTCTGCAAATCAGTCACTCCAGCCACGCATTTTTATATTGCAGCTCTACGCCCGATAATCCTGAAGTAGTGGATTTTCATGCTTCTTTGAATTTCGGAAAAAAAGAATTAGTGCAAGATTCATTAACCCTTACGCAACTGAATTCTTTATTAGAAAAAAACTTGCTGAAAAAATCTGAAGAAGGAAATCTTCAAAACTTTTCAAAATTTATTTACGGTCCTGATCATTTCACCGATTGGATTTTTGTTACAATTCCATCGCGCGAATTTCGCCAGTGTGGCCTGCTATTTCTAGCCCGCGCTAAAGGCGAGAAATATTCTGAAAACGACTTAGAAATTATGGAAAGCATGGTCTCGCAAGTCGGTATTGGGATCGACAATTCTCGTCTATTTAAAAAAGTAGAAGATTCAAACCGAGTTAAAACTGCTTTTTTATCGAATATGAGTCACGAAATTCGCACCCCGCTGAACGCAATTACAGGCTTTTCAGAAATTTTATGTAAAACTGTTGAACCTGCTGAGAAAAATTCTTTAATGGAAAGTATTAAAAAAAATACCTCACAGCTAACTAGTATTATCGATAATATTTTAGACATCTCTAAGGTTGAATTTGGCCGCATTTATATCAACAAAGAAAATATTTCACTTTTATCCATCGTTGAAGAAATTAAATGGGTTATGGAGATGCGCGCAAAAGCGAAGGGTATTACATTTCACATTGAAGGCCTGGGTAAATTACCCGCCTTTGTCGAAACGGATGAGTCTCGGGTAAAACAGATATTGATTAACCTGATTGGCAATGCGATCAAATTTACCGAAACGGGTTCGGTCAAGTTGCAGATTAAATGTGAACCTCTTTCTTTGCGGTCCAAAGATTATCAATTATTATTTATCGTTATTGATACCGGCATTGGTATCTCAGCTTTGGCTCAACAAGGTTTATTTCAATCTTTTTCGCAAGCAGATATCTCTAGTACGCGACGTTTTGGGGGCGTCGGCTTAGGACTGGCGTTGTCAAAGCGTTTAGCTCAGCAGTTTGGGGGCGATGTTTCGTTGATTAATAGCCGTTTAGAAAATGGCTCTATTTTCCAATTTAAAATTCCCGCGGGTAAAGCCAAAGATATGCAATGGAAAAATAATCTTTTCGAAAATATTCAAAACCCGGCTGAACACAGCCTTCATAAAACAGAGGCTACTTTAAAAAATAAAAACGTTTTAATCATCGAGGATTCTGAAGATAATCAGGAAATTTTTAAATATTTTCTAAAAGCCGCTGGCGCAACTTCTGATATTATCGATAACGGTGAAGATGCGGTTCAGCAAGCCAATCACGATAACTACGATTTAATCTTAATGGATATTCAATTACCAAAAATGGACGGAATGGAAGCGACCCGAAGAATTAGAGCTAAGGGTTATAAAAAACCTATCATTGCCCTTACCGCCCATTCATCGCCCGAAGAAAAAGCAAACTGTCTAAAAGCCGGTTGCGTTGACCTTATTACCAAACCTGTTACGCAGGAAACATTAATCAAACAAATTTTATTTATTTTAGAGGAGAATAAAAGTGGCTGATAAAATCGATATCCCCGAAGAAGCAATTATTAAATATGTAGAGCGCCGTAAGCAAGACCTGGCCGATTGTCGAGCCGCCATTTCTAAACTAGATTTTAAGGTTTTAGAACGTGTCGGTCATCAAATTAAAGGCAATGCTTCCACTTTCGGTTTCGACGAGCTTTCAAAAATTGCGATTGAAATGGAAAACCAAGCTTTGAAAAAAGATGTCGAAAAATTAAAGACAGCCTTAAGCCGCTTTGAATCTTATCTAAAAAAAATGTAATTACGGCTATCGCGCCCCTAACCCGAGGCGTTTTTTCTACAATAGGGGGTAAATATCCCCACATATTATTTAAGCAGAAACTAATACGAATTAAAATTGGCATTCTGGTTGCATTATTAAATGGATAGATTAATGAATAATCTAAATTTACAAGGGGAATAGCATGAATGCTGCCGTAGAAAACGTAACGATTTTGCCGATAAGCCGATTTAATAGCCCAAATTTAAATACAATTAAAAGTGCATTTAAAAGCTACAAAAAATCTAAAAGAATTCTAATGATTGAAGATGATCCCGATATGAGCTCTTTGATTTCTCGTTCATTAAAACAAAAATATTCATGCACAATCGATATTGCACAAGATCCTTTTGAAGCCATGAATTTCATGACGGAAAAATTCTATGATTTGATCATCTTAGATTGGCAATTACCCGCACTTAACGGCGCTGAGACGTTAGTTCAAGCAGAAAAGGGTTTACGTCTTGAACCCGCATTACCTATTCAGTGGGACCGCCAGCGCGTTCCGGTGGTGATCTTCTCTTCTTCAAAAAAGAATGAATGTACACCGCGCAAAACTAAGCATTTTAACTATGTAGGTTTCGTATCTAAGGCTCAACCACTTGGTTCAATCCTTGAGTCTTTCGGTAGCTATATGGAAGACGAAACAACTTATCGTTTCGGAACTGCATAAATTAATTTTTAGCTAAAGAGGCTCAGGATTAAACCCCATTTAATCCCGGGTCTCTACTTTATCCCGGCAAAATTGCAAAAGCCGATTAACTGAAACAATCAACATTCCAGCCAAGGAGCAATTGATGAAAAATGAATTATCATTCAAGCATTTCATCCCTAGTTATGCCGATCAGCAAACATTTACGACTCATTTATCAATGATTGAAGATTTAGCTCCGGCAGATTCAACTGTTAGCATGATCGTAAATAAATTAGCCGATGGAACTTACCATACGATTATCGATATTAAATCTTTTTGTGGTAAGTTTTATTCCGAGGCTAAGGAAATAACTTCACTTGCTTCAATTAAAACCGCTAAAAATACCGTTCTCAGCAAAATCTTAGACTGGAAGAAAAAAAGATTTTAAATAAGTCTTGTTAAAAAAATAAACGCAGACGAACTCTCCCCTACAAAACCGCGAACTTCCCTAGGAACTTCGCGGTTTTTTTATGCCTAAACAAGAAGTTGAAAATAAAAAAAGCCTCTTAGTTTTCACAAAGAGGCTTCAATAACAATCGGTATCTTAGAAAAATACTAGTTCATCGCCGAAGGCGAACCACTGCCGCCATTGATCGCAGCGGTCTCATCGCTTTCGATTTCTCGAAGGCGTCTGTATAATGTTTTACGATCAATTTGTAGATCTCGCGCCGTTTTTTCTTTAACTCCGTGGTTTAGCTGTAAAACGTGTTGTACATACTTATTAACTAGCTCTTCAACCGTTAAGATCTTCGAACTTGCTCCGGTTCCGGTAAAGTTAAATCCGACTTCAGCTTTTTCTAGGCCTGAATCTTGGCCGATTGAAACAACATCTTCTAAACGAATCACATCTCCACTTGCTAAAACAACGGCCCGCTCAATCGTATTTTCAAGTTCGCGCACATTTCCTGGCCAAGAACTATTCATTAAAAATTCTAAAGCATCTTTCGAAAATTGTTTAAGGCGCGTATTATTTAACGCCGAAAACTTTCTTAAGAAAAATTCTGCTAAAGGTAAAACGTCTTCTCTACGCTCGCGTAAAGGTGGAATCCAGATCGGAATAACGTTTAATCTAAAGAATAAATCCTCACGAAATTTCTTGGCGACGATTTCTTGGCGTAAGTTTTTATGAGTCGCTGACAAAATACGTGCGTTCACCGGCCGGTATTGATTTTCACCGATACGTTTAATTTTACGTTCTTGTAACACGCGTAATAATTTTGCCTGCAAAGCTAAGTTTAAATCTCCGATTTCATCTAAAAATAAAGTTCCACCCTCGGCTTCTTCAAATAAACCGACTTTTTTATCAGATGCGCCTGTGAAAGACCCTTTTGCGTGACCAAAAAGTTCAGACTCTAAAAGATTTTCTGGAATAGCCGAGCAGTTAATTGCAATAAATGGTGCTTTTTTGCGAGTTCCCATCGCATGAATTGCTTTCGCGATTACTTCTTTCCCCGTTCCAGACTCTCCGGTAATTAAAATATTTGCCGTTGATTTAGAAACTCGGCGAGCCAAATCCAAAGCATTCTTAATGCCTTGGCTTTTACCCACAATGCCTTCAAGACTGGTTGGACCTTCTTGTAATTGCACAACTGTTTTTAATGTCGAATTTTCTTCTTGAACGCGAGTTAAATAAAGCGCGCGCTCAACAGATACTAATAATTGTGGAAAGTGAAGTGGCTTAACTACGAAATCATAAGCGCCTGAAGCAATCGCTTCTACAGCTACTTCAACTTTTTTATTCGCCGTGATTAGAATGATCGGAGTTATATTGCCTAAGGCTTTCATTCTTTGAGTGAACTCAATTCCTGAAATTCCCGGCAACATTAGATCGGTGATGATCACGTCACAGCTAATTTTATGCTGGCTTAAATCTTCAAGTGCTTTTTGTGCGTCATCATAAGGCAAAACCTCATAGTTGCGAACTTTAAAGAAACTAGTGATTATTTCTTGTACGTCACGATCATCGTCAATAATAAGTATTTTTGCTTTTTTTAACATAACTCCCCTTTTAGCGTGTGTAGACTATTTCCCCAAGTCAAACGTAGCCTGTTTCTACGTTACACTAGTTGATTAGCTCCATAAAATCATCCTTGTGCATCTATCTCAAAAAGCAACATAAGTGCCAAGATAGGACATTCTTAAAACAAACCAGGGAAAATTGGTAGGGCTTTTTTACCTAAACATAATTAAATTGGGGGCATTTGTACTCATGTTGTATAGCCTTGTAAAGCTGAGGCTTGTGCGCAAAATTTCTAATGGCATTCATGTTGCTCTACCGAATATACACAACTATGGAGGAAATTATGTCTCAACAAAAAATCGATATCTCCCCGCCCGGCGATAGTAAATTAAAACCTCGCGCAAGCGTAGCCCCAGAAAAACGTAGTGATATGAACAATAGAACTCTGCCGGTACAGCCGAGTAAGCCAGATGTGCAAGACGAGCCAGATATGCCAAATAAACTTTACGAAGAGCAACTGCCGCCAGAACACCAATTAACTTAAACAATATAAAAAATTCTAAAAGGAGTGTTAAGTGGAAGTGAATTCGCAAAAAATCGCAAAACAAACATCTCAGATTGTGAATCAGCCAGCTGAAGCGGTAAGCGGTAAATTTAAAGATGTAGCCAAAACAATCGATAAAAAATTTTTAAATGCTGATTCTTTATTAATTTCAACTTATGATGATGTTCGTGTCGAAGCCTAAGATAGTTTGGAAGCTACTTTAATCACACGTATGGATCGCGGCTAAATTTATAGAGGTTTTTTATGCGTGGTTTTATTTGAAACCACTTTCTTTTAAGACAAGGAGATATTTCGATGGGAATTTTCAGTTTAATATTTGGGTCTTTTACGCGCAAGTTTGAAGGTTTAATTAGCGCCTCTATTTACACCGTCGTACAGCAGCTTGTTAATAAAAGCCGGAAGGCTTTACTCATGGTTGTCGCGTCATTTGTCTTTGCCGTTCTGTTAGCAGCTGGCATCATCATTTCCGTACTCGAAGCTTCTGCTCAGTATGATACACGCGGTATGGTTTATTTTTCCGCTCTATTGACTAGCGGAACCATTTTGTCATTTATTTCATTATCTGTATTAATTTTTATTTTGTGGCCAAGATCAAAATCTATTATTTCGGCTTCAGCTTTTCAAACACATGCTCCACCTCCGCGCCAAAGCAGTCCATTGGAAGACACATTCGCTGTATTGATTAACGAAGTTATGAATTACGTTAAAGAAAGAAATAAACCAGAAGCTCCAACAACTTCTTCGACAGAAAAACCAAATGATCCGAATTATAGGGCTTCTGGTTACTCAGCAACAACAAACTCTTCCGATTACTCGGCTTCAAAAACGAAGTATGACCCAAATACCGCTAACTAATCGTTAGCCGGTACTGGTAATAACTCGATCATCAAAAAGTTTTTGCTCAAAAAATTCTTTTAATTCAGGAGATAATTCGCTCATTTGTAAAATTTGATGTTTTATGCCACTAACGTCACAGTTGAAACTATCTTGGTCTCTAGCAAAAAAGTCTTCCCACACACGATTAGCGGCTAATTGAGCTTGAAATAATAAATCTTGAACTGGATTTTGCCCACCGTAAGGTGATGAGACCCAATTTTGTTTTTCTAGCCAAGCTGCCGCCAAACGAAGTATAATTAAGCGCGCCATCTGCCGATGCTTCTCTTCGGAATTAAGAAGCGTATTTTGATCTAAGTTGTTATCCATATCCTTTTCCTTTCCATGAAAATTATTTTTCTAGCAAAATATTCCTGATACTTTGTTTACACTGCGCGAATAAAAATGGTTTCTTTAGGTACACTAAAGATTTTTTCTGTTCTTCAGAAACTGCGTTTAAAACCTGATCTTTAGAGATCGATGAGATAACCATAAATGGTATGTTCGGGTAAGTACCGCTTAATACCTTCCATAGATCCAAACCAGTTCCGTTACCTTCTAAAAAAATGTCTGCGATGATTAAATCGTAGGGCGCCTTTTCAGATATATCGGTGTTTTGTATAAGCTGCGTGACCGCCTGCTCAAGGCTAGAAGCCCACTGAATCTCTGCATCTGAAAATACATCCAAGATGGCTTTACCGAGTAAAACAGTCATACTGCGATCATCTTCGACGACCAAAATTTTCTTAGGCATAAAACTCATTTGAGTTATGTTATTAGATTCTGCTGAGACATTTTTTATAAAAGATAGCGCATCCATACCCCTCCTTATCCGATGTTCTACAATAGCTACATCGCAAAACAGAGACCACCTGGACCATTAGGTTGTAAACGAATAGATTGTTGTTCATGCAGCACAACAGACTAGCAATGGGTCATTTTAGAAAGTGTGGGTTAGATTTCTACACTTTATAATGAATAAGATACTCCTCGCAAAGATGTTTTGCGGCATATGACTTGCTTATTATTGTGGTTCAGACTTAATTTATATTTTCAAGGAGGCATCATGTTTAATCAGAATTTTGTTGAAAAACATTCCGATAAAATCGCAATCGAAGAGATTTTAGCTGATTTAATTCCTGGCTTTCTTAAAAATAAAACCCTTGATTTAAAAATTTTGAATCAGGCCTTGGTTGAAAAAGATTATGAAAAGTTTAAAAAAATTGGTCATAACTGGAAAGGCGCGTGCTCTAGTTATGGGTTTCATTATTTAGGTGAAGTTGGAAAACAGTTTGAACTTTTAGCCGCTGATCAAGATCATGAAAAGTTGACAAAATTAATGCACAGCCTTCCACAATATTTAAAAAATATTCAATTAGAGTACCCAACAAGTTCCGAACCAGGCTCTAACGAACTTCACAGCTAGTTTTTAAGCTAGCTGTGTGCGTATTTCTATTCGTCGTCTAATTCGTCATCACCCACAACACCAAGATTATACTTCTCAATACGGTAGCGCATCGATCTAAATGAAATATGTAAAAGCTTAGCTGCTTTCTTTTTAATTCCACCCGCGGAATGAATCGCTTTTACTAATAATTCTTTTTCAATTTGTCCCATTACTTTATCTAAATCTAGCCCTTCATCCCCGATTTCAATTTCATTACTAGAGGCCATCTTGCGGCCCGAAGTTGTATTAACCATTGGAGGTAAAGATTCTGGTAAAACTGTCGAACCCGCTTCCAAAGCCACCGTTCTTTCGATCATATTTTCTAATTCACGTACGTTACCTGGATAGTTATATTTTTTAAGTATATCCATAGCTTCCGTGGAAATGGTCGAGATCGCCTTATTTAATTTATCGTTGTATTTACGTAAAAAGAAATTTGCTAACAACGGAATATCGTCTGTTCTTTCACGTAAGGCAGGAGTACGAATATTAATAACGTTTAGACGATAAAATAAATCTTGTCTGAATCCACCCTTTGTTACCATCTCTTCTAAGTTTCTGTTTGTAGCCGCAATAATACGAACATCTATTTTCATATCGTCTGTTGCACCCACGCGACGAATCACTCGTTCTTGGATCGCGCGAAGTAATTTTACCTGGATCGATAATGGTAATTCACCTACCTCATCTAGAAATAGAGTTCCACCATCAGCCACTTCAAATAGACCTACTTTATCAGCGATGGCCCCGGTAAATGAACCCTTTTTATGTCCAAACATTTCTGATTCCATTAAATTCTCAGGAATCGCACCGCAGTTGATGGTCACAAATGGTTTATCTTTTAAAGGACCGTTATAATGAATTGCTTTAGCAACAACTTCTTTACCTGTTCCCGATTCGCCCGTGATTAACACGTTTGTTGGGGCTTGCGAAACGCGCTTTACTAAATCAAAGATCGTATGCATGGCCGCAGAATTTCCGATCATGTTTTGAAATGAATACTCTTTAACTAATTCTTTTTTAAGGACACGAACTTCAGTCTCTAAATTTTTAGAGCGTAAAGCATTCGCAATATTAAGTCTGACTTCATCGATTTTAAATGGCTTTGTTACGTAATCGTAAGCTCCCATTTTCATGGCGTCGACGGCGGTTTCGGTGGTACCAAATGCCGTGATCATCATGAATACCACGTCTGGGTAACTTTCTTTCACGTGCTTTAATAATTCAATGCCCGTTACATTTGGCATTTGCATATCAGAAATAACCATATCAAAAGATTTTTTACTTAATACTTCTTTTGCCCGTAATCCATCTTCGGCCGTGGTGACTTCGTAACCTTCTTTTTTTAACATAATTTCTAAAAATTCGCGTATTGATTCTTCGTCATCAACAACTAAAATTCGAGATTTCATTCTATTCCTCTTTCATCACCCAATCGCTGGGAATTTAATTTTAAATTCAGTTCCGTGACCCACTTCACTACTCACTAAAATGACCGCCGCGTGCGCGTCTAAAATTTTGTGGGTAATCGCTAAACCTAGGCCCGTGCCTTTTGGTTTCGTTGTATGGAAGGGATCGAACATTCTTTTTTGAGTCTCGGCCGAAATTCCTGACCCATTATCTTTAATAGAAAGAATAACATTTTTTCCGTCATTTGTTAGCGAAATGGCAATAACTGGATCAGCCACTTCTTTGATTGCTTGCAATGAATTAATCGTAATATTTAAAATGGCTTGTTTTAATTTTTCCGGAAATCCTTTAATTTTTTGCACTGAGATATCCAAATTCCATTTTAAATTAGCACGTGCTTCGGGATGCGCTTTTAAAATATGCGCGATCTCATTAACTAGCTCGTTAAGATTGATTGTTTGGTCTGGTTTTTTTTCTGGTTTTGCATAATCTAAAAATTCAGTGATTAAGTTATTTAACCGGTCGATTTCTTTTAAAACAATTTTCATTAGCTTTTTTTGATCGGGATCAGTCTTTTCATCATCTTGTGATAAAAGCTGAATACTTCCGCTAATGCCGGCCAAAGGATTACGTATTTCGTGCGCAATACCTGCGGCCAGTTGACCAATCGTGGCTAATTTATCTTTTTGTTTAAGTTCATTTTCAAGCTGACGTAAATCCGTCACATCTTTAATTAAGAAAACTGAAAGCTCATCGGCAATATCTTCATCGTAGTATTTGCTACGGTCAACTTGCAGAATTTTTCTTTCATTTGAAATTAAGTCCAAATAACTCAAGTCAGGGCTCTGAACGCCCATAGCGCTTTGCTCATCTAGCATAGCTTTAATTCGAGGAAATTGTAATTTGACCGAATCAGATAAATACGAATTCTGTAAAACGACTGAATCATTAGACTGTGTAACTAGTAAGCCCAAAGGCATTTTTTCAACTAATGTTTTCGAAAACTCTGCCTGCGATTTCCATTTTTTGCGGGTCTGACTTAAATCAACCTGCAAATTAGAAATATCGCTGCGCAATTGACCTGCAATAACGATGACCGATAAATAAGATAAGTTAAATAATGTTAACGACAATAAGCTTTGTACGGAACTTCCCTGGCTTGCCGACAAGTTAATGATCGAAGTTCCGACTGAAGCTAAAAACCCTAAACCGCACAAACTAACAAAGCTTAGTTCAAAACTTGCAACAAACAACATGAATAACTGCAGTACCAATAAAAAACTAGAAAGTTGAGGAAAAGATTTCATGAAATAAATCATGATCGTAAAGTCAAACAAGTAAGAACAAAACCTATATAGATCTGATTTTTCAATCATCGTATAAAAATGTAAAATAAAGTGATGTACGAATAAAAAAATAAAAGTTGAGTAGAAAATAAAAATAAATTCTAATTGCAAAAACGGTTTCTGTACTAAAATCAGCGTCTGAAAAATCGCAAAGTATGCAAACAGAATTAAAGTGCGGATACTTTTTCTGGAATTTACATCTAATAAAAAGTTTAACCCTTGCGACTGTGACATCATTACCCCATCGTGTCGCCAAGATTGAAAATCGGTAAATACATCGCGATTAATACGAAGGCAATAATTCCACCCAAAAATACCATCAATAGTGGCTCGATTAATGAAGTCATCGCTTTAACTGCATTCTCGACTTCATCCTCGTAAAAATCAGCGACTTTACTTAACATGGTGTCGATTGTTCCCGACTGCTCGCCGACCGCCACCATTTGCGCAACCATGGCCGGAATTTCTTTTTGTTTTGATAAAGGAACATTAAAAGGCTTACCGATCATGACCGATTCTTTACAGGCCGCTAGCGATTTTTCAATAACGTGATTGCCGGCCGTTCTTGAAGCAATTTCAATCGCTTCGATTAAACCAATTCCCGAAGAAAGCAATGTCGATAAAGTTCTACTCATACGAGCCACGCTAGATTTTTGAACGACGTCTCCGAATAAAGGAGCATTAATTAAAAAAATATCGAATTGTTTACGACCTTCCGTCGTATTAATATAGTAGATGACCGAGGCAACACTGGACGCGATCGCAACAATAATCAAAAACCAATGATTTCTAAGCAAATTAGAAAAATCAACTAACATTTGCGTTAGACCAGGTAAAGCTTTTCCAGACGAAGCATAGAAGCCTTGAAATTTAGGAATAATAAACATAACGATACCGCTAACTACGATAAAGGCCACCGCAATAATTACGCCCGGCATAACTAAGGCACCGCGTACTTGATTTTTAGTTTTTTCGCTTTTTTCTAAATACGAAGAAAGACGAATTAGAATCGTGTCGATAATACCCGCTTCTTCGCCCGCTTGAACCATATTACAATAAAGGCGGTCAAAAACTCGCGGATGCTGTGCCATAGAATCAGAGAGACGGCGACCTACATCAATCGATGCTCTGATTTGAATAAGCGTTTCTTTTAAAAGTTTATTTAGCGCACCTTCAGATAAAATTCTTAATGAATCTGCGATCGGAATGCCGGCATTGATTAAGGTGGCAAATTGACGCGTAAAAATTTGTAAATCTTTAGATTTAATTTTTTGTTCAAACAGACTTTTAATCGCTTGTTCAATATCGTTATCTGTTTTTTTCTGCATCAATACGGTGAGCTTAACCGGAATCAGTTGTTTTGCGCGTAATTTAATACGTGCGTCGGCCTCATCACGTGCTTCAATTTTTCCCTGTGATATTTGCCCTGAAATTGATCTGGCCTGAAAGCTATAAATAGCCACTACAGACCCATTTTCTTAAGTTGCGTATCTAATTCATCGGGGGAATTCGAAACGGCAAATGCAGATTGAACATCCAATTTACGACGAATCATTTTTTGCAAAATAGATTGGTTTAAAGTTTGGTAAGATTCAAAACCTAATTCGGCTAAATTCATCATTTGAAAATTTTGCTTCTGATTATAAAACTGCATCAATTTATTTTTTTCTTTTTCACGACAAATTAAAATTTCGTGCAGGGCAATCTTGGGCACGCCGGCTAATTTTTGTACGACCGATCCATTAAAAACCTGCAAAAATCGGCTGATTAAAGACGGATCTAAGTCGGCCGCTAATTTATAAAAAAGCGTATTAAGTGAATTAATACTTAAACTTAAATAAACAGATTGCCCTTGTTCGGCAAATTCGATCCATTTTTTCCAATTTTTAATTGAATTAAAGTCGACCACGACGCGTTCGATTCCATCGTAGATTGCGTGACCGGCTTCCCAATCAATCGAATCCGCACCCAAGTGCACGATCGCATCAAGCTGTGGCCATTTTTGTTGTTGGTACGAAGAATGAATACCCGTTAAGGACATTTTATTATTTTGGTCATTCGCAATAATTTCGGCTAATAAATTTGATTTACCCTGACGACGTTCCCCCCCGATAACAAATATTCCCTTTTCTTTTTTAATATTATCCCAAAATAGTGGGTAATCGATACCCGACTGAACATGCGCGCTATCGTTCACGACCGATAGGTAAGCGCGAAAGCAGTCTTTCTTTTCTACAAATGAGAATCTCCAAGAAAATTTTTCTGACTGATAAAGTCCCGATACAAATCCCTTAGTTTCTAACTGAATTTTTTCATTTGATTGCAAACAAAAGTCTTTTAAATCTTCCCATTCAGAAACACTCAACGGTTCGCCTTTTAATTCGAACCAATCTTGATTCGTTTTTGCTAATACTCTATGGCCAAGAATAAAAGAAATTTCGTGCCCCTGACGAAGCATCGATTGATCTAAAATGTTCTCGATCATATATCATCCCTTACAGAAGAGTTGATAACCTCTTCGATTGTCGTTTCACCGCGGGCTAATTTTAAAAGCGCACTACGACGTAATGTTCGGGCGCCCATCTCACGGCAAATATTTCTTAATTCACCGCTACTAGCGCCGCGTAAGATTGCATCTTTAATTTTTTCAGTCATGGGCATCAATTCAAAAATAGCTAATCGGCCTCGAATACCAGTTCCATTACAAGCGGCACAGCCTTTGCCACGAAAAATCTGAAACCTGGGAACGTCGACTTTTGGTATTCCTAAATTGAGTAATGTAGCTTCCGGGACTTGTTGTTGCTCTTTACAAGATTCACAGATTTTTCCCACTAAACGCTGAGCTACCACTAAGTTAAGTGTTGAAGTTATTAAATAAGGCGGCACACCCATCTCGGTTAAACGCGTAATCGTTGCGGCTGCATCATTGGTATGTAGCGTACTAACTACCATATGACCGGTTGAAGCGGCTTTGAATGAAATCTCGGCGGTTTCTAAATCGCGAATCTCACCCACCATAATAATATCTGGATCTTGACGCAAAAATGCCCGCAAGGCGGCTGAGAAATCTAAATCAATTTCACTATTCATCTGTACTTGGTTAATACCTTCCAGATTAAATTCAATCGGATCTTCTGCTGTACTGATGTTCGTATCGACTCGATTTAATTCTGTTAATGCAGAATAAATTGTCGAAGTTTTTCCCGAACCCGTTGGACCGGTAATAATTACCATTCCTTGCGGAAGATTAATGGCGCTTTTAAATATTTTTAAATCTTCGACCTCGAAACCAAGTTTGGTCATATCTAATTGCAAAGTTGATTTATCTAATAGACGCATCACAATTTTTTCACCCCACATCGTGGGGATTGAATTCACACGAAAATCCATTTCGCGATTTTGTTTGTTTAAGCGTATTTTTAAACGTCCATCTTGCGGACGTCGCTTTTCGGCAATATCCATCTTCGACATAATTTTAATACGGGCGCAAATTGAAGGCCCTGAATTGAGAGGCGGAGAGGACGCCTCCACCAAACCACCATCGACACGAAATCTGACGCGAAACTTTTTCTCATAAGGTTCAAAGTGAATATCTGAAGCGCGACGGCGGATGGCCTCTACTAAAATACCATTCACAAACTTAACCACGGGAGCATCATCACTGGTCGCATCGCCCACTTCAACGGCCGACGCCGTATTTGTCATTTGTGTTTCAACTTCGGCTTCTTCGCCTTTGACAATTAAATCGTTGGTGGCCACGGCATAGTATTTAGAGATCGCCGTTAAAATTGTCGATTCAGTTGCTACCACAGGTTGAATTTTACATTTAGTTAAATACCGTAAATCATCACGCACTTGCAAATTACTAGGGTCTGCAAATGCAACAACTAAGGTAGTGCCCGCTTTTGAAAGAGGAATCACGCAATGTTTTTCACAGAAATCTCGGTTCACAATTATTGATAAAGAACTTTCTATTTCAAATTGAGCTACGTCTACACCGGGCATTCCATATTGTTTTTCAAGCGCACGTAAAATTTGTGAATCTTTTAAAAACCCAAGCGTCACGATCGTGGGCCCTAAGCGGGTTTTTGTTCGGTCCGCCTCGGTCACTGCCGCCTGTAGTTGGTCGGAACGGATAAGTCCCTGCTTGATTAAAATTTCTCCCAATTTGTTCGGTAACATGAGAACATTTTAATGACTGTGACGTTTTTTGTAACTAGACCTTGGATGAGTTTTTAGATAATTCTAATAGAGTTTTGTATTTTAGGGTTAAAATTTCGTTTTCTACGATGACCGTCAGCTCGGCACGTCTTGCTTCTTCGATCAAAGCACCGTTTTTTGCCGAGCTTGCATCGACAAAGATGCCATCATGAGACAAAAAATTAAAGTAAGCCAGCGATTCATAAGCTTCAGGGCTCATATTTTCGGTCATATTTGAAATAAGCATCGAGCTGGTGTTGGGAACTTGATTCAATTCGTTCAATTTAACAAACGTCAGGTTCAAATTAAAAATAAAATCTTTTAAGCGTTTTTGCAAAGCAGCAAATAGACTTTCATCTTCAAATGAAATAACGAAATTTTTAAAACCCGCCAGCGCTAATTTAGCCGTTACACTTAACACAAAATTATAATCACCAATGACCATCACCGCAGCCGCAGTACTAATGGATGATTGACGTTGTTGGATAAGATGGAGAATACAATCCGCCACCACATTTGTTGGGCGGTATATTTTTCCATCACGTAACAAGGCATCGGCCGAATTTAAATGGCTTATCTTCCACCCTACCGCGGAGATTATATTTTTAAATTGATCGTAGTCATTTTCTTTAAGCTCGATGATATCAAAGTTTTTATTTAAAACTTCTTGAGCGGACAAATTTTCAAAAGGAATAACTTCAATTTCATTTAAGAAATTTTTAATTTCTGCATTCGATTCTAAATCGGTCTCGCCAGAAAAGTGATATAATTTTTTCTTCATTTGATTCCAAAATAATTCTTGGCCGTAGCCAAGTCTTTGTGAATTTGATTTTTTAACAAATCAAATGAGCCAAATTTCATTTCGTCCCGGTGAAACTTGCACAGTTCAACTTTTAAATGTTCGCCGTAAATATCTTCGTCAAAATTAAACAGATGCGTTTCTACTTTTAAGTAAGAGTCAGCCTGTTCAAAGGTTGGATTATACCCGATGTTTGTGATTGATGGCATTTTACGTTCTTTTAAAAACGCCCAAGTAAAGTAGACTCCTTTACGGGGTATAAAGTCAATTTCGGGGCTTAAGTTGGCGGTTGGAACTCCTAATAAACGGCCGCGCTGGTAACCTAAACGTACTGGCCCACGTAAAAAATAAGGCCGACCTAAATATTCTTCCGCCTTTTTTAAATCTCCGTGTTCTAATAATTTTCTGATTTGCGAAGAGGAAACAATTTGCCCGTCCTTTTCATAGGCGCCGACAATTGTAAGGCCCCATTTTTTAGTTTCACAAAATTTTCTCAAAAACTCTGTATTTCCGCTGCGGCCTTTGCCAAAGTTAAAATCGTAACCCACAACTAGGTGTGTGGGATGAAAAATTTTTTCAATGTAGTCTTCTAAAAATTGCTCGGCCGACATTAAAGAAAAATCTTTACTAAATTTTTCTTCAATTAAAAAATCGATTCCTAATTTTTCCAGCATCTCTGCTTGGTCACGATAATCAAACAAACGCGGATGTGGTTCTTGTGGTTTAAGAATTGTGCGGGGATGTGGGCGGAAAGTACAAACCACACTGGGGGCTTGTAGCTTTTTTGACTGGGAAATAAGTTCAGCCATTAGCTTTTGATGACCTAAGTGAAGGCCATCAAAATTTCCAATAGTTAATACCGATGACTTGAAGTGAGGTAGAGCTTGATCTTGCGAGCGAATCCATTCCATGCCCTATTTTACCTATTAACCAGTTGAAATAACGACAGAAATTCGTTATTTTGCATTGCGTGAAAAGATCATTAACTCGAATTTCTGTAGGGATCCGCTGGATATATCTAAAGCGCGGATTTTGGATGCGGGCCCTTATTTGTTGGGTTTTTGCCCTATTTTTTCTAAAGTTCGATGAAAATGGCACTTACGACATTCGTTATCGCCTGCGCGGGGCTCAAAAGACCACCTCTGAGATTGTTTTGGTCACTTTAAAGACCTCTGACTTCAGTAAAATCTATGATTTGAAAACTAGCTCGCTCATCAATACGAACGAGCTCTCGGATTTAAGCGACAGCTTTTACTGGGACAAATACGTTTGGCAACAGCTTCTCAAGAAAATTCTTTCGCAAAATCCACGTACGGTGGGTGTGACTTTGTATTTGGGTGATAATATCGGACAAGTGTATTTAAATTCTGAAGAGATTGTTACCTTCAAAGATAAACGTGTCTTCTGGGCAACCAACTCAAGTGAACCCGAAAAATTATCTTTACCCTTAGCCACCCGCCCAGACCGATCTAATTTAGGACACGTCGATGTTCTAAAAGATGATGACGGCGTGACACGCCGACTTTTTTTAAATCCAGATAGCTTAGCAAATATGGGGCAACGCTTAGCGGGAATCAAAAATACTCGCTCCGGAATTCCTATTATCAACTTCAAAGGCACTAATTTATTTAAAGAAGTATCTTTATCCGATGTCATGCGTGCGGGCTTCCCGGTAGATTACTTTACGAACAAGATTGTGATCATCGGCTCAGAAAAATCTTTGAACTCGCAACTACAAACCCCCATGGGCCAAATGTCACGGCATGAGTTTTGGGGACAAGTGACTGAAAATATCCTAACTAAAAGCTTTATCAAGCGTACTTCGGGTTATATCTACGCTTTTTTTCTACTTATTTTAACGATCATCGCAATTTTAATTATTACCAACTATCCACAAACGGTAGCTTTATTTTTCTTCGTTTGGATGGCAGCCATCTCGTCCGCCTTTTCGGCCTGGGTTTTTGATAGTTTTTCGCTTTGGATTCCAATTGTTAGCCCACTTAGTTTATTTATTTTTATTTGGGTGCTGTTTATCGGTTACCAAGCCCTTAAAATCGAGCAAGCCCATGCCAAATTACAGCAAGAGCAAAGTTACCTGGCTGAGTTAGAGCAGCTAAAAAATAATTTCGTTAGTCTGATCAGTCATGATTTAAAAACTCCGATTGCTAAAATTCAAGCCGTTTTAGACCGCATGATTACTCAAGGATCCTTGACCCGAGAAGCTCACGAAGACTTATTTAGTTTGAAAAACTATTCGGAAGAACTAAACCGCTACATCCAATCGATTCTAAAAGTTTTACGGGTTGAATCACGTGAGTTTAAAATTCTTAAAGAAACGGCCGACATCAACGGAATTATTGAAACCGTTGTTGAGCGCTTAAAGCCCTTAGCGGAATCAAAAAATATTCAACTAGAGGTTAATTTAGAGCCCATGTTTTTGATCGAACTGGATGTTACCTTAATGACCGAAGTGTTTTTAAATATTATTGAAAATGCGATTAAGTACACGTCTGATAATGGCTTTGTTAAAGTGAAGTCGTCTGAATCAGATACCGAAGTGTTTATTGAAATTGTCGACAGCGGTGAAGGCATTAGTTTAGAAGACCAAGATCAGGTTTGGAAAAAATTTGTACGCGGCAAATCACAAGATCATAAGACAAAGGGAACTGGACTGGGTCTTTATTTGGTGAAATACTTTATTGAACTGCACGGTGGCAAAATCTCGCTCAAATCAGAATTAGGCAAGGGAACAACATTTTTTGTTAGTTTACCTCTCGAGACAGAAGAAAGTTAAATCGGAGTAATTATGATGAACTTAAGAACTTTAATTGTAGATGATGAACTAGAGCTTAGAAAATCAGTCGTCTCGATTTTAAAAAATACCAATATGCAGGTACACTTCGAAATCGAAGAAGCCAGCAACGGGCGCGAAGCTTTAGATAAAGTGAAGGCTCAATTCTTCGATTTAATTTTGATGGACGTTCGCATGCCCGAAATGAATGGCCTTGAAGCTTTAACACAGATCAAAGAGCACGATCCACGCACTTTTGTGGTGATTATGACGGCGCACTCTAACTTAAATGATGCGATCACCGCCATTAAGGAAGGCGCTTACGATTATTTAGAAAAACCAGTTAGCCCAGAAAAATTAACCGACATCGTTAAAAAAAGCTTAGAAGCTTTAGAAATGGTCTCTAACCTAAGCGCTTCAAATCCTATTTTTGATGACGACATTGATAGTGAAATTGTTGGTAATAATACAAAGATGAAAGAAGTTTTCAATTTAATCTATAAACTTTGTAAAGTTGAAACCACTGTTCTGGTGCGCGGTGAAAATGGTACGGGTAAAGAATTAGTTGCTAAAGCGATCCATTTCAATTCCCCCCGTAAAAGTGGTGCGTTTGTCGCGGTGAACTGTGGAGCCATTCCAGAAAACTTAATGGAGAGTGAATTCTTCGGCCACGAAAAAGGCGCTTTCACTGGTGCCATCGAAAGAAAAATCGGGAAATTCCAATTAGCTAACAACGGCACTTTATTTCTAGACGAAATCGGAGAGCTAAAACCCGAGATGCAGGTTAAATTACTTCGCGCATTACAAGAGAAAAAATTTACGCCGGTGGGCAGTAACCGCGAAGTAAAAACAAATGCGCGCATCATCGCCGCAACCAATCGAAATTTAGAAAAAATGATGGAGACCCAAGATTTCCGTGAAGATCTTTTTTATCGTTTAAATGTTATGCCTATTTTTATTCCGCCCTTGCGTGAACGTCCCGATGATATTCCCGTATTAGTAGCAACTTTTCTACAAAAGTTCTCTAAAGAGCATAATAAAAATATTTTAGATATCGAGTCTGAATGTCTTGAGCTGATGAAAAAATATCGCTGGCCCGGGAACATCCGCGAGTTAGAAAATGTGATCGAGCGCGCTTTTATCGTGGAATCTTCAATGACCATGACAACTTCTAGTCTGCCCGACCAAATAAAGTACATTGCCTCTAAACCAATAGCGCCAACGGCTATGAATGCTGGTCTTAGCTCACAAAATTTATCGGGACCTTTAGATTTTGAAATTTACAAAGAACAAGCCGAAAAAGATTTTATTGTCAGCGCGCTTAAGGCCAATAAAGGTAAAATCAATCAAACGGTGGCTCAGGCAAACATTCCTAAAAATACTTTGCTAAGAAAAATTAGAAAATATTCGATTAACGTTAAAGATTATGCCGAATAAGATTTAGAAATCAGAAATAAGGCCGCATCGATCACCTGCTGCGGCCCAATTAAATTCATACAATTATGATGCCCCAACGGACACTTTTGATGACCATGTTTACCGCAAGGTCTACAATCCAATCCATTATTCTCAACGATGATTGCGGAATTACTCCAGGGTCTGAAGCCCAAATTTAAAGTTGTGGGTCCAAAGATCGTCAACACGGGAGTGCATTGATAAGAAGCCATGTGCGCTGCCGCACTATCATTACAAATAACTAAATCATAATTAGCAATGGCCTGAACAGATTCAGCAATCGATAAACGACCGGCCCATAGTGTCGCCTGGGGTGCCGCGCTGGCAATCTGTTCGCAAAGCTGTTTTTCATCTGGGCCGCCCATTAAATCTACCGTGTAGCCTTCTTTAAGAAAAAAATTTGCCACCGCTACAAACCCTGCTTCAGTCCATTTTTTAGTGGCCCACACGCTACCCGGAAATAAAGCTATTTTTTTTGTGGGTACTTTGGATATATATTTTTTCTTGAATGCAAAAATATCTGGAACGGAAGGTAGTACACCATCGGCATTAGGATCATTTAAATTTTCCCAGTTAACATTACTTAAACTTTTATAAATAACTGTATCAGTCGTCTCAAGAATTTTTATAATTCTTAAAACTTCCGGCCATTCATCGGCAAAATCAACTTGATCGTCAAAAACCCAAAAACCAAAGAATGAAGAAAACCCAATTTTTTTCTTAGCCCGAATTTGTGCCGCAAATAAAAGACTTCGTATAGAGCGATGTACACAATAAATATTTTCAATTTCAAATTTCTCTAAAATATTTAATGCGGTCTGGTAACTTTTTTTATCACCTTTGGTGATTTCAATGCATTGATCAGCAATTTTTTCTTGAATTAAAAAATCGCCTAAACCCTTTTTGCAAACCACGATCAAAGATAATTTTGGTTGGGTCTCTTTCAGCCGCTTAAATAAAGGGATCGATAAAATTAAATCGCCTAAGAAAGCTGTTTGAATGACAACATTGGCTTGCACGTTCAAGGCGTAATTTTCTCGACTTCAGTAACTAAAGTCCCGATTTTAATCTTAGCTTCAATGCGTAAGATATACTTGTGTTCATCAGCTGAAATCCAAATATACATATCACCCGTTTGGGTTAAAGCTCCACGTGAAACAATCTCGGCTTTAATTTTAATTGCGTCAAATTCTCCAGCGTTGGTGATTAACTTTGTTTTCTCTAAAGCTTTACCTTTAAAAATAATATTTTTTCCATCATCTGAAACGCGAAATGCGTACTCTTGGCCGACATTCCATTTAAAGATCCGCATATAATAAACGGAGCTAAATGCATTCTGTGAAAATGGCAATAATTCCCAATCTAGCTTTTTCTCTTCATGACCATTTTTTTCGGTGTATTTTTTTTCCCAATAGCTGGCCTTGAGACCCTGTTGATCAAAGTAAGATCTAGCTTCTTTCAGTTGTCCAGATTCTTTAATTTTTAACTTGAACACATGCGGCACTAGTTGTTCAAAATCAACGTAAGTTTCAACCTGATCATCAACTGAATAAAAACTTGAAAATAATGAACTTGATTTAATATCGGTTACAAAATTATATGACTTCTTACCGTTCACTTCAACGAAGGGTTTAACTGAAAATGTTAATGTTCCCGCTTGCGCACCGAAATAACTAACCGAGTGCACTACTTTTTCACCGACTTTAAACGGATCAACCAACGGGCGTCGCGAAACGTTAAAACCTTCGCTATCTTCAATAGCGGGTTGACGTACGTTTAGATCAGCAACTTGCGTGGATGTAGACTTTTTAGAAGCTTTTTTTACCCCACCTTTTTTAAGGGGCGCTACCTTAGGCGGAGGTGCCTCCAATTTTACTTCGGCGGCCAAGGGCGGCACCTCTAAGGAAACTTCTTTAATTTGTACCTTTTTTTCGAATTCAGCATTTTGCTCTAGTTCGGCCGCTTTTTCGTATTTAAGAAAATTATGTGAACAACCAAAAATAAATAATGATAAAGTGAGGACTTTAATTAAATTTTTCATTCAAACGTTTTCCATCTTCTGTGAACCCACATCCAGTGACGGGGATGGGCGGTGATTATGCGTTCAAGCTCGCGGTTAAAACGATCGGTCGTAAGCTCATGAGTGTCGCTACCAGTGTCACTGAATTCGGCGGTCAAATCAATCGCGGGGCTAAAGCAAATATGCAATTTTTGGTTGTCATCCCAAAAAGTATAAATTGGCACAACTGGCAATTTAGTTTTTTTGGCAAAAAGGGCTAGTCCGTAGGCGGTCCCCGTCTTGACTCCAAAAAAGCTAGTTTCGACCCCAAAAGGTTTACCCATAAATTGGTCTAGTACAAAAAAAATCCCACGGTTCTTTTTTAAAGCGCCTAAAATTTCGAATGCGTTTTTTTTGCCGTGGGCATCAATAAATTCAGTTTCACTACGACCGCGTAAACCAAACCAGAACGAATCCAAAAATTGATTCTTAAAATGTTTCGTAATTAAGGTTGTCGGCATAACCATCTTACTAATAATGGCGGCTCCTAAATCTCCACTACCTAGATGCAAGGTTAAAAACAAAACTCCCTGGTTTTCAAGTTTGTTTTTTTTGAAATCATCCAGACCCTCAAAAATAATATTTTTTTCAATCCAATCGCGATTTAAAGAAGGAATTTTCATCACGTCGAAAAAACTACGACATAGCGAAACCATGGCAGCCCGCGCCACACTTGTTTTTTCAGCGGGCGACATACCGGGAAAAGCAATTTCTAAATTCTCATCGATGACTTTACGACGTATGCCAAATACGTCAATCCACAGAAACGCTAAAAAGCGGCCTAAGAATTCATTTACTTTCCACGGCAGAAAACGCCATATGAAAGCAATTATGTAACTACAAATTTGTCCTAATTTTTTCAAGTAGCCCTACTTTGTCTTTATCACTTAGTAACATTTTATGCTTTGCCACAATTACTACTTTTAACAAATCGCTATCTGTTAGTTTTACAAAATCTTTTTCAGTTGTAACTAGTTTCAGATGGGGAATCTGCTTTTTTAATTCTGTATACTCTTTTAGAATCTCTTTCTGGGCCGCCAGCGGATAAGAAAAGTGGTCACTAAAAGATCTAAACTTAGAAACTTCATAACCTAGATTATGAATACTAGTGCGAAATGACATCGGTTTTGCCAAACCACAAAATAAGAAAATCGGTGCTTCAGTCGATACTTCAATCAACGTTTCAGTTTTAGACAAAAAAATTGAACGCTCTAATTGAGGCGCATATTTTAAAATTTTTAATTTCGCAGCTTCGATCAACTCTGGAGAAGAAGCATGTGTTTTAGTTAATAAAATTGCGTGTGCACGTTTTAAACTTTCTAAGCTTTCACGAAAGTAATCTTGATTTGAATAAGAGGTGTCAAATAAAACTAAATCGAAATCACGTTGAAGTTGCCGATGACTAAATCCATCATCAATTAAGATTAAATCTGGATGTTCTAAATCTGCCGCTTGGGCGGTTAAAAACTTAACCGGGCCAGACCATACCTGGCACTGCGGTAATTTTTTTTGTAATAAACAGGCTTCATCCCCGTAAATTTCAGTTTTTTGTGGATTACTTAAGTCAACTTTTGCTGGTGCCGTAAGCCTAGCTTTGTAACTACGACAAACCACTGCCACTTTAAATCCCCTCGACAACTCATTTGCTAAAAATTCAATGCATGGAGTTTTACCCGTGCCACCGAACGATAAATTACCTATAGAAATAACCGAGGCATTTAAATGTAGTGATTTAAAAAATTCTTTTTCATAAAGATAGTTCTTGGCGGCCGAGGCTAATTGATAAAAGGCTTCAAACGGTTTTAGCATCATAAATGCTTTTCTAAAGAACTTGCCACCCGAGCCGTTGCTCCTTTTTCTCCTAAGAAATGTGGTAATTGCTTTAAAGCTTCAATCGTTTCCTGTGTATAGACTGGATCAGAAATAAATCGATCCATCAAACGTGTTAATTCATTAGGGTTGGCTTCAGCTAATTTTCTTTCGGGCACGACTTCGCGGTCTAAAATTAAATTCACTAAACCGAAAAATTTAACTCGAACTAACATGCGGCCAAAAACTCCGGTTAACCATTTAACTCGGTACATAATAACCATCGGCTTTTGCAATAACCCAACCATCAAAGTCGCCGTACCTGAAGCAACTAAAACGTAGTCGGCTAAGCTGATCATTTTATTCGGGTCGTCTTGTAAAAGGATGTAAGGGGATTTGAAATTTTCTAAACGCGCAATCATTTCAACTTTACGAATCGTCGGTGCAACAAAAATAACTAATCGCAAATGCTCGTGTTTGACGAGTAGTCGGCGAGCAACTTCAAGCTGAATATCTAAATGCTGATCAAGCTCTCCCCGTCGGGAACCGGGCATTAAAGCTAATAATTTTTCTGTTTTTTTAATACCAAACTTTTCTTTTTGATATTGAATTTTAACCGGATCAATTAAGTTAGGATCCATCTCGTCTAACAAAGGATGGCCAACGAATTCATAAGGCACATCTCGAGATTTATAAAAATCAACTTCGAATGGAAAAAGTAAAAATGCCTTTTCACAAAACTTTTTAATCGTTTCAACCCGGCTTTTGCGCCAAGCCCAAACCTGCGGAGAGATATAATAATAAACTTTAATTCCCATCGCGTGTAATTTTCTAGATAAATATAAATTAAACTCGGGATAATCCATCACGACCACCACATTGGGTTTACGAATGCGCGCTTGTTCAACTAAGGAATTAAAAACGCTCTTTAGCTCGGAAAAATGAGCAAAAATTTCTGCAGCTCCGACAACCGCCATCTCTTCTGATTTACCTAAGCGCTCAAAACCTTCTGCTTCCATCGCATCAGAACCTACGCCAAAGTAGCTGTAGTCTTTTCCTTGGGCTTTCCAAAATTGCATCAACTTCAAGGCATAGTGTGCGCTTGAGGCTTCGGCTGCGACGATCATAATTTGGGGTTTCACGCAAAAGCCTTCGCTTGTGAATCTAACTTTGTAATAAAGTTTTCGATCATCTCTAAAGCAAATGTGGCTTCCTGAGCGGTGATCGCTAACTGCTTACGTCCTAATAAACATTGAATAAAGTGATCTACTTCTAAGGCTAAAGAATCAGCCTTCGGTAATTGAAGTTTTTCAACTTCATGAAAAGGGTCGGCCGAAGTTGGTTTTAAAATTTCTGCCTCTAAAGTTGCGGTATTTACATAAATAATTTCATCTTTTTTGATCACACGAAAATTTCTAACGATTTGCGGAGTTACACGGGAATTATTAATCGTTACCTGTAAACCACTCGCTAATTTTAATCTAACCGAAACATCATCGTACGTTGGTTTGATTAATTTCCGACCCGAGATTTCGAAATCAATAATTTTTTCGTTAAATAACCAATTAACTAAATCAATATCGTGAATCATCAAATCATGAAGCACGCTGACATCGCTGCCGCGAGTTTTAAATGGCGCCAAACGATTGATTTCTAAATAACTAGCGCCCGCTTTACGTTCTTTTAAAAATTGAAATGCCGGATTAAATCTTTCGATATGACCCGCCGTTAACAAAGTTTGATTTTTAGCGGCTAAATCACAAAGTTTTTTAGCTTGGTCAACGGTGGCGGCGATTGGTTTTTCTACTAAGACAGGAATTTTTTGATTTAAAAAACTAGCGGCTAAATCGTAATGCGCTTGAGTCGAGGCTGCAATATGAACAAAATCAACCTTACCAAAAAGCTCTTCCGGTTTTTGGTAAGCCGTGGTTCCTAATTCTGCCGCGACCGTTTGCGCTTGAGTGAATGAATAATCACAAACGCCGACTAGGTTAGCCTCGGCGTGCGCGTTTATTTTTTGCGCGTGAAATCGGCCTAAGTAACCAACCCCAATAACCGCACCACGCAGCTTATTCACTACTCGTCCGCGGGGCTGGTAGCCCCTCTGGCAATGGCAATGCCGCGCTTAGATGTTTTAATAAAATTAACTAAGTAATCGATATTTTCCGAAGGTTTACATTCTGCTTCGATACGTTGGTAAGCTTCTTCCAAAGTTGCCGAACCTAAAATCACAATGCGAATCGCTTTATGAATATTAGATACTTCGTCTTTACTAAAACCTTTACGTAACAGCCCAACCTTATTTGTCGCACGAACGATGGCATAATTACCCTGCGCCCGCGAAAACGGTAGAATATCTTTATTAACAATACTTGAGCCCGCCACGAATGAGTTTTTACCAATTTTTGAGAATTGATTAAAAGCACAGACTCCGCCGATGACAACATTATCTTCTACGATACAGTGCCCGCCAAAGTGCGAGTTATTGGCAACCACGACGTTACTACCGATTTTGCAATCGTGTCCCACGTGTGAGTAAGCCATAAAATAACAATTATTAGCGATGACCGTTGCCCCATCTCCCTTGCTAGTTGCAATATTCATGGTCGAAAATTCACGAATAACGTTGTTATCGCCGATGATTAATTTTGTAGGTTCAGCTTTGTAACTAATATCTTGCGGCGGGCCACCGATAACGGCGCCTGGAGCGATGTGGTTATTTTTTCCGATTTCGACCAGGCCGTAACGTGACCCGATCGTGACGTGACCTTCTACAAAAGTTCCTTGGCCAATTCTTACATTGCCTTGGATATTGCAATAGGGACCAATTTCGACATCATCATCTAGAACGACATCTGATGAAATAACACTTGATGGATGAATCTTCATGCGACTGACTATTTCTCTTTATCGAATGACTTGATTACATCTTCAGTAATATCTGTCTCAGGAGCCGCGTAAAGAACGATTTGCGCATTTTGATTACTTTGAATAACCATACTTAAACCTTTTTCTTTAGAAATTTTTTCGATTACTTTTTTCATTTTTTCTACGATTGGCGCTAACAATTCGCCTTCTTTTTTCTGAAGGTCAGTTTGTGCCTTAGCTGCAGATTGGTTGAATTTCTGCATTTCTTCTTGAAGTTCTTGTGCACGTTTTGCAAAAGCTTCTTCCGCCAAAACGGATCGTTTCTTTTCGATATCTTCACGAACTTTATCGATGTCAGCTTTTTTCTTTTCTAATTCTTTATTGCGCTTGTCGGCTTCTTTTTTCATTTCTTCTTTAGCTTTTTTGCCGGCGGTCGATTTTTCGATCGCTTTTTGCACGTCGACGTAAGCTAACTTAAATTCTGCAGACGCTACCGAGGTGATTGCTAATACAGAAATCAGGGCTAATAACTTTTTCATAAATTCTCCTTTTAGATTTTTCGTTCTTAATAAAACTTTAAAATATCTTCATCTTATTTAACCGTGTGAACTCTAGAACGGCGGACCGATCGAGAATTCAAAGTTGACGGCATCACGTTCGATATTGTCGCGGCTTAATGGCCAACCCCACTCAAAGCGCAAAAGACCTAGTGGAGACTGCCAACGGAAACCAATACCAAAATCACTTAAGAAGTTTTTATCGACCACAATATCATCCGCTTGGCCGACGTCGTAGAAGAAAACACCCGTTAAGCCTGCTTCTTTGATCAATGGAAATTGTAACTCAGTTTGGAAAAGAACTTCAGTCGTACCACCAAAAATTAAGTTTGAACGTCTGCGTCTCTCTTCATCGGAAATACCCGGCGTGTAAAATGGATTCCCGTCGTTGGTCCCAATTTTATTATAGCGGAAATTAGAAAATAATCTGCGACCAACCGTACTTGAACCATAGCCACGAAGATTATAAGCCCCACCCAGTTGATAACGTTCCGTGAAGGGAACATCATCGCCCCCCAAAGGCTGAAGATTTAAATACGTTAAATTATTACGCCAAACCACATCCCAGAAAATATTATGGAAGTAACGTAACCGAGAAGAAAATTCTTGATACTTTAATCCGCCGCCAATACCGGTTCTTTCGTAAGAAACATCGGCGTAAATACCCTTAGACGGAGTAAATCGATCATTGCGAGTATCGTATTCTAAAGTCGCTGTACCCGAACTTGTAACTCCCCGTGCAGTATCTAACGGGAATAAAAATGGATCTGTATTGTCATTGGCGAAAAGCTCGGTTTTATCTAATTTGTAGCGCAAGAATGCACGTAAATTATCGCCCCACACTGGGTGACCAAAACGTAAAGAACCGCCGGTTTTACGATTGTCATAGTTAATCCGCTCTTTATTTTCGATGTAAAATACTTCAAAGCCCGATGACCATAACGTGTCGTTTAAGTAAGGCTCGGTTAAACTAATAGAATAATCTTGTCGGTTACGAGTTGCATCGATCCGCGCCCCAAGAGATTGCCCTAAGCCACGAAAGTTATTCTGCTGAATAGATCCACCCAAGCTAAGACCTTGGACGCTTCCGTAGCCCGCCGTTAACTGCAACTGACCGGTATTACGTTCTTTAACTACGATTTCGATATTCAGCTGGTTCGGTATTTCTGGAGGGGTGCTGGTTTTAAAATTCACTTCGTCGAAGAAACCTAAACGCTGAATATTTTCCTGTGACTGACGCTTGCGCGTTTCGTGGTAAAGCTCTCCTTCGCGAATTTTCATCTCACGCCGAACTACTTTATCTCGCGTTTTGGTATTTCCTACCACATTGATTGTACCAAAATAAACTTTTTGGCCTTTTTCAAATTCAAAAACTAAATCAACTTTTTTTTCTTTTTCATGGAAAGCATAGCGGGGAATAACGTTGGCAAATGCATAGCCCAAATCGCCGTATTTTGCTTGCAGATCGGCGATATCTTTTTGCATCACATCGACGGCGAAAATGCCGTTGTCTTTAATTTTGATATCATTCATTAACTCGGACTTAGAAAAAAGCAAGTCTCCGGAAAAATCAACTTCACCGACTGAATATTGTTCGCCTTCTTCGATGTGGTAAGTAATGTAGATCGATTTTTTATCGGGCGTAACCGTTACGAGAGGCCGGTCAATTTTTACCTGAACATAACCTAGGTTCCAGTACATATATTTTAAAATTTGGATATCACGTTCAAACGCATCTTGTTTAAAAGAACCAGAATTACTCATCGCCGAGAAAAAACCAGCTTCTTGCGTAAACAAACGACCTTTTAAAAAAGAATCTTTCAATTTCGCATTGCCTAAAAAGGTAATTTTTTTTACTTTCACTTTTTCGTTTTCAGTGATGATAAATTTAATTCGCGCAGTTTCATCTTTTTTCACGTCTTCAATCGCCGTAGTAATCTTAACTAAGTAGAAACCTTTTTCTTCATAGAATTTTTCAAGCTTGGTGACTGATTCTTTGATTTTTGCATTGTTCAAAATCTCAAAAGCCTTGATTGTAATTTGGCCTTCTAGATCCTCCGTTTTTTGATCGTTATTACCTTCAAAAGTAATTTCTGAAACGGTTGGCTTTTCGATGATACGATACTCTAAGCGCACGCCCTGACTTGATGTTTCTTTCGCAACCTCAATTTGAACGAAAAAACCCATTTTGTACAAAACTTCGATATCTTGCGAAACTTGCTTCTCGGAAAAGCCGCCACCAACTTGTGAAATTAACTTAGCTAAAATAGCTTCTTTTTCGATTTTCTTTTGGCCCGTAATTTCGATCGCTGTAATGCGTGTGCCTTTGGCAACTGGCGCAACCGTCGTGACTGGCGGAGTTAGTTTTTCTGAATCTTCAATGCTACGACCCGTTGGCGCAGAACGTGCGGGTTCGGCCGCTGGTTTTGATGGCGGACGTGGCGGCGTAGCTTGCTGTTGCGCTTGCCCGTCAGGGTTTACACACATCACCACTAAAAATAAGAAAAAGCCTAATTTTTTTAATAACTTATTGTACACAACATCAGAAGGCTACCAGACTGGAACCGCTTGTCAAAGATTACGCGAACCGTCCATCTTTAACTTTAAAGACACGAGGAAACAGGCCCGCAAAATTCAGATCATGAGTAACTACAATAAGAGTTAAACCCAGCTTATTTCTGAGCTCAAAAAATAGCTCCTGAATTTTTTGAGAGTTCTCAGAATCAAGATTTCCCGTGGGCTCGTCAGCGAATAAAACTTCTGGATTTTTGATTAATGCCCTGGCAATTGCAACTCTTTGCAGCTCTCCGCCACTCAGTTGGTTTGGAAAGTGATCATATCTTTCACCCAGGCCTAAAAACTGTAACCAATTCATCGCTTTTTCACGGGCTTCCAACTTATTTTCATTTGCTATAAGTGCGGGCAACATTACATTCTCAACCGCCGTCATTTCTTGAATTAAATGGTGAAACTGAAAAACGAAACCCATTTTCTCGTTGCGAAATTGCGCTAAAGATTCATCATTTAACTCAAATAAATTCTGGCCACGGTACAGAACTTGCCCCGAAGTTGGGCGATCAAGCGTTCCCAAAATTTGTAAAAGCGTTGATTTACCAGCACCCGAAGTACCTAATAAACAGACGGCTTCACCTTTTTTAATTTGAAAAGTGATTCCTTTTAAAACCGCTAATTCTGAGGCCCCGGTTTTATAAACTTTTTGTAAATTTTGAACATCAATAAAACTTGGTTCATTAAACATTTTTAAGCCCTTCAACAACTTCAAGCTCACTACCCTTTACGGCCGGAAAATAAGTCGCGATTAAACAAATAAATAATGTGGCACATCCGATAATCGACAAATCTAAAAAACGAATTTGGGTTTGGATTTTATCAATTTTATAAACTGAGCCCGAAATTAAAGCGTAGTGGTTTTGTAAAAACATAAATCCTAAACATAATAAATAACCTAGCAAAAAACCAATTCCTGTTCCCAAGCCACCCACAATTAAACCTTGACCTAAAAAGATTGCACGAATTTTTTTACGACTAAGTCCCAAGGTCTTAAGAATGGCGATATCAGAGTACTTTTGGCGAATAAAAATATAAAGAGTACTCGAGATATTAAATGCGGCCACGATCACGATCATAAGTACTACGATAAAAATAACGGCGCGCTCAATCGTGACGGCTTCGAATAAATTACGATTTACTTCGTACCAGTCCATCACCGAATATCCCGAGCCTAGTTGGTCCATTATCTTGTAAGAGGCCTCGGTTGAAAAATTACGGTCATCTAACTTAATAAACGCGCCCGTGTAGCGATCGCCAATCTCAGTCAAAGCTTGTAAAGCTTTTAGATCAGCTAAAATTAGGCGTTCGTTCCAATCATTTTTACCAAAATCTAAAACTCCCGAAACTAAAAACTCTTTTGATTGGCGGCGAAACCCGGAAGAGTCAAACGGCGTAGCTAGAGGCACTACAACATAAATTTTTTCACCCACTTGAATACCAAATTTTTTTGCTAAGCCCGTACCGATAACAATTTTATCTTCGCTTAAAGTGAGCGAGCCTGATTTGACTCGCTTATCTAAATTTAAAACTTTTCTTAAGTCGGTTAATTCAACCCCTTGAAACAATACTCCCGACACTTGACCTTTGCGCGCCAGCACTGATTCCGCGTAACCAAATCGCGCCGCCGCTTGAATACGTGGTTCGATTGTTTTCAAACGCTTTGAAAAAGCGGGCCAATCGTCGACCAAGCGCCCTCTGCGCACAACTTGAATATCGCCGGTTACATCGGTCATCGCATTTTTTAAAGTTTCAACGTAACCACTCATTACCGCCATTGATGCGACTAAGGCTGCCACACCTAATATAAGCCCGGCAAAAGCTAACGGAGCCGATCCCCCGAAAAGATTTTGTCTAGAAAATAAAAGTCGGTAAGCGATCCATAGTTTTAATTTCATCTATAAATCATCCGCGGCACTGGCGCCCTGACCTAATGTTCCGGCTAATTGTGCTTTCAGGTACGCCATAATAAATGAATCTAAATCGCCGTCCATAATATCGTAAACTTGGCTAGTCTGGTGAGTCGTACGGTGATCTTTTACCATCTGATACGGATGCATTACGTAAGATCTAATTTGCGATCCCCACTCGTTGGCTTTTTTCTGAGAATTTAATTCGTCTTTTTCTTTATTTCTTTTTTCAACTTCTTTTTCGTAAAGAGCAGCTTTCAGCATCTTCATCGCTTTTTCACGATTCTGAATTTGCGAACGTTGCGTTTGGCAAGACACAACAATTCCCGAAGGTAAATGGCGCATGCGAACGGCCGAATCTGTTTTATTAACGTGCTGCCCGCCCGCTCCACTTGAGCGATAGGTCTCAACTTCGATGTCGTCGGGTCTGACCTCGATATGAATATCATCATCGACTTCAGCCCAAACGGAGACTGAAGCAAACGAAGTATGTCTACGCGCATTCGAATCAAACGGAGAAATTCTAACTAATCGGTGAACGCCGGCTTCAGATTTTAAATAACCGTAGGCGTATTCGCCCGAGATTAATAATGTACAAGATTTAATTCCGGCTTCTTCGCCTTCGCTCATGTCTAGAATTTCGCAGCGGTATCCGTGTTTATCAGCGTAGCGCGTGTACATTCTTAATAGCATCGCGGCCCAGTCGCAACTTTCAGTTCCGCCAGCGCCCGAATTGATGGATAGATAGGTGCTATTACTATCTAGCTCGCCACTTAGAACGCGCTTAAGCTCAAGTGCTTCGCCTAATTTTTGGATCTCTAACAATTCAGATTTTACTTCTTTAAACGAAGATTCATCGCCGGCTTCGACGGCCATTTCTAGAAGAACTTTTGAATCTTCTAATTTATTATTAAACGAAGACCACTCACCAATGGCTTTTTCCAGAATTGATTTTTCTTTATTTATTTTTTGCATTTCTTGGGGCTTACCCCAAATCGCTGGATTTTCAGATGCTAAAGCTAGCTCAGTGAGCCGTTTCTTTTTTGTATCGAGGTCAAAGATACCCCCGAAGCTCTGCCGAAAATTTTTCGAGGCTTAAGATTTCTTTTTTTACGTCTGATAATTCGGCTACTAAAGACATAACGCTATCTTTAAAAAAAGCGGCAGTAAGGTCAATATTTTCTAAAGAATTGTTTTGATATAGCTCAACTGCTCAAAACCTTGATCTTGCAAGGCGAACATGCGCTTTTCTTCTAGCTTTGATAATTCGTGATCGTAACCCAGTAAATGTAAGCATCCATGAATCATCATATACAAAAGTTCACGGTCGATGGAATGCTTTTGCTCTCGCGCTTGTTTTTTCAGCACATCGAGGCAAAAAATCAGTTCGCCAAATAATTCTGGATCCGCCGAGGTAAAACTGAGTACATCCGTTGGTTTATCTTTACCGCGAAATTGCAGGTTTATTTTTCTCATGCGGTTTGCAGATAAAAACACAAAAGTGATTTCTTTTTTTTGTAAAAGAATTTTTTTATTGCGAATATTTTTTGCCAACAAGAATTCAATAACTTGATGAGCCACGTTATTGATACGCTTTGAATTCAGTTTCGTTTTGGTTTCGTTGACAACAATTACATTCATACTTCAGTCTTTGTTTATGCCCCAACCACCAAAAACACTCAAGCAAATTGAATCTTTAATCCAAGTCGTCGCCGATTTACGCGGCCCCTTCGGTTGCCCCTGGGATCGACAGCAAACTCATCAAACTTTAGTGCCCTACGCGATCGAAGAAACCCATGAAATGGTTGAAGCCATCGAATCTGGTGATGATGCACATATTTGCGAAGAGCTAGGTGATGTACTATTTCAGGTGGTGCTACACGCGCAATTAGCTAGCGAACGGGGTGCTTTCACCATGACCGAAGTAATTGAATCGATTACTAGTAAAATTGTGCGCCGACATCCGCACGGTTTTGCTAACGTCAAAGTTGATGGCATCGACGAAGTTTTTAAAAACTGGGACGAGATTAAAAAATTAGAAAAAGCCAGTAAGCCGCAAAAGAAAAAATCGGCGATTGATGTACCTCCCGGACTACCCGCTTTACAGCGCGCTCACAATATTGGCGAAAAAACGGCGAAGTATAAATTCGATTGGACTGAAGTAAGTCAGGTTTTAGCACAGTTAAAATCCGAAATCATCGAACTGGAAGAAGCGATGGCCGAAGCGGATTCGGCGGCTCGCTCGGCGCATATTTCGCATGAGATCGGCGATGTGTTATTCAGTGCCGCGCAGATTGCGAGGCATTTGGATAACGATCCTGAAAGTAATTTACGCGAAGCCAACCGCCGCTTTATTTCCCGCTTTGAAAAAATGCTCAGCTTAGGCTCGCTAGACGGAGATACTTTTAAAACGCTAACCGATGCAGAAAAAGAAAAACTGTGGTCAAAAGCGAAGGCTGCGTTAGCTGCAGGCGTGTAATTTTATTTCTTTAGCTCCACAAGATCTGCCAATCTGAGCTCGATAAACCCTTGAGCCGCTGTTTCTGGTACGGAATCTTCCCTTCGGCTTCTTTCTGATTCAAGATCACGTAGTTTCTAGCGATATGATACGCCTTCCATCCTCTGATCACTGTGGTAAATGGCCTGGTTTTCCAGACGCTAGGGGTATCGGTCACCCAGAATCCGTTGTTTTTCATCTGCTGCGCGATTTGACCTGCGACCACGCGGAAGAAATGTTGACCGAGCGATCTGCGGGTCAGCTTTACGATCAGATGAATGTGGTCACCGCAGATCGCAAGCTGATCTATCTTTACAAAGAAGCGTTTCGCGTAACGTTTAATAACGGAATTACAGATATGAAAACCCAGCGGTGACCGGAACCCCCGCTTGATCTTCGAACGGTCTATTTTGAATACCAGATGGATCGCTTGCTTCGTCGATAACGGACGAGCTTTGCGCCCGCGCCGTTTGTTTCTTAAAACCCCGCCATGAGAATCCTGAAATTTGTAGTTCACTTTTTCAAACGCGAACTGTCTTTGGTGACCCATACCCAAGCTCCTTGGAAGAACCAAAGCTGAGTGCAAAGAAAAGTGCAGGACGAAGACTAATTCTTCGCTCAAAGAACATTCGTGTGCGTTGTGAATCGGATTGCTTACGGGACCTTGTGCTGTCTTGAATGTTGCGCTGAGTAAGGGTTTGCTGGACTTTTCACTGGAGAAAATAAAAACAACGTCCTGTGTTTTAAAGTAGTGATGACTAGCAGTTTGACATTTTTTTTGAAAGTTTTTTTGGAAAATGGTCCTGAAGTGTCGACGGAATGTGCGTTTGAAAATATTAAATTTTTACCAAAAAATCGCTTTTCTAATTGATTCAAATACTTAGCGTGTCTCATTTTCGCTCTACTAGACCAATAGAAGAGTTAAATCATGCGCTTATCCTTTTCGCGCACTTTGAAAAAATAAAATATAAAGTTACAAACAGGACTCTACTCTTACGCTCGTCTACGACGATAAGAGAATTGTGAGCTTGAAAATCCTGGAGGATTTAAATGAACAGAAAATTACTTACCGCAATTTGTTTCACAAGTTTGACCATGATGGTTGGCTGCGATAAAGGCGGAAGCACGTTCTCTATTTTATCTGATTCATCACAATTTCAACAAGCTTCAACATTTGTTCCGCGTAAGCTTGATGTATTGTTGGTGGTTGATAATTCGGGCTCAATGAGTTCATCGCAATCAAGCCTAGCCACGAATTTTCCAGCCTTCATCAGCTATTTTAAAAATAAAGGTTATGATTTTAGAATTGCCGTAACAACATCGGATGCTTACTATGGAGATCAGTTTGTGAATCAACCTTGTTCGCTGTGCAACATAAATCAAACAAAATTTAGATCCGGCACAAGTCCCGCAATTTATGTTTTAGATAATAATACACCAAACTTAAATTCAGCTTTTGCGAGCAACGTACAAGTTGGTACTACGGGTAGCGGTGATGAGCGTTTGTTTTCAAGTATGAAAGCAGCTCTAGGAAGTTCCCTGAATACTGGCTTTCACCGCAGCGATGCCTACTTGTCGGTAATTCTGATTTCAGATGAGGAAGATTTTTCGCACGATGATATTAATTTAAACGAATCTTACACGCAACCAACTTTACATTCTGTGGCTTCATACAAATCTTTTTTAGAGACTTTTACAGGAGCACGCGCCGTCACTGATTTCTCGGTATCTACCATTGCAGTCCTCGATGCTACGTGCCGCGCAAGTTTGGGCACAAATCAAAAAATTGGACTGCGCTATATGGAGTTAGCGGATCTGACGGGCGGAAGTAAAAATTCTATCTGTGCTCCATTCACAACAGTTCTAAATAATATCAGCGCAACGATCACTGCTCAAACGAAAGCAAAGTTTTTTCTAAATCGTAAACCGGTTGTTTCTTCAATTCGCGTAATCATTGACGGAGTATTAATTCCTCAGAGTGCTACGGATGGTTGGTTTTATGACAGCGTTTCAAATTCGATTACTATAAATGGTGGAACTTACCAACCGCAAGCCGGCGCAAGTATTACAATTAATTTTGACCCTGAGTCTTTATAAAAAATGAAAGAGAATAAGAATTATGTTACATCAAGACAATAACTGGTACGTACTGCTCGGCGAACAAAAATACGGACCTTATGATTACAAAACGATGATCCACATGATGCAGTCGAATCAGCTGATGGATTATAATTATGTTTGGGCCGAGCACTTAGAAAGCTGGACGCCGATTCACCTTTTAGAAGAGTTCAGTAAAGATCGTTTTCAACTTTTATTACAAAAAGAGTCGGCGTACTTAGACTCTTTTATTACGCGCAAGAACGGACGTACGGATGTGAAGATTCCATTACTGGGTCATAACACCCTACGCTTTTTTGATGGTGAGCTCTTATCTGTTTCAGAAAATGGCGCACTTTGTTTGCTAAACACTCCCCTTGTACAAGTGGGTGATTTATTGAAATTACATATTAAAGCGAATGATGAATCAGAAGTAGCCTTCAATATCGAAGCAGAAGTGATTCGTAAGAATTTTTCTAAGCAGCGTTTGAATTCGAAATCTGGTTTGCATTATGCCATTCGTTTTAATGATGTACAGTCTGTGGGCTTAACGCAGATCAAGCGTTGGGTTGCAGCCGCTTAATTTTATTTTTTTTACTAATTAATTTAACAGGAGGATTTATGACAGGATTTTTAAGTTTCATTCAACAATCAGGAGTTGCTGGGTGGACAATCATTTTAACGGGCGTTATTGGAGTTGCATTAGTTGTCGAAAGAGCACGTACGCTCTATTTCGCTTACGGCATGAATGTGGATGAATTTACAAATAAAATTCAAACTTTAGTTTTGGGTAAAAAAACAGAAGAGGCGATCGTGGCTTGCGCGCAACTAGAACACAAGCCTTTGGCACGCGCGTTTAAATTAATTTTAGAAAAATCAGATCGTGATGATGAGACAATTTTTCAAGCGCAAGATATTGCAATGGCGGAAGCAGTGCCTTTATATACAAAGCGCCTGCATTATTTATCAATGATCGCCAACGTATCTACGCTATTAGGATTATTAGGTACAATTCACGGCCTTATCTTGTCGTTCCAAGCCGTTTCACAAGCGGACCCCGCACAAAAACAAGCCCTGTTAGCCAGCGGTATCGCGGTATCGATGTACGCAACAGCTTTAGGCCTAGCAGTCGCAATTCCGGCAATGGTGGCGTTCTCGTTTTTAACTTCCCGTCAAAATGAGCTTTTAGAACAGTTAACTGAAAAATGTTCGAAGCTGACCGAAGTTTTAACCAGCAGCCAGGTTCCGGGATTCGGTAAAAATCACGTATTTCCAGAAGTAAACGGTTTGAAAACAAATAAAACTGTTCCACCGTCTGCTGATACTAAAGCGTCTTAATAGTAAATATTTAAACTAAACGGAGTACTTCATGGCTGGTAGATACAAACCAAAAGTTAATCACAACTCAGAGTTCGAGCTTGATTTAGCTCCTTTGCTTGCGGTGATGGTTAAGTTGGTACCGGTACTACTTGTTTCTTCTGCTTTCGTACAAATGATGATCATCGAAACAGAATTACCGCAAGTGGTACAGCAAGCGATCGAAAAGCAAGATACAAATCCTAAGGCCGCACAAGTGGCCGTAGAGATTAATAAAAAAGACGGCGTGCGTATTATTGTAACTGAAAATGGCCAACAGAAAATTGAATTGGTGGCATTAAACTCAAATCAACAAATTGATATGCCGACCTTGCACGCAAAATTTCAGGAAGTTAAAAAAAGCCATCCTGAAGTTTTTAAAATTGAAATGAATCCAGACGCAGACGTTCCTTACAAAGAAATCGTACGCGTGATGGATGAAGCTCGTAAATCGCGGTCAAACGATATTCGATTCCCAGTGAAAAACGAAAAAACCGGTCAGGATACAACGACTGAATATATGTTTCCTGAGATCGTTTTCGCAAACATGATGGATGGATAGTCATATGAGAAGAAGAACCAGATATAAACCCGCAGTGAAGCGCAATCAAACTTTTACATTGAATGTGACGTCAATGACCGACATGTTTACTATTTTATTAGTATTCTTGTTACAAACGTATTCTTCAAGCACGGTCGAATTAGACCCGGTAAAAGGATTACGCCTACCCTCTTCAAATACGGAAAAAAATCCGGTGGATGGAATTAAAATTTCTATCTCTCCGACTGAATTAAAGTTTGATAAAAAAACAATCGCAGCGGTGCAGAACAATAACATTGAGCAAGCCGCCATTGATCCGAACGATTCAGAATTTATTAAGCCCTTATTCGACGAGTTACAAAAAATCAACGAAGCCCATAAATTAACTCCCGATGTGAAAATCGGTAAAGTTCTTTTTCAGGCCGATCAAGACGTTCCTTACGGTACGTTACGAAAAATTATGTACACAGCCTCAATGGCCGGGTTTCCTAACTTGAAACTTGTTACAGTTGTCGGAAATTAAAATGAAATTATTATTAGTTTTAAGTAGTTTGACTTTATCCTTGAGTATTGCTGCCCAAGCCATGCAAGAAAATACCAAGGGCCTACTGCCCGAGGTTCGCTTGGATGCGAAAAATGAAGATAAAAATCAAGAAAAAGCGTTCCAATCTGAAGTACTTATCACCAAATCAGAGAATAAAGCGATCGAAGCTTTAACCCGTATTATCGCAAAGAAAAAAGGTTCTGCGGAAGAACCTGATTTATTATTTCGCTTAGCTGAACTCTACATGCGCAGGGCTAAATCAGGTCGTTTTTTCGACTTAAGCCAAACGACTGATTTACAGTTAACTAAAGTTGGGATCACGAATCAAAAGTCGCAAGCGGCTTTAAAAAGTGCGATCCAAGTTTATAACCGCATCGAAAAAGAATATCCAAAATACAAAGGCTTAGACGCCGTCTATTTCAACAACGCCTTGGCCCACTTGCAGACCAAACAAACTGAGCGCGCGAAAAGTCTTTATGACCAATTAATTGCTTCGTTTCCGAAGTCAACTTTAGTATCCGACGCTTTATTAGAAGTCGGTGAAATTTATTATTTTCAACAAAACTTTACGACGGCTTTAGATAAGTTTAAAGCGATTGAAAAATTTCCCGCTTCAAAAGCTTATCCTTATGGCCTCTATAAATCTGCTTGGTGTCACTATAACTTAAAACAAACTGACCAAGGTGTTCATCAGTTATTAGCCGTGGTTCGTCAAAATCCAGCCGGCGACCCGGACGCTAAAAAGTATAACTTACGTAAAGAAGCTTTACGTGACTTAACTTTATTCGTCGGTGAAACGTTGGCACCGGAACAGCTTTTTAGTTTCTTTGAAAAAATCACCACCGAAGAAGAGCTGGGCGAATCAATGATGGCCCTATCGCAGTTATTTGAATCACATTCACGTTTTAGCGAAATTAATATCTTCGTTAAAGAATTTATCGACAAGCACCCGTCTAGCCCACAGGCCGTTAAATGTTATGCAAAATTAATCGATGTAAATGAAACTTTAAAATTACGTCCGCAAGTTTTAGTTAATTTGAAAAAAATGGCTGAGTTTTGCCAAGCTCAAGTCCACGCCGATTGTAAAACAAATTTTCGTAGCGCAAGCTTAGAGATTTCTAAAAAATGGTGGGATATCTGGCTTAAAAACAAAAAGAACACGGAATTCTCAAAGCTAACTGAGCAAGCTTTCGAAATTCTATTATCGAATGATGATCTTTTAAAACCAGACTCAAAATCACGCTATGCTTATGCTGAGTTACTATTTCAACAAGGTAAATTTGAGCAAGCTAGTAAAAATTACGAAGAAGTGGCTAACCACCAAGGTTTGGATAAAACTTTGGCCCATGATGCCCTTTACGGCGCTTTGTATTCGGTAGAAAAACAATTAGAATTAAAAGACGACTCAGTTGAAGTTGAAAGACAAAAAACCTTGGCGGCTCAATACGTAAAAAACTTTGAAAATGGCGAACACATTGTTTCAATCAAATATAAATTAGGCTTTATCGCCTACAAACAAGCAGATTATGATTTAGCTTTAAAATCATTACTACCTTTGACTAAAAAATCAAAATTTCCTGAAATCAAGGTCAAATCAGAAGACATCGTTTTAGATATTTATAATATTCAAAAAGATTTTAAATTAATCCAGTCTTTTGCTAAAAACCTAGTTAAAGATGGTGTTAACGATCGTCGTACTAAAAACTTAACTAAAATTATCGAAGAAGCTAACTACTCACAAATTCAAGCTGAGTCTGAAAATCTGCCGGCATTAAAACGTATTGATCAATTACGCCTATTTGCAAAAGAATATTCGACTTCAAAATTAGGCCAAGATGCTTTTTGGCAATCAATCTCATTAGCTTATTCGAATGGCTATGATGTGATGGGTGCCGAGCTAAGCTTGGCCTACGTCAAACAATATCCACAAGATAAACGTAAAGTAGATGCAACTAAAGAAGCCGTAAAAGCATTCATCGATGCAGGTCAATTAAAACAAGCAATCCCTACTCTACGCGAACTTGCGCAAAGCGAACCCGCGCAAGGTTTTAAACATTTAGAGCTTTCGTGCGATTTACAACGCATTAACGATCAATTACCAGAGGCCCGAGGTTGTTATAAAGCTTTATTTGAAAAGGCAGATAAAAATAAGCGTGTGGATTTATTAGCAAAAATGATGCGTACATTTAAAGATGCTAAAAGTTCTGCAGAATTAGAATCGATTCAAAACCAAATTTTAAAGGATAATATTGAACCTTACGCCACGACAATTTTGATTGCGCAGGCAAAAGCTTTTTTAGCTGATCAAAAGTACACGCAAGCTTTCAATCTATCTTTAAAGATCAACGCCCGCCCGGTTGACGCCGATGCACGCGCGGAAGCCAGACTCATCCAGGCCGCCGTGCTTGAAAAAGAATTCGTCAGCCAAAGCGTAAAAGCCCGCGAAAACAAATTCGCGATGGTTTTATCTTTAAAAACTGAAAAATTAGATAAAGCTTACACCGCTTATTCAACGACGATCAAAATGTCTAAATCAGATAAAATTCAAGTACAAGCCCTACAAGGTATTGACCGTTTGTACGCAAATTTTATCGAAGCTTTAACCAACATGCCTGTACCAACTAGCCTTACGCCTGACGAACAAAAAACTTTGCGTGTAGAGCTAGTAAAAATGTCTCAGCCATTCAAGCAAAAACAAATTGATAACTTAGCTCAGTTAAGAAAAATTTCTCAGCTTTCGACGGGCACCAGTGAATCGGTTAACTGGGCGGAAGTCAGCGTAGAAAAAACGATTGAGCCTAGATTGCAATTCCCCGCAGCAAAAAAATTATCCTCTTTCTTCCCGTCTAGCTTTTTAATCAGCAAGGATGGCTACACACGCCTACCTGCTTCAGAAAAGAAGTGCGACGTGCAAAGCCTAACCGCTAGTAGCGTTGGCGGATGCATCCAGACCAAAAAGTATGACGATGCCGAAGCGCTTGCGTTTAAATTAACTGCGACAAAAGAAAACCGCGCCATGGGTTTATATTACCTCAGCGTATTAGCCGACAAAAAAGATCACTCTGATAAGGCGTTATGGATGATTGAAAAAGCATTAGCCCTTGATCCAGAAAACTCAGTGCTTAATTATCAAAAAGGTAAAGTGCTTTATTCTGTCGAAGGTATCAACAGTGCTTTACCATTTTTCGAAAAAATTTTAGACATGAAAAAAACATCTCCAGATTTAGTTGTGATGAGTGCTGTAAAGTCGTTCTCAGACAGAGATTATATTTCAGCGACGGAAGAATTTTCTAGATTATCTAACGACGAGCTTTATACTTATGGAATGGGCTTATTATACGTGGAAGCCGCTGCCCAAAAGGGTGAGACGGCACAAGCCCTTCGACTGGCATCAACTTTTCTTAACTGGAAGCCTGATTATGTCGATATGTTTATAGAGCAAGCGCGTGTGCAAGAACACTTCGCGCTAAATAAAGAAGGAGCGATCGTTAGTTATCAAAAAGCGCTTTCAAAATCAGCCAATGCTGATCAGAAAGATTGGCTGAAACGCAAAATTGAATTTTTAAAAAATAATAACAATCAGATAACGTCGTACGTAGGTGGGTAATTTAAAACTGATTGAGCTTGATAGACCTAAAAAGTCTAAATACTGGGGAAGCAAAATGATTCGAGCAAATATAACGACGTTAACTATTGCAGTGTCTACGCTATTCATCGCAATCAATAGTGACGCAAAAACAAGTAAAGTCCGCCAAGTTCAAGAGGTTAATTTCTCGGAAATGAACTTGAAAGGAACCATTCGTAACCCGGATGGCGCTTACCTAGTACAAAAGAAGGGCTTAAAATTTATGCCCCTTCACGATGTACAAAAGGATATGGATCAAAAGCTTCGTGAGACTTCACTTTACATTGATTAAATGAATTAGGAGATACTGATTTATGAGAGTTCTAAAGCTCAAACAAACGACACTTGATGGCCGCACAAAAATGTGGAAGATCGACCAAAAGTCGCCTTACCAAACTTTTGGTTCATCGCGTGAAGCAAATCTAATTTCAATCGATCGCATGAGCTCGGCTTTTGATTCGGCCTTCGAATACCGTGAAGACGGATGGCATTTTATTTCTTTTGATTTAAATCAGTCTGTAGCTGATCTAAATATCAATAAAGATACCGTGATTGAATTAAAACAATCTAAAATTCAATTTGAGCTTATTGAAAAAGATGAAGATCTTTTAAATAACTTCGATCATTTAGATACGAAAGGCTCTGAAGCCCAACAAATCTATTTAGTGGTAAAAAATAACCGTATTTTAGAATCGCAATTAAAATCAAAAGGCGAAAGTTTTAGTTACGCCATTCACGGAAAAAAATATCAATTTAAATTTCAACCGACCACTCATTGGTTTCAAGAAGAACACGATGGCTTTGTGATCAAATCGAAGTTAATTCAACTTGATTCAGTTGATCATTTAAGTAAAATTCCTAAAGGCCAAGTTTTAGATGCGCACAGCAAGAAAACTTTGGTCATCACTTTAGGTTTTACGGCACTCATCGTATTTTTGTCATTTTTAGCCCCTAAAAAAAGCGAAACAACCGAAGCGTCGATACCGAAACCAGCAATGAATTTAGTCATGAAAATGGATCAGAAAAAAGCCATGCAAAAACGTATGCAAGCTTCTGCTCCAAAACAACCAGCTCAAGCTAAGGCTGAACAGCCAAAGGCTCAAGAAAAACAACAAGCTTCAGCCGCACCAAGTGGTGGCAAGGTTTCTGCCCTGCTAAAAGGTGCCGTTGGTGCAAGAATTTCTCAGTTGATCGGAAAAGTTTCGGCAACGGACGCGCGCACCGCAAATATTTTAGTAACCACTTCAGGAATGAAAGCTGGCGAAGGAGCTTCGGGTCGTGCACTAGCGGCGGTTGGAAATGTAGAAGCCTCGGGTCGTAACTGGAACGGAGAATCTTCAGGTTCTGGTTCAGGCGTATCGACGGCGGGCGTGGGCGGCGGTAAAGGCACAAACACTTTAGGTGGCGGTCTTGGGCAAGGTAAAACGGGTTCAGGCGGAGTTGGTTTAATCGAAGAAGAATCCGAAGTCACTGGTGGATTAGACCGCGACGTGATTGCGCAATATATTAAAACGCAATTAGGTCAGATTTTATATTGTTACGAACGTCAACTTTCAGCTAGCCCTGATTTATATGGTAAAGTAGCCGTTAAATTTACGATCGCCGGCACCGGACAAGTCGAGACCCAAACAATTAATGATACAACTTTAAAGAATTCATCGGTCGAGGGATGTATTTTAAGTAAAGTCGCACGATGGAAATTCCCAGAACCCAAGGGTGGCACAAAGGTTTTAGTAACCTACCCATTCTTATTTAAAAGTACCAACTAGGAGTAGTTAATGAACAAGAAAATAGTAATGAATACTGTTACCACGCTAAGTCTTTCGTTGCTGATTGCCATCAGCGCGAACGCGCAAAGCCCAGCTAAGCTTGCTGCTACGTCGGAGCCGGCACCTGCAACAGCTAAGCCTTCGACTGGATCAGATAAGGTAGATTTAAAAAAACTAGAAGATAAATACTGGGCTGCTAAAGATGAAGATTACGGAGTTATCCAAAACCGAACTTTTTCTAAAAAAGGAAAGTTTTACGCGTCTTTAGTATATGGTCCATTAATTAACGACTCTTTTGCCAAAGCGCGCGCCGCGGGCGGAATGTTAGGTTATTATTTAAACGAAGATTTCGGTGCTGAGTTAAGCTATTTAAGCTACGACTCAAAACAAAATGATACCGTCACTAGCTATACGACTTTACCCGGGGCCGTGAGCCCACAGTTTAACTTAATTAAAAATTCGATGGCCGCCTCTTTAACCTACACTCCTTTTTATGCAAAGATGGCTTTTATGAATAAAGGTATTTTATATTTCGATATGGGTTTCACGTTGGGTGCAGGGATGACAAATTATGAAATTCAAAAAACCACCGTGAATGGCAGTGGTACGGCCGTACCAACAAACGAAATGAAATCGGCTCCGCACTTTGAAATCGGCGTAATGCAGCAGTTATTTTTAAGTCAGTACTTTGCTTTTAGATTAGATATTAAAAATTCTTTCTACTCGCAAAAATTGCAACAGTACCAGTTAGGTAGTGGTATCGCTGAATCAGCCCGTGCTGAAACAACTAAATCTGTTAACGACACGACAATTACACTAGGTCTAACTCTTTTCACAAAGTAAGGGTGAAGTAAATTACGTACATGAATGTTGAATAGAAAATTCTATCGAAAAGTTCTGGTTACCACATCTCTACTGATCTCAGCTTCCGCTTTTGCAGAAGAAGCGATGATTACCAAATCTGAAGGCCGCAAACCCTCGGTTAATTTAAAATTTCGTCAATCCGGGGTACCCGCTTTTGATTTAGTTCAGAAGAAAGGGAATCAAGTTTACAAAGTAAAAGAAATTCCTAAATTAGATATTGGGGAAGAACGTCAAGTGGAAGCTAAAGAAATGCAATTACAGCTTCCACCGAACCGTAATTTAAATTTACCCCAGCTTAAAACTTTAAAATCTCCGGATTTAGTTAAACTTCCTGAATTGCAACTACGTACCGTAGCGGAGGCAAAAAAGCTTTTTGATGAAAAAAAAATCGAGGCGGTTCCCTTCGTAGCTCCATTAGCAATTACAGTTGATCCATTGACGGCTAATCCCCAAGTTACTTTACAAAACTTAGTCGAGATTAAACCCGACGAATATAAAATGCTTCAAGCACTCATTTTTTTAGAATACCAAAAGAAATATGATCTAGCGATGAGCCTATTCGTCGAATTAATGGAAGTTCCAGAATATCGTTCGCAAGCTTTATTTCACTACGCTCAAACGGCGTACGGATTAGGTCTTTATTCTGAATTTCGTAACAAGATGATTCAAGTAACCAAAGAAACTAAAGATTTAACTTTGAAAAAAATGGCGACCGAAAGTTTAGTAAAAAATGTTTCGGCTTTAGAAACTTCGGACGTAGGTTTAATTGAACCCCTGGTAGAAGCTTTCGACTTAGATGTTACTGCAAACGATACGTATTTACTTAAAAAAGCAAAATACTATTCAAATAAAGGTGACCTAGGTCAATTAGAAGCAGCATTGATGTTTATCGGCCCTAAATCCCCGCTTTATCCAGATGCACTTTTATTAAAAGCAATTTTCAATTACCGCCAAGGTCAGGTTGACACCGCAATTTCTGATTTAGAAACCTCTTGGCCTCTTATCGAAGATAAAAAGAAAAATGAAATTAGAAACTTATCAGCGTTGACATTGGCACGACTGCATTTTCAAAAAGGTAATTACGCTGCCGCATACAAAATGTATTTAAAAATCGATAAATCAAGCCCCAGCTGGTTACAAGCCATGGTAGAAGAAGCTTGGACGCAAATCTTAGCGGGCGACCACGAAGGTGCGGCCGGAAATATGTTTTCATTACATACTGACTTTTTCAAAAAGGCTTACGCGCCAGATACATACATCGTGCGCACGGTTGGCTATTTAAACCTTTGTCAATTCGGTGACGGCGTTAGCGTATTAAATGATTTGAAAAAACGATATGCTCCCGTTCAAGAAAAACTAGAAGCATTCCAAAAAGAAAATAAAGACCCGGTAAAATACTACGAACTAGTAAAAACTTGGTTTAGAAATACAGATCAACAAGAAGTTGATGGAGTTCCACGTGCCTTCATCGTAGAACTAGCTCGCCATCCCGTCTACACCGCATTTCAAAAACAACTAAATAACTACGAGGATGAAAATTCACGTTTTAATAAAATTACGATTGATCTGATCCGTAAAGAGCGTGAAGCCCGTTTACGGATGCTGCAATCTAAAAATGCTCTAGCCGCCTTAAAAAGAGAAAAAGCTCCGGCCGATCGCATTCATAAAACTGAACAAACTTTCTTAGCCGTGGCCGTAGAACATATGATCACCAGCCGGGCACGCGAAGGTGTAAAAAAGATGCGCTTAGCTGCTTTAGAACGCCTTGAAAGCGAAAAAGCAAACCTGCGTTTGCAGGCTTCAAAGAATTTACAATCACGTTACAATGACTTTGTTGCGGCTTTAGGAAATTTAGTCGATCAAAAAGATGTTCTTTCGTACGAAATTTATTCAGGTGCCGGCGAACATATCCGATACCAAATGGCAGGCGGAGAAATTAGCGACCGTACCCCTGCCGCTTTAACTCCGACAGAGGATCAAAGTTATAAATGGAAATTTAAAGGCGAAGTTTGGGAAGATGAAATTGGCCACTACCGTTCTTCACTTAAAAATGTTTGCGCACCAGACGAAGTAGCTCAAGGGGGCACCTAATGAAAAGAAATATCGTATTAACAACAATCTTAACCGGTTTATTATTAGCATCGTACGCAGTGCGTGCGGAACCAATGACCGCAAATAACGGTTTAGATAAGATTAAATCTAACTTAGATAATTCAAAATCGAATAAGCAAGAATACGAGCGTAATCTTGCTATCGTCAGTAAAAACGTAAACGAAGTGGTTAAAGCCAAAACCACCGTACAAAAACAAAAAGAAACTGTTTCGGGAGAGATTGTTAAAAATAACGACTCACTTAAAAAAGTTCTTTTACAAGAGCGAGATATTAACCAGCTCATCGTGCAAGAAAAAGAAAACCAACAAGCCGAAGCTAAACAGCTTGAACAGTTAGAACAAATGATTCTGCAAGTAAAACAAAACCAGGCCAAACGCGAAGCCGTTATTGCCGATTACCAAAGTCAATTAAAAATGACCGGTGACGAGAAAAAATCTTGGAAAGACCGCGAAGGCGAATTACGTGTGCAAGAATCTAAAACGATTCAATCAATTCGCACTTTAGCTTCGGAAGAATCAACATGGTTGAATAAGAAAAAAGGTTACGAAGGTGAATCCAAACGTTGGGCATCTGAATCCGAGAAACAACAAAAGATTCACGATACGTATCAAGGTTTAGCAACCGACGGAAAATAGTAAGCTGACCGATAACTATTTAACAAATCGTCGCTTTACACGGGTTAATGCTTCGGTAACCAGGGTGACTCCAAAAAGGCGCCCGGCCGCAATAAAGACTAGCAAAGCGAATCCCCCACTGATTGATAACGCTAATAATAATCCAAAAAATCCAAAACTTAAAAACGGACGCAGCAGATAAAAACTCTGCGCGACTCCGCCCGTGATAGCCGCCAGTAAAAAGAAAATCGCAAAATTTTTCAAAAAACCTTTATAATTAAAGACCGAAACAAAACGCGGAAAGAAAATCAGTAGTAAAATTAAATTCAGCGTCGCACTAAAAATCGTCGAAATCATCAGCCCGTGAACACCCCACTGCGCCATAAATAACGGAGCAATGATAATATGTGCCGTTAAACAAATTGCTGATACTACCGCCGGAAACCAAGTATTCTTCACCGCAAAGTATGCCGGAGTTAAAACCCGCACTCCACTGGCAAAAATCATAATCCAGCAGTAAGTTTTTAGAATCTGCGAACATATAATGACATCATGTGGAGTAAACTTACCGCGCCCGAACAAAAGCTGCACGATGGGTTCCGCCAAAGTGTATAAACCGGCCGCCGCCGCCATCGTCAGTAATAAATTAAGCTCTAAATAATGCTGAGCCGTCTGCCCGATCTTCGAACGCTCATTACGCGCTAAAAAACCGGATAGCGCTGGTAATAAAGCCGTACCTAAACTGACCGAGATTAAAGAAAGCGGTAACTCGATCAAACGATCCACGTAATTAATATAGGAAATCGTTCCCTCAACCAGCGAAGAGGCAAAACGTAAATTCACAATCGTCGTAAATTGCAAAAGCCCCATCCCGATCAAACCCGGCCCCATATTACGAATTACTTTTTGAAAATCTTTATTTTTATAATCAAAAGAAATTTTTGGCAGATAACCCGCCTTGATTAAAGCCGGCAATAACAAACCCGCCTGCAAGACTCCGCCGATTAAAACTCCCCAGGCTAACTGATCCCCTAAAACTGGAAACCAATCGTGCGGAAGTACCGTCGAAATAATCATGCATAGATTCCATAAAGTTGGAGCCAAAGCTGGTAACGAGAATTGCCCCAAGGCATTTAAAATACCCATGATAAAAGCGTACGAGCTGATAAAGAAAATAAAACCAAACATCAATTTGGTCAGGCGTAAGGTTAATAGGTATTTTTCAGTATTGGCGATATAGGCCGGATCTAAGACCAAATTAAGTAAAGGCTCTGGATGCAAAACTCCAAAAGTGGTTAAAGCCCCTAAAATAAGTAATAAAAATGTATAAACCGAATTGACTAAATTTTGGGCTCTGACGTTATCGGCATGGCGGGCCTCGACAAAGACCGGAATAAAGCTAACGGATAGTGAACCTTCGCCAAGTAGCCTACGGAACATGTTAGGCACGCGGAAAGCCGCCGCCCAGGCATCGGTAACCCGCTTATCGAAGTAAGCGGCCAGCAAACTCTCGCGCAACTGACCCAGCACCCGGCTGGTCATGGTTCCAAAAGCCATTTTAACGGCGTTTTTTAGAACGGATTGCTCGCTTCTTCCAGATTCGTTTCGGGAAAGCGCTTGCTTGTCTGGATGCTCTATGTTAACTCCTTAGCTGGTTATTTTTTGATATTTTTAAGTCATCTTTATGGAGGTTATACCTTGGCACAACACAAGTCAGCAGCGAAAAGAGCCCGTCAGGCCGTTAAGAAAAACGCAGTAAACACGAACCGTAAATCAAAAGTTCGTACGGGCGAAAAATCTTTGATGTCTGCGATCCAAAAAAAGGATTCAAAGGCGATCCCTGAATTACTATCTTACTATACAAGCCAAATGATGAAAGCCGCGCAAAAAGGCGTTTTCAACAAATCAACGGCAGCACGTAAAATTTCTCGCGTATCAACGCAAGTTCACAAAGCGATCGGAACTAAGTAATTAGTTTTTTCTAGTTTTAGGATCTAAGAAATTGAACCTGAATATAAACTAACTAGGTGAAAACTTAGTTAGTCATGAAAGTCCGAGCTACATAGGCTCGGATTTGTCGTTTTAAGGCTAATGGCACGTCATCAAAGCTCACGCCATAAGTAAACATCTGCGAAGAGTTTTGTACGTTCTTAAGCGTCGTCCGCACCGAGAAAAAATCTCCCTCGGGTAAAAAGAAATTCACGATCAGTTTTTGTTCGGCCACCATCTTGCGGTTGGATCTAAAAGAAATTCCACCCTCGCCGATTTCAACGCCGTCAACAACCTCGGAATCGCCTTTCGAAATAAAACTCAAGGTTTTACGAAAAGCTTTGCGGGGAAATTTGCGGCGGTTACTGGCATAAGGAGTCTCTTTGTTCATAGTTAACTTATCGGCTTTTCCGAGGGGAAATTGAAGTAAGGTCCGCATTTAATCTCAAGATGAGACGTTTAGAGGGCTCATTCTAATTTAATTCTAAAAAATTCGGACTCGTTCTGTAAACAACACAAAGCTATTTTACAGAACGCAGCCCTGTCGCCAGTCCGTTCGTGCCTTAGAAATATATCTTTAAATCTGCACAGCAGATTTCTTAATATTACTTCTGTTACAAGGGTTTTAAAGAGTGACTTTGCAAAGTAAAAATAAATTTACAATATTCACCGCTGAATTAAAACCATCCGCCTTGTTATTCTTATTATATATTCCAAGTCTGGCGACGCCACTCGAACATAGACACAACGAAACCCGATATTGGTGTTCGCGTTCGATGGACCGTTATTCAAGTTCGTCGCAAAAACGCCCGTATTCGTTCCATTGTTCAATCAGTTCTGCGGCTTTCTGAACATTAATCTGAATAATACTTGAAGTGGTTTTTAACACGTAAATTTATAAATCTGCAGGCGTTGCACGTCTCGTTTTTTTTCGGTTAATCTTTTTTACTTCTTTAAGTTTATGCGAAACTTTGCCATTATTGATTTCAACCTCGATCTGATAGCGATCGAATTCAAGAATTTGGTGATCTTTTTTTTGTTCTAGATCATCGAATTCCACGGCCAATAATTCACCATCAGGCGAAAAAAATCCCACGCCAATGCTATTATTAGATTCTACCGCATCCCCTTTAGGGCCCGCGAACCAAGATATTGAAAGTGGTCCAGAGTCTCCGAGCACGCGAAAGGATATTTTCGGTTTTTTCATATTTTTACCTTTTCGAAATTTTTGTGGTTATTACGATATCTTTTTCCAGTCGGATACATACTCGACAGATATGCACCTTCAGGAATGATTTTTACAATGACAACGATAAACTGACCGCTTTTTAGGCGGTAAAAAAATTATATTCTTTTTTATTGCTCTTATTGTCGCGATATAAATTTGTTTCCGTAAAACCAAGTACCAAGCCGCCAATTTCATTGGCTACCAAGCTCTGCCTGTCGGCAGACATCCAAAGGGCTTCAGGCGCTTGCGCGCCCGAAGAAAAGGCTGGCTTCATACGTTCTGGCCTTTGGCCAGAAGAATTACGGCTGATAGACACAACGAAACCCGATAAGGGTGTCCGTGACCGAGGGGCCGTAGAGCAGGGCCGCCGCAAAAACGCCCGCATTCGATCCATCGTTCCAGGCGCCCCCACGAAAGACGGCACCGGCAATGTAATTTACCATGCCCTGACCAAATCCACACCATGGTGATGATACCGGTGATCCACAAAATTGATCATTACCATATTTTTGCTGAACGATTCCCGATGAAAAAGTCGAGATTTGACTATCAGTAGCGTTTGCAACCGTATTATTGTTTGTCACCCATTCCCAAACATTTCCAGCAAAATCCCATACTACATTTCCGTTTGATAACCTGTGCGTTCGTCGTTGACTGTTCCACACAGTATTTGAACAGGTTTGTCCCGTGCCTGAACATGCGTTCACATCACTGGCATCGGCAATCAAATAAGATCCTGGACTGAGGTCACTGTGGCCGCGATTGAGTTCTCCACTGTAAACTGTACCGGTTGACCAATTACTGGCGACGTCTGCAATATCACGGGCCATCGTTTGCCATTGATCATTTGATATCAAATCATAACCCACACCCAATGCCTGGCACGCGGATCGTGATGTCGGGCGATTAATGCTGACCCACGGGCTGCCAGTGGCTTGTGATATCGCCTGGCCATACCCATCATCTTTCATTTCATACTTGGCGACGCAGAAATCTTTGACTGTATAACCCGACAACTTCGGCACTAAAATATAATTTGTCGGACAAGTCATCGAACCACCAGTTGGTGCTTGCCAAGCCGGCGCAGTCGTAGTGCCCGTGCTGGTTAAAACAAAACCGCTCGTACTAGCCGGTAATCGTGTTAATGCAGAAGCTGAAGAAGCGTAAAGTAAATCACCCGTGGCGTAACTTGACTGACCTGTACCACCGTTAACAGCTGGTAGTGTTCCCATTACTTGCGTGGTTAAATCCATTGATGCAACGGTTGAATAAGTGTTCGCGGCTGTTCTACGCATAAAACCCGTTGTTGCTATTGCTGCTAAATTAGTTAATTCGGTTGATCCGGCTTGCTTACCGTTAAACGTAGAAAAATCTGAAGATGATAAGTATCCATTTACAAAAGCTGTTGCTTTTGTAATATCAATCGATGGTGATGTACCCGATGCGCTTACCGTAATCGGATTTCCAGAAGTAGACGCTGCGGTTGCACTTGTCACGGATCCTGAACCTTTAGCTAAGAAGATTGAAAAGTCTGAAGATGCTAAGTATCCATTTACAAAAGCTGTCGCGCGCGCAATGTCGATTGTTGGTGTCGTCGTTGTTGTTGTTACAGTAATAGGATTATCAGCCGTCGCTGCGGGATTAACACTTGTCACCGTTCCGCCACCGGCGGCTAAGTTAACGCCGTTAATTTTGAAATTACCAGTGACGTTCACGTCACCACTTACGGTAAGTGCAAATGTTGGTGACGATGTTCCGATACCAACTTGACCTATAGAATTTACGCGAATTCTTTCGTTACCCGCACCGTCTGCAATTAAAATATTATTTGATAAAGCTGCAATCGATGAACCCGTGTTAGAACCAATGACCACGTTATTATCGCCAGATGTAATTGCTGACCCTGCGTTGTATC
>JACMRL010000007.1 GCA_014376435.1 Bdellovibrio sp. | reverse complement strand
AGGCGGGTTCGAATACTAAGTTTCTTTAAGAACGTAACCAACACCAACCACCGTTTGAATTAATTTTTTACCAAAGGGAGCATCTACTTTTTTACGAAGTAAATTTACGTAAACGTCGATGACATTACTTTCAGAATCAAAATGCACATCCCACACGTGCTCGGCAATGGATACACGTCCCAAAGGACGCTCGGGATTTCGCATAAAATATTCTAATAAAGAGAATTCTTTGGCAGTTAAATTAATTTCTTGAGTTTGCCGGGTCACTTTGCGGTGAACCAAATCGACTTCAAGATCTGAATACTTTAAAACAGAATTTACGCCGGCTTTCGCATTATTTCTTCTAAGTAAAGCGCGTACGCGAGCTAACAGTTCTTCGAACGAAAAGGGTTTGGTTAAGTAATCATCCGCGCCCGCATCTAAACCGTGAACTTTATCTTTCGTTGTCGAAAGCGCCGTTAACATAATGATCGGACCTAAAAAACCGTCTTGGCGAATGTGTCGGGCGGTATCGATTCCGCTTTGATCAGGAAGCATCACATCTAAAATAACTAAATCATATTCACTGCTGGCTAAATAAGATTCGGCCGCTGAACCGCTTTCGGCGATATCGACGGAATAGCCGACTTCATTTAAGCCTTTTTTTACAAACTGCGATGTCTTCGGTTGATCTTCGACGACTAGAATTCTCATGCGGTAATCCTAGGCCCATGTTTTTCAGAACTCAAGTCAGAAATGCTTAATGACGCTTAGGAGGCTTTCACTAAATAGAGGCCCATACCTGTCAGTGATTTTATTTATTGCGTCCAAGTCTTGATCACGGCGGGTTTAGAATTATTTGAACAGGCTCCAGCTCCACCTAAAGTAGACGATGGAGATCCGGTTTGGCACTTAAAGCGACCTGCGGAAACTTCCAGGATCCTCTTTGGCTTTACCGCAGAGAAAATGATTCTCCAAGGTTTTACATTTCTTTGAATCTTACAAACTGAGTTTTTGTCAGTCAGAAAAACGATATCCAGTTCAAATTTTATAAAGCGGGTCTGAATGCTGCCCGAAGATTCGAACAAAATTCCTGCAACGTGGGGCTGTTTTCGAAACATATAACCTGACAATCTAAGCCAAAAGTTATCGGCGACAGGTGCCCTGCCACGATTACTTCTCCTTGATATTTGATCTGTAAGCTTCGGTTATTCATAAACTTCTTTACGGTGACCGATTTTGATAATCGTAACTTTGATTATTTTATTTTCAATCAGGTAAATGACACGATAGTCTTGAATACGAACCCGATAAAGCGATTCTGCGCCCTTCATCTTTTTTATCTGAAGGAGCTCAGTGTAAGGATTTAAAGAAAGAAGCTGAACCGCATCTAATATCTTTTGCTGAATTTTATTTGGTAAGTCTTGAAGCTCTTTAATTGCGCTTTTTTTAAAAACAATTTCGTAGGCTTTTGAACTCATTTTCTTATTTTCTTAAGAACGGCGGCTAGCGAAATTTCTTCTTCATTCTTTCTTTCGTCATAGTCAGCAAGGTCAATTTCGTCTTCAAGCTGTTCGCGTATCGCATTTTCCACTACGCTTTGAATTTTCAGCCCTCGCTTTTTGCAAAAGGCCGCTAAGGCCTTTTTAAGATCAGAATCAATGCTTGTAGAAAGTGTAGATTGTTTTTCCATATCTTTATTATCCATGAAAAACCTTGGAAAAACAAGTTTTATGAGTGTTTCTAGCTTAACTTAGCCTAAGTATTTAAGTTTATAGGTTTTTCATAGCTCGAAGGCCTTAGCGCTTCAAGGTTTGGCGTTTCTTTGCCTCAAGAAGCGATGGCGTGAATAAGATGATGACCGATACCGATGTTAGCCCGAATGCCACCCAGGCTTCGGGCTTAAGCATTTCGTGAAATACAAAGTAGGCGATGATTGAGGCAATTACGGGTTCGATCAACTTTCCACAACTCATCAGGCTTAAATTCATATAATTAACTAAGTAAGTTAAAGTCAGATGACCCAACAGAGTTGGAAGAAGGACCAGTCCCATCACGGCAAACCAAGATACGTCCGAGTATCCTAGGAAGGGTTTTCCCATTCCAATGGCATTCGCAGCGAATAACAATGCGCAAACCCCGTACTGCAGAAAAGAATAAATCGAATTATCATAATGAAGCCGCGCTTTTTTTCCGGTCAGCATGTAGCAAGCGTAGAAAAAACCTGAGATAACCGCAGATAGATCACCTAGAAAAGTAAATGAGTTAAACTCAATGTGCTCAAAAGCAAGCAGATAAATTCCTACGACGGCGATTCCGTAGGCGATACCCAGACGTAAGGTCATTTTTTCCTTAAAAAAGAGGATGGCTCCGGCGGATGACCATAGCGGAGCCGAGGCAAATAAGATCATGGTATTTGCGACGGATGTGCTTTTTGAAGCAAATTTATAGGTCCATAGATGCAGAAAAAAGAAAACTCCCGAGACAATCACCCAGGTAATCTTCTTATTTAAAGGTGGCCAGGTTCGGCGCTTCCAAATGAAAACCCATACCCCAAGAATGATCGAAGCAATGAATAAACGCCAGAAACCTAAAACTTCCACGGGCATTTGATTGAGCTTCGCCCAGTTCGGGGAAGTCGAAAGGCAAAGTAGGGCTAAAAAATAAAGCAGTGTGTGCAGCATGTTATGTGTTTGAAATCTCTAAGAATTCGATCATGATTTCATATTGAAGACAACATTTATAGTTTATCAACAGTTTAGTATTAATTTGAGCCGAAGGGCTCAACAAATTTAAGAATTTGAACCGAAGGGTTCAACAAATTTATTGTTCAATGAAAGGAACATCAAAAATGAAAAATGTTTTAGTAATCGCAGCACTTGGTTTAACTTTAGGCCTTACGGCTTGTAACAAGCCAGATCTTAAATCAGATAAAGGCCAAGCATCTTATGCTATCGGTCAACAAATTGGCCAAAACCTGAAAGCACAAAACATCGATTTCGATGAAAAAACTTTAGTAGCTTCTATGAAAGATGCGATCGAGGGTAAAGCGCAAATGACTAAAGAAGACATCCAAAAAGCAATGATGAAATTGCAAGAGTCTTCTATGAAAAAGCAACAAGATGAAGGCGAGACTAATAAAAAGAAGTCAGCTGATTTCTTAGAAAAAAATAAAACAGCTGAAGGCGTAAAAGTAACTGCTTCTGGATTACAATATATCGTAATCACTGAAGGTACTGGAGCGGTTCCTAAAAAAGAAGACAATGTTAAATGTCACTATGTAGGAACTTTAATCGACGGAACAAAATTTGATTCTTCAGTTGACCGTGGTCAACCAGCTGAGTTTCCAGTCGGCGGCGTAATTCCAGGTTGGACAGAAGCATTACAAGTGATGAAAGTTGGATCTAAATATAAATTATTTATTCCTTCTGAGTTAGCTTACGGTCCAGCGGGACGTCCAGGCATTCCGGCGAACTCTGCTTTGATTTTCGAAGTTGAATTACTTGATATCGTAAAAGCAGCTCCACCCGCAGCGGCTCCAAAAGTAGCTCCAAAAAAGAAGTAGTCGTCGAACTTTAGTTCGCAAGGAGTAATAGATGATGAGCTTCGATTTTAAGAAAGATCCATTAGACAATTTCTTAGAATTATTTAAAGAAGCTCAAATGAAAGGGATCCCTGACGCTAACGCGATGGCCCTTTCAACCGTTAACTCTGAAAATAAACCCTCCGTTAGAATAGTTCTTTTTAAAGGAATGATTCGCGGAGGGTTTTCTTTTTTTACGAACTATGATGGTCGAAAAGCCCACGACATCGAAAATAATAAAAACATCGCTGCCACATTTTTCTGGTCACATCTCGACCGGCAAATTCGCATCGAAGGCACAGTCGAAAAAATAACCCACGCAGAATCTGAAGCTTATTTCGCGACACGTCCGCGATTAAGCCAATTAGGCGCCTGGTCTTCACATCAATCTGAAAAGATTGAATCGTTTGAAGTACTAAAAAATAAAATAAATGAAATTGATTTAAAATTCAAAGGCCAAAATGTCCCATGTCCACCACATTGGGGCGGCTTCCGCATTGAAGCTAGCGAGATCGAATTTTGGTTCGGCCGGAGTGGTCGCTTACACGAACGTTATGTGTACCAAAAAAATGGAACAACTTGGAATCGGTTCTTAAGGTCTCCGTAAGTGGATATTTTAGTTACGGGCTTTAAACCATTTCTTGGCGAAAGCATCAACCCCAGCGAGAAATTAGCGAATGAATTGGGAAGCGTGACCAATGTACGATCGATGATTTTAACCGTAGAATTTGGAAAAAGTTTTGAAGTTTTAAAAACGGAACTGGCTAAGAAAAAACCTGATTACTTAATTTTAATTGGCCAAGCGGGTGGGCGTAAAAATGTCTGTTTCGAAAAAATTGGTTTGAATTGGGTACAAACTAATCATGCTGATGAAAACGGAATGACGCCGGTGCCGGGTATGATTCATGCGGCTTCGCCATTAGCTTTGATGTCGAAATTTCCCATTGATGAAATTTACAAAAAATTAAAAAAACAAGGGCTTCCCGTAGAAATTTCTTTCTCCGCCGGCGCCTTTGTTTGCAATGATTTGTATTTTCGGGTGCTAAATGAATTTACGGAAATTAAAACCGTATTTATTCATGTGCCAATGTTACCTGAACAACTAAAAACATTAGATACAAGGCCTGCGCTAGCCTACGCCGAGCAAGCTTTGGTTCTTAAAAGTATGATTGAATTACTTTAAATTAATGTACTGCGCTGGGGGCGATGAGATAGAATTCGGGAATTTCGACTTCGAAGGTTTCGCCGTCATCACTTAAAAATTCGTATTTACCCTTCATCGTACCCGAGTTCGTGCGAAGAGGGCAGGCGCTGTCGTATTCAAAACCTTGGCCGGCAGCGATGCGTGGCTGAAGACCTACAACTCCGGGGCCTTTGACTTCTTCGGTGTGCCCGAAAGCATCTGTGATGATCCAATGACGGCTCATCAGTTGAGCCCCCATGCTGCCCTCGTTTTTGATTGCTATTTTGTAAGCGAAGAAATAACGGCTTTGATCGGGAACGGATTCGGATTCAACGTACACCGTGGTAGTTGAAATTTGGAAATCGATGATTTGCGTGCGTTTCAAACTCATGCGGTAAAAATCTCATCAAACAGGAAGCTTTTCAAGAGTAAAAAATAATGGGTAATGATCAGAAGGAAGTTTGCCTTTAGCGTCGAGCGAAGTGGGGGTGTCGATTGCGAAGCCAAATTGATCCTTGAACAAATAAGTGATGCACGAATTTTTATTTAAAAACGGACGTAAGTTTTCAGACAGAAAGCAGTAGTCAATTTGTTTACCATCGGCTTTTTGTCCATTTTTAATTTGATAGAATGTTGAACGTTTTTCAACACTTACGCTAGCTACCTCAAAGATGTCTTGAAGATCAGTCTCTTGATAAATCGCAACGAATTCTGCGTCGGTAGGTGTTGCGCCCGTTGTAGAGCGGCCTGCATAACCATTCATATCTCCAGACAAAACAATCGGAACTTTGGGAAATTTTAGTTTTAATTCTTGGTAGATTTGTAGCGTGGTTTTTAATTCAGCTGAGCGTCTTTCGGTGCCGCCGGGGTCGATACGCTCGGGATCTAAGCGCGATTTTAAATGGGTTAAAAGTAAGATTAAGAAGGGTTCGTTGCGGTCAGATTTGAAAAGTTTTAGCTCGGCACAGTCGCGCGAAAATAGTTGGGTAGCGGCCTTAATCGGGTAATCGGTTTTCTGTGAAGTCATTTCGTGCGGGTACAAAAAATGAAGGGGTCTATTTTTATTGGTGCCTAAATCGAAGTAATAGCTTTGGGTTTTTTTGAGCAAGAAGCCCACGTCAATATTACGGTCTGAGTTACCTTCGATCAAGGCCACAGAATATTGTGAATCTAGGAATAGCTCGTTAAAGTTTTTTAAAGACTCAAGGCCACCGACTTCACAAAGCATCATGATATCAGGATTATTTTCTTTAATCAGGTTTGCGATCTGAATGCACTTTTGCAAAGGCTTATTTTCGTAAACTGAAGCCGATAGCTTTTGCCATTGGGGTTCAGATAGTTTTTGAAAATTCGGTGGGATCGGGTGGTCAAATAGCAAGAACAGGTTTTCAACGTTGAAAAGGCCCAATTTCAAATCGACGAGAAGATTGGAATGAGGTGTATTACCAGTTGATTGCGATGTCATACCTAGTGCAAAATCATAACAAATAATCGGTGGTATAGATAGGAGCTTCTATGAGTATGCAGTCAGTCTTAAATTCATTTTTTCAATTTCAGATAGTTCCGATGCAAAACCCGCAAGGTTTTGTCTATGTTTTAGGATCTGCTAGCGAAGTCGCGCGTAAAAAAGAATTTAAAAAAATTATCGAAATTCATGCGTTAGATCATCAAAAGAAGTCTTTGCTGGCGTCTGATAAAAGACAAAATACATTTACGGGTCTAAGTGGGCCCGTTTGGATTTTACAAAACGCTACGATCGTTAAGGGTCAGCACGATGGCCTATTAGATGAATCACTGTACGGTTGGTTTAGAGATCAGGGTGGAGGCTTGCTGCCGCAATTCAAATCTCAGGGGGCTGATCAAGTTCTGATTAACTTTTTAGATTGCACTGAAGAAATGATGAAGCCGGTGATGATTGGTTTAGAACTAGCTGCGTATAATTTTTTATCGGCTTATAATGCTAAACAAAGCGTGAATATCAAAATTAATTTACAAAGCCACGGTAAAATTAAAATCAGTAAAAGTTTAGTTGAGAGTGCTCACTTGGAAGCTCGCGTAGTTCAAATTGCACGTCATTTGGTTAATTTACCACCAAATGATTTAAATCCAGATGGTTACGAAAAAATTGTAACTAAAGAATTAAATTTTCCAAAAACGTTGCAAGTCAGCGTTTGGGATCATAAAAAATTAGCGGCTGAAAATATGAACTTAATGTTAGCGACAGGCAAGGGTGCCACGAGCCAGCCTCGTATGATCCATTTAAAGTATCGTCCTAAAAAAGCTTCGACAAAAAAACCAATCGCTTTTGTCGGAAAAGGAATCACTTTTGATACGGGCGGTTTAGATATGAAGCCGTCATCTGGCATGCGCCTGATGAAGAAAGATATGGGAGGCTCGGCCGCGGTTTTAGCTTTAGCGTATTGGGTTGCTTATTCAAATTATTCTCGTCCCTGTGATTTTTATTTAGCCTTGGCTGAAAACGCAGTTGATGCGGCATCTATGCGCCCGAGCGATCTGTATCGTTCGCGCGCGGGATATTTAGTTGAGATCGATAATACGGATGCAGAAGGTCGCTTAGTTTTAGCCGATGCAATGGATGTAGCCGTTACACAAAAAGGAAAAGACGAACCGGAAATCGTTGTCGACATTGCGACCTTAACGGGAGCAATTAAAGTGGCTCTGGGTGCGGACGTGGCCGGTTTATTTACGAATAACGATGTGATCGCTCAGCAAATGATGAAGGCCGGACAAAAAGCCGGCGAGCCTAACTGGAGAATTCCACTCGTGCAAAAATATTTTGGTTCGATGTCTTCAAACTTCGCAGACTTTAAAAATTCGGCCGATGGTTTTGGTGGTGCAATCACGGCAGCTTTATTTTTAGAAAAATTTTGTCGTGGAAAAAAATGGGTGCACCTTGACGTTTACTGCTGGACAGATAAATCTACGGGCGCACTTAGCTCTGCGGGCGGAAGTGGTCAGCCGGTTCAATCAATGATTGAATGGTTAAAGGTGGTAGGCTAGGCCATATGCTAAAAAAAATAACCGCCATCCTGATGTTAAGTGTTTCGGTGTTAGTAATTTGGGGCGGCTTTTATTTTTTAAAGACGACGGGACTTGATTTGTATTCGAAATTAATTTTATTTGGGTTACCGGTTTTAGGAATTATCTTAACTTATTTTTATTTAAAAAACAGAATCAATGCTTGGTTTTTAATGCTGCCGTTTGCATTAGCTTACATTGTAAACGGCTTTCGCTGATTACAACTGCTTTTCGATTAACTTATGAATTTTTTCAGGCACTAGCTTTTTCCAGGATTTATCTTTTTTCTTGATCAATTTATTTACTTGTTCCGAGTGAATAAACTCTAGCAAATCATCGCAGCCCGCAATGTCTTGAATCATATTGTTATCGATAAAATGGCGGTAAATATTTTTAACATTTGGTTTTGGGAAAAAACTTTTTGTTAACAAACAAATTTCGGACGTCTTGTGCGGATAGATGTAAAGCCGCGTAAAGCGGCCAAGTAATTTACCCATGCCTTCCAGTAGCCCGCCGCTTAAATCAAAATAAAAACTTTCGTCAAAAAGTTTATCTAAGTGGGTAGCGCCGATCACAATGCCCAAAGGCTTCTTGGTTGAATTGCGGATAAATTCTTTAAGCTGGTAGAACAAAGTAAATTGCGTTACTAAAACCGGAATTTCTAATTTTGAAATCATTTCTACGCGGTTAAATGCTTGCTCGGTGGTGATGCGGGTGCCCTTGGCACGATTATCAATCGTGAATTCAAATAAACCCATGATCTCGCCCGCTTTTAGCGAGAATTCTTTTTTAAAGTGTTCTAAGCCCCTGCTAAAAATATCTAAGTGCGTATTCGTTACGGGTTCAAAGAAGCCACGCTGGATAAGTAACGATTTGCCCCACAAATAATCTTGCGGGTTTTGAACTTTGCCTTCGGCATCGATCAAGCAGGCTTGGCTCCATTTTTTTTCCACCAGCATTAAATTAAAAAAGTTTTCGTTAAATTTTTTAAATGCATCGCCCACGAAGTAAACGACGTCGACGGCTACAGACCCCGTTTTAATTTGGTCGAATAAACCATCTAAAAATTCATTTTGATTTTTTGTTTTATAAAAACACGAATGAAGTAAATTAACGCCTAATTTACTAAGAGTTTCTTGTTGTTGCAGGCGTAAGCGATCTAACATTCGAACGTGTAATTTAATTTCATTAAAAGTCCCATCGGGCTCTAGTTGAAAACGAACGCCCATCCAACCGTGACAAGTTTTTTTGGAACCTTCCGATGAAGTTGCTACCGTATCCGCAAAACTAAAAAAAGCCGTGTCTTTACGTGTAGAGGCTAAACGCTCAAGTAATTTTGTGTATTCGCGCTCCAGCATTTTGCCTAAGCGGGGCAAACAAACGTAGCGTCCGCTTTTTTCTTTACCGTAGATTAAATCGCTGTAAGTCATATCGTAGGCTGAAATTGTTAAGGCAATAGTTTGTGAGGCTCGGCCCGCTTGAAAAAATTGACGGGCGACTTCTTGGCCGGCCCCAATTTCTGCAAAGGTTCCGTAAAATTTTGTATCTAAATTAACATCTAAGGCTTTTTCTTGAATAGTTTGTTCGCGGGTTTTAACGCTCATAATGTCCTACTTCTGCTTATAATCGGTTTTAATCCACGCGGTTAATGCTAAACTCATTGCCTTTTCAACCGGAATATCGACTGGCTCAAGTTGTGATTTTTCAATTAATAGAGTGTATCCGCCCAGGCCGTAACTCATCGGAATATAAACCGCTAGTTTTGTATTATCCGACAAAAAATTTAAATTAAGGCCTTCGAAGTGCTCACGTGTAACTAAACCCAAAACTTGTTTGCCCTCAGATACTTTTACCAGCACGACTTTTTTTAAGGAATTTGTTTTTTGTCCATTAGAGAAAAGATTCATCAAATCACGTAGTGGCGAATAAACGACTTTGAATAATGGAACTTCGGTTAATTTTTCTTGCAAGCGAACTAATAAACCAGCGGTTACTAAATTGTTTAGCAAAAAACCCAAGAAAAAAATTAAAACGAGCGTCGCTAAAAAACCAAAGCCTGGGTAGTAGTATTCTGAAGGTAGAGCTTGACGTAAAAAATTGCCCAATAAATTTTCAACAATATTGAATCCAGCATAAACAATATAAATTGTAACGGCGATTGGCAAAAAAGTGATCAAGCCACTGATGAATATTTTCTGGATGTATTTCATTAGTATCATGATTCACGAGGTCAAAATCAGAGTCAACAAGGGCTTTTGACTTGTCACTCAGTTTTAAACTCGATTAGATAAGTAACGGGAGATTCTATGAAACAAATCACATCTATTTTTACAGTTTTTTTATTGGTTTTAGCAGCACAGCTTGCATTAGCCGAAACTGAACGTTTTGAAGCCGGCATTGGTACAGGTAAATCAAATGTGATCTCAAGCAGTGATTTTAAAAATGCAGCAGTCAGTGGCGACGCTCATAGCTACTGGTTAGGTTATGGTTTAGATGACAACTGGGGTTTAGAAGTTGGTTTAGACCATTTTGATTTCGATCAAGTTTCAACTGACCATGAGGCGATGAGTGCTTCGGCCGTTTATCGTTTTATGCCAAATTCAACGATTCATCCGATTGCTAAATTAGGTGCGGGTACAGTTTTAACGAAGTCAGCGAATGGAGTTAAAATAAATTCGTTTGGTGCCAAGGTAGCGGCTGGCGCAGAAGTTGACTTTAAATACGTTTCGTTTGGTGTGGGAGTCAACTACCATTACATTGCAAGGATTGGTGATACGGATGCTTTAAAGGGCGCGCAAGTTTATGTGCCGATGCTTTCAATCACTATTCATAACGACATTACGGCGCAAAGCTTTACAGGTGCGGGCGAATCTGATTCAGAATAATTTCAAGTTATAGTGTTGAATTATTCTGCAAATAAAAAATAAAAGAATCTCGCGATGAGACAATAATAAGGCGATCCAAAGTGTTCGCCTTATTTCATTTTGAGAGAATGATAAACCGAGCTTTAGTCTAACTAAAAGATCCCCGATACCTTAGTCATGACAAGAACGCCCATGCCATCAAAAAGCTTACGCTTCGGGTTTCAAATTTTAATATGTTTTTCTGTGCTGTCGGCATTAACCTCGGAAAATGTTTTCGCGCAGGTGGCGGGGCCGCAAGTTGTAGCTGGTGAATTTATCGTGAAGATGAAAAAGAAAACCGGAATGTCGGCTAACAATCGTTTAAGTATTGGTATGAAAGCGATTAATAAACTAGGGGCCGGAGTTCAAGTTAAACAGGCTTTCTGGGGTTCAGAGATGATGCACATCAAATCAAATTCGAGCGCAAGCATTGATATTTTGCGTGCGAATCCAGATGTAGAATTTGTTGAACCAAATTATCTTTTACGTGTTGATCCTATCGACGTGCAAGGCTTAGGAGTTGCTCCCGGAGTTTTTGATGATTACTCACAATCTAATTCAAATGTTCGGGTCGTCGATGCGTGGGCAATCGAGAAGCCGTACAATCAAGGAACTAAAACAGTTGTCGCGATCATTGATACTGGATTAGATGCTACTCACAAACTTTTCGCCGATTCAAATGCGGTATGGACCAATCAGGCTGAACTTAATGGTACGGCGGGCGTCGATGATGATGGTAACGGCTATGTCGATGATATACACGGCTGGAATTACGTGAATAATAGCAATAATGCTTACGATGATGATGCTCATGGTACTCATGTGGCCGGAATTATTTTAGGCGTCGGGCAAGATGTTTTAGCTTATCCAGTGCGCGAATCAAAAATTCGGATCATGCCATTAAAATTTTTAGATGCAAAGGGTTCAGGCTCTACCGCGAATGCAGTTAGTGCGATGTACTACGCAGTTAACATGGGTGCCAAGGTTATTAATAATTCTTGGGGTGGTTCATCCTACTCGCGTGCACTGCATGAAGCTTATACCTATGCGTATAATAACGGTGTGGTGATCGCCACCGCCGCGGGAAATTCAGATTTAAATAATGATTTTTTTCCGATGTATCCGGCCGCTTTAGATACGCCAAATAATATTGCCGTTGCGGCAACAACCGATTCGGATTCGCGCGCCTCTTTTTCAAACTTCGGTAGTAATTCGGTAGCCGTTGCGGCGCCGGGTGTGCAAATCATTAGTTCCGTGCCGGGCGCGGGATGTCCAAATCCAGGTTGCTACACGATGATGTCGGGAACTTCAATGGCATCGCCGTTTGTGGCGGGCTTAGCGGCGTTAGTGCTGCGCGAAGCACCTCAGCTTTCTGCTTACCAGGTGCGTAGTATTATCTTAGGTGGGGTTGATGTATTTTCATCGCTGAATTCACTCATTTCAACTAGCGGTCGGGTGAATGCGTACAAAACAATTCAAAGTGCAAAAACACAAACTTCAACCATGGCCTGGTCGCCAAGTTATTCTCCCGTCTATAAAGCCGACCGCAGCACCGCTTCGACGTCGGAACCGGCACCAGCGGCGGCAGGTTGCGGATTAGTGAAAGCGATTTTAGAAGATAGTTCGGGCGGTGGTGGTCCCACGCAAGGTATGGCGGGCAATGCCGCGGTGGTTTTAGGAATGATCTTATTGCCGATTGCGGTGGCCGCAGGTTTACGTAGAAAAAGTTCGGCTGAAGTGCCGGCCCATCGTCGCCAGTACGCACGCTATCATTTAGTAAAGTCGTTAATGATCCAAGTGGGAGATCAAGTCATCAGCACCGCTTCAGAAAGTTTATCCGTCGGAGGTCTTTCGTTTGGTATATCTGAAAATACTTTCCAAATTGGTAAAGGCGAAAAAATCAAAGTGAAGATTGGCGACCTTGACCATCAACTTGATGGCGAGGTTGTTTGGTGTTCGCAAAAACAATCATACGGCGTTAGGTTTTTAGATATTACCGATCAGCTACGAACGCAAATGTCGATGTGGACAAGTGGTCTGCAGCCGACGTAACTAAAGTAGAGTGCCTTTTAGAATTAAACTGGCCGCCGTGAAATAAATAATTAAACCTGTTACATCCACAATCGTTGCAACGGCCGGAGCCGATGCCGATGCGGGATCTAGTTTAAAACGACGTAAAATAAACGGTAGCATCGAACCAGAAATAGTTCCCCAAAGTACAACCCCTAATACAGAACTTGCTACGGTCACCGCAATTAAAGCATAGTGCTTTCCGTACATTTGTTCTTTCCATGGCCAGAAATAAATACGTAACATTCCGATCGTACCTAGAATCGCACCTAAAGCTAAACCCGTTGCAACTTCACGCACTAGAACTCTCCACCAATCTTTAAGTCTTACTTCGCCTAAGGCCATGGCGCGAACAATCAGCGTCGAAGCTTGTGAACCTGAATTACCACCCGAGCTAATAATTAATGGTAAAAACATGGACAGCACAACCGCGCGTTGAATTTCATCTTCAAAATATCCAAGCGCACTGGCCGTAAACATTTCACCGATGAAAAGAATCAGTAACCAACCGCCACGTTTTTTAATCATCTCGGTTAAAGAAATTTCTAAGTAAGGAGCATCTAAAGTTTCTACGGCACCGATTTTATGAATATCTTCGGTGGCCTCTTCTTGCACAGCTTCGGCGATATCATCGAAGGTAATAATACCCACCATTTTATTATCGTGATCGATCACCGGCAGGGCCATTAAATCTTGTTTGCTAAAAATTTGCCCGATATGCTCTTGATCTAGATCGACCGAGATTTTAACGATATCGGTGTGCATAATCTCATCAACTCTTTTATTGGGAGTAGATGCAAATAATTCGCGGAAAGAAACCACGCCCACTAGCTTTTGTTCCGGATCTAAAACGTAAGAGTAATAAACGATTTCAACTTGGGTTTTCGCTTGGATGCGGATGTAACTGATGGCTTCATCCACGTTCATATTTGGACGTAAACGAATAAAGCGAGAGTTCATCAAGCCGCCGGCTTTATCTTCCGCATAGGCTAATAAGGCTGAAACTTCGCGTTTGGTTTGCGGGTCTAATAAAGCTAGAAGTTCTTCTTTTTTATCAACTTCAACTTCTTGTAGTAAATCGGCCGCATCATCGGGAGCAAGTAAACGAAGCCAAGAACGAATCTCTAACATCGTCATATCAACAATTAATTCGGCCTGGTGCGAAGCACTTAAATTTAAAAACAACTCTTCCGCATCGGTGCGGTTTAAGGATTTAAATTTTTCTTTACGCTGATCTTCGTTTAATTGCGGCCACACATCATGGGCTTGAGCCAGGGCATTTAATCCAAGAGGATGTTCAGAATTTCTGTTTTCATCATCTTGCATATCGGCCCCTATTTTTATTACGGATATTAATGAAAATTAAATTACCCCTAATGTCTAAAAGCCACAAGGACTTCTTCAGCAGGACCTATTTTTTTCACGTGACCACCGTCAAGCCATAGAATCTGGTTACAATCTTTAACCGTTTGTAGGCGATGGGCAATCCGGATCTGAGTTTTATCTGACAACACATCCGTTAAAGCGCGGTTCATTAAGGCTTCAGATTGAGGGTCTACATTCGATGTAGCCTCATCAAAAATAAAAATCTGTGCTTTTTGCAAAAGTCCGCGAGCTAAGCTTAATAGCTGTTTTTCACCTTGTGACAAATTTTGTCCTTTTTCAGAAACAGGGTCGTTAAGTGAAAACGGAATGCCCACTTGTTTAAGAATTTTTTCAATTTGATGATTTGAACTTGCACGAAATAAATCTAAATTATCGCGAATCGTACCCGACATAAATAGTTGATCTTGGGAAATAACTGAAAATAACGAGCGATGCTTTTCGACATCTACTTCGTTTCGCCCATTAATTAAAATAACTCCACTTTGGATCGGGTACAAACGGAGTAAAGCTGAAATCAAGGTTGTTTTTCCTGAACCCGTGCGGCCGATAATTCCTAATTTTTCGCCTTTTTTAAGTTTAAAGCTAACCGAATTTAAAATAACTTCAGTGCTTGTCGGATATTTAAAAATTAAATTCTCGATTTGGATATGATCTGTTTCTGGATCTAAATTTTCAAAAGTTTCGTTAAAATCCTGACGTGATTTTTTAGGATGTGAGGTCGAAAAATCAGAATAAGCGGGTAAGCTAATTCCGGGTTCAAGTGGCGAGCGAATGTATTCATCCATTTTCTCCACGCCGGTCAAAGCCTCTTCAAATTGTGAAAACCATTCGAAAAACATTTGCAAAGTATAAGTCGCTAACAAAGTTAAGCTTAAAATAACACCCGATTGGCCAATACCAATGACATTGGTATTCATCAGATAAATACAAATTAAAGCGTTGGCCCCGAATAAGACGGTGGAAAGAACATTTAGCTCCAGTGAAAAACGCGTCACGTGCCAAAAAACCGACCACTTACTTTTTAGATATTTCTCATCGTATTCTAAAAATTTATCTATAAACATCGACTCTTTATGATTTTGGCGAATCATAGTCCCGCCCTGAACAGTCTCAGAAAAATGAGCTACCGACGGTGCACGGTTGGTCGACATATCACGGCGTGAAGTGCGCAGGCGAAGCTGGTTTCGCCTCAGTAGAATAAAGTACATCCACGTTGCAGCTAAAATAGTGAAAATAAAATAGGGATGTACAAAGACCATTAAAATAACAATCGAAACCAAATCAAATAAAATTGATAGAAACTCGGCCAAGGGGCCGCCGAATAAACGAAATACATTTCCGTAGTCGCTCGAAAAACGGGTAGTGATTTTTCCAACGGGTTGGCTTTCGAAAAACGAAATCGGAAAGCGTGATACGCGGTAGGTTGTTTCGTCATAAATGCGCGAGACAGCTAAGGCAGACAGCCGTGAAAATACGGTTCGAAAAAATAAAGTTAATGAAAAAGCAATCAGTAGCAAAATAGAAAGTTTATAAAACAAAGGTTTTAAATTTTCGGCTGTTAGAACCGTTTGCTGATCAACGTATTGCCCGATGACTTGGATATTTGAAAGGATTAAAAAACGTCCTAAAAATCCAAAGATGAGCGTCGCTAAAATTTTTACGATAAAAGGGCGGTAAGCCTGCATTAGGGTATCGTAAATGGATTTTGAATAAGCTCCGGTTTTAACTTTATTCATATCAAACCCGTAACAAAAGATTCAAATCGTGAATCTTTCAAAAAGGTTTCCGAGGGACCATCAAAAACAATTTCACCATGATTGATAAATAAAATACGATCACAGCTGGGTAAGACCGTAAAACGCTGAGTCGTTAATAAAACCGCGTGATTTTCATTTTTTAATTTAACAAATTCATCCACTAATTTTTTTTCAGTCGAAATGTCAACTGCACTAAGCGGATCATCAAATAATAAAATCTTTTCGGGATGCATCAGCTGGCGGGCCAGACTAACGCGCTGTTTTTGCCCGCCGGATAGGTTCACCCCACGTTCGCCGATGGTGGTTTCAAGCCCGTCTTGTACGCGGTCTAATTCAAAACTAAACTGCGCTTTAGCTAAATGATCCATAATGACGGCATCATTTTCTGTACTGGACTGGTAATCGAAGTTCATATTATCACGTAAGCTAGCGCTCATCACGAAGTGATCTTGCGGAACGTAGCTTGAAGCTTCTTTATAAAAAATATCAGCGGTAAATGGAGTTTCGGCGATCAAAGACTTCATGAGTAGGCTTTTCCCTGAGCCAACCGGGCCGATCAGCGCAATCAATTCACCCGGCTTAATCTTAATACTAATGCGGTTTAAAATCGTACGTCCGTGAACGACTAAGCTTAAATTTTTAACTTCTAAGATCGAGTTTGAATTTTCCGGAGTGGTTGAGATAATAATGGCGGGCTGATTTTTTAAATTTAAAAAATCACCGAGTCGTCGAAATGAGGTCCAGGCATCAAATACGAAAGTAAAAAACCAAGGCAGTTGGCGCAAGGGGCGTGATAAAAATACGGTGGTTACCCATAGTAACGCAATTAGGTCTGACTTCGATAAAGTTTTATCATGCGCCCAAATAAAAAATGCTAAAATTGCTAAATTTAGCCAAAAAGTAATACTTGAAGAGATTGAATTCATCACTTGGCCATTGGTTACCATGGCAATACGATTACTAGTTTCTTCTTTACGTTTTTTGATAATTTTATTTTCGAACCCTTCGATCCAATTCAAAATTTTCAAGCCACGAATATTTTGAATCCATTCGTTCACTAAACCCATGCGATCGGCAGCCAACTTTTTAAATTTAAAAAAGAATAAGGATTGGCGGTAAGCCATCAGACCATTCATAAAAACTAAAACTCCGACTAGGCCAAAACAAAAATAAGGCGGTAAATCATAAAAATAAGAAAGAAAAATCGGCGTAAAGATCAGTGGAAATAGAGTTGTTAATCCGTAAGGCAGCGACTGTTCAAGCCACACGGTCAAGCTGGGCACGTCCGTCGTGTAAAGTGATACAACTTCGCCCACCGAGCGGTTATGTAGGGTTAACGGTTTCAAAGTTAAATACTGGCTGTAAATACTTTTGGCTAATTTTTTTTGTGAAATAACGGCTTCGTGTTGCCCGATAAATAACGTCAGCTGATTAAAAGCCATATAACCAAATGAAAGGGCGATACAGGTTAACAGAAATGGCATCGATAAAGATTCAGAAAAATGTTTTTGGTAATAAGGAAGAGCTAGGCCAAATACCGTCGATAAAACAGATAACAAAACGATCAAAAGTCGAAAGGAAAATCTTTCCAAGAAAATAATATCAACTAGTGTTTTACTTCCTGGCTTCATTTTCTAAACCATCCCGTCAGTGATAATCTGGTTTGAGCAGTTGTGACCACTTCATGCTCGAGCGTGCTTTTAAATAAAATCATTTGCCCCGCGGACGGTAAAATTTTAAATAAAACTTGTTCGTTATCGTAAGCAATCAGCTGACCACCATCTTCCGCTTGCCAATTTTCATTCAAGTAAATAACGAAAGAAAAAATTCTTTTGTTATTTGCTTGGGTGGCGTCGACATGGCGCTGGTAAAAATGGCCGGGCTCGTAAACAGCATAGTGGCACTCAAGTTCAGACAAGTGAATTCTAAAATAGTTTTGTAAGCTGGTTTTAAGCAATTCAAGCTGATTTAGAATAAGCACTTCAGACTGTTCAAGGGTGAAGTTTTTTGCATCTAGCCATAATATTTTATCGTTACGAATATCTGCAATGGGTGATATCGATTCGGTTAAAGCTGCGTGTTTAAATATATTCTGTTTAAAGCGCTCAGTTGCCAATTTTGCAAGCTGCTCGGCAAGCTTCAGGGGTACGGGTAATACACTCCATCCCTGGATTGAAATTTCGTCTAAATGGCTTTCGAGATTGATTGTTTGCAGCACGGGCCTAGTGTAGCATTCGAATGATAGGTTGGTAAATATTTACTCATGTCTACAGAAACGAATCGACGCTTATTTATTTTAAATAGCTTAAAGGCAGCGGGTGGCTTGGCGGCCGCATCGACTTTAGGTGCATGTTCAACATTTGATGAGTACTTATTTGAAGATGCATTTTATTTAAAAGACCAAACGATTATCGTTGGTGGCGGCATCAGTGGCATGTATTTAGCCTACAAATTAAGACAAAATAAAATGGCGTACCGAATTTTTGAAGGCTCAAGTCGCTTAGGTGGCCGGATTCGTTCAAACAAGGGCTATGATTACGGCGCTTCGGTTTATTCTGATCACGATGAAACCTTAAAAAGTTTAATTAAAGAGTATGCAATTCCGATCACTAATTTAGATAAAAATAATTTTTATCTAAATAATGGAATGCAAAGCTTAATTGATTATTTATTCGAACATACGGCTGGTTTAATTACTTACCGTAGTGTGCGTCTGCGGTGGAAACTAATTTCGATTCAAAAAATCAATAGCTTATTCGAAGTTGTTTTTGATGGGCCCAAGGGACGCAGAACTTTCGTGGCAAAAAAAGTGGCTTTAGCTATTCCGCCAAATCAGTGGGGTAGTATTGCCGGTCTTTATGATTTGCCGGAAATGGCCGCGATAAAAACTTGGGCACAAAGTGTGCGTAAAGAAAATACGATGAAAGTTATTTTAACTTCGCAGCAGTCTTACAGTCTAAATTCGACAGTTAAAAGTTTATCTTTTTACGAAGATGATCATTTCGAAGCCCGACAAGTGATTAAGAAAAACAAATCAACTTCATGGGTCGAAATTGATTTGACTCCAAAAAACTCGCAAGTTTCGGTCGAGATTGAAAAAATTAATGATTTTATCAAAAAGAAAATGAACATTAATTTTTTGGACGGGCGGATGAGTGCGGAAAACTATTTTGACTGGAATAAGATTGAACTGATTCAAGGGGCTGCATTCTCTAGCCCAATCGCTATTCCAGATATTAAAAGTTCGCAGTTTCAAGTTATTGGGGATTTTTCACGTTTGGACCGTGCGGGCACGGTTGAAGGCGCATTGCTTTCGGCCATCCGCGGGGCCGATTACTTACTATAATTAATTTAAAAAAAAGAGGGCGCTTTGGATTTAAAAAATAAAAAAAACACGATTGAACTAGCGCAAGAAATTCTTTCGAAAGTACGTCCGTCTCCGGTTGTCGAAACTAATTTGAATGCAGAGCAAAAGATTGAAAAAATCGAAATGCATTTCGGCGAGATCATGAAAACTCTAGGACTTAATTTAAATGATGATAGCTTGTGCGATACGCCGCGCCGAATTGCTAAAATGTACGTCAATGAAATTTTTGGTGGATTAGACGTTAAAAACTTTCCGAAAATTACTGTGATTGATAATTCAATGGAATACGACCAAATGGTTTGCGTACAAGATATTGAAGTCATTTCAATGTGCGAGCATCACTTTCAGCCCATCGATGGTTTTGCAACGGTTGCTTACATTCCGAATAAAAAAGTGATCGGTCTTTCTAAACTAAATCGGATCGTTGAGTTTTTCGGACGTCGTCCGCAGGTGCAAGAGCGCTTAACAAAACAAGTGGCGGATTGCATACAGTATTTATTAGGAACTGAGGACGTGGCGGTTCATATCAATGCGAAACACTACTGTGTGATTTCGCGGGGCATTCAAGATACGCACAGCACCACGACGACTTCTGATCTGCGTGGTGCCTTCAAACTGCGTCCCGAAACCCGCACTGAGTTTTTGAAACAGTGTCGAATGAGGTTTTCAGGAAGCTAAATACAACCTTGCAACAATTCGCGAGCGTTTTTAGAAAGACTTGTGTGTGTTAAAACGCGTCTGATTTCTTGTTGCGATTTTTCTTTTAAATGAAGTGGTAATTTTTTAACGAAGTTGAAGCATCCGCACAGACGAGCCGCCACTTGTGGATTTTTCTTATCAATCGTTAAAATTTCGTCACATAACCATTTAAATGTCGAACCATCTTCGCGGGCCATCGCTAAAAAATTATGACCAAAAATATTGTGTAATGAGTACACATTGTTTGGGTTTTCTAAGCTGAACGGTAAAGTTGCTGATAGTGTTTTAACGTATTCGAAAGTGCTTGGTAAGCTTGAGTTCGCCTGAACAATTAACCACTTATTAAATACCACGGCATCATCTTTCCATTTTTTATAGAAGGCATCTAAAGCAATATTTTTTTCTTTCGACTCGGAATCACATAGGCACATTAAAGCACCGATTTGATCAGTCATGTTTTTAGCGTGCGAGAACTGGTCAAACGCTAAAGTCGTAGCATCAGGGTGTTTGGCCATGGTTAAAAAACCAAGCAAGCGGTTTTTTAAAGCGCGATCACCGATTGAATTCAAAGCGTGATGTTTTTTATGAAGCGCTAAAATTTCAATCGAGTATTTTGTTACAAAAGTCTTCACTAAAGCCGTTTCAGCTTTATGAAATACGACGGCATCTAAAATATCTTCTTCTTGCGCCAGAATATTCGTGCTTGGTAATTGCAACATCAAAGCTTTGAACTGAGCATCAATTTTTTCATCATTCAATACAAAACCTAGAGCCTCAATAATGGCTTCATTCACGTTGGCTGTCTTAGCTTGGCTGATTTCTGCGATCAAACGTTGTAACTCTTGTAGAACCATTTGGAAGGCCGCCTCGCGGCGGTTAAAAGAATCTGAATCAAATTTGATTAGATGTAATAATTCAGCCTGTGAAGGCTTCCAATTTAATTTAATCGGCGCCGAAAAATCACGGTTGATAGATAAAACGGGTTGATCGTAAACATTGGTAAATACAAATTTTTGTTCGGTATTTTTCAAATGCATCACCGGTAAGTTATCTGAATTGATCACTACATCTTTAGAAACAATCGGAATATCTTTCCCGGACGTATCAATTAAACCAATTAACAGAGGAATGTGAAAAGGTAACTTAGTCGGTTGCTTTTCGGTCACGGCACAAAATTGTTTTAAGCTAAGTGTGAATTCCTTGCGTTCAGCATCGTAGCTTTCAGTTACAGTAACTTCCGGAGTGCCGGCTTGCGTGTACCATAATTTAAATTGGGTAAAATCATAACCGTTTGGTTCAGAGATTGCGCTGGCGAAATCAATAATTGTGACAGCTTGACCATCGTGACGTTTAAAATACTCATCCATTCCTATACGAAAACCTTTTTTACCCACCATCGTTTGCATCATCCGGATAACCTCTGCACCTTTTTCGTAAATGGTCGGAGTATAGAAATTATCTACGGCTAAGCAACTGTCGGGGCGTACGGGGTGCGCATTGGGGCCAGCGTCTTCTGCGAATTGACTGCCGCGTAAGGCATCGACATCTTTAATACGTTGAACCGAACGAGAATTTAAATCAGATGAGAATTCTTGGTCACGAAAAACCGTTAAGCCTTCTTTTAATGAAAGCTCAAACCAGTTACGGCAAGTGACACGATTTCCAGTCCAGTTGTGAAAGTATTCGTGGCCGACAACGGATTCAATGCGTTCAAAATCTGTATCGGTTGCTGATTCTGGATCAGCCAATACTAAACGTGAATTAAAAATATTCAGGCCTTTATTTTCCATCGCGCCCATATTGAAGTCATCGATAGAAACAATCATAAATTGGCTTAAGTCATATTCTAAATCAAAGCGTTCTTCGTCCCATTGCATCGATTTTTTCAAAGACTGCATCGCGTGATGGCACCGGCTTTGTTTTCCGTGTGACGCAAAAACTTCTAGCTTAACTTTTTTTCCAGATTTCGTGGTAAAGGTATCAGCCACAACCCCTAAATCACCAGCTACTAAAGCAAACAAATAACAAGGCTTCTTGAATGGATCTTTCCAGGTAGCCATATGGCGTCCGTTACCTAAATCTTTTTTAGAAATCGAATCACCGTTTGATAAAAGCACCGGGTACTTTTTAGCATCCGCTTCCATTTCAACCGTGTAAGTCGTCATCACATCCGGACGATCTAAAAAGTATGTAATGTGACGGAAGCCTTCGGCTTCACATTGTGTCGCAAAAATTCCTTTTGATAAATATAAACCCTCGCAAGACTTATTCTCTTCCGGATTCACCTCAACCACGGTTTCTAGTTTAAATTCTGCGGGCGCGGAGCGAATTGTTAAAGACTCATCAGTTAATTGATAGTCTGACGCAGATAAAAGTTTTTCATTTAATTTAATCGAGATTAATTTTAAACCTTCACCGTTTAAAATCAAAGGCTCGTCCTTGATTTTTTTCATATCAAGTTTTGCCGTAACAATCGTGGCTGTTTCGTACAAATTAAAATGGAGTTGAACGTTGGCGATCGAAAACGCCGGAGCTTGGTAATCTTTTAGGTAAATGCGTTTAGGTTGGTTAGACTCAGTATCTGTTTTCATAGTGACCTCTTGGTTTGAAGAGATCACTTTAGGCTGAAATAATAAAAAGGTCTATGGATGGGATCGCGCTTTGTTAAATAAGCTTACTCACAGTCGTAGCTGCAGCAACGACAAGGGTAACAATGGTCCCCAGTTTAATTGTCATACGGTATTCCATTTGTAGCATTTTATGCTCTAAGCGTTCGACGGATGAATCAATTTTAGCGTCCAGTCTGTTTATTTCGGCGCTAGTTGAGATGCCAAGACTTTTAATTTCTGTACTTAATTTAGTACCTAGACTTTCAATATCTTGTTTCGTAGCCAAATCACCCTCCGTGATTTCATTCATAATTTGGATATGGGCTTCTGCTTGTTCACGAGAAATCCCAGCTCCTTCAAGAATTTTAACATATTTTAATGCATTATTCATTAGTAAACCTCCGTAAGGCTTCAATATGCAAAGTGCAGAGAAGCCTCAAAGGTTATTTATTTATTTTGATTTGAATGTAATCTTCTTACGAAAGACAGCTTAATCCCTTTAAAACCGCAGCCAGGCGCGCTAAATCGTGAATTTTTTCACGCGTAACGCCAATGTCGGTTAAGGCTTTTTCATGCGAAGAAACGCAAGTCGGGCAGGCATTAACCACTGATACGGAAAAGGCCATCATTTCAAATTTTTCTTTTCCGTTAACTGCTTTGGAAAGTGAATTCATGCGTAAACCCGCACGTTGGTAAGCTGAATCGGCTAAGACTTCCGGCGATAAATAACCTTTAAATTTATAATAAGTATTAAGCATACCCATAATGGCCGCGGCTTCAAAACATTCTTCAATGTGAGCCTCTTCTAAGCCCAGCTCTTTAAGTTCAATGGCGGCGAATATCTCAAGCTCTTTCCAATGTAATGCGCGAGCAATGGCGGCCACATTCATAAAGCGCTCGTTAACTTCTAACGGAGAATCTTCTAAAATCTTTTTTAAGTTTAAGGAAAGATCGCGGTAGATATTTGTTTCTTTACCGGGAAATGATTTTTCTAAAAATGCGTCTACTTTTTCGGGAATCGACATAAAAACTCCTTCGTTGATAGTAATAAAAAAGGCTTCAACTTTAACTGAGTGTTAACGAGGAAGCCTTCGATTTTTGTAGCGTGAACTAAACTGCGATTAAGCGTGGATCGTTTCTTGACCTTTTTCCCAATTACACGGGCAAAGCTCGTCAGTTTGTAAAGCATCGATCGTGCGTAAAATTTCTTTAACGTTACGACCAACATTTAATCCGTTAACGGAAACCCATTGAACGATACCATCTGGATCGATGATGTAGGTTGCGCGCAAAGGAACTTGCTCCGTCGGGTGTAATACACCTAATGCGCCCGTTAATTCTTTTTTAACGTCAGCTAACATTGGGTAAGCTAAGTCTTTAAGATCAGCATGGTGAGTTCTCCAAGCGTGGTGAACAAAGTGAGAATCACAAGATGCGCCGAATACTTTTGTGTCACGAGCTTTGAAATTTTTCATCTCTTTGTTGAATTCAGCTAATTCAGTTGGGCAAACGAAAGTGAAATCAAGTGGCCAGAAAAATACCACCGACCAAGAACCTTTCATATCTGCATTGGAAACTGTTTTGAATTCTTTGCCTTTTTCCATTCCAACACAGGCTTGCATAGAAAACTGTGGGAATTTTTGTCCGATACCTAACATAAAATCTCCTTTTGTTGCGGTTTTATTAGTTTATTTTTGAACTCGGTTAGTTTCACGTAATGGCTATAAAAATGCAATTTATCATAAAGATTATCTATGACATGATTTGTAATAAAATGGGAGTTTTACAGAGCGAAAGCTTGAGTTTCCGGCAAAGATCGGGTTTCATCAGTCTATGGACCAGATACAGTTAGATTACGGTACATTTAAATGGATTGATTTGATTAACCCTAGCCGAGAAATGCTTCAACAAATGGCAGCAGAATTAGGCGTGCCCGAGAAGGTTTTGATTAATTGTTTAGATCCCGATTACTTACCGCACGTAGAAACCTATGATGTAACACAGTTTCTAGTGCTGCGTTTGATGGAACCAGAATTTAAAATAACGGCTGATACGGTGCAGGAGTTAACGACAAAAATAGCCATCTTTTTTACCAAAGATAAATTAATTTCAATCCACCGATTACCTTTGAGTGAGGTCACGGAAGTACGGACTAAAATTAAAAAAATGAAACCAGAAGATGTAAACGAAGGCGTGGTCTTAAGTTATTTCTTTGAACAGGTTTCTTTGGGTTTTGATAATCCACTTACAAACCTTGAGTATAAATTAGAAAACTTTGAAGAGAGAATGTTTCAGATAAAAAAATCTAAATCTCTTTTATTAGAAGGTTATTATATTAAACGACAATCTTCGGCTTTTCGTAAAGTAATGAAGCTAACGATTGATTCTCAGGCAAAAATCATTCAGCGTACAGATTGCTGTCCCAAAAATAAAATGCAAGAAGTGAAAGACCGCTTAGAACGTAATTTATTTTATGCGGAAGATGTATTTGATAACGTACAGTCGTTGCTAAATTTGCATATGGCAATCGAGTCACAAAGAACGAACGAAGGCTCGTACCGAACCAATGAAATAATGCGTGTTTTAACCGTGATTACAATCTTCTTTTTACCTCTGAATTTTTTAGCCGGCGTCTTTGGAATGAACTTTGTACACATTCCGTTATTATCCCACCCCATGGGTTTTTGGATTTCAATTATTATGATGTTAATTATTTCCGTAGCGCTTTCCTATTACGTTATGAAAAAAGGCTGGATCGAAAAACCACCCAAAGAAGGGGATAGATAAATGCCAATCGTTAAATACCGTAATATGTGGCTACAAATTTTATTAATGATCGTAACTTTTGGGACCTATTCGATTTATTGGTTTTACGTTACTTGTGAAGAACTTAAAGCTTTAACGAAAGATGAAAAAGCATCGCCAACTTTATGGACGATTCTATTATTTGTACCTTTTGGCTGCTTCTATTCTTTTTATTGCCAAGGTGAGCTGTATGAAAAGATTTCCTTAGATAAAATCAACCGCTGGTTTATTTTTCTATTATGGTTATTCTTTCCGGTCGGAACTTGGTTTATTATCCAGACGGATTTAAATAAATTGGCAAAGCAATCAGCGCCAACGACGGTCGTTAATTAAAACGGTACGTCGATGCTTTGTTTAACTTCTTCATCTAACGAGCGAATTTCAATACTCGCTTTATGCTTATCCCAATTAATTTGAATCAGTCCGTACGCCATGGCTCCGTAAGCGTCGCTTAGGTAGCTAGTATCCTTAACCACATTGCCACGTGGGACAGGGTTATTCAGGCCACTGGAAGTTACATCGTAAAGGGTTGTAAATCCTTGTACGTATTCCTTCGCAATCGCCGAGATATGGCGGTCACCAGAAATAATCACTAAATTTTTAGCTTTTGCTTTGCGAATTAAAGTAATCAAACGATCACGCTCGCCCGGAAAATTTCCCCACTTTTCAAAACTATGGTCATTGGCAATAACTTGGATGGGGCTTACTAAAATGCGTAAGCTAGCCGGTTTTTTTAACTCAGACTCAAGCCAAGACCATTGCGGTTCTGATAACATACGTTTGGTTTTATCATCATCACTTAAATAAGGTTTTGGAAAAGTATTGGGCTCAGGATTTTCGCTATTGTAAGTGTCTTCGGTATTTTTTTTATAATTAGCGCGGTCCCAGCGTGTATCTAGCATGATCACTTGGACGATCTGTTTTTTACTGCCGAAAATTTTTGAATGATAAATTGGTTTTTGCGCATTCGGAATCGTCGTGCGCGCGTAGGTCCAATATTTTAAAAACTCAGTACGGGCCATTTCTTTATCAGGATTATCGGCTCCGCCGTCGACTTGGCCGTAGTCTTCGTCATTCCACGTAGCCATGAATGGGATTTTCTCGCGCATGGTTCGGTATTCAGAATTACGATTTAATTTTTTGTACTGAAGGCTTAAAGGCTTTTGCTCTTTACCTGAAGAGTAAACGGCGTCTCCCGCGAAAATAAATAAATCAGGATTGTGACTTAAAATATTTTTCCAGATCATTTGCGGCTGGTCTTGATTAGCGCCAGAGCCAAAGGCAATTTTATCAATGCGAATGGAAGTATCTAAGCCGCGAAAAGGCAGATCTGCTTCGGATTGTTTGCGTTTTTCTTCGCGGATTATTTCTTTACGGGTTTTAATGGCTTCCGTTTCTGCAAGTTTTGCTGCTTCGGCTTTTTGCATGCTTTGGCAGCTTGATAATGTAAGAAACAAAAACGGAATCAATAAAATTTTCATGCGTAAATTATCTTTCGCTTAAAGGTTTAACGCTGCGTTGAGCCGCACCAATGTATTCAGACAATGGACGAATAATACGATTATTAGCCGTTTGCTCTAGGATATGTGCCGACCAACCGGTGGTACGTGCCATCACAAAAATAGGAGTGAAAAAATCGATTTCAAAACCCATCATGTAGTAAGCAGGTCCGGCCGGAAAATCTAAATTAGGATAAATTTTCTTTTTTTCAACCATCACTTTTTCGAGTGAGTTGTACATTTTCATCCACTTTTGTTCGCCAGTTACATCGGCCATGACTTGCGCATACTTTTTCATCGTGGGAACACGTGAATCACCTGATTTGTAAACGCGGTGGCCAAAGCCCATTACTTTTTTCTTTTGCGCCAAAGCATCCATCATCCATTGTTCCGCTTGATCAGCGTCAGCAACTTCGATCATCATGTGCATAACCATTTCGTTTGCACCACCGTGTAAAGGGCCTTTTAAAGCCCCGATACCCGCAACCGTCGCCGAGTAAATATCGGATTGAGTTGAAGTCACCACGCGCGTTGTGAACGTCGAAGCGTTAAAACTGTGTTCCGCATAAAGAACTAGTGATACATCGAAAGCTTTTACAATTTTAGCGTCCGGCACTTTGCCAAAACACATATGGAAAAAATTTTCCGCAATCGATAAATCCGGGTTTGGCGGAATAAAATCTAAACCTTTTTTGAACCGGTAATCAGCCGCAATCATCGTAGGAATTTTTGCTAATAGGTGCACGGCTTTATCCAAATTAGTTGCGGGAGTTGCATCCCAGATACGCTCATCTTCACAACCTAAAAAGCTTACGCCCGTGCGGATTGAATCCATCGGATGACACTTTTTTGGTAAAGCTTTGATTACATTTAAGTTATCTTTTGTGATCTCACGTAAAGATTTTTCTTTTTTAGTGAATTCTTGTAACTGAGCTTTATTTGGCAGTTCGCCCGTGTAAAGTAAGTAAGCCACTTCTTCGAAAGTGCAATTTTCCGCTAAGTCTTGAACCGGGTAACCGCGGTAAACTAATGAATTTGTGTCTGCGTTCACTTTTGAAACCGCAGAAGTGTCCATGACGACGCCTTCCAGGCCTTTTTTAACATTCATTTTTTCTGGTTCAGCCACGTAATCGGGGTTGATGTATTCAGCCATTGGTCCGCCTTTTTATTTATTGAGTGCAATGGCCAAAGCTTAGCGAAACCTTTTTGAAATGGGTACTTTGATTCCTGGCGTTGCTATGTTTTAAGATTTAAATTTGGCTAAAATGTCGATTTTGCAGGCAGAAGTACCGAGTTTTTAAATCAAATTTTGCATAATCATAATTCGATCATTGCGCAATCGGGAGTTTGCTATTTTTTCGCTTCGTTTTTCTCGGTAAAATTATACTTAGCTTTTTCGCACTTGGGTTATTTTTGAACTGAGTAACCACTCGTCACAATATTACTTTTTTTAAAAATAGATCATTCAGATAGCCAGTCGATTGAAGTGATTTATGTGCAGCCTAGATTTTCGCAGTGAAAGAGATGTTCGTGACCCCGATTTAATTTGCGATATGGGTACGTTTTTGAGAAATTTAAAGGCCGTAACAAAGCAGATCGCTTGTAGCTTGAGTCTTGCGGTGTCTAGGCCTAGGGCTGTAGGGAAATCGGTGAATGTATCATTGCGGTACATTAGATATAACTGTTTTTCGTATTGCCCGACAAATAAGTGTTACCGAAGGGTTTGGGTTTAGTATCTTGTGTCATGCTGGTATTCCTCCGGTGTTATTTGATTCGGTTTGATTCAATAATTTGTTGATGTACTTAAGTTTAGTTTCTATGCTTTTCTT
>JACMRL010000006.1 GCA_014376435.1 Bdellovibrio sp. | reverse complement strand
TCTGTTGTACCCATTTCTTCTGATCAATTTATTAGCGCAGCTAAAAGACCAAAATATTCGCTGCTGTCATCAAGTAAGCTTAAAAGCATATTTAGCGTAGAGCTTCCTGAATGGAGCGAAAGTTTAGAAGCTGTTTTTAAAAGTATTAGCAGCTAATTAGCCACAAACAGTTCATCAAGTCGGGCTTTGACTTTAGCACCCTCATCGTAAAGAATGTTTTTTATGATTTTTATCACTGGTGGGGCCGGTTTCATTGGCTCGAATTTTATTATAAATTGGTTTAATCAGTTCTCTGAACCTGTCGTTAATATTGATAAATTGACGTATGCCGGGAACGAAAAAAACTTAGAACAACTATCTGGAAACAAAAATTATATTTTTTCCAAAACAGATATTACCGATGAAAAAGCAATCAGTGAATTGTTCCAAAAATATAAGCCAAGGGCGATTTTAAATTTTGCAGCCGAAAGCCACGTGGATCGATCAATCACTGGACCCGGTGAATTCATTCAAACTAATATCGTTGGTACATTTAATTTACTTCAGTGCACAAAAACTTTTTGGCAAAGTTTAGAAAAAGCCGAAAAAGAAAGTTTCGTATTTTTACACGTATCAACGGATGAAGTTTACGGAAGCTTATCTTTAGACGATGCGGCTTTCACCGAGACTACTCCCTATGCGCCAAATAGTCCTTATTCGGCGTCAAAGGCTTCAAGTGATCATTTAGTTCGAGCGTATCATCACACTTATGGTTTACCCACGGTGACTACCAACTGTTCGAACAATTATGGTCCACTGCAATTTCCAGAAAAATTAATACCTTTGGTGTTACATAATTGTCTTAAAGGAAAACCGTTACCTATTTACGGGGATGGTTTAAACGTGCGTGATTGGTTGTATGTCACAGATCACTGCGAAGCTATTTTAAAAGTATTAGAAAATGGTGAAGCTGGCGAAACCTATAATATCGGTGGCTGGAACGAGATGAAAAATATCGAGGTCGTTGATTTAATTTGTAAAGCTCTGGATGAACTTCGTCCCCGCAGTGATGGAAAAAGTTATTTAACTCAAAAAACTTTCGTACCTGACCGCTTAGGCCATGACCGCCGTTACGCTATTGACGCTACAAAAATTGAACAAAAGCTTGGTTGGAAGCCAAAAGAAACATTTGCCACTGGCATTCAAAAAACTGTCAAATGGTACTTAGACAATGAATCTTGGGTCGAGTCCGTTTTAAAAAGGAATCAATAATGAAGGGTATTATTTTAGCTGGTGGTTCGGGCACTAGGCTTTATCCGGCGACAATTTCAGTAAGTAAACAGCTACTACCTATTTACGACAAGCCGATGATTTACTATCCGCTTTCAACTTTGATGTTGGCCGGCATTAAAGAGATTTTAATTATTTCCACGCCGCAGGACACGCCGCGTTTTGAACAATTACTTGGTGATGGTTCGAAGTGGGGAATGAGCTTGTCGTATGCTGTGCAACCTTCACCCGATGGATTAGCGCAAGCTTTTGTCATTGGCGAAAAATTTATCAACGGAGACAAATGCGCTTTGATCCTTGGAGATAATATTTTTTACGGACAAGGTTTTAGTAAGATTTTGCAAGATGCTGCCTTGAATGAAATTGGTGCTACTGTTTTTGCTTATAAAGTTCATGACCCCGAACGTTACGGAGTCGTTGAAATGACGAAGGAGCTGAAGGCCATTTCGATCGAAGAAAAACCTACACATCCGAAGTCCAACTACGCGGTGACGGGACTTTATTTTTACGATGAACACGTCGTTGAGTATGCCAAGTCATTAAAGCCATCGAAGCGCGGAGAACTTGAAATTACAGATTTGAATAAAATATATTTAGAAAAAAATAAGTTAATGGTGAAGACCCTAGGTCGGGGGTTTGCTTGGCTAGATACCGGAACTCACGAAAGTTTGCTTGAAGCTAGCTTGTTCATTCAGACGATAGAAAACAGACAGGGTTTGAAAATTTCGTGTCCTGAGGAAGTTGCCTTTCGAATGGGTCACATATCCAGTGCTCAACTTTTAGAATTAGCCGTAGTTTTGAGAAAAAATAAGTATGGCGAATATTTAATAGGCATAGCGCAAGAAAAAGTATAATTAAGGATCCAATGAAGATATCTGCCACAGGTTTAAATGATTGCTTTATTTTAGAGCCTAAAGTTCACGGAGACCAGCGCGGTTTTTTCTTAGAAAGCTTTAATCAAAAAGTTTTCGATGAGGCCACTCAAAGTAATTTCAAATTTGTGCAGGATAATCACTCAAAGTCAAAAAAAGGTGTGCTTCGAGGTTTACATTACCAAGTGAACCAGCCTCAGGGAAAATTAGTACGAGTTTTACGTGGCGAAGTTTTCGATGTAGCTGTCGATCTCCGTAAATCATCTTCAACCTTCGGTAAGACTTTTGGATTGACTTTGAATGAACATGAAAAAAAGTTATTTTGGATTCCGCCAGGTTTTGCGCATGGTTTTATAGTTTTATCAGATGAGGCAGAATTTTTTTACAAAACCACTGATTATTACGCTCCCCATGCGGAAAAATGTATTATATGGGATGATCCTGACCTAAAAATTGACTGGAAACTAAGTCAAATTCCAATTCTTTCTGATAAAGACCTTAAAGGGGAGCTTTTTCAAAACTGTGCCGTTTTCGACTAGGTTTTAACGCCGTAATTGTTTTTCCCTATTCATTTAATAATCGTGTTATTATTGATTCACAAAAATTTACATGCTAATTTTTGCCCTTCATTACGTTTGATTAAGTGTATTTATTGAAATGGGATGCAAATGAAAAAAGCATTAATAACTGGTGTTACAGGTCAAGATGGTGCCTATTTAGCAGAACTATTGTTAAGTAAAGGTTATGAAGTACATGGTATTAAAAGACGTACTTCTTTGTTTAACACGGATCGCATTGATCATTTATTTAAAGATCCGCACAACCCTGGACTTAGATTTTTTCTTCATCACGGGGACATGACGGATTCCTCATCTTTGATAAGAATAATTCAACAAGTACAACCTGATGAAATTTATAATCTTGCAGCTCAGTCCCATGTGGCGGTTTCATTTGAAGAGCCCGAATACACCGCGAATAGTGATGCATTGGGCGCACTTCGAATATTAGAAGCCATTCGAATTTTGGATTTGACGAAAAAAACTAAATTTTATCAGGCTTCAACATCGGAACTTTATGGATTGGTGCAGGAAGCTCCGCAAAAAGAAACAACACCTTTTTATCCACGAAGTCCGTACGCTGTTGCTAAATTGTATTCATATTGGATTACTGTCAATTACCGTGAATCGTATGGAATCTATGCCTGCAATGGGATTTTATTCAATCATGAAAGTCCGTTACGCGGCGAAACTTTTGTAACCCGTAAAATTACTCGTGCTTTATCGCGCATTAAGCTCGGAACACAAGATTGTCTTTATTTAGGTAACATCGATGCCAAACGAGATTGGGGTCATGCCAAAGACTATGTTGAAATGCAGTGGATGATGTTACAGCAAGAAGTTCCCGAAGACTTCGTTATTGCCACCGGAGTGCAAAAAAGTGTTCGTGAATTTGTTAACGTTGCAGCCGCTGAGTTAGGAATGACAATCAAGTGGAAAGGTGCTGGAATTGATGAGAAAGGTTACGACGAAAAGGGCCGCTGTATCATTGCCATTGATAAAAAATATTTTAGACCTGCGGAAGTCGAAACTTTACTAGGGGACGCTACAAAGGCCCGCACAAAGCTGGGGTGGACGCCCAAAATTACTTTTAGTGAATTGGTTAAAGAAATGGTGCAATCCGATTTTAAAATTGCAGAGCTTGAAATGAAGACGGGTGTTTTGCAAAAAGTAATTCGTCTTGATCTGTAATATTTAATTTTACTTTGGAGATTATACATGAATCCATTTTATCCTTTAGCCACAACCAGTTGGGATCATCTTGAAGTTGAAGCTATTCAAAAAGTTATCAAAACCGGCATGTACACAATGGGCGCGCAGGTAAGTGAGTGTGAAAAAAGTTTTGCAAATTATTTAAAAAGTAAACATTGCGTGATGGTTAGTTCAGGTTCGACTGCGAACTTAATAATGGTCGCAGCCTTGTTTTATAGAAAAGATAATCCTTTAAAACGAGGCGACGAAGTCATAGTGCCTGCCGTTTCATGGTCTACTACGTACTATCCTTTGTATCAGTACGGCTTAAAATTAAAGTTTGTTGATATTGATCTTGAAACTCTTAATTTTGATCTTCAGCAGTTGGAATCGGCGATTACTGATAAAACGCGATTAATCATGACGGTTAATTTACTTGGAAATCCCAATGAATTTAACCGTATTGAAAAAATCATAGCCGGAAAAAATATTGAACTGATCGAAGACAATTGTGAATCCATGGGTGCTACTTTTAAAGGTCAACAAGCCGGTACATTTGGATCTATGGGGACTTTCAGTAGTTTCTTTAGCCATCACATCTCAACAATGGAAGGTGGTTTCGTCACGACAGATGATGAAGAGCTTTACCATATTTTATTATGTTTACGAGCCCATGGTTGGACTAGAAATTTGCCTAAAGAAAATAAAGTGACAGGAACGAAAAGTGACAATGCTTTTGAAGAGTCCTTTAAATTTGTGTTACCGGGATACAATGTACGGCCCTTAGAAATGAGTGGCGCCATCGGAATTGAGCAAATAAAAAAATTAGAAAATTTCGTCCACGTCCGACGGCAAAATGCCGAAACCTTTGTTGAGCTTTTTGGTAAAAACTCAGATCTACTTATACAAAAAGAAATCGGGCAAAGTTCTTGGTTTGGTTTTAGTTTCGTTATTCGACCTGAATCGACACTGAACCGCGCGAAACTTATTGCCTCATTGACCGCTGCGGGCGTTGAATGCAGACCGATTGTTACAGGAAATTTCGCAAAGAATGAAGTTGTTAAGTGGTTTGATTATGAAATATTCGGAGATTTAAAAAACGCCGATCGCATAGATCAACACGGTTTTTTTGTTGGAAACCATCATGTTCCGATGAAAGAACCACTACTTAAATTAAAGACGGTGATGACAGAAGCGGTACAATCACAAAGGCTAGCGTGAAAATTCTTTTAGTCGATATGCAATATGACTATGGTCAAAAAAGCCGTGGCTTAAACCATATTGGCGAAATTGGATTTCGTATTCCACTAGTTACTTTAGGTCACGAAGTGATTCCTTTTTACTATGATGATTATTTAAAAAACACAGAGGCTTTGCAAGGTGCTTTACTAAAAAAAGCGGATGAAGTGCAGCCGGATTTAATCTATTTCATATTATTTGCCGAGCAATTTAAAATTGAAACTTTGCTGCAATTAAAAAGCAAATATAAAACCATCAACTGGTTCGGGGATGATCAGTGGAGGTTTAAAAGCTTTACGACCAAGTATGCTCCTTGCTTTACTTATTGTGTTACGACCGATCCCTTTAGCGTCGGTAAATACCATCGCTTGGGTATTCAAAATATTTTTTTAAGTCAGTGGGCGGCGCTTAACTTGCCCGTGCAGCCACTGGAGAATACTTATAAATATGACGTTAGCTTTATCGGTGGATCGCACTCTGTAAGGCGTTGGTTTATTCACATGCTTCGAAACAAAGGGCTTAAAGTAAATTCTTTTGGTCATGGTTGGCCGGAAGGGCCTGTTGAACTTGATCAGATGGTACAAATATTTCGTCAAAGTAAAATTAATTTAAATATCGG
>JACMRL010000005.1 GCA_014376435.1 Bdellovibrio sp. | reverse complement strand
TAAGTAACCGTTCGCTGAAACAGTTGATTTGGGTAAATTAATTGTTTTAGCCGAAGCTGTTCCGCCTACCGTAATCGGATTACCCGCCGTTGTATCTGCAGACACGCTTGATACCAGACCGCTGCCATTTCCAGGCGTGTAACCTAATGCTGTCGTGATATCAGATGATATCATCGTGATGCTGTGGCCTGATAAAGTTGTAGGAATACCGGTTAACTTACTAAAAGCCATCGAAGTGATTTTTGCATTTGTCACCGCACCGGCTGCGATCACTGCATTCGGTAAAGTTCCCGTTAAATCTCCGCTTAAACTGGTCGCTGATTGAAAGGCTCCGGTGATACGTGCATCATCGCCCGCCGCAACGGTATTAGTGCCTGTACCGACGTTGATGGTTAATACAGGCGCTGTTCCGCCGTTAGCCACGCTTAAATAACTATTAGCACTGCTAACGTTACTGACGCCGCTCGGATTAGAGTTATCTGTTGATGCTGCCCAGCTGGTGCCCGTCCACTTTAATACTTGGCCCGGTGTTGCACCGCCTTGTAAAATACCGCTGGCTGGAACCGTCTCTGCCAGTTCAGCAAACATCGCAAAAGGTACGCTATTAATATCCATCGGGGGTAGTGTTTGCCAACCACTTCCGCCGCCATCATTGAACTGCATCACCAGTCTGCGGTTATCAATTAACGTGGGTGAAAAAGTTCCCGTGGTCTGACATGTGTAAGTGGGTGTGGTGTTATTAAAAGCGTCGTACCATTTCATGCTACCTGAGGCGGGATAACTGCGCACCGCTTTGACCGGATCGCCTAAAGCTAAAACAACACTGCCGCTTGAGCTTGATAGATCTACGCTCGGAAAAGTTTCTGAATAAATCACGCACGTTGATAATGGGTTCATCAAAGAAAACTTAAACTGCACGGAAGATGCTTCCAACGGAGTACCATCAGGCTTATAAATCTTAGTTTGAAATGAAATTAATTTCGGTGCGGCAACAGCGATCGACGCAGAAAATACGCTTAGCAAAATAAGCGTGGAAAGAAAAAAGAATTTCATTAAATAGGTGGTGAAACCTAAACGAATCTGCATAGTTACTTATCGGTTAATCTGTTTAAATACTTTACGGTTTAAGACTAAAGTCACGCGACCGACCCGTCGAATTGCCGAGCGTATCAAACTTATACGCTTGGTAGCTTTGTCTATTGTATTTAATAAGCTAAGTTGTCAAATATGGAAACCTTATTTATTTTCGATATATCAATGACTTACATTGTCGCATTGAAGAAAAAAATGACCTGATCCAAGTTTTTTTTAGGCCTTCGACAAATTGGCAAAACCACTTCTGTTTTAAAATTATTTGATGAAAGCAAATTAAGAACAAGAAAGTTCCGTGCGTACTGATGGGATTAAGTTTGTTACAAATTCATACGGGTTTATCAAAAAGCCCACGGCTTTGTTTTGAACAATATCTAAAATATGGTGGCTACCCGGCTCTAGAAATTTCTTACACAAAACTCTTCAAGTAAATTAAAGATCGTGGCAACGTAGAACTTGCAAAAAATGACAGACATTTAAATGTGTACGATTACGAAGCCAACGAATAAGGAAGAGTTTTCGAACTAGTCGTGGGCCCTCAAATTGTGCGCACTGATAAATACCTTTCCTGATGGCGCGAAGAATAATTTGAAGTCGACTTTGATTTTAAATTAAGCCCCTTAGCTTTTTTTAAATCTAAAAAATGAATTGATCGCACCTTAAAGCGTTCTTTTAGAGACATTTTTAAAAACAACTTCCGTCACTTTCCCATTGTAGACCAAATTCGAGAATCAATTCCTAACTGATTGATTTCTTTCAATATTTTTTCAGTCTCGTTTTGAGTTACCAGAAGTTGTACAGTAATTTCACTTCGAGGCACTTTTCACCTTACAAATTAATAACTCATTTCCAACACTTACCTTTTTTGTGCCAGTGCGAGACATGGCCTGTGCTTCGCTTTACATACATATGAAATAAAAAAATTGATCGGGATGATCATATAAACGGAGGCTTTATGAAAACTTTCTCAAAACAAACAAACAAGTGGATTTTATCTACTGCTTTAGTAGCCGCTTTAGGTAGCCAATACTACTTCAGTATTTCATCAGCAACGATTGGGTCACTTGATCTATCCTCTCGCGCACCCAATGCGGCCGAGCAAGCAGATATTCGAAAGCTAGATATTAAAAATGCGGAAGCTGCAAAAATAAAATCAAGCGCAGTCTCACAAGATTTAATTGAAACCAAAGGTAAATTCTTCGCCATCACTTCAGCCGCGGATCGAGCAAAACCCGAAACGGAAGCTCGCGCAGTTAAAATCGGTTGCACCGAGGGTTGCGAATCATTCACCGTTATGACAACACCCAAGTCATTAGAAAGCTTACTAGCCTCTTTCGATAAAATTTCTTCGGCAAAACCTGTAGCCGCAATCATTGCGGTAAAAGATGATAAAAAAGTAGAAGTTAAAAAAGAAGAAAAAGTGGAAACAGTTTCTGAAAAAAGAGCCCGCGAACGAGAAGAAAAACAAGCGGCGAAAGATGCAGAAAAAGAAACTAAAGAGCAAGCAATAGCTGACGCACAAGAAGAGCGCAATGACCGCTTTAATGCCGAAGTTGAAAAACTAGCAGATAAATGTGAAATGAAACCAGAAAAATTAAGCTGTTTTTCTTCAGCGTTTCCACGCATTCTTTCAAAATTTAAAGGCAAAAACAAAATTGACTCAAAAGAAGTTTTAACTGCTTTCAATACATACATCGAAAAAGATTTAAAATCGGCTTTCTCAAGCATTCAAGCTCGTGAAGAAAGAATCGTAGCGATGGAAGCAGCTCAAGGCCAAACGGCAGAGACGATTCAAGCCCGCAACGAATTAAATGCTTATAAATTAAAAACTTTAGGCGTAGTTAACGATTTAGAAGGAAAAATTCCAGAAAACTATATCGGTTTAAAATCTAAAACGATCGATATCGTAAAATCAGCTTCCGTAACGGCAGCCGCAGTTGTTAACAGCAATTATAAAAATGCAGACGCTTTAGCTAAAGCAAAAAAATCCGGCGAATCAATCGCCGCTTACAACCAAGCACAAATCGGCCATCAAGCTTTAGTTAACAATGCCAGCATCTACAAAGAGTCGATTAGCAATATGTTAACTGGATCTGATAATGCAGAAGTATTAAATTACTTTAACTCTAGCTACATCCCTGACATGACTCGCATCCTGGCCAACGTAACTAGCTTAACGACAACAAAAGCCTCGGCTGATTCAGCAACGGGAAATAAAATTAATCAGCCAGCTGAATCAAACGGTCGCGATGCTCGCTCTGGATCTCCCGCGCAAATCAATACACCATCCGCACAAAATAACGGTGTAACATGGGGTACAGCAACGGCAACACAACACGGTACTCGCCTAGGTGTAGCTGCTCCTCAACAGTAATCGTTAATTAAAAAATGATTTCGTTCCTCCACCAGCCCAAGACGGGCTGGTTTTTTGCGTTCGAGGCAATCCGCTGCCGATCCAGCCCCAGAAAAAAAGCAAAAAAAATCCGGCGAGGGTTTAACCCCTCGCCGGCCCTGCTCACCACCGCTTCTAAAGTGCGTCTAGATGAAATCTAAGCTGTCGTACGTGCTGCGATCACAATGTAATCAAAAGGTGATGGCGGCTTTAGTTGCAATTCCAAAGTTGATTTTATTATCCAGATTAGAAGCCCCATCTTGCCAAGCTGCTCCTGGAAATAAAACACCGAGTTGATTCGACCAAATTACGCGTTCGCGTGGCTTGTAAATTAACTCAATATCTAATTCTGTACCTAAGTCTTTACTGAAGTCTACTGAATTTGTTGGATTCACCATTAGTTGAGCGTATGTCAACGTAGTTTTAAAATCCATTTTCTCATTCCATAAGTAGGTAATGGTTGGAGAAACGTAAATTGTATTTCCGATGGCTTCATCATCCGCTGAGTTTCCAACATTTAAAGTTGGATCTGTGTGAGTAATTCCCGTCGTTAAGAAATCACGCTGACCCATACGATGATTGAACAAAAGCATCGCTACGTCATAGTTACGATCCATTTGGTAACCTTCGTTTACGCCCGGAGTAGTTGGATTATCACCGCTGGCTAAACCTAATTTAACTCCGTATGTCCATTTACCCGTATCTTGTGCAGGAAATAACATTTCCGCCGCGATTGCGTAGGAATTAAATTTTATGTTTTCACCTAAAGTTGTAACGATGCCGGTTTCGCCCGTTAAGAAGCTGGCTTCAAGTTTAAATTGAAACGCATCCCATGCGCGGCCAAAAAATAAATTTACTAATTTTGTCGACCAAGAACCATTTGCCGTACTACCCGCTGGAAAAGTGGTAATTCCGGGAGCTGTTAAGGCATCATTTGATTCAACGCTGCTGTTACGTAATTGGTAAAATACACCCGCATTTGAACGGTTATCTTTATTATCATATTCCATCACAAAAGCTTGGTCAGAGATTGTAACGCCTTGGCCGAAATCTTTTTGTGAAACACGCGCCCACAATGGCATTAAAGATAAGTTATCGATTACAAAACGGTAAGCGATCATGTCTTTCGTGTCATACCAGTGATCAAAAGCATTTAAGCCCGCATTATGAGTCATCCCTAAACCAAATTGAATCGGCGCACGACCAGCAATTAATGAACCGTATTCTTGATTTACGTTTAAATAAAGTTGGCTTACGCGCATTAACGATGAATTTTGATTTTCAGAAGTTACGTTCGGACCATTATTAGTTCCGGCACGGCGCAAACCACCACCGATGATCGAACCTAATTGTGAATTTTGGTAAGAACTGATTTCGTTCGTGAATAAATCAAAACGACCGATGATATTGATACCATCTGAAGCTACTATTTTAGGATCTAAGTGAAGATAGTTAAGCCCGTAAGCTTTTCTTTCTTTGTTTGACGATAAAGTAGGGCGATCGATTTCGAAATACTCGATACGGTATCCGCCGGCCCAGTCGATTGATAAGGCCATCGCATTCTGAGCAACAAAAAACAAAAGATAACTTAATATACGCATAAATTTTTCCTTTTTAAAAAATAATTTAAATTATTGAAAGATTCCCATGACATCATACTCATGAATAATCTGTAAATCTTCCGAATTAAATTGTACTTTCGTACCTGAATGCTCAGCGAATAAAACTGTGTCGCCCACTTTTACATCCAAAGGCCGTAACATTCCTTTTTTATTTGTACCACCCGCGCCCACGGCTAAAACCGTTGCTTTTAAAAAGCCTGCCGCTTGCGAAACAGTCTCAGGAATAATTAAACCACCCGACGTTACGCGCTCGGGGCTTTCTACGCGAACCACAATGCGATCCGCTAATGGCGTAATTGCTTTTGAATAATCAACGTTTTTTGCAGGTTGTGCTTTTGTTGGCTTTGCAATCATGGCTGGTTTTTTAGAAACTACTTTTTGAGGAGCGGCTTTTTTTACCGGAGCTTTTTTCTTTGGCGCAGCTTTTTTAGCTATTTTTTTATTTACTTTTTTAACTACTTTTTTAGTTACTTTTTTTACTGGCTTTTTTGCTGCAGCTTTTTTAATAACTTTTTTCGCGGCCTTCTTCGTTGCTTTTTTTGCAACGGGCTTCGCTTTCATTTTCTTTTTCTTACTTGCCATAACGAGCTCTCTCTTCTTCGTAATATTTTTGGTACATAACATCCCACTCGCGAGTACCTTCCATAACTCCTCTTTTTAGAGTGGCTACTTTTTCGCGGGCTTTTTTATCGATTTCAATATCTTCTTTTACGTAGTTCATAATGGCTTGCCGTGCGGCTCTTAAAGCGATGTCGTCATCGCTAAAATCGGCGATATCGTCTCCCCAAACTTTATCCGTCGCTACGTGGGCTAAATGAAATTGGCGTTCGTCGGAAAGAATCATAAAATAATTTTTCTTTCTTTGGCTAATTTGGTTTTAAGCATCGGAAACATTTTGTGACGTTGAAAATCACTACCGTGTTCGCGCTCCATTTGATCCATCATTGCTTTAACATCATTATCAAGTTGTTCTTCTTTACGAAAATCATCCGTGATGGCGTCGATAATTGTTTTCAAAACCACTTTTTCTTCCACTCGCATGGTAATTAAATTTTGTGATTTCCATTGATCTAGAATTTTTTGAGACAGTCTTTGTATTTGACTTGCGTTGAGCTTCATCATTTTATGTTGTATGCCCTTTATTTGCCCTCAATTAAAGACCATTTATAAACCCCTGACAAGTTTTCTATTGAGCAGCGTATTATTTTTTAGCGCAACTGCTCATGCCTTTGAATGGCCCTTTAGCAGCGATTCTGAGATTCAAAAAAAACTTTCAAGCCGCGAATTGATCGCTTCAACCCGCTATTTTGCTCGGGGACCAACGTTTTTTGTTGGGCAAAAATGGAGCGAAAGTGACTTTTTAAAATCACTTATCCAGCAAAATTACCGCGTACGCGAGAGTGACCAAAACCTGTTAGTTGGTGATGCCAAAAAAGTTGCCGTTACAGAATGCCAAGCTTTTACCCAAATTTCACAGCTAACTGAAGCTCATAGCTGTTGGGCCTGGCAGACACACGAAAAAGAAAATTTCCTAGTCATTATTAATTCAGAAAAAATAATTGAATCCACTTGGACCGGAGCACCTTTTCAAGCTTATTGGAAAGCATCGTTAGACCCGGTTTTGGTTGCCCAGTATCGCGGGCAAGAACCGATCATGCAAAACGAGCGTAAAATTTCAGATTTTCCGGTGAATTGCTTGAATGCTGTTATGGCGATCGAAGATAATGATTTTTTAGATCATTCGGGCGTTAGCTACACGGGCTTAGCCCGCGCGTTTGTTAAAAATATTGTTAAAATGCGTGCAGCTCAGGGCGGCAGTACAATCACTCAGCAGCTAGTGAAAAATTATTTTTTAACTTCAGAAAAAACCATCAAAAGAAAAGTAAAAGAGCTTTTTTTGGCATCTAAAGTTGAAAGCGAGTGGACGAAAGATGAGATTTTAGAAACTTATTTAAATATTATCTATATGGGACAAACCGGAGCCTTTCAGGTGCGTGGTTTCGGCGCCGCCGCAAATGTCTACTTCGATAAAGAAGTTCAGAACTTAGATTTACATGAATGTGCCTTATTAGCGGCGATCATCAACAATCCTGCACAAAATAATCCGTGGAAAAAATCTGAAAAATCATTAGCGCGTAGAAATTTAGTTCTGACAAAAATGAGGGAGCTAAATTTAATTACGCAAACTGAATTTGATCATGCCCATAAGGCTGCCTTGCCACCCATTCACACGTTAAAGGCAGTTGAAACGGCTCCGTACTTTTTTGATGGCGTTCGTAAGCAAATGAAAGAACTTAATATCGAAGTTGAAGGCGCTAGTATTCAGACTAGCTTAGATTTAGAAGCCCAAGCGCGCGCGCAGAAAGCTTTGTTAGCTCATATTACAGAATTAGAAAAACGTCGTAAAAATTTGCAAACAAACAAAGAAAAAGGTTTTCGACTTGAAGGATTAGTTGTTTCTTCAGAAAATAGTACAGGTTTAGTGAACGTATTCGTCGGCGGTCAAAGCTATCGTCAAACGCAGTTTAACCGCGCTTTAAATGGTCATCGCCAAATTGGCTCTTTGATTAAGCCTTTCGTTTACTTAACGGCGCTAACTTATGGCTTCGATGGTAGATCCGTTGATCCGCAAACTAAAATCATGGATGAAAAATTTGTTTGGAAATACGACAACAATAAAACATGGTCGCCGACGAATTACGAAAAGAAATTCAACGGAGAAATTCCACTTTATTTCGCGTTGAAAGAAAGTTTGAATTCTCCGACGGCGCAGGTGGCCCAAAAAGTTGGAATTCAAAAAATGATAGATATTGTTGATCAAATTGGTTTTACTTCTAAAATGGAAACAACGCCCTCAACAAGTCTGGGTGCTACCGAACATTACCCGATTGAAGTTTTAGAAGCTTATCGAACGCTTGCAAATTTTGGCTCTTACCAAAAATCTTCTTTTATTGAAAAGTTAGAAGATCGCGATGGAAAAGTTATTTATACTTTCGCGCCTGCGATGCAGAAAAAACTAGATGAAAAAAATGTAGCCGTGTTAGTCGGTATGATGAAAGAAACTTTTCGCTCGGGTACCGCGAAGTCTTCGGTTGCCTATGGATGGACTGCTCCCTCGGCAGGTAAAACCGGAACAACCTCAGACAATAAAGATGCCTGGTTTTCTGGATTTACTCCGCATCAAACTAGTTTAGCGTGGATTGGTTATGATCAAAGTTTATCAAGCCAGCTAACCGGCGCTAGTGGCCCCGTACCGGTTTGGATTGAGCTAATGAAATCATACCAAAGCGTTTGGCCCGATGATGATTTTAAATGGCCCGAAGGCGTTGAAAAACGCGAAGTTAATTTACATGGTACAGATAAGAAGACGGAACTAATTTTTAAAGATTAAAGTTCTAGATATTTGCGAACTAAAGTTCGATCACTTGCCCTTCAAAGGCGAAATCCCAAATTAATTTACTTTGCGCGTAGTTTTTGGCGAAGCTGGCTTCAGCCTTTTTCTTGTGATTCCAAGAATCCTCGATAGAAAAAGCAGGATCATGGTGAGCAAAAAGAATTTGTTGAACACCAAAAGTGTTAGCAACTTTAAAGCCTCGATCGCAAGTTCCATGGCCCCAGCCTTTCTTCATACTCATATCTTCTTCTTCATATTGGGCGTCGAAGTATAAAAGATCAGCCTTTTCAAAAAGACCCGAATCTAAACCTAATTGATCCCGGGTCAAGCGTAAAGCTTCGTGATCAACGGCGTGGGCATAAACTTTATTATTTTTCTCAACGCGAAAACCATATGAAGGATCGGGATGATCCATTTTAAAAGGCGTAATATCAAAACCGTTAATATTAACTTTTTTGTAGGCTTCAATCGTATGAAAATGAATATCAGCATTTAAATGTTCAAAGCCCACCGGAAAAATCGGTTTCTTGAAGAGATTTTTAACGATCTCTTCTGTTTCAGTTTGCACTGAGTAGTAATGAATTTTTTTACCCTTAAGAAAATGCGGCGCAAAGAAAGATAAACCTAAAATATGATCAAAGTGAAAATGTGTCATTAAAATATGAAATTCATTTTCAGTCTGTAAACGACCCGATTTTTCTAAGTGATCACTTAAAAACTTAAGCCCACTACCACCATCTAAGATAATTGATTTTGAATCACCGGTGACTTCCACACAGGTGGTAGCACCGCCAAACCCACCGACCGCGGCCGGAGGTTTTGTGCGAATAAATGCGGAGATGTCTGTCTTCGTTTTATAACCAGAGTCAAAAAACTCGTTCATTAGTTTCTCGAAATGCTCAATCCAGCCGAATGTGTCTAAAGAGCTTGGCAGTGACCCGCGAACTCCCCAAAATTTTACTCTCATTATCTAAATATTTTTACTTATTGGAAGCAATTCGTCATGCAACTTTGTGCGCGGCTTGACCAGACCATGGTCTTAAAATGAGATAAAGAACAAGCCAAGCGAACTTTACTAACACCTCATAACAAAAATTGCCCTTGTTTCAGAATGAATCGCTCAGTTCTTTTTAATTCGATTAGATCTGCAATTAATAGGTTAGAAAGTTGCATCGATCTTAGCATGAGCTATTTCTCTAAGTTGTTCTTTTATGCTTTCTTGTTATTTACGGCATCACGTTCATACGGAATGTATGCGGCCATCTACAGCGAGCCCAAAGAAAGTTTAGAAGTAAACCGCCCGACTCATTTTTTAGTCGTTACGGAAGGTCAAGAGCTCGCGAATCTACCTTATGAAACGGCTTTGACCCAGGCTAAATTTATTAAAAATCAACATCCCCAAGATCAAATCGTTTTTATTTCTGAATTTGAGCTGAAAAACCAAGGTTTAAACCAATTGAAACTTTGGGATTTAGATATGGTTTTTTATTCACGCGATCCTTACGACTATTTCGCCAAACTTTCGACTCCATCGCTAATTCGATACCTACGTATGTTCACCAAAATTAAATCTTTACAGATTTATGGCCACGCCAATATTCCCACGGGTGCCCGCTTACACGAGGGATTCCGCTTCGGGCAGACTGAAGAAGAGTATGTCTACATCGCAAAGTTAAAACCTAATTTTACCTCCGATGCTTATGTTGTTTTAAACGGCTGCAATTCAGGTTGGGTCATGGCAATTCGTTTATCAAAAGATTGGGGCATCCCCGTCGCCGGAGCTTTTACTGGAACTATTTTTGAAAAAGTAAAACCTACTACTCCCGTTGCCAACTGCGCAAACGGCAAATGCATCCGACAAGTTCCGCAAAACACCGTTTACCATGGGCATTATGGATCGTATTTAAATCCTACATTAAACTTTTTTAAATTTTTCTGCGTGGGCTTAAGTGCAGAAAAATGCCAACTAGGCATGGCTAAATCGATGATGAGCTCAGTTAGCAATTATCCGAAAAAACTAAGTAACATCACTGTAGCTGATTACAAACTAATGGTGGCCGATTATTTGTGCCGCAACGATGACTCAGGAAATAAAAACAAGTGCCAAAGCGCATTGAAAAAATTCGATAGCACGCCAAATAGTAATCAAGATTTAAGGGGCTCGTTTTTCATGAAAACAATTTTTGGCCAGCTAAACGCAAGCTTTGACGGGCACAATGCATCTATCGAATGCGTTAAAAAACCCGATAATTACGACCCGCAATGTACAATCAAAGCTGAAACAGATGCGAAGACCGATACATTTATTCGTGAATACGAAGCGTACATTAAAGGTTTCGAATTACTAAGATTAGAACAAGCAAATTTAAATTTATTAAAAACAATAACAAAGGAAAACTTATGAAAAATATTTTTGCAATCGTGGTGGCTTTAGGTCTTTCAATGAGCGCCGTGGCCTCACAAGAAGGTTTATACCGCATGCAACTAACGACCGAGATGACTGAGTTTATTGGCGTAGCTGATAAACTTGAATTGCTGAATGAAGATGGTTTAGCCAGTGCCTTGGTTGAAAATATTAATCTTGATGCAAAAGTATGGAGTTCTTTAGCGGCTGAGCAAAAAGAAAATCTTGTTCGTCGAGTCGTAGAAGAATTCAAAAAGCAGTAAAGCTTTTTTCTACCCACACCTGGCCCCCTACTTGCTTTTACCAGCCTACTAGCTTTGATAAAGATCAAAAAGGGACCAGTTACGTGAACTTAAAACGCTTTGACGACATTATCGCTTACAAGTCTGAGACCGGGATCACCGCGTTTCATGCTCGTAATTTAGAGGTGGCGGAAGTGAGTGAAGAAGTTTTCAACCAAATGACTCTGATTGAATTAAAATCTTCAACTGTTCCCCGTTTAGCCGCTCATCCTAGTTTAGATGAAATGGAGTCATTTCGGCTCCTTAAGGATTGGAACCTTGAAAATAATCCAGACGCTTTATCAGGCGAGGTAAAGTTCGGAATCAAAAGCTTAACCCTCAATATCACCCAAATCTGTAATCTAAAATGTACCTACTGCGCGGCCGGCGGCGACGGAACTTACGGTGAAGCCATCAATAAAGTTTCGATCGAAAAGACTTTGCCGCAACTAAAATTTTTCCTACAGAGTTTAAAAAACGGCAGCACATTTAATTTATCATTCGTCGGCGGAGAACCATTTCTTTATCCAGAGGCAATGAAGGTGATTTACGATTACGTAATTGCCGAAGCAAAACCCCGAAATATTCAGTGTAAATTTATGGTTACTACCAATGGTACTTTGATTACGGATAAGGTAATCAACATGTTAAAAACCATGCGCATCTACATAACGGTAAGCCTGGATGGTCGCCAAGAAATCAATGACGTTATGCGCCCGTCTAAAAATGGAAAAAGCTCTACGGAAGCGACCTTAGAAGGTTTAAAAAAGCTAATCTCCATCCGCGATAACTTACTTTCAGTCGGAATTGCGGCGGTCGTAACAAAAGAAAATTCCAACATCAAAGATAACTACTTATTTTTTAAATCACTTGATGTTGATTGGTGCGAATTTAATTATGCTTACGCCGAACGTGATCAAAACACGCAAGCCGAATACCTAAAACAAATGGCAGAAATTGTTGAAATTGCTTGGCTAACTGGCGGAGAAGAAGAACTTCGTAAATTAAGAACCATCAACGCCTACTTTGATGTACTAGATTCACAGCAACGCATTGAAAATTTTTGCGGTGCGGGCAAAAGTTATCTGATGATAGACGCCAAAAACCGTCTTTACACCTGTCCTTGGCTAGTTGGTGAAAAAGATGAAATCGTGGGTGAAAACTCACAGTTAGACTACGAAAAACTAAGTAAGTATCAGAAACCACTAATAGAATTAAATAACTGTAATAACTGCTGGGCGCGTTTTGTCTGTGGTGGCGGGTGCATGTACGTGCACCGTGAGCATACGGGCGACAAACACAAAAAGGACGAAATGTTCTGCGAACGCACACGGGGCTTGATTCTTCTGGCAATCTTGTATTATAAGAAAGCAAGAGCCTCTGCTACATAGGCGCATAGACGCATTGAAAGGCTAAGGATTTATGGAAACAACGACCTTGAAACACATCGTAAAAGTAAAACCAGTTAAGCGTTTACCAACGCGTTCAACAGGTATTTCTTGCCCACCTACGGGTGGTCCTGACTCTGCTGGGTAGTTTTAAACTGCTTTCACTTATATTTTACAGCGACATCACAGCTAAGTTCTAGATTTCTGCCCAAATTTCATTTAAACACTAGCTATGAAAATTACAATTTCATCTGCTAACAATGCCGGCCAAGATAAGCAAAAATCACCCTTCAATTTAAAATCAATTTTTGTTCGCGTTTTTTTTGCCTTGCTAGCGTCAGCCGTCATCTCCTCTTTAAAATTAGATTTTCTAGAAAGCTATCTATACGACGTTCGTGTTACTTTGAAAGCCTTCGTAGGCCTATCTGAGCCTACCAATAGCCCGATCGTTTTAGTAAAGATTGATAACGAAACAGTTGAAAAATACAAAAGTTTTCCCGGTTACAAACTGCACGCTGATTTTTTAAATAAGCTAGCAAAAGGCGATCCCCGCTTTGTCATTTATGAATTTCGTAACAAAGACGGAAAATTTGAAGACATTGATGGAACCGAAGAAGAAAAAGTCGAATTCGCCAAAGCGGCTGACAAAATTAATGAGTTCTACATCCCTACAGATAAAACCGAATTAAAAGCTGAAGCTGGAAAGCTAAAGTTTTTACCTCCGTTAGATAATTTGAAAGTTTTTTCCGGACCAAAAGCTCCGGATATGTTTTTATTTGCTAAAGACAGTGTGCACCGTCGAATGCTGATCGATTACCAAAATCAAACTTTGTTACACACTTACGTCGCATCTTATTTTAATCCCGCAGTTCAGAACGTCGATCTTGTTCGTGGGCACTTTGAATTTCTAGACTCAAATCAGGTTTATATTAACTACAAACGTAAAGGTTCATACATCACTTACGATTTTGAAGATGTCTTGCAAGGTAAAATCGATCCAAGCGTTTTCAAAAATCGCTTAGTCATTGTCGGTACGGATACGGGCAAATCCGTACGAGAATACGTACTAACGCCGTTCTCGCGTGAGATTACCGGTATGCCCACTCTAGAACTTCACGCCAATATGTTTCAAACGCTGATTGAAAACTCGGCGCCGATTCGTTTGCCTCAATGGATTAATATTTTATTAACGTGTTTAATTTCAGTCTTAACCGTGCATGTCGTATTAACGCTGAAACCTTCGCGCGGGCTTTTACTATTAGGCTCAACCTTGTTGAGTATCGCACTCTTAACCACGCTGTTATTTTTATGCTTCAACGTTTGGGTTGATTTGGCTCATCCATTTTTAGCAATTTTTCTTTGTTACTACTTTTTTATCCCTTACCGCTTGATTATCGAAAATCGTAAAAGCTGGGAGTACCTCCAAAAAAATAAACTTCTACAACAGGTTGAAGAATTAAAAACAAATTTTATCTCGATGATGTCGCATGATCTGAAAACTCCGATCGCGCGTATTCAAGGTATGACCGAAATGATTTTGAAAGACGAAGTGGCCTTAAGCAGTATGCAGCGTGAAGCCGTAGATACGATTAAAAGTAGCTCAGATGATTTACTGAAATTTATTAATTCGATTTTGCAATACGGCCGCATCGAAAGCCAAGGCGTTGAATTGCACCGCCAATCAAAAGATATTAATCAGATGATTCAAGACGTAATCAAGAAGCATGAGTTTTTAGCGCGGGTGAAAAAAATTAAAATCGTTAAGGATTTAGAGACCCTATTTCCGATTTCGATGGATCCTGATTTGATGAAACAAGTTTTCTCTAACTTGATTGAGAACGCTATTAAGTACAGCCCCGACGAATCAACTGTAACCGTGAAAACTCGCGAAGAGGGTAATAGCGTTTTAGTTGATATTATAGACCAGGGCATAGGGATACCAGCTGTCGATCTTCCTAACATCTTCATGAAATTTTTTCGCAGCCATAACGTTAAAACGTCAACTATCAAGGGTACGGGGTTAGGCCTGTATCTTGCTCAGTACTTCGTTCAGCTACATAAAGGTGAGATCACTGTGATCAGTGATACTGACGGGGGTTCGCAGTTTACAGTTCGTTTGCCATTAAGCCATTAGGTTTAAGGTCACAGGGGGTTCTATGTTAAAAGTATTAGTCGTCGATGATGACCAAGCTTTAAGGCTTTCGGTTCGGTCGGCTTTGGAAAGCACTAAAAAATTTAGTGTGGAAGAAGCATTTGATGGAATTAATGCACTTGAAAAAGTAAAAGCTGCTCCCGCGAACACCCGCGCATTTGATATTGTCATCTTAGACGTGGATATGCCCAGATTAAACGGTATTGGCGCACTGAAGGCGATTAAAGAGCACGACCCAGGGATTATTGTTCTGATGTTAACCGCACACGCTACGGTTGAAGTAGCGGTGCAATCAGTACGCGAAGGCGCTTATAACTTTTTATCAAAACCTATCTCTAGCGAAGACCTGATTAACTTAATCGATAAAGCGATTACCGCTCATACTTTGATATCGACGCTGGCGGCTTCTTCACCGGTATTTGTCGATGAGGGCCGTAAAATTATCGGTAATACTTCGCAAATGCAGAAAGTTTTCAACGTTATCCACAAATTGGCTAAGGTTGATACTCCGGTTTTAATTCGCGGGGCTTCAGGAACGGGTAAAGAGCTTGTCGCTAAAGCCATTCATTTCAATTCAGCACGTAAAGACGAAAAATTTGTAGCGATCAACTGTTCGGCGATTCCAGAAAATTTATTTGAATCTGAACTATTCGGCCACGAAAAAGGTTCTTTTACGGGAGCTTCAGAAAGAAAAATCGGAAAATTTCAGTTTGCTGAAGGCGGAACTTTATTTTTAGATGAAGTCGGCGATATGCCACCGCAGATGCAAGTTAAAATTTTACGCGTACTTCAGGAAAAATTATTTATGCCCGTCGGTTCAAACCGCGAGATTTCTACGAACGTTCGTATTATTGCGGCCACTAATCGTCCCTTGGAAGAGATGATGAAAGACGGAAGATTCCGTGAAGATTTATATTATCGTTTAAATGTTGTACCCATTTATTTACCGCAGTTAAACGATCGTAAAGATGATATCGAAGTTTTAGTTCACATCTTTATCCGTAAGTTTAATACAATTCATAATAAAAAAGTCACCGGAGTTTCTAAAGAAGCCGCGGCGGTTTTGAAACGTTACAACTGGCCAGGAAATATCCGTGAATTAGAAAACGTGATTGAACATGCTTTCGTACTTGAAACTACAAACTCGGTCACTCTAGGAAGCTTACCAGAAGCTGTTCTTGAAGCCGTCGGTGTAAATTTAGTTGAATCGATGGAGCAGCTTCAGAGTCAATCTGTAAGCTTGAAAAAGTCTGCGCAATCTTTCAGCGGTGATGAAATTGATGTCGAAGGTGATTTAGATATTGACTCAAACCTTGAAGATGACGACTCGTCAGATTCTGTTGACGAAGATATCAGCATTGCAATTCCAAATAATGGTCCGCTTGATTTCAACGCGCAAAAAGAAGAGTTTGAAAAGCAGTTTATTATCAAGGCTTTAAAGACTTTTAAAGGGCGCATCAATCAGACCGCGATTCACGCCAATATTCCGAAAAAGACTTTGCTTCGCAAAATCGAAAAATACGGAATCGTGGCGAAAGAATATGCAGAGCCAAAAAATTAATCGCATCATTTTTTAACAATTTGATGCACGATTTTTTCTGGTAATGATGTTGTTGACTCGAACATATGGGATCGTTAGCGTTACCATCCAATGGCAATGAATCCCTTACCTCCACAAGCTTATACGAAAGAAACTTTACAGAAGGCCTACTCATGGCTTCTGACTCAAAGCCCTTCGATCAAAGACATGGCGTCTACTCAAGACATGTTGATCAGCTTGTACTTAAAGGCTCAACGTAACGGCGATGCTTCGCTTGAAGCCCCGAGCATTCAAAATTTTAAACAAGAGCTGAAATCGTTGGCTGGGCTGATGGGAGATCTGCAAACGCCGGCTCGTCAAAACAACCACGCACACCAGGCTGCACAAGCTACAACTATGCAGTATCAAGCGATTCCCGCACTGCAAATGCCCGCTCAAATATCGGCGGCAATGCCTTCGGCTTCTTTAATGTCACAACTAGACCCGAACTCGTTACAGGCATTATCTGACGTTAAAACTGCTCTGAATCTAAGTTCTGAGGTCGAAGCCCTGCGTGCCCTGATTTCATTGGGTTACAAACAATTCAAAAAGATTTAGTCGTATTCACTGCCGGGCGATTTCGCCTAGCACAAAAGCTCATTTTCAACCTTAAAGCCCTGCCCATCCTGACAAGTTTTTGCTAATCTAATTATCATTCTCGATTTGCAAATTTTTAAGGAGACATTGAAGTGTCAGAGCCCACCAATCCAAGTAACGTTCCCGATTATAAAAATACGATCCGCTTACCTCAAACTGATTTTCCGATGAAGGGCGATTTGCCAATCAACGAACCGAAAATGATTGCGAAGTGGAACTCAGATAATATCTACGAACGCATTTTGGAAAAAAACAAAGAGGGCCCTGGTTTTACATTGCCTGACGGTCCGCCTTACGCAAATGGTTCAATTCATATCGGGCATGCGCTAAATAAATCTTTAAAAGATTTTATCATCAAGTACAAAGGCATGCAGGGCTTTCATGCTCCATTTATTCCGGGTTGGGATTGCCACGGTTTACCGATCGAGCACAAAGTGATGAAAGATCTAACCGAGAAAAAAATTGTTAAAACCGATCAAGAGATTTTAGCGCTTTGCCGCGCCGAAGCCGCAAAGTGGATTGATCATCAACGTGAACAGTTTAAGCGTTTAGGAGTGATTGCCGACTGGGAAAATCCTTACTTAACAATGTCTAAGCAATACGAAGCGGAAGAAGTTCGAGAATTTGCGCGCGCCTTCAAGCGCGGAATCATTTACCAAGGTGTAAAACCCGTTTACTGGAATTGGACTTTAAAAACAGCTTTGGCCGATGCCGAAGTTGAATACCATGATCATAAATCTCCGTCGATCTACGTAAAATTTAACATAACTGATGAGGCGACCTTAAAAAAATTAGGTTCTCCAAAAGGAACAACTTCGTTTGTTATCTGGACGACGACTCCGTGGACTTTGCCCGCTAACGTGGGGATCGCATTAAATGAAGAATTTGAATACGCGGTTTACGCGAGTGGCGACGAAAATTTAGTAATCGCAAAATCATTAAAAGAATATTTCGAAAAAGAAACTGGCTTAACCCTTGTGGAAAAAAATGTGGTGAAGGGCGCTGACCTTGATAAAATGAAAGCCCGTCACCCATTCATCGATCGCGATTCAATTATTGTCCTGGGTGATCACGTCACGGCGGAAGCGGGTACGGGTGTCGTACATACGGCTCCGGGTCATGGTGCAGACGATTTTAGAGTGGGCGTAAAATATGGTTTACCAATTTTAAATCCAGTTGACGATGGTGGTTTATACAATGACGACTTCGCCGAGATGAAGGGTACAAATATTTTTAAAGCGAACCCGATCATCGTGGAGCGCTTACGTACTTCTGGTCACTTAATTAAATTTTCTGAATTTATTCATAGTTATCCGCATTGCTGGAGATCTAAAACGCCGTTAATTTTTAGAACCACGGCACAGTGGTTTTTAGGAATAGACTTAGAAGGTTCTGAAATCAGAGCTAAAACTTTAAAAGCTTTAGACGCTGTTCAGTTTTTTCCGGACTGGGGACGTGCGCGCTTTCAAGCGATGATGCAAAATCGCCCAGACTGGTGTTTATCACGTCAACGTATTTGGGGTGTGCCAATCCCAATTTTAGTTTGTATCGCCACCGGTGAACCTTTAGCGGATTACGATGTAATGATGAAGGCTGCCGATATCGTCGCTGAAGGCGGCATCGAAGCTTATTATAAATCGGATGCAAATATTCTGGCCGGTAAAAACTGGAAAAAACCTGCAAATGCAAAAGCTGATTTCGGAACTGAAGGTTTTAAATTAGGCCGCGATATTTTAGATGTGTGGTTTGACTCAGGCGTTTGCCATGCGGCGGTTCACTCAAAAGAAGTGAACGCAAGTAAAGGCATTCGTGGTTTTAAAAATTCTCAAGCCGATATTTATTTAGAAGGTTCAGATCAACATCGTGGTTGGTTTAATACTTCAATGCTTTCATCAATGGCGACCACTGAAAAACCGCCGTTTAAAGCTTTAATCACGCACGGATTCGTAAATGATTCGCAAGGCCGTAAGATGAGTAAATCTTTAGGGAACGTCATTGATCCGAATGAAGTTTCATCAAAAAGCGGTTCAGAAATTATTCGCCTGTGGGCGGCTTACGGTGACTACGGTAACGATATCGGTTGCGGTAAAGAAGAATTAACACGCGTCACTGAAACGTATCGGAAGATTAGAAACACGATGCGATTTTTATTGGGATCAACATCTGATTTTGATTTTGCGAAAGATAAAGTTGCCGTTAGCGATATGACCCAGGTTGACCAGTGGATGATGCATCAGTTGAATCAACTGATCATGGATATTACGACTGCTTATGATAAGTATGAGTTCTACAAAATTTATCACTTGTTGAATAATTTCTTTACCGTCACTTTATCTGCGACTTACATGGATATTTTAAAAGACCGTCTTTACACCTGGAAGCCAAATGGATTACCTCGTCGTAGTTCACAGACGGCTTTATACCATGTGACGGGGTCGTTGATTGGGATGATGGCGCCAATTTTAACTTTCTTAGCGGAAGAGACTTATACTTATTTCAAAAAAGATCAGAAAAAAGATTCGATCTTCTTAGAAAAATTTCCAGTGGGTCATGAATCTTGGTTTAAACCAGAACTTGCTTCGGTTTTCACGGAAATGCTTGTAGTGCGTAGCGATGTTCAAAAAAAACTTGAAGAACTACGCGCCGCTAAAATAATCGGTTCAAGTCTAGAGGCGGCCGTTGCTATTCAAGCCGAAGGAGAAACTTTCAAAGCTTTAAAAGCGATGGCTGATTTACGAGAGATGCTAATCGTTTCAAAAGTCACTCTAGCGAAAGCACCTTATTCAATCGTCGCGACCAAGGCTTTGGGCGAAAAATGCGTGCGTTGTTGGGTTTACTCAGAAGAAATTTCAAAAGCCGAAAAAACTTTAGGAGTTTGCCCGAAATGCGTTGAGGCTTTGACGTGAATTTGATGATTAAACGTAAGTATTTATTATTAATCACCTTAACTTGCCTGCTGGTTGCTTTAGACCAATTGACCAAGCTTTACGTGCATACGCAGTTTCAATTACATGAATCGCGGGTGATCATTGATAATTTTTTTCACCTGACTTACGTGCGAAATTTTGGTGCAGCTTTTGGCTTTTTGTCACAAACTCCGCCAGTTTTTCGTGAAATTTTCTTTTTAATGATGCCGCCTTTAGCGTGTTTGATCATTTTGTATATCATGCGCGAGATTGACGATAACGATTCTAGGCAAATTCTTTCTTTGTCTTCAATCTTTGCGGGGGCCTTGGGGAATTATTTAGATCGTCTTCAATTTCGTTACGTAATCGATTTTTTAGATTTTCACTTTTACGGAAAATATTCGTGGCCCGCATTCAACATCGCCGATATGGCGATTGTTTTTGGCGTGGCTTTTCTAATGTACGCAATGCTCAGCGAAAAAAAATCAATAAAGACGATCACTGAAGCATGATGCCCGAGATCATCTTAGGAACTTTAAGAATTCCTACTTTCTTTTTAGTGATCAGCCTTAGCTTAAGTTTTCTGTTAGTTTATTTATCAAAGCGCGTTGACCAGTTTGGTAAAGAGCGCAAATTTACATTTGATTTAGCAATTCTGATTATGGTAGCGGCTTTTCTAGGGGGCCGGCTGATGCACGTCTTTTACGAAGAGTGGGACTACTATTTTAAAGCTCCGATTCAAATTCTTTATTTTTGGAATGGTGGCTTTGTATTTTTCGGTGGCATGATCGCTAGCTGGTTAGCTGCTTGGTCTTTTTGTCGTCTCAGAAAAAAGAGCTTCACCGAGTGGGCAGATTTTTTTACTCCACTGTTGTCTTTGTCGCATGCCCTGGGACGCCTCGGCTGCTTCTTCGCAGGTTGTTGTTACGGATCGACCTGCTTTTTGCCTTGGGCCGTCGAGACTCGTCACCCAACGGCCTTGTATATGGTTCTGGGTGAGCTGATTATTTTTGTGTACTTATTATTCGCGGAAAAAAGAGTTCGCCCAAAAGGACAACTTTTCATGATGTGGGTATTCTTACATAGCTGCTTAAGATTTTACGTAGAGTTCTTTCGCGCTGACTTTCGCGGAGACTTTTATAATCTGCCGCTTTTAGGTCGCTTATCGATTTCGCAACTAATCTGTTTGGGATTTGTTTTAATCAGCGCAGCTTATATTATCTTGTCGTCTGAATCGTTGAAAAAACTTTATAACCGCCGGCCGTCATAGTACTTGGTTGATTCACGAAACCACCAACTGAAGTTGTTACTTTATAACCTTGCGGAGTAATGGCCGTTTGCGAAGCACCCGCCACGAGCTCGGCCGATGTTTTTCCAAAAAATGGTAAGTCGGAAATCGCTTCGTTGATTGCCTTTAAATTAAAGGGATTCGCACACGAAGAAAGACCCATAAATAAAGCTGCCAACAGTAAATTATTTCTTAGACTTTTATGATCAGTTTTCATACTTAACTTATCGGAGTTCTAGATGAGAAATTTAGACACTGATCTTATTTTTTTCTTATTTTTTTGTCTCAGCTTGAGACATTCGGGGATAAATACCTAGAAACTAAGCTCTGCCCCGACTAAAACGTTCGTACCTTCGTCGTAGAAGCCGTAATTAGACTCGTAACGCTGGTTGAAGATGTTCTGGCCACGGACGTAAAAAGCCACATTTTCTTTCGCTTGGTACTCTAAAGTTGCGTTAATCAACGTGTAGGGATTCAAAGTTCCGTATGAAGTGGCGCCTGTGCGGTCGCGACGTTCACCGTTGTGAACTAGCTCTACCCCGGCAGCGATTTTTTCAAACTCTTTACGCACTTTTACACTGGCCGTTCGAAGTGGACGCCGTGGTAACCATACATTTTGATCTGTGTCTTTAGGCTCTTGATATCCTAACGAGAGATTAAAAGTCATTCCTTGTTCTAACCAACGATAGCCCGTTACAAATTCAGCCCCTTGCGTACGTGAATTAGATACGTTGTCGTAAATAAGTGGAAAACCTTTGGTTAAAATTAAATTCTCGAATCGTGTTTCAAAACCCGTGATTGAAGCAAAAAAATTTTCAGTTAAATTTCCTTCAATCGTGGCAGAATAACTGGTTGATCTTTCTGGTTTTAAGTTCGGATTGCCGTAGGCTGAGTAAAGTTGAAATAAGCTTGGGTGTTTAAAACCGGTTGCGTACTCAAACTTAAGAATTTGAAAAAGTGTTAGGCCTACTTGGTGGGTAGCAATCGCATTTTTACCGCGACGGTAGTCCGTGCGCGACCCGGCCTCAAGCCTGACTGAATCACCTAAGAAAACTTCACTTTTTGCGAATAGACCCGCGAACTCATCTTGCACATCAGATTTTAAAACATCTAAATCGCGGTAAACCATTTTTTCTTGGTTATAACTGCCACCTATTTTTAGATTAAAATAAGTTGTCTTCAATGGACTGAATTCTAAACGTGCTACATTTACTTCACCTAAATAATCTTGTTTTGTTGGAGTTCCTGAGCCTAATAAGGCGTCTTGCTCAAATTGACGGGCATTTTCTTGATGAGAAATTGAAATAGCTGGCGCCCAGAAAAAATTTTTCGCATTGATTAAGCCCGTGGCCGTTGATTGATAAGTTGAAGTTACAAAATCATCAGCATCGGCCGCTAAAAACGAAGGATTCGCCGTTGTTGAAATATACGTTTGGTCGAAGGAAGTTTGGAATTTTAAAATCGCATCGAATTCTGCGCGGTAGACGCCCGCGATTTCGCCCGTTGCTAATCGGGTAGGATAAACTTTTTTTGAATCCAATACCGGTGAAGTTGCTTCTTTGTGGGAAAAACTGTGTCTAACGACTACACCAAAATGCTCATCAAAAGCTCTCAATCCTCCCAAAGCTACAGAATTTTGATTGAAGTTACCCTCTTGAATTAAAACTTGCCCGGAAGATTTTAGCTCTTTAGGAATAGTTTCAATTTTGATAACGCCCGTTAAAGCTTGGCCACCATAAAGAACTGATTGGCTTCCCTTGATCACTTCAATTTTTTGCACTGATTTAATATCAATCGTATTTAAATTGATCGTACGCTGAATCGAAGAAGCATCGTAAAACGGAACTCCATCTACCAAAATAAGAATATGTCCGGAATCCCCGCCGCGCATGAAAATTGATGTCGGCGTAAAATTCGATTGCACAATCGAGATATTCGCTTGGGTCGCCAGTAAAGTTGTAATGTTTTTTGCGCGTGATTTATCGATCTCTTCTTTATCGATGACGACGCGACTTGATGAATTAAATTTTGTCTCGGTAACGACCGTTTCTAATTCTTGAATAGCGAATGCAGATTGAAAAGTAAGATTAATTAGCGCGAAAAGTAGAATTGATTTCATAAGGTTCTCCAGTTTTACACGCACAATGTGCTCTTCTTAAGAGAAAAAATCAATCTTTGGCGTTTTTATTCTTAGTTGCCTTTCCGCAACTAGTTGCAACAATTTGCGTTTCACATTAACCCGAGTGATAAGCGTTTTTTGTAAGTGTCTAATGTTTTTACACGTCAGTGCCCATAGATTGGCTATGAAGTGGTCTCCGGCTTGAATATATAAATCATTGAAACAAGGAGTTTGTATGAAGAATTTAATGTGGCTAACAGGAATATTATTATCGAGCGTTCTATTCACAGGATGCGGAAGTAACAAATCTGATGACCACCAAGCCTGCCCTGCGGGAACATACTATTCTGGCGGACTTTGTTATGCTGCCGGTGGCGTAACGACAAGTGCAAACTACTATTACAATAGCGGTTTTTATGCTGATAACTATTCAGGAACAACCAGCTTATCTATAACCAACGCGGCGAAGATGAAAGATTTTTTTAAACTAGGAATGGGTGTGTGTGATCGCGCGGCTAACAACTACGGTCAATCTTCTTGTGATTACTACACAAGTGGAAGTTTAGATATTATCATCCAATTTCCAAATGCAGGAACTAACACAGCAATCGCAACGATCATTGCCCGCCCAAAGCAAAATTCATATTTTAATTACCAAGCTCAAATTCCATCGGGCTGGGGATTAGTGGGAGCTGCCGTCGGATTGGCCACGGGTGTATGGTTTCCAGATCCTAAATACTACACAGGCGTAGAAAAAAATCCTTTGCAGTTAAATATGGAAGTTTCAGTTATTAATAATTCAGCTGGTTTTGAAGGTCGCGGATACGGACCAACAGGCAGCGGAATGCAGGGAACAACTTTGGCGATTCAGGTTCCTCAAGGTAAAATTGAAGATGCTTCTTTCAACTTCAATTTCTTGATCGGCGGAACGGCTTCGGCGCGCGGTACTATGAAGCGTTGCCAAACTATGAATTGCGGTTTGTAATATAAAGCAATGACGAATACTCGAGAAGTTAAATGCCCGCAGTGCGGGCTTTTAGCGTTTTATACACCTGAAAACCCCTATCGCCCTTTTTGTTCAGAAAGATGCCGCCTGATTGATTTAGGCGAGTGGGCCAGCGGTAACTATACAATTCCCGTATCAAAAGATTCTGAACTCTACGTCGATTTAGAAGATGAAAAAGGTGATTCTGAAGGTTCAGAACCCCAATCTTAACCCCTTGTTTTTGCGAACGACTGGAGTATGGTTAAAGCTTAAAGAGGAATTTAATCATGTTCATCTCAAAACTTCGCCGCGTATTGATTGGGTCTCCGCTTGCTTCTTCACACTCTCACAATCAATTAATTCCGAAATGGAAAGCCCTTGCGGTACTTTCTTCGGATGCACTTTCTTCGACGGCTTACGCCACGGAAGAAATTATTATTCCTTTAGCTTTATCGGGTGTTTATCTGGCGACGATGTGGTCTTTGCCCGTAGCGCTTGGAATTTTGGCCCTGATGATTATTATTACCATTTCTTATCGCCAGACAATCGTTGCGTATCCAAACGGTGGCGGCGCGTACATCGTTGCAAAAGAAAATTTAGGAAATGGTGCTGGGCTGGTGGCCGCTGCGGCGTTGATGTTAGATTATATTCTGACGGTTTCAGTTTCAGTTTCGGCCGGGGTTGAGAATTTAATATCGGCTTTTCCGCAATTAGCGAGCGTGCAAGTTTTTTTCTGTGTTTGGATTATATTAATCATCATGATTTTAAGTCTGCGTGGCATTAGCGAATCTGCAACTATTTTTGCGATTCCCACCTATCTATTTATTTTTTCGATGCTCAGCCTGATTGTCGTAGGAATTATTCGTGGCCCGATTGAGGGCCATGTAGCCATGGAAGTTGTCAGCACGCACTTACCGGAAATTGGAATTATTTTGCTACTCAGAGCATTTTCGTCTGGTTGTACAGCTCTTACGGGCATTGAAGCCATTTCGAACGGTATTCCACTTTTTAAACATCCTCAGTCAAAAAATGCAAATCGTACATTAGTGAGCATGGTTGTTATTTTGGGAATTTTATTTGCTGGAATTACTTACCTGGTCAACCAATTTGGTTTGACCCATATTGAGGGGCAAACCCTGATTTCATCATTATCAAAATCTGTTTTTGGTGACGGTTATTTTTACTATGTTGTGCAAGCTTCAACCGCACTTATTTTATTTTTAGCAGCCTCAACCAGCTATGCGGATTTTCCTAGACTGGCTTCGCTTCTAGCTAAGGATCGTTATGCTCCTCGGCAGCTAGCCAGCATAGGCGATCGTTTAGTTTTTTCAAATGGTGTTATCGGATTGACGATTTGTTCAATTTTTCTAGTTATCTTATTTGGCGGGCGTACGCATTATCTGATTCCACTTTATGCCGTGGGAGTTTTCTTATCATTTACTCTTTCGCAGGCCGGAATGGTTGTTCACCACTATCGCCTTCGCGAAAAAAAATGGGTTAGTTCTTTAATAATAAATTTAACGGGCGCAATTACGACGGCGGTTGTTCTTGTGGTTATTGCGAGCTTTAAATTTACTCACGGCGCTTGGATGGTCATCGTTTTGATTCCGATCATCGTTTACACATTTCACCGGATTCATGTGCATTACGTTATGTTCTCAAGAGAGCTTTCGCAGTCCCATTACTTGATAGATAAGTGCGAAAAAATGACCAATCACGTCGTTGTTATTCCGATTTCGGGTCTGCACTTAGGCGTTATGAATGCAATCCGTTACGGTCAAAGCATCGGAAACGATTTACGAGTTTGTTACGTCAAAGTCGGTGATGTTGAAGGGCGTGAAAGATTACAAGATCAATGGAAAGAAAAATTTCCGGATATCGAACTACATATTTTAGAGTCTCCGTATCGTTCAATTTCTGAACCTATTTTAGATTTTATTAATAAAATTTCTAAAGAGCACCCGGCTGAGTTCATTACGGTCATCTTTCCAGAATTCTTAACCGCAAAATGGTATCACCAACTTTTACATAATCAAACGGCTTGGCTGATTAAGCTTTCTTTGATCTACAAAAAGAATGTCATCGTTACCAGTGTTAAGTATCATTTAAAAACGACTTAATTTTTTCACCACAAAGTTTAAACTTCCACGAAAGCTAGGCGCTTCCTAGCTTTCGCGTCATTGTATATCTTGACGAAAATACATTTTTGTTTTCTGATTGAATCATCACGGATGATAGCTTAGCAACACGAAGTTACAACAACCACCCTCGCTTACAACAACAAGCGAATCGTCTCAAGAAGGAGAACGACCCATGAATAAAGCGCAATTGATCGAAAAGATCGCGACTGAAACAAAGATGCCAAAAGCACAATGCGAAAACATCGTTGATTGTTTTATCACGAACGTGAAAAAAACAGTTAAAAAAGGTGATGACGTGAAACTAGTTGGTTTCGGTACATTCACAAAAGCTAAACGTAAAGCTCGCATGGGCCGCAATCCACAAACTGGAAAAGCGATTAAAATTCCTGCTGCTTGGGCTCCTAAGTTCCGCGCTGGCGCTGAATTCAAACACTTAGTTAAATAATTAACAAAGTTTATTTGATTCACTAAAAAAGCCCCGATGAAATAATACTTCGCCGGGGCTTTTTTTATTCCCTAAACATTGACCTTTAGGCTTTTAAAAGTTCACAATCTTCTATGGCTTTTACTCCTTCTCAAATTAAAAAAATTGGCGTTTACACTAGTGGCGGAGACGCTCCCGGAATGAACCCGGCAATACGCGCGGTGGTTCGTTCGGCTATTTCCCAGGGCATTGAAGTTTTTGGAATTATGCAGGGTTATACCGGCATGATCGAAAATAATATTCGTCAGTTGCAAATGCGTGATATGGCGAACATTATTCAGCGTGGCGGTACGATTTTAAAAACCGGGCGCTCGAATGAATTTATGAAACCTGAATACCGTGCGCAAGCGGCGCAAAATTTACGTTCTCACAGTATTGATGGCTTAGTCTGCATCGGTGGCGATGGATCTTTTCGTGGAGCACAAGCTTTGTGGGAAGAGCATAAAATTCCGGTCGTAGGAATTGCGGGTACGATTGATAACGATGTTTACGGCACTGACGATACGATTGGCTTTGATACCGCAGTGAATACCGCGATGGAAGCGATTGATAAAATTCGTGATACTGCGGACAGCCACGACCGAATTTTTATCGTCGAAGTCATGGGTAGAAATTCCGGATACATTGCCAGCCACGTGGGATTAGCCGGTGG
>JACMRL010000004.1 GCA_014376435.1 Bdellovibrio sp. | reverse complement strand
TCCATATCTTACCCGAACGACGTAAGATTTAGCCGTCGGGTATTTTTTAACACACACGCAAGCTCCCACTCCGAAACTTTTAATTGTATTCGGATGAATGTTGAACTCCTCCACTTCTCGAATTGATTTATCACCTGTTGGCATATCAAAAAAGAGCATCTTTTCTGATCGATGGGTTTCTTTCCAAACTTTTTTAGTTCCAGCGATGGATGAAATAAGTTCTGCACTTTCGGGCCTCTTTTGCAAAAAAGCATAGAGAGTCGATGTATTTCCCATAAGTCTTCCGGCGAATTCAGGGCTGATGCGAAGTAGGTCACAAATTTCTTGATGTGCGACTGTGATACTAATTTTTGAACTTCGGGCGCGGTCTAAAAAGCCGATAAAGTCTTCCCCAGCTAAATCTGCGAATTCATCAATAATAACCGAAAAGGCATCGCGACTATCTTTCAAGATTTCTGCATCAATTCGGCTAGAAACCATTTTTAAATCTTGGATAATAAATTTTCCAATCGCTTTCGCTGATTCGCCGTACCTTCGGGAATCTAAAAAGATAAAAATAATTTTTTTATCGCGTATCGCATGAAATAGATTAATACCATTTTTAGAGGATGAAATAAGCTCTCCGAAGTCTGAAAGAACTAAAGATTCTAATTGGGTCCGTAAACCTTGTAGCGAAAAGCTATTATCTTTATTCGTTAAAAAGTTATAACAGCTCTCAATCGCTAACTTTTCTCTTTTCCGTTCTTCGGGTATTCTCTCGGCTAAGGCTTGAATAAAATCAAGGCTCTCTGTCGCTTTAAGGACCGTCGATAACGTAAACACGAGTCCGGTGTTATCTCTGAGCCAGCAAAGTCCTATTAATAGTTTTAAAAGAAAGCTTGCCGATTGGTTTTTGTAAAACTCTTCGGACCAGTTGAGTGATAACATGATCTTATCTCTTAACTGTGTTGGAGTTCCATCTTGAATGAGATTGTAGGGGAGTGAGATGTCTTGGTCTGAAAGACTAAAGATCATCAAGTCTTTTTGGCGATTTGCATTTACAGCGTAGCCAGTAAACTTATGTATAGTCTCGATGTCGCCTTTTAGATCAAGAAATAAAAGGCCGCGATCTTTCTCAATCCTGTCTTTTACGATGTGACTGATTAAAACTGTTTTTCCAAAACCACTCGCGCCGACAATGTGGACGTGATGATTTAATTGGCCTTCGGTTAAGATTTCTTCTTGAGTGAGTAGACCTGGAATCTTTCCTAAGCCCACCCCGTCGGGTTTTTTAAATTTACTCATCGTTTTCAGTTGGTTTAACATATTCATGCGAAAAGTCCGTTCTTTAGATTGTATTTAGTTGCCATTTCGATTTTAAAAAACTGCTTATAAATTCCAATGTAGGCTTCAAGAAGTTTTCTGCTGGTATCCGAAAAAACGACGTAGTGAACTTTTTTAAACATCTCTGGATTAGTTCTATTCTCCCGAATCAGTTTCACGTAGTTGTTCACTTTATTTAAGTACCTTGCTTTTGTTTTGACCGAGACTTCGAGCTCAAGAGCTACAATTTCCCCCTCAGCATCTGTGTAGATCCCGTCGGGAGTATCATTACCGATAATGGAATCTGGTTTCCCCGTGGCCGCTCGAAGTGTCCTATCCGAAATCCACTGTGTTGCATTAAACTGAGATTCAAGCTTCAATCTTAAAATCAAAAGGTAGTAATCGTGAACGACCGTTCGGCCATCGATTGTTTTCCCAGGTTTAGGAAGTCCTTCGCCCGGGAATACTTTAGTTAAAGAACTATATGCTTTTTGTGTCGGGTAGAATAACCTTTTAGACGCATCAAAAGCCTTTGTCGAATTTAAAAATCCTTCTTTTTTAAGTTGCACCAGGCGCTTGATCGCATAAGTGTTTACACCATTTATGTTTTCTGGCTGAACGTTGGTAAAAAACTTATGACATATCTCTATAACGGACGCGAACTTCATTTCTATCAAAAATCTTAAGAGTTCATAGTCCCTCTGAGTTAAACAAATCGCTTTTGATAATGTTAATTTCTGGTTCCCAGAAATTAGTTTTTCATTGTTCTTAAAGTGACCTATGTTTTCAAATTCTGTTTGCACTGTATTACTTAAAGTATTCATTCTTTCTTCTTCTTTCTTTATTTATTAAAAATTCCCACCTCTTATCTATTTTGTTTTTTGTTCTTTTTACTGGTAGGCCCTGGCGAGTTTATCCCTCCTCACCACCCTGTCTCGTAGAGGCGGGGTGGTGAGGAGGAAAAGAGAAAAGAGCCAGGGCCGATTTTTTAATAAACTTGGTCACTTAGGTTCATAACTCCCTTGACGAAGGTATCCCGATAAAAAGATAGAAAAAAGATGAGTGGTTTATTGATCTCGAAAACTGATAGCCAAGTGATAGCCAATGATAGCCAAATCGCGTGACGACTTGTGATTTCATGTGACGAATCGCTGTTATATGGTTTCGTAACCCATTGATTCTACTTGTTTTGTATTTTCGCGAAGTTAGCTTTATCGAAGCTTTAGAAGAGAAGAAAATTGGGGTGACCAACGGGGCTTGAACCCGCGACAACCGGAATCACAATCCGGTGCTCTACCAACTGAGCTATGGCCACCACAGAGATAAGACAGAACAAAGTTATAGTTACAATCGCCGCTAAAATCAAGACAGCCATTTATTTAATGGTTATTTATTGTAAATAGCTACCCAATTTGGCAGTTAATTAAGCTTTATCGAATTCTCCGGCTTGCAATAGCACAAGTGTGCAAGCGTTTACGACGTGTGTGCCCTGGCTGCGGAGGGCGTGTTCTAATAATGGATTTTCAGTGCCCGGGTTAAAGATCACTCGGTCAGGACGGGCGGCTAAGATCTCATCTTGAATTTGTGATGAGATCGAACGGCGCACGTACATAGTTAAAGTATGAAAAGGAATCGGGATATCGGTAATATGAGCGAAGGTTTTTACGCCTTCGACGGATTTAGTGCTATTACTAATTGGTAAGGGATTGTAGCCCATTCTTTTTAAAAGCATAAATGCTTGGTGTGAGAAACGACCTCGGTCATCCGAGGCCCCCAAAATTGCGACGTTTTGAATTAATCTTTCATCAGCCATGGTGTTGCCTTTATTAAGTTAAAATTGCGCGCTCGCTTGTTAAAGATGATTTTGATTTAAGTGGCGTATGCACTCCTTCGATTATTTCTTCGATCACTTTTTTGCAAAATGCGGGAATATCTGAGGGCTTACGGCTAGTGATTAAGCCATTGTCCACGACCACTTCTTGATCAACCCATTTAGCACCAGCGTTTGTTAAATCTGATTTTAAAGAAGGCCATGAAGTTAAAGTGCGACCACGGACGATGCCAGTTTCGATTAATAGCCAAGGACCGTGGCAAATCGCAGCGATTGGTTTACCCGCAATCATAAATTGATTTGCAAAATGTACGGCGTCTTCGTCAATGCGTAATTGATCGGGGTTCATAACTCCACCGGGTAAGACCAAAGCGTTGTAATCATCGGCGTTGGTTGAAGAAGCTAAAACGTCCACCCTAATTGTTTTACCCCATTTATCTTTGTTCCAAGCTTTAATTTCGCCTTCTTTAATCGAGACAATGTCCACGCGGGCGCCCGCTTTTTCAAAAGCTTCTTTGGGTTCAAAAAGTTCCGACTCTTCGAAACCGTCGGTCGCCATCATCGCAATTATTTTACCTTTTAATTTTTGTTCGAACATAAATCCTCCTCAGAATTTTTTTCTAGCTTACCAAAACTTAAGCGCTTACTACTTGTTGAGCGCTCACTACTTGATCTACCCCGAGATCGGGTAGTCTCCTTTTATTGAATTCCTAAATTGAATTCAGGATTATGTTTCTCGGTTTGGTTTAGATCAGCCTCCGCGCTTTCCGCTCGGCGCTGCAAACTTTTTAAAACGTAAGAATCTTTTGTCTGCGCTTGTGCCCCCGTGCGGTAGTTGAAAGAATTACGACGTGGCATCAAGCGATTCATCAGACCCATCGCGGATTGCATTAGCTCAGGGAAAAGTACGGCGGCCATCATACGCACACGTCCAATCAAAGATGGAACCAATTCAGTTTGGCGATCACGTGAAGCTTCGATGATTTGGTTTGCCGCATCGTGAGCGTCTAAAGACAAACCCGGTAAAACATCCGCATTTGCAAACCAAGCAAATTCTTTTTCTGCATCACCTTTAAATACGGCTTGAATGGGTGATCCCGTTCTCATCAAGGCTGGATAAACGGTCGTGACCGATATGTTTTCACGCGAAAGTTCGGCCGTAATTCCTTGCGAGAACCCGGATAACGCAAATTTTGAAGTATTGTAGGGAAGCATGTGAGGCACCGCAACTTTCCCCCCCATTGAGCAAATATTAATGATGCGTCCACCCCCGCGACGGCGGAATATGGGCAGAATTTCATTTGTTGCATGAATGTTTGCGTAGACGTGTAATTTCATCTGCGCTTCAAAATCAGTCATCGTCATCGATTCAAAAGGACCGACAATAATCGCCCCCGCATTATTAATCAATAAATCAATCGAACCCCAGTGTCTAACCGTGGTACGCAGCGCTTCGATCATTTGTTCTTGATCGGTAACATCACATTGAAAAATGCAAATTTTATCTGCGCTAGTGAATTTTGATAAGTGCTCTTTCGCTTTTTCTAGCTCGCCTAAATCACGAGCCAGCAGCGTGACGCGGGAACCTTCGATCACTAATTTTTTAGCCAAAGCCAAACCGAGGCCACGAGATCCACCCGTGATGACGGCGACTTTTCCATCAAAAGAGTCTGCGCTTTTTTTCTTTGAAAAAGCCACGGCGGCCGTGCCAAGCGCCAAGCCAGCGGCCAATTTTTTTCGGCCAAATAATACAGAGGCAAGTGCACCAAGTCCCATTAAAAACATTAATTCATTTTTTGCTTTTTTATTCATAGAAATATTTGATGCAAGAAGCTGGCAAACATTTATGAAGCCACGAGAAGGTTTAATCGTAAATGAACTTCAGACGTAGGGAATTATGACAAATATGTAGAAAATTTCCCCCTTGCCAAATGCTCTAACGCTTACGATAATTTGTCTTTAACCAAGGATTTAGCATGCACAAAAATCAGGGTCCCGTTTATTATAATGACTATTTAAAGTTAGATTCTTTTTTAGACTGCCAGCAACCCTTAAGTCGCAAACATGCCGATCCAGAAAATCCGGAAGCGCATGATGAGACTTTATTCATCGTGGTTCACCAAGCTTATGAGCTTTGGTTTAAGCAAATTTTGCATGACTTAAATTCAGTGATGGCGATTTTTTCTAAACCTCAAGTGGCCGATAATGAATTTGGTTTTATTATTCAAAGATTAGACCGCATTACAAAAATTCAAGAAATGTTACTGTCGTATTTAGGTATTTTAGAAACAATGACGCCGATGGATTTTTTAGAGTTTCGTAGTTTATTGGTTCCGGCTTCAGGTTTTCAAAGTACGCAATTTCGCGAAATCGAAATTAAATTAGGTTTAAATACCAATAACCGCGAAAGTATCGACCGTGAATTTTTCATGGGACGATTAACCGAAAAAGATCGCGACAAATTAGCGGCCTTAGAAAATATTCCTTCATTACTTAAATTAGTCGAAGCTTGGTTAGAGCGCATGCCGTTTACGGCAACGAATAACTTTAATTTTTGGGAAGAGTATAAAAAAACAATTACCCATATTCTTAAAGGTGATGCCGATACGATTCATGCGAATATGGCAAATCTGTCAGAAGCTGATAAAAAAATGCAACTTGAAAATTTACGTATGACTCAAGAAAATTTCGACAGTCTATTTAATACCGAAGAACATCATAAAATTGTGGAAGCAGGCAAAAGAAAACTTTCACAAAAAGCGATGCTCAATGCCTTATTTATTGCGCTTTACCGTGATGAACCGATGCTAGCAATGCCTTACCAAATGTTCAGCGCCATGATGGATATTGACGAAAACTTTACAACATGGCGTTACCGCCATGCCTTGCTTGCGCAGCGAATGCTGGGAAGTAAAATCGGAACCGGTGGTTCATCGGGCCACCAATATCTAAAAAAGGCCGCAGATAATAATCGTGTATTCATGGATTTATTTAATTTATCTACTTTTTTAGTTCCGCGCAGTCAATTACCCGCAATTCCGAGTGAAGTACGTCAGAAACTAAACTTCAATGCCTAAGCGTTTTTACCAGCATTTTATTCACTCAAATCCGCATGTGCAGCACTATGTAGCCCACAGTCATCACTACTGGCCTGATGTAACGAGGCACGCAATGTTGCAATACTGGGACGATTCGGCAAAATATGTCGATGATAAATGGGATTATTTTTTCGGTAAGAAAATTCCCGCAACGCAAGCGCTCATCGCTGATGTACTAAGCTTACCTAGCCCTAATCAAATTGTTTTTGCTCCGAATACCCATGAATTTGTGTATCGTTTATTTTCATGTTTTGATTTAGCTAAACCCATTCAAGTATTAACGACCGATTCTGAATTTTACAGCTTCGACCGTCAAGTGAATCGGTTAAGTGAGTCAGGTAAGGCGCAAGTTGATAAAATTAAAGTTAGTGAAAATTTTGAAAAAGACTTTATCAAGCAAATTAAAACTAAGAATTACGATCTGATTTTTTTAAGCCACGTATTTTTTAATTCTGGTTTTGTCGTTCAAGATTTAACGGCAATCGTACATGCGGTGAAAGATACAAAAACCATCATCGTCATCGATGGGTACCATAGCTTTATGGCCGTACCGACCGATTTGTCCGCGATTGCCGATCGCATCTTTTACATTTCGGGTTCTTATAAATACGCCCAAGGCGGCGAGGGCTGTTGTTTTATGAGTGTTCCGAAAAATTGTGAACTGCGCCCCGAGTATACGGGCTGGTTTGCGGGATTTTCTGATCTGGCGCAACAAGGTAGTGAGGTTGTCTATTCAAACGATGGCTACCGCTTTGCGGGCTCGACAATGGATTTTTCAGGCTTGTATCGTCTGCAAGCGGTGTTAGAGCTTTTTCGTAAAGAGGCCCTGACGGTGGCAAAGATTCATCGTCAAATTCAGAAAATGCAGAAAAATTTTTTGCAGCACTTAGCAGGTTTGCATCATCCGATTCTAAACGAGAAAAATATTTTACGCCGAGACTTTAACCAGCACGGGCATTTCTTTGCTTTTGAAATTGGTGATGCGGATAAAACCAAAGAACTACATGATTTACTACGCGCGAACAAAGTGCATACTGACTACCGCGGTACGCGACTTCGTTTTGGCTTTGGTTTGTATCAGGAAGACTGTATTGATCTTCATTTTCTAAAATCTACGAACTAGACTATTTCCTACAGCCTAGTTCAATCACTTTAACTTGCAAACTTTCTACAAAAGTTCGGGGAGCACGAGCAAATGATCGTGTGATATTGCCTTCGCGGGCGGTGGTCGTACCGTCAAATTCGCCCATCATTTTAAAGCGCATGTTGTTAATACCCGAAGCTACTTGATCATTTAAAGGTAAACAATAGCTTTTTAGTTTCTCAGAAACTTTAGGCTGACTTAAAACATTTTTAATAATCTCACACAGACCTACGCTGCTCATCATGTGAGTGGCGGCAACTGCATACTGCTCGACGGCATTATTTAAGTCCAAACACATCACGGTATGGGCGGACGTACCTTTGACTAAATATTTTAAAGAGATGTGTGGCATTTCAAATGCATTTTTTTGGCGACGCTCGATGTAATCATTAAATACTTCGCGACTTACGTGAGAGGTTGATTTCGGAGCGGCTACAAATTGATCTTCATACTTTTGTACCTTTGTGATCGCTTTTAACATTTCGCTGTAAGCTGATTTAAAATAAAGCTCATTATTTAAAATTAACTCATACACCGGACCTTGATTACGATATTCTTGATAATAAGCTTTCGCTATACCTGCAATACCATCGGCAAGGTCACATTTTTCTTTCTCTACTCTATTTTTGCAATCGGATTCAACTTTATCTGGGCCGGCAAATAAATATTTGTAAATACCCTTGGCTCTTTTTTCAACTTCACTTGATTCAAACGATGCGTAATTTAACATTGTTTTTAAATTAGCGTAGTTAGATTCAATCGCTTTTGCCTCGATTTCTTTGGTTTTTAATTCTTGCGCTTGAAACACATAAAACTCGCCTTTTTCAGAAATCATACGATTTTCAAAGTTAGCTAAAATGCCGGCGCTTGAATCTAAAAATACACCAAGCTTATTTAATAAATCATAACCAAGCTTCGCGCACAAGTTACGGTCAGAAGTTTTCGTCGCCGCACGAATATCATCTTCATAAGCTTTTAAAATATCTAATTGCAAACGGTAGTCGCTGCGATCGCCGACTGCATTGGCAAATTTTTCTACTTTTTCTTTATACTGAGTTAGCGTGCTATTTGCTAACGTGCTTAGAATAACTTGGCACTGAGAAATCTCGGGGATTTGGTCTTTTTGTTTTGAACTTTCAAAAATATCTATCGCTAATTTAACTTTATTCTGTTGGTCAGCTAAGCCGCTTTTAAGCTCTGAAAATAAGCGAACTTTTCCTTCCGAACTTGAAAGGTCATCATCACCTTCAATACGCGAAAACATATACGTGGCACCTTCCGCGCCAATTCCACTTTTGGGTTTAATGCTCAGGCTGCGTTTAAGTTCATCGACTTTAGCGTTTTTTTCTTTGATTTCAGCGACAAATTTTTCGCTGACCGATTGAATTTGTCCTAAACGATATAAACGTAAAGAATCTAAGCGGTTGTACAGCTTCATAAATTGACAGATGTTTTTTACGGTATTTAAGCGTAACTCTGGATCTGTCATATCGAACTGAATAGAATCTTTCGCGATTTGTTCAATTAAAGTTAAACTTTTAGAAATTGCATCGGCGCCCGCAAAAATTTTCACGGCCGGCCCTAAGCTTTGTGCTAAGCCCGGGTTTTTAGAAACTAAATCAATCACTAACGGAGCCATGCTTTGAAAGGTATCGTTGATCGAAAAAATCACGCTACGGAATTGCGATTCTGATTGGTAACAGGCCGATGTTTTCGATGCCGCCAAGCTGACTAAAGATTTTTGTAAATGAGTGGTTAAAGTAACGATGGCGTCGGCCGTCGAGTTTAATTTAAAAGTTTGACCACTGGACTGCATTTTTTGAGCGTCAAAAATTTTATTACGTAATTCATTTGCGGTCTGAATTGTTTTTGTATCTTCAATTTTATTGCCGCATTGTTGAAAAACTTTATTCAAGTTATCTTGCATTTTATCTAAGGCCGTTAACATATCACCGTAGGGTGAGTTAGAAAAAAGCGGGCATTCGTAGCCGGGAGGCATGCTAAATTCAGTCATTTTTGTACTTAGCGAAGTTGACGGCGCCGCCGCAAAAAGCGTAGCACTTGAAAACACGGTCGCGATGATGGGTAAAATGCGCTTCATAAAAACTCCTACGTGCAACAAGGCTGTCAATTATTTTGACAGGGACTGCTCCACTCAATACAAAGCAATTAAGGCGCCATTGGCTTTCATGATAAAAGGCCGTACGTGGCCTTACAGAATAATAGACTGACAAGTTGTTTTACAAGGAGACGACTTTAGGTCTTTAAACATCTTTGGATGGAAAAAGAATAGGCCCAATGTTGTAGGCTAAATCAGTTAGTACGGGACCAAGTAAAATCCCCGGAGCACCAAAAACCATAATCGCCCCGATCAAAGATAAAAGTGATACGATTGGATGAACTTCATCATTTGAATTTGCAATTAATGGCTTAACGATATTATCCACGCTACCCACAATCACAGCGGTCACAAGCATGCAGATTGCGACGCCGTTTTGATCTTGGATGTATGCGGTTAAAGCTAAAAATATGGCCACGGGAGCGGCCCCTATCACGGGAATTAAAGAGAAAATAAAAGTGATCACAAATAAAACCATAAATTCCGTAAAGCCAAAAAAGTAAGCGATGATAGATAAAGTTCCCGCTTGCACGCAGCCGATCATTGCGGACGCAACCAAGGCCGTGTAGCTACTTTTTTGAGTAGTCATAATCATTTGATCCAGTTCTTTAGGCGCCACCAGATCTAACTTTAAAATACCTTTTTTTAATTTTTCTGACTCAGTTAATAGGAAGTAAAGAACTAGGGCAAAGACAAAAATTCCCAACCCAATATCTGGTAAAATGCCTAGTAATCCTGTCGCAGCTGCGCCCACAATGACTGCACCTTTACTAACGATATCACTTGGCTGCGGCAGATGAGTTAAATCAACATCGATCTTGTTCGCGACGCCGTAAATTTGTTCCGTGAAGCGATGAACCATTTTTTCGGTCGACATATAAAGCGGCGTTGTTTGAAAACCAACGTCCGAATATTTTTTAACGGTTGATATCGTTTTAACGACCACTAAGCCCACGGGAATTGTCACCAGCAAAAACATTCCGACTAAAAATGCAATCGTTAGCCAAGGACGATTAATATTTTTTTTAGAGAATTTTTTAAAACGACTTTCTAAAGCAAATGCAAAAAGCACCGCTAAAAGAATAGCGGTAAAAAAAGGTGTAAAAGTGTAAGCGAACAAAAGTAAAACTGCAGACACTAAAACATATTTAACGATGCGATACTTTTCTGCGGCAATCATATTATTTAACTAATTCCTTTTTTAAAGTTCCTAATAAATTATCCGACGGATGGCCAAACCAAATTGATAAAAACTGTTCTGCAAATTCTTGTGGGCCCGTAATCGATTTTAGGGTGCCTTTAGGGTCTTCAAGATAAATTGTCGCCTGTGAATCTTTCCAAGATGCCGTGACCGAAAAGCTTTCGCCTTTTTTAAACTCTTCCATCGTTTGGATTTCTCTTAAAACTTGTTCAAGTTCCAGACTTAATTTTTTTACGTTCACTTTGTTCGCTTCCAGGCCATCTTTAAAAGCATCGGCGATTTTGCTACCTGGTAAGTCACGGGTAAAAGTTAAACGAAGTTGAATTGGACCAGCCGCTTTTAACGAAGCTAATACGCCAGATTCAGTTTTAACTAATTTCTCAGGATGCGCGGCTAAAAATTGTAATACATAAACACGCACCGGAACCAATCCAAAAACCGCTTTTTTACGCATTCCGTGAGAAACTAAAGTCATCACGCTTTTATCTTTTTCGTTCTGGTCTAAAGTGGTTGATTTTAATAACGTCACGTTTTCAAACTTCTCGGTGCCGGCTTCGGTTTTTAAAGTAGCTGCCCAGGTCGTTACGGGAGCAAAGTGAAAAAACAAGACCGCTGCTATAAATACAGACATGAATTTAGGCGTGATCTTAACTTTGAACATAAGTCCTCCTGAAAAGTGCGTTTTTAATATCAAACTCGTTGTGGACTGGGGTGTCAAATAAAACACTTCGTAGTCGTTAAAAAAGTGATTTGCTAGGCTCTGAGAAAAGAGGTCAATTTGAAATTCTTAAATTCGCTACGTGCTTTAGTACTTTTAGCCATTTTGCTGGTATTTTCTGAAGGTGTTTTAGCTAAAGATCTGCATGAAAGATTAGGTTTAGGTTTTAAAAATAATACCGCGCTTAGTTTGCCTTCGATTGCGGTCGTTTATTACGCGGTAAAAGATTTTGCTTTCACCGGTGGTGCTGGAATCAATACCGAAAAAGATTATTCAGCCTATCAAGTGCACGCGGGAATGCGGAAAATTATCTTTATGGAAAATAATTTAAATTTTTATACAGGTGCCCAATTAGGCTTATCAAGTTTTGAAACTCCCACTTCAGGCCGAAATTCAGGCGTTGAAATATTAGCAGTTTTGGGTGCCGAATTTTTTCTGTCGGGTTTAGAGAATTTAGCCTTTACCTTTGAATCAGGGGTCGGAATTTCATCAGTGAAAGACACACGCTTTCGTACGGTAGGGGACGATCCTTTCCGCGCGGGAGTTATTTTTTATTTTTAGCTATTCAATTTATTTAGAAGAAAATTACTTGAGGAGATTTTATGAAAAAAGTTATCAGTACCGATTCAGCCCCTAAAGCCGTAGGCCCGTATTCACAAGCCATTCAAATGGGTGAATTTTTGTTTTGTTCGGGCCAAATCCCGATCGATCCTAAAACTCAAGAAGTTTTTACGGGGGATATCAAAACACAAACCGAAATGGTTTTAAATAACATTGAAGCGGTTTTAAAAGCGGCGGATTTGAAATTTGCTCATATCATTAAAACGACAATCTACTTAACGAATATGGCTGACTTTGCGGCAGTTAATGAAGTCTACGCACAGAAGTTTACTTTTTCACCACCGGCTCGCTCAACGGTGGCGGTGGCTGCTTTACCTAAAAATGTAAACGTGGAAATTGAAGTGCTTGCTCACTTCCATGCGAACTAAGTATAAAAAAATATTTATCTTATCAGCGCTAGTTATCGCGCTGATTTATTTTTTTGCCGGGGAGGCAAAAGATGTGCTATCGGTTAAAACGATCATCCCATTAGATACCCTGAACACCCATGACTGTGGTGTGGTGCTTACGGGTGGTCCCGGTCGAATTCGTGAATCTTTTGAGGTATTGGCGCAAAAAAAAATTAGAAAACTAGTTATCTCGGGCGTTTTTAAAGAGGCCCAACTGCATGAGATTTTTCCGCAGTTGCCATTTTATCCCGAGGTTCAGCCGGAAGATATCATTTTAGAAAAAGTGTCAGGTAGTACTTACGGAAATGCGGTACAAAGTTTAGCGGTGGTTAAAACTTTAGGCTGCCAACAAGTACTTTTAATGACTTCGCAATTACATATGTACCGGGCCTATCGTATTTTTAGAACTTTATTTCCCGCTAAAATTCAAATCACGCAGTATCCAATTCCACATAGCGGTAAAGAATATCCGCTGTTGGATATCTTTATCGAGACCTTTAAATCGATGTTTTACTCAGCCTTTGGTCGAGTGCTTTAGTTTATTTCTTTTTGTCCCGATAAAGTAATATGGGACAGTCGAATTCAAATCATCTAAGTCTTGATCAAATTACTTTTGAAAATGTATCTGTTTTTATTGAAGGTTTTGATCCGATTTTACAATCGGTCGATATTGAAATTCCGATGGATCAAACGATCGTGCTGGAGTCTTCAAACCCCGCGCACGCCGTTCATTTGCTTTCCGTATTGGCGGGACGGCAAGCTCCGCAAAGTGGTCGAATTATTTGGAATGAATTTAATTTATTCGATTCAGAGGAAGACGTTTTACCCAGACAAAAGCTAATTGGCAGCTACTTTGAGCACCAGCGTCCGCAGCCTGATGCAACGATTCTTACAATCCTAACCCAGTCTTGTGAGCGCAAGCAGGTTTTAAAAGAAGCCCGGGATCACTTTGAATTTACTCCCGCCTTATTACAAAAAAAATTTCGTGATGTTACTTATGAAGTACAAAAATTAGTTATGTTAATCGCGGCAACGTTAAATCAGCCACAGATGTTGACCCTGGAAGACCCGGCGGTTGGTATGAATGAAAAAACATTTCTAGATTATCTAGATTGGATTCAATTAATGCAGCGTCGTGGGCATTTACGTCATATATTTTTAACGAATAACCACCCAGCAGCGCTGCGTCACCTTGAATCAAGCAAATTATTCGTCGAAGACGGTTTACTTTATCTAGAAGACGAAGAAAATTTCAAAAAAGCCGTTCACTTCTAGTCAAGCTACAGACATACTTGCGGTAGAGTGAAACCATCATCGTTGAGTCTTTATTTTTTACAAAAGCTTATTTTATCTAGCCGTTCAGGAGCTTTAGTTCGCCGAATTACGATTCTTTCATTTATTGCGATCTCGCTCAGTATCATGGCTTTTTTTGTCGTGCTATTTGTGATGAACGGAATGAATTTAAATATTAAAAATAGAATTATGGCCCTGGAACCTCATTTGGTGACCACAAATTTAGAAATAGATGATTCCATCGTTCAAGCCACCGCGCCCGATCAGGTTTTTGTACCTTACCAAACCTTTGATCTTATTTTACGAACGATTGATGGCCAGTTTCGTGGATCGCAAGCGATTGGTTATGGAACAGAGGGTTTGAAAATTTGGTCCGAAAGATTAAAAAATTTAAAAACTAGAAACTTACAATCGCAATTCTATGAAAATGAACTAACCGATTTGCGTTTAGATGAAAACGAAGTTGCTTTAGGCGTTGATTTAGCCAGATCACTAGGAATTTTAGAGGGTGATGAAGTGACTTTGATTCCGCCCGAAACTTTATTACTCAGTTCACTAGAAACTCCGCTGTTTCAAAAAGTGACGGTTCGTCGTATTTTATCGACGGATCTGTATGATCTCGATTCAAAACTTATTTTATTTAACTCAGAAAAAACATTAGCCTCATTTGCTAAAACACTGAGTCGTAAAAGAGGCTTTCATATTTGGTTTAGTCAGGTATCTGATGCAGATTCAATTAAAGAAGCTTTACAAAAAAAATCAATCGTCGCCGAAACTTGGCAAGAAAAAAATTCTGATTTATTTTTTGCGCTGTTAATGGAAAAAACGATGATTGGAGTTTTTTTAGGACTAGCGGGTTTGATTGCGTCTTCTTCTATTTTAACCGTACTGGCTTTATTAATGTCGCAAAAAAAACGCGATATTGCGATCATTAAAACCTTGGGTCTTTCGCAGCAAAAAACCTTGTGGTTATTTACTCAAATGGGCTTATGGATCTCCGGTGGAGCTTTGGCATTGGGATCGGTTTTAGGGCTAGGAATTAGCTTTTATCTCCAATTATATCCGGTGCATGTTTTGCCAAATATCTATTATGACTCATCCATTCCGGCGCTGGTAGATTTTGGTTTTGGTTTTGGAGTTATTTCGATTGCTTTGGTATTGGCATTTTTAGGTTCGTATATTCCAGCCCGATCAACTTTAAAGATCGAGCCCGCAATTTTACTTAGACAAAAAAATTAAACGCTGACTTCGAAATCTCTTAAAGCTTGGTTTAGAGATGTTTTTTTATTTGTCGACTCTTGTCTTTGGCCAATGATCAATGCGCAAGGCACGCCAAAAGTTCCGCCGGCAAAAGTTTTATTTTGCACTCCCGGAATCACCACCGAATTAGCGGGTACGCGGCCTTTAATCGCTGGAGCATTTGGAACGGTCACATCAATAATTTTAGTAGAGGCGGTTAAGATCACGCCCGCGCCTAAAACCACGCCTTGTTCTAAGTGTACGCCTTCAACCACGATACAGCGACTTCCTAAAAAACAATCGTCTTCGATAATAACGGGTTGGGCTTGGGCCGGTTCTAAAACTCCGCCAATACCGACGCCCCCGGATAAATGTACATTTGCACCAATCTGCGCGCACGAGCCCACGGTGGCCCAAGTATCAACCATGGTATTGGCGCCCACGTAAGCGCCAATATTAATGTAGGAAGGCATTAGTATCGCACCTTTTTCGACAAAGCTTCCGACTCGAACTAAAGCTTGGGGAACGACGCGTACGCCTTCGGATCCATTCCATTTTTTTAACGGAATTTTATCAAAGAAGTTCCAGTGTTCAGTTTCAATCAGCTGCATTTTTTGTACTTTAAAATAAAGCAGAATTGCTTTTTTAACCCAGTCATTGGTAACCCAGCCGGTCGATGTTTTTTCGCACACGCGAATCTTTCCGAAATCGATATCGTGAATGACTGATTGCACCGCCTCGGTGTCGGCAGCAGTAATTACGTAATCAGGTTTTGCGACATTGTCAAAAAGCTGGTTAATTTGATCTTTCATTTGAATCCTATTTATTTCTAAGACGTGCGGCTTCGTTTAAACCCGCAATAATCGCCGGCACTTGTTTTTTTACGATTTCATCAAAAGTAATATCGCGCTCGATTTCGTAAGTTAATGTAGGAATATTTTTTTCTAAACCCGCGTAAGTTCCTAAAGAACCCGGGGTCGGATAACCAATATCGGGTTCAATCACGTAACCAGTTAATTTTGAAATAACTAAAGCTTCCGGAATATCACCGTTCGTGTTCAACATGGGCTTCCAAGAGTGCAGAGAGATAATTAATTGCACCGGATTTTCATTTAACCAGGTGACCAAGGCCTGATTTTCTTTTTCGCTGAGTGCATAAGGACCCGGATGATAGCGCACGCTGGCTGCAACCGAAGTCCAATCCTTGGTCGGTAAATTACGGTTTAGATCGACTTTATTTGCGTTACCGCGGGTTTTTAATAAAACGCCTTCGGGATTGAATTCAGGCACAAGCGTTATAGTCAGATCCAGATCAAATTGATTTCTAAAAATTTCTAAAAGACAGCGACTAGCCACAACGCCCTCGGGCTCATCGCCGTGCACCCCGCCGATGACTAAAACGTGAGCTTTTTTGCCTGTCGTAACCTTACTTTTGAAGCGGTAAGCGTGAATCGGAAGACCTAATTTTGTTTCGCCAAATTTGAACATTTCCATACAGAGTATTTTTATGCAAAAGTAATTAAATGTCACGAAAGCTTTTCTCCTATCAAGGTTCTGATCTACACTTTGGAAATAAGTCGTATCGCTTAGCAGACGCGGTGAAGAATTACGAACAGCCCGTTTATTTGTATGACTTAAGCGTTATCGAAGAGCGCATCCATTGGATTCAACAATGGTCGAAGTTAGGCCGCTTGCATTATGCGATGAAGGCTAATTTTAGCTTAGAAATTTTAAGTTTATTTAAGCGTATGAACTGCGGCATCGATGTAGTTTCGCTGGGTGAAATAAAACATGCGTTGAAGGCTGGTTTTACTTGCGCCGATATTATTTTTTCAGGCGTTGGGAAGTCTGAACAAGAATTAACTTGGGCCATTGAAAATGATATTTACCAAATTAATATTGAAAGTGTTTCCGAGCTTAAGCGCATTATGCGAATTGCCGTCCAGAAAAATAAAAAAGTAAGTATTGGTTTACGTATTAATCCCGAAATTGATGCCGAAACTCATCCGTCGATTGCGACGGCATTAAAAAATTCTAAATTTGGTTTAGATTTTTTATCAGCCCGCGAGGCCATTGTTTTAGCCAGTCATAATGACTTGGTGCAACTGAAGGCCATCAGTTTTCACTTGGGTTCGCAAATTATGAACGTAAAAGTTTATGAAAAAGCTTTGCGCGTCGTGAAACCATTTTATCTACAAACGAAAAAGCTGTGTCCGGAATTAGATCGTTTAGATTTAGGCGGAGGCATCGGGATTGATTACCGTGACGCAGATTCAAGTATTGATCAGAAACGCTGGGAAGATCTGCAAAAAATATTCGACCACGAGCTGAAAGATTTAGATAGTTTTTTGATTTTAGAAATCGGTCGGTTTTTAGTGGCACGCAGTGGAGTTTTACTTTCGCGTATCGAAGTTATTAAAGAAACCGTTGATAAAAAGTTCATGATTTTAGATGTGGGGATGTCGCATTTGTTAAGACCGGCCTTGTATGATGCGTATCACGAAATCTTACCGATTAAGAAAAGTTCACAGCTCACAGCCCAGTACGATGTGGTGGGCCCGATCTGTGAATCGACGGATGTCTTAAGCTTGAATAAAGAATTTCCTTTAGCAGCCGAAGGTGATTTTGTCGCGATTTGCGATGTGGGCGCTTATGGCTCAGCGATGGCATCACGCTACAATTTACGTGACGCCGCCATCGAAGTATTTATTTAATCTGTCCGCAGCCGTTGTTCTTCTGATAAAGCTTCGTCCGACAAGCTGGGTCTTCAGCTGAACAGCGTAGACGTATATGAAAATGATTCCCGTGTCCGTCGACGTGCTCCATGTTTTCAAACAGTTTTTGTACGGCTTCTTTGTCTGGACCTTTAAATTCACCTTGGCTGGTCGCGTATTCGCACAAAGCTTTTTTAATCGTACGGTCTACAAAAATACGTTCCACTTTGATTTCGGGTTGTGTAAAGGCAAACTTAAGAAGCTCATAAGTTTTTTCACGCGAATAGCGATCTTTGTAGTACTTCGTAATTACTTTTGATTTTGAATCCGAGCTCGCTTTGGCCACAACTTCATTTGCCGCCACAACTGGAAATTTAATTCCATCTAAAGTTGTCGGATAACCTAAGTCGGCATCGATTCCAACTTGGTGACTTAAATGCGGAGAAATTTTTCCACCATTTTTGAATGAAATCGAACCTACATAAAGCTTACGTGCTAGCGCGGTATTCATGCGCGATCCTAGAAGCTCAATCATTTTTGCCATTTCGTAAGTGGCATAGTGATTATTATTAGCGGGCGTTTTTACTTCAAAAAAAGCTTGATTATTTACGGCTAAACTCTGTTGTCTCACTAGCACGGAAGTGGCATTTCGTAGCTTACCATTGTCAGCATAGCCCACCGATTGATTAATTTGACGAATTTCTCCGCCGATTTGTTTAAAATCTTTATTGATTGCGCCCGTTTGATCACCCTCAGACGGAACACTTGGTTTTGGTGGTGCAGTGGGTGGTACAGGTTTTTTTACGGGCGGTTTAGGCGTCGGTTTCGTAGTGTCGCCCGAAGCCGGTGGTGTCTGAGCTGGTTTTTCATCAGGCTCGGTTGTTTCTTTAGCAATAATGTCACCTTCGTCGTCGGCAAAAATTTCTGCTAGGTTAACGCTTTCCCCAGTGCCGCGGTAGGGGCCTAGAATTGATTTCTCAACTCCTTCAGGTAAAATATTTTTTGCTTCTACGTCGGCTGCAGCTTCATTCGCGGATGAAATAATTTGCTCTTCCGGGTCATCGTCATTTTTTGCCTCGGGGGCTGTCGTCACCGGAGCGTCTTGTAAACCTTTTTTATCAATCGTAGGTTTTTTATTTACTTCCATTTGCTGCGTAAAAATTTGTTTTTTATAAGCGATATAAAAATCAATGACCGCGTGCGAACAGTCGTACTCATCATGATCGTTACTATCTAAACACGTCGCTTGCGCACGAATCACTGGTTTATCTTGTGAGTTTGATTTGACAGATTTCTCGGGGTGAAGATCGGCAGAGCTTTGATTTGCCGCATGTGAGCCACTTAAAATAAAATCAGCTTCTTCTATAGTTGCTTTCTTATCATCGATTAATTTTGCAATTCCAGTGATATCAATTCGCCGTGTAGTTGAATTATAATTCATTTTTACATGGCTCATCTGAACTTGGCCTACAATAATTTCTGCTTGGGGATTTTTAATTTTTTTAACCGGCTGTTCGTAGACTAATCCATTCAAGTCATCCGGTGATTCTTCCCAAGTTGGCTTTAAATCTTGCTCGACATGGGGGCTCGCCTGCGCAGGCGAATCAGGTGCGGGTGAGCGCAAGCGGTTTTCGGCCGGCTTGCACGAGGCTAACAAAGCCGTCAGAGCTATCATTTTTAACAATGAAATTTTATTCCCAATCAGCATATGGACCTCTACCCATGACCAAGCAGGTTCAATGCCCGTAAAGCTTTAGGCGGTATCAATTCTGAGCGATTTTATAACTCTTTAACCGTGAGGGGCCGTCAAAAGATTGGTCAGATGACGGAAACTGTTTCGAAACAAATTTTAGTGTCTGAGACGGGAGCCAGCAGCTGGGAAGATAGGTTTTCAAAGTGTTCACTCGAATCCGTCAATGCGATCATTAAACTTACATCGCGATTTGAATTTCGTTTTAATTTCTGACTTAAAAAATCACTTTTAATTTGTAAAGCCACGGCTTCACCTGAATCAATGAGCTGAACATGATTTCCAAAAACTTTTTGAATAGCGGATTTAATTAATGGGTAATGAGTACAGCCCAAAACGACCGTATCGATGTCAGAAGTTTTTAAATTTTGTAAATAACGGAAAGCAATTAAATTTGTAATCGGATCATCGTGCCAGCCTTCTTCGGCCAGCGGAACAAATAGCGGGCAGGCCTGCGACAAAACTTCGGCATCTGGTAATATAGCGTGGATTTTTTTAACGTACGAACCTGCCTTGATCGTCGCGCGCGTGGCTAGTACCGCAATTTTTTTATTTAAAGTTTTTGCGGCCGCTAAAGCAGAACCCGGATCAATCACATTGTAAACTGGAGTATTTTCAAAGTGATCTTCAAACACTTGCGTCGAAGCGGTATTACACGCCACGATCATCGCCTTCACATCGCGTGACATTAAAAACTTCATATTCTGTAGGGAATATTTACGAACCGTTTCGGCTGATTTCGAACCGTAAGGAAGCCTGGCCGTATCGCCTAAGTAAATAAAATTTTCTTCCGGAAATGCCTTAACAAGTTCCCGTAAAACCGTGATGCCGCCAATCCCAGAGTCAAAAACTCCGATCGGGCGTGCATCAAATTCTAAAGAATCTGTTTTTAAATTCAAGATCTGACCCCGTGCGCTCGTGATTCAGAAATACCGTTGGCTGACATCGCCATGAATTTTGCTTTTAATTTAATTTCGGCAATCGTTGTGGCATTCATGTAGCTCATGCCGCTGCGGATGCCGCCCGTTAATTCTGAAATCACCGTATCCACGTGACCCTTTACATTTACAAAAGTTGATTCCCCCTCGGGGGCCATGCCTTCCGGCATATCACCGCGCCAAGAGATCTGCGCTTTTTTAGAAGCCATTCCGCGATATTGCTTGCGGCCGTTTACGATATCGCCGGGAGTTTCTATCGTACCTGATAACATGCTGCCTAACATAATTGTGCTGGCACCGGCGGCAAAAGCTTTCACCATATCGCCGCTCGTTCGGATTCCGCCGTCGGCGATAACGGGCACTCCGTAAGATTCAGCGGCTTCCGCGCAAAGCGCGATCGCGGTTAACTGCGGAACTCCACAGCCCGTAATAATTCGAGTCGTACACATCGAGCCCGGGCCAATTCCTACTTTGATCGCGTCCGCACCGGCTTCGATTAAATCGATCGCGGCATCGGGCATTGCTAAATTTCCGGCGATCACTTGTAGCCCAGAAAATTTATCTTTAAGCCATTTCAATGTTTCCATCATTTGCACTGAATGTCCGTGCGCGATATCAATCGTCATTAAATTTACGCCTGCCCTTACTAAAGCTTCTGCGCGTTCTTTGAAATCGCCATTTACACCAATGCTAGCCGAAATAATTTCAGCACCAGCTTCTTTAACTAAACGGACTTCTTCAACTTGCTGTTCGACCGTCATGAAGCGATGAAGAATTCCTAAGCCACCCATTTTATGCATGGCAATCGCCATTTTAGATTCGGTCACCGTATCCATATTAGCCGAAATAATCGGAGTTTCTAAAAATAAAGTTTTTGTCAGTTGCGATTTTAAAGACGGGTCACGGCGCGAACGAATTTCTGATTTTGACGGAATAATTAATACATCGTCAAAAGTAAGTCCTTCGTTACGATCTTTAATACCTTGCCAATTAAATAACAGAGCCATGTTCTACCTCGTTTAAATATTTAAAAAATAATTTTAGAATAAAATAATTAAAGCTCAAAACCAAACACGTTTCTAATAAAACACAAGCTAAAGCGGAAACGGGGTGCAGGCTAAACAATCTATACTCATCTAACAATGAAGACAAAATAACAGGAATGACAAAATAAAAAACGGTTAGCCACAGATTCAGTCTCCACCAAAATTTTTTCGACAACAATGCGGAATATTCAAGAGCATCTACTTCGCCTTCCGCGTAGCGTTCCGAAAAAAACACGACGTAAGGCGCCATTAAATAGTAAGTATATTTAATCAAGCCCGGAATAATAAAAACAAAACACCACAAAAAGGTTTTGCCCCAAGCCCGCAAAGTTTCGATCAGGCCTAATTCAAATTTTCCATTAAAGAAAGAGCGGAAGGAATGCACATTCACCGCCAAAGTTTGCGAACACAGCAAAGTAATCAACAGCGGAAAGAATAAAGTTACATTCAAAGACAACAATCCCCAAACCCAAATCATGTTCGATAAACCTTGCGGAGATCGGATAATGCTGTCGATTTGCTTATTAAGTAATTGATCTGCAAAGGTTGCAGCAAGGACCGCTGAAAATATCAGCAAAAAACCGGTCCAGAATTTTTTTTTAAACTCAACTTTGATCGTGTTTGGCACAGCCCAAAAGCATTCAACGGGATCAATTCAGAGTCAATCGAAAGGACTACGCATGGTAATAAAATGAGTGACAAGTTTTTCACGAAAGGTTAGTTTTTGCTTTCTGCTTTTTTACACCAGTGCCCTGGTGGCGAAACTGGTAGACGCACAGGACTTAAAATCCTGAGCTTCCTTTACAGGGGCGTGCCGGTTCAAGTCCGGCCCAGGGCACCAATTCACTAGCGAAATTAATTAGTTACAGTTTTTAAAAATCCTCAAAAAAGAAAAGTTTTTGAGGATTTTTTTTGTTCAATCCGCCACCTATCCGCCAGTGAAAATGCGAAGTGATCAAAACTCCTATGCGCAGGAAAAAAACTCCTGTGCCGATTCTAGATTCCGGAATTGCTGGCCAGGTAATCAATCCGATCCTGACTGACTTTTCAAAATATTGATTCCCGCCGTTTTCCCGTCGAAAAATAAAAATTATTTAAATTTAGATATTTTTTCGTGGGGACAAGATGAAGAAATAAAAAACACCGCAATAATGCGGCGTTTGGCGTAGCTGGAAATTTTCAAAAGGAAGGGATTAGTGCCCAGCTCTTTTTTCCTAAACGAGTCGCTCTACTTGCTAACACCTTGAACGAGGTTTTCCTGCTTAAAGATTAAAAAAGGCTCGCGGCTCATACCGAAAGAAACTTCTTCCCTTTCAGGAGCGAAGGCTTACGATAAAGCATGGACTGGCCCCTTTATTGGCGGCTTCCGCTCAAAGCAGAAGTCAGCACTGATTCCATTTTAGATCGCTTCTTAGATTATACATCTTCGAAAAACCTTCAGCTGTATCCCGCGCAAGAAGAAGCTATTCTAGAACTGATTGAATCAAAAAATATTATTTTAAATACGCCAACAGGTTCAGGGAAATCTCTGGTCGCCTTAGCTCTCCATTTTGATTCGCTTTCCCGGGGGCGCAGATCTTTTTATACCTGTCCCATTAAGGCTTTAGTTAACGAAAAGTTCAGGGATCTTTGCGCTGCCTTTGGCCCAGATCAAGTGGGAATGATTACAGGGGATGGCGGAGTGAATCAGCAGGCTCCGATCATCTGCTGTACGGCCGAAATTTTATCGAACATGGCCCTTAGGGATGGTGAAAAATGCCCTGTCGATGATGTCGTGATGGATGAGTTCCATTACTACTCGGATCACGAGCGCGGAGTGGCCTGGCAAGTTCCATTACTGATCTTAAAGAAAACCCGCTTTATTCTGATGTCAGCCACCCTGGGTGATATGGATTTTTTTGCGACGGCCCTGACAGAACTTAACCAAAAGCCCACGACAATCGTATCCTCGCAAGATCGTCCCGTGCCGTTAGACTTTGAGTACCGCGAAACCCCACTTCATGAAACGGTTTCTGAACTGATCGCCAAACAACTTTACCCGATTTACTTAGTGAATTTTTCACAGCGGGAAGCCGCAGAAGTTGCGCAAAATCTTTTAAGTATTGATTTTGTTTCCAAAGATGAAAAACAAAAAATTAACAAAGCGATCGAAGGAATTCCCTTTCCGAGTTCTTACGGAAAAGAAATTCAAAGATTTCTGAAGAATGGAATCGGACTTCATCATGCCGGTTTACTTCCCCGGTACCGCATTTTGACGGAGAAGCTTGCGCAGCAAGGGCTACTTAAACTCATCAGCGGCACCGACACCTTAGGCGTCGGAGTCAATGTCCCTATCCGCACCGTTCTTTTAACGAAACTTTGCAAATACGACGGTAAAAAAACGTCGATTTTAAGCGCGCGTGATTTTCACCAGATCAGTGGACGAGCTGGCCGACGAGGCTTTGATGATCGCGGCCTAGTAGTCGCTCAGGCGCCGGAGCATGTGATCGAGAATATAAAAATAAAATTAAAAGCCAATGCCAATCCAGCGAAAGCTAAAAAAATGATTTTAAAAATGCCACCCCCACACGGGTTTGTTCTCTGGACCCACGACACATTTAAAAAGTTGATCGGCGCAAAACCTGAGGCACTGGTCTCGAACTTTCAGGTTTCGCACAGTATGTTATTAAATGTTCTTAGCCGAGATTCACGGAGCCATTCCGAAAGCGCATGCGATTCTATGCGAAAACTGATCCAGCGTTCGCACGGCAGTGTCGGGAACAAAAAACACTTAAGAAAATTAACATTTACCTATTTTCGGTCGTTGTATGAACGAAAAATAATTGATTTTCTGCCGAAGCCCGCGGGCGTAGTGAGCAATAAGAAAAGAATTCAAGTTCATGTTGATCTTCAAAAAGACTTTTCTTTAAATAATAGCCTTTCATTGTTTTTACTGGATACCCTAAAATTATTAGATCCCGCCGATGCGAATTATCCCCTTGATCTATTAAGTCTGGTGGAAGCCATTCTTGAAAGCCCCGATCTGATTTTACGAAAACAACTGGATCGCTTAAAATCAGAAAAAATGTTTGAAATGAAGCTAGCCGGGATCGAGTTTGAGGAACGCATCGCCGAGCTTGATAAATTAGAGCATCCGAAGCCCAATCGAGATTTTATTTACTCTCGCTTTAATATTTTCTCGGACGCTTGTCCTTGGGTCGGTGAAGAAAATATCCGTCCCAAGTCGATCGCCCGAGAGATGTATGAAACTTTTCAATCTTTTGACGAGTACGTCAGAGATTATGGCCTTCAACGCATCGAGGGAATTCTTCTTCGCTACTTGAGCGAAGTTTTCAAAGTGATTGAGCAAACAGTCCCCGATGTTGCAAAAACGGATGACGTCCGGGCCATCGCTGCTTACTTCGGAACCATGGTGCGCGAAACAGATTCTAGCCTGATAGATGACTGGCAAAAAATGCAATCTTCACAAACTTTATCTGTTACGCCAGCGGCACAAGGACTTCAACCTGATCGACAACAAGACCTAAAATTAGTAACGCTGATGATCCGAAATGAAATTCACCGCTTTTTGAAACTTCTATCTTTGAAAAATTATCAACTGGCTTCCGAATATCTTTCAATAAGTGATCCCGAACAAAATTTATCTTGGCGTCCCCAAGAGCTTGAAGACTGCCTGAAACCATACTACGAAGATCATCAACAAATTTGCTTCGATCAAAAGGCCCGTGCTCACCGCAACACAGAGATTAAAACGGAGGGTGATATTTGTAAAATAGCGCAAACCTTGATCGACCCTGAAGGACACAACGATTGGATTATCGAGTTCGAGTTGAATCTTGCAAAGTACACGCGAGAAAATAAATTGCGGCTGACATTACTAAACATCGGATCGATCGAAAATTCTAATCTAGCTTTTAATTAGCTAATAATTAAACTTGGCGGTCTGGTTTCTTATTTGGAGATGTAAGGAGGAATGCTTTTTTTCATAGATATAAGGTGTAACGTGTTCAGCGTATAAAGCAATGTAGATTTATTTTAGTAAAAGTCTCCCTTAACGGCCGAAGTCTCGAAGAAGTTTGACAGATAGGACTGACTCAGTGGTTTATCAGTTCAGTTCAAATCAGCATAGCGAGCTTTATTTTTGTCAAAACTTTTTACATTTTCATTCTGGTATAGGTTGGCAACAGTTTGCAGTAAATAGCTCTATGATTAAAAGCCCGCGTCGATTAAATTTCAGACTGATTGTTTCCGTGGTGGGGCTTTTCTTGTCTTCACTGACGGCTTCTTCCAGTTGGGCTCAGGCTACATTCGGGGCTGAATTCGATTTTTCAAGTCGCGGCATCATGCAAGCTCCTAAAAAATTCTTTGCAGCGTACCGAATTTGCGAGACCGGTCAAGATCGGAATCCTATTCGGCGCCTAAGAATCGATTAGAGCCCAGCCTTTTGCTCGAAACTAGCGCCGCTGTCAGTAAGCCTGAGCCTTTTAGTATTTCTTAACAGCGCGGTTTATAGCGGCCGTCAGATCAAAAACATTGGAGCTTCAAAAGGCTCATTAGCGGCGGACCGATTGAGCACCCAGATTCATTACTTTAGTGACTCGCCGGCACCAAAATTGAAAACCCAAAACCGGCCGCAATCCCAAAACGGGACAAATCTATAAAATTCCAACGAGCAACGTTCCCCGTTTTAAACCCGGTAAAGAATTTAAAGAAGTCGTAAAATAATTTTTCAATTGTTAAACACTTTTTGTCACAAAATAAATCCTTAATTAAAAGCATTAGCTTTGCTCTCATCTACATTCCATTCCTAAAAACGGGCTTTTTTCTTGCAAAGCTTATTTCATAACTAACAACGAAAGGTTACTTATGAAACTTAGAATTTTTAAAAAATTGGCAGTCATCGCTTTACTTTTAGCCCCATTAGTGTCGCACGCGGTCAGCGCAAACGACGATTCACGAAGCGCTGAAAATCGAATGCGCAGTCCTCAATTACTAGGCTCAATCTTAGAAAACTCACGACTTTCAAAAATTAGCCGGCAAGCTGTCGTTACCATTAGAAGATGCGAAGCCGGGTCTCGGCGCATGGGAGAATCTGTAGTTCCCGGTCAAGGTAGAAATGGTGGATCTATCTTTATAGGAGGTTATGATATGTGTAACGCCGAACTCGTACCGCATACCTACGTCGTTCAATCAAATTTTGATGAATTTCAACAATTAAATGGATTTTTATCAGAAGGCAAAAAAGAAGCTGTTTCAAATATTGAAATCTTTAAACTTTCAGAAGTTGCCGGCGCAATCGTTTATTCTGAGATAACTGATTTTGACAATAAATATTCGATTTATATGACTTTAGAATCGCAATTAAATCAGCGCTAAGTTTTAAAGTACAAAGAAGGCCTGTGCACGTTGAAAGGTCTTCTTTTTCTAAATCCGGTCGTATTTGCTTTTAAAGAGCACGGTCCAAGACTCCACCAGCTCGAATGATTCGTAATACGCTCGCGCGAAGTGATTGAGCTGTAAATCTTTAAACAAAAGGATTTTATTTTCAGGAAAGCGAATAATTTTTTATTTAAAGCATACAAGAATTTTTCACCTAAAATGCGTCCAAAAAACTGAGCTTTTTTTTACATAAGAGCCGGCGTAACCGACCGAACAATAACACTTCCTTGTGAAATCTTTTATTTACTCGCAAACCGCTTGAAAAAAGCGGATTGCGTTCAGCGTCCCCATGAATTGATTCAGAAAATAATTTTATTACACGAATAAATTTATTTTTGAAACGGGACGGAAATTTTATTTCTCAAAAGGTGGTCCTTTTGGTCACCTTAGACAAAAAAATAGGAACCATCATGGCTCCTATTTTTTTTAACCGATAACTTAGTCGTAAGTTTCGTAACCAGCTCCACCAGTAATTTCATGAACTTTACTTCTGGCTTCAGTTTCGATTTTAACCTGAACTTGCTGTATGATGTCGTCTGGGACATTCATCGACTTCATTGTATCAATCGGATTTTCAGATTTATTTTCAGTTATTTTTTTCTGAAGTGCGTCTAATTTTTGCTGTTGTTCTTTTGATTTACGAGCTAAAAATTCCTTTTTTTGGGCGTGAACCGATCCATGTGAGCACTTAGAAATCCTAGCTATCTCTCTGTACGATAAGCCCGCTTCTAAAAGCGATTCAATCAAAGCGGAATTTCTTTTTCGTACACGACCAATGATTTTACCTTTTGCTTTCGCATTTTTCATTCCGGCGCGAACTCTTTCTTGAATCATTGAACGCTCAAGCTGTGCTAACGCGCCAAGTATGATCCAAATATCCGGTGAAAGTTTCATATTCTGTAATGTTATTTCGAGTACACCATTCTAAAAGTGCTAGTGCCCGGGATTCCGCTCCGTTGACTTGATCTAATGTTGATACCCTCATGTATAAAAAAGTTTTTTTCGACATAAATTACGTCCTTTTGAGATAGTTTTTTAATATAAAAAAAGCCCGAACGGCTTAGCTTCGGGCTTTAAGTTTCTTGTAAGACGGGTAGACGGCGATAGAAATCTACCGACCTGTTAACTGCTTCGTATATTTAGAATATGACATAATACCTTTCTGTAACTTTTCACTGGCAAGCCCCATCATCATTAATGTACAAAACTTAAGCTGGCCCATGAGCGCGAGCAAAATTCCAAGTCTGACAACGAACGACACAAATTTTACGATTTCCATTTTTCCTCCGGTTAAGTTTAAAGACATAGACGGAGAAATTGGTTCTATAAGAGTATAATGAATGCCGAGAATTTTTAGTGGCGGGTAGAATCCGCCAGTTTCCAATCCGCCACCTATCCCTCACGGAGATAGTAAATGCCGGTAAGTCACGTTACTTCATGGACTTTAAGATTTTTGGCCAAACCATTGCTATTACTTAAAAATGTTGTTATTCTAGCGACTCACAAATGTGTGCGTCGAGGACTTAAAATCCTGAGCTTCCTTTACAGGGGCGTGCCGGTTCAAGTCCGGCCCACGGCACCAATTAAATAGTTAAATTAATCAGTTACATTTTTTAAAAATACTCAAAAATGAATTCCTTTTGTTCGCCCAGATTAAAACTATCCATTTTGAAAATTCAGAAATCCTAAACCAATTAAAGAATTAACGGCGTATTTGTTCAGGATATTTTCGGATACAAAGACAATGAATTAAAAAGATATGATTTAATTCGATTAAGATAAAACCAAAAACTTTTTAATAAATGCACCGATTATGGAGTAAACGGCGCGCTTGGTGGAGTGAAGGGTCCCTTATAGCGGGCACCATTTGAAATTCTCATTTCTTCCATGTATCCGTTATTATAGTACGAGCTTTGATCAATCGATATTCGACCCATGACTAAACTTTGTGAATACATGTCGGAAGCTGGTTGAGTTGTTGCGCCCATGCTTACGCCATTGATGTAATAAGTTAAAGTTCCATTGTAGCGCTCCAGGGCAACATGGACCCACTGATTTTGTGGCACGGTGATTGGGGTCACGTAGCCGCCAGCATCTAACTGCTGATTGCCAATGATGCCGTAGCCATCTTGTAAACTAAATCCTTGAACGCCCCAACCGTAACGCGAGCACGTAGCGATGTAAGAGCCCATGCCCACTGTATAAACCCAAGCTTCAGCGGTGAAATCATTAATACCTAAATTAAAATCTGGAGACGTGCCGAAATCTAAATAAGCCGAGCCGCCATCAAAATAGCAGGACTCAGTTCCGAATTTAGTTTGGGCCGTTGATAAAGTTACGCCCGTGTTTGTGATCGCGTGCCCCTGTAAATCAACCAGCCCGCCGCCTTCACATCGAACTAAAACAACAGTTGTTGCAGTTGAAACTGGAGGCAATGGCGTTAAATTAACAACGATACTCGGAGAACAATTAGATTCTACATTTTTTCCAGATTTAAATTTTGTATTGAGTTTGTAGCTGTAAGTGCCACTTGAATTCACAGTCACACTGACTTGCTCAATTTCACCGCCAACGGCGATAGAAAAAAGAAAAGATCCACTACATGAAGAATTATCGTATAAATCAATTGTCTGAACGTCGATTATTGCTGCCGGAGAGTTTTTAGACCAGACGGGCGTAATACTGGCCGATTTTGAAGTCTGTCCCTCAGAAAAGCCGGCTGGTGTTGACGAATCTTCCGTCAGTGAAAATGAACTGTTATTCTTTTCACATGAAAATAAAGTTAAAGCTGAGATGAATATTATCACTGCATTTTTAGAGATGATATTTAATTGCATAGTTTCCGACTTTTAAATTCTATTCATAGATTACATTTCGTTGTTTTTTTGGCAATACTTTAGTCGAGGTCGCATTTATATGTACAAGTTGTCTCGTTGTGAGTCAGAACGAATTCTTTCCAGGATTTTAGCTTAACATTGAACAATCATGGCTCAGAAATATTTATATTTGTTCGAAAAAAATGATTCGTGGAATTGGGTCGATGCATTCTTTAAATGCGGTGCCTATAAGCCAACACTACGGTAAAAGCTCGGCATCTATTTGGGAGTAGAATCGACTAAAATATATATTTATGCTTTTGAGATAAAAACCGATAAACCATCATATGATTAAGCTAACAAAATACCAATTAGTGACTTGCTGTAGTCTGGTAATATACATTTTCATCTTTTATCAAGCACTTCAGTTTTTACTTAAATTGCCACAAAATTTTATTGAAGTCGCACCAAACGTTGCGGTCTTTATAATAACTTTTGTTATTGGAACTCTCATTTTTATTTCGATGTTGAAACAATACTGGGAAAATAATCACAATCACAATAAATCACAGCAAGGTATTATTTTTAAGTTATTCATAGGCAGTTTTATTATGATATTTGTACTATTTCAAACCACCGAAAATTATAATTATATATTGTTGGTAACGGCTTTAACCTTGTTTCTACAAGTTTATTTATCGTTAGTTAATAAGTACTTTTCATTACGAAATTATTTTTCTCGACCAACTGAGCTTGCAAGTCTCCTTTTCTTTCCGTTACTATTAGCATCAGGGATGTCGGCTATTCCCCTTAGCAAGTCCGATCGATTATTCCGAAAGTCTTTACTAGAATTAAGTAAAAAAACATTTGCTAGCGATGTTGTAGGTAAAGTTGAAGGATGTGAAAAAATTAAATTTGCTTTTAAACTCAAACCAAGGCACAAAGAAGATTTGGACCAAGTATGTACAGTTGGAGTTATGAATTTAGCGGTCGATCAGCCCACCCAATTACAGCCAGCCTTTAAATGGCTTTTTGAACAATATACAAAGAAACCAACGAAACCAAATTCAACTGCATTAGCGTGCATATATGCAGAAATGGGACAACTTCCCTATGCGTTACAAATTACAGAAGCAAATAAATTAGCAAAACTTCATATGGATTTAAAAAACAATGGACGCTGCGCTACGCTTATTAAGCGCAAGATTGCCAGCGCAACAAAAAATTAGTTACTACCTTCAGTAAGCCATAATTTAAAGAAAGTAAATGGACCACTGGACGCAGGGATCAACGGCCCAGTCGATTCGATCGCACTAGCTGCAATAATGGACTGGGTTCCTAAAAATCTTTAAAATTTAAAAAATTCCGAAAAAATATCAGCTTTATTTTTTTAAACAATTATAAAAAACAGCTTCGTCTTCCGATCCAACCTGAACAGCGCCGTCGAACTCAGGCGACATATAAATATCAAATTCCTCTGCTGCGCATTTGGCTCCAGCAACAATTGCAACGCCCAAAAAACCTTCCGCAAGGGGATTTAAGTTTTCAGAACCTAATCCTTCACAAGTACCAAGGTACTTGGATTGAACCACAACCTTGTGCTGGTAGTAGCCGTTGATGCCAAAGTTGCTATCGGTTTTTATCTGAAATTTTGTTCCAGCAACAAGAGCTGTTCCTTTAGGATTAGAAACTAAAAAGCACTCAAATGTACTTGTACTAGCAAAACTAGATGCTGAAATAGCCAATATTAAAAGTGAAACGATTGTTTTCATAAATTTCTCCTATATAGATGTATATGTAGCAATTAATATTCCAAATCGAAATGTGTTTTGTTCGAATTGAAAATAAAAAAGTGACTAAATGTTTTACAATATAACTTTTTGTGCCGCAGACGAATGGAATGTGCTCGGAAGAAAAATTTCATCATAAAATTCGGAGTAGCTTTTCCAATGAACGAAAATTCTGAAGCGCAATTTCACTGCAAAGCGGAAATTCTGGTGGAGCTTGAATAATTTCTACACAAATATTTTTATCTAGATGGTCCAGGCGAAGTCGCTTCGTTCGAATTAATTCTGACATTTTGAAATAAAGCGGGGTCAGACAGCGATCGACGTTTTGTTGAACATTTAAAGGCTTTTCGTGATTTCCTCCCGAAAATCCTTTCATGCACATTTGCGAAATATAAGCTTGCTTCGACGAAATAGGTGTTAATAACTGAGTCATAAGACCCGCCAGAAGGCCGGTGCGATCTTCGCCAACTGTGCAGTGAAATAGAATTTTTTCATGAGGATTTTTTAAGGTATCAGCCAAAGTCGATAAAGCATCAACGATTTGTTCGCAAGCTACTTGTTCAGATGAAAAATCTTTCCACTGAAAAGGAATATGATAAATTTTTTCTGCTGGAACTCCTGATTGAGTCAATGCGTTTATCTCTGTCTGAACTTCAGAACCAGTTTGATTTTTAAAGATAAGCACGCGGGTAATTTGTTTTGCTTGCAGCTGCGGAATCTCGTTCGGCTTTGGAGCCCGCCGTCGATAAATTTGACCAGAGCCCGGAAGAGTTTCCAAAAACACGCTCGCGAAGCTAAACATTGGAGACAAAATTAAGATGGTGATCAGTTTTTTCATGTGTCAAGAATTAGCAAGTTCACAGAAAATGTGTTAGCTCATCGAAAGTAAGTTAATATGAATTTGGTGCATGATAACGACATTTACGCCCCCTGTATTAAGCTTTTGGCGAGTTTTATTTAATAAGCCAATTTTTTAGATCTGACGGTTTATAAAAAAACAGCTCAGCTCCCGCCGCTACCAGCGATTTATATTTCGAGTGCGTATCCCAAAACACAGCTCCCGCGATGGCTTGAATATTCTTGGCTCCGACTATGTCTGTCGCGCTATCTCCAACCACAAGGACTTGATTTTGTCCAATCGATTGCCAATTAAAGTTAAGGCTGTTCGCACAAGGCTTAGAAATGGTATCGGTCGCAAAGCTTAAGCTAGAAAAGAGGTGCTCTATCTGATGAGACTTAAGAATTTTTCTAGCTGAGAATTCATCACGAGCTGTCCAAAGATGAAAGCGAAATCCTTGGCTACGAAGCTCGGCCAATAAGTCTTGAACTCCAGCAAAAAGCTCGTATGAAAACCTAGCTGATACTGTACCCCAACTAGAAATGGCCTTACTTTTTTTAATCGGGCAAGTAATATCGAAAGCTTCGAACAGCTTGGGAAACTCCGGATGAAATTTTTCAATCGCTTCCTGGATTGTCACTTCACGGTCTAGAGCTTCTGAAAATACGATTCGATTAACTTCGTAAATATTTTCTCTGGATTTGACTAATGTGCCATCGAAGTCAAAAATAATATCGGTGATTTTAGCTTGTTCTATTTCGATAACTCGCTTTAAAGATTGATAATGAAACTTAACCTGTTTTTCATTCAGCTTTAAACAAAGTTCAGGGTTGATGGTTTGATTTCCGGCTAAGCTAAAAGTAAGGTTTGGGAACTTCGCGGTGAACTGATCAAAGCTTTCTTTAAGAATAAATTCAGCATGTTCAAAGCCTGATGCGTAGTTCGCGCCAGTTTTAGGGGCGGGTAGTTCAATCAGTTTTACGATGTGAGTTTCTGTTTGAAAGGGCTCGGTTAATAAAAACGTACATATAGGCCGGCCGTTAACCACAGCTTCGGTTAAAAGTTTTCCGTGTAGTATGAGGGCCTTTTTGTAAAATCCATATTCCTCAAAGCTTACAACACGGTAACAAAGATGATCGCATTCTAAAGCGTGGGCAGGTATTTTAAGGTCTATTAGCTCAGTCGTCAGTTGCTGAAGAAATTTCTCTCCGAATGCTTTAAAGCTTTTAAAGTTAAACTGGGTTGTTATCATGGCCAGCTTTTCGCATATTCATATGTAATTGTAAATTACATAATAATCACATATTATGTGCATTGTGATTACATATCTAAATCTGTATCACTTAAAGTATTTTGCACAAGCCGTCGAGCTAGGTAGCATCAGTAGGGCCGCTGAAAAAAATCTAGTTACTCATCCAGCAATCAGCCGTGCGGTTTCTTCTCTCGAAAGGCACCTAGGTGTTGAATTAATGGAGCATCAAAAGAAGTCCTTCAAAGTGACGGAAGCAGGTTTTTTAGTGGCTAAGCAGGCACGGCTTTTGTTGGCGGCAGCATCTTACTTTAATTCTTCAAGTTTAACATCGCCAAGCGAAGAATCGATTACGCTTTGCATCGGAATTTCTAAAACACTTTCAGAAATTTATTTAAATACTCTTCTGAAAGATATTAAATCTAAGTTTCCCAAAGCCAAGGCTCAAGTCAGATTTGGAACAACGGCTGAGATCATCGAAGCCGTTGCTAAAAATACGATTGATTTAGGAATTACAATCGGCAGTCAAAATTTACCTACGCTGAAACAGTCAGTCATTAAAACTGAAAAATTCATGTTAGTCGAATCTGCGAAAGCTGGACAGGATCGTGAAGAAATTAAAGCAAAGTCATTTATTCTAACCGAACCCCGTTACGAGACCGCGCTACTGAGGAAAGCTTATCAAAAACAATTCGCTCAAGCTTTGCCCGTATTATTTGAAATCAGTAGTTGGGAAGTTATCGGCCAGTTAGTACAACAAGGTTTAGGGGTAGGGCTTTTGCCGGATATTTCAATTAAACACTGGAACAAAAACTCTTACCGAATTTTAAAGCCAGCCTGGTTCAGTAGCGAGTACGAAGTTTATATTCATCATTCAAAAGCTTCAATACAGAATCCTGTGCGGCAGTACGTACTTCATGCTTTAGTCACAAAGGTTTAACGTTTTTTTAGTCATTAAAAACAACATTATCTTTTTGAGACGTACCAAACCTGCACAAAAAAATAAGCCTCAAAACTGAGTCCGAAAACTCCGACAAGAGACTAGTTTATTTGGAGGTTTATTTGAAACAATGGGTAGTAAAATTAATTCAGCAATTAGATACCGCGATGAAAAAGCCGGAAAGCTCTCATGTAAGCGAGCCGCAAGCTGAAATTCCCGCTATTTCTGAAGATAAAGCGACGATTCTTTATATGATCGACGTCTATAATAAACATTTGTTCGAAATCGAAAAGCATTCAATCCGTAAAGTGCGTGAAAAATTAGATAATCTTTCTAAGTCATTACTAGATCCTGATCCAAAAAAGATGGAGAAGACTTTATTTGATATTCGACAGTTTTTCTCTAGCTATCGTATCGATGAATACTCGTATATCCAAAATACCTTCGATGATTTTAAACGTATCGTGTGGGACTTTGCGGATCAGCTTAGTGAAGATGTGGAATTTGAAAATGACAAAGATAAAAAGTTAGCGAATCACTTAGACGGATTGAAAGAAGCGGTCGAGGCAAACTCGATCGAAACTTTACGTCTGAAATCTCGCGAATTTATTAATTCGTATATGGAATACCAATCACAGAAAAAAGAACACCGCGAGCGCCGGATGACGACGGTAAAGAAAAATTTAAATACGATCAAAAAACAGCTAACGGTGGCAAACAATAACCTTTCGATCGATCATTTGACTTCGGCTCATAATCGTAAAAGCTGTGATGAGTACATTAAAAAAATTTCCCAGATGAATACAATTAGCCATTCGTCAACTTCGCTGATCATGCTCGACATCGATTTCTTTAAAAAGATTAACGATTCTTACGGGCATGACATCGGCGACTACGTTTTAAAAGAATGCGTACGTATATTAAGTGAGATCTTCAACCGTGACGGCGAGATGGTCGCGCGGATCGGTGGGGAAGAGTTCGTGGTCGTTTTACCAAATCATTCGACTGAGCTTGCGGTATTCCGTGCGGAGGAAGCGCAGAAGCGAATTCGCCAGGAATCATTTATTCAAGGGAACTTAGATATTCGCTTTACCGTATCGATGGGCATTGCTCAGTTGCAAGAAAATGAGAACTCGTCAGATTGGCTAAAACGGGCCGATACGGCTTTGTATCAATCGAAGAATTCTGGTCGTAATAAATTTACCGTGGCTTCAAATAACTTAAAAACTGAAAACGTTGCCTAAACACAATCAGACACTGTTAGCTTTTTAATGGTGTCTAAGAATTAGTATACAGGTTACACCCTAGACAGTTGCGCGCGCCATTCAGAGGCGTTTACGGCCTGGCTTCTTGATTGCTTTACCCTTACATACACACGCATTTGAAAAACAAACATTTCGCTTTGGGGGTATTCGTGAATAAAAAATTCATCGTTGGTCTTACTTTGTGTTTAGCGCAAAATAATTACGCCGCAATCAAAAAAGGTAGCGTTTATTTTTACGAACCCCAGCAAGTGGTGGTGGCCGTGATCGATTCGGGTGTGGATATCACGCATCCAATGTTAAAAAATAATATCTGGACCAATCAGGGCGAGACTGGAAAAGATATTTTCGGAAATGATAAGCAGATAAATGGTGTAGATGATGATGGCAATGGATTTGTCGACGATGTCCATGGATGGAATTTTGTTGATAATAATAATAAGGTCGACGACGGGCAGGGGCATGGAACCCACATCGCGGCTATTATTAAAAATGAATTTATGCATAAGCAAATCGAAAACACCAAAAGCACGTTGCCGCAAGCGATACGTCTGATGATTTTGAAGTACTACGACCCGAAAGGAAAACAACAAGACAATATCAAGTATTCAACAAGCGCGATTCAATACGCAAATAAAATGGGCGCGCAAATCATTAATTACTCGGGCGGAGGTGCGGAAAGTTCAGCCACGGAATTGGCGGCGATTCAGAACAGTGAAAAAAAAGGAATTCTATTTATCGCGGCGGCGGGAAACGACCAATCGAATACAGATTTGATAAAGTACTACCCAGCAAGTTACGGACTGACAAATATGATTACGGTGGCAGCCGCCGATCACGCGGGTGCGCTTTCGAACTTCAGTAACTACGGTGCAAGGTCAGTCGATATCGTAGCGCCAGGGCAAGGAATTCTGTCGGCCTTGCCACACCAAGGGTACGGCATTATGAGTGGCACATCGCAGGCTACGGCTTTTGTGACGGGGGCAGCGGCGAAAATCTTAGCGACTCAAAATGCGGCACTGAAGCCGGAACAAGTTTTAACAAAACTTTTGAAAACGGCTATCGTGAATAAAAGCTTACAAGGCAAAACTAAAAACCGCTTAGCATTACTGAACGACTAAAACTTCGACGTAAAACCAAAAACAAAAATGACTTATGTTTTTATGTCACCACCGCGTTATGTTATTCTAAACTGGCATGATGCAACAAATTTGGAAATCATTTCCCAGGCTTTTAGAGCAACAAGTAAATCGCCTACTGGACGAGGCCGTGCCGAATCCGGCCAAAGCCTTCCAAATTTATAAAACCTGCCAATCAGAAAATTTATGGAACGAATCATTTGAGAAATTTTTGACGCGGTTAAATCAATTTTGCTCGGTACCAAGAATTGAAAGAAGTAAAGGGCAATTTGATCGTTTTCTGCAACGGCCCATGGACTCAGACACTTATCAGAATTTTCATTTAACTTTCCGTACGGCGCAGGTTGAGGCTAGTGAAGTTAGAAATATCGCTAGCTGGGCCCATCATATGATGCGGATTAATCTAAAAGTTGATCAAGAGAATGTTTCCATAGCTGTTTTAGAGAAAACATTATTTCGACTCACGAACCCATCGGTATTGGAAAAAGATCTTGATTTCGAATTCTCTGATTTCTGTGAAGCCTGGAAAACAGTTTTAGGCACGATGCTAGATGAAACAAAAAAAGTGCAGCTTCATCTATTATTAGCAGAACTTCGCCAATTAGATATTCAATCTAAAAAAGCTGACGCCGAAATCTCTCGCGACGTAACTCAGGTTGCGGAAAGAATTTATTTTACACAAACTGAGATAGATTGGACATCGCAAGTCCGAAGGGCCGCATTTACATATGGTGTAATGCCAAAGTATCCTTTACGGAATGGGCCCGAGAAGATTTATTTAATCGAGCTGCAAAAAATGGTTACTCTACACGGGCTAGCTCAGCTCAGTGAAAAACCCGAAATCATTGAGCACCGTGAAAATATCCGCATCACAATTTTAGACCGCTGTGACTTTCTACTCAGCGTAAAATCGACCTAAGGCTTTGTTGGCGGAAGCAAAAAAAGCAAATCGCACTTGGACGCTGGCGCAAAATACAAATACATCACGCGGAAGTTTTTAAACTCGGCTGAGTCGATTGAACGTAAAAATAACATTTCTTTATTAGTAGCTGCAGTATCAAATTCCGGAATCGGTTTAGCTCACGCGCGCGCGTCGGTAAAAACGTTATGGTCGGTAGATTTATTGCAATCTATAAGTAAAAGTCAGAGCTTTCTGAGAACTCATTCATTGCTGGAACTAAAATGAAGGATCGAACTTTTGGCGTAGCGGGTCACTATTTTTCAACGACTCAGAGTCAAATGGCTGGTGCGGAAAAGGTAATTTAGTTTCTACGAAGTTACAAAGCGAAGTCGATTTTGTAACAGGTACAGATCAATCTGAAGAAAAATCTAAATTTGGAGTTCGTTTTGGTGCCGGTTACCGCTTGATTGGCGGTGACATCGCTAATACTAAAATCGTTTTCGACGTCGGTGCTGAATACGGTACCGGATTTCGAACGGAGCTAGTCGCGCAAAAGGCTGGAGCAACAAATTCAATCGAAACAACAATCGCGTCTGGCATCGGTTTAACGATAAATGGCGGCGTATTGTTTTAGTAAATGAAACCTTTAATTAGGTTGCAAGCTGCTCACCCAAAGCAGCTTTTTTTTGCCTTTTTTTCGCGAATTCATGGAAGTTTTATCCAAAATGCTGCACTTTGATACAAAGTCACACAAAGTACTGTACATAGCATAGTACCTGGTTATATACATTACTCAAGAGGTAATCATGAATCCACAGTTCAAGAAGGGAATTCTAGAGCTATGCGTATTATCAGTCGTCAGTCGTAAAGACTATTACGGGTACGAGTTAGTCGAAGAGATTTCTAAAGTCATCGAGATTTCAGAAGGTACATTGTATCCGATCTTGCGCAGGCTGACCGAAGAGAAATGCTTCGAAACCTATTTGCAAGAATCTAACGAGGGGCCTTCGCGCAAGTATTATAAGATAACAAAACTGGGTAAAGAATTTTGCCGTGAGCAATCGAAGCAGTGGAATGAATTTAACCAGCAAGTTGGGCAATTAATAGATAAGGACAGAAGATGAATAAAAATGAATTTATATTAGCATTACGGTCTGCTTTACAAAAAAATGGTGTGAAGGATATTGATGATATCGCTTCGGATTATGAAGAACATTTTCAGCAAGCAAAAATTCAAGGTAAAAACGAAGATGAAGTTTCACGTAAACTAGGAACTCCGGAAGTCATTGCAAAAGCCTACGAAACAGATTCGATGGTTTTACAGATGAAAGATACAAGTCAGCCTTTCAAATTTACTTTCGCTTTTAAAGTTTTAGGTCGTTTGATTGTATTAGCTCCGTTTAATTTTTTAATCTTGTTAATTCCGGGTTCGATTATTCTCGCGATAGTTGTAATAGGTTGGGCCCTAACGATGGTAACTGGTGCCAGTGCTTTAGCGATTGTCACGACCGGTTTACAGGCGAACTTAATTAATTTGTCGGCATGGGTCGGAGTTTCAATTTTCTCCACCACGCTAGCTTTATTTGGCCTTACGGCGATCTTTATTTTAGGCATGATGTTAATTACCAAAAGCATCGTCGTATTTGCGATTAATTATTTACGTTGGAACTTAAAATTCGTTTTACAGAAGTAGGAATAGATGAAAAATAAAAACTTAAGAATTAAAATTTTATTTATCGCGGCACCAGTGGCTTTATTTTTTGGGGCCTTAGCGGTTTATAGTACAAAGATGGCATTCGCCAGCGATCCGGAGCTTTCAGCCAAAGTTGAAAAAGCAGTTAACCAACGATACGGAACAAATTATTTTCGTTTCAATGTGCAGAGTGAAGGTAAAACCTTAACTTACTTGTCAGAAGTACACCGGTTTTCAACCGAAACAGATGCCATTAGCCTAAAAGTTGTCAACGCAGATGTAAAAATTAACAAGGGTATTGAAGATAAAATTATCGTGCGGGCTGAGGGCGCTGGCACTGAAAAGTTATTAAATGTACGCTGGAGCGACAAAGAGCTTAGCATTGAACAGAATGAGCATCACTCCGAAAGACTGACGATCGAAGTCACTGTTCCAAAAGCATATCGTAATGAGTTAAGTCTTAAAACGGTCAGTGGGGAAGTAAAAATTAAAGATATGCGCTTTGCAAATGTAGAAATTAAATCTGTTTCAGCCGATATTGAACTTAAAAATGTGGATCAGTCATCTTTAAAAATCGAAACTATTTCTGGTGGAGTTGATTTGAAATTATCGGGAGCAGCGGATGATTATAATTTCGAATTAAAATCTTTATCTGGCGCCATTAAGAATCAGCACAAAGCTGCTAAAAATGGCCCGAAGTTAGTAAAAATCTCGACGATAAGTGGAGATCTTGAAATCGAATAATTAATTATGGAGTAAAGCCCGGTTGATACGAATCACCGGGTAGTAAATTCTACGGAACGTCCGTTCTAGTAATTTGTCCGTTCGGTATGTAATCAATCATCCGGGCGCGTTTAAAATTTCCATTGCGCCATTCGTTTAGCGTCCGAACTCTTAAGGGTTCTGCAAAGTTTGCAAGATAGCTATATTTCTCAATTGTTGAGTTTTTTAAAAGCATAAAGAAAATAAATTCCGTCAGATTTTTTAACAAAATAAAAAAATACAGACTCTAACTTTAGGGCCCAGTTTATGTAAATCCTGATGGATCGAAGGCAGGTTTTTACTTAAAGGTCTCTGTAAGTTTTCACCAGCTTCAAGCAACCCGACGACGTCCGTAAAATTACCCTGAAGTCAAAAGACTGCTTATGTCACATTGAATCGCCAACTAGGACAATTACGGGTCACTGTAAAACTCTTTGACGCTGAAATTTGAAAGCTTACGCTTATTCCGAATTCAAAGGTTAACAGGACCCCCCGGGTTGGTCTGCGAACTGCACTATAATTCGTTAACGAGGTATGCTATGCTGGTCAGATCAATTTTTTGTTTATCCATATTACTGCTGAATTCAGTTTTTGCATCGGCCAGTTCGGCAAGATTAATTCGTGATAATAATGAAGCCCTGCAAATTCGCGCCGATTTAATCCTGCAAGCAAAAGAACAAATCACGGTCCAATATTTCACCATGGCAAGTGATCAAGTTTCGACTTCGGTGTTATCACTCCTCAGGGATGCCGCTCGCCGCGGAGTTCAAGTGAAAATTTTGGTAGATGGTTTTAGTCATCAAATTAAACCCGCTATTTTAGCAGCTTTAAAAAAAGAAAAGAACTTCGAACTGAAAATCTATAATCCTGTGGATCTTTTTACACCCAGTAAGTGGATGAATCGCCTGCACGACAAAAGCATTTGTGTTGATATGAAAATATGTTTGGTCGGTGGGCGAAATATCTCAAATAAATATTTTATTGCGGAAGAGCGTAGCTTTAACGATTTAGACATTGTATTTAGCGGGGCATCTGTACGAACGGCGAACGAATATTTTTCAGGCATTTGGAAAAGTCGTTATTCAACATTACCTGATTTGAAGTCATACGATTCGGCCGGTCCCTACGATACCTGTACACAAAAAGAATACGACGAGTGCCAGCGTGAAAAACAGTCTATCAATCAAGAAATACTGACCGCGAACAATTCGTTGAACGAAAAATCGGTCAATTTAAACTACGGAAAAAATAGCGTAATTCCGAATTCAAAAATAGATTGGCTCGAAGGCTATGAAATTAACGAGCCAATTGATTTCTTATATGACCCCACGGACCGCGAAAAAAGTGCTGATGGCATCGCCTCTAAGCTTTCGAAAATTATCGAATCAGAAACAAAAGAATCATTAATTATTATTTCTCCTTACGTGACTCTAAGTGATCGTGTTTTAAAATTGTTCGAACAATTGACCGCGAAAGGCGTGTACATTCGTATTGTCACAAATTCGCTTAACTCATCTGATAACGTCATTGCGCAGACGGCTTATCGGTTAAATAGAAAATCGCTGATTGATATTGGTGTTGAAATTTGGGAATACCGTGGTCCTGATACCTTACACGCGAAGGCGTTTGTCATTGATGGACATACAGCAGTTGTTGGATCGTATAATTTCGATTTAATTTCAGAGCAGAAAAACCTTGAACTTGCGGTTCGGCTTAAGAATGTGGACCTGGCGCAGAAGCTAACAAAAATGATAACCGATTTCCAAGAAAACTCTTACTTGATCGATCCGATCTCGCTTGCCGCCGATCGCGACGACGAACTCAACAAAGCCAAAGCTTGGAAAAAAATAAGTGTAACATTACTAAAGGTAATCTATCCCATTGTTGAAAACATGAAACGCGATCAAAAACGCTAGGCCAATTTTAGATTTAAAGCTGACAAAGGTAAAGTGGCGTCAAGGCCATTGGGGTCTAACCATTCTAGAATGCAAGCTCTTAATTTTTTCGCAAGGTCGCAATGAACATAAAAAACTTCATTCATTTTTCCTTTTTAACGATTTTGATCAACTGATAAAAAATAAGGCCAAAAATAATTGTTAATACGATCGCTCCGCCGAAAAACCAAATTTCGGTGTTTGTCATTCAATGAACCTATTTCTTTTTTGAATCGCTTTTACGTTGGGGTTTGCGTTTGATTTGATTTTGATAGGCAATATCGCCAAAATGCTTTTTTGCTGCGATATTGTAAGCTAAAGCGGCTTCGCTTTCTTTGGCGAAATCACCCAGGTTGATGGCATGACCATTCACTTCGATACCCGCTCGCCATTTTTTCTTCGCCTTCAAAAATGAAACACCTTTGTACGGAGAAGACGTATTCGTACGGCGTTTTGAAATTAAACGCTGACGTTCTTTCATCGTACAAATCACTAAATTATCTTTACGGTAATCAAGGCCCTCATTAAAGCGGCGCGGATATACTTGTTTGGTTTTGGTAGGCTTCATTAAGAAACGGCCTAAAGTAATACTGCGCGAACCTTCGGGTTTACGAACCGAAGTCACAACTCTAAGCCGACCCGTGCTGCCGGTGGTCGCGCGCCACGAGTATTCGTTAACCTCTTCTAGGTCTTCGCGGTCTATTTTAACTTTTTGCCCCGTAGCAATCGTAATTGTGCACCATTCTTTTTTCATACTCTTATTTTGTGCAGAGCGCGAAGCCTTCGTCTAGAAATTGATGCAAAAAGGCTAGCGAACTAGATTCAAGTTTAGGAGAGCGCTTTCGGTCTGGTTAAGAATTTGTTGCACCCAGACCTCTTCTTTTGGAATGAACATTTCGTAAAATAAGGCGTTCGCCTGCACACTGGCTTCGGAACTTGTCGCGCCATTTTGGTAGGCCTGGTTCTCTATGAGCATGCGTCTTAATGACTCCATTGACCCTAAAGTGGTTTGGCTGTCGAGTGTTCCGTATTCAAAAACGACCGCGGTAACTAAATGGTCTGGTTGGTTAAATCTTGCCAAGTAGCTTACTAGGTCTCCATCGGTTTTGTAAAAATTCTTTTGATCGCCGAAATCAATAGGCGTGGATTTAAATTGTTTACGAAGTTCTTCACCGGCTATGGATTTAGAATCGTTCGCTAAAAGATGTAGTTTTCCTTTTGTACCATAGCCCGTGTGCAGATCAATCCAGATAATTTTTTTGTAATCTTTTATAACTTCAGCCATAAAAGAATCGATCTTGGCCTTTAGCGGAGTGGCGGCTGTTCCTGCATAATAAAGGCCGCGAGGTTGTTGGTTTTGCCCCAGCAGAATTGATTTACGTAAAGTCTCGATAGAGTATTTTAAAATTAGTCTAACCGAATCAAATAAAAAACTCGCGCGATGAAAAAAACCAAGCCTAAGTTTTTCTTGGGGATTTAAAAAAGAATCAATTTTCATGTAGTCGTCGTTGGTTTTTGAAAAAATAGAATCACTATCGGAGAAATTACGGTTTAGATCTATATTTTCAGCGCTTACGCGGCGTTTATTCTGCATCCCCCACGGATTTAACGAGTGCAGCATCGCCAAGTCCACATTCAAGCTTTTTTTCGCGATCAAATTTTCTTCCAAAAACCAACGCTGTAAGGCCGAGCCAACAAAGCCTTCTACGCCGTGAATACCGGAAGAGAAAACTAACAAAGTTTCAGATTTTATTTTCAGCTGTTTAAAAACGGCTACGTTCGTCGTTAAATTCGGATCCGCATTGATGGCCCACTGATCGTTTAAGACCAGCCATTTATTCGTGGGAACTCTTGCGCTGAGCCGTAAAAATTCATTTTTGTTTTCACTATATTGATCGAAGTAAGTTAAGCCCGTTTTTGCAAATGCAAGACATGAATACAGGGCGACCGCAAAGCAAATAATTTTTGTCATGACTTAAATATGAGCTATGTAAATAAGATTGAATAATCTGAATGCGTCAAAGTCGATAATGTCTATATTTCGAATGAAAATTTCGCTAAATTTTAAGGATGGATTTATTCGAATCTTCGGCTGATTTAAGTATAAGACCTTTAGCTGAAAAACTCAGACCCAAACATATTTCGGAAGTGATCGGGCAAGATCATATTTTGGGAGCAAATAAACCCATTGGCCAGTTGCTGCGCGCCGGCCGCTTATTAAATTTAATTGTCACGGGTCCTCCCGGTACGGGTAAAACCAGTTTTGCTAGAGCTTTAGCGCAAACCGCAAAAGCACAATTTATTTCGATGAATGCAGTTGATGCCGGAGTCAAAGATTTAAAACTTGCGGGCGAACAAGGTAAAGCGCGTCTTTTGCAACAATCTGAAAAAACTTTATTATTCGTCGACGAGATTCATAGGTTTAATAAATCTCAGCAAGATGTGCTGCTGCCATTTATCGAGCGCGGAGAACTTTATCTGGTAGGGGCTACGACGGAACATCCAAGTTACGAATTAAATCGCGCGCTGATCAGCCGCTGCCAAGTCGTTCAATTTAAACGTTTAGAGAAAGAAAGTTTTTACCAACTTTTTGAGCGCGCTGAAAAATTCGAAAACCTAAAAAAAGAAAACTTACTAGATGATACCGCTTTTGAAACTTTGGTTCAGTTAGCCGACGGTGACGGGCGAAGATTTTTAAATTTATTAGAAAGCATCGTTGAACTTTATAAAATTAATCAGACTTCATTTCCGATGGGCATCGAACAATTAGAAGAGCTCATCAGTCACCGTGTGATCGCCTATGATAAATCTTCTGACCAGCATTACGATTGTATCTCGGCTTTTATTAAATCAGTCCGTGGTAGCGATGCCGACGCCGCATTATATTACATGGCCCGCATGCTGGCGGGTGGTGAAGACCCAGTCTTTATCGCAAGGCGATTAGTGATCTTAGCTAGTGAAGATGTTGGTAATGCTGAACCTCGCGGGCTTCCCCTGGCGATTGCGGGGCTACAGGCGGTCGAAGCCATCGGCATGCCCGAGTGCGCGATTAACCTGGCCCAAGTCGTAACATTTCTGGCCAGCTCGCCGAAATCAAATCGGTCTTACAATGCCTGGAACCAAGCAAAAGAATTTGTAAACGTAACGGGTAGCCCAGAATTGCCAGAATCTTTAAAGTCTGCGAACAAATCTTCAGGTGAATATATTTACCCGCATGAATTTGAAAAAGCCTATGTCGCGCAAAATTACTGGCCACCTACAATTAAGCCGCAAAAATTTTACGAGCCTTCTCAGCGTGGCCAAGAAAAATTAATCACTGATTATTTAAAGTGGCTAAAATCGAATACTTAGAAGTTATTGTTTAAGTTCGGCTTGAAATAGCCCGAGCTTAAAAATTTCATTCAAATGCTGCCATTTATCTGCAACCATCGATTTAAAAACGACTTTTTTTAAAGTTCCCGGATGAATAAATTCAAGTCGAATAGCACTTAAGCAAAGCCCATCCACCTTTAACTGCTCACGAAAAAAACGATTATGATGTGAATCCCCGTGTTCGCGGTCGCCAATAATCGGGTGCGCCACGCGGTTCATGTGGCGACGGATTTGGTGCCATCTTCCCGTTTTAGGTTTTACTTCTAACCAACTATAGCGTGTGGTCTGAAACTTCGGTGTTACTGAAAACGGAAGTTCAATCTGTCCCAAACTTTTATAATAAGTTTCGCATTCGACTAATTCACCGGTCGAGTCTAGTTCGAGAGGTAGTTGAATCACGCCTTCTTTTTCTTTCATCCAACCACGCACCACCGCGTGATAGGTCTTATCCACTTCGTGATTTTTAAACTGCAAATTAAGATGCGCAGTAGACTCTTTCGTTTTTCCAAAAATTAAAATCCCGTTGGTGCCGGCATCGATTCGGTGGGCCGGAAAAGCTCTGATCTGGTGGTGATCGGCTAGCCACTGGACGCAGGTTCTGCGCTTAAGACCGCGACGGAAGCGTTTATTTTCTGGTGGGTGCACAAACCACGTTGGCGGTTTATAAAGAATTAAAATCTCGTCGTCTTGGTACTGAATAACTGGAAATTCGGTAATTTCATGGATCATGACTTCGGAATTTTTTTGATCAGATCAGAAAGTTTTTGTGATTCAAGATATTTTAACGTCGCTTTTTGCGTACCCACCGAAACTTTCGTCATGATCGAATACATCGAACAACTAACGGGGCATTCCTTCAGTGGAGATTTTTCTCGTGGGGCCATCGGATCTACCGGTGATAAGGCTAAGTAGACATCTTTTAAATTAATTTGATTCGGATCTTTAGAAAGCTTCACGCCGCCTGATTTACCACGCGTTGTGGTAACCAAAGAAGCTTTCGTTAATAAAGACAATAAACGTCTTATCACGACAGGATTGGTATTTACACTCTGAGCAAGTAAATCTGAACTCATGAGGTCTTTACGATTGAAGGCTAAGGCCGTTAAGACATGAACGGCGGTCGCAAATTGTTGGTTCACCATAGAGTTTTATTTTATACTTAATTGTTAGAAACCTAAAGCTTGATTTAGTTCCGTATTGTTTAATGAGCTAATTCCATTTTGAAGCGTATTCATCTCAATCAGAGATCCATCGCCGTAAAAACAAAGACGCATCTCTACGCCTTCTAAAGTTTTAACCACGCGAGAAGTGCCCATCGGGTCACACGAAGTTACGCCTTGAGAATAAATCTCAATTGAAAGCGGAGTTGCTGATTTATCCAGGTGATAAAGTAAGTCTAAAGAGCCGATATAGGCTGAGCCTAATTGGCACAATCCAACGATATCGTCTGAAGTTTGTACGCTGGTAAATGTTCCACCTGACAGGCGACATTGTCTCATTTGCGGATTGGTATTTGCGTGCGCAAGATTTGAAAAACTTAAAGTCATTAAAGCTAGAACCAATAACATCGTATTTGAAAAAACTGATTTCATACTGACTCCTATCCAAGTTTCCCAAACTTAAATCGGCTCGCAGCAAAAGACGAGCAAAATTCACTAAAAAGGCCACTTTTAGTAGAAAAAACAGGTGCATCGCTTAAAAAGCCCCGGCAAACTTATATCTAATCAACTTTAAATGGATGTAAAGATGACGATCAATAAAAAAATCTTTTCTTGGGCCCTGTATGACTGGGCAAACAGTGTTTTTTTTACAACCGTAATGGCTGGTTTCTTTCCGGTCTTTTTCAAACAATATTGGAGCGGTGAAGCCAATGCCTCGGTCAGCACCGAGCGCCTAGGGTGGGTGCTATCGATCTCGGGATTTTTATTAGCCGTGGTGTCTCCGACTTTAGGAGTTTTGTCTGATAAAAAGGGTCTGAAGAAAAAGTTATTATTTGGGACCATGATTTTGGGAGTTTTGTGCACCATCGGTCTTTATTTTGTAAAGCAAGGCGATTGGTCTTCGGCCGCTATTCTTTACGGTGCCGGATTATTTATGTGCTCGGCCAGTTGCGTATTTTACGATTCATTGATGGTTTCGGTGTGCACCGAAAAAGATTATGATTTTGTGTCTTCGCTGGGTTACTCAAGCGGATATCTGGGCGGCGGAATTTTATTTTTAATAAATGTATTCATGTATTTAAATCCATCTTGGTTTGGAATTCCAGACCCGGTAACGGCAGTCAAATTATCTTTTTTAACGGTGGGTGTATGGTGGTTTATCTTTACCATTCCCCTCATGCTTAATGTAGATGAACCTGAGTTTTCAAAAATAGAGAAAAGTTTTTTAAGACTAAGCCGTGAGACTTTTTCTGAATTAAAACACACCATAAAAGATATTTTTGCCGATAAAAATTTATTCTGTTTTATTTTGGCGTACTGGTTTTACATTGACGGAGTTTTCACGGTGATGTCGATGGCCGTCGATTTTGGAATGTCGATTGGTTTAGAAAGTTCAGATTTAATTAAAGCTTTATTGATCACGCAATTTATTGGCTTTCCCTCGGCCTACGCATTTGGGATGATGACGAAAAAAATTAGTAATCGTAACTTAATTATCATGTGCTTGTGCATTTATGTGGTCGCGATCATTGGGGCTTCGCAAATGTCAGTGGCGTGGCACTTTTATGCGTTAGCGTGCGTGATTGGACTTAGCCAGGGCGGGGTGCAAGCGTTGTCTCGTTCGCTATTTGCACAGCTTATCCCGGTTGAAAAATCGGGTGAGTACTTTGGATTTTTTAATTTACTGGGAAAATTTGCTTCGATTATCGGCCCGGCATTAGTCGCAATATTTGCGCGCTTTACGGGTGATCCACGTCAGACGATTTTAAGTTTGTTAATTTTGATTGTGGCGGGTGGATTCTTTTTAACGAAAGTAAAAAAGCCGACACGCAAATCTGTGTAAGATTTACTGTGGGGTATCGGTTGGGCGAGAAGTAGCTTCTGCAGAAATTTCGGCCTCGTGCTGGTCTTTTTGAATCTCTTTTGCTTTTTTACCAGTGATTCCAACCCATTCAGGAAAAGCCACGGCAAAAACCACAAACACGATCGTCACAAACAGAAAAAATCCTAGCATCACCCACATTAAATCCATGCCAGTAAATTAAAACAACCTGTGACATAATACAAGGTATTTGGTACCTAAGCCCATGGCCTACAACCCCCGCGATCACTACTTTAAAAAAGCTAAAGAGCAAAATTTTGCAGCTAGATCGGTCTTCAAACTTGAAGAAATCGATCAAAAATTTAAAATCTTAAAACCCAATCAGACGGTTTTAGATTTAGGAGCTGCGCCTGGTTCATGGTCCCAATATTGTTCGCAAAAAATCGGCACGGGCGGGCGAATTCTAGGCGTCGATTTAACGCCCGTCGCGGTCAAGCTCAAAAACGCTGTTTTCATTCAAGCTGATTTACGTGATTTAGAATTAGAAAAAATATTTGTTGAACACGGCTTTAAGCCTTCATTTGATTTAGTCATTTCTGATATGGCGCCGAATACCACGGGTATTCGTATGACTGATCAAGCACGTTCGTTTCAATTATGTGAATTAGCTTTGGATGTAGCTCGTAAATTCTTAAAAAAAGAGGGTCACTTCGTTTGTAAACTTTTTCACTCAGATGATTTCATCACCTTACGCGATCTAATCAAAAATGAATTTCAACGTTTCGAAGCGGTTAAGCCTGATTCAACCAGAAAAATCTCTAAAGAAATTTTCTTGGTTGGTTTAAAAAAGAAAAATGATTAAGATCGCATTTCAAAACAAAGATTTTGTCGTTTGTGATAAACCTGCCCAGGTGCTTTCAGTTCCGGGGCGCGAAAAATTAGATGTTAGACCTTGCTTAGGCTTACTCTTACAAAAAGAATTAAAAACGCAAATTTATCCGGTACATCGCCTTGATTTTGAAGTGAGTGGTTTGATTATGTATGCGCTGAGCAGTCAAGCCCACAAAGTGTCGCAGCGTTGGTTTGAAAAAAAAGAAATACAGAAAAAATACGTAGCCGTAACTTCGCTGCAAAAATTTTTACACTGGCCCGAAGGAATTCCCACCGATCGCCGCGTGATTTCCACTGACTTCGACCAAGTTTTTAATTGGAAGACGCGAATTTTACGTGGAAAAAAAAGATCCTTTGAATCCGATCAGGGTGATTGGGCGGAAACAAAAGCCATCTTAAAAAAAGCCGATAAAAACCAAATTCAGTGGCAGCTTTATCCGATCACGGGGCGTTCGCATCAGTTACGTTTAGAATTAAGCCGACACGGGTTTCCGATTCACGGGGATGAGCTTTACGGTTCAAGCGTTAAATACGCAAAACCAGGCATTGCTCTGCGCGCTTACCAGATCGATATGCTGCACATTTCTGACCGGTTGGGGCTACCGCAAACAATTGAAGTCGAAAAAGATCTTGTATGAAAAAAAATCTAGTTGTTTTTTGCGGAGCGCGCTTTCCTAATTTGCCTCCGCAAGAACTGGTTGAATTTAAGGAACAGATCCAAAAATTTTGCACAGGCTTATCTAAAAATTACAACTTAGTTTACGGCGGCGGAAATATTGGTCTAATGGGACTTGTGGCCGATGAGTTTTTAAAAAATAAGTGTAACGTCACCGGAATTATTCCGGGCTACTTAAACACCGTCGAAATTTTGCACGAAGGAATCACCGAAACCCAAGTTGTGGATGATTTGCACGAACGAAAAGCCATGATGGAGCATTTGGGCGATGTATTTTTAGTTTTACCCGGCGGCATCGGAACTTTAGATGAGCTGTGTGAAGTGCTTACTTTACAAACTCTGCACCGACATAAAAAAATAATCTGCATTTGGAATTGGCAAAACTTATTTGACGGATTTCTACAGTTTGTCGAAACGGGGGTACAGCGTAATTTTATAAATGCGGATTTAATCAGCCAGTGCGTCATAAGCGCCGATTATGAACTCATACTTAAAAAATTACTTTGAAGTGGTTCCAAAATGGGTTAGTTCTCATCTGACGTTCGCAATCGGAGGGGATTATGAAGGCCATTTTAATTTTAGTAGTTTTCATGTCAGCTCTTTTTACACAAGCTGCAAATATAGAAAAAATAATCGGCGACAACGAATTATTATTAGTTGCCCCAGACGCCTCAAATATTCCTTTAAGATTTCAAAAATTAGTCAATGCTTTCGGAAAAATCGGTATGGGTTGCACGGCTACTCATATCGGCCATGGCTACGTGTTAACGGCAGGCCACTGTTTCTGGGCAGCCCCTGAATTGCAAAAAGATTTAGACTGCGCAGATATAGCAATCGATTGGGGAGTTCGCGAAGGCGCAACACCCTACCTAACTTCAAAATGTGAAAAAATGATTGCTCAGCAAACAAGTGATTTTAATGATTTTGCGATCATGAAAGTATCGCCGATTCCACCCGTGGCAATCGCGCCTGATATGACAAGACGAGCAGCTATTGGCGATACGCTAACCGTATTTTCTCACCCGAATGAACTACCATTACATTGGTCCCATTTGTGCGGGGTTGAGCGTGTTAATCATCCAGAATTAAATGCAAATACAATTCAACATAAATGCGACACAAACCCAGGCAGCAGCGGCGCTACTTTAATTAATGTCGTTAGTTTAAAAGTTGTTGGTATTCATGACGGCGGTATTAACGGATTTCAAACAATTAAAGATCCTGAACTTTTACCAATGAATACGGGTATGAATTACGGGACATTTATTTTTAATTCTCCGCTATATGATGCGCTTTTAGAATTAGGTTTTAACTAAACGAAATAAATAGGGCAATTCTCAAATTTAGGATCGGCGATTAAAAGATCCAGCGGTGGTTTAGTGTTACACAGGTGCCGAATTGGTGGCGATGAAAGGTTGCGAAGATAAAAAAAATGGGGGACCTTGCGAACGTTAATATGAAAGCGCTTGGTATCAAATGGATTGGTTCAGTGTTTAACTGAATATCCAGGCACTACTTTTGTGATCGAAACAATCATGAATAAAGATTGTCTAAGCGTTTATCATATTTAAGTTGTCGATTAGAAACTCGTTAAGATATGCGTTTACTTTCAACTTACTGAATTAGAGCCAGTCAATTTTTACGAAGCTTTACCTGTTGACGCCGATTGATCCAATGGCAGCTGAACAATAAATTTCGTATTTAAAGAGTTAGTATCTAAAAATAATTCGCCCCCGTTCGCCTGAGCCAAACCTTTAGAGATACTAAGCCCTAGGCCTGTACCTTTGCCTACTTCTTTGGTCGTAAAGAAAGACTGCATAATTTTATCTTGAATTGCTTTTGAAATTCCTTTTCCTGAGTCGGTTACCGAGATGCTGGCAACTTCAGTATCGTCGATTGAAACTTCGATTTTAATCCATTTTTCATCTTCAAGTTGTAAGGCATCAAATGCATTATTTAATAAATTTAATAAAATCTGGCATACATCAGTTGATCGACAAAGTATTTTTGTATCTGAATTGAAGTCGCTGTGCAGCTTTACGCCTTGAATCGCGAATTTTTCTGAACAAAGTGCGATTGCATTTGAGATAATTGAATTAATTTTTACAGGTTCTGAAGGATCATCACTGCCGTCTCTAGAAAAAGCTCGTAGGCCCATTACAATTTTACCAATCCGTACGGCCGTTGTATAAATTTTTTCAAGTTCTTTTAAGAACAAGCTTTCATTTTCACGATCTGATTGGTAAATCAACTTTAAGTGATCTAACTTACCAAGTATAATTGCTAAAGGGTTGTTGATTTCATGCGCAACACCTCCGGCCATTTCACCCAGTGCCGACATTTTTGAATTTTGAATAAGTTGTATTTGATGTTCTTGTACAAGGTTTTCAGCCGCTTTTAATTCTGAAATATCTTGTATCATAATAAACAGTTGATAGTCGCCTGATTGATCAACTTCGATCGCCTGGCCAGAAACTTGTAAATAAACAATTTTTCCGGTTTTAGTCAAATTCCGTTTTTCGTGGCGTATTAGGGGCTTATTTTCATTTGCTGATTTAAATATTTTCTTATTGATCCAATCCCTATCGTCAGGATGCGTAACATCGGCTAAAGTCATGTTTTGAAGTTCGTCTAGGCTGTATTCCATTAATTTCAAATAAGCTGGATTTGCATCAACGAACTTTAACTTCGAATTTAATTTAATCATGCCAACGACAGAATTTTCAAAGTAAGCGCGAAATGTTTTTTCACTAGCTTGAGAAGCACAAAGTGCAACTTCAAGTTTTTTACCTTGCTCAATCGTTAAATTTTCTTTTGCTTTAATCTCAGTTAAATCGTTAACAACCGCAAATAAGCCACGCACGTGGCCTTCAGCGTCGAAATCAGGTATATAATTTGCTTGAATTTGTTTCTCAAAAAAAACGTTATTAATTTCAAGCTTCAAAGATGTTTCGTAGTGTTGGGGTATTCCGGCAAAAGTTTTATCTAAGTAGGGCTTAACATGCACAAAAGATTTTTCTCCAATAATTTCTTGCATCGAAACTTTATTTAGGTCTTGTGGGGTCAGGTTAAACCACTTTTGATAAGCAGCGTTTCTAAAAAGATAATTATAATTTAAATCTACGTAAGAGACCAGTTGTGGCAAAACGCTCACAATACTACCGAAAAATTTTTTTTGAATGGTCAGTTCTCGCTCAATTTTATTTCTTTCAAAGTTTAAAACAACTTGTCTAGAAAGAATTTCTAATGAACTAATTTGATCAGCCGTTAGCCGCCGAGGTTTATGGTCGATTACGCAAAGTGTTCCGATGGAGTAACCATCTGACGTTACGAGAGGTGATCCAGCATAAAATCTAATTTTCGGTTCGGCTAAAACAAATGGGTTGTTTTGGAACCGCGTGTCTAGATGTGCATCTTCAATAATTAAAGTTTTTTGATTAAGAATAGCGTGACTGCAAAACGAAATATCGCGAGGGGTTTCATTAGCATTCAAGCCAACTTTTGATTTAAACCATTGTCGATCTTCATCGATTAAACTAATTAAAGAAATCGGTGTCCCGCAAATTCTTGATGCGAGGTTTGTAATTTCATCGAATGCGAGCTCCGGTGGAGTGTCTAAAACATTCAGTGCTCGGAGGGCATTCAATCTTTCTATTTCATCCGCGGATAGATCTGGTTTTGCGTCGGCTTTTTTTTTCAATTCAACCTCACATATTGTGTTTCGGTTTTTTATGAGAACTCTTTATATTCTGTCCGTAAACTAGTCCTGGACCAGGCTTTTTTTGGCATTAGATTTTAATTATTATTTCCGATACAACCATCAGCGTGTAAAGGAATCTTATGAAGCCTGAAGATGTATGCATTTTAGTCGTCGATGACGAGCCAATGATTTTAGAAATACTAAATGACTTGTTTACGGCATTTCAATTTCAAGTTGATACGGCTATTTGTGGCAATGAAGCATGGGAACTAGTTCAGCAAAAATCTTACAATTTAGTATTGACCGACATACGCATGCCTAGCGGCGATGGCATCGAGCTCACAAAAAAAATCAAAGCGCACCATCCCAGCCATCCGAGTGTTTTATTTATGTCGGGCTTTTCAGACCTTTTAAATGAAGAAATTTATCATATTGGAGCTGAAGGAAAATTTACTAAACCTTTTGACGCCAAGGCCGTTCGCCAGGCCATTCAACTTTGCTTACTTGCGCCTGAAGCCAAATGGGCACAACCTTTTGCAACACCCGCAACTCCAATTTTAAACATAGAAAAAAGGGGAGCAAGTGTTGCACTTCTTGAATCAGAAAAATCTGTACTTTTTGGGCGCGGAGGGCTTTTCATATCGCATGCTTTTACTCCGCCAGAAAGAGGTTCTACGGTTTCATTTTCTATAGAAATACAAAAGCCAAACCATGTAATTCTAAAAGGTTTGGGACTCGTGCGATGGATTCAAAAACATGGAAAAAGTAATATTCCTCCTGGTTTAGGCATAGAAATCATTCATCTAGCCCCCGCCGAAGCTAAAGTTTACCATGAGCTTTTTGGAAAATTAATTCCATTTATTCCTTCAGTCGCTCGTGTCATGAACGAGTGACCGAGCTAACTGCTGTGGACGACTTGATAAGGATTTAATTAAGTTGGTGGCTCGGGCCGGAATCGAACCGGCACGGGGTTGCCCCCACAAGATTTTGAGTCTAGCAAGTCTACCAATTTCATCACCGAGCCACTTTATTTGTTCTGTATTTATATAGTGAGTAGGTGAAAGCGTTCAAGAAATTTTTTCATGACTGTTAACTAGAATGGTCACTTTCTTAGTCACTTTGTCTCCAGGTGATTTTTTCAAGCCATGCTAAAATATCCCGTTAAATCATGCACTTGTAAAATTGCCACCGGGTTTCGGATCTCTGGCACTGCCGTTGCTGTAAGCAGATTTGTGATAAAAAATTAATGGGGGAGAATCTTATGAGAAACTATTCAATGCTGTTGCTACTTGCTTTATCGGTGAATGCTGGCACTTACGTTCACGCGCAAGAACAAGAAATTGGAATCGAAGTCGATAACGAAATCGATCAGATGTACAATTCAACGCAAACTAAAAAAGCAACAGCTCAGCCACATTCGGGTGCGGTTGTTACGCAAACGATTATTGTGCCACAACAGTCTCAGCAATCACTACAATCGGTGCAAAAACAGCCAACGACATTGATTGAAGCTTCTCCGTTATCTGATTCCAGAGCTGATATGATTCGTAAGAATCGTCAAGAAGAAGAAATGCGTACAGAATCTCGTATCGTTGAAAAATTAGAACAAAGCCGTATGGAAGACGAGAAGAAGCGTGCAACGGTTTTATTCGGCGATAAATTTGAAACGATGCAAACCACGCAAACTAACGTCAGTGCCCCGGCAGCAGTGCAAGCTCCGCCGCAAGCACTAGCTCCAGTTACAATTCAACCTGTGTATATCGAGCCTAAAGAAGAACTATCTCGTGATGCAGTTCGTGAAGAAGTTCGCGCCGCTTTAAAAGAAGAAGAAACTGCGGTTTCAGCTCCGGTTGTATCAAAATATTTTGCAGGTCTAGCGGGTATCGGTGAATATCCTGACGTAAATAACGTTAAAGGGAATTATTCACTGGGGGCTGCTTTCGGTACTCGGTATGATTATTTTTTAGTTGAGGGTGCTTTCTTTATGTCAAATTATTCAGTTGATATGAATAATATGTTTTCACCGGGCGCTTACCGCACGGATAATTACGAAGTGAATCAATACCAAGGTATAATCTCTGCGAAGTACCAATTACTGGGCGGAGTGGTTAGACCGGTACTCGGTGGTTTAGTTTCTTACTCTTACAGAAAGTTTACTCTAACAAATAGTTACACGAATGCTTCACAAGATACGGGTAACTCGCACGCGATCGATTTAGGTATCGTAACGGGTGTGGATTTAGAGTTAAGCCCTAAATTTTCTTTAGGTATGGATTTAAAGTATATGTTCAATATGTCTAGTCGCGTGAATTCGAACTACTCGAACTCGACTTATGCTCGCATTGGTACGCCAATCGAAAAACTTCAATATTACATTGCTGGTATTGCGGCTCGCGTAAATTTCTAGTTCTAATCAAAATGAGCCCATTTAATTTTGATTTAATGAAAGTCCTTCTGAAAACAGAAGGACTTTTTTATTTTCTTCAGTTAGCCTCTTGATATGTCGTACTTAAAAATCTGTATTTTATGTTTATTTTTTGGCGCTTCGGTCTGGTCGCAAGAAAAAGCGATCGTGTTAAACCAGATTCTTTTTTCCGAAAGCGAACAATCTTGGTCGACGCGAGATATGAACTTATTCGAAAAAGTGATGCTGATCTTAAACAAAAAAAATATTAGTCCCTGGTCGGAAGGTCGAAATGAAGATTTTCTGCTATCAAGATTAAGTCACCGCGAAGCTTTACTGTTCGGTGTAACACCTGAAAAGTTAAAAATCAGCGAAGCAGACCGTAAAAAACTAAGCGAGTATTCAACTAAAGAAGTCGATGCTGAGCTGGAGCGTATTAGTTATGTTTTGATGTTTGTAGATTTAAAAGAAAATCAGTTGAAGCAAAAAGATCGTTTTGTAATCTGGATGAATCATTTAAAAAGAAAATACCAAGCTAAAATTAAATATGCCGAGCCCGCAGCGTGATTCGTTTTGCAAACGCTGTGGATCACACTGCGCTTTCGGATGTTTATCAAAAAATAGCCGATGCTGTTTTGGCTCCTGCAGTTTTTAATTGGAATACCGAGAAAGCTTTACAGGAACTAAAGGTCGCAAAAACTTTGGTGTATGCAAATCTGGGAATAATTGTGAGCTTTATTAGTTTTCGTGAGTCGGCGGAAGCGCTTGAAATCACGGCACTTGGAACCATACCCATTTGTCGTAAGCAGGGATATTTGGAAGCCCTTTTACTTCAATTAACTGATATTGCCGCACAGCATGATAAGCCACTTTGGCTGGAAGTGCATGAGCTTAACTCGGCAGCTAGGCAGCTTTATCAGAAGTGGGGCTTTGAATTAGTTCAAAACCGTAAAAATTATTACCCTGATGGGGCATCCACTTTAGTGATGACCCGAAGTAACGTCTAAGGCTTTACATAAGCAAGTTGCCTCTGGCAAAATACTTTGATAGTCTTCGATCAGTTGGGCCAAAAGCCCAATTTTTTTTTGCCTGAACAAAACAAAGTTAAATTTAGACTGTTCGGTTGAAAGTGTCTCGTTGAAGACGCAAAGATCACCTATTAGAAGAGGATTTGTATTTGGAGCCTTGGTTAGAAAAAATTGAAAAAATCGCGCAAGAAGTTGCTGAGCGCGAAGGTTGTGTTCTTTACGATATCGAACATGTGGGCGCCGGTAAGGGCCGTATCATTCGTGTATTCATTGATAAAGTAGAAGGCGTCGGAATCACAGACTGTTCAAACGTTTCAAAAGGTTTGAACCTGATGTTAGATGTTGAAGATATCGTTCCGGGCTCGATGTATAATTTAGAAGTTTCAACGCCGGGTTTAGATCGTCATCTAAAAAAACCTTGGCATTTTGAAAAAGTTATTGGCAAAAAAATCTACGTAAAACTAGCAAAGTCTTTAGGTTCAATGGGTCTGACGGAAGAAAAGGGCATGATTGCGATGAAGCAATTCGACGACGTGCTAGCCGGAGTTGAAGGCGAAACATTAGTTTTTAATTTGCGCGGTGAAACGATCAAGCTTCCGCTATCGCAAATTGAAAAAGCAAAATTAGTATTTGAAGTTAAAAGTAACTCGAAACCGAAAAAGAAGTAGCTGCAGCTTAGCTGCGAAGCTCTGGAGGAATTATGGCTGAGAATTTATTTTCTGATTTAGCAAAAGTGATCGACCAAGTAGGCAAAGATAAAGGGATAGATAAAGAAGTCATCATCGACGCGGTTAAGCAAGCGATGCTAGTAGCAGCTCGTAAAAAATACGGAACTTACCGCGAAATAGAAGCTCAGTACAATGAAGCCACGGGCGAAGTTGAACTTTATGAATTCAAAGAAGTTGTCGAGCGCGAAAAGTTTATCGACGAAGAAGTTGAAATCCCGCTGGATGAAGCTTTGAAGCTTGATCCAGGCGCGCAATTAGACGATTCAATCGGTATCAAACTTCTTTCAAACGATTTAGGTCGTATTGCTGCCCAAACGGCGAAACAAATTATTTTACAAAAGGTTCGCGATGCAGAACGAGAAATTATTTTCTCTGAATTCGAACAACGTAAAGGTGAAATCGCATCGGGTATTGCGCGCAGAGTAGAAAAAGGCGCTATCGTTGTGGATCTTGGAAGAACTGAAGCTCACATCCCACCGCGTGAACAAATTCCGGGCGAGATGTACAAACCAGGCGATCGTATTCAAGGTTACTTATCTGAAGTTCGTCAAACAACTCGTGGTCCACAAATCATCATGTCACGTGCAGACCATCGTTACTTAGTAAAATTATTTGAAATGGAAGTTCCAGAAATTTACGACGGCATCGTTGAAATCATGGCGGCAGCTCGTGAGCCAGGACAGCGTGCGAAAATCGCGGTTCGTTCTAAAGACAGTTCGGTTGATCCGGTTGGCGCATGCGTCGGGATGAAGGGTTCTCGTGTACAAAATATCGTACAAGAATTAAAAGGCGAAAAAATCGATATCGTTATGTGGGATGAAGATATCACACGTTTTGCATGTAATGCTTTAGCTCCGGCTGAAATCTCTAAAGTTTTCTTAGATGAAGAAAATAAAGAGATGGAAATTGTTGTACCTGATACGCAATTAAGTTTAGCGATTGGTAAAAAAGGTCAGAACGTTCGTTTAGCGGCTAAACTGACAACTTGGAAGTTAGATATCATTTCATTAACTTCGGCCTCAGCTCGTACGGCAGAATCAATTTTTAACTTGATGCTGATTCCGGGTATGAATGAGACGATGGCGCAAAATATTTTTCAATCTGGTTTCGGTTCCTTCCAATCATTATCTACAACGAAGGTTGAAGATGTAATGACAATTCCGGGTTATGATGATCCTGATAAAGCAGCTAAATTAATTGCGGATACCACAGATTTAATAAAAAAATATAAAGAGCAAGGAATTCCAGTGCCTTCTTCTCCGGTTGCGGCACCAATGGAAAAACCAACAACTGCAAAACAACGTGCAGAAGAACAACTGAAAGCTGAGCTTTCGAAATTAGGACAAGAGTCTACTTAGTTAGACACTTGGATAAAAGGATAATATAACAGTGAGTAATCCAAAAGTTTTTGAATTTGCTAAGGAAATTGGAATGACCCCGCTAGCTTTGATGGACAAAATCAAAGAATGGCAACTTCCAGTGAAAAATCATATGGCAGAACTAGAGCCCGAAGTTTTAGACCAATTAAGAGGTAAACTGTCCGGCCCTGCTAAATCGGCAGACGATAAACCGAAAAAAACTGCGGCTAAAAAACCCGCGGCCGCTAAAAAAGAAACTTCCGCTGCCGCTCCAGCAGTAAAAAAGCCTTTAGCTAAGACGGCTATGAAAGCAGCTCCAGCCGCCGCTGCGGTCGCCGCAGCCGCAGCCGCAGAAGCCGCCGCAACTGCGGCCGCAGCAAAATCTCCAGTGATTCGTCGTAAAACCAAAGAAGTGGAGCCGATCGTTGAGGAAGTAAAAGAAAACGTAGTCGCGAAAGCTCCTGAAGTAGAAGTAGCCACCGTGGTTGAAGCGAAAGCTCCCGCTGTTGAAGTAGCTGCTGCACCAGTGGCTGCACCCGTCATTGAAGTGAAAGCTCCATTGAGTGGCCCGGTTGTAACAGGAGTTCCAACACCCCCGGCTGTTTCTCGTAAAAAAGAAGTTTCTATCGGTGATAGTGGTGTTTCAAGTTCTACAAATATCGCAATTCCAAAACGTAATATTATTGGGCGCATGGATTTAAGCCGTGTGCAAGCTCCTCCTGGATCTGGTTACCAAGGTAATCGTCCGATGAATCCTCGTCCTGCGGGTGGCGCACCAGGTATGGGCTCGAACACCGGTGGCGGGTTTAATGCTCGTCCTCCCGGTGGTGGAATGGCTGGAAATCGTACGGCGGGTAGAAATATTCGTACGGGTTTCGTAGCCCAAATGCCAGATACTCCTCCTCCAGCGCCGATGAACGATTTCGACGCTCGTCGGGAATTGGACAAACGGAAAAAAACCTTTGGCGGACCAGCTCCGGCACCAACGGGAAGTTTAACTGCGAAAGAAAAAGAAGCTTCAGCAATTTTACAAAGCTTCAATGCCGTAGAATTCCGTAAGCGTGAAATGGTTTTCCAACCTAAGAAAAAAACCGGCATGCTTAACCGTGTCGCGATGAAAACTCAATTAACAACTCCGAAAGCTTCCAAGCGTTTATTGAAAGTAAACGGCAAAATGAAAGTCGGAGATGTGGCCGAGCAAATGGGTATTAAAGCGACTCAATTAGTTAAAGCTTTAATGACTCAAGGTGTGATGTCGAACATGAATGCCCAACTTGATTTTGATACGATCGCGTTGATCATTCCAGAATTTGGTTGGGAAGCACAAAACGTTTTCGAAACGGCAACTGATATCGTTACTAAAATGGCGTTTGGTGAAATGGATGCGGAAAAAATTATTCGTCCACCGGTGGTTACAGTGATGGGTCACGTCGATCACGGTAAAACATCTTTACTAGATGCAATCCGCAATGCGGACGTTGCATCGGGCGAGGCGGGTGGAATCACTCAGCATATCGGCGCTTACTCAGTTAAAACTGAAGACGGTTCATTAGTGACTTTTTTAGATACTCCGGGCCATGAAGCCTTTACCGCGATGCGTGCGCGTGGTGCGAATGCAACTGATATCGCGATTATCGTCGTAGCGGCAGATGATGGTTTGATGCCACAAACTGCGGAAGCGATTAATCACGCAAAAGCTGCGGGCGTACCAATGATTATTGCGGTTAATAAAATGGATAAGCCAGGTGCAAATCCAGACCGCATTAAACAACAATTAACAGAATTTGAAATCGTACCCGAAGAGTGGGGCGGTAATACAATTTTCTGTGAAGTTTCGGCGTTGAAACGTACGGGGATCAAAGAACTTTTAGAAAATATTAAATTACTTGCTGAAGTTGCAGAACTAAAAGCAAATCCAAACCGTTCTGGAACCGGAATTGTGGTCGAAGCCAAACTTGAAAAAGGTCGCGGCGCCGTTGCAACGATCTTAGTGAAAGACGGTACGGTTAGAATTGGTCAGTATATCGTTGCTGGTTCAATGAAAGGCCGCGTAAAATCATTAACAAATGATAAAGGCGAGCGCATTGAAACGGTAACTCCGGGTTTACCGGCCGAAGTTTTAGGTCTTGAGGGCGTACCTTCTGCGGGCGATCGCTTCGATGTTGTAGTCGATGAGAAAACCGCTGAAGAAGTTGTCGCAAACCGTAAAGCAGCCACATTAGCTGGACTAGGTTCTAATAAAATTTCTTTGGAAGACATATTTGCAAAAGTAACGAGAGGCGATGTGAAAGATTTCAACATCGTTTTAAAAGCTGACGTGGATGGTTCTTTAGAAGCTATAAAGGGAATGTTAAATAAATTAACTTCAGTTGAAGTTAAAAATAAAATCATTCACGCGGCCGTTGGTGGTGTGAATGAGAACGACGTTTTATTAGCGCATACTTCTAAAGGTATCGTGATCGCGTTCAATGTTCGCCCAGATAATAACGCTGCGGCGAAAGCCAAACAAATCGGCGTCGATATTCGTAGTTATTCAATCGTATACGAAATGGTCGATGACGTTCGAAAAGCGATGACTGGATTATTAGCTCCGTCAGTGATTGAAAAAGTGATGGGTACGGCTGAAGTTCGAAATATCTTTACGGTTCCAAAAATGGGAACAATCGCGGGTTGTTCTGTGAAAAGCGGAAAAATCCAAAGATCAAATATGTTACGCTTAGTTCGTGACGGTAAAATCGTTTACGAAGGAAAAGTGGCCTCACTTAAACGTTTCAAAGAAGATGTTAAAGATGTCTCTGAAGGATTCGAGTGCGGTATCGGTATTGAAAGTTTCAACGACCTTAAGGTCGGCGATATGATCGAAGCATTTTCAAAAGAAGAAATTGCGCGCGAGATGACTGCTCTTAATTAGTCAGTTCTAGAGGAGTTTTTTAGTGAAAAATATCGGTGATGGTCGTAGAAAAACAAGAGTTGAACGTGAAGTTCAGCTTTTGATATCACAATATATTATTAATCATTTAAAGCATGATGTGCCCGGTGTTGTGACGGTGACCCGCATTCAAATGCCGTCTGATTTTCGTGCGGCGCAATTATTTGTGACGTACTTTGATTCAAATCCAGAAGCTAGAAAAATTGACATCGCTAAAGTTTTACAAAGCTGGTCCAAAGATATTCAAAATGAAATCGCGCATAAATTAAAAATGCGTTACTGCCCGAAGCTTACTTTTTTTAAAGATGAAGCCACCGATCGTATTTTAAAAATTGAAAAATTACTGGCTGATTTATCGCCCGAGCAAAAAGCCAATATCGATGACATTGATCTCGATTTTGATGACGAAGAAACCGAAGAGGAAAACTAATTGGACGGACTTTTGCTCGTTAATAAAACGCCAGGCATGACCAGCCATGATGTGGTTAGCCGCGTGCGCCGCATTTTGCAAACGCGTGAAGTAGGTCACTCTGGAACTTTGGACCCGCTGGCGAGTGGACTCATGGTTTTATTAATTGGTGAAGCTACGAAGCTAAGTGCGTTCGTAACCGAAGGCGATAAAGCTTACCAAGTTGGTCTTAAACTTGGAATCACTACCGACACTTTGGATATCACTGGCCAAGTCTTAACTGAAAAAAAAGTAGAGTGTTCGGACGAACAACTAAAAAGCGAAGCCAATAAAATTCAAGGTGAAATGATTTTACCTATCCCAATGTATTCCGCAAAAAAAGTCGATGGTAAAAAACTTTACGAGTACGCCCGCGAGGGTGAAGTGATCGAGCAACCAAGCAAAAGTATGACCTTTTGGAATGTTGAACCTGTGCAGATCGGGAAAGAAGTTCAATTTCAATTAGCCTGTTCGAAGGGAAGTTTTATCCGTTCATGGGTACAATTACTTGGTGAAAAATTAGGCTGTGGGGCTGCGATGTCTAGTTTAGTGCGTACGAAATCTCACCGTTTTAATTTAACAGATGCTCTTACCTTAGAGCATCTAGAAGTTTTGCCAAAGTCCGACCAAGTTAAGATGTTGATTCCCTTGGATCAAGCCTTAAACGGCGTTAAAAGTCTGCGCATCAAGGGCCAAGACGCCATTCTGATGCGTAACGGGCAGATCAGCCATCAGTTGCGCATTCAGCTGATTAGTAAATTTAACCCCGATACGGACGAAATTATTCAAATCCTGCCTGAAAAACGTGGCCAGATTTTAGCCCTGATCGGCCTTGAAAAAGGCGTTGGATTTAAGATCAAACGGGTCTTTCGCTATGACACTGAAGCGGCCCGGTCAGTAGAGTAATTACTTGAATAATTTAGCTAGGGTTGGTATCACCATAGAGCTATCTGGGGTATCGTCAGCCATGACGTTATTTCGGTTTGCAAATAACCCACCGCCAATATGAGCGGGATCACTGTGCAAGCAGTCTAAAAGTTGAGGAGACGTTAATGGCCGTTACTAAAGAACAAAAAGCAGAAATTCTTAAAAAATTTAAAAAAGCAGAACTAGATACTGGTTCTCCCGAAGTTCAAGTTGCTTTGCTTACTGCAAGCATCAATGAATTAACTGGTCATTTTTTAATTCATAAAAAAGACAACCACAGCCGCATGGGTTTAATTAAATCAGTTAATCGCCGTCGTAAATTATTAGATTATTTAAAATCTAAAGATCAGACTCGTTACCAGTCTTTGATCACTGCACTTGATATCCGTAAATAATAAAAAATAAAAGTTTGAACAAGAGCTCCAGGAATGGAGCTCTTATAATTTCTGGCACGTAAAAAGAAAAAACGTAGCCACACATCAAGGAGATCGCCCACATGGTTACAACCGTAACAACTTCAGTCGCAGGACATCAAATCAAAATCGAAACAGGAAGATTAGCAAAACAGGCCGATGGTTCTGTGTTGGTTACATCTGGAAACAATATGGTTTTAGTTACTGCCGTTTCTGCAAAAGAAGCAAAACCTGATCAAGGTTTTTTCCCCTTATCAGTCGAGTACATCGAAAAATTTTACTCAATCGGTAAAATTCCGGGTGGCTACTTCAAGCGTGAAGGTAAACCTTCGAATGAATCAGTACTTAGCGCACGTATGATCGATCGCCCAATCCGCCCTTTATTTCCTGAAACATATTTAAACGACACACAAGTAGTGGCGACAGTTCTTTCTACAGACGGGGCATTTCCAATGGACGTATTAGCGTCTTTAGGAGCATCGGCTGCATTACATATCTCTAACATTCCTTTCTTCGGTCCAACGGCATCTTGCCAAGTGGCACGCGTTGACGGGCAATTTATTGCAAACCCAACTCCAGAACAAAAAGCTAAATCAGACATGGAAATTATCGTATCTGGAACTAAAAATGGTTTATTGATGGTTGAAGGCGAAGCGAATTTTGTTTCTGAAACTGATATCTTAGCGGCTTTAAAATTCGGCCACCAATCACTAATGCCTTTATTACAAATTCAAGAAGAATTACGTGAAAAAACGGGTTCAACGGCGAAGCGCACTTTTAAAACGGCTGTGATTGATGCTGATTTCAAAAAAACGGCTGAAGAATTGATTAAACCATTAATTGAAAAAGCAATGTCGATGAAAATCAAACAAGAGCGTTACGCTGGGTTTGATACGGCGAAGTCGACGGCGAAAGAAAAATTAACTTCGACAATGACTGACGACAAATTAAAATCTCAACGCGAAAAAGAATTATCTAAAATCGTTGAAGAAGTTAAATACAACGTTGCCCGCGCGATGATCCTTGATAAAGGAACGCGAATTGACGGTCGCGATCTAAAAACAGTTCGTGCGATTGCCAACGAAGTTGGTATTTTACCACGCGCGCATGGCTCTGGTTTATTTCAACGTGGCGAGACTCAGTGTTTAGCGACAGTTACTTTAGGTACGGCGGATGACGAGCAAAATATTGAATCGTTAAACGGAGCTTACAAAAAGAAATTCTTATTACATTATAACTTTCCTCCGTTCTCGGTGGGTGAAGTTGGACGCTTTGGCGGCCAAGGTCGTCGGGAAATTGGTCACGGAATGTTAGCGGAGCGCGCGCTTAAAGCGATCTTACCTGATCACGCAACTTTTCCTTACACGATCCGTATCGTGAGTGAAGTCTTAGAATCAAATGGTTCAAGCTCAATGGGTTCAGTTTGCGCGGGTATTTTAGCTTTACTTGATGCCGGCGTTAAAATTAAAGGAAACGTTGCGGGTATCGCAATGGGTCTGATTAAAGAAGGCGACCGTGTCGCTGTATTATCTGATATCTTAGGTGATGAAGATCATTTAGGTGATATGGATTTCAAAGTTGCCGGAACTGCTCAAGGTGTAACTGCATTACAAATGGATATCAAAATTGACTCAGTTAGCTTTGCCGTGATGGAAACTGCATTAAACCAAGCTAAAGAAGGCCGTTTACATATCTTAGCTGAGATGGAAAAAGTGATTAAAGTGGCGCGTGGCCAACTTTCTGAATTTGCTCCTCGTATTGAGACAATCCAAATTAAAGTTGATAAGATTCGTGAAGTGATTGGTTCGGGCGGTAAAGTGATTCGTGGAATCACTGAACAAACGGGTGTTAAAATTGAAATCAAAGACGATGGAACAATTAACATCGCTTCTTCTGATCCTTTAGCGACGAAAAAAGCGATCGCGATGATCGAAGCAATCTGCGCGGAAGCGGAAGTTGGCAAAACGTACCAAGGTAAGGTAATGAAAATTGCTGAATTTGGCGCATTTGTTGAAATTTTACCGAACACGCAAGGTCTTTTACATATCTCTGAAATTGCGAACGAGCGCGTTCGTCAAGTAACGGACGTATTAAAAGAAGGCGAAATGATCGACGTTAAAGTTCTTGAAGTAGACCGCGCGGGTCGCATCAAGCTTTCTCGTAAAGCTCTTTTACAGTAGTAAAGGGTATAAGCTAATTAATGAGTTCTTTTAAGAAATCTGTTTTACCAAACGGAGTGCGTGTCGTGACTGAACAACACGCGTATTCAAGATCAGTTTCAATCGGAGTTTGGGTTCTGACCGGAACCCGTGATGAGGCCGAAGAAGATATTGGCCTTTCTCATTTTGTCGAGCACTTAGTTTTTAAGGGTACCAAAACTCGCAATGCTTACCAAATTGCAAAGTCATTAGAATCTTTGGGTGGCGATCTGAATGCGTACACCACACGTGAATATACCAACTATCATTGCTTAGTTTTAAAAGAAGACTGGAAAATCGGTTTAGAGGTCTTGTCAGATTTAGTTTGTAATATGGATCTTTCAAAAAAAGATTTTGAACTTGAGAAAAAAGTAATCTTACAAGAAATCGCGATGAGCGACGATACGCCAGAAGATTTAGTTTACGATTACTTCTTTGAAAACGTTTATAAAAATCATCCGCTGGGCCGCCAGATTTTAGGAAAAAGCGAAACCATCGAAAAGATGACGCAAAAACGCGTGAATCAATTCTATAAACATTTCTATCAAGGTAAAAACTTAATTATCAGCGCCGCTGGGCCCGTTGATCATGATCAATTTGTGATTCAGTGCCAGAAGCTTTTCCGGACTCGTAAAAAATTTACGGCTAAAGTGACTCGTCGTGCGCCTCGTTGGAAAATCAGCCGTAAGATCTATCAAAAAGAGATGGAACAAGCGCATATACTTTTAGGATTACCGGCGACCAGTTTTAAAGATAAATACCGCTTCGAAGCTTTTATTCTAAATTCGCTTTTGGGCGGCGGAATGACGTCACGACTTTATCAAGCCGTGCGTGAAAAGCAGGGCCTAGCTTATAGCGTATTTTCTTCGATCAATACCAATATGGATTCAGCAAATATTTCGGTTTATGCCGGAACAGATGCTTCGAATGTAAAAAAAGTTATTGGAATTGTAGCGACTGAGCTGCAAAAAATAAAAAAGAATGGTTTCAAAAAAAGTGATTTAGATTTATTCAAAACACAAGTTCGTGGTCAATTATTGATGGGTTCAGACGACATCGAAAACCGTATGTCATCACTCGGCGTAAATGAAATGGTTTTTGAACATTACCGGGCGGTTGAAACCGTGATTTCAGAAATCGAAGAAGTCAGTGTTAAATCGATGAATGAGTATATTAAAAAGTATTTCGACCTTAATAAAATTTCAGTGATTTTGATGGGACCAGATCTTAATAAACATAAGACTTGGTTGAACGAATTCGATTTTACGAAATAGCTGCTGAAACGTATTAAACAAAGTGGGGCTAGCATGGCAAATAAGATGACAATGAAAATTAAAACTTGGCCGCATTTTAAAGGTGCGCTTCCGGCTTACCAATCAGTTGGCGCCAGTGGTTTTGATGTTCGTGCGCAGTTGGACGGAAAGCCGATGACTTTAAAAGTTGGTCAGCGCGCTATGGTGCCAACGGCCTTATCTTTTGAAATTCCGGTGGGCTTTGAAATTCAAGCGCGTCCACGCAGTGGCTGGGCGGCTAAGCAAGGCCTGACGGTGTTAAATACTCCCGGAACGATTGATGCTGATTACCGCGGTGAAGTTAAAATTATTTTAGTTAATTTAGGCCAAGAAGATGTGGTTATCCAAGATCAAGATCGTTGTGCGCAATTAGTCATTGCTCCGATTTTTCAGGCCGAATTTACGATTGCGACTGAGTTATCTAATACGGAACGCGGTGAAGGCGGCTTTGGTTCAACCGGTAAAGTTTAATTAAGCGGTCGCACGGTTTAGAATCCATGCGGCTAGTACCAATACGACTAAAATTCCGATCAGCTGATAAGCGCGTTTTCTACTGACGTTAAAGTTTTCGCATAATCCGACGATAGCTAATAATGCCGTAAAAGCAAAACCAATTAAAGTTACCGGCGCGAAGTATTCAGATAATACCTGAAATAAATAAAATGGAATTGACGATAAAATAACTAAGGTAAAAATTTTACGATAGTCTTCAGTGCGGTTTTCAAAAAATTGAAAATAGTAATATAAAAATAAAGCTAATAATAAAGCGGCAATCGTAGAAATGATCGGCATTAAAATCATGCCCGAAGCGATCCGGTAAAAATTTAGTTTAATTAGACCCGCTAGACTGCCAGACACCACCGCTAATAAGACTTGAACTACAAACAGCGAAGGCCAATTCCAATCAGGCAAAGTAGAAATTTTATGAACAGGGTGCTTGATAAATTCAATTAAGAACTGAACCAGCTGTTTAAGATCTACTTTTTTAGGTCGTTGGCTGACATCCCGCATATCGTTCACAGTTGGTTCTCCATAAGTTCATCTTCGGCAAGATGCACGCAATGGTCAAGAAAACGATCGTAATCTTCAAGTTTTTCAAGTGGCAAAGTGTCCGCATAACGTTCAGCTTTACTTAACATGAGCCAGCAAAATAACTGGTGCAATCGATAATTCAGTGGTGCGTTTTTAAATTTAAAATCATTAAAATCAGAGTCTGGGCCAAAGATGGTTAAAGTTGAATCGGGATGAGTTTCTAATTCAGTTTTAAACTCTTTAAAAGTTTCGGGTCCTATAAAAAAATGAAATTTTTTTCCGCAATTTCGCGTAAGCCAATTTGTAAAAGCAAGCTTGCGTAATCGAGGATGGCGAAAGGGTAAAGGCACCGAAAGTACCTGATAACCGTGAGCCGCTAAAAAATCTTGAAGGTTTTGCCCCATCATTTCATAAAAAAATAAACTGCGCGGCCCGGTCAAAAACACCAGGGGAGATTTGGTCAAAAGGCAGTTAGGTCTAAGGGCGAGGTTCTCTGTATCCATCAACACCAGCATAGAAAACCCCGATGCTTTTTGGCAAACTGTACTTATGTTATCCAGAAGAAAATCGTGTTACTGCGCTTTTTGCAAAGTGCCCCGCAAAGTTTACAGCAGCAAACACTTGACCGCCATTGAGGTGGTCAGTTTTGTACTGCTAGGAATCGTCATGACTTACGCAATTTTTAAGCAGCTTGATCCGCGAGGTTTGTTTATCGTGGGCACTATTTTATTAGTGTCAGAGTTGTTTTCACAGATGAAATGGCGCTCGGCGATGATTTGTCGTAACTGTGGATTTGATCCGGTCGTGTATGTGCGAAATCCAGAGCAGGCAGGGCTTAAAATTAAAGCATTTATGGATAGACGTTCTGAGTCACCCGAGCATCTACTTCGTGCTCCGGTTCAACGCCCCACTCAAAAAGCTAAAAAAGGCGAAAATCTTTCTTTAAAATTGTAAGCATCGTCGTGTAATCTTTCGTCATGCAGACGAGTTTTTTAGTAATCATCTTTATTCTAATGGGAGCTTTTTCTAATTCTGCTTCGGCGGCGCAAAAAGGTAAAATCGTTAGCGAAGAAGTTGAGATTTACACAGGCCCTGATTTTGACGCCGAAATTTTAGGTACGGTTAGACAGGGTGAGACTTACATCGTATCTGATAAGCTAAGCGGCGCATTCTATAAAATAAAATTAAAATCTGGAAAAATTGGTTTTATTCCTGATTACGAAGTCAATGTAGACGGTAAAGGCCGCGTGCAGCCCAAAGATTTCGATGAAGTCATGATGGGCGATGAGATCAAACCAAATTCTAAAAAATCTAAAAAAGGTAAAGCTAAAATCGAAGAAGAAGACGATGAAGATCCGGAAGCAGAATTTGACCGGGTTTATCGCGGAATTACTTTACAACTTATTAACTTCCACGAAGACACTCTAGGCGGCGTTCAAATCGATGACTTGTTGGCCGTGGGATATAAAAGCGTCGGCGATTTTTCATGGGAAGTGATGGGAGCTTTTAAAGCACCGAAGTACTACGAAGAAAAATTAAAAGCATCGGTGAACGGTTTCAACCTTTGGGCCGATTTCGGAATCTCAAACCGCATGGAAATGACCCGTCGTACAACGGTTCGTTACGGCGCTGCTTTTTTTACGCATGCTTCGCAGATGCGGATATCTGCACCGACAAAAAAATACGATATGCAAGATATCAGCGTGGGTATTTTGTTAGAGAGCGCTTTTTTACTGAAGGTTTATAGTTCGGCTATAGATGTTTCATTAAAATATTTCTTTGATCGCAATTCGTACGGCGCAGTCGGAGTTTCTTTACTTTTTTAAAGGATTGCTATGTCTATTCAAATTTTATCTTCAGAAATTATAAATCAAATTGCCGCCGGTGAAGTGGTTGAACGCCCAGCGCATTTGATAAAAGAACTTGTCGAAAATAGCTTAGATGCAGGTGCGACCAAAATTAGTGTTGAGATTTCAAACGGCGGGCGTTTTGTTCGCGTGATTGATGATGGCGCGGGGATTTTATCAAAAGAATTAGCGCATGCTTTACAAAGGCATGCGACAAGTAAAATTACTAAAACTGCGGACCTGTGGGATCTGCATACTTTTGGTTTCCGCGGTGAGGCCTTGGCCAGTGCTGCGGCCGTATCGAAACTTACTTTAAAAAGTTCTGAAAAAAAAGAAAATAAAGCTTCGCAAATTGAATCTAACTTTGGCGTAATTTCAGATGTTAAACCAAGTAGTGAAATGCGTGGCACGGAGATAAGAATTGAATCTTTATTTGAAAATGTTCCAGCACGTTTAAAGTTTTTAAGATCTGAATCTTCGGAAGCCCAGCAAATTAAAACCGTGGTCAAGGCTTTATCGTTAGCCCACCACGAAGTTGAATTCAAGTTGGTTAACGAAGGTGAATTACAATTATTCTTACCGCGCAAAAAAACTCGGATGGAGCGTGTGCAAGATGTTTTAGAGAAAAAAGTTTTTTTTGAATCGGTGGGTGAAAAAGGAAGTTTCAAGGTACACATTGTGTTTTCATCGCCGCACGAGGTGGCAAAAACTTCGAAACAAATTTGGATTTTTGCACAGAATCGCTGGATTCAAGACCGTGCGATTCACACGGCAATTATGGATGCTTATCGTAGTTTACTGATGCACGGTGAATATCCGCACGCGGTCGTATGGCTAGAATGTGACCCCGCCGAGATCGACGTTAATATTCATCCCACGAAAAGTCAGATCAAGTTTCAAAACGCTTCGGCAGCATTTAGAATTGTACATTCCACATTACGAGATGCTTTAGAAAAAGCGCCGTGGATCTCTTCGTACCAACCGAAAGTTAACGCTTACACGGCTCAGGCCGTGACTGAAAATTTAAAATTTAATGATCACCAGTTTGATCAAACTCAATTTAAAAACAAAAATTTCAACATCAGTGATTTATCGTTCCTAAAAATCGATCATGAGATTGTTACACCGGCGACTGCAGCTCCTACAGAGCAAACGTTCGCGGCGTCAGCACCCAGCATTCGTGGATCTTACTGGAGTACTTTGCAAGTGATCGGGCAAGCGAACTTAACCTACATTGTTTGCCAAAAAGAAGATCGCCTTGTTTTTGTTGATCAGCATGCGGCTCACGAGCGCGTTGTTTACGAAAAATTGATGGAATCTTGGAAAAATAAAAAATTTGAAATACAAGATTATCTCTTCCCACTTGCGATCGATCTATCGGAAGATAAGGTCGAAATTTTATTGAAAGCTCAAAAAGAAATCGAACAATTAGGATTTGAGATCGAACAATTAGGACCGCAAGTATTAGGAATTAAGTCCGCACCGCACTTAATTAAAGATTCAAGTTTACCAGGTGTATTCGAGAAAATGGCTACGGACTTATTAAACAACGGCGGAAGCTTTGCGATAGAGAAAAAAGTTTCTGATCTATTTGCCACGATGGCGTGTCACTCGGTGGTGCGTGCAGGCCAAAGTCTTAGCCGGGAAGAAATGCAGGAATTACTCATCGCCATGGATCAGTTTTCATTATCAAGTTTTTGCCCACATGGCCGACCGGTTTCGGTTGAAAAGTCTTTTACAGAATTGGAAAAACTTTTTGGCCGCATCAACTAAGCCCACACAAAAAGTTATTTTTGTCGTTGGACCAACTGCCGTTGGAAAAAGTGCGTGGGCGCTCCAGCAAGCCATCAAATATCACGGAAGCATCGTTAACATCGATAGCGTGCAGTTTTATCGTGGTTTGGATGTGGGCTCTGCTGCGCCTAGCGAAGCTGAAAAAAAAATCGTTCCACATTATTTATATTCATACGTCTTTGCGCCGGCTGAAATGACGGCGGGTCGGTATATTACTGATTTTTACGAATTACTTAAAACAGATATTCAATTTCCTTTATTTGTCGTCGGTGGAACTGGTTTTTACATTCAGGCTTTAGAAAAGGGCATGTTTGATGTTGAACCCATTGAGGAAAAATTCCGTGAAGAAATTGAAAATGAATTAGCTGAGTTCGGCCCAGAAAAACTCTACACCGAATTAAAACAGAAAGATCCCGACACAAAAATTCACTTAAACGATCATTACCGTCTTGTGAGGGCGCTTGAAATTTTACGTCATACCGGTAAAATTCCATCAAAATTAAAAAATCAGCCGGTGGAAAACAAAAATGGCTTAAAGTTACCTTATATTAAAATAGGTTTTTCATTTGAAAAGGAAATTTTTCTAGCACGGGTAAAACATCGAACCAAGCAAATGATTGCAAACGGAATGATTGATGAGACAAATCATTTTTTAAAACAAGGATTTGGTCATTGGGCTCCGCTATCAAGCGTTGGCTTTAAAGAATGTGTTGAATATATTAAAAATGATCTTTCTCGCGAATGGCTCGAAGAAGCCATCGAGCAAAGTACGATGAAGTTGATTAAGAAACAGAAGACGTGGTTTAAGCGGGACGCATCTATACTTTGGTCCGACTCGTCGGCGGATTCGCTGAATTTAGTGGGCCAAAAACTTGACCAATTTTTGATGGATGATTGACCGCCGAAGCGCGAGAAAGTGATAATGTAGAATATGAAAAGTATGACCGGTTTCGGCGTTTTTAGGACTCAGAACAATGAATTAACTATCGAAGTCAGTTTACGCGCTGTAAATGGCCGCTTTTTAGAAACGCGCTTTCATTTACCGCGAATCTATTTTGCTTACGAGAGTGAACTTAAGAAAAAATTAGGCAGCACTGCTTTACGAGGCACGGTTGATATTTATATTTCACGTAAATTAAAAACTACGGCGGTTCCGGGCAAAATTGTGATCAATACCAAACTTGCGCAAGAATACATGAGAGCGTTTAAAAAACTTTCAACGGATTTAAAAATTTCTGAAGCAGTTCGTTTTGATCAAATCGCCAAACAACCCGACATCGTGCAAATGGAAGAAGCGGAAGCGATTCATCCGCAAGAAATTAGCTTACTTAAAAAAACATTCGATGCCGCTTTAAAAAAGTTTGATTCCGAGCGCATTCGCGAGGGTGGAGCTTTGAAAAAAGATTTGCAAAAGAACTTAAAAGATTTGCAGAGGCATATTCAAAAAGTATCCAAGCTACGCGAAGAAGCGAATAAAATATTACTTGAGCGTTTTGAGTCTAAAGTTAAATCCCGACTTCCTAAAGAAGTGGCTGGTCAGACGATGGATCCGCAAAGAATTTCGCAAGAAATCGTGATTCAGCTTGAAAAAGCGGACATTAACGAAGAACTGACACGCCTCACTGAGCATTTGAAAAATTTCGATAAGTTGGTAGAACTACCCATCGTCGAAGGTAAGAAACTAGATTTTTACACCCAAGAATTGCTGCGCGAAGTGAATACGATCGGCTCAAAAAGCCAGGTCGCAGGAATTACCGAAGCCGTTGTCGAGGCGAAAACTTTAATTGAGCGCGTGCGCGAGCAGGTACAAAACATCGAATGAAGACGAAGATGATTATTGTGGCGGCCCCCAGCGGCGCCGGTAAAAGTAGTTTTGTAGAAAGAATCGCCGCTGAAGACGCGCGCTTGCATGACATTATAACTTACACAACCCGGGCGATGCGCCATCACGAAAGCCAAGGCAAGCCTTACTTTTTTATTCCTAAAGACGAATTTGATAAAAAAGTTGGCGAAGATTTTTTTATCGAATGGGCCCAAGTTCATACCAATTTTTACGGGACATCTTACGAACAAGTTCAATTGGCGTGGGCTAAAGATAAAGTTGTGATCATGGATATCGATATCCAAGGCGTGGTTACTTTTAAAAGTAAATTTCCCGACGCAAAAACCGTTTTCATTCTTCCTCCTTCCATCGAAGAGCTTAAGCGACGCGTTATCAAGCGCGACGGAGCTCCACCTCCAGATTTGGATGTGCGTATGGCTAACGCCGAAAAAGAGATGGCTAAAGCCTCAGAATTTGACGTTCGTATCGTTAATGACGATTTTGAGCGTTCCTACACGGAATTTAAGAAAATAGTTGAGAATTGGATAGGTTAGAGCTAGACTTGGACTCTTGCTATCGGTTTTATTGACCCGTTCAAGGATCAGCCGGAAGGCTTTCCCACCAACAGACAAAAGAGGTTCATTGTGGCTCGTGTAACAGTTGAAGATTGCATGGATAAAGTTCCTAACCGTTTCGCACTTGTTTTACTTGTAGCTAAGCGCGCAAAACAGCTTTTAAAAGGCAGCGACTGCACTGTGGCAACGAAGAACAATAAATATATCGTCAATTCTTTACGTGAAGTTGCAATCGGTAACGTAGGCTTTGAGTCTAAAATCGACCATCAAACGGCAATGAAAGACATGTTAAGCGACCTTAATAAGTAATCATTCAAATCAAATTAACTAACCTATAGTCCCAAAATTGGGATTATTTAGGTCGAAATGAAAAACCCGCTTAAATAGCGGGTTTTTTTATTATAAAATAAAACATGCTTGAGATCTCCATAGACGACCGTTTACCACAAAAGCCAATTACCACTGTCCAAGAGCTTTGTGAAAAAATTCGCGCGTATCATCCCAATGCTCCCATTGAAATTGTTCAACGTGCTTATACATTTTCAGAAAAATATCACGAAGGGCAAATGCGTCGTTCCGGCGAGCCTTATATTTCTCATCCATTGAACGTGGCGGGAATCTTAGCAGATCTGCGCCTAGATATTGATACGATCGTGACAGGCTTATTGCATGATACAGTCGAAGATACTCTAGCTACTTTAGATGATGTAAAGCGTGAGTTTGGCGATACCGTAGCGGCCTTAGTGGACGGCGTTACTAAAATCGGGCAGATGAATTTTAGAAATAGTTTTGAAAAGCAAGGCGAAAATATTCGTAAGATGATAATCGCCATGGGTAAAGATGTGCGCGTGGTTTTAGTCAAGCTAGCAGATCGTTTACACAATATGCGCACGCTCAATCATATGCCTTACGAAAAACAAGTACGTATCGCGGAAGAGACTTTAGAAATTTACTGCGCATTAGCGGGTCGCATCGGTATCAGCTCATTAAAAGTTGAATTAGAAGATTTAGCATTTCGTTATTCACGTCCGGACAAGTTTTACGAATTAGTTCAGGTGATTAAAAAGAATGAAAACGAGACTGAAAAATATATCGGTGAAGTTCGTAAAAGCGTTAGCGATTTAATAACTAAAACAAATATTAAAACTTTTAAAATTTACGGTAGATCAAAACATCTTTGGTCAATCTATCGTAAAATGACTTCGCGAAATTTATCTTACGATCAAATTTACGATGTTTTAGCGTTTCGTATTTTAGTCGGTAGCATTACCGAATGTTACGAGATGCTGGGTTATATTCATTCTATCTGGAAACCAATTCCGGGTCGTTTTAAAGATTTTATTGCGATGCCGAAATCAAACAATTACCGTTCACTGCATACGACGGTAATTGGTCCCGGTGGCGACCGGATCGAGATTCAAATTCGCACGGAAGAAATGCATTTAATTGCCGAAAAAGGGATCGCGGCTCATTGGAATTATAAAGAGCGCGGAAAATTAAAAGTGGATGAGCTGATGCAGACTAACTGGATGCGCGAACTGGTTTCACTTAATCAGCAGGGCGGCGCTGCCGATGAATTTTTAGATAAAATTAAAACCGGCTTAGTTGAAAATGAGGTTTACGTATTTACGCCGAAGGGTGACGTGGTTGAGCTTCCCGACGGGGCCACGCCGGTTGATTTAGCTTACATGATTCACACGAATTTAGGTAATATGTGTACGGGCGCTCGCGTGAACGGGAAGATGGTTCCACTTAAACATAAATTATCAAATGGTGACCGCGTTGAAATCGTTACTTTAAAAACGCAAACGCCCTCGAAAGATTGGCTGAAGTTTGTCGTAACAAATAAGGCTATTTCAAAAATTCGTCAATTTGTTAAAGAAGAGCAGCGTAAAAATTCGATCGTCATGGGTAAAGAGATTGTTGAAAAAGAATTTAGAAAATTTGGTATGGCGGCCGTGAAATATCTAAAAGGCCCTGAATTTGAAAAGTATATGTCGGAAAGTGGAATCGGCGATGTGGAAGAACTTTATGCTCGCGTCGGTTACGGAAAATTTGAAGCTAAGCACCTGATTGATAATTTAAGTCCAGAAGCTATTCAGAAAGATGCGGAAAAAGATGAAACTTCGACCTTTATGGAAAAAGTTATCCGCTCGGCCAAGGCCAAACTTAAAAAATCTAATTCATTAGTTAGCGTCGATGGTATGGATGACGTGCTGGTACATTTTGCGAAATGCTGCGGTCCGATTCCGGGTGATCCGATCACGGGTTTTATCAGTCGTGGTAAAGGGATCATTATTCACCGATCTGACTGTCAAAAAGTTTTTGAAAATGATCAAATGCGCCGGGTTGATGTGGCATGGACTTCAAAAACAGCCAGCGCCGGACAAGAGCGTCTCGTACGTTTAGAAGTGATCGGCCAAGACGTTCCGGGATTATTAAAACTCATGTCAGAGTCTTTTGCGGTTCAAGGAATTAATATTGAATCAGCGCAGATTCGCACGACCCGGGATAAAAAAGCGATTTGCCAATTTGAAATTGCGGTCCGTGATATTGCACAACTTTCGGCGGCGATATTGGCCTTACAAAAAATTAAAGGTATTATCGACGTTCAGCGTGTCATGGGTTAAGCAATGCGTAAATTATAAAGCCATTCCAAAACCCGCGCGCAAAATAATGATATTTGCATCGACGGTGTCAGATTTTAAAAATGCTTGGTATTCAAGTGAAACGGGCACAAAATATTTCAGATTCACAAAATAATCTAAACCTAAAGCTCCACCGTAAGTCATCGTTAACTTAATATCTTCCATCTTTAACGCTGTGGTGTTTTTACTAACTGGATATTTGAGCGTCGCGCCCAATGCGGTCCAAAATAAAATATGCTCTTTGGTGAAATCGTAACGAATATACCCACCCCCCGAAAGATACGTGATATCAGCCGTACAATCGAAAGATTGCAAATTATCGCAAGATTTAAATTTTGCAGTACCCGTTGCTTTAAAGGGTTCATAGCCAGCCGTTCCCCGCAACGAAAATTTATTCACAATGGGCCAATCGAGGGCCCCCGTGATTCCGAAAGTTGCGCCCTTCATGGCCACGTCTTCTACGTTAGGTGTAGGCATTGTCGCATCGGCCTGTTTAGTGGTCATCGAATTACTCATCATACTCAGTACGATGCTGGCTTTTTTAGTTTCGGCTCGGTAGAAAGGTTTCACATTTTGAGCGCTGGGTTTAACAGTGGGAATAGTGGCGGCCTGAATTGGAGATACGGCGGCAGAAGGTGCCGTGCTAATTTGTACAGTTTCAGTTCCATCAGACTTCCCCTTCGTCAAAGAGGCTACCGCTTTATCATTTTTAATTTGTAAAATTTTAATGAGGCCGACTTTTTTATTCTGCGCATTTAGTAAAAATAAATCTTGGCCAATCGAAACCTGAGCACCATCAAGTTCAATCATGACTTTATTATTTTTGGATTGAATAACTCGAGCGGCTTGCGCCTGGGTCACGGCTAGTAAAGAACTGATGACCAATGAAAATTTAATTGTTTTCAAAAACACAATAAGCTCCTTTAAAATTATCACTTTCAAAATACGACTTATCTTGAATACGGTATTCCCATAAAAATTCAGATTCGTTAGTTTGATTATTCGGCAATATAGTTACCAGGCGGGTGGCCGAAGCTTGCAAGCGCATTGTTTGGCCCGAACAGCCAATTGAAACTAAATTTTGGGTGCGAAATTGTGAAGATTCTGATTCAAAGTCTTTGCGGTCGGGCGAGCGGTAAATTGTACAATTCGTTAATGAGATAAACATGCAGACTAGACGTGCGAGATAAATAAATTTCATATACTTATTGTGTAGAGCTTTATAAAAAAAGAAAAGGCCTTTCGTCCATAGACAAAAGGCCTTTTTAATACAAATTTTTATTAACAGGGACTAAAATGGAATATCTTCGCTTTGGTTAAAAGCGGGTTCTGGACCAAAGTCTGCAAAGTTGAAATCACCAGCTCCGCCCGCAGATTGATTCATTGAAGAATTTCCGGTACTTGCACCCGCTGAAGTTTCGTTATTTGCTGAACCTAAGAATTGAACTGTGGTCGCAACGATTTCAGTCGAATATTTTTTCTGACCGTTATCTTCCCATGAACGAGTTTGCAATCTTCCTTCTACGTAAACTTGGCGACCTTTCGCTAAGTACTTTCCGCAGATCTCCGCAAGCTTGCCCCATACTACGATACGGTGCCATTCAGTCTTTTCCTGCTTTTGTCCGTCTTTAACCCAAGTTTCGCTTGTAGCAACGTTTAAACGTGTAACAGTAGCGCCTTGGCCAACGGCTTTCACTTCAGGATCTTGACCTAAACGACCTACGATAATGACTTTATTTACTCCAGACATATACCCTCCTTCTTTGTTTTGCTTTTGGGTGCCCAATGAGTCAATCAGGTAATCTGATTTGCACGAAGAATATGCACAGCGTAAGCCCAAGTTATAAGCGAACAGGGGGGTGAGGGCCGAATGGGCCTTTTAGAATCCGGATTAGCTATGAAAACAGGTAGAAATTTGGAATTAACGCAAAGGCGTAAATTGGGGAGTCATTCCCGCGGCCGCAGCTTGGATCTTGAATTTGTAAGTCGCTCCGCCGCCCGGTAATTCAGATTTGTAGCCGTCTAAAAAGCCCAAGAAAAACTTCGCACGTTCTTTAAAACCGCGAGTGGCTTTCATATCTAAAGAAATGTTGTAGGCCCCAAAAATTGGAATGACTTGGCCATTCATATTTTGAAAAGTCATTCCTAAATCACCTTTAATGTCGCCGAAAAATTCGTCCTTAGCAGTTCCGATTTTTCCGGTCTCAATTATAAATTTTCCCGAAGCCAATTTGCCTTTTAGTTCGATCATACCCAATTTGATTTCGGGTAAATTCATTCGACCCAAATCATTTAAAGCAATACTTGAAGGAGGTAATTCAAAATTCTGAATGATCATCGAAAGATCGACTTCAGGTTGCTCTGCAAAAGTTAGATCGGCAATGGCTTGCGAGTTGATTTGTAATTTACCTTTAATTGGTAGACTAAGGCCGGCCATTTCGCGTAGATCTTTTAAATTAATATTTTTTCCGGCAAAATCAATTTTAGATTTTTCAATACCCGATTCTGATTTAGGTACGGGCTTTAAATGAATTTCTACATCGCCTTTTAAAAAACCCTCGGCTTTTAATGTTCCGCCTGGTTTTTGGCTGATGAGTGCCGACAAAGACGGTGAAACGGAAATGCTATCTGCCGTTAAAGTTGAAATTTGGGGAGTTTCCACAAAAACTTTATTCAGCGTTAAAGAAGTCGAAAACGGGTTTAAGCTTAATTTATCGAATTGAATGAAAACGCGATTATTAGTTAATCTAGAAACTTGTGCCGAAACAGTGTCGTTTAAATCATTAAATGGAAATAATAAAACTAAAAACCAAACCGTCAAAGTACAAGTCAGCAAAATTTTCCATTTATGCTTAAGTAAAAAACGAAAAAAACGAACGATTCCGTTCATCATTCGCCTACCCCTTCCGCATCTTTGGCTTTTTTTGTGCCGCGTACAGGTTTTTCAATTTCTGGAGGGGCTTCAATCGTCGGTTCAGGTACATTTAGCGAATAAAGTTTAAAGGTCACATCGAAGTAACGGGTGTCTTGGGCATGAGCGCTGATGATCATATCTTTCAACTTAACGCTTTCAGAAATACCTACAATCGAAGAACCAATATCGACGATCTGTTTAATATTTAATTTCGCCAGTTTAACTTCAAGCACATGAGTTACTAAATTCTGGGGAATAAGTTTTCCTTCCGCACTGCTTTCAATCATGCCGATGTTTTGCTCGGGCAGTAAAGAAGCTTGGGTAATGATATTATCAATCGCGGCTTTTAAGGTTTCATAAGGAGGGGGAACAGTAACGTTACTTTGACCCGAAGATTCACGGTAGGTGCGAAATAAATCACGCATCAATGTGCGTTTTTGTTCGTAAATCGTCATCGTATTTTGTGAAGCGAAAAAAAGTGAAAGGGGATAAAAAAGAATCATAAATAAACCTAAAGCGGCGCCGCTAAATAAAGATATTTTTTGCGCGCGGGGCTCCATGCTTTGATAGCGTTCTTGCAACTGGGTGTAAGCGGGGGATTCTTGAATTTGCTGTCCCAAGCGTGATCCGGTGGCTTTCAGTTGTTCAGCGATATTTCCTAATGCACTCATTTAACTAATCCCCGGTCTGCTTTAAACGAAAGATTAAAAGATACGCGATTCGGTACCGTAGCTAAGTTTGAAGGCTGTTGGTTTACAATTCCATCAATCGCTAAGCCTTTTAAATTTTGCGCAAGGGATGTGACGTCTTTAGGCGAATTCGCGTAACCGACCATGTAAACCAAATCATCGCGTACTTGAAAATTAATCAGATCAATTTTGACTTGTTCTTTTTGCGGCGAGTTTTCGCTCACTTTTTTAAGAATCTCTAAAGCGGAATTCATCTGCGCGACTTGTGAAACTAATTTTAAGTCCGCGGCTTTTTTCTTATTTTCTTTAATGTATTTTTTAATACCGGCCGCGTTGGCTTGTTTTTTAGGAAGGCGGGCAATATTTTTTGCTTGGCTACTTAGTGCTTCGTCGCCTTTTTCCGTTAAGCTGATAGAAAATTGTTCGCGGAAAGTTGTCCAAACAAATAAGACTAATACCGCCGCTAGGCTGATTTGGGCTAAGCGTCCCCACTGTTGCCATAAAACTTTTGCTTGGTTATTTTGTTTGGCAAAATCACCCTTTAAAAGATTGGTCGCCGGATTTCTTGGTTTTTTAAAACCTTCAATCGCTAAGCTGAAGGCCGTAGCAAAACGTGATTCAGTGGCAAAAAGATTTTCATTCGTGGTAAAGCTAGCGATGGAGCCCGAGTAAGCTTGTAATAAAGAAACCGGATTACATGCTACTTCTAAATGTTGCGTTAAAAAGCCACCTAAGTTTTGTAGTAAACTTGCGCCGCCCGTAAAATTGATTTGCGTGATCTCCGCATTTAATTCACTTTTGATCTCTAATAAGGTCATTTGCAAATCGCGCACTAGTTCACGTAAAGATTTACTTAATGTATTAGAAATTTGAGCCTGTTCAAAACCCGCGCCCTGTTTATTTAACAGTAATACACCTTGCGTCTGTAAGGTTAAGGTTGCTTCGATGCGCGTAACTTCTTGTTTTTTGATAATTTCTTGGATTAGCTGATCCGCGCCCCAGAAAAGACTGCGCACAAAAATTAAACGCTGATCTTCGTAAGCGGTGAATAAAGTTTTTTTATGACCAATGTTTAAAATAATTTGAACGTTCTTTTTTGGTTTTTCAACTTCCGTTAGTTCAAGACTTTCTTTGGCGATCACGGGTGGTTGGTGTTCCCAATCTTCAATCAGATTAGCAAAAGCTAAACCTTCAATCGAGATCACACTTAAATCAATGCCGAAGCTACCGGCTAAATCAATAATTTTTTCGATATGATTTTTAGGAACCGCACTGGCTAATACGTCAGAAGTAAGGCCTTGGGAATGAACTACCTTGGCATCAAAAATACAGTTGTCGGTATCGAAGGGAATATCTTCTTCCATTTCAAACGATAAACTTTTTTGAATTTTCAAACGGTCCGAGAAAGGAAATTTTTTAAAACGAGTGGTAACTTGATCTTGGCGCACGGCCATCACCCAACGGGCTTGCGAGAAATCGCCGCTAGCCATGAAAGCGCGTACAAATTCAATCGCTTCTAGCTCTTTATCTTGAGGAGAAGCATCGGCACTTAAAACTTTTTCTTGTAATTGGTTTACGGAAATATTTTTTTTGTTTTGGATGAGTTCAACAATTTTTACCGAGTATTCACCGATATCAAGACCGATCGATCTCATGTTGCCCCTTCCATGATGCAAAATTAAAACGTCTAGTTCTCTGTCCAGTATACGACACGAGGTGGACCTTTGGGAAGAGCTTCTTGATTTGCGGCACTAGACTGTTGGCCAGCTGGAGTTGTCGCTGGGGGGGTGGGATTGGCGGCTTGTTTTTCTTTGTCTAAGAAACCTTTAATCTGTGCCGCTGATTTATTTAAATCAATAACGACGGCAGTAATTGTTTTCATCACCGCTTGCGAACCGCTGCCGTAAATTCCCGTTGCCTTGATACGAAAGTTAATTACTTTATCACAAAGCATGGGAGTTTTATCAAACTCAGGTGTGAGGCGGGCATCATTTTGCACGATGGCTTTGAAAGCGTTTATGCAAGCATCACCTTCACCTTTGAAAGGTCCTTTTTCTGGATCTGAACGAAAAGCGATCGCGGCATCAACGGCGGCATCGGTCATGCCGCTATCTAAAGATTTTAAAACTTCTTTGGTTGCGGTATTAGGATTAATGGCCTTCATTCCGTAAATGGTAATATGCGGAGATAAAAGATTAAAAAGTTCTTCGGTCATGCCGGGTACAAGGCGTATTTCTTCAATCGTACGAAAACCGCGATTGGGAGGGTAATCGCGGCCTAGCTCCGAAAAAGCCGAGCGTTTATCTTGCCCTGATAAGCTGGTGTTTGAATCGGTCATCCAATCGCCAATGTGATTGACTAATTCATCAAAGCGCACGCTTTGATAATCTTTTCGGAACTCTTCATCGGATTCTAATTTCTGTTCGAAAATATTCATTAATTGTTTTTTAGTAATTTCTTGAAGTGTTTTTGAAGGAGAAGCTAAATCGTTAACGTCAATTTTTGAGCCTTCATCTTCGATGCTGTGAGTGTAACTCGCATCCATCAGTGATTCAGACGTTAGCTTTTGCATCGTATCCCGGTCGACGGCATTCGTGCCGCCGGAAACAGGCAGTGGCCAAGCGAAAGGAAATTTCCAAATCTGATCAATTTCATTTGCAAATCCGGGCGGCAAAGCTAGTTTGCTGGCTTGTTGAAAAAGTTTAATACGTAATAAAGCAATTTGCATACTATTGCGGGCCGCATAGTAACTTTTAAGACGGCTCAGCTCTTGCGAGTTAACAATATACTCAACTGATGAATCGCGCGTTACTTCGGATGCGATGTAAACCATAAACATCAAAGTCGTGATGGCTAACAATAAAGCGATGCCTTTATTTTTTCGATTTTGACCTAAGGGATTATGTTTTAAGCGACTTTTAATTAGATGAAGGCGACTCATTGAACGCCTCCGCCAGGGTTTCCAGATTGGCCCGGTTGCGCTGATGAGCCCGTAGCCGTAGTCGTCTTTTCAACGTTATTTGGAAAATGAATTGGAATTACAAACTGCATCGAATAAGTTTTTTCTTTTTTCTCAATTTCACGTTTGATTGTAATGGATACTTCAACGGCTTCTGGATATTTACCTTTGGTAACGGCATCGGAGCTTTTTTCAGTCGAGTCCCAAGCATTTGCCCAGTCTTGTTTTCCATCGGCAATAAAGCGTAACTTAAATTCACTGACGTTTTCTAACATGACGATTTCTTGGCCGCCCGCGGTGACGTCATCGTCTAAAACGGATTGCGTACGACGGAAAAGACATTTGCTTGATTGATCTGATTTAGTCAAATTACGACATTCTTTGAGCGAATAACCCACTTCAATAAAGTCGGCCTGCAATAAATTAGCGGTCATGCGGCCGTTGTTCATGGTGATAAAACTCATTTTATCATCGGTGCCGACAAAGTGAGTATCAGGTTCGATGCGTTTTGTTTGTCGGACCGGAGCCGGTGGCCGAGGACTAGAATATTCTGGCGAACCAAGTTTTGGCGCCGATTTTTTTTTTACTAACTCATTTATTTCTTTTTCAAAATCGCGGTGGTGGTAAGCTAAATTTAAATCCGTGCGAATCATACGCATCGAATCACGTAAAGCCGACACGTCATCGACTTCCGCTTGAATTTTGGTGCGCGCCTTCAGTGCTCGACTGAGTGCTTGAGTGGATAAAACGGTTAAGGTTGATAAGAGCATCAGGGCTAAAATGACTTCTAAAAGAGAAAAGCCAGAATTAATTTTTTTAATCATTTGCCCGCTCCGCCGGCGCCCGGAATCGGTAAGGGGCGGTCGTAATCAACCATATAAATAGTGACTTGCGCGCTTGAAGGCTTTTTTTTATCTATATAATTAATGGTAACTTGAACTTCTTTGATCGATTTAGATAAATGCTCCGTAAACATTTTCATGATCATCATCATTACGCTATCGGTGCCGCCGTTTTGGCCGGCCAGTGATGCTGATAAATCCGGAATCTCTAATTTTTTTGATTTCATCGTCCACGAGTAGCCTGGAATTTCGCTACCAAAATCATCGGACTCTTCTTCGGGAATAGATTCTAAAGATTTATTTTTATACTTGCGTTCAATTTCGGTAATTTTTCTTTCAAGTAGGGCGGCGATTTGAACCTGCACCTGAGTCTTACGAAGACGGCTGTAGGTACCGGCCCAAGAATTCACTAAAATAAAAAGACCCGAAGCCATAATCATCATGGCTAACACAACTTCAATCAGGGTGAAGGCTTTTTTATTCAGTCTTTTCATCTAACAATAGGTTAGCAATTTTTTTATCTATCTGGCGAGATCTTTTAAGCTTTTTGCTTCGGGAATGGCATCGGCCTGGCCAGTGATTGGATTGTAGGTAACGGTCCAAACATTCTTTTTTGGATCTTCAATTTGAATGGCGGACATTTCAATGAGGCCTTGCGGTGAAAAATGAATGTAAGCCATGCCACTTGTGGCAATGATGTCTTGGCTGCCGCTTTCGACGTGTTTAAACGTGTATCCACCAGGTAGAACTTGTTTTCGTTTGAATATTGCTGGATCGATCTGAAATTCCGAGGCAGGCTTGGTATCTCCTTTTTGGAAGGTCTCTTTCGCTTTTTCTTGCTCGGCGGCGTACTTTTTTTTATCGATCAGGGTGATACGGCTAGATTTTTCAACCCACCACGATTGTGAGCCAGCATCTAATTGAAAAGCCATGCGGTAAGTTGTGCCATTTAGTTTTGCGCGGCTTCGGATGTCTTTTCCCGCTACAATAAATTCGCGCAAAACTTTACGGGTTTCAGATTTTTTATCAAATAGCCGTGGGGCGCCGATCGCAATGACCGCACCGATAATAGATAGAACAATGGCTATTTCTAATAATGAAAAACCATTCTTTGCGTTACGCAATGAAGACCTGGCTATTACTCATTTTGGTTAGCTTGAGAGCTTGAAGAATAGATATCTTTATCCGGGCCAGAGCCGCCTTCTTTTTTATCTCTACCTAAAGATTTCAAATTAAAACCATTTCCCGAAACTTCATATGAAAAAGGGTTTTGCCATTCATCTTTTAATAAGTTTTTTAAATTTTTATTACTTGTCCAGTTTTTACATTGAGCGCTGTCGGTGACCAAGAAATCAACTGAGCTAGGTAATTTTCCGCAATCAGCTTGGTATTCATTTAATTTATTTTCGATTTCGCCTAATTTAATTTTTGTATTACGAACATTACCGTTATCGCGGCCTTCTTGAATTTTTGGTAAAATTAATCCTAAGATTGCGCCGATAATAACAAGCACGATCATGATTTCTGCTAAAGAGAAACCTTGGTTGTTTGATAGGCGTACAGATGTTTTTAGTGATTTCATTTTTTGCTCCTGGGCTAGCGTCTCATTTAGCTAATTTTAGCCAAGTTTTGAAGTTAATTCGAACATGGGGACGATGATCGATATTACTATGATAAAAACCACGACGCCAATTAAAAGTGTCATGATTGGATTCAATAAACTGGTAATAGAATCGACTTTCGATTTGACTTGAAAATCGTAAGCATCTGCGACCAAGGTCAGCATATTTTCTAAATCGCCGGTTTTCTCGCCGATATTAACCATGTGCACCACCAGCGGTGGGAAATGACCCGATTTTTTTAAAGGACCGGCAATTGATTCACCTTCCGCGATATTGCTTTTAGCTTCGTCAACGGCAAGCGCAATCACATGATTATCTACGACATTACGCACGATATCTAAAGCGTTCAGCATCGGAACACCGCCCGTTAAAAGAGTCGATAAAGTACGGGTAAAGCGCGCGACCGCAACCATTCGAATAATATCACCCAAAATAGGTATTTTTAAAGAAAGTGCGTCCCAGGTTTTACGACCCTCGCTAGAATTTTTCCAATTTAGAAATAGTAAAACGCTAATCACAATAAAACCGGCAAAAATATACCAATGATTAACAAACACTTGGCTGATTGATGAAACGACCTGGGTGTACCACGGTAAAGTAATGTCGGGGAAAGATTCAAAAATAGATAAAATTTTCGGTAAGACGCTGGTGAACAAACCAAAGATAACTAAAGTAATCACGACAAGCATAATAATCGGGTAGGTCATGGCCGAAGTAACGCGCTGACGAAGGTCGGCCTGCGATTCAGTGAATTCAGCTAAACGAAGTAAGATCACATCTAAAGTTCCTGACATCTCGCCGGCTTCGGCCATGGAAACATATATATTATTAAAGATGTTAGGGTATTTACTTAAGGCTTTATGTAAAGATAAACCTTCGTTCACCATATTTTTACAATCGGCAATCGCTTCGGATAAAATTGGATTTTCAACCTGTTCGGAAACGGCCGTTAAAGTATCAACTAAGGGAACATTGGCCTTTATCAACGTCGCTAGTTGCCGCGTCATCAAAGCTAAATCTTTAACCGGAACTGAGGCCGAGCGAATTCGTAAAGAAGAAGCTTTCTTCTGGACCGATTTTTTCTTATCAGAGATTGAAACGACAAAGATACCATCTTTTTTTAATTTCATGCGCGCGGCACGTAGGTTTTCAGAATCGACCACACCCTTGGTGTTTTTTCCGTCTCTGGTTAAACCTTTGTATTCAAAAATTGGCATGGTGGGTTTCCGTTAAGTTAAATATCTAGTTGTGTATTCGTTACAAGTTCTTCAATCGTCGTAATGCCGGCTAATACTTTTTGAATGCCGTGGTCACGGAATGTTTTCATTCCATTCTCAACCGCCGCGCGCTTAATGGTATTGCCATCTTTACGCTGCATGATCAGCGAGCGGATATTATCCGTCACCGGTAAGATTTCGGCGATCACGGTACGTCCGATATAACCCTTTTGACCGCAGTGTTCACAGCCTTTGATTTTACAAATGTTCGCGGTCGCCGCTTGCTCGCGCGTGATTCCTAAAGTCTGTAAATCGAAATCACTTGGCGAATAAGGCGTTTTACAATGCGGGCACAGTACACGCACTAAACGCTGGGCTAATACCCCTAGAATTGAAGTCGCGATTAAGAAAGGTTCACAACCAATATCCATCATACGAGGAAATGCGCCGGGCGCATCGTTGGCATGGATGGTTGATAACACTAAGTGACCCGTTAAAGATGAGTTGATTGCAAGTTCTGCGGTCTCTAAATCGCGAATCTCGCCGACCATGATGATATCGGGATCCTGACGAAGAAAAGAACGTAAGCCCGAAGCGAAGGTTAAACCAATTTTTGCATTCACTTGAACTTGGCCTACTCCGTGGATTCGTTGCTCGACCGGATCTTCAATCGTTAAAATATTAATATCAGGTTTATTTAATTTGGAAACAACTCCATAAAGCGTGGTCGATTTTCCCGAGCCGGTCGGCCCCGTTACGATGATAATTCCGTACGAGCGAGTGATCAGATCTTCCAAGGTATTTAAAGTCTCTTCTGAAAAACCTTGCTGATAAAGTTCACGTACTTGGTTAGACTTATCTTGTAAACGCATTACGATACGCTCGCCAAAAGTGGTCGGCACCGAAGAAAGACGAATATCGATATCCTTACCGCCAACTTTTAATGGAATACGACCATCTTGCGGCAAACGTTTTTCAGCGATATTTAAATTAGCCATCACTTTAATGCGGGATGTGATCGCGTTCTGTAATTTTTTAGGTGGTTTAAAAATATCAAATAAAATTCCATCAATACGGTAGCGAACGACCATATCTTTTTCGTAAGGCTCCATATGAATATCAGAAGCTTTTTCTTTTACGGCTCTGAATAAAAGTGAATTCACTAACTTAATCACGGGCGCATCATCTTCGCCGGCTTCAAGTAAATCGATGATCGGATCTTCTAGGTCCATTTCGTCTTCATCGATTTCATCTAGCCCGCTTAAGGCCGCGGTACTTTTTTCATAAACGCGGTTAATCGCATCTTGAATTCTCTGCGACGTACTAACTAATGGTTTAATTCTTTTATTAAAAATAACGCGCAAATCATCCAAGGCTTTTGTGTTCACCGGATTTGAAGTTAACACGGTTACCGAATCAGATTCTTCGCGGTAGGGTAGAACACCTTGGGTTTTTGCGTAGTTAATCGGAAGATTACGAATTAAATCGGAAGAGATATCGTTTACGGGAATATCTTTTATGTAATCAACGCCCAGTTCGCGGCATAGATCGGCGACTAAATCGTCGGCCGATGCATATTCTTTACTACCTAAGGTTTCACCCACCGAAACGGGTTGTGAAACCGCGGCATTTTTCAGAACAGACTTGATTTGGTCTGAACTTAATGAAGTTGCTTTTGCTAATACTCCCGAAACATCTACTTGAGCCATCGATTCCCTTTTTAACTATCTTTTTAAAGGTGGAGTTAAGCTTTGCGGAACGCGTGCTTCACGTTTTAAAACTTTATCCATCGTTGTTCCGTAAGGATCTTTGCCGCCTTGTTGTTTAATAAACTGCAGACGCTCTTGCGCTTTGTAATTTAATAAAGTTCTTTGATCTTCTTGGTTACGAATAATTTTCGGCGTTAAAAAAACCACCATATTGATTTTATTTCTTGAAACCGATTTACCTTTAAATAACCAACCTAGTAAAGGCAGATCTCCTAATAAAGGAACTTTTTTTGTTAATTCAGAATCTTCATCACGAATCAGTCCCCCGATAACCGCGGTATCGCCATTGTTAACGTTAACCATCGTTTTGATCGAGCGAGTAGCTAAAGCCGCCGCGCGGTCTGCAAATTTTGCCGGTACTTTACCTTGAATTAATTGTTTTACGTTTTGTTTAAACTCCATACGAATGGTTTCTGAACTTGGACTGATAAAAGGTTTAATGGTCATCTTAATCGTTGCATCTTCAAATGTAGGAGATTCAATCACCGGAGAGCCATTTGCTCCGCCCGTCGTATTCGAGCCAGTTACGACGCGGTCACCCACTTCAATTTCAGCTTCTTGCGCGTCCGTTGCGGTAATTTGCGGAGTGGAAAGAATATTTGTTTTACCGAAACTTTTAATAAATTTTAAGAACCCAAGTAAATTTGGAACCTTTACCGTAGCGGCACCTGTGCCGGTTGGGTTCGCTACATCGATAGAACCTTGCGAGAATGCTAAGATTGCATTTCCTGCTCCCGCTAAAGGATTTAAAATATCGGGTAAATCATTTGCGTTAGCGATGAAGCCAGATTTTCCGCCGTCTTTATTAAATTGAACTAAACCACCACTTGAATCGCTACCATCTTGCAAAGTCATCTCCATGATGATGCCTTCTACGTAAACTTGGTCGCGTGCAATGTCTAATTTATTTAAAATAGTTAAAACTTTTTCGTAATCTTCTTTACCAGCCGAAATAACTAACGCATTCGTATTTTTATCGGCCTTAATCGAAACGTCACCGCCAAATAAACCTTCACGAATGGCGGCTTGACCTTGAACCATACCCAAGCCTAAACCGCCACCACCACTTCCGCTGCCTTGAGTTTTTGGGCCGGCATCTTTAGTGACTTCTTGTAAAGTTTGCGCTATCTTTTCTGCTTCGCCGTGCTTAACGTAGTAAACGTAAACTCCGCCTTGGTCTTCGGCTTTAATTTTAAAGTCTAGCTGTGCAATCAATTTTTTCACGCGGTTAATACCGGCGCGATTTCCAACGACGATTAAAGAATTTGTACGGTCATCTGGAAAAACCAAAAAATAACTTGCGCCGGTTTGTGAACTCGAGCCACCACGACCTGAACTTTGCGGAGTAAAGCGGGGGACACCCGAAGAGAATCCACCCGCGGTGCTTTGTTTTTTCTCGCCTTTGTTAACGACTTTATCGATCAATTCAGCGATATCTTTAGCTTTGGTATATTTAATTCCGATTACTTCTAATTGCTCTTCAAAACCCGGAACATCTAATTGGTTTAAGATCTTCATTACGCGGTCAATATTTGCGCCGAAATCAGAGATAATTAATGAATTAGTTTGAGTATACGGAGACATTTCACCGTAGCTTGAAGTTAACAGTCGTAACTGTTGGGTTACCGTATCAGCTGAAATATGTTTTAAATGGACGATCTTTGTGATCATTTGATCTGAATTCGGATAGTAAGATCCTGAATATGTATCAATATTATCACGCTGCGCAGATCTAGCATTTCTAATTTTCAAAAAGCCACCGCTTGGTACTACGGTAAAGCCGTTGATCGCCAAGGCTGATAAGAATGCCTTGTAAGCTTCGGCCACGGTAATTTTACTTGGGGCAATAATCGTAATTTTACCGCGTACGGTTGAATCGATAATAAAGTTTTTACCCGTTAATTCGCTGATCGCTTTAATGATGTCGGTGATTTCCACATTCGGAAAATCGAAAGACTCGATCGTTTCAGGAAAATTATCCGAGTTAATATCTTCCGGACCGGCTTTGGCAAATTTACTTTTTTGATTTGTTGTTAACACGCCCGATTTTGTAGACTTCGAAGGTCCGATGACTCTCTCATTTTTTGCAGAAGCGGGGCGACTTGTCGGAACTGAGCTACCTCGAACTGTCGGCGCAGGTACTGTTGTAGCCGGGGGGGCTGCATTGGCTTGAGAAAAGTCTTCAACCGGCGGAGGTGCCGGAAAGTCATCAAATTGCGCTAATGCTGGTAAAGAAAATAGCAAGCTTGCTGCAACTATTGAAGAAAGTATTTGTTTTTGGAAGGTCATTCCTTAACCTCGTTTGTTAAAATTCATCCGTAAATTTACAACTCATTATTTTACGTCGTACTTGAAGGTATCGTTTTTACCGCCACGTTCGATTTGTAAATTAACTTGGTTGCCATTTTTTAAAGTATTGTACATCTCCATCGCTTTTTGAACGCTATCGATGGGCTCTCCGTTAACGCCTTTTAAAACGTCCATTGGCTTTAACCCCAACTGCTCATAAATGCTACCGGGTTGCATGTCTAAAATACGAAAGCCATTAATCTCGCCGGTATTTGGATCGCGGTTTGGTACCGCGCGTGCTTGCATCAGTACACTCGATAAATCATTCGTGTATTTTAGCAAATCAGAACGCTTAATTTGAAATGTGTTGTTTCCAGTACTTACAACTTCCTTAGCGCCATTTGAAACGGCCGGGGCATTTTTAGAAGCATCAAAGCTTACTTTATTACTGGCTTTGTTAAGTTCGATGTATTCTAAAGCGCCGGTATTCGCGTTCCGAATATAAACAATATTTCTTTCAACTTTTTCAATCTTCGCTAAGCCTTCTACTTCGGCGCCCGGAGAATAAGAGCCGGTTAAATTTTTACTTTTTACTTCGATGGCCGCAATCGATTTTGCCGGATTTGAATGCACCATTGTACCGATTAAATTAAGCGGTAGTTGTGAAGCAATCGGTTCGGCATCCTTTTGACCTTCAGCACTTTTTCTTGCGGTAATGGCTTCGGGCATTACGCCGCTAGATGAAAATAAATTGCGCGAAGTAATTGTTGAAAACTGGCTACGATCCAAAAAAGCGGGGGGAGTGACGCGCACCATTTTTTTTGGTGGAGCTTGATTTGGAATCATCAGATCACGAAAGTAGATAATCGTTAAATCGGCAATGGTAAACGCAATAAAAGTCAGAAGCGCATAGAGCGCAATCTTCGAAATTTTGTTGCTTTGCTTTAAGTTGAGTTTTCTTAATTTCATGATCAGATAAAAGAATATCAACAGCCCTAGGTCTCGGGCACTTCAAATAGACCTTGCAAGGGAAATCTAGACCGGACTAATGGCGACATCTAGACCTTTGGCTAATTCAAGCAAATTCTGTGGAAATCTAACCCTAAGGCCGGCTATTCTTTAATCTGGATGAGTAACAAAGAGACCATGACGGTCATCTACTTCACGGATGGAGCACTCATAGAAGATTTGCATATACGTAAATCTTTGCTCCGTATTCCTGAAATCATTAAGTGTCTGCGTGAAAACCAAAAAGAGTTTCTTAACTGTGATCTATTTATTGCGATGATGGATCAAAAAGTATTTTTGCAACTCAATTACCACCAAAAATCTCGTCTGAAAGTGCTGTTGCAGCAATCTCTATTTCAGCGTTGGTCACGCCAGGGGATTGAGCCTGATTTAATTATCCGACGTAGAGATTACGCTGATTTTTCTCAGTTGGCATCCACCTTTGTAAAATTATCGACCATTGATTCTTTACAGGTTGTAACCATCGGGCCTGGTTTTGATGAGTTGGAAGCTTTCTTACGCTTACAATTAAAAGTTTCTAGCTGTTCGTTGTACGACATGATTTCCCAAGATCCAAAATTAAATTGGTTTTGGGAAGGTATTAAGAACGATATCCAACTGCATTCGTAATTGCCCCGTAGCTACAGGCCAGCTATTGATACCTACTTACAAAAAATATCAATAATTTTTTTAGCTGAATAGCCATCACCGTAAGGCGTGCGTTTTTGTGCCATTTTTTCGTAAACAGAATTTTTTAAACTTAATTCTTGAACCGTGCGAATTAATTCGGCCGCATCGGTACCAATCATACGAGCCGATCCACAATCTACAGACTCAGTTCGCTCGGTATCTTTACGGCAGACTAAAACAGGCTTTCCTAAAAATGGCGCTTCTTCCTGGATCCCGCCCGAGTCGGTAACGATCAAGTCGGTTTGTTTCATGGCTTGAATAAAATCAAAATAATTAAGTGGTTCAATTATTTTTAAATTCACTAAGCGCTGAGTAAAAACATGATCAAAAGATTTCCGAACGTTCGGATTTTGATGAAGTGGCCAAGTGATTTCAATTTTTGGATTCTGTTCGCAAAGGACTTTAAGGCCTTGCATCAGCGATATCATTTCGTTACCGAAATTTTCGCGGCGGTGCAGAGTTACTAATATTTTAAATTTGTCATGAGTTTTTGATATGCTCACCGACTTTTCGTTAACTAAGCGAAGGGCATCAATTCCGGTATTTCCGACCGTATGAATTTTATCAGTGGGTATGCCTTCTTTAGTTAATTGTAAGGTCGCTTTTTCAGTGGGTGTAAAATGTAGATCAGCCGCTAAGGCAATCACGCGGCGATTAAATTCTTCGGGCCAAGGAGAATGAAGATTGTGAGTACGTAAGCCAGCTTCAATATGCGCTACTTTTATTTTCTCATTAAAAGCAATCGTCGCGGCCGTTGCCGCCGTTGTCGTGTCGCCCTGTACAAGAACGTAATCAGGCTGACTATTTAATAAAATAGGCTGCAATTTTTCATAAAGCGCTTTTGAAATATCATTTAAAGTCTGATCTTTTTTCATAATATTCAGCGAGTAATCCGGGATAATTTTAAAATAATCTAAGATAGGCTGGGCCATTTCTAAGTGCTGCCCGGTAAAACAAGTTTCAATCTGAAGAAGTCTTTTTTTTGCTTCAACGATTAAAGGAGCTAGCTTGATGCACTCGGGTCGCGTACCAAATACAAATAAAAGTTTCGGTGAATTCATTCGATAAATCTATCCTGAGTAAGAAGTGATCGCAACTTTAAATGCCATTGGGGTTAACGAGTGCTATGTCCGCAATTCGCAGAGTTAACGGATTATGCCTCCGCTGTCATTAAGAACGGGCGAGCACGCCTTGGCTTTGTCACTGAGCCGCCCAGTACGTGATGTTAGGCAAAAAATAAATCACTGCTTTGTAAATTACTGCTCTAGCAGCTCAACAGAATAATTCGTAGCAGTTGTCATACCGATGCCGGTGCCGGTGTATTTTAATTTACCGTTCGCGGTAATCTGCACGCTTAAAGTAATCTTAACTAACATACCATTGGTTGAACTGATTAAGGTTAAGATTCCTTTTGAAGGAATATAGTAACCACTACCAAATTCAACTTTTAAATTCTCACCCTGCATCGTCGCCACAAGGTTACGATCAATTTGTCGAATTACCATCGTAACAGGAAACTTAGGATTATTTTTTAAGTTCAGTTGCCCCGCGTATAAACCCGAAAGCTCATTACTTTTTGGAAAAGTTCCGCCTGGTTTTTGACCATAAGCTTTATCATTGCCAAAACTTTTTTTACCCGTGAACTGAATATCATTTAAAACTCGCGAGCTACTGATTGAACCCGTAATTTCTAAAGTGTCTGGATTGACGGTGAATTTGAAGCCCGCATTTTGGTTATCAAAGTTATCTTTCGTATTTTCAATCGATTGTCCATCGACAAATTCTGCCTTCGTGAAGCTAAAGCCCGGAGTCGTTACGCTATTAGCGGCAAATGTTACGGCAATTCCATTAAGATCGTCGGTGATAACGACTGCGACCGTTGTAAAGTGTGAACAAAGTTGATCTTTTGAATTTTTACAAGCCGTTTTAATTTGATAAACACCTTCAATAAATGGATTCACGCGCAAAGTGCGATTGGATGCAATCGCGATAATATCGGTGGCTGTATTTATCACGTATTCGTCGTGCTTTAGTTTTATTGAAATATCACGCGCACTACGCGCGAACTTAATCAATTCAGCCAGTTCTTCTAAAGAGCTGACTTGTCCATTTAAGATTTGATTTTTCCAGTAGCTCAGGGCGCCGAATGACGATCCAACCGAATCACCGATAAAACTTTGGTAATAGTCAGTTAAAATATCTGCAATAACAGGAGGTTGAGTTAATAGACGCTCAACCGAACGATTTGTAATTTCGGCCGCCATGGTAAAAACCCATTCATCCACATCAATCGCTTTAGAAAGAGTGTAGGCGGCTTTACCAAATTCTAATAAATTCTTAAGCGAAGCATTGTCTCTAGTATCTTTGGTATTTTCAAAAAGTTCTTTATAAAAATTGTAACGAGGTCCGGCTTCAAGTTTACGAAGCTCTGCGATTTGTGCCGGAATATCACACACTGGTACTCCACATGTCGGTGGCGGCGTGGTTGCTTGTGCGGCTACTGTAGGTGCATCGTCAGCCCGTGCAATTAGACCAATTAATGTAAATGCCGATAACAAAATAACTAATAAATATTGTTTCATGGTGCTGGTTATATAGCAGATTTAAAGTGGGATTACAAATTTGAGGGGCGGCAAATTTTTGAGTATGACAAAATCAAGGAAAAATTTCCAACCTTCCATAAGGCTTCGTTTAGTTAAATAATCCTTCATAGATTTTTTCGAAATTAAGGACCATTTTTTCAATCGAAAATTGTAAACGTAAACTCTCAGTTTCACTCCATCTGTTCTGGCGAAATAATGTAAATTTTTCCGAAGCATTTTGCTCATTACGGAATGACTCGATTTTTTCTCCGGCAAGTACGGGGTTTTTTAAATCATAATACTGCGCCCACGAGCGGTACATTTGATGGCCCGGAATATTAGATAAAAGCGCCGGCGTTCCCGAGCCCAAAGCTTCTAGCACCGCCATGGGCCAGCCTTCACTTTCCGATGAAGACATAAATAAGTTAGACACTTGCATCCAACGGCTTGCTTGCAAGGTTGATTGAATGCAAAAAATTTTTTCAGCCTGAGGGGATAAGCTAATCAGTTCTTGAAGTTTTAAACCATAAGCTTTATCGGTCACGGGGCCGATGAATATCAAATTTGTTTTTGCGCGAACAACAGGTGGAAGTGAAGACCATACTTTTAAAGCTAAATCTTGACCTTTTCCAGCGTGAATTCGGCCTAAATATAAAATCCAGAATTCATCCACACGCGGTGGGGCTTCGATGCCTTCACTGGTCAGTAAACTTGTTCTTTCTAATTCAATCTCAGCTCGATTAACCAATGATTTTTTAGGAAAAAAACTACCATTCGGAATAAGTACAACCGGTCGTTTCGTAATTCCGTAAGACTTGAATTCATTCTGTACTTGCTCTGAAACAGCGGTTATTTGATCGGCGAACCAACAAAATATTTTTTCAAACGATCGATAACGTGGAAAGCGAATAAGATGAATAAAGCTGTGCTGGGTGTAGACAATTTTTATTGATTTAAAACCTAGAAATTGGCTCAATAATTTAACAAAACTAGCCATCATCAAAGCGCCTAAATGATGAACATGAATGACCGATATTTTTTCACTGCGTACAAGTTGAAAAAGTTTCACGATGATTTTAATTGAAAATCCGCTTGATTTTTGTACGCGTTGAAAACGAATATTTTTTTGGGTAAAGAAAGAATCAATGGGCTCAATCCCGTTATCATCGTATACAAATACATAAGGCTGCCACGTATGATTTACATGAAGGCCCTGAGCCAAATGGGCTACCATCCACTCGATTCCACCCGGCGATAAATATTGGATAAGAATAAGTACTTTCTTATTTTTTTCAGACATATTTTCAACTTAATGTGTTAAGGTGATTTTGTCTATGAGAGCCAATTATTTTAAACAAATTTCAAAACTATTAATGAGACCGGCGCACATCTATTCAACGCTTCGCGGACGGTTCTTTTTTTGGTGGACACACTTTCTTTTAAAACTGCCATTTTTTTCTAGTAAAAACATTCAGCTTTCAGCCAACGTACGTGTGCAAGGAATTTCTGTTTTAATGGCCGAGCAGCCAAACGCCCAAATTCTAGTTGGTGAAAATTCAATAATCTATGAAGACGCAAAAATAGAAGCTTACGGCCAAGGTCGGATTGAAATTGGAGCTTGCAGTATTATCGGCCGCGCCCAAATTTTCTCAAGAGCAAATATAAAAATGGGTTCACACGTCGTCACTTCGTGGAATGTATTTATTCAAGATTACGATCCACATCCGGTTGATTCTGGCTTAAGAAAAAAACAAATCGAATTGATTACTCGGCAATTTCTTCCGGCCTTTGATTCAGGAAAGGTTTCAGGTTGTCTGGATGCGGGCGAGTGGAAAAAAGAAATTGAAAACTGGGTTCCTCAATCAGAGAAAATCAGCATTGGTAATAATGTATGGATCGGGGCAAATACCACAATTTTAAAAGGCGCAAATATTGGTGACGATTGCATTATCGCAGCCCATTCCGTAGTACTTAAAGGCGATTATCCAAAGGGTTCAGTTTTAGGCGGCGTGCCGGCCAAGGTCGTTAAAAAGATTTAGCTCCAGGTAGATCTTTGCTCACTCCAAAAAATAAGATCCAAAGGCGCCCTTAAACTTGCCAGCAATGAAAAAATAATTTTCTTAAAAGTCTGTGGATTATAAAGTAAGGCTAAGGCTAGTAGGCCGCCACCAATTAAAATGTACATCGGCTCGAAAAAAAAGTAAATCAAGATTGCAAGTATGCCCAAGACAAAATAAGCCCAAAAAACTTTTAAAATACGTCGACTCAATATTAAAAATACCTTCATGCGATTTAAAGTGATGAATTTTTTATCGAAAAAAAGTGGAATAAGTAAACGCATCCATTGGATATTTCCACGCATCATGCGTTCTCTGCGCGACTTTTCAGAAGCTGATTTTGCTAAGCCCGCATCTAAAATATTTTTTTGCAGATGACCTAAATCAATTTTTTTCATAGGCTCTAAAAAACGCATCGTGGCCGGTAAGATCACATCATCATTAAGCCACTGAGTTTGCGGAAATTTTTCATTTAAGAATCGAAAAGCAGCTTGAGCAAATTGAGTGCGATAAAAAACGCTGACGCCCGAAACCGCCACCAGGCCGCCCAATTTGATCTCGAGGCTTTTAAAAAAAGCCTCGACCGACCAGTATGTTTTTTCGATCACTCCTAAGCCAAGGGGATTATAGCTTAATGCTAGGCCCATCGAATCAGGCTCATTCAACTGTTTCCACAGTCCAGTTTGAAAAGCATCATTGGGCCAAACGGCACCGGCATCGACAAATAAAATAAAATCGGCTGAGCTTCTTTGAGTTAGCTTTTCTAAAGCTTTCCATTTTCCCATTGCGGGCCATTCAAAAACTTCGGCAACCAAGGGACGTGCTAGCGCAACAGTTTGATCGGTGCAACCATTGCAGCCCACATAAATTTGATACTTAAAATTAAAATGAGCCGAAGCTTTCTCGAAAACATTTTTTAGAGAAATCAAGGTTTCTTGAATAAAAAGTTCTTCATTGTGTGCGGGGATTAAAATATCAAGCGAAATCACGCCGACGCTACTTTCAAAAATGATTTAAAAGCTTTAACCGAATCAGCGTATAAGCCAAGAGCAATTAAACTTTTAGTTAACTCCCAAAAAGAAGCGCGTAAATAGTTTTGATCATTTACGGGTTTTGCCTGAGCTTCGATTTGTACCTTTAGCTCTGTTAAGCTTTGATCGGGCTGCAGATAAGAGGCTTTAGCTAATTCATAAAACGTACGCATTTGATGCCGATACGCGATGCTGTTACCGCCCATCGAAAGCCGTACGCGAATTAAAGACTCGGGAATATTAGCCAGTTTATAATTTCTAGAAATGCGAAGCCATAAATCATAATCTTCGGAGTTTCTAAATTCGTCGCGGTATCCACCGACCTGCTCAAGGGCTTCCTTACGAATCATAACAGATGAGTGGCACATTGGGTTTTCAATCAGTAAGCGAGCATGAATTTCTTCCGTGCTGGTGGGTCGCATTTCATCGTCTGAATCAAAGCGGGCAAGTAAATTAGTTTTTGCTAGCGAGATCGCGTAATTAAGGGTTTTCATCACACCCAAATTGTTATGACTACGAAAAGCCCGAATGCGTGAATCTTCCGCGGCCAGCTTTTGTAAAAGAGTCCAAGAATGATCAGTTGAGCCATCTTCGACAGCGATGAGTTCAAAATTGCGGTGGCTTTGATTTAGTACAGATCTAACTGCTTGCTTCAGAGTCGTCTCTGAATTGTAAACAGGCATAATAACCGAAATTACGGGGATTTCTTGCAACATCATATTACTATCATACCGAAAAGGCTACAGGTCAAATTAGTAAGCTTGATTTGTGAACGTTATTCCTGCAAAATTCCACCTGTTCTTACAATCATATTTCACAGGAGATTTCGGCCATGAAATCATTTTCGCTTCAAGTATTTTTTGCCACTATTCTGATAAGTTTTTTAACGATGGGCACGGCGTTAGCAGCGCCCGCTTGTACATTACCGGTGTGTAATATTTCAGATAAGATTGCTGAACTACGTTTAGTGACTGGTGAAGAACGTGCTGCATTTTACACAAACTTAACGGCAAAATATAAAGCCAGTCGCGATCAAGCTACCTTATCAAATTTAATTGAGTTCTGTATCGAGTCTTACAAATTATCGCTGGAGCTTGATATCTCCGAAGAGTGGATTCCTACTTTAGCCGCTGATCTTTTAAATCGTTCGCTCGATTATGCTCTAGCGCAGGGTCCGATTGTGGGAACAGTTTATGGTCGTTGGTACGGCCTATTTATCGGAGACTCTGCTTCAGCCCACCGTTTTCAAAATCTACTTTTTTGGCAAAATCAACTCAAGCACACGCGCTTAACGACGGCGTCTGAATTTAAACAGTTGATCGCCTACATGAAGTTAGCGGTAGCGGCTTCGGTTTCTTTAAATGATGAAGATTATGTAGCTAACTTAGCGCAAATTACTTCTACGGAAGCCGGCATTCAGTTACTTCGCTTAGCTCCGTACATGGAGGGCGTTTACAGCATCCAGGTTAGTTGTCAAAATATCGACGCAGCTTTGTGCCCCAAAATTGATAAGTTTTCTTTGATATTAGGTGATGACTGGCGTGGAATTCAAGCGGCCTTCATTGCTTCAGAATTGGAAAATCCAGTTTTTGAATTCAATGAAGTAAAATTAATTGATGAAAATACAGTTCACGCTGAAACCGGCCCTCTAGATGTACCGATCGCTCCGGGATCAATGCATTTAGTTTTTGATCATGTTAAAAATACTTTTACGGGCGTGATTAAAACTCCTCGTACGCGGATTGAAGTTCAAGTCACCGGTAAACGTATTGTTTCAACGGATGAACTATACCAAATGGCACAGCCAACACCGCTGATCTCGATTGATCAAGTTGAAGGTTACTACCGCGGAAGAATTCAAGCGAGTGCGGCCAACTGGGCGGATCGTATTATTCCGGAGATTACAGATTTTAATTTAACGCTTGCTCGCTTCGCGGATAACTCATTTAAAGCGACCATGCGCGGCGATAATTCAACGACGATCCTGTATGATTTTCCAGCCGCTTATTATTTCAAAAACTTAGGGGTTATTACTTCGTATACGGCCGATAAATACGGGCTTTTAAAAATCACTTATGCATATCGTCTCGTTAATGGCATGCCCAAGTGGGTAGGTTTTGCGCAAAGCTTGCGTACGGGTCAATATTACTTTTTACAACTTGAGCCGAAATAGAGAACTTGATGTCATCTAAGTTGAATATTCCATCCGAAATTTTTGCACAACTTTCTTCACAGCGTAGTACTTGGCTTGTAACGGGCGGCGCGGGCTTTATTGGCTCGCACCTGGTCGAAACCTTACTGCAATCGGGTCAAAAAGTTCGTGTTTTAGACAATTTTAGTTCGGGAAAAAAATTCCATCTTAAAAATTTACAAGCGGCATTTCCTACGGAAGTTTGGAAAAATTTTGAATTGATCACGGGTGATATTCGTAATTTCGAAACTTGTTTAATGGCCACTGAGGGTGTGCAGTTTGTTTTGCATCATGCCGCAATGGGTTCGGTTCCGGCATCAGTTGCCGATCCGCAAGCGTGTCATGATATCAATACGGGCGGAACACTTAATATGCTTCGCGCTAGTTTAAAAAATAATATTAAAAAATTTATGTACGCCTCATCAGCGGCTATTTACGGTGATGACCCAGAGTTACCTAAACATGAAAAAATGAATCCGCATGTTTTATCACCGTACGCCGCCAGCAAAATAGCGAATGAACTTTACGCTCACAGTTTTTTTAAAAGCTACGGCTTACCGTGCGTAGGTTTTCGTTACTTTAATGTATTTGGTGCGCGCCAAGATCCGAAAGGATCCTACGCATCGGTTATTCCCAGTTGGATTCAGGCTTTAAAAAATAAAGAAGCGATCAAATTATTTGGCGATGGATTGCAAACGCGTGATTTTTGTCACGTCAGCCAAATTGTGCAAATGAATCTACGAGCCGCCTTGAGTGATCATTCAGAAATTTTCGGCCAAGTGTTCAACGTAGGCCTAGGGCAGTCGACTTCGCTACTGGAACTTTTAAAATACATCACGGCAGAAGTTCAGCTTTTGCTACCGGATCTGCCTAAAAATCCGGAAATTATTTTTTCTGAGGTCCGCGTGGGTGATGTGAAATATTCCAAAGCTTCAATCGATAAAGCTGTTCAGTATCTAAAATTCAGTCCAAACGTCAGTGTGGTGCAGGGTTTAAAAGATACCGTGAAATGCTATTTAACTTCGGAAGATTTTTCGTAATGATTGACCAGAATATTCGTAAAGAAATCAAAGATTTTTTAGGTCCCCAAGTTATACGCTGGATGTTCACCGGCATTATCGCCGGCATTAGTGTGTCTGCGGTTGAGTTAGCCATCGCTTACGGCATACAAGCCTTTTTGTTAGCGCTGGGTCTGATGAAAGAAAACGTTATAAAATTACCAACCTGGATTCCAGTTCAAAGTTTAAAAGCAGTTCTAATTTTTATTGTAGCCTTAGCCGCATTACGATCCATTTTGTATTTCTTTCAAGTTTACGTACCGAACGCGACTTACAATGCATTTGGATTTCGTCAGCGCCAACGCTTAGTAGAGTGGTCGTTTTCATCAGCCATCGTAAATACTCCGTTTGTATCCACACTTTATACTGAACGGGTCACGCTTTCTTCCAGCTTTATCAATGGTGTGCAGTATATAATTATCTACGGTTGCACTTCGATTCTGATTACGGCCGCACTTTTTTTTCTATCTCCAGTTTTATCTTTGGTGGCGTTTTGTTTGATGGCGGTATTTCTAATGCCGATTTATTTTTTCAACACACGTATCCGTAATGAGTCCGTTAAATTTGCAGAATCATGGGAGCAAGCCAACCGTAGACTTTTAGTCGGACTAAAAAATATTTTTCTAATCCGTATTTACGGCGCCGAACAAAAGGAAGTAGAAAAATCTAAAAGTAGCTTAGCGGTGTACTCAAAAAGTCATACCGTAATCTATAAATTAGGTGCCTTTAAATTTGCTCTGCCTCAGTTTGTTGGAGTTTTAATTATTTGTTTAACCGTGTACATCGGGCAAAATTACTTTGCAGTTGAGGCGGGAATTTTAGTTTCGTTTTTATATTTATTTTTTCGTTGGGTGCAAAATCTTTCTTTTATTTATTTAAATGCAGGACAAGTTGTTCATTACCGCCCACAGATTAATGAACTATTTGCTTGGCATCTTAATCAATTCGCACCGTACCGCGACGCGCAGGCCCCTGAATTGAATGGATCTGGTGCAGAGCTTAAGAAATTCAAATCACCGATTGGCTGGAATGCCAAAGGCTTAAATTTCTCTTACACAGGCCGAGAAGCCGTTTTAAGAAACCTGAGCTTTACGATTGAGCCGAGCTCGATTGTTTTAATTAAAGGTCCTTCTGGCTCGGGTAAAACGACGCTGATTGGCTTACTACTTTCTCAACTTCCGACGGGACTTAACTTAAACGTTTTCGAAAAAGGCCAAATTCCCAAAGATATGGAAGCGGCTAAAAATTATTTGATGACGTCAGTGGGCTATGCGGGACCAGAACCCTTCGTCATCGAAGGTACAGTTCGCGAAAATTTATTATACGCCAATCACGAGACCGTTAGCGAAGCCGCGATTGAAGATGCTTTGAAAATTGCGGATTGTGATTTTTTGAATCAAGTGACGGATCGTTTAGATTTTAAAATGACTGAACAAGGTCAAGGTTTATCCACTGGACAAAAGCAAAGAATTTCTTTAGCCCGCGCGATTTTACGTAATCCAAAAGCACTTTTCTTAGATGAAGCTTTATCAAATGTTGATCAAGAAACACGTCACCGTATTTTAACTAATTTATTTCAAGTAAAAGAACGCTTCACGCTGATTTTTATTTCGCATTTTGAATTTGAATCTTTGAAGCCCGATCTAGAAATTAGTTTTCAAGGCTCGGGCCCCGTTCAGGTAACAATAAGAAATTAATTCTTTTAGAATATTCTCCTCAAGTGCGCATGGATAACTTGGATAACATTGATCCAAATCCATTCATATTTTTTTACATCGATCAGAGTGTGATTTTCATCTAAGAATGATAAAGTATGTAGACCATCGAAGCGCCCCCAACAAGTAGCCGGTCTGATTTCATTTACGGTAATTTCATTAAATTCAGTAGGAGAAAGCTTAATAACCTCATTTAAGTTAATACTAGATCCGTAGCCAATCACTGAGTTTTGCGAAGGGCGATAGATTTTACCTTCACTTTTAAAAAGTGCCCCGGCCGCTCGTGCAGAGCGTATGTCGACCTTAACGGGGTTTAATAAGTGATTAGTAAACGGGCCAAACGGTGAGTCCGAGTAAGCAATGTTTAGGTTTACATTGGCTCCTAAAAGTCCTTGGGTCCAAAATAAATACCAAAGCCCTTCGTGTTCGAACAAAGTATTATCATTTCTGTAAATGTCAGAGGCTACTTCCAAATAAGTTATCCAGCGTCCATCGGGGGTTAGTTCGAAGTAAGACATTTTTTTTTCGGTGTAGGTTTCGACCAAGCTAAAAGTTTTATTTTGGTAGCTAAATACAAATGGATAAGACAAATGATGAGGTTTAGCAATTTCTAAGCGTGGGTTTTCAAATATTTGGTTATCAATATCGTAACGAGTTGAATGAATAGTCCCGATGCGGGTACGGTAATCAAAGCTTTCGAAAATAACTTTTCGGCCCTGTGCAGATGGGTAACTAAATGGATCAGCTTTAAATGTACTACCCTCATGAATGGGTAACCAATTTGGTTCTAGCTGATCCATAGATTGATGGATGAAGTATTTCAGCGGAGCGTTAACCACGGCAATCCTCCAGCGTTCCGCCAGCAGAAATGTCGTAAAGGTATATTTGATATTTCGCAAAAATAATTTAATAAGAAAAATAACGATCTGTTTGTTATTTGGAGACAAGTAGACCTTAGCCTTAGTCGTAGATTTAATTTCGGTGGTTAGGTAATTCGTTTGTAAAATCCTACGACAAACTTTTGCAGGCCACTCAGCCCCAACCGAAAAGAGCATCTCTAAAGTGCGTTTGTACGAGCGCACATGTGTTGGAACAAAACCTTTTTCTAAAATATAACCCGCATCAAGCTCTTCTGTTAAGCGCTGCAAAACAAGGCCGCAAATGGCGTCGTTGTGATACATCTCCCAAAACCCCGGAGGCAAGCCACGGTACTTTTCTTCATTGCCGTGGTGAAAAGACCACACTCCATGAGTGGGTAAATTTAAAATGGGGCCTGTTAAAAATCCTAATTCAAGGTTAATTAAAACATCGAATTTCTGTAGGTTCACCGTATCCATAGAGGCTTTAGTAAACGCGTACTTAAAGCTGCCTAATTTAACTAAACTTAAATTAATCGAGGGAAATTTTTTCAATTTAGTTTCGTTTTCAATAGGTTTGAAATGGCTAACTTTGTTACGAATAAACAAATAATAAAAAACATTCCATAGGCGTCGTGAGCCCAATGCGTACTTCTTAAGGCGATGATTAACTTGACGCTTTTGTAAAGACTGTCCAAGTTCTGGCTTATCGAAGGGTAAGCTACAGCGTAGTAATTGAATCTCAACGTTTGGAACTTTGTCTAACTCTTCAATGCAAGCCATCTGCCATTTTTTAATGGGCGCATGGCTACAAAGAAAACCAACCTTCAGTTTAGACAGTGACATAATTTCACTTTAGAAGATTTTTATTATTTTGTCTGCAAGAATAAGCTATATATTAGGCATATGAATTACCTCTGTAAAACTCACAAACTGAAGCAATTAGCCCTTACTCTAATCACGTTGTTATTTGTCGCTTGCGCCTCGAAAAAAGAACGTAGCGAATTCCCTTACGAACAGCAGGCTACGCATGCTGGCGCACAAACGGAAAATAACACCAAGAATTCTACGACAACAAAATTAAATAAAAACGATGCGGATCCAATCGTTGAGCCGGGTTTCTTATACGAGATTAGCAATTTGGAAGATCGTACACTAAGCGGCCGCTTCCGCGTTGATTTCGATGGGCAATTAAAACTGCCATACAATGTCAAAATTAATACTGAGCATTTAAAAGTTTCCGAAGTAAAAATGAAAATTATCCAATCATTTCAAAAATTCTTCCAAACCAAATCGGCCTTAACAGTCTCTTTAGCTAAGCGTGAATACTTAATTGAAGTACGCGGGTTAGTGGAGAAGCCAAGCCGCTTAGTGATGACGATGGGTGAAAGCCTTGAATCGGTGATCAGTCGTTCGGGTGGATTAAAAGCAGATCGCGAACGTAAAGAATACGAGCCACGTTATTTGCGTTTAGAGAAAAAAGATAAAACCGAAGTCTCGGTTCCGTTATCTGACTACTTTAAAAATGGCAGTGTACCAGAAAATTTTTCGATTGATGGTGGCGATAAGTTAGTTTTTCAAGTCGATGCTCCCACGGGTAAAGTGGCGGGCGGGACAAATATGAACACAATTCAAGTGATGGGCGAAATCGTTCGCCCCGGTGACTTAGGTTACCGAGCCGGTGCAGATATCTATTATTACCTTCAATTAGCGGGTGGTCCAACTCCGGGTGCTAATTTAACCGATATACGTATTGTAAGGGGTCCAACGAATAACCGTGTGATCACGCAAATTGATTCACTGGAAGAGGGTAAGCAGCCCTTATTATTGCCGGGAGATTTAATTTTAGTTCCGTTCGAAAAGCCTACGAAGTTTGAACGTGGGGTTATGGTTGGATCTGGTTTTGCGACAATTCTATCGGCTATATTATTATTGTTTATTGTATTTTAAGGAGATTTTGTGGATAAAACATATGCGGACATCGTTCAGTTTTTAAAGTTCGTCCGAACTCATCTGATAGCGCTCGTTGCGATCATGGTCGTAGTGACGGGTGGCTTTCTTGTGGTCACGAAAGTTTTCGTACCAATGAAGTACAAATCTTTCACGGTGGTCACAATCCCAACTCGCTATTTTCAACAACCAGCCGTTGAAGATATTATCCCGTCAGTACAAGACCCTGGAGAAATGCGTAGCTTGCGTGAAGGTTTAGTGACCGGCGCTTTAGATCGTACGTTTACCGAAGCCATGCGGGTTAAATATAATTTATTTGCGGACGCAACAGCGGATGCAAAAAAATATGAAATCAATATGCAAAAACTCAAATCTCAGTTTGAGGTTATCTCTTTAGACTTAACTTCTTTTCAAGTTGGCTTTATTAGCGCGGATGCGCAAACGGCTTATGAAGTTGCAAACGATACGCAAAAAGCAATTATCGAGCATTTAACTACGGAAAGATCTCGTAAGTTGATTGATCTGCGTAATAACCTCCTAGCGAAGGTTGATTCCTTAGGTTTTAATGTCAATCAAGCGGGTGATCCGCTTTCAACATCTCGTCCCGAAGCTTTACAAAATGAATTACAACAGGTTCGTAGTATCATGGCATCTTTAGGTGCTCGTTACACTTCAGAGCATCCAATGATGCAGAAATACCAAGCGCGTGAAAAACTAATCGTTAATTGGTTGGCTTCACACAACATAGCCGCTTCAGCTAAAACGACTGCGCAAAGCCACAAAGATATTCAAGGGATGAGTAGCTCGAGCGTATTAGATACGGAGCGCTACACGGGCTTATTGAAACGTGTTGATATTTTAAATATCGTCATTGATTACGAGAACAGTGATTCACAAAATTTAGTTTTAGTGAAACAGCAACCAGTTATCCCGCTTGAGCCAATGTCGCCAAAAATGAAAGTTGTTTTCTTTTGGGGATTATTGTCTTCATTATTAGTTTGCGCAGTGTATTTAGCCGTGAAAAGCCAAATGGAATTATTCGCCGCGACAGTAAGTAGAATGGACTCACGTTTAAAAGTCGATTTTATCGAAGAAGATAAAACGGCTGCTAAAAAACCAACGACGACTTCTGATTTAGATCAAATTTAAAATGCTAGCAACACCGATGCAGATCATCACGGGACAAATGGGGCAGATAACTGCCTTTATTTTCTTTTTGTTGATGATCTGGGTTGGTTATAATCAAATCAAAGCCTGGTATCAAAATCCTATTACAATTTCAGCGCATCCGCAAATCCGCTTCCTTATTTTTATATTCAGTGTGTTTATTTTTATTATTCTAACCGGTTTTTTTCTAATTAGTTGGCCGCTGGAGTGGTGGACTTTGGGATTAGCCGTGGCGATTGGCTTTTCTATTTCAATTTTAGGTAGCATGGGCGCACTCAGTTTTTTAGCGGCGCTATTACTAGTACGACCGTGGGAAATTTCTAAAGCAGATCCCCTAATCGAAATTTTACCTCGTGCGGCCGCGATTGTAGTACTTGGGATGTTTCTAATTCGCATGATTTCTGAAAAAAGACTTAAAATTTTTTGGTCACGTGAATGTACGCTTTTAGTTTTATTTGCGGCCTGGTTATTTATGAGCACCTCGCAGGGATCGGCTCCAGCCGCCGCTGAAATGGCTTATTGGGAAACGGTCGCGCGCGGGGCGATTTTATTTTTAATGGTGGTTAATATTTTACGCCGTGAGGCCGATATTTTAGTTTTAAAAAATGTGCTGGTGGGGGCAGCGCTTAGCGTGACGTTGCTAGCGATTACCTACAGTGTTTTCTTTTCCCAAACCGATATGACAGGACGCTTAACTTATATCGGCTTACTGGGCGATCCAAACGATATTACAGCATTTACAATTCTAGCGATGCCATTTGCGATTAAACCTTTGTGGGACCGACGTCATACAACTTTAGGTTATCTGTTTGCACTTATGTACTTAGCTATTTCACTAGTGATTATCTACTTAGCTCAGTCTCGCGGGGCGATTTTAGCATTGTTAACTTTATTTATTTGTATCGTCATTTTTAAAAGTAAAAATAAAAAACGTGCCATTTTATTTGCCGGATTTTTTGCCTTACTTTATTTTCCGGCGCAGAATTTATTAAAACGTGAGCAAGATGATTTAAAACAATCGGGCGCTAGTCGCATCATTTATTGGAAGACCGCGATCAATATGGTGGTTCGCCATCCATTAACGGGCGTAGGGTTTAATGATTATCCAAATCAGTACGATAATTATTTAACAGATTCAATGTCTTTTGAATCTGGAAAACGTACGGCGCACTCGAGTTGGTTTTTAGTTTTAGCCGAAGCAGGATTTATCGGTTTTTTTCTATTTTTTGGGATTTTTTTGTATTCGCTCAAACGAGCTTACAAAATTATTAATGAATATCCAGAATACTTGTTTTCATTATTAAGTTACGGCGTAGCCATGAGCTTTCTATCGCATACGTATTTACTTTTCCCTTATTTAATTTTCGCCTTCACTTTGGTTTCATCGACCATTCTTTCTAATAAAGAAAAAATCTGATTACGCCATTTTTGTTCTTGCGTAAAATGATCGTGTAAATCACCCGGAGCAATTTCTGATGAGATATCTGCCTTGGATTTAATTTCGGCTAGTAATCGTGTGGCTTCGGCTTTAAGTACAGTATTTTTAAAATTCGTTTGTTTAAGCATTCTTGCTAAGCGGTAGTCATTAAGACCTTCTAAAATATGTCTTTTCAAAAAGACGCTACATTGTAAATCACCATCGCGCAGACTATTGCACCAGTTGACGTCGTCCTCGCGTGCATCTAACGCAAAGTAGGGGTTGCCAGCGTTTTGGTTCCAGTTCCAGGCAATGCGGGCCTGTAGGGCTGTGGTCTCGCGTAATTTGAATAGGCCAAAGCCAAAGCTTGCGCGGTTTGCTGAATTATAGAAGACCCATTTTTTTTGTTCGCTCTTAATCTGTTCGTAAGAAAATAAACCTAAAAAAGGAAGTTTGGACTGAGTGTAAAATTCTTTAAATTCAGGCGCATGTTCATCATATGAAAAAGCGGAAGAAAACTGAATTCGCGCGGTGCTAAAATTTTGTAGAACCTGGGTGCGCTTTAAAGCGGCGGGTAATTCATCGCCCACCGGCTCATCGCAAACTAAAATATTCAGCAGAAGCCAATTCTTTTTTAAAGATTCACGATCTAGAACCTGCACCCAATTTTTCAAATCCGCTTCTGAAAATTGCCCGCGGCATAAATCTTGGTAGGCAAAAACTGAATTATAAGCCGTTAACGATAAAAACTTATGCGATCTGGCTAAATGCATGAGCTTCGTGATGCGTTCAATATTTTTAATTTCTAAGGGTTTTTTATCCCAATCAACTTCAAGACGGGCAAAAAAACTTGCGGTGGTTAGACCATTTTGCTCCATAGCTGTAAAACTTTTTTGCTGAAGAACTTCGTCCCGATACTGGTTTTCAAACCACCAAGCTTCTTGAATGGTTGAATTGAACGGTCCGACCGGAAAATCGACCGCGGGGAGTACCAGATCTAGCACTTTAATTTTAATTGGTATTTTAATTTCTTTTTTATGATATTTAACAACGACTTCAAAATTGTAACCGCCGGGGCTTGAATTTCTTGTATCAACTTCTAGCCAGATTCTTTGGGCTTCATTTTTAGTTAAAAGAACGGATTTTTTTTCAAGCAAGTAACGCTCGGCCACGGTGTAGATGTTGCCGGCTGGTTGGGTACGAGTTAATCTACGGGCGACGGGCCATAGTTTAATTGCGGGCTCAATTTTTTTTGTTTTTATTTCCGGTAAAAAAATTTCTAAATTTTCTGGCGCAAGTAAGCCAAAGCTAAGACTAGAAAGCTGACCTTTTAACAGAGTTAGCTCTAAATCTTTGGGTACCTGCTCGGCCGCTGAAATTTTTTCCGGCATTTCTTGAGTGATAGGCCAAGAGAAATAAAGCAAATCTTTAACCGGGGAAATTGTTTTGCTCGCCGCTGCCGAAGGCAAAAATGTAAACTTCTGTGAAAATTCATGTTGGCGTGCGGCTAAAAGTTTTTCTAAAAAAGCAGCGCCGCTTTCCTCAAGATGCTTCGGAATAATAATTAATGAATTAACGGCCATGCCAAAACAAGCATTTTCAGCACAATTATCGCCTTCAAATTGTATTTTCAAATGGCCATCGATGACTTTAGCTTCTAAAAGGTGCTCGCGAAATATTTTTGAATAATACTTTTGAAAAAAGTGATCAGACTCATGATCGGTAATTTCTGAAAATTCAAAATAACGATCGGCCGCTTGATTCCGGTTGAGGCTTAAATGTAAAACTTCTTTACCCTGAACCAGAACATTGCGTTTTTTAAATAGTGGAAACTCTCCCCAGTAGCCCGACGAAAAGTCTAAATTTAAAATAATCTGGTATTCACCGTTAGGCACATCCACTTGAAAAGTTCCACGAGGAATAAATAGTGCATCACGGTACAAAGAGTCGGGCTGTAATGAGTCATTCGCGTGCGGATAAGGCTGCCAAATTTCGGCATTAATCAGACCAAAGCCGGTGGCGGGTGAATACAGACTTTTTGCATGAACGCCGGTAAACCCCGGGAAGACGGGAGTCTCTTCGCCACCAAAATCGAAACCGTAAATTCCTTGCGGAATAATACTCATTTCTTTTTTTAAAATAAGTTTTTTTACGAACAAGGTGTCTGGTCGTTGGGGATTATCGACTCGTGCTAAAATAATGGAATTTAATTTTGCTAAATTTAAAGCTCGTCCGGGACGTGAGTTGTCTCCTACTCTTAATTTAAGAGGAACTCTTATTTCTGATTCGCCCGGCGGTACCGATAAATAATAATTAACCCGAGACCAGTAATCTTTAGATTCTGCATCTTTGATTTCTAAATTTAAGTTAATCGCGCGGTTCTGCGGATTCGTAAACGAAATAAGTAAAGAATCAAATGCACTAGCGTCGACGTCTTTTTTTAGCCCAATATAACTACGCAGCCATTTAAAAGAATTTTTTTGTAAAGATTCAGTTTTTGTATCTTCAACCACATTAAAAGTAAACCCAGGCTTTGCGTAATCCACCAAGGTTTGTTCTTGTGCCCGCAGCGTTATAGAAAAAAATAAAAGTAAAAAAAGATTACCTAGAAAGCGCATAACGAATAATTTCCTGCCATTGTTCGGTTTGTTTTTGCAGACTAAAATTATTTTTTAAATGCGCTTTGGCCTGAGTGGCATATTCTGACATTTTTTCCGGATGAGCGATGGCCCAGGTAAGTTGATCAGCTAAATCGTGAGAATCATTATACTGGGTTAGTAGGCCCGTTTTTTTATGTAAAACTAATTCGCCATTGCCGCCCACTTCGGTTGCTATGACGGGGCAGCTTTCCGCGAAAGCCTCTAACAAAACGACGGGTAAGCCTTCTCGTCTTGAAGGTAAGATAAAAAAATCTACTGCACTCATGTAAGATCGTGCATGATCTATTTTACCGATAAAATGGATGCGTGAGCTTAAATTTAAATTTGTAGTTAATTTCTGCAATGACAAAAGTTCCGGGCCGTCGCCAATAAAGATCCAGTGCAAATTGTTTTTCTCAAAAGCGGTTTTCGCAAAAGACTGAATTGCAAAAGCATGGCCTTTTTCAGCACTTAAACGACCTACACTTAGAAATAGTTTAACTGATCCAGCTAAATTTAATGTTTTAAGTAAAGAATCTTTAGCCAGAGGCTTGGTCATTTTTTTATCAAGATCGAGTGAGTTTGAAAGTAAATGGGCCTGCAGACCCAAATTTTTAATTTTTTGTTTTTGCTGTAACGATACACAGGCAATTGTATCAAAAAAATTCAAAAGAAAACGATCTAAAGCTTCGTAAATTCGAACTTTTAAGTTCTGAGCCGTCCAACCATGAACAATAGAAATTTTTTTGATTTTTTGTCCCACTAAAAGTAAATCACATAAGTAGCCCGTGCTCACGGCCAGATCAATATTATGTTCGCGTAAAGTTTTAGCCAAAAATCGACGTTCGGAAAATATATTTAGTAAAAAAGGCGACGGGCGCAGAATTACAGTTAAATTATACTCAAGCGCTTTTTGTTGAACCAGCTTTTGGTCAGATTCGGTGCTTTGTGGGCTTACGTACAAAATAAGATCGGTATTAGCACCACTTTCTTTTTTTAACTGAGCCGCTAACTGAAAAGTTTGAATTTCGGGACCACCCCAGAAGCGAAAAGGTAGGATCTGTAGCATCTTCACAAGTAGCGACCTACGAAGTGAACCAGCGTTGCGGCATCATGTTCCCAATTATATTTTGCTTCAATTGCTTGGCGCCCGCGAAAGCCTTCATGGCCCGTGGCTAAATTAATAAAGCTTACGATTGAATCCGCAAGCTGCTGCGCCGAGCGAACATCAACGACGGCGCCCGCATTGGTTTCATGTACAATACGAGAAAGTGATTTTGTGTTTGAGACTAAGACAGGTTTTCCGGCGGCCATGTAATCAAATAATTTATTGGCAACCGTATGGTCTAAAAATTCTGAAAGTTGATAAGGCAAAATCCCGACATCAATTTCTGATAATAGTTTTGGAAATTCAGAAAAAGGATAGCGACCCGTGAAGTGCACTGGGGCATGCACTTCGGTCGCTAATCTTTGTAATTCAAATTCACATTCACCGCTACCGGCAATCGTTAGTTCCAGATCGTGGCCTGACTTTTTTAAGATAGAGAAAGCTTTAATTAAGGTATCCAAACCACGCTCGGGAGTTAAAAAACCATGATGGGCGAATTTCTTTAAAGGCGGTTGTTTTTTAATTGGAGGCTTAGGGAAATTTGAAAGTTCGGGCGTATTGTAGACCGAACATAAATTATCTGCGCGCGCACCCAGCTTCATCAGGCGCTGTTCTTGTTCAAGACAAACCGTAATCACTCCGTTAGCTTTTAAAACAGAATATTTTTCCACATACGCAGTCGCATCAAGTTGATGGACCATTAAACGGTTTAAAAACCCCTTGCGGTACTTCTTCCAGCCCTTCATGGCCGCAGGATAATGTTCGGCCATATCGATTAACACAGGAATATCAAAACTTTTAGCGGCGCGAATGGCCGAGGGACTTACTAAAATATCACGGGCAATAATCAAATCGATTTTTTCAGTCTGGATGATTTCTTTCATTCGCTTGGTCCAAACCGGACTGAAGGGAGCGGGAGCAGAAAAGCTAGAATCGCCAAAATCAAAAATCTTTATTTCTGCGCTCGATTTGATTTCGGTTTTTTTACGGCAAAGAATACTTACCTGTGCGCCGGCTTTAACCAGCGCTTCAGTTATTTTTTGGACTCTGACTTCCCAAGGATATGAACTTTGCCAGACGTAGAGAATTTTTTTATCTTGCACCTAGAAATGGTGCCACTAGTATTTTCCGAATGCAATCGCCGAGATGCTCATCGTAAACAGCGTAATCATGACAAAAATGAATAATGAGCTACGCATTACATTTGTGCTTGGGCGCTTTAAAATAGCATTCCGGTGAAGGGAATTTTCGCCCCAGAAAAATTTGTTACAAATATGGACAACGGTCATGACCGAAGAAATTACATCCATACGTAGACTCATGTTTTTAATATAATGAAGATCATACGAAAGTTTGATTTTAGAATCTTGGATCGAGCTTGCATATCCGGCACAGACCTGTGCCCATCCGGTAAGTCCTGGGCGGATGGCGGTGCGCATATAAAAAAGTGGAATTTCTGATTTTAATTTCTCGTAAAACTCAGGCCTTTCCGGACGGGGGCCAACAAAACTTAAGTCTCCGCGCACGATGTTAAGTAATTGCGGAAGCTCATCTATATGTAATTTTCTTAAAATATTCCCCATGCGAGTAATCCGTGGATCATTCTCTTGAGCCCATTGAATTCCGGCAACTTCCGCGTCCATCCGCATTGTTCTAAATTTGAAAATTGTGAATGGACGGCCGCCTTGCCCTAAGCGGTTCTGCGTAAATAAGACTGGACCCTTGCTAGATATTTTAACCAGCATTGCGGTAATCAGTAAAATAGGAGCAAGTAGCACCAACAGGATCGCCGCCAAGATGGGCTCAACAAAGTTTTTAATACGGATATACATCTTTACACTTAAGGGAAGATTTTGCGCCCAGCCCAAGATATCAGATGTATTGCTACGATCCAAATCAATATGTGAATCAAACTCTTCGACTAAATCACGCATATCAATGACGGGAACTCCACGCAAAGTAAGTTGTAACAAGTGATACTCGCGCGTTTCGGTCGTGAGAAAATCTTTCGAATAAGCAACGATATCGAAATTTTTGTCGTTTGATGAATCAGCTAATTCGATATCGAGAATTTTTTCAGTTTCATAACCACGCACGGCGTGTTGAACGTAGTTAAGTTCGGTTTGAGTTGCAAATAAGCCCAAGTGTATGCGGTAACCTAAAGTTTTTAAAATACGGGCTAAAATAAACTGAGTCACAAACCATAAACCGGCTAAGGCGATGCTCCGGCTGCTAATGACCCAGATCGAGAAAAAGGATGAAGCAAAGGAAATACTTAAGATAAAGCGCGCTAATACGTCAGCAATAAAGAAAGAAATCGCAAATACGATCAGGTCACTTTTACGGGGTGAAAGACGAAGGGCTCTGGGCATTTGAAAAAATTGCAGAATCACCATGGCAAAAATACCAAAAACAATTCCCGAAAGGACTTGCTCGACCGTATTTACTTCGGCCTGTAATGTGATCAGTTGCTGCTTGATGATCAGGTAATGAACCACAGGAAATGTCGCTAAGAAAAAAAACTTAAGCCAAATAGTATGACGCACTTGAATTTTTTCCATTAGTTACAGCTACTTAGGTAAATATATTTGTGAAGTTTTAATGTATTTTTAAATTTGAATTGGCTCAAAATTAACACCCCGAAATTAACACGTAACGAAATTTGCAAAGTCCCCGCCGGGAAACAATGCAACGCTCATGCCTGCTGTTAAGAAACAAATAAGCAAATTCTTGGCTAGTTCTAGAGTCAGAATTCTATGATTTTTTTATTTAAAACCAGATAAAATCAAGCCAAGCCGGGCAGCTATTTAATAGGCTTAATTCGGGTAAAATATCGCGGCCATGGGTTTCGATTGAATAGAGACCGTAAGGAATTTCAGCAAAAACACTTCCACGTGGCGGGCGTTTTCTGAAATCATTTTTTTCATACGCGTAAATTAAAAATTCATTTTGTTTTGAAGTTTTATAACTAGCCGCAATCAAAGCCTTTAAAACTTCGGGATGGCTGGCCGCTAAAAAATGCAGCAACCTGAAATGCAAAGCTTCTTGTTTTCGCGTGCGCGAAAAAGGGCGGGTCAGTCGGCGCCCAAATCTAAGCCACTGAGCCATTTTTAAAAATTGGCGAAAGTTGTGCGCCTGTGGATTATAATCTTGCGGAAGATAATCTTGTAAAAGACTTGAGCTTATCGGCTGTACGCAGCCGATAATTTTACTTTCGGCATCGAACGCAATTAAAAATTGGCTCCATGAGTAGATCAGCGAGCGGTTAATAAAATCAGCCACATTTTCTTGAAGTTCCGCCGGTAAAAAATCGTGACCTAACGCCTGAGAATTTAAATATTCAACTAGTTGTTCTTTGTCGGAGGATTTGTAAGCACGTACAAAAATATTTTTATTCGGTTTTGAATCCCAAGGGTAAAAGCCATGAACCGAAACTAAATTATAAGAGCGCGCCAATGAATAAAGCGGTTGGTGCGCCCGCTTTAGTTTGGGATGAATAAACGCATTCATGGCCTGAGTTTCCGTTTGATTAATTGAGGTAATAAATGCATCGCAAGCTTCGTCTTTACGAACTTTTTCTAAAAGCGGGTGGAAATACTTGGCCCACGAAAGAATTGCTTTTCGATTCGGAGAAATTCTTAAATCACAGGCTTGGGCGAGGCGAATTTGGCGTTGTTTGAATTTAAGATCGCGAATTAAAAAACTAGCGGTACCTAAAATCTCGTCGCCGTCTTCAAGGATATAAGTTTTGTAGGGTAATCCAAGTCGTTGGTAGAATGAAAAAAAGTGCTCCTCGCGGCTAATCTTAATTTCAATCGCACCAAGAGTAGGAATGGAAGTAAAAAAATCATTGAGTTTACGTGAATCCTGCGGAGTTGCTTCGCGCAGTTTAAGTAAAGACTCAATCATGCTTTTTCCAGATTGTTTCGGTTTGTTGCGTTTTGAAATTAACCCAGCGGGCCCACGTAAAAAGTAAATCGCTGAGGCGATTTAAATAAATAAGTACGTTCTGATAATGTTTTTCTCGGCTCATCATTTCGCTCGTGCGTCTTTCGGCGCGGCGGCAGGCGGTGCGGCTTACGTGCAGATAGCTAGCGATTAAATGACCACCGGGCAGGATAAAGTTTTTTAAAGCAGGCAGGGGTTCGGTGTAAAGATCGATCCACTTTTCTAACTCACTGATTTGCGCATCTTCGATTTGCGTTAATGTGTAAAATACTTTTTCATCGGCCGTTGCTAGTAAGGAGCCCACTGAAAAAAGCGAACTTTGGATTTTTTCTAAATAAACATCGATTTCCACTAGCGCAACATTTTGTTTCAGGTGACTGCGCACAACGCCCAGTCCGGAATTTAGTTCATCAACTGAACCATAAGCTTCTACGCGTGGATTAAATTTTTCAACGCAAGATCCATCGACGAGTCGAGTCGTACCTTTATCGCCAGTTTTTGTGTAGATTTTCATATAGTCTATATCATTATGAGGATCCAAATGAGTCAAACAGTTCCATTTTTTATTACGATTCCGCATTCAGGCGAAAAAATCCCGCCGCAAACTCCGTGGCTTAAAACATTGCCTGAAGAAATTTTGATGGCCGATGTAGATCGTTATGTTGATATTCTTTATAAACCAGCACTGGAAAAACTAGAGATCCCATTTCAAACTACCGAATGGCATCGCTATGCTGTGGATTTAAACCGCGTGCCGACAGACGTGGACGAACTGTCAGTTGAGGGTGCGCCAAAAAAAGCGGGTACCCATCCCGACGGTTATCATTGGGTGATGACGAAAAATGAAATAAAGCTCATGCATGCTCCAATTACGCAGACGGCCCATGCCGAGCTGACTGAATTAATCTATGAGCCTTTTCATGAAAGTGTGCGTAATCACTACGATAAATTTCACAAACTAGAATATAAAAACATTTTTCACATCGATGCGCATTCCATGCCTTCATTGGGTACTAGAATGCATAAAGATCCCGGCCAATTACGTGCTGACATTGTAGTAAGTGATTGTTTAGGTAAAAGTTGTGCACCTGCATTTCGTGATTTAGTGATTGCCGCGTATGTCACAGCGGGTTTTAAAGTTGGCTATAACTGGCCTTACATGGGTGGCCGCGTTACCGAGCAGTATGGCCGCCCCGAATTAGGCCATCACGCAATTCAGGTTGAGTTAAACCGTTCTCTGTATATGGATGAGAAAACAAAAAAAATAAAAGTCACACATGAACAAGTTCAAAGCAAAATCACTCAAGCGCTGATCTATATTAAAACAGAGCTACCCAAGTTAAATCTTGCGCAGTAGTTTTAGTCCATGATTTTCAAGAATAAGCGCCTCAATAAATTCTGGAGATTTTCATGCTCTTTTCAGCTGGGAATTCCAGTGCTGGTGACGATTGCCGTTTTAATTGCGTGGGGCACGATTGTAGAATCTCAGTATGATGCTTTTGCCGCAAAAAAAATTGTTTTCGATAGTTGGATGATGTGGACGGCGATTAGTGTATTGATCTTTAATCTGGTCGTGGTGGTGGTTGATCGCTGGCCATGGCAAAAAAATCATTATCCATTTATTACGGTGCACGCAGGAATTATCACGATTATTTTAGGTGCCTTTATCACCTCCGAGTATGGTTTAGACGGGCAAGTGAGCGTGCCGATCTCGGGTAAAAATAATTACGTTTCGGTCGCGCAAACAGATTTAGTTGTCTATGCGACCTTTGACGGCGATCGTTACTCAAAAGTCGTCGACCGCGAAGTTGATTTTTTTAGTCATCCGCCCAACAAAGAAAAACCTTATTACATTGAGCTTGGTGACGATAAAATCCAGATTCTTGAATACGTTAAGTATGCACGTCTACAATCCAAAGTTAAAGTCTCTGATTATGAATTTGCGGGTGCTTCGGTCAGGTTTCAATTAATGAATGCGTCAGTTAAACAAGTACAGCAAATTACTCAGCCTAAAAAAGATAAAGAAGTTAAATTTAATCTTGGCCCCGCACAGGTGTATTTGGGGCCGGTACGTGCGATGAAGGTCGCGGATCGTGGCAATGAGGTTTTTTTAACTCCGGTTGATGGCGAAAAACTGCAGTACACTATTTTTCACAAACAAACTGAAAAACCTTTCAAAACTGGTTTGATGAAAATCGGCGATGTCGTGCAAACGGGTTGGATGGGTTTAGAATTACGATTATTAGATTATTTGCCTAAAGCCGGCGAAGAATACGAAGTGACAAGTTATCCGCGTCCGACGCCTTTAACATCTTCAGCAGTACGTATCCGCCATAAAGATGTTGAAAAGTGGTTGGTATTAAACGATGTTTTAAAAATATTTGGTACGAACAAGGCTTATTTATTAAGTTATCAAAATCGCCGGTTAGATTTAGGTTTTCAAATCAATTTAGAAAAATTTGATGTGAGTCGCTACCAGGGAACTCAAAAAGCAATGGAATATGCAAGCTTAGTGAATGTAAGCGGCATGGGAACTGCGGCTAGCGATGTTATTCCGGTGCAGCAGCTTATCGCAATGAACGAGCCTTTAAAATATCGTGGCTACACAATTTATCAAGCCAGCTTCCAAGAAGATGAAATAACGGGGCAGCCGGTCGCATCGGTATTCTCTGTCAATAAAGATCCCGGCCGCTGGATTAAATATTTAGGATCGATTATTTTTAGCTTAGGTATTGTTTGGCTATTTTACCAACGTCGTAAACGGAGAACTGCCGTATGAAAATGATGAAATTATGTTTTTTAATGCTCACTTTATTTTTAGGATTATCTAGTTTTGCAAAAGACGGAGAACAAATTCGTTATCTGCCGGTGCAGGATGCGGGGCGAATAAAGCCTTTTGATACCTTTGCGAAAGAAACTTTAGAATTAATTTACGGAAAAAAAAGTTACAAAGAAACTGAAGATAAACCTTCGATCAAAGCACAGTGGGTGGTGTTAACTTGGATGCTGGCACCCGAAAGTTGGGTAGCGCGTCCATTATTTGAAGTTAAGCATCATGAATTATTAGAGCAATTAGGTTTATCGAAAGAGCGAAAACATTTTACGGGTAAAGAATTATTTGAATCGGAAAAATTTGCAAATTTAATGCAGGATTTGCAGAACAAGCGCGAAACCAAAGAAAAATTAACTCCTTATTATCAAGCTCTGCAAAGAATTGAAAACCAATTTTTTGTATTTCGGGAAATGGCGTCGGGGCGTTTACTTAAAGTTTATCCGGTTCCAGAAAAAGATGCGTGGTTATCGGTGGCGGAATTGCCCACGGAAGCTCAAGCAGCTTTTCTAGAAATAAGTAAATCAGTCGCTAACCATCTAGGCTTAGTGGTTCAAGCAAATGTAACTGAAGAGCAAAAAAAACAAGTGGCACAGCAATTAGATCAAGCCGTTAAGCAGTTTGAAGCCCTGGCGCTTAAATCAGATACGGCTAAATATTCGGCGTCTCACAAAGTGGAAACCGAAGTTGCTTACAATGATTTGCATCCGTTTCGTTGGGCTTACTCATTTTATTTATTAGCTTCGTTAGTTTTATTATTTATTTGGATTCGAAACTTGCAAAAAGGAATGCCGATTGCGTGGACGTTGCTAGCGATTGGTTTTATTATTCATACTTTAGGTTTTGCTTTCCGAGTCTACCTAGCTGAGCGTCCACCCGTATCAAACATGTATGAAACGGTGATTTGGGCCTCTTGGGGCGCTGTTTTATTTTCGGTTATTTTAGAAATTAATTATCGTTTTAAGGTCATGTTATTAGCGGGCAGTTTAATGGGATTATTTGCGCTGATCGTGGCTGATTCGGCACCCGCAATTTTAGATCCAAGCCTTCAGCCTTTAGAGGCTGTGCTACGAAGTAATTACTGGTTAATTGTGCACGTGATGACGATTACAATTTCTTACGCCGCATTTTTATTAGCGTTTGGCTTAGGTGATTTAGGAATGATTTATTACGTCATCGATCCAATTAAACACGAAGATAAAATTCAAAAAATTACCACGGGGGTTTACCGTGCGATGCAAATTGGCGTGGCTTTCTTGGCGCCCGGGATTATTTTGGGCGGAGTTTGGGCTGATTATTCGTGGGGCCGTTTTTGGGGTTGGGACCCAAAAGAAACTTGGGCATTGATTGTATTATTAGGTTACATCATCGTTTTACATGCACGTTTGGTTGGGTGGCTAAAAAATTTCGGAATGCTGGCGTCAGGAGTAATTACGTTTAGTTTAGTAATTATGGCCTGGTACGGGGTTAATTTCGTTCTTGGCGCAGGGCTCCATTCGTATGGATTTGGCGCAGGTGGAATTGAATACGTAGTTGTTTTCGTAGCTCTTCATTTGTTATTTGTTGGCTATGCCTATTTAGCAAATCGTTTACAAAAATCAGTCTGAGAAATCATAAAATAGCGGATGATTTAGTTTACTAAATCACCCGCTTGAATCTCGCATGCTGAAAGAAATTGCAGCTAACGAATTAATATCACTTAGTCTTTCTCATTTACCTTTCAAAAAGCTCCGTGACAATAAGCGCTGAATCCATTTAAATTTAAGACTTCAAGAGTAAGAAAAAGGATGTTTATGCAACTTCGTTTTTTGCAACAAGGGTTGATCAAGATTATTTTGATCTCATCATTATTTATTTCGGGTTGTTTGTGGGATTCTCCAGACGCAGAACAACGTGTAAAAACTAGTATCGGTTACAATGATGGCTACGCGCCAGAGCAACCGCTGCCTTTCAGTCACGAACAACATGTCGGGCTTTTGAAAATTCAATGTCAGTATTGTCATAACCAAGTTGAACGTTCGAAATCTTCGAATATACCGGCGCTGTCGACGTGTATGAATTGTCATCAGCAGGTGGCTACGAATAAAGAACCAATTAAAAAACTTCGTGAAGCTTACGCTGATAATAAATCGATCGAATGGGTGAAAGTACATATGCTTCCAGATCATGTTCAATTTAATCACCAAGCACACGTCCAACGCGGTGTTAATTGCCAAACTTGTCATGGACCAATCGAAAAAATGGCGCGGGTTTACCAGTATTCAGATTTATCAATGGGCTGGTGTATTAATTGTCACCGCCAACCTGAAAACAAAGCCCCACTTAACTGTACAACTTGTCACCACTAGAGAGAGATCACATGAATACAACATCACATGATCACGACCACACGAACGAAGTAAATCACGGCAACAGCCATGACGAAAAAACTAAGCCAGCACAACAATCTGAAAAAATTGTCCGCGATCATACTTACTGGAGATCTTTCGACGAATTAAATAATACTCCTGAATTTCAAAAATCTTTAGATACGGAATTTATGTCTTCGCCTTTGCGTGCGGGTTCAGAAAACGAAGGTGATTCTGATAAATGGGCACGTCGTGAGTTTCTAAAATTAATGGGCGCTTCAATGGCGCTAACCACTGCCGCAGGTTGTATCCGTCGCCCGGTACAAAAAATGGTACCTTATGTTGTACAACCGGAAGAAGTTACTTTAGGCGTTTCAAACTATTACACTTCAACATTTTTTGATGGCCAAGAAGGTTTATCTTTAAGAGTCAAATCTCGCGAAGGCCGCCCTGTACATATTCAAGGTAACGAACTAAATGCGTCAAACGGCAGCGCGGTTTCAGTTCGCGCGCAAGCTTCATTATTAGGTTTGTACGATACGGAACGTTTACAAGGTCCACACCGCAATTTATTTAACGAGAAAAAAACCAACAAAGAAACCGTTGGAATTTCTTGGGAAGATTTAGATAAAAAAGTGGTTGAAGAGCTTAAACAAGGCCAATCCTATATTTTATCAGGAAACATTGCCTCTCCAGCGACTCAAGCGGTGATTGATGATTTCGGTAAAGCTTTTGGTACCGGGCATATTTCATGGGAGCCTTTAGCCAACGACGATATCACCGAAGGGCAAAAAGCTTCTTACGGTGAAGCGGTCGTTCCGCAATACCGTTTTCAAGATGCAAAAATCATCGTTTCTATCGACGCAGATTTTTTAGGCACTTGGCTTACGCCAGTTTCTTTCACTCGTGCGTATGCAGCGGGTAGAAAAAATATTTCTAAAATGTCTAGAATGGTTTCATTTGATTCAACGTATTCATTAACGGGTGCAAATGCCGATTTACGTTACAAAATTAAACCTTCTCAGCAGCTAACGGTTGTCATGGGTTTAATCTCTGAAATGATGTCGGCAGGTCATTATTCAGGATCTGAATCGGCTAAATCAGCGGTTGCTCCATTTAAAAATGCAGCCGCTTTATTAAGAATTAATCCTGAAGCTTTTAAAAAAGTGGCGGCGGACCTTTGGGAAAATGCCGGTAAATCGTTAGTCGTGGCCGGTGGTATACAAACGCGTTCGCAAGATTCATTGCAGCTTCAAGTTGCGGTTAATTTTTTAAATTCTATCTTAGGTAATGAAGGTAAAACCGTTGTTGCAAAACAAGCGGGTACTTATTCAAAATCCTCGTACGGCGATTTAGTTTCATTTGTTAAAAAGATGAACGACGGCGCGGTAAAAACTTTAATTATTTATCGTTCAAATCCTTTATTCTCATTATCGAAAGATTTAGGTTTTGAAGAAGCACTAAAAAAAGTAACAACGGTGATTTACATTGGCGAGCGTAATGACGAGACTGCAATCAAGTCTCACTTTATCGCAGCCGATAACCATGCCTTAGAAACTTGGGGCGATGCCTCTTTTGCTGCGGGCACTTATTCAATTCACCAACCGCTGATCCGTACCATGTACGATACTCGTTCGTTTCAGCTATCGTTGATGACTTGGGCGTTCATGGCAAATTTGGGTCCTAAACGTTTAACCACTTACGAAACTTTCTACGATTACTTGCGCGCTTTCTGTAAAGAAGAAATCGCGGGTAAATTTGGCGGCGGAGATTTCGAAACTTTCTGGAATGAACTTTTGCAAAAAGGCACAGTGGGTACGGCCTCTGCAAGCGCCGGTGCGCGCTCTTTTAAAGGTGATGCGTTCAATTCAATTAAGAAAAAAGTAACCTCAGAGAATTTTGAATTAGTGCTTTATCCAAAAGTTCAAATCGGTGACAGTACTTTATCAAACATAGCTTGGTTACACGAGTTACCAGATCCAGTGACTAAAATTGTCTGGGATAACTACGCATCGATTTCAATTAAAACGGCCGAAGCTTTAAAAGTTCACGAAGGTGATATCATTGAAGTAAAAGTTGGCGATAAAAAAGTTTCTATCCCCGCTCATATTCAACCAGGTTTACACGATGAAGTTGTCGCGATTGCCGTTGGATACGGACGCACAAATACGGGTAAAGTTGGAAATGGCGTTGGCGTTGATGCTTACCCACTTTCAACTTTAGCAAACGGGGAAATGATTTTTGCGGGTTTATCTGCGGAAGTTAAAAAAACCGGCGCTAAGTACGATCTAGTGACCACGCAAGGTCATGATTCAATGGAAGGTCGTCAAATTGTAGTGACCGCTACGAATAAAGATTATCAATTAAATAAAGAAGCTAATATTCATCGTCATCAAACTTGGTCTATTTGGTCAGGCCACCAGTACAGTGGCCACAAATGGGGAATGAGCGTTGATTTAAATTCTTGTACCGGTTGCTCAGCTTGTATGGTGGCGTGTCAGTCTGAAAATAATATTCATGTCGTCGGCAAAAAATATATTATGCAAGGTCGTGAGATGCATTGGATCCGTATCGATCGTTATTACACGGGCGATGTTGAAAATGCAGAAACTGTATTTCAGCCGATCATGTGTCAACACTGCGACAATGCTCCGTGCGAAACAGTTTGTCCGGTCCTAGCGACTGTGCATAGTTCTGAAGGTCTTAATGAAATGGTTTATAACCGCTGCGTAGGAACTCGTTACTGTTCAAATAACTGTCCCTACAAAGTACGTCGTTTTAATTGGTTTAATTACGCAAAATTAATCGAAAAGCCAATGCACATGGCTCTAAATCCTGAAGTGACGGTTCGTCCGCGCGGGGTTATGGAGAAATGTACATTCTGCGTTCAACGTATCAAGGCGGGTAAGAACCAAGCTAAAACAGAAAATCGTCCATTAAAAGACGGTGATATTAAAGTAGCTTGTGAAGTAGCCTGTCCAACGACGGCGATTGTTTTCGGCGATTTAAATGACGAAACTTCTCGTGTGTCAAAAGCATTTAAAGAAGAGCCTCGCGCTTACGCTTTGCTTGAAGAATGGTTTGCAAAACCTTCGGTGCGTTACATGTCTAAAATTAGAAATAATGATCAAGTCACTCCGCCAAAGCATCACGCAGGAACTAAGCCAACAGAGCCCGCACAGCCGGAAGGAGCTCGGGTATGAGTGGAACTTCAAATAACATCATGTTAAGCCAGCCCGCGAATCATCAACCGATGAAACGCGATGAGCTTGTGTTGGGTCACAAATCTTTAAAAGATATTACGGATGATATTTGTGCTCCCGTAGAAAGATTTCCATCTAAAGGTTGGATGGGTCTGTTCTTAGGAGCAAAAACATTGTTCATATTTTACATCTTAACGATCGCCATGGTTGTATCAACCGGTATGGGTCTATTAGGGGTGAACCATCCAATCGGATGGGGAACAATGATTATTACGTTTGTATTCTGGGTGGGTATCGGCCATGCGGGTACATTAATCTCGGCAATCTTATTTTTATTTCGCCAAAAATGGAGAACTTCGGTGGCTCGTTCCGCCGAGGCCATGACGGTATTTGCCGTTATGACGGCGGGTATTTTCCCATTGATCCATACGGGGCGCCCTTGGTTAGATTTCTGGTTATTTCCGTACCCGAATCAACGTGGTCCATTATGGGTAAACTTCCGTTCCCCGTTATTATGGGATGTTTTTGCCATTTCCACTTACGCGACTGTGTCGACGGTTTTCTGGTTCATCGGTTTGATTCCAGATTTAGCAACGCTAAAAGATCGTGCTAAGAATAAAATCCGCTATATGGTTTACGGTGCTTTATCTTTAGGTTGGAGAGGTACGGCGAAGAACTGGTCACACTACGAAATGTTGTATTTAATTCTAGCGGGTCTTTCGACTCCATTAGTTATTTCGGTACATACGATCGTATCGTTCGACTTCGCGGTTTCAGGCTTACCCGGATGGCATACGACGATTTTTCCACCGTACTTCGTGGCGGGTGCGATTTTCTCAGGTTTTGCGATGGTTATTACTTTGATGAGCTTAATCCGTATCGGATTTCCGCAATTTAAAGATTACATCACGATCAATCATATGGAAGTGATGAATAAAATTATTATGATGACGGGGTTAATGGTTGGTTATGCTTACGGATCAGAATTTTTGATCGCTTGGTACTCAGGGAATGATTACGAAAGATATGTATTCATGAATCGTGCGATGGGCCCTTACGCATGGTCTTACTGGATTATGATTTGCTGTAACGTGGTTGCTCCGCAGATTTTCTGGGTACGAAATTTTCGCCGTTCAATTCCGGTGATGTTTGTGGTTTCTATTTTCGTAAATATTGGTATGTGGTTTGAGCGTTTTGTAATTACGGTTACATCACTACACCGAGACTTCTTACCGTCGAACTGGGGTCAATACGCCTGGTCGATTTACGATACGGCAATTTTAGTTGGATCATTTGGTATGTTCTTTACGATTTTCTTACTTTATCTACGTGTGTTTCCGGCGATTTCGATTGCGGAGATTAAACCCGTGATGAATGTCGGTAAAGACGAAGAAGGAGGTCACTAATGGCTAAAAAAAGAGTGATCGGCGGAATGGCCGCAATTTTTCTAAAAGAATCTCAAGTACTTCAAGCGGCGACGGCAGCGCGTGCATCGGGTTTTATAAAATTCGATGCGATTTCTCCCTATCCAATTCATGGAATGGAAGAGGCCTGTGGGATTGAACGATCATCGATTCCGTACGTAACTTTCGGTGCAGGCGCTTTAGGTTTATTGTTGTCGTTAGGTTTGGTATATTATACCTCCGTGCTTAACTGGCCTATCAACGTTGGTGGCAAACCAATGTTTTCATTACCCGCATTTATTCCAATCATGTTCGAATTAACGGTTTTATTCGCGGCGCTTTGTTCGGTGGGAGCTTTATTTTACCACGCAAAAATGCCAAAAATTGATCCGCCAACAATCGATAAAGATTTAACTTCGCATAAATTTGCAATTTTCATCCCAGAAAATGATACCGGTTACAACGAAGATCGCATCACGCGGATGATGAATGAATTAGGTGCCGCGGAAGTCAAGAAAGTGGCGGAGTACTAAATGAAAAGATCAACAGTAAATCTTTTAATTACTTTGGCAGCCGGATCATTGGCATTTTCAGCTTTAACGTCTTGCACAGATCACTCCAAGCCAAATATAGAGCTGATTCAAGATATGATGGAGTCTCCGGCAATTAAGCCTCAAGAGTATGACGAATCATCACCGAACCATTCGGGAATGCGAGTTCCACCTGAAGGAACGCAACCGATCGGATTTACCCCGTACCGTTACGCAAAAGACTTCGCGGGTGCCGCGGGAAATAAAAATCCAATGAGCGGAGATTTTTCGGAAGACAATTTAAAAGTTGGTCTTAAATTTTACGTCACAAATTGTGCTCTTTGCCATGGTGAACATGGTCAAGGTGGTGAAAAATTGCTAATCGGTGAAAAGATGGCAGTAAAACCACCTAGTTTGCTATCGGCAAAAATTCAAGGCTGGAAAGACGGAGAAATATATCACGTGATCACCATGGGCCAAGGGGTTATGGGACCTTATGCTTCGCACATTCCGCAAGCCTATCGCTGGCAAGTTGTAAACTACATCCGCACTCTTCAAAAAGAAAATAAGTAGGATATATATATGGCATCTAATCACAGCAATGAATTTAAAATTTCAAAGTTCGAAGCTCCGCAAAACTTAAAAGCAATTATGTTTGCTTGTTTGTTTGTCGGATTAGTTACTTTTATTTTAGGTTTTATTAAAAATCCGGAGCGTATGTGGACTTCGTATTTAGTTTCGTTTTTCTTTTTTGGTTGTTTAGCGGTCGGCGCGATGTTTTTTATCGCGTTTAACTTTGCCGTTAAGGCGGGCTGGAGTTCTTCGATTAGACGTTTTGCAGAGGCTATGACAAATTATATGCCCGTATTTTTAATATCAGCTTTCGTTTTAATTTTAGGTTTTAAAAAACTATACGTGTGGAATGATCCGGCTTCGCTTGCGGCATTAAGCGGAGGTAAATCACTTTATCTTGCGCCATGGTTTGTAAGCGTACGGATGATTTTATTTATAGTGGGTTGCTGGGTGTTCGGAAAACTAATTGTTGGAAATTCAATTAAGCAAGACATTACGGGCGAGCATGCTTTAACAAATAAAAATATAAAATACTCGATTGGTTTTATTGCATTTTTTGCAATTTTCTTCACGATGTTTTCATTTGATTTAATGATGTCGTTATTACCAACTTGGTATTCAACGATTTTTGGAATCTATTGTTTTGCGGGTGCAATCCAAGCCACGATAGCCGTTTTAGCGATCATCGTTGTTATGATGAAAAAATCGAAATGGATCTCAGGATATGTTAATGATGAGCACCAACACGATGTCGCGAAATTTTTAAAAGGTTTCACGGTATTTTGGGCTTACATTGCATTTTCCCAGTTCATGTTAATCTGGTACGCAAATATTCCCGAAGAAACTGAATACTACATCATGCGTTCATTGAATGGGTGGATGGGTGTATCATTTGCTTTATTAATCTTTAGATTTATCGTTCCATTTTTAGTATTACTTCCACGTGGTGCGAAACGTAATGATAGCATTTTGGTCGCGGTTTCTATTTTAGTGTTAGTTATGCAATACGTAGATATTTACTGGATGGTTTACCCGAATTTCTTTGACGGGATTCCGCAATTTGGGTTTTGGGAAATCGGGATCTTTTTAGGCTTCTTAGGGTTATTTATCATGACGATGATTCAATTCATGACCAAAAATAACTTGGTAGCAATTAACGACCCCCGTATTCATGAGGCTGTTAATCACCACGTTACATATTAATTCTTCCTTAATCCCTCGCCTAAAGCCTTTCGGGCTTTGTTTGGCTGCTTAAAATTTAGGTTTTTACCACGAAAGGCTCTTGAAAAAGGGCCTTTTGTCTGTCATGATTAAATCAATGCTAACAACGCTTACCCACACATTTTAATGTCGAATCAATAATTCATGTCAGAAATTCAGATTATACTACCAGACAATTCCGTCCGTACTTTTGACCACGAGCCTAGCGCGCTTGAAGTCGCAAACTCGATTGGTGCCCGTTTAGCCAAAGACACCTTAGGCGTAAAGATCGACGGATCAAAAGATATTTCAGATTTACGTACGCCTTTAAAAAGCGGTGTAAAGATCCAACTGATTACAACAAAATCTCCTGAGTCAGTGGAAGTGCTTCGTCACTCGGCGGCCCATTTGATGGCGCATGCCGTACAAGAATTATGGCCTGAAGTGAAAGTCACCATTGGTCCCGTGATTGATGCGGGTTTTTTCTACGACTTTGATTCTCCGTTTAATTTTACGGAAGAACATTTTGAAAAGATTGAGAAAAAAATGGATGAACTTGTAAAAAAAGATCTTCCATTAGTTCGTGAGAATTGGCCAATTCAAAAAGCCATCGAAACTTTCGAAAGTATGAAAGAACGTTTCAAAGTTGAATTAATTAAAGATTTAGCCGCTAAAGGCGAAACGGTTGTTGGTATTTATCACCAAGGTAATTGGTTTGATCTTTGCCGTGGGCCACATATTCAAAGCACGGGTCAAATTAAAGCTTTCAAATTGATGTCGGTGGCGGGTGCTTACTGGCGTGGTGACGAAAAAAATCCGATGCTTCAGCGTATCTACGCAACGGCCTTCGGCGACAAAAAAGAATTAGAAGCTTATTTACTTCAACTGGAAGAAGCAAAAAAACGTGACCACCGTAAATTAGGTAAAGAATTAGGGCTTTTCATGTTTCATGAATTAGCGCCCGCTTCACCATTTTTTACGGGTAAAGGAACAGTAATCTATAACGAGCTAACTAGTTATATTCGAGAACTTTATTTCAAATACGATTACCAAGAAGTCATTACGCCGCAAGTTTTTGATATCGAATTATTTAAAACTTCGGGTCACTACAAAAACTATAAAGAGAATATGTATTTTACAAAGCCTGATGATCGTGAATTCGGGTTAAAACCAATGAACTGTCCAAGCCATTGTTTGTTGTTCGGTTCAGAGAAACACTCATACCGTGAGCTACCATTACGTATGGCAGACTTTGGCCGCCTTCATCGATACGAAGCTTCTGGATCATTACACGGTCTTTCACGCGTTCGCACATTCTGTCAGGATGACGCCCATATTTTCTGCACGCTAGATCAATTAAAGTCTGAGATTTTTAAATTCATCGAAATGTTAAATACAATCTATCAAACTTTAGGAATGCCAAACTACAAATTATTCTTAGCCACTCGTCCTGAAAACCGAATGGGAACTGATGAGTATTGGGATCAGTCGGAAAAAGCTTTAGCCGATGCGATCACTGAGATGGGATTAGAATTCACAATTTCTCCGGGTGACGGTGCTTTCTACGGGCCAAAGTTAGAAATGCATTTCATCGATGCAATCGGCCGCAGCTGGCAGACGGGTACGATTCAGGTTGATCCAAATTTACCCGAAGCTTTTGATTTAAAATACACGGGCGAAGATAACAAAGAACATCGTCCAATCATGCTTCACCGTGCAGTATTAGGTTCATTAGAGCGCTTTATTAGTGTTTATTTAGAACACACGGCGGGTAATTTACCGGCTTGGTTGTCGCCCACGCAAGTAACTATTTTAAATATCACGGATCGCGTGAACGAATTCTGTGAAAAAATTCAATCCGATCTTAAAAGGGGCAACGCCCGCGTTGATTTCGATCGTCGTAATGAAAAATTGAATTTTAAAATTCGCGAAGCGCAGTTAAAAAAATCTCCGTACATGATTATCGTCGGAGATAAAGAAGCCGAAGAACAATCGGTTTCAATCCGTTTAAGAGACGGTTCTATGCATAATAATATCCCGTGGGCTAAAGCCTGCGAGATGATTTTACAAAACATTAAATCAAGAAAACTTACGCCGGAGGTAAGCCATTAATACATTCGTACCAAGACCACCATCTAGACCGCCCAACAAATTCGACCGCGACAAAAAACGCGAAAAAGACGGCCTTCGAGTGAACCGCGAGATTCGCGCTCAACAAGTGCGCTTGATCGACGAGACCGGGCAAATGTTAGGCGTGATGTCGGTTCCGGAAGCGCTTCGCATGGCTGAAGACCGTGGATTAGACCTTTTAGAGATCGCGCCGAATGCGGTTCCGCCGACATGTAAAATTATGGATTACGGTAAATACAAATACGAAGAAAAAAAGAAAGCCGCGGCTTCTCGTAAAAATCAAGTGATCGTGACCATTAAAGAAATTCAAATGCGTCCACGTACCGATCAACACGATTTCGAAACAAAAATGAAACATGCTCGTCGTTTTATTCTTGAAGGCGATAAAGTAAAAGTAAACTTACGTTTCATGGGTCGTGAAATGGCCCATCAGGAAACAGGTTTAGTAGTTATTTTAAAAGCGATTGATTTCGTAAAAGATATCGCGCTTGTTGAATCTCCACCTAAAACCGAAGGTAAGAATTTATTTGCATTGATCGCACCAGATTCAGCAAAAATTAAAGAGTACTTAAAACTTCACCCGAATAAAAAAGATGAAGTTTTAGAGCCAATGAAAGAAGAAGCTGACACTGATGAAGACTAAAGAAATAGGGATCGTCTTATTTTTAGGAATGTTAGCTTCTTGCCAAACGTTTCAAATCAATCCCGGTTCAGAACGTATCCGCGTATTTGAAACGGAACCGAAAAATTGTATTTTCGTCGGTGAGATTTCAAGTATTCAAGAAGATGTGATCGAAGGCAAAGCGGCTAGCGACCCGGAGATGTCTTTAGCCACGCGCGTAGATCTTCGCAACAAGGCTCATAGTTTGGGTGGAAATGTTTTAATATTTATGAAAGGTGGTAAAGATAAAAAGTCCACCTATTCAACTTTGCCAGATGCTCCTAAAAAAGCCAGCGATGCGCCTAGTAAAGTTGTAGAAGAAGAAAAAGTTGAAAAGAAAGTAGCAACTACTTTTTTGGCGACTACTTTCCGCTGTCCCGCTTCGATCGTTAATCAGTAATTTTAAAATAAATAAATTCTTAGCAAAAAAAAAGGGAGCATGCGCTCCCTTTTTCATTTTAACGAATAGCCGAAGCTATATGTTTCGCACTAATTACTTAGTGTGAGTTGCGTCAGCAGAAACTGTAGTTGTAGTTTTAACAACTTTTTTAGTTACTTTAGCTGGACCAGCAGCAGGTGCCATAGCAACTGGAGCAGTTTCAGTTTTAGTAGTTGTTGTAGTTGTAGCTGGGTTAGCAAAAGCAACTGTAGCGAATAAAGAAACGATGATTGATACGATTTTCATATGATCCTCCTAAGGATATATTAATTGTTGTTCGTTAGTAATGAATATAGCCCAAGTGATTTAAATTCAAATGAAAGGTGGATTAATGATTTTTAATCTTTTGAGCGAAAATTACTCAATTCAATCAGCTACTTATGGCTTAAGACCAATCAAGATGTTGTTATTTCGGCTAACCTTAGGCTAAACCCCTTAAAGGCTTGCCTTTCCGGACAAATACCTCTAATTCTAGAAGACTCAAAATTAAGGCTGGCAGCCGTGCAAACAAGAAGAGTTCAATTTCGAATTCTCGCCCTGTCGGAGGAAGGTAAAATATGAAAACCCATTCGGGGGCTAAAAAACGTTTACGCGTTCTAAAGAGCGGTAAAGTAAAACGTAAACAAACTAAAATGCGTCACTTGAATTCACACATGAGTTCAAAAACCAAGCGTCACCTAGGACAAGTTGTCTATGTTGCGCCAGCAAACATGCTTCAAGTGAAGCGCCAATTTGGCTTTTAGGGAGTAACAATGGCACGTGTAAAATCGGGGATGACGAATCGTCGTCGCCACAAAAAAGTATTAAAAAGAACAAAAGGTTACTATTCAGCGGGTTCGCGCTCATACACTCACGCGGTTGAAAAAAATGACCGCGGTATGGTGTTCGCTTACAAGCACAGAAAAGTAAAAAAGAGAAATTTCCGCATGCTTTGGAACCAACGTATCAATGCAGCGGCTCGTTTAAATGGAACAACGTACTCTCGTTTAATCGGTGGCTTAATCAAAGCTGGGATTGGACTTGATCGTAAAGTTTTAGCTGACATGGCTATTTCTGATGCGACGGCGTTTTCTTCTCTTTGCCAGCACGCCATTAAGTAATTAATCGGCTCTATTTTCTTACTTAGAGGCGAGCTGTAAAAAGCTCGCCTTTTTATTATAAGCGGTATTTTAGTAGCAACTTGATCAGTTATTTCATTAAAGGAAAAAACGACGATGAGCGAATCTTTTAAAGATTTTGAAAACCGAAAGAAAGATCATATCCGCCTAGCGCTGCACGATAGCACGCAAGGTTTAGTAAAATCCGGTTTCAATCAAATCCGTCTGATCCATCAAGCGTTGCCCGAAATTAATTTCAGTGATGTTTCATTAACAGTATCTTTACTAGGTAGTGAATTTGCTTCGCCTCACTTTGTATCGTCGATGACCGCGGGTCACGAAGACAGTTTGCAAATTAACTTACGCTTGGCACGAGCGGCGCAAAAAAAGAATTGGCTTATGGGCGTCGGTTCACAGCGCCGTGAATTAACCGACGATACGGCGGCGGCCGAGTGGAAAAAAATAAAATTAGAATTTCCAGACTTAAAATTAGTTTCAAATATTGGTATTTCAGAATTAATTCAGCAGCCTTTAGAAAAAATTCTTTTACTAGTCGAGAACCTTGGTTCGGTAGGAATTTTTGTTCATTTAAATTCTCTGCAAGAAGTTTTTCAAAACAAAGATGAAGCTATTTTTGCGGGCGGTCTCAAGGCGATCGAAAATTTGGTAAAAAAATCTACAGTTCCGGTTTTAGTTAAAGAAGTAGGCTTCGGCATCAGTAAAGAAATAACAGAAAAACTTTTCGCCATTGGCGTAAAGGTGGTTGATGTGACTGGTAACGGGGGCACGCACTGGGGGCAGATCGAGGCTTCTCGGAGCCACGAAGATTCAACTTTAGAAAATGCAATTAACGCATTTCATGACTGGGGAAACTCGGCCATTGATTGTTTATTAGATTTACAAGAGCAGGTTTTATTTCATCAAGTTTGGGCTTCGGGCGGCATCCGTAACGGAGTTGATTCGGCAAAGTGTTTAGCTTTAGGTGCGCGCGCCGTTGGTGTGGCACAGCCATTAATGAAGGCGGCGATGGTGAGTGAGGCGGAAGTCATCAAAGTGATGGAGTTATTCGATTTCCAATTAAAGACGGCGATGTTTTGCATGGGTATTCGTAAGTACGAAGATTTTCTTCACAAGAAGGTTTGGTATGTCGCAAAGTAAAAGATCATTATTCGATATTTTTAAAGGCTTTTCGAAACTTTCTTACTTTGATCGTCTTGACGCTTTAACCGAAGCAAATGTTTTATCCGAAGCTGATCAAAATTATTTAAAAGCGGGTGGTTTGCAAGACGTTGGTTTAGCTGAAAACTTTATTGAAAATGTGATCGGTTACTTTCAACTTCCGCTAGGTGTTGCAACAAATTTTAAAATTGATGATCGTGATTTCGTTATTCCGATGGCCGTGGAAGAGACTTCAATTATTGCGGCGGCCAGTAAAACAGCTAAATGGATTCGTGAAAACGGATCGATTAAAACTGAAATCATCGGAAAAAATATAATCGGGCAAATTCAATTCGCTAAAATTCAAGACTTTGTAAATTTTGAGAAAAATATTCTTCTACAAAAAAACTATCTAATTGAATTAGCCAATAGCGAAGTTGCTTTTGGCTTGGTGAAGCGTGGCGGTGGAGTTAATGATTTGCAATTACGCAAATTAGATCGCGGTGATGGCTTTTTTATGGCCATCATTCATATCTATATGGATCCGTGCGATGCCATGGGTGCCAACATCATGAATCAAGTTTGTGAGTTTTTAAAAGAACCACTGCAAGAATTCACGGGCGAAAAAGTAACGATGTGTATCTTATCGAACTTAGTTGATTCAAAATTAACTAAAGCGACGATTACTTTAAATAAAATTGATCCTGAATTAGCGCTGAAGATCGAAGAGGCATCTAGATTTGCTGAACTTGATCCTTACCGTGCGGCGACAAATAATAAAGGTGTATTAAACGGAATTGACCCGATCTTAGTGGCAACCGGCAATGACTGGCGCGCGGTTGAAGCGGGCATTCATGCTTTTGCAGCCCGTGATGGACAGTATCGTTCAATCACAAAATGGCGTAAAGAGGGTGACTCGTTAGTCGGTATTTTTGAAGCTCCCTTAATTGTTGGAACCGTCGGCGGAGTTACGACTCTGCATCCCTCGGCGCAGATCGCAATGAAGCTGCTAGGTGTTCAATCGTCGAATGAGTTATCGCGCATTATGGCAGCGGTCGGTTTAGTACAAAATTTAGGAGCTTTACGGGCGTTAACGACCGTGGGTATAATCGAAGGTCACATGAAATTACATATTAAAAATCTATCTTTAGGCGCCGGCGCGACAGAAAAAGAGATGCCTTACGTTGTAAAAAAATTAGAAGAAATTTTAGCTTTAAGAAAAAGAATTTCATTATCAAATGCCGTAGAAGTTTTAAATGATCTACGAAAGCAAGCTAATCTCTGAATGGATTTGGCTATTCCGGGTAAGACTTTTCTAGCGGGCGAATACTCTGTGCTGCTTGGCGGAAGTGCATTGGGACTAGCAACGAAGCCTTGCTTTGAAGTTCGCGCGGTTTCACATAATGCGTTTGTTTTCCATCCGCAAAGTCCGGCGGGCCGATATTTAAAAATAAATTCTTTACCAGCCCCGGCCGTTCAGATTAGCGACCCTTATTCGCAAGGTGGTTTTGGTAAATCAACGGCAGAATTTTTTGCCGTGGTATTTTTAAAATTACGTAAAAATAATTTTACCGAGATTCGAAAAAATTATATCGACTTATACGCGCCCGAAAAAGTAAAGCCCAGCGGGGCCGATTTAGCGTTTCAATATTTTGGACATGTTTGTGAGGCAAATCTGCGCGAAAATAAGTTTGAATCTTTTCGGTGGCCATTTGCCGAGCTTGATTTTTTAATTGTAGCGACCGGTTTGAAGATTGCGACACATGATCATTTAGCTGCGCTTGATCTTGATTGCATCAAGCATCTGCCTGAAATTTCAGATCAGGTTATTCAAGCTTTTAAAAAAGAATCAGTACTTGAGTTTTTAGCCGCAATGAAAATTTGGACTGAAGCTTTAGAGTCCGCCGGGTTGACTCATGAAAACTCTTTAAAAATTAAAAATTTATTAAAAGACAATAAAGATATTTTATTAGTTAAGCCATGTGGGGCTTTGGGAGCAGACGTGCTATTGGTTTTTTGTAAATCGAGTCATAGCGATCGTGTCGCTGAATTTGTAAAACATAAAAATTTAAAAGTCGTAGCCACTGGCCGCGATTTGTGTGAAGGGATCGTCTCGTATGTGGGTTGAATCGTCCGCGCCTTCAAATATTGCTTTAATTAAGTATATGGGTAAATCAGACGTGACTTCGAATCGCCCGATGAATTCATCCCTTTCATTCGCATTAGATCGTTTACGTACTTTTGTACGCATTCAGAAAATCCCCAAGCTTACGGTAGATAAGTGGCAAGCACTTGAGCGCGAAGATTTGCGTCCGATTGAACTTAGTGCTAACGGCCGCGAGAAATTTTTAAATCATTTTGCGCTATTAAAAATTGAATTCAAGATGACGGGTTTTTTTCAAATCGAATCGGCTAATAATTTTCCTTCAGATTGTGGTCTGGCTAGCTCGGCTTCTAGTTTTGCTGCTTTAACGATGGCGGCCCATGAATGGCGTATGAAAAATTCAGAAGGCCCCGTTGTGCCGTACCGGCCGAAAGAGCTGGCGAAGCTTTCGCAGAAGGGTTCGGGCTCTTCGTGCCGTTCTTTCTTCAGCCCGTGGTCTTTATGGCACTTGAGTGGGGCCGAAGCTATTCAGCTGCCACAGGTAAATTTAAAGCATCAGGTCATTCTATGTGATGAAAGCATAAAAAGTGTTTCTTCCAGCCAGGCTCACAAATTAGTTTTAACTTCAGATTTATTTAAAGGCCGTCCCGAACGCGCTGAAGAGCGTTTGCAAAATCTGATTCAAGCCATGCGTAAAGAAGATTGGAAAAAATCTTTTGAAATTTGCTGGAGTGAGTTTTGGGATATGCACGTTTTATTTCATACTTCAGTTCCCGCCTTTATCTACATGAATGAAATGAGTTTAAAAGCTTTAAGATATCTGAATAATTATTGGCAAAGCAACGGCGATGGTCCGATTGTTACCATGGACGCCGGAAGTAACATTCATTTACTGTATCGTCCGGATCAACAAAAAGCTTACGACGAGATCCAGAGGGAATTTTCATCTCAAACAGCAATTTGGTCGGACGAGGGCTACCGTGCAAAACAATCGTAAGGCAGCCTTTCATATACAGGTTCCGGGTAAATGGATTTTAGCGGGCGAGCACAGCGTGATTCGCGGAGGAGATGCGATTGTATTTCCTTTAGAGTCGCGATTTTTAAATTTAACGTACTTTGAGAACTCGAATGAAATTGAAATTCAACTGATGGGACACGACCACTCTGAATTAGAATTAATCATCTGGTCAGTTTTTGAGCGAGCGCTTAAAAAATTAAATCTAAAGCGTAGCCAGATGAAGGGTTTAATTCAGTTAGATTCACATATTTTATTTGGCGCGGGCATGGGTGCTTCCGCAACTTTGTGCGTGGCCTTAACTGATTTTTTTGCTTATTTAGGTTATTTACCAGCTGAGCTAAAATATGCATTTGCGACCGACTTAGAAAATCTATTTCACGGCGAAAGCAGTGGGGTTGATGTAGCTGTAACATTATTTCGTAAGCCATTATTATTCTCTCGTCATAATGGATTTAAAACTTTAGAGCTGAAAAATGCACCGGTGCTTTATTTATCTTATACGGGTGAAAGAGGCGTAACCAAAGACTGCGTTGATAAGGTAAAAAAATTTTTCGTAGAGGCTCCCGAGCTAGCCGAAAATATTGACCATCAAATGATACAGTCTGTGCAAAAATTCAAACAATTGTTGCAAGAGACTGAAATAAATTTAACTTTATGGGCTCAAGCGATGGAAGAATCGCATCGGTGTTTTGAACAATGGGGTCTAGTCAATGAGGCGGTTAAGTTGCACGCGGAAAAATTAAAAGCGGCGGGTGCTTTAGCGGTCAAATTAACGGGGTCCGGCGGGGGCGGTTTTATGTTAAGTTTATGGAATCAAGTGCCACAGAAGACAGCTTTTGAAATGATCCCTTGCTTTCAAGCTTCTTTAAGCCAAAAATAAATTAATGCGCAAATTAGTGATCGTACCTACATATAATGAAATTGATAATATGAAGGTTTTATTACCTGAACTCATCGCTCTCCAGAATGATTTTGATATCCTCGTTGTGGATGATTCTTCGCCGGATAAAACGGCCGATTTTGTGCAAGAATTTTCAAAAAACGAAAAACGAGTCCACTTGCTTCTACGTCAGCAAAAAAATGGTTTAGGCAAAGCCTATATCGCGGGTTTTAAATGGGGCATTGAAAATAAGTATGACGCCTTGGTTGAAATGGACGCCGATTTTTCTCATCGCCCTAAAGACTTAGTTAAAATTTTAAAAGAATTAGATACCAATGATGTGGTCATTGGTTCTCGTTACGTGCCGGGCGGAGAAACTGTTAATTGGGGTATCGTCCGTAAATTAATTTCGCGTGGTGGAAGTTTGTACTCGCACTTAATCTTGGGTTTTTCGACTCGTGATTGGACGGGTGGCTTTAATGGTTGGAGAACACCGGTTTTACAGGCGATTGGGTTAGATCAAATCCAATCAAATGGTTACAGCTTTCAAATTGAATTAAAATATAAAGCACAAAAAAAAGGTTACCAAGCTTTAGAGATTCCAATCGTTTTTGAAGATCGTCGCGTTGGCCAAAGTAAAATGTCATTAAAAATTGTGCTAGAAGCTTTTTATAAAGTTTGGATGATTCGCTAATGTCTGATGTAAAACCGGCGGCTCCTGTAAAATCGATTACTGACTTTTTAAATCCGCTGGATGAGCGAGAATCGTTAGTCACCCTTCAAAATGCCTACGCACAAAGATCCGTTTTCTATTTTAAAACGGACGCTTCAGAAAAAACGGTAGCGGCAAGTATTGATTCTTTTGTCGATAAAAAAGTAATCCTTAAATTAGAAACTCCAGATATTCCGGTGACGATCGACGTTGACGTTAATATTAAGTTTAATATTGGTACAGAAGTTTACTTCGCGAAAACTCCGATCCAAAGGCATTTGGGTTTACCGTGTTTTGATTTGGGTGCTAAAATTATCCAATTAAAACGTCGTAAGGAGCCACGCTATCTAATTCCGAAAAAATGGATACATACAGCCGGGCTAGTTAGTTCACAGCCAAATATGAAGCCAATCCCCTGTTCGGTGGTTGATATTTCTTTGTCGGGAATGCGTTTAGAAATTAAAGATTTAACGCAAATTGAGTGTAAGCGTGATGAAGTTATAAAAATTCAGTTTCAAGTTCATCGCCGTGCGGAAGTAACTTGTAATGCGGTTGTAAGATTTTACATGAATCGTCTTCATCACGGAACTTTATTGGGCTTAGAATTAGTTTTTAGTAAAGATATGCAAAAAGAACGAGTCGCGAGTATCGTCGAAGATATTATTAGTTTTCAAAACGGACAAAAGTTCTAGTTAGATTTTTTCCATTCCCAAAGAGCTAAAGTTGCCGAAATTGTAGCGTTTAAAGATTCAATTCCGCTGGTTGGGATATGAATGAATTGCATGAGTCTTTTTTGCTCATGGGTCAAGCCTAAGCCAGGGCCTTCTTCACCAACCCACAGGCGCAAATTTTTCGGCCATTGAACTTTGGATAAATTTGTACCGTGTAGCTCCAACGCAAAATTTTCGCCAATGAGCGGAAGATGAGCTAGTTTTTCTTTGATCACCGAGAAGTTCATTGCTAATGCGGCGCCCGCCGAAGCCTTCAGCGAATGCGGTAAAAAAGGATGAGTCGACTCTTGCGTTAAAATCATTTCGCGTGCGCAAAAGCCCACGGCCGAGCGAATCAGCGCGCCCAAATTACGAGGATCGCCTAGTGGACAGATAATCTCAAGGCCTTCAGGGTTTTTTTCGATTTCTTTAGCGGCGAAAGCTTGAAATGATAAAACCAGTAAAGGAGAATTAGTGCCTAAGACATCAAGTTCTTTAAATAAGTCGCGTGAAAGAATTGTGGTCTTGGCCGTCGTTTCAAAGCTTGGTAGCTGATGAAATAGAACGTACTCGATTTTGAATTTCTTCTGCGGCCGCAAGAGGAATTCTTCGACTAACTTTAAACCCATTAAAAAAAACTGCTGGTGTTCTTTGATACCTTTAGAGCTCAATAAACTTTGCCAGACTTTATATTGTGAATTTGCAGAAGAAGAAATTTCAAGTGGTTTCATTATTCGACCTCTTCATCTGGATCTTCCGGTAACGGAGCATTTTTAATTTTACGGTACACCACTAAGCGTCGGTGATTTTGCGTGTGTTTTAAATCGTAGGCGATATCTTTTTCTAATTTGTAGAACTCGGACAGCTGGTCTTTCGCCATTTTCAGCTCGGGATCGACGCCGGGGCCTTTCATAAAGTACACGTAGCCGCCTTCTTGCAAGCAACTGAGCACATTACGTAAAGTGTTTGGAATATCTTCCACCGCACGCGTGATAACCGATTGAACGGGGTAGGCGAAGTGTTCGTTAATATTACGGCCGATGATATCTAAGTTTTTTAATTGCAGTTCTTCGCGCACGGTTTTTAAAAACTCGACGCGCTTTTGTACGCCTTCTCCCAAAAGAATTTTTTCTTCAGGGAAACGAATTTTTAACGGAATACCGGGAAAGCCCGGGCCGGTACCCACATCAATCAATGGAAATTGAATATCGACTAATTCAGCCACAATCATTGAATCAATGAAATGTTTGATTGCGATATCTTTTAGTTTTAGCAGGCGAGTAAAGTTTTGATGCTCTTGGTTTTTCATCATCACGTTATAGAACTGGGCTAATTTAATTCGCTCGACGTGTGAGCAGGCAAAGTGATGATTTTTAAAAATATCGGCCAGACGGTCGTTTGCTTCATCGACTGAGTACACAGTTTCGGGCTTAAAATCTCTTGGACCAATCGCGGGAACGGCTAAATGCTGGTCCTTCAGGCTGATTCCGGCCTTCTGTTTACGAGCTTTATAGGGAGAGTAGTTTTCTTTATTTTTATGCGCCACGATAAACCTTTAGCAGCGAAGTTATCACACAGCTAAACCCTTGAAAAGACTAAAAATATTTCACATAATAAATGCCTATGTCACAGATTCAACTGAACCAAATAAAATCCGATGCCCTGAAGGCGTTTACGGCGGCCGTAACTTCACAAGATTTGTATAATCAAAAAGTACAATTTCTTGGGAAAAGCGGTGCTTTAACTGAAGCCATGAAAATGATGGCCTCTTTACCAAAAGAAGAAAAGCCGGCTTTTGGAAAGATGGTCAACGAAGTGAAGTCCGAGCTTGAAACAGCTTACGACCAAGCGGAGTTATCTTTGAAAAACCAGGAAATAAATTCACAGATGCTGAATGAGAAGCTTGATTTAACGCTTCCGACTTCGTCGCGTGACCCGGGTAAAGAGCATCCAGTTCATAAAGTAACGAACGAGATTTTTGGTATCATGGCGCGCTTGGGTTACAGTCTGCGCACGGGTCCGTTGATTGAAAAAGATTATTATAATTTTGAAGCCTTGAATATTCCGCCGAATCATCCCGCGCGTGATATGCAAGATACTTTTTTCGTAGATGAAACTCATGTTTTACGTACGCATACTTCGCCTATTCAAATTCACAGTTTAGAAAATGAAAAACCGCCTTTACGAATTATCGGTACCGGATCTGTTTTTCGTGTCGATAGTGATATTTCGCATTTACCTAATTTTCACCAAATTGAAGGAATGTGTGTGGATGAAAAAGTTTCGATGTCTGATCTTAAAGGCACGATTACTTTTTTTGTGCGTGAATTTTTTGGCCCGGGTTTGAAAACTCGCTTTCGCCCTAGTTTTTTTCCATTTACGGAGCCTTCGGCGGAGGTTGATTGTTCGTGTCCGATCTGCAAAGGCAAAGGTTGCTCTTTATGTAAACAGACCGGTTGGATTGAAATTGGCGGTTGCGGTTTGATTAATCCGAAAGTTTTTCAATTCGCAAAAGTTGAATATCCGAAGTGGCAAGGCTTTGCCTTTGGTTTCGGCGTGGAACGGATGGCGATTATTAAATACGGCGTCGATGATATTCGATTGTTTCCGGCGAACGACGTGCGTTTTCTTAAACAGTTTTAATTAGGATTGAGCATATGAAAATTTCTCTAAAATGGTTGAATGATTTTGTTGATGTGACTGAGTTTTACTCGAACCCTTTGCGATTAGCCGATATTTTAACGAAGGCGGGCCTAGAGGTTGAAGGGATTCAAAATCGTGCGCAGGATTTTAATAACGTGGTCGTGGGTTATATCAAAGTAAAAGATAAACATCCGAATGCGGATAAGCTTTCGCTTTGCCAAGTTGAGATTGCTGATGGGAAAGTCGAGCAAATCGTTTGCGGTGCGCAAAATCATCAAGCAGGCGACAAGGTGATTGTGGCTTTACCAGGCGCCCTACTTCCCGGGAATTTTGCGATTAAGAAATCTAAAATCAGAGACTTTGAAAGTAACGGAATGCTTTGTTCATACAAAGAATTGGGGTTACCTGAGTCAGGTCTAGACGGAATCGTTATTTTAGATTCATCAGCTAAGCCAGGCCAAAGCTTTGCTGAATTCAGTGGGTATGATGACGTAACATTTGAATTAAAAGTAACTCCGAACCGTGCCGATTGTTTAAGTCATTTCGGTTTAGCGCGCGAGCTAGGTTGTTTATTAAATAAATCGGTTAAGTCTCCGGAAGTGCAGACTAAATTTTCAAAACCATCGACGAAAGAAGTTATAAAGTTAGAAGTTTCTGAACCGGAACTGTGCCCACGTTATTGCGGTCGTTCTATTTCGGGCGTGAAAATTGGACCGTCGCCGGCCTGGTTAAAAGCGCGCTTAGAAGCGATCGGCATGAACTCAATTAATAACGTAGTCGACGTAACTAATTATGTGATGCTTGAAATGGGCCAACCGCTACATGCGTTTGATGCCGATTTATTAGCGGGTGCGCAAGTGAAAATTCGTAAAGCGCAAAAGAATGAGAAATTTAAAACTTTAAAAGAACAAAACCTGGTAATGACAGGCGAAGAATTACTAATTTGCGACTCTGAAAAACCAGTGGCCATGGCGGGAATCATCGGCGGAATGAATTCGGGCGTGTCTGAGAAAACGACGAATATTTTTCTAGAGAGTGCTTCATTTAACGCGATGTCGGTGCGTAAATCTTCACGCGTTCACGGGGTTGATACGGATTCGGCTTACCGTTTTTCTCGCGGGGTAGATCAAAGCGGTACGGCCACGATTATGGACCGAGCGGCTTTGTTAATTCAACAAGTGGCGGGCGGCGTAGCGCACGAAGATGCTTACGATATTTATTCTAAGCCCCAAGTTAAAAAACCGATTTCAATAAGCATTCAAAAAGTTTCAGATCGCTTGGGTTATCAAGCCGACGAAAACCTTTTTGTTAGTTATATGAAGGGCTTACAAATCAAAGTTGAAGAAAAAGGAAACGGCGAATACGTGATGACTCCGCCGCTTTTTAGATTCGATATCGAACAAGATATGGATCTTGTGGAAGAGTATGCACGTCTGCACGGCTACGAACATATTCAAGAGGCGATTCCGGCGTTACGTATTGCGCCCGCAACTCATGATGCGGCTTATTTGATGAATCAAAAAATTGCGCAGATGATTCGGACCGAAGGTTTTCACCAGGCTTTTAACTATGCTTTTACCAGCGACTTAGCTGAGAAAAAAATGATTGGAAATGAAGTGGCGGCGTGGAAAGTCTTAGGGCTTTCGACCGATGCGGAAGCGATTAAAATTAAAAATCCTTTAAGCGAAGATTTAAATGTGATGCGCAGAACTTTAACTCAAGGTCTTTGGAAAAATACTTTAGATAATATTCGCTCGGGCAATACAGCCGGATCTTTATTTGAAATAGGTACCGTGTTTTCGAAGCAAGAAACTCATTACGTTGAATCACGACGTTTAGCTTTGATTGCCTGGGGCGAGCCTTTAGGAGTTTACGCAACCGAGGCGCCGTTGATTTACCAAATTAAATCAACCCTTGAAAAATTATTCTTAAGTTTACAGATTACTTCGTTCTCATTTGGGCAAGTGAGCCAGAATCCTCCGCCATTTGTTCATCAAGGGCAGTGGGCCACGGTGATGGTTGAAGGTCAAAATGTTGGTTACATTGGAACCGCGCATCCTGGTTTGATCTTAGAAGAAAAAGCTCGTGTACCAGTCGCGATGGCCGAACTTGATTTGCAAACCGTTTTAAAAGGTCAGCCTCGTCCGGTTAAATTTAAATCTCTTTCTAAATTTCAGCCTGTGGATCGCGATTTTGCATTTGTGATGGAATCAGCGAAACCAATCGGCGATTTATTGAAAGAAGCCAAGAAAGCTTGCGGTAGTGCGCTGACAGAACTTTTTGTATTTGATATTTACGAGGGTGATAAATTACCGGCTGGGCAGAAGTCAGTGGCCTTACGCGCTTTATTTCAAGGTGGCGATAACGCTTTAACGGATGCAGACCTTCAGGGTTTAAGCCAAAAGGTGATCGAGGCCGCTAAAAAGTCCGTAAATGCCACGTTACGCTAGGCGTAAATAAATTAAATCAAGTCAAAAACTTGATTCATTTCAAAGACTTGCTACGCTTTTAAGTGTGGATACATAATCGCAAAAGCGTCGAAAAAGTGGCGAAGGAGCAATCTCTCATGGCAGGACAGAATGTCGGACATTCAACCGTAACCAAAGCGGATATCGTTGAAAAAGTTTATGAGAAAATTGGATTTTCAAAAAAAGAAGCCAGTGAACTGGTAGAGATGGTTTTTAATTCTTTGAAGACCACACTGCAAGACGGTGAAAAAGTTAAAATTTCGGGTTTTGGTAACTTTCTCGTTCGTGGGAAAAGTGAGCGCATAGGTCGAAATCCTCAAACCGGTGAGCAGATTAAAATTTCTGCGCGTCGTGTTTTAACATTTCGCCCCAGCCAAGTATTAAAAGCAATGCTCAACGGCGAAGAGTACGCACACCTCAAGGATGATGAAGATGACGACGAATAATTCAAACGATATTGATGGTCACGATGTTCATGATTTCGAACTTTCTTTAGAAGATAAGTTTGTTGCACCAAAAGAAGTTGAAGTCGTGGCAACCGAGCAAAAGGCTGAATCTCGGCATTTACCCAATGTATTAGTCGATGCGCAGTTGATGGAAGAGATCGCTTCAATCCCAGACCGCTTTGGTTTTAAAATTGGCGATGTCGCGGATTTATTAGATATCAAACAATATGTTTTACGTTACTGGGAACAAGAGTTTGAATTACTAAAACCTAAAAAAGCTTCGAATAATCAAAGGCTTTATACGAAAAAAGATGTGGAAAATGCATTTTTAATTCGTAAATTACTTTACCGCGATAAATTTTCGATTGAGGGCGCACGTCAGGCTTTAAAAGATGTAAAATTCGCCGTAAAAAAAGAAAAAGATTTTAATTCCGTCATTCAAAAAATTGATTTTGTGCAAGATCAGATTAAAAATTTCGTAGATGAAATCAAACGTACGAAAGATTTATTTAATTAACTCTTTAATCGATCTGCACCATATCTGGGCAAAATTAAGTGTTTGTAGGCGTTAGAGTGTGTTCGTCGGGCCAAATTTCTTGCCGATATTTCTAAAAAAAGGCACCCTCGTTACATGAAAATAATCCCTATTATTTTGAGCGGTGGCAGCGGAACAAGGCTTTGGCCTTTATCTAGAACTCAGTTTCCTAAACAGTTCGTGGAGCTTTTAGATAAGCCCTTGCAAACCTTAACGATTGAGCGTTTGCAAAAGTATGGTTCAGGTTTATTAATTACTTCGCAAAAATTGAAAGATATGACCGAGCGGGATATCATTCAGAATCAACTCAAAATCGAAAAAGTCATTTACGAACCACTTAGTAAAAATACCGCAGCGGCGGTAGCCCTTGGTTGCCGTTATTTAGAATTAACGGGTCGTACCCAAGAAGTGGTCGGCGTATTTCCGTCGGACAGTTTAATTTTGAAAGAAAATGAATTTGCAACCGCTCTAAAGGCAGCGGTTAGTTCTGCGGCTGAAGGATACATCGTTACTTTAGGAATTAAGCCACGTAGTCCAGAAACAGGTTTTGGATATATTCAAGTTAAGGAACGTGCGCTCAACACGCAAAAGGCCACGGAAGTAACTCAGTTTCACGAAAAGCCAACTTTAGAAAAAGCTTTAGGATTTTTAGCCGATGGCCACTATTTTTGGAATGCGGGTATATTTGTTTTTCAAGCGGCCAAGATGATTGATCTATTTAAAAAGCACGAACCACAAATGTGGGATGTGATTTCCGGCTTAAAAGAAGATTTTAGTAATTTGGAAGAAATTTATGCTCACATTAAAAGTATCTCGATTGATTACGCGATTATCGAAAAACTATCTTCAGATGAACTTCGCTGCGTAACTTGCGATATCGGTTGGAGTGATGTGGGTTCGTGGGATGCTTTAGTCGAAGTGACTGAGGCTTATTCTTACGATGATAAAAATTTAAAAAAACGTCCAGTACAAATTACCGCGAAGGCCAACACAGTTTTTTCTAGACAGAAGAAAAAGTACGGCCTGGTGGGTTGTGATGATTTGATCGTGGTTGATACGGCCGATGCATTACTTATTTGTAAAAAAGGATATTCGCAAAAAGTAAAAGATTTAGTCGAAACCTTAAAAGTCGAAGATTCAAAAATTGTTAACGAGCACGTTTTTGAAAATCGCCCGTGGGGACATTTCGAAATTTTAAAGGATGAAGACCACTATAAATCAAAAATTATGCGCGTAGACCCGGGTCAAAAAATTTCTTACCAATCACACGCCAAGCGTTCTGAGCATTGGGTCATCGTTAAGGGTGAAGCCGTGGTGGTTCTAGATGATCAAGAACACGTGGTTAAACAAGGCGAACATATTTTTATTCCTCGTTTAAGTAAACATCGTATTTTAAATCGTACGGGGTCGATCGTTGAATTTATTGAAGTTCAAGTCGGTAGCTACTTCGGCGAAGATGATATTGTCCGTTACCAAGATGATTACGGTCGGAAGTAATGGCGATCCAATCTGAATTTTCGACTCCGCAAAGTATGAAAAGAAGATGGAGAAATTTTAAAGAATCCTTCATTCATCTTCTTTTACTGGTGTGCGCGGGAAGTTCAGTCTTAGTAACCTTTGGAGTGATTTACACGCTTGTATCAGAGGCGATGCCATTTTTTTTAGAAGTGCCAATTAAGAACTTTTTATTTGATACCGAGTGGACTCCGCTTTTTGAAAATCCTCAGTACGGAATTATGAATCTAATCAGCGGTACCTTACTGACCACCGTAATTGCACTAATCATCGCCATTCCTTTAGGAACCGTGGCGGCCGTATTTTTAAGTGAATACTGTTCGAATCAGGTGCGAGAATTTTTTAAACCGTTACTTGAATTATTAGCGGCGGTGCCGACGGTCGTTTATGGCTATTTTGCACTTCTATTTGTTACGCCTATTTTACAAAAAATAATTCCTTCTTTAGAATCTTTTAATGCCTTAAGTGCCGGAATCGTGATGGGAATTATGATCATTCCCTACGTGAGTAGTCTATCGGAAGATTCGATGCGGGCGGTGCCACTTTACTTACGCGAGGGCAGCCTGGCGATGGGAGCCTCTAAATTACAAACTTCGTTTAAAGTGATTGTGCCCGCGGCTTTTTCGGGAATTGCCTCCGCGTATGTTTTGGGTATTTCACGCGCGCTGGGTGAAACAATGGTCGTAGCGATTGCGGCGGGTCTGCAAGCACGCCTTTCTCTGAACCCACTTCAGTCAACGCAAACTTTAACGGCCTACATTGTACAAGTTAGTATGGGTGATTTACCGCAAGGTTCGATTGGTTATCGTACAATTTATGTTTCTGGTTTAGTTTTATTATTATTTACTTTAAGTTTTAATTTAATCGGCCAATCAATTCGCGCGCGTATGGAGAAGAAGTATAAATGAGTACTGAACCCATTCGTCACCGCAATTTTAAAGCTCAGGCCGAGCGCCTTAAACGCCAAGATGCCTTTTTCTGGTTCATCGGCTTATTAACATTAGGCTTTGCGCTGATCACTTTATTAAGTTTGATCGTGGATATGGCGATGACGGGTTGGCCGCGTATCACGCAAACATTTTTTCTATCTTTTCCGTCTCGTTTGCCCGAGCGGGCCGGTATTTTTTCGGCGTGGGTGGGTAGTTTATGCGTGGTCTTAGTTACTTCACTGGTCGCAATTCCGCTGGGAATTGCTTCGGGAATTTATTTAGAAGAATACGCAAAAAAAAATATTTGGACCAAGGTAATTGAACTTAATATTTTAAACTTAGCGGGTATTCCTTCGATTACTTACGGACTGATGGCGCTTGGTTTTTTTGTTTATAAAATGCATTTAGGCCAAAGTATTTTAACGGCGGGGATGACTTTAGGGCTTTTAGTTTTACCGATCATTATTGTTACCACGCGCGAGGCGATCCGTACCATTCCTTCACATATTCGCGAAGCTTCGTACTCATTGGGGGCTACAAAGTGGCAGACGATTCGTAATCATATTCTGCCTTACTCTTCGGGCGGTATAATGACAGGCGTGGTGATTGCCTTATCACGCGCGATTGGTGAAACGGCTCCGCTGATTACGGTTGGTGCATTAACTTTTATTGCGTTTTTACCAAGCTCGGTCATGGATCCCTACACGGTGCTGCCGATTCAAATGTTCAACTGGGTATCGCGGCCGCAAGAAGAGTTTCACGTCAATGCGGCGGCGGCGGGCTTAGTATTGCTAACGATGACGTTATTTTTAAATGGCACCGCGATTTACATACGTTATCTATTTAGGAAGAAATACAAATGGTAAAAAAAGCAGAAGTTATCAATTTAAATTTCAGCTACACCGATAAAAAAGTTTTAAACTCGGTAAGCCTTCCTATTTACGAAAATCGTATTACGGCCCTGATTGGCCCTTCGGGTTGCGGAAAAACAACGCTACTGCGTTGTTTTAATCGGATGCATGATTTGTATGGTTCAGTTAAATACGACGGACAGATTAATCTTTTCCCGGATCAGTTAAATATTCTTTCTAAAGAGATTGATCCGATTGAGGTGCGCATGAAGATTGGGATGGTTTTCCAAAAACCGAATCCCTTTCCGAAAAGTATCTACGAAAATATCGCCTATGGACTGCGCGTTCGTGGCGTTAAAAAGAAATCTTTTATCGATGAAAAAATTGAAGACTCGCTAAAAAAAGCAGGCTTATGGAAAGAAGTCGAAGACCGTTTACACACCAGTGCTACGGCCTTATCAGGTGGCCAGCAGCAACGTCTTTGTATCGCCCGAGCTTTAGCGACCGAGCCAGATATTCTTTTACTGGATGAGCCAACCTCTGCTTTAGATCCGATTTCGACGGCGCATATTGAAGAGCTGGTTACGGAATTAAAAAATGCGGTCACGATTGTGATGGTGACCCACAACCTTCATCAAGCGGCCCGAACCGCTGATTTTACTTCTTTTATGTATTTGGGTAAGATGATAGAATTTGGTGAGAGTTCACAGATTTTTACAAATCCGAAAGAACAAAAAACCGAAAACTACATCACCGGCCGTTTTGGATAGGGGTATCAGATGAATAAAGTGAACTTTACGAAGGTAAAAAAGGCAGTGATTCCTGCAGCGGGTTTAGGTACCCGATTTTTCCCAGCCACTAAAACGATTCCTAAAGAGATGTTACCGATCGTAGATAAGCCAACCATTCTTTACGTGATTGAAGAAGCCATGCAGGCGGGCATTGAAGATATTATTTTGATTCAAGGACGCGGAAAAAATGCGATCGAAGATTTTTTTGATGTGTCGTATGAGTTAGAAGATAAACTTCTTAAAGAAGGTAAAGGCCACGTTTTAGAAAGTATTCAAAAAATACGCTCGTCGGTTAATATTATTTCTTTACGTCAAAAAGCGGCTTTGGGCCTTGGACATGCCGTCCGCTGTGCAAAACCGGTCGTGGGTAAAGATCCATTTTGTGTTTTACTTGGTGATGAAATCACGATTACAAATCAACGTAGCGAAAATGTGACTGGATTTTTATGTGACCAGTATGAAAAAACGGGCGCAAGTTCGGTTTGGGTATTGCCCGTTGATGTGAAAGAGACTCATAAGTACGGAATTGTCGATTTAGGCGTTCAACAGAGTGATTTATCTAGCGGTAAAAAAGTTTTAAGTGTCGTAGAAAAACCAAGTTCTGATACAGCTCCGTCAACCTGGGCTTTACCGGGTCGGTATGTTTTTAATGCAGAAATTTTTAACTTTCTTGATCAGACCAAGCCAGGAAAAAATGGCGAGATTCAGCTAAGTGATGCGATGAATGATCTAGCAAAAAAAATAGATTTAAACGCCTACAGCTTCAAAGCACGTCGTTACGATGCGGGCGATAAGTTAGGTTTTTTAATTGCGAATATTGACCTTGCCTTGGAAAGAGAAGATTTAAAAGCTGACTTACTGAGTTTTTTAAGAACGAAGGTTTAAGCCTACCAACTGTAAGCTGAAAATTAGGGTGGAGATGAATCACTTGCGTCATTGGTACATCCGGAAAATGATTATAAAATAGCCATTCTTTATTCTTAGTTGTTCATAAAAAAACAGTAAAAAATGCTTTTTTCAGTCCTCATTTTTCTACTCAATATCGGCGCTTGTTTATAATATAGATTTGGCAGGCATTTTAAAAAATGATACTAATTAAGTACTTAAAACATACGGGGAATCCTTTGAGTAAAACATATACATACGGAAAACAAACTATCGATGCTGATGATATAGCAGCGGTGGTTGAAGCATTGAAGTCTGATTGGTTAACGGTAGGGCCACGGGTTATTAAATTTGAAACAGATTTAACAAATCGTTTCGGAGCAAAAGCCGCCGTTGCCGTGGCAAACGGAACAGCCGGACTTCACTTAATTGGTTTAGCCCTTGGTTGGAAACCCGGAGATTTAATTTTAACAACTGCAAATACATTTTTAGCTTCAGCCAATTGCGCACTCTATTGCGGAGCCGATGCTGATTTCGTTGATATTGATGAAGTCTCTTACAATATTTGCCCGAAAAAACTAGAAGTAAAATTAAAATCTCTTAAACAAGCAGGAAAAAAAGTAACGGCGGTGATCGCCGTTGATTTTGCTGGGCATCCTTGTGATTGGTCAACTTTGAGTAAACTTTCAAAAGAATATGGTTTTGATTTGATTGATGACGCTTGTCACGCAATGGGTGCAAAATTTGAAGGGGAAGAAATTTGTTCGGGAAAATTTGTTAAAGCCGTGAACCTTAGTTTTCATCCGGTGAAGACGATGACGACGGGCGAAGGTGGCGCAATTCTTTCAAACGATTTAGAATTTATCAAAAAAGTTAAAGTTTTAAGAACTCACGGAATGACTAAAGACATAGACGTGATGGAGCGGAACGACGGCCCGTGGTATTATGAAATGCAGACTTTGGGTTACAACTACCGCATCACTGATTTTCAGTGCGCTTTGGGATCAAGCCAATTAGCTAAGTTAGATCGCTTTAATGAAAAACGCCGCGCAATTGCCAAATACTACGACGAAAATCTTGATAAAAGTTTGATGACCTTGCCTAAAGTGGCCAGCAATGTTGAACACGCTTATCATTTATATCCAGTACTTTTAAATTTAGAAAAATTTAATGTTGGAAAAAAAGAAATTTTTAAAGCGTTGCAGGATGTGGGATTAAATCTACAAGTTCATTATTATCCCGTGCCACTACAGCCTTACTATCGTAAAAAATACGGCTTTCAAGAATCTGACTTCCCGGTGGCGTACAGTTTTTATCAAAGAGAAATCTCTATGCCGGTTTATCCCTTATTAGAAAATGAAGACTTAGTTGAAATTTGTAATCGCTTCCATGCGACGCTTAGAAAGTTTTTAAAATGAAAGATGTAAAATCATTTTTAGAGCTAACGGATGAAGAAAAGTGGAGCGTATTACGCTGGCGTAATCATCCTGACATTCGTTCACGTATGTTTTCTTCTCACGAAATTTCTTTAGAAGAGCATTTAGCTTTTTTAAATCATTTAAAGTCTGATCCAACTTCACTTTACTGGATGGTGGGCGATCAAGGAGTGGTTTCACTTAAGCGCTTAGATAAAAAAAATGGCAATGCTTATCTAGGTATTTATAAAAATCCGGCGGATACTATTAAAGACTCAGCTAAAGAATTAATGAGAGTTTTATTATCAGTGACCTTTGATCAGTTAAATTTGCATACATTAAAGTTAGAAGTTTTCTCAGACAATCCACGTGCGGTTAATTTTTATAATAAGTGTGGTTTCAACCAAGAGGGCCGCTTACGTGAATTTATCAAACGTGAAGATAAAGTCTGGGCCGATTTAATTTTAATGGGCATTACGCGTGCTGAATTTGTTTCTGAAACTGACACTACAAATTAATTAGGATTTTCCATGCAAAATAAACCAAAAATTTTGATCGCGGTATTATCTTTTAACGAAGCGGTTAATATTGAAGCCACGCTAGACGATCTTAATAAAAATAACTTCGGTTATGATATCGTCGTGATTGATGATGGATCTAATGATGAGACGGCGGTCATCGCTAAGAAAAATGGTGTTCCGGTGGTTAGCCACTGTATTAACAGCGGTAATTACAGCAATGCAGCGATGACTTATTTTCTTTACGCTTACCGCAATGGTTACGACATCCTTTGCCAGTTCGACGGCGATGGTCAACACCAAGCTATTCAATTGAAGAAAATTATTGATCCCGTAGCGCATGGTGAAGTGGATGTGGTGATTGGATCGCGTTTTTTAGAGAAAAAAGGTTTTCAGTCATTTTTCCTACGCCGTATCGGGATTAGCATGTTTTCAAAAATCGATTCGAATATTACCGGAACAAAATTAACGGATGTCACTTCAGGCTTTCGCTCGTACAGCCGTAAAGTGATTACTTTTTTTGGCCATACTTACAAACAAGAACTGTATGATAACACCAGCCAGTTTTTACTAATCACGCACTACATCGGCGGGAAAATGAAAGAAGTACCAATCGAGATGCGCGCGCGCCAAGGTGGAACATCCTTGTTTGATGTTTGGAAATCAGTCACCTTTCCATTAAAGGGTTTAATTATTGTTTTAGGCTGTATGTTGCAAGAGAAAAAGTTGAAAGGTAAAAGTACTTTATTATGAATATCGAATTAAAAATCGCTTTTATATTAGCGTCTTTTGCAATTATTTACGTAGTGATTCGCTCGGTTAAAAAACATAGTTTGCATCCGTCGTTCGCTGTTTTATGGATATTAATAGGGTTGTTTTTATTAAGCCTTTCATTTTTAGAAAGCTTTTATGCTTACGTAGCTAGAAATGTATTTGGCTTGTACGGTGGCGACCACTTAATCTATATCTCGCTTATTTCATTTCTGTTGGTTTATTGCTTTTACTTAACAACGCGAATTTGCCAAATGGCAGATCGTATTTCAAAGTTGATCAGCTTTACGGCGGTGACCGAAAGTGAAGTCGCTGCATTAAAGAAAGAAAAAAATCAGAATGGACAATAACCAATCTGACGTACCAGTAAAAAAATATCCTTTTTCATGGGATTTATTGTGGATCGCATTTACGGTCATTTTTTATATTTTAGCGAACGGTGCTTCGCCTTATGTGCGTAGCTTTTTTGTGGCTGGGTATCTGCAGTGATTTTGTTAGGTCATAATCTACTAACGGTAGCGTTATTTTTTCTTTTTTACGTTGCATTGGGGCAGCTAACTCTTCGCTATTTGTGGCAGAATTCTTCATTACTTTCGCCTAAACTTCAGATGATTGCTGCATTTTACTTAGGAATCGGGTTTTGGTATGCCGTAGCCACCGCGCTTGGGCTGTTAGGATACTTTACTTGGCAAATCGTATTAATAATTGCCGTGGTTGTGTTATTAGCGGCGACCAAATCTTTAGTTAAATTATTGTCCGAATCGTTTCGAATTATCAAAGCAGAAACTTTTTCCTTAAGGCAAACTTCATGGCTGTGGAGAATTTTATTAGCCTCGGCATTTCTATTGTTATTTGCCGGTCTAGGCGGAATTGGTAACACCGCTTTAGAAGACGGTGCGGCCTTCTACTTGCCAATTGCAAAAATGATGGCTTATTCAGGCTGGCTAGAAAAACTTCCGGGTTATGAAGGGTTTTCTGCTGTGGGCCTAATCGGCGAATTACAAATGGCTTCGGTTTTTTTATTTAACGCCGAAGAAGCTGGACGTCTATTTAGCTGGTTTTGTTTTACGCCAATGTTTTTGTTGATGTTTGATTTTGCTAAAAAATTAAAGTTGTCTTCTCAAGCCACAATCATCTTGTTAATCTGTGTATTTAGCTCAAGCGCAATTTTCTTTATCACGGGCGGTGGGAAGATTGATTTGTTCGGCGCTGCTTTTGGTTTGATAGGACTTTATCTTCTTTTTTTCGAAAAAGAACATTGGGTTGCTTCGATCTTGCTGGGCCTAGCCTGTGTTGCAAAGTTAAGTCTACTTATTCCATTTTTTCCAATTATTTTGATGGGCTTAGCTTACCAAAGTTTGCAACAATCAAAAACCTCATTTTTTAAAGCTTTTATATTTAAGAATGTAACTCTAGGAAGTATTGTTTTTCTAACATTAATTCCACATTTGATTAAAAATTATGTCTTTTTTGCTAATCCATTAGCTCCATTTTACGGAAGCTCTTTTGGCTGGGAGACGACCTGGTACACGCTTCAGACCACTCAGCGTATTATCTTAACTTACCCTTTGGTTTGGTTTTACGGATCTTATTGGGCTCAGTTAGGGGTTTTGTCCTTACCAATTTTAATGTTTTTACCATTTTATTTTTCACGTAAAAGTTTTGATGTTAAAAACTGGCTAGCTCAAGATTATTTTTTAGCTTCGCTTTTCACCGGAATGATTTTTTGGCTTTGTATACGTCCTTCATTTGTAGCGCCTAGGTATATTTTAGCGGTGCTTTTGAGTTTTGCACCTTTTGCAGCTGCGGGCTTTGACCGTTGGAAAAATAGAAACATAATATTTCCAAAAAAATTAATGTTCGCAACTATTCTGATGATTGTCTGGAGCATGCACTCACTTGAACGTATGCAAAGATACGGCGCTTCGCTGATACGCTCGTATTATTATGTGAGTGGGCAGTGGCCCTACTGTGCTCGGGATGCGTACCACTGCTATATCGTGGATGTTTTAAATAAGGTCGTGCCTCCGGGGCAGCGTATTTTACAACTGACGTATTTTACTTATTGGTTACGCGGGGATTTACTGCAAACAATGCGGCAAACGGAAGAGTTTAAGTTTCCACCGGCTCCGCTTAAAGAAGAAATTTGGAAAATGTTTTATGAACATGATTTTAATTATGTGTACCTAGACCGTGTTTCTCATGATGCCTCAATAAAAACGCATTCAATCGACCAATTGCCATCATGGGTGCGTCTAGAAAAAATTGCAGAGTTTGAAACGGTCAGTGCTTATAAGATCATCTACGCGGATAGCGTTAAATTTAGGAAAAAAAGAAAAGTCGTTCAAGATGGACTTCATTGGAAAGTAGAAAATATCCTTTGAGAAATTTATCCCCCAATCAATTATTAAATCAATTTGCAGATTTCATTATTTCTAAAAATGTAATTTTCTTCTATTTGATCGCGTATTTATTTTTTTCGGTTCTAAGTACTTTTAAATTTTACGAAGCTCTTAGCCTTGTAAAGCCACATTTAAGTTTTTTTGTTGTACGAGACTTATTGTTTTTTGTAATTTTAGGAACCATATTCATCAAGTATGCCGATCGCTCGTACAAACTTGTGTCGATTTTTTTATTGTTATGTTTAACTATTCATTGTTGCATCCTTAGAGAAGGCTTAGATGCCTACACTGTTCTCGGGTTAAAAAACTTCATTCCGGTTGTTTTCTTTTTCTCTCTGGTATCTAAGAAAAAATTAAATTTTGATATTGATTGGCTCAAATTTGTTAAAGTAACGATACTATTCAATTTAGGACTACAGATAATTCATTTATTTTTGGGCTATGGATATTATGCATTGATCCTAAAAAGCATTAATGCGCGCAATCCGGGAATGATTTTTTACCCAGCGGCGGCATCGCTATTTGTTTTAACCTTATTCCTTATATACTTGAGAAAAAGCGCTAAGCTTGAATTAATATGGGTGGCACTTTTTACAGCTTCGACAATTTTGTGCGCATCATTCACTGGCGTGGCCGGTCTTGTTTTTATATATTTATTTAAAATTTTCCCTCGATACAGAATCACTCCCAAAGTTATGGCTTTAGCCGGGGCAAGTTTAACATTGGTACTTCTAGTATTGCATCTATCTAGGTCCTCAATGGGGGGCGCAACCTACTACACAGAAACGACTTCTGTTCGGTTACAAATTTTAACTAAAGTTTTCTTAGAGATGAGTTGGCTACCCACTCAATTCGGATTCTACACCAATGCGGCGGCTCAATACTTTTCGGGTCGGAGCACAGATTCATTTTATGCCGGTTTTTTTGGAAATTTAGGAATAATTTGGAGTGCGCTATTTATTGCACTATTTGTATATTCAGTTTATAAAAATCATTCAAAAAGATTAGATTTTTTAATTTTATTTTTAATCTGTTCTTTCGCAATGAACGTTCCTGAGACCGGAATTTCAATGTTTTTGATGGTATTATTTAATTTCGAGCAGCCTGAACAAGATGCTGTGCTTGAAAAAAAAAGTTATTCTAAGATCGTAACATCTAATCGGCCGAGTTATGAGTTATAAAAAGTTAAAATTAGCAATTTTAGTTAAGGAACCTAAGGTTAATAGGTACATACGCGATCTGATTATTCAAATTCAGAATGACCCCCAAATTGACTTAACGTATCTTTTGATTTTGAAAGATTTAAATAAAAAATCTGGACCTTTATCAGTTGTTAAAACGATTATTTTTAAATTAATTTTGTTGTGTGAACAGATAATTTTATTCCGCAATCGTCAAATTGTAAGCAATATGATCAAAATATTTGATCTTCGCGAAAATTTTTCAACGATCATGTCGGTTAATCTAAAAGAACTTAACGAAAAAACAGGTGAAACTAACTTGAGTACAGAGTTACTTAAATGTAATTTTGATTTAATTTTAAAAATGGCAGATGGCACAGAAAACATAGCCATTTTGAATCAATTTGCTAAAATCGGCTTGATCTCTGCTAAATTTTCAGAAGATTCAAGTAACGAAAATTTACTATCAGGATTTTGGGAAGTTTTGAATAAATATGACACCACTAGCTTCAATGTGAATCACATTATTAGTGAACATATGACGAAAGCGGTTCTATCGTGTAGCTTTCAAACACGTTATTGCTTTTTATTAAATAAATCTTTTTTATATAAAAAATCGGGAATTCACTTATACAATTTTATTAAACAAATTGCCGATACCAGGGTGTTGCCAACTAGTAATCTAGCATCACATCCTTTTAAAAAATCAAGCAGGCTTTACAAGGTCAATTATTCAACGATTGCTGCTTATATTTTTAGAACAATTTTTATCGTAATAAAAAAAATAGTCAGAATTACAGTATATCAAGGTTTCAGGTGGCATATCGTTATCTATAATCGCCAATTTAAAAGCTCACGCATCAGTGAACCACGAATTGTTCCTAACCCTAAGGGACGTTTTTTAGCAGATCCTTTTTTAATTACTCACGAAGGTCGCACGTTTTGTTTTGTTGAAGACTGCGACATTAAGACATTCAAAGGTAAAATTTCATATTTTGAGGTATTTCGTGATTCATTCTCGGAAGTGAAAGACTGTTTCGAAGAAAGTCATCACTTGTCATTTCCATTCGTTTTTAAGTATGAAAACGAAATGTATATGTGCCCGGAGACTTCAGAAAACGGACAGATTTGTTTGTATAAAGCTGTTAATTTTCCTGGCGAATGGAAGCAAGTTGCCGTTCTGATGAATAATGTGCGCGCGGCCGATACTATTTTATTTGAGCATCAGAAAAAATGGTGGATGTTAACTAATTTAGACCCTTCAAATATAGGCGACAATAGTTCGGAATTATTTCTATTTTATGCGGATAATCCATTGTCGACCAGCTGGACTCCGCACCTTATGAATCCGATATGCGTAAACTCTTTAAAGGCGCGCAACGGAGGATTCATCGTCGATGGGGACGGATTATACCGTGTTGCTCAGAGGCAGGCTTTCGATAAATACGGAGCCAGTATGGCGATCTACAAAATATTAGAATTGAACGAATTTTCATACAAAGAAAGTTTATTGCAAACGATCGAGCCTAATTATTTACCTGATATTTTTGGAACGCACCATATGTCGGGAGTTCCTGATTACACGGCATTGGACTTTTATAATTTAGAAAAAAATTATTAAAAAGTATCGTAATCGCCGTAGGTGATTCGAAGTCCCGGATCTTTTTGCGGATATGATTTGTCTTTCAAAATAAGAAAACCAAAATTTAAACTTAGCTTTTTAAGCCACGGAAGTTTAAAATCAGACAAAATCGGATGATCGTCCGTGCAATAAAATCGAATTTGCTTAAAGCCTTTAAGCATGCACGCAATATACAGCATTACGTAGCTTGTAAACATCGATTCCGTTTCGGCACTTTTAATCACATCGCCGATAGCCAGATTATGTTGAGAGGTGCGTTTGACCCATAGACATATATTTTTACGAACTAACAGAAAGCCTAATTTACTGTCGTAAAAACTTAAGGGGCGCATTGGTAACTGCGAAAGATATTTTTGAGCTTCAGTAGAGTCTAATTCATAGGTTTTAAAAAACGAAAAACGCTGATTTTGATTAATCTTTTTAATTTGTTCGGTAGGGAAGTAGAAGCTTTCATTTATTTTAGTTCGACTCAGCCATTTGAAAGTAATCACCGGCAAAACTAAAGCGACCATGCGCTTTGAAAATGTCCATTTTAATGAACAAAATCCAGGATACGAAAATTCGTTAGGTATCCCAAAAACAAATTCAATCCCTTCTGCTTCAGCAACTCGATAAGTTTCTTTGGCTAATAGGCTAAAGAGGCCTTTGCCACGATGAGAAGCCCTTGTCATTGTTGATCCGGACTGAGCACACCAAACATCGCGACCGTTTATATTGTATTGCACGGGAAAAATTCCGTAATATGCGGCGGGATTGTTTTTCAAATCGTAAGCAATAAAGCCAAAATACTTTAGATACCCTAGTGGAGAATCGAATTTTTCAATAACGCTATTTCGATCAGGGCTCTCGCCGAAGACTTCTTTAAAAATTAAGATATAATCGTTTAAATTTTTTTCCGATAAACGCTTAAATCTATAGTCACTCATTCGTTACCTTTTTTAATATAGCTTAATACAAAAAGTTGCCCAGCTGATGAGGCTAATATTGAGCACGATAAACCCACCGCTCCCCAATTTAAATGTTGAACCAGTAAGGTCGTTAGCAATATGTATGATACACTGTAGTAGATCGTGCTAAATAAAACAAAGTGCGACTTATATATAGCGTTTAAGAAGTATGAGTAAAGAGCAATGAAGCCCCCTAATAATCCAGTGCCGGCTAATAAATAAATAGATTTCTCGCCTTTGGCAATCGTCGGCAAAAAGCCATCAAAGCCAATCCCGTTCGCAATAAATATAACTATTAGAATAAAAAATCCGGCGACGGCGTATAGCTTAGTAACGTATTTAAATGCATCTTTAGTCGAAAGTTTTTCGTTTTTTAGCAGCCAAGGAACTAGAAATTGCCCAAAAGCTCCGGGGATAAAAGAAACAATTGTATAGGTAACGAAGGATAGACCAAAAACACCAAGCTCATTTGGGCGATCTGCAGTTGAGCTTTTTAAAATTGAAAGGCAGTAGACGTGAACAGGGCCGCCTAGAGCCATCGAGCCACAAATTGGTAAAGCATTTTTAATTAGTTGCGTGACCCCGCCAAGGTCTTCTCTGATGACTTTCAAAAAATCCTGGTACCGGAAGGCTTTTTTAAGCAACAAAATGTTTGATCCTAGCACGCAAACTAAAAGACTAATCAGTGCCGCACTCCATCCCCAGCGACTTGCCGCTGATAATGTGAGAATTAACGACAACGCTGAGAATGCGATCTGTGTTTTGGCAAGATAGGCTTTTTGCCCGATGCAGATCATAATATATTGTAAAACGCTCAAAAATGATAAACTAAAAGAATAGACAATCAGTAAGGTCAAAAGAAGTTTCGATACGGGTTCGCTGTCTGAAAGAAATAGATGCGTGGCAACCAATAAGGCTGCGCAAAACGAAGCGATAAAGCCCGCAATAACCGCAAGGCTAATAATTCTTGGTGCGGCAGTGCCGGTCTGAGATGATAATAAGCGTGAAGATGCTAGGCCAATGCCATCGCCAATAAACATACTTAAACCGGTTATCGCAGCGAAATGAAAATAAAATGACGAATAGTCCGGCCCCGTCAGAATACGAGCTAATAAAATTTGAATTAAAACTTGTGTAAGTCGATTTAAAGCGACCCCCGCGGCCGAGGTTAAATATCCTAGGCTGTACATTCGATATAAAAATTGGCGGAATTGTTCTAGTTGTGACTTCAAGAAATTCCTTTTTTTCGTAATATTTTGTACCTTTTCCGCTATGAAAACAGCGAATCGCTTGAGACGCAACTACTTTGTATAATCGACAAAGTGTGGGTGCATTATTCTTATGCACAGGTATTTATCTTGGGAAGCAATTCGAAAAATTAAATAAATAAATTTTAACAGGCTTCGTCAGCGACCAATGAGTTTTTTAAGATTCTTTAACGGGCGCTTGGCCATATCCAGACTCATTGCCAGGCCCGTCGTTATCATTTAACATTTCAGCATGTGTGGAATAGTTGGCGCCGTCGGCGGAAATGTAGAAAACGTTAAACGTTCACTTGAGATTATCAAGCGCCGTGGACCTGACGCGACTTCAATTTCGGAATTTCCCGGAGTGGTTTTTGGCCACAATCGTTTATCAATTATTGATCTGGCTGAATGCGCTAATCAACCCATGTTATCTGAAAATGAACGTTACGTCATTGTTTTCAATGGTGAAATTTATAATTATCAAGAAATCAAAGAAATAATTGGCCAAGAATACAAATGGCAAACTCACTCCGATACCGAAGTCATTTTAGCTAGCTACATGAAATGGGGCGAAAAATGTCTGGAGCACTTACGGGGAATGTTTTCTTTTTGTATTTGGGATATCACAGAGCAAAAAATTTTTGGAGCCCGTGACCGTTTAGGGGTAAAACCTTTTTACTACCGCCAAATGGGCGAAAAATTTTTCTTTGGGTCGCGTCCGGATGCGGTGATTTCAGCTTCTGGTCAACAGAACGTAAATATTGATAATCAAGCCGTTAGATACTTTTTAGAGGCCGGCTATATTCCCGCGCCTTTGACAATCTACCAAGAATTGAAAAAACTTTCCCCAGGGCATAAGCTAAATTTTTCAAAGGGTATTCTAAAAATTGAAAAATATTGGAGCCTTGATCAAATTGAAACAAACGAAGCTTTAAGTAATGCCAGCGAGGAGCAGTTGTTAGCTGAGTTGGATGAAAAAATTCGTGAATCCGTGCGCCTTCGTATGATCAGTGACGTACCCGTCGGAGTTTTTCTGTCTGGCGGAATCGATAGCTCCTTGGTAGCGGCAGTCATGGCCACGATGACGGATCAACCAGTTAAATCTTTTTCTATTGGTTTTGCAGATCCAGACTTTGATGAATCACATCATGCGAAAGCAGTGGCGATTCATTTAAAGACAGATCATAACGAACAAAAATTTGAAATCGATGATCTTTTGCAATTCATGCCCGATTTTTTAAGTCAGTACGATGAGCCATTCTTTGATTACTCGGCTTTTCCGGTGATGGCGGTTTCGAAACTGGCGCGAAGCCAAGTTAAAGTCGCGTTGTCAGGTGATGGCGGGGACGAAGCTTTTGGTGGGTATCATTACTACAAATTGATGGGTTTAGCCGATCAACTGCAAAAATGGCCTTATGCTTTACGGATCTTGGCCGGTAAAATTGTTAAATTCTTTCCTCAACATAAAGCGAAGTTATTATCTGGTTTTTTAAATGTAGAAGGTCGTACCGAAAGTTACGCGTTTTTAAGAAGTGTGATTAAAGGTAAAACAAATATTTTCTCTAAGGAAATGCTGAAGACCACCAAAGGCCTAGATAAGTTATTTTTAGAACGCACGGCGCTGATGCCCAAAAATCTTTCGGGGCCTGAACTAGGAATGCGTTTAGATATCGCGTATACTTTGCCCGATGATTATTTACAAAAAGTTGACGTGGGTAGTATGGCGTTTTCATTAGAAGCGCGCGATCCATTATTAGATCATAAATTGTTTGAGTGGGCGGCGCAGTTACCACTTTCTTGGAAAATTCGCGGTACCAACAAGTATCTTTTAAGAAAATTAGCTTACAAATATATACCGCAAGAGATTTTAGATCGCCCTAAAATGGGTTTTGGCGTGCCGATGGCCAAATGGTTACGTGGGCCCTTAAAGTCATGGGTTGATCCATTAATCAATGACAGCGAAGGTTTAGCTAAATTAGGGTTAGTGCCGTCTGAAGTGCAGGCTTTGTGGAAGTCACACTTAAATAATCGTACACAGTCACATACATTGATTTGGTCAGTTGCGGTCTTGCAAGCTTTTCGAAAGGAAAGACCTTGGCTGTGAAATCTAAAAAAATTCTTATCAATGCTTTTTCAGCTAAGCTTGGCGGCGGTAAAACTTACGTACTCAATTTATTAGACCGTTTGCCGAAGGGTGATTTTGAAATTCTGATTTATTTACCGGATGATATTGTCTTACCTAATGATTCGCGAGTTCGAAGAATGACCACGTCTTGGCCTACGCACAATCCGATAATTCGTAGTTGGTGGGAGATGCTCGCGTTACCATTTATCTTGGTTCAAGAAAAAGTTGACGTTTTATTTTGTCCAGGTGGGGTTCATAATACGCCTAGCTCTCAACGTTATAAGATTGCGACCATGTTTCGTAATATGCTGCCTTTTGACCCGAATATTATTCCGGGTGGGCAATCTTTTAAAGAAAAGCTGCGGGATGTTTTATTAAAACGGGTCATGTTAAAGACAATGACGACTGCGGATTTAGTTATTTTTATTTCTGACTACGCCCGTAAAGTCATCGAATCTCAAGCTAAGATCAAAAGCGCGGTAACGATTCCCCACGGAATTGCTAATCAATTTTATGTTTTAGATGAAAGCTTGTCCAGACCAAGTCTGCCATTTGATGGTGAATACATTCTTTATGTTTCACGTTTCGAATTTTATAAACGTCATTTAGAAGTGGTACAGGCCTACGAAAAGCTTCCTCATCATATTCGCGAACGTTATAAACTTCTACTGGTTGGCGGGGCTGAGTATCGAGCTGGGTTGCGCGTCAAAGATTACGTAAAACAAAACGGACTTGAAAACGAAGTTATCTTTTTAGGTGATTATCCTTACGTGCAATTACCCGCATTATATAAAAATGCGCGTCTATTTGTGTTTGCTTCGACTTGCGAAAATTGTCCGAATATTTTGCTCGAGGCGATGGGCTCGGGTGTACCAATTCTGTGTTCTGATTACCAGCCTATGCCGGAGTTTGGCGGCACCGCCGTTAGTTATATGAATCCCGATTCCCCGGATGATATCGCAGAAAAAATTCAAACTAGTTTGTTAGCGTCAAATAATTCGGTCCAGTTAAAATCTCAAGCGGATAAATTTAATTGGGATGTAACCGCTGAAAAAACCTGGGATTTACTTTTAAAACTATGAAAATTTTAATTTTCTCTCAGTATTTTTGGCCCGAAGCATTTATTATTAACGATTTTGTTAAAAACTTGGTCGAACAAGGCCATGAAGTCACCGTGGCAACCGGGAAGCCCAACTATCCAAACGGCGATATTTTTCCGGGATACAAAGCACGTGGTCTCATAAAAGAAAAATATTTAGACCGAGTCGATGTCGTGCGCATACCGATATATCCGCGCGGACGCGGCGGTGCTAAAAAAATGGTATTGAATTATTTTTCGTTTATTTTTTCGGGACTTTTCTTTTTTCCATGGTTACTCAGAAAGAAGAAGTTTGAGGCCATCATGGTTTTTGCACCGTCACCGATTGTACAAACTATTCCGGCCATTTTATTAAAATATTTAAAGCGAGCTCATCTTTCAATTTGGGTGCAAGATCTATGGCCGGAAAGCTTAGCGGCCACTAATTTTGTAACAAACCCCGTGGCTTTAAAAATGGTGGGCTGGGTAGTAAAATTAATTTACGCGCGCACAGACACTTTATTTGTACAATCAAAAGCATTTATGCAACCCATTCTGAAGTATGCGTCCGCAGACCAGTTAGTTTATTTTCCGAATAGTTTTGATTCGAAAAGTATGCAGCTGGATTCAAACTTTCCCATCGCCGAGGATCTGCAGGAAGTTTTACAAAAAAAATTCTCTTTTGTATTTGCGGGTAATTTAGGAACGGCGCAATCTTTAGAAACAATCGTGAAGGCAGCCCAGCTAGTTAAAGATGTACCAAATTGCCAAATCGTGATTGTCGGTAGCGGTAGTTTATCAAAGTGGTTAGAGAATGAAATTATTCAAAATAAAATTAAAAATATTTTTATAGCGGGACGTTATCCGATGGAAGCCATGCCCACGATTTTTTCATACTCAAAAGTTTTATTAGTAACTCTTAAAAAAGATCCGCTTTTTGACTTAACAATTCCTAGTAAAATTCAAGCCTACATGGCGGCGGGAAAGCCAATTCTAGCGGCCCTGGATGGTGAAGGCGGGCGTGTTATTAACGAGGCCGGTGCTGGAATTGTATGCTGCGCTGAAGATTCGGTAGTACTAGCGCAAAATATGCGGGAAATGTGTGCAATGAGTGAGGCTCAGTTGGCCATAATGAGTAAAAAATCAAAAGATTACTTCGATAATAACTTCGAAATGTCGACGCAGGTAAAATATTTTACTACTATTCTTAATGATAAAATCAACGTTTAAGGGTCAAAAATGAGAGTATTAGTTCTCGGAGTTACGGGCATGTTAGGTAGTACAGTTTTTAAACTGTTGTCGGAGAGTAGCGCGCATGAAGTTTACGGTACGGCTCGTAGCAATACGTACCAAAATTATTTCTCTAAAGATCAAGTTTCAAAAATTATCGCGGATGTCGATGTATTAAATTTTTCTGAACTTAATCGAACGATTGAGAAATTAAAGCCCGAAGTTATTATTAACTGCATTGGTTTAGTTAAGCAGTTAGCCGAAGTAAAAGACCCCTTAGTCTGCCTACCGCTGAATTCAATGCTTCCGCATCAACTGATACAGGTCGCCACAAAAATTAATGCGCGCGTCATTCATATTAGTACCGACTGCGTTTTTTCCGGAAAAAATGGCCATTACCTTGAAACTGATTTTCCGGATGCCGAAGATCTTTACGGGCGTTCAAAATATATTGGTGAATTACAAGATTTTAAAAACGCGATTACTTTACGAACTTCAATCATTGGTCATGAGCTTCATTCAAATCGTTCACTGGTTGATTGGTTTTTGTCACAAAAAAATAATGTAAAAGGTTTCAGAAAAGCGATTTTCTCTGGGTTGCCCACGATTGAGATGGCGCATATCATATGTGATTTTGTTATGACTAAACCTGATGTTTACGGGCTTTATCATGTATCAGCTGCCCCGATAAATAAATATGATCTTTTGAAGCTTGTCGCTGAAGTTTATCAAAAGCAAATTGAGATCACTCCGGACGATACAGTGCAGATTGATCGTTCTTTGGATTCAAAACGTTTTACGGCGGCTACGGGTTACCAAGCACCAGCTTGGCCAGAATTAATTCAACGAATGTATAAGAATAAAATCTAATAGGAACAATCAAATATGTTTAAAGATAAAGTATTATTAATTACGGGTGGTACGGGTTCTTTCGGGAATACGGTTTTAAAAAGATTTTTAGATATCGACGTCAAAGAAATTCGCATTTTCAGCCGTGATGAGAAAAAACAAGAAGATATGCGAATTGCATTTTCAAACGATAAAGTAAAATTCTACATCGGCGACGTACGTGAATACGATAGTATTTCACAAGCGATGGTGGGCGTTGATTACGTATTCCACGCGGCCGCTTTAAAACAAGTGCCTTCTTGCGAATTTTATCCCATGGAAGCCGTACGTACGAATGTGATTGGCACCGAAAACGTATTAAATGCGGCAATTCAGGCTAAAGTAAAAAGAGTCGTGGTACTAAGTACGGATAAAGCTGTTTACCCAATCAACGCGATGGGTATTTCTAAAGCCATGGCGGAAAAGTTATTAGTTGCAAAATCAAGAACGAGCAACGGTACAATTATCTGCGCGACTCGTTACGGAAACGTAATGGCTTCACGCGGATCGGTAATACCATTATTTATCGACCAACTTCGAAAAGGTGCAGATTTAACCGTTACCGATCCGCAGATGACTCGCTTTTTAATGTCGTTAGAAGATTCAGTTGATCTTGTATTATACGCATTTAAAAACGCCCAAGCGGGCGATATTTTTGTACAAAAAGCTCCAGCATCGACGGTGGCTGATTTAGCTCAAGCCTTGACAGAATTATTTAAAAAGAAAAGCGGCGTAAAAATTATTGGAACTCGTCACGGGGAAAAACTTTATGAATCATTAGTGTCGCGTGAAGAAATTGCCAAAGCAGAAGACTTAGGTGGCTACTACCGCATACCGGCCGATAACCGTGATTTAAATTACGCGAAATACTTTAGCGAAGGCGAACAGAAAATTTCTGCACTAGAAGATTTTACTTCGCATAATACCGAGCGCTTAAGTGTTGAAGGCGTCAAAAGTTTACTAATGAAATTAGATTATATTCGCGAGGAATTAAAAAATGCTTAAGGTCATGACGATTGTCGGAACTAGACCTGAATTAATTAAAATGAGCCGGGTCATTGCCGAACTTGATAAGCAAGTGAAGCACGTATTTGTTCACTCAGGCCAGAACTACGATTATGAATTAAACCAAGTTTTTTTCGATGATTTAGAGATTAGAAAACCAGATCATTTTTTAAATGTGAATAATGAAAGCGCGGCCAAAGCCATCGCGGATATTATTCTTAAAGCTGATGAGATCTTAGAATTAGAAAAGCCTGACGCTCTTTTGCTTTATGGTGATACAAATACTTGCTTAGCTATTATACCTGCGAAGCGCCGTAAAATTCCGGTTTTTCATATGGAAGCGGGTAATCGTTGTTTCGACCAGCGTGTGCCGGAAGAATTAAACCGTAAGGTATTAGATCACTTAAGCGATATTAATATGGTGTTAACCGAGCATGCCCGCCGTTACCTGATTGCCGAAGGCATTCGCCCGGAGACAATTATTAAAACGGGTTCGCACATGGATGAAGTTTTAGACTATTACAAAAATAAAATCCAAGCATCTGATGTTTTAAAAAGAATGAGTCTACTTGAGAAACAATATTTTGTAGTCAGTGCGCACCGTGAAGAAAACGTAGATACTCCGCAAAATCTAAAAGATTTATTAAACTCACTGCATGCCTTAGCTGATCAATATAAATTACCTATTTTTGTATCGACTCATCCGCGTACTAAAAAGCGTTTAGAAACTTTAGAATGTTTTAAAGAGCACGCGTTAGTTCGTTTTGAAAAACCATTGGGTTTATTAGATTATTTAAAACTTCAGCAAAATGCACTTTGTGTATTATCCGACAGTGGGACTATCACCGAAGAGTCTTCGCTTTTAGATTTTGCGGCCGTAACTATTCGTAATGCGCACGAGCGTCCAGAGGGAATGGATGAAGGCACATTAATCATGTGTGGGCTAAAAAAAGAACGTTTGCTAGAAGCCGTCAAAGTAACGATTAACCAGCGTTTAGAGGGTCAGCGCACGATTCCGGTCGTGAAAGATTACTTAGGCGGTCCAGTATCGAAGCAAGTGGTGCGCGTAGTTTTAAGCTACGTTGATTATATTAATCGTACAGTTTGGTATAAATAAAAGGGATTATTAGAGTTATGGAAAAAAAGATTGCGATTATCGGTTTGGGTTATGTAGGGCTTCCCTTGGCAGTTGAGCTGGGTAAAAAATTTGACGTAGTTGGTTTCGATATTAACGTGACCCGCGTCGAAGAATTAAATAAAGGAATTGATCGCACCCGCGAAGTTGAGTCGAAAAATTTAGCGCAAAGCAAATTAAAGTATTCGGCCACGGCGGATGATTTAAAAACTTGTGACTTTTTTATTGTAACTGTTCCAACTCCAGTGACCGACAGTAAGCAGCCAGACTTAAATCCGCTAATTAAGTCTTCACAAACGGTCGCAAAATACTTAAAAAAAGGTGATATCGTTGTTTATGAATCAACGGTTTACCCGGGATGCACAGAAGAAGTTTGTGTTCCCTTATTAGAAAAAGGCAGTGGGTTAGTATTTAATAAAGATTTTTTCTGTGGCTATAGTCCAGAGCGAATTAACCCTGGTGATAAAGAGCGTAGCTTAACTAAAATTAAAAAAGTAGTGAGCGGCTCAACTCCCGAAACTTTGAAAATTGTAAATGAAATTTATTCGGCGATCATCGTGGCCGGCACTTACGCGGCTTCGAGCATTAAAGTAGCGGAAGCTGCAAAAGTAATCGAGAATAGCCAGCGTGATATCAATATCGCATTTATCAACGAGCTTTCTTTAATTTTTAATCGCATTGGTCTAGATACGCGCGAAGTTTTAGAAGCCGCCTCAACGAAGTGGAATTTTTTAAATTTTTCACCCGGTTTAGTGGGTGGACACTGCATCGGTGTTGATCCGTATTACTTAACATTTAAAGCTGAATCGCTTGGTTATCATCCGCAAGTGATTCTATCAGGTCGCCGAATTAACGATGGCATGGGCGCGTACGTAGCGAACCAAACCGTTAAATGCATGATGAAAAAAGGCGTAGAAGTTTCAAACGCAAAAGTTTTATTACTGGGAATGACCTTCAAAGAAAATTGCCCCGATGTTCGTAATAGCCGCGTGATTGATGTTTATAACGAGCTAAAAGAATTCGGCTGCCGCGTGGATGTTTATGATCCGCATGCCTTAAAAGATGAAGTGGCGCACGAGTACGGAATTCAAATGGCCGATGGTTCGGTCCAAAATAATCTGGGACAGTATTCGGCCATCATCATTGCGGTAGCCCACACTGAATTTAAAGAAATTAACTGGGGTAAATTAAACCGCAGTAATCAAGTGATCTACGATGTAAAAGGTTTATTAAGCAAAGAGCAAAGCGACGGACGCCTATGAAAAAAGTTTTAGTTACGGGTGCGGCCGGCTTTATTGCGTCGCAGGTTTGTAAAGTTTTAGCTGAACAGGACGTTGAAGTCGTTGCGATTGATAATATGAATGATTATTACGATGTTCGCTTAAAAGAATATCGTTTGCAGCAAATCAAACAGCTTAAAGGTTTACAGTTTCATAAAATGGATATTGAAGATCAGGCGGCGTTAAAATTTTTGTTTGAACAGAATAAATTCGATGTAGTTTTTAATTTAGCGGCCCGCGCGGGCGTTCGCTATAGTATGGAAAACCCTCATATTTATATGTCTACCAATGCGCAAGGTAGTTTAAATTTATTAGACTTGATGCAGAAGTATCAGGTGAAAAAATTTGTTCTAGCTTCCACTTCGTCTTTGTACGCGGGTCAGAAGATGCCATTTTCAGAAGATTTAGCGGTGAACACACCGATCTCTCCTTACGCCGCTTCAAAAAAAGCCGCAGAAGTGATGGCGTATTCGTATCATTACCTATACGGAATTGATGTATCTATCGTTAGATACTTTACGGTGTTTGGCCCGGCGGGTCGTCCAGACATGAGTATTTTTAGATTTATTAAATGGATCGATAGCGCAGAAAAATTAGAATTATTTGGCGATGGTGGCCAATCACGAGATTTTACTTACGTGGAAGATATCGCGCGCGGTACGGTGCTGGCGGCAAAATCAGTGGGCTACGAAGTGATTAATTTAGGTGGCGGACAGAATCCGATTAGCCTGAACACCGTAATTTCTGGAATTGAAAAGCGCTTAGGTAAAAAAGCGATGATTGAAAGTAAAGAGTTTCATATTGCCGATATCAAAGAGACTTGGGCGGATATCGCTAAAGCTGAACGTCTATTAGGGTGGAAGCCCAAGATCAGTTTCGAAGAAGGATTAGAGCGCACGATTCAATGGTACAAAGAAAATCATGACTGGGTTAAAAATATTCAGCTTTAAGACTTAAAGCATTTGTTTAAGGCTGTCTTGCACGCTAAAGGGCGGCTTCCAGTTAAGCAGTGATTTTGTTTTTTCAATATCAACTTGTAAGCTGCTAAATAATCTAACGGATAAATCTGACTTACCGAGCAGTTTTAATAAAATCTTAAAAATAAAAACTGGAAACGGAACTAGAATCGCTTTTTTTCCCGCGGCGCGGGCGATGTTGCGAATCAAATCTGGTAAACTTAAATCATTATCGTCTGAAACTAAAAATATTTGTCCCGAAGCCTTCGTTGCCGTGGCGCATAGATGAATTAGATCAATTAAATTATCAACTGACACAAAACTACGTTTATTTTGAATACTGGCAAATGGTAATGGCCAGGCTTTATCGACTAATTTAATCAGACTTTGGAAATTAGCCTTCACGCCGCGTCCGTAGATCAAGCAAGGTCTAATAATCACGACCTCAAATTCACCAGGCGTGTGTAATTTCAAAAGCTCTGTTTCTGCTTGGTATTTTGAAATACCATAGTCGTCAGTAGGAGCTGGCACATCATCGGCGGAAAAAGATTTTTCGTCCGTTAATTCGCCATTTACTTTAATTGTGCTTATAAAAATAAATCTTTTAACCTGCGCTTTTTTAGCTTCTTTCGCCAAACGTAAAGTCAGGTGCAAATTTACTTCTTGGTAAATATCTTTTAAGCCGGGATGCCCCGACATATCGTGGGCCTTCGCCGCGGAATGGATCACGATATCGATTCCTTTAAATAAATTTTGCCAATCAGAAAACTGAGTTAAATCACCGGTCGAGAATTGGTGATCATTCTTTTTTTCACGCACGGTCGCGCGGTAAGCGATATTTTTTTTATCGAAATATTCACAAATATGATTTCCTAAAAACCCGCCGGCACCTGTAACTAAATATTTCATAAATCCTTTTTTTAGTGCGTAATGCCTTCTTTTTTAAAAACTTTGTATCCAGTTAAAAGTAAAATTTTTAAATCTAAAAGAAAGCTTCGATTTTTTAAATAGTATTCATCAAACTGCACTTTTACGGGGATCGGTAATTCATCACGACCATTTATTTGAGCCCAGCCAGTTATCCCCGGAGATAGCCGATGCACGCCGCGCTCGGTTCGTAAAGACACCAGATCATCTTGATTAAATAAGGCGGGACGTGGTCCAACTAAACTCATTTCGCCACTTAGTACCGATAATATTTGCGGTAACTCATCCAGGCTGCTTTTTCTTAAAAAGTTTCCGATAGGAGTTAGAAAACTTTCTGGTTTAGCCAGTAAGTGAGTTGCTACCTGAGGGGTGTCAATACGCATTGATCTAAATTTAGGCATTAAAAAAATGTGATTGTCTTTTCCAATGCGTTTTGAAATATAAAAAATGGGTCCTTTTGAAGTCAGTTTAACGGCTAAACAGATCAATAAAAAAGGAATCGAAATGATCGCCAGCAGTAGAATACAAATTGTCAGGTCAAAAAGACGTTTTAACATATATATTTAACCTAAAATAAGTTTGTCATGTTGTCCATTTTAGAAAGATATGTAATTCTTCAAGCACTCTAGTAGGAATAGGTAAATGCATTCATTTATAGCTAAGTTACCACGTAAATTTAAAATTTTGATTATGCTTATTTGCGACGTTGTCTTGCTGCCAATGGCTTTATGGTCGGCGATTGCTCTTCGTTACGGCACTTTTGAGCCTAACGTAATGGCCTATTGGTGGATATTTTTATCTTTACCATTTTTCACCGTACCTATTTTCATTCGCGTTGGCTTGTACCGAGCTGTTATTAGATATCTAGATGAACAGATTATTAAAACTGTTTTTTTAGGGGTAACACTTTCGGTTTTAGTTCTCATTGCGATCGTATTAATGACTCAAGTTCAAGGTTTACCTAGATCATCCGTTATTATTTATTGGGTACTGGCTAGCAGCTACATTGCCTTTAGCCGCTATTTGGCGCGTGGAATTTTAAGAACGCTTGAGCGTAACAAACGTCGTAAAACTCGCGTAGCTATTTACGGCGCCGGACGTGCGGGTTTGCAAACGGCCTTAGCTTTGATGTCGGGCCCTGAACATGATCCGGTTTTATTTTTTGATGATCATCCTGAATTACGCGGAGCCACCGTAGCGGGTATTCGAGTTTATAATCCTCAAGATGCCGAACTAATCATGGAACAATATTCATGTTATCAGCTTCTATTAGCATTGCCTTCTTCGACACGTGCTAAGCGACGTGAAATTATCCAAAGATTTGAGGGAAAAAAAATTCAGTTGATGACGATTCCTGGAATGGGAGAGATCCTAGCCGGTAACGTTCGAATTGATGATATTCGTGAGGTAGGAATTGAAGACTTGTTGGGTCGCGATCCCGTACCCCCATTTGAAGATCTTATGTCAAATTGCATTCAAGACAAAGTTGTTTTAGTTACGGGCGCAGGGGGCTCGATCGGTTCAGAACTGTGCCGACAAATTTTAAAATATAATCCAAAAAAAATTATTCTGTTCGAAAGATCTGAATATTCACTTTATAAATTAGAACAAGAATTAAGAAGCGCTCACAAAAATCGCGAGATTATTCCGGTTTTGGGCGATGTGCTTAATCAGCAAATTTTTGAAATTCTACTAAAGGCTTCAAAAGTAGATACCATTTATCATGCCGCAGCCTACAAACATGTTCCTTTAGTGGAAAGTAATATTGTAGCGGGAGTTCTAAACAATGTTTTCGGAACTCTTTCTGCGGCGAAAGCCGCCATAAACCAAAACGTACCAACTTTTGTTTTAATTTCGACCGATAAAGCCGTTCGTCCCACCAATGTTATGGGGGCGACAAAACGTTTAGCAGAATTAATTCTGCAGGCCATGTCTGCAGCAAAAGTGAAAACGCGTTTTTGCATGGTTCGCTTCGGTAACGTACTGGGATCTTCGGGGTCAGTGGTGCCCTTGTTTCGCGAACAAATTAAGGCGGGCGGCCCCGTTACGGTTACACATCCAGAAGTAACTAGATATTTTATGACGATCCCGGAAGCGGCTCAATTAGTTTTACAAGCCGGAGCCATGGGAGCTGGCGGCGAAGTTTTTGTATTAGACATGGGAGAGCCCATTAAAATTCAAGACTTAGCAAAAAAAATGATCGAGCTAAGTGGTTTCGAGGTGAAAGATACCCAGCAAGGCACGGGCGACATCGCGATTGAATATGTGGGTTTACGTCCGGGTGAAAAGCTTTACGAAGAATTACTGATTGGTAATAAAGTTGATTTAACAAAACATCCCCGAATTAGGAAGGCCAATGAAGACTTCATTGAACTACCGATTCTAATGGCAGTGCTGGAAACAATTCATGCCCACTGCACAGAAGGTAATGCCGACTCCGTCGTGGCCTGTATTCGTGAAGTGGTTAAAGAATATAGCCCCTGTGATCATTTGAACTCATGAGTTTAGAATCTTTTCTTCTTTTTTTCTTAGGTTTATATCCCGGAGCGGCCGTCACTTCACAAAGCATTCTAGACGCGACTATGTTTTTGATTTCATTCGGATGGATTTATTCAATGATCAAAAAAAAGACTCATAAGAATACGCTACATAAAATTGGTATTGAGTGGGCTTTTTTAGGTTACCTCGGTGCCATAGCGATTGGATTTATTGTTAATGCTAGCCCTGAAGCTCCGTGGGCTGTGATGTTTTTAAAATTTTCTTGGATACTAAATTTATATATTTTAATCTTCGCGTTTGAAAATGTGACCGTTAATATAGAAAAATGGTTTAAATTTTTATGCGTCCTAATTTTATTAATTACTATTTATCCGCTAGCAACCTTTAAATTTGACCCTGATTTGATTAACAATGCTGAAGCCAGCCGCCTGTATGGTTTTGTAAATAGCCCAACTTATCATGCACATGGCAATGCGATGATATTTGTTTTTCTGTTCAGCATACTTTTCTTTACCTTCAAAAAATTGGCCGCGCCTTGGAAAATACTATCGTCAGTGACTATTATTTTATTAGGCGCTAGTATTTATCTGACTTATACCCGAGGGATTTGGCTTTCGATATTTTTTAGCTCGATCATCATGGCAAGTTTACTTCTGCCAAAAAAGAAGTTGCTAGTTTTGGGACTTGTTTCTTGTGTAGTTATTGCGGGAATGTATTTTGGCGTAGGACATTTTCGTGACAGAGTAGATCATGCAATTAAACCTTCGGCAAATCACGAGCGGGTTAATCTGTTTAAATTAAATGTGCAGATGTGGCAGCAGTACCCATTATTTGGGATTGGTTACGGCGAAAATATGCGGCGAAACCGTGAATATTGGGATCACCCTGAGTGGAAAATGCCGCCAGGCTATTTAACTAGTCACGCGCACAATCAGTATTTAAATGTACTATCAACGACGGGGCTTTTTGGTTTTGTTTTTTTCATATCATTTTGTTTTTATTTTCTGCTAACCAATTTTCGCTTGATGAGAGCAGCTCAAAAAAATAAATCATCGGCTGATTTTATTTTATTGTTTAGTTGTTTATGGCTACAGATTGAATTTTTAATTGCAGAATTAACCGACGTGAGTTTTGAGTATGCAAAAATCCGTGCGGTTTATATTTTTAGCTGGGCTTTAGTGATCGCGATCCGTAACCGACAAAAAAAATCGAAATTAGTTAAAATCCCGTGAGTATTCATTCTTATTTACGCCATTTAAATCACCGACGTATCGACCTAGGGCGCACGTTGAAACTTTCGCTCATGCAAAGTTTTTTTGCTCCGTTTTCGAAATTTGCTACAACAGATACCCAAAATTTAATCTTAGTTCTTCGCTTAGATGATAAATTAGGTGATAGCGTAAGCTCGACTGGTTTTTTAAGAAGCTTAAAACAGGCATATCCTAACCGTAAATTGGTGGTCGTTTGTGGACTCGCGACGGAAGATCTATTTAGAAGCTTCAATTTCATCGATGAAGTTAAGGTTTCTAAAAAGGGCTTATTTTCTACGATTAAACTTTTTAAACAACTTAAAAAAAATTCTTACAAGCTTATTATTAATACTTCTCATATCTTAAATCCTAGGGTGATTTTTTTAAGTAGTCTTTTATCAGCCGAGAAAAAAATAGGCTTTGGCGATGCGGCCGGTGGTGTGTTCTCTGAATTTATTCGAATCGATTTTAGGAATGATCATGTGACAGACCGTTACTTAAAAGTTTTTCAGTTATTGAATTTGCCGGACAGTAACTCCAGGGACTTTAGCTATGAGTTGCCTACGTACGCCACTGCTTTAGTAAAAGCTAAAAAAGAGATCGAGCAATTAAAAGATAAATATACCTACGTGGTGGCTATAAATTGTTTCGCGGGTGGGCGCTTAAGAAATTTAAATTTAGATACGACTAAAAAAATAATCGAAGCGTTATCGGTTTATCCGGATATTTGTATTATCAGCTTAGCCAGCGCGGGCGACCAACGCATCTTGAAACAATGGCAAAGTCGAATTCACTCATTCAACTGGAGCGTATTTTCCGAATTAACAAGTTTAGCGGAAAACATTGCTTTGATGAGTTTGTCAGACGTAGTGATCACGCCCGACACGGCGTGGGTCCATTTAGCGGCCGCTTTAAAGAAAAATTTAGTCGCGATCTATCGTGCCGACCATGAATCAGCCGTTGAGCAAAATTCGGTGATATGGGCTCCTTATAAAACAAACTTTACAAAAGTTACTGTGCAGCCTAAGTATGGAGAAACTGATATCGATATTAATCAGGTTAACACAGGCGAAGTGATTGAATCGACGCTAAAAATGCTTGGCAAAAAAATCTTATAACTTAGGCTTTAATTTTTTTAACAGTTCAAGAGTCAATTTTTTTGATAATGCGACACTGGGCTGATTAAAAGCATTAATTCGTGTGTGTTCCCCAATGGTCGCGACGAGTAATTGATAAAACATAAATAAAAAGCCCAAGCTTTTATCGCCGTGATCGATCAGTTCAAACGAAGTCGTCGAAAGCGCGGTGCTTTGCAAAGCCATTTCAGTGGCGACCGCTTCGGCCTTGATGAGCTCGCCAAAGTTTAAGTTTTCTAATAATTTTGTTTCTGCAAATTGAGTGGTTTTAATTTTGTGTTTACTTTTTTCGACATCTAGAAAGCGAAAAATATTTACGAACTTATTTTTCGGGCCTTCCATGATCTGTTGCAAAATTGAATGCTGGTCGCAAGTGCCAATCGAAATCATCGGCGAGCTAAAATGCGGAGCGGTTTTCCCATCGATGGTTTCCTTTTTGCCTAAAGATTCAGCCCATAGTTGTTGTAACCAACAGCCAAACCAACGCATACGCGAGCTGTAAAACCAAAATAAAGTAATGACTTCATTTCTTTCAAACGAACTCAGGTATTGATTTACCGAAGTAATTAAAAGTTCTCGAGCTTGCAAAGCCTCGCGCGCGCCTTCAAGTAAAAGTTTAGGCGACCGATCTAAATACTGCGCGATCACCAAACCAACGGGTGATAGAACAGAAAAACGACCACCCACGTCTAAAGGAATAGCTAAGCGTGGACGTTGATGCTTTTTAGCTAAATTATTTAAAGTATTATCCGTATCTTCAGTAATATAAAAAGTGTGCGGAAAAAACTCTGTATTGTGCTGACGGTAAATTTGCTCAGCTAATTCTAAGGTCCACAGAACTTCAATCGTGGTACCTGATTTTGAAATAAATAACCACGCCGTTTTCGAAAGATTTTTTAAATTCGCAATCACGGCTTCAGTTTCCATTGAGTCAACGTTGTCCAAAAAAGAAATTTTTGTTGAGCCCGAGATTTCGGCTAATGCACGCGGACCCATCGAACTTCCGCCGATGCCGACTAAAACCAAATGTTCATAGTTCGCAGAAATTTGGCTACCCAGTGCCGAAGATTTTGCTAAAGATTCCTGATCATTGGGCAGATTTAAGAAGCCTAGGTCTTTACGTGCTAAAAGTTTCGCAAAAGAGGCGGCTACGTCTTCATCACGAAAATGCATTTTTAAATTTGGGTTCGTCGTGATTTTTAGCATATCCCATCTAATCACATCAGACCTGAAAGAACAATCTTGAGAATTTAGGTTTGTGATTAAAAAACAGGAAGTTTTACGTAAGTTTTCATCCGAGCTTTTCTTGTTCTTTTATTTGACTTAAATATCTGAAAACTCTAAGTATTAAGGATCAATAAAAGGAGTCGAACTTTATGAATTCAAGTTATTTGATTTCGCCTATTATCGCGGGTGTCATCGGTTTGGTGATTGCGGTTTTTCTTTACTTCCGAGTGAAAGCTCAACCATCAGGAAATGAAACAATGAATCGTATCGCGGGTTATATCCGTGAAGGTTCGATGGCATTTTTAGTTCGTGAGTACAAAGTGCTTGCGGTCTACTGCATCGTTGTCGGCGCTCTTTTATGGTATGCGCTTGGTGCCCTAGCTGCTACTTGGTTTGTGCTGGGTGCGGTTTTATCTTTACTAGCTGGCTTCATTGGAATGAAAGCTGCGACTTTTGCAAACGTTCGTACCACGCAAGCCGCGGCCTCTTCAACGAAAGGAAATGCATTGCTTGTTGCCTTCGACGGCGGCGCGGTGATGGGCCTTTGCGTTGCGGGTTTAGGCTTAGTTGGTTTGGGCGCGCTTTATTATTTGTACCAAGGTTCTGCAAACATCGGAACTATTCTTCATTCTTTCGCGGTAGGCGCATCTTCGATTGCACTTTTTGCGCGGATCGGCGGTGGTATTTACACGAAAGCCGCTGACGTTGGTTCAGATATCGCGGGTAAAGTTGTAGAAAATATTCCAGAAGATGATCCACGTAATCCGGGCGTAATTGCAGATAACGTTGGTGACAATGTGGGTGACGTTGCGGGCATGGGCGCCGATATTTACGAATCAATGGTTGCGGCCATCGTTTCAGCAATGGCGATCGCTTTAACCATCGACGCTAAACTTTTACCCGCGATTTTAAACGTAGTAAATGATGCGACTCCGGAAACTTTACGCTGGACGGCCGTGACTTTACCATTAGTGCTTTCGGCATTGGGTATGATCATTTCTATCGTTGTGATTTTTATGGCGCGTATTTTAAAAAATTCAAAACCAGCGACGGTTCTTCGCTCGGCTTTGTTACTTCCACCCGTAATTTTAACGGCGATTTGTTTTTTCGTTTTACCGACCTTAAACATCTCACAAAATGTAACCTGGGCTCTTGCTGCCGGTGCATTCGGTGGAGCTTTAATCGGTCTAGTGACTGAATACTATACGGCGATGAAACCGATTCGTTTAATTGCTGAAGCAGCTAAAACCGGAGCGGGAACTGCGGTGATTCGTGGTTTAGCAGTGGGTATGGAATCAGTTGCATTACCAATGATTATCGTTGTGATTGCCGCTTACATTGCAGATCAATGCTTAGGTCTTTACGGTATCGCACTAGCGGCTGTTGGAATGTTAGCAGGAACTGCCGTCGTCATGACGGTTGATGCTTACGGCCCAATCGCCGACAACGCGGGCGGAATTTCTGAGATGTCTGGTTTAGATCCCAAAGTTCGCGAAATCACCGATGAATTAGACGCCGTTGGTAATACCACGGCTGCGATCGGAAAAGGTTTCGCAATCGGTTCAGCCATTTTAACGGTTTTAGCATTATTCTCCGCTTTCAATATGGAAGTAAACCACGTTCGTTTAGTTAATAATTTACCTCCGATGCTTTTAGATCTAACTTCTTCGGGTGTATTGATCGGTATTTTACTTGGTTCAATTTTACCGTTTTTAGTTGGTGCAACGACGATGACTTCCGTTGGTCGCGCGGCGGGTAAAATTGTTGAAGAGATCGCTCGTCAATTTCGTGAAATTCCGGGTTTACTACAAGGTAAAGCAGAACCACAACCAGCGAAGATCGTTGATATTGCAACGACAGCCGCATTATGGGAAATGATTTTACCGGGTATGATCGCGGTAGTGGCTCCGGTATTAATTGGTTTCTTGATGGGCCCTCAGGCCTTAGCGGGAATGTTAGCGGGCGGCATGGCTGTTGGTGCTACGATGAGCTTATTCATGGCAAACGCCGGCGGAGCTTGGGATAACGCGAAGAAATTCATCGAAAAAGGTGGCCTACCAGGTCACAAAAAAGGTTCTGAAGTACACAAGGCAGCGGTTGTTGGCGATACCGTCGGTGATCCGTTTAAAGATACATCAGGACCAGGTATTGCGATCCTTATCAAAGTGATGTCAGTCGTGAGTTTATTGATTGCACAATTAATTGCTCTGAAATAGTGCCTTAAAATAAGCAGCTTTATACTTTGATTCTACAGACCAATTTATGTACAAACCCCTTAAGTAAAACTGAGGGGTTTTTTTATGAATTCATACAAAATTTTAGTTCTAGCGTCGGTGGTTGCATTTTCATTCGGTTGTCAAAAAAATCGTTTAGGTATTGATCCAACAAGTGAACACCGCGCTTCTGCAAAAATCGCAGATTCTTTTTTCGCGCAAACAAATTTAATTACGGAAAGCGATCTTGCGGTTGATCAAGCGCACGTCGTTATTAAAAAAGTAGCCCTGGATAAAGAATTTTTATTATCTTCAAATATTCTTTGGCAAACTCCGACGCCGGCTTTTTCAAGCTTACAAAGCCGCGTGATTAGTTTTATCTTACGTGACCATAAAGTTTATTTAATGGATGTAACAGGTAATCATAAAGTGGGTGTTAACAATATCCCGCAAAATTTATTATTAGCAGAGTTTAATATTTTATCTGAATCGACAAATTCATTGGTAATTGATTTCAACACCGGAATGAAAAATGTTTTTACCGCGGGAGACATGTATGCATCCGACGATGGCAGTGCGGACGCCGATTATAATTTACCTACCGCTAAAGTAGGACTTAGCTATTTAGATGAAGTGGTGATGCACGAGGATACTTTGTTTATCCGCCAAGTTGCACAGCTTGAAACTGTTTCAGAAAAACAAGAAACAAAGTCTGTACCGGTTGAAGTTAGGTACCAAATTAAACCTTACTTGCCTGATACAAGTTTTACTCCGGTGAAGTCTCCAGGTTTTACAAAAATTGGCTACTTTGAAGCGAATCCACTTTTACTAAAAGATGGTACTTCGGTCGTTTACGCAACCAAGTGGGATGATAAAAAACCAATGGTATTTGCAATTTCTGCTAATACCCCGGTTAAATATCGTGATTTAGTGAGAAACGGAATTCTTTATTGGAATAAAGTTTTAGGTAAAGACAAAATCACCGTGGTGCAGTTAACAGATGCGACGATGACGGCTCCAGCGTTTGATCAAAATATTATCCAGTGGGTTGATTACGATGGTTCAGGCGCTGCATTTGCCGATATGCAAATTGATCCGCGTTCGGGTCAAGTAACAAGTGCACAAGTTTACATTCCTTCTGCATTCACGGAGTCCTTGGTTCCGAAACGTGTACGTTTAAATGCGGGTCAAGATTCAGCTAAGCCAACGAAACAATTAAAAATTGGCCTAAAAGGCTTTTCTTTCACGCGCGTGTGTAATCGTAATATCAATAACGATTTGGCAACGATGGATTTAGCAGACATTACTCCGGCTGCCATGGATAAAGCGATGCGTGATTACGTTTACGAAGTAGTAGCTCACGAAGTTGGGCACGTAATGGGTTTACGTCATAACTTTGCGGGTAACTTAGCTTCTAATTATGATTGGGATCAGCGTAAAGAATTCGTGATGAGCTACTATCGCACCCAAACCGCGCCGAATTTAGCGGATGGCACCCCCGTGGTGACTTCAAGTTCGGTGATGGAATATTCGCGCTTCGAAGAAAGCTCTTGGAATGGGGATCGCTTACAGAAAGCTAATTCTCCGGCATTAACTTATGACCAAATGGCGATGAATTATCTTTATTTTGGTACGGCGACTCCCGACGTGCGCCCGGCATTTTGTACGGATTCGCACGTGGCCATCTATGCAGACTGTAACATGAGCGATGCAGGTCGTTCAGTTGTTTCGTCTTCTTTAGGCGCATACCAATTTAACTTAGATACTTTAGCGGCGCGCATGATTAATCTTTATATCTCAAAATCAAAATACGCGGATGATTTGAATATAAGTTTAATTCCGGTCAGCGAAGTCGACTTGAATGCAAAAACAATTATTAAAACAATGGGAATTGATTTTGCTAAGTTTGTTTCATTATTGAAAGCGGATGTAAAATTGATTGCGGTTAGATCTGCGGCGATGCCAATTTTAGCGACGAATATTCCGGTGATGCACGAAAATGAAAAAGCTTATTTACAATCCGAAGTAAATCGCTTTGGTGGATTAACGAAGGTACTAGCGGCCTTTCCGAATGATTACGATACTCAATTACAGACTCACTTTGCTGAGTTACTGGCAAACCCGTATTATAACTCGGGCACCACTCGCGATGGAAAGCCTTATAGCTTTACCACGGACGAGAAAAAAATCATGATCAATCAGGTTGCGATTTTTTCAACGCAAATGAAAAATGAATTTATTTTAAATGAAATCAAAGCTTTGAGCGGCGATAATTTTTCTTTTGAACAAAGTTATGGCCAAGCTGCGGCAGAAGATAAAACTAAATGGGCAGATTCTGATTTAACGACCGAGCTTGCACAGGTTCAATTATCGCATTTCAATCATTATGCTTTGACTCATGCACTACCTAAAATATCTACAGATGTGGTTTTAAAAGATGGTTCTCGTTCAAAGGTCGAGCTTCCAACTTATTTATTTCCGCAGACGGTTCGTGCGGCTTCGGCACGTTTATTTTCCAGCGAAGCTTTAGCAATCGACTGGGCTTACTTTGAAAAACAACAGGCTGTAGAAATGATGCAAGATGAGCTTTCGTTACTAGGTGCTGAAGATAAAATCGATAAAGCGTCTTTAACCAAAGAAGCATTAAAATGGCTTTTATTTAATAAACAAATTGAATCGACATTGGCGAACTAATTGCTAAAATAGCTTCTGTGAAGCAAATCTCGACAGAGCTATTTTCAACTCAGCAAAAAAAGACTTATCGTTTAAGCCTCTGCGAGGCTTTTTTTACGAGCTTAACGGTTGGCCTAGGCGAGACGTACTTCATCGCGTACGCCCTGCATTTAGGCGTGAGCGTGCTTGAGTCGGGCTTATTAGCTTCGCTACCTTTAATTTTTGCTGGCGTATCGCCTTTTTTCTTTCGTAAAATATTTCATCGGTTTTTAAATTCGAATTGGGTATTAATAGCGTGCGCAATTCAATGTGTATCGCTAGCGGCTTTAGCCGTATTAGGCATTTTAGGGGAATCTTTTCTAAGGCAGCCATTTTATCCATTACTGATTATTTATTCGGTTTATTGGTTCGGAAACTTTTCGGCATTACCTAGCTGGAATAAATGGATTCACGAGCTGATTCCGAATCAAAAAAGCGATCAGTATTTTTCGCAGCGTACGCGCCTGGTGCAAATCGGCGTTATTTTGGGTTTATTTTTGGGAGGAATGGCGCTGCATTTTGATATTTTTAATTTTTCGGTTTCTTTCTTATTTATTATTTTATTTTTAATCACTTATCATTTTAAATTTATTTCATTTTATCTTTTTTTTAAACAGCCGGCTTCGCATACTTACTATGATTTGAATTGGGATAAGGCGCGTAAGTTTCTAAAAAAGCAAAAGGCGTTTTTTTCGGTTTACTCATTGTTTAATTTTTCACTTTATTTATCAGCCCCGTTTATCAGTGGATACTTATTGACGGTGCGCGGGCTAGATTACAAAGATTATATGTGGGTGATGGCCAGTATTTTCGGTGGGAAAATTCTTACCACCATGTTGCTTGAACGAATGCGGAAACAGTGGACGCCGCACCAAATGTATTTTTGGGGTGGGTTACTGGCCGCACCTTTGCCTGCGTTATGGCCGGTATGTGAAAGTGTGCTGACGCTTTCACTGCTGCAATTTGTTTCGGGAATTGGTTGGGCTGCGTGGGACGTGGGGATTGCCTTATCTATTTTTAAAAAGATTAATCCGCATGAAAAAATTGAAGCCGTGACGATTTACAATATGATTGGTTTACCGACCCAAGTTTTGGGAACTATTTTTGCAGCCTGTTTGCTTAAATATTATTATATTGATGATTACGCTAAAATGTTTGTAGTTGCGGGAGTGATCAGACTTATTTTATTTGTTCCAATGTATTCAGGAAAACTGGGCGAAGAATTAACTTAAAATTCTTTTACAAACTGACGGTGTAAATCTTTATCTTTGTAAGTGTCGTCTAAACTTTGCAGATCCGCTTCTGAATAGCCCGAGCGTATTAATAAAATGGCGATCACATTCTCGGTCGCTGCGAAATCAATGCGCCAAGTACGGTAAGCTAAAGTGTAGTAGCCGTTATTTTCTTCGACGCGTTTTTTATCTTTATTTAAGGGGTCGTACAGCAGTTGTCTTTGCACAAACGGGCGAATCTCGCGCATGCCGTGCGATTCTAAAAATCCTAAGTGAAGTTCAGCAACGGGCGAAATGTGAATTTCAAATTTTCCTGTGACCGAGTTTTCAAGCCATTCGATTTTTGCGTCGCTGGCGATGTCTGCTTCGGGGTGATAGGGCTTAATATCGTAAATAGGTGTTCCATCTAATAAATCATTTTCGGCGACTGAAACCACTAGTCCGTCGACTGAGATCAGTTTAACTAAGCTAAGTCCGATCGGGTTTGGGCGATACGGAGCGCGCGTTGCAAATACGCCGATCTTTCGATCTGAGCGGGGAGTCTGGACCAAGGGTTTCCAGTTTTCGTTATGGTGAAATCCAAAGATCAACCAAATATGAGAACAGCCTTCTAAATCTTGTAAAGCTTGTTCAAAATTTTCACCCTTATTTAATCTAATTCTGCCAAAACTGCCAAGCGGGTCAGGCTGCCGGCTAGCTTGATAAGGTTCTTTTTGCGGAGATTCAAATAGGCCAATGGATCTTAAATTAAGCACGCCCGATAGCCTGCTGGGGAAACTCATTCCATTGTTTGCGCCATTCGTAACCGGCGATGGCGGCGGCCGTTGCGGCGTTGAGTGAATTCTTAATTCCGAAAGTAGGAATTTTTCTAACTTCGTGACACATTTTTAATTGATCAGCGTCTAAACCAAATCTTTCGTTACCAATCACAAAAGCCGTGGGTTTATTTTCCGTGTACGGAAAAGCAATATCTAAAGCATTCGCGGCCGTTTCTAAAGCGATGATGTGATAAGCTTCGGCGCGCAATTTTTCAATGGCGTTTGTAAAGCTACAAGTTTCCCAATCTAAAATAAGTGTGGCACCTAAAGCCGAGCGTTCGACTTGTAGCTGATGCGGAGTCGGTGAATAACCCGTCAGCCAAATTTTTTGAGCGCCTAAGGTATCGGCCGTTCGAAATAAAGAACCCACATTAAAAGCCGAGCGCATATTGTCGACGATAAATTGTAAAGGCACTCGGGCGGTAACTAAATGATCGCGGTCTTTATCAGTCACGACGAAGTCATCATCTTGAATTGATTTTTTTAAATAGCGTTCAAAGGGAACGCCGATTCCCGAAAAATGTCTTAAAGTCATCGTTGGCGGTAAGTGGTCTTTATACTTAGATAATTTTTTTAAAATAGGCTCGTCTGCGTTTTCTAATTCGGCGATTAACAAAACCAGTTGCTCCAGCATGGGTGGATCAAAATCGCCATCTTTTGAATCAAGCGCAAGCCCAATAAATAAACGGTGAATTTCCTCGAGCTGACTTTTCATATTACTTCACTCGACTTCCGGCCTTAGCGCCAGCGTCAGGTGATAATACAAATAAATCACTGCCGCCATCGCCCGCCGCTAAAACCATTCCTTCGCTGATGCCAAATTTCATTTTGCGCGGTTTTAAATTCGCGCAAATAACAACGTAACGACCTAATAATTTTTCTGCAGAGTAGGCTGATTTAATTCCGGCGATAATTTGTTTAGTTTCGCCCGGAGCAAGTTCGACTTTTAATCTTAATAATTTATCGGCTTCTTTGATTTCTTCAACTTCGATGATTTTAGCGATTCTTAGATCGACCTTCATAAAATCTTCAAATTCAATTTCAGAAGGTTTGTCGACATTGCGATCTGGTTCTGATTTGGCGGCAATCGCTGGCGCTGGTTTTTTAACGGCCGTCGCGGCGTAGATCTCTTTCTGCTCTTCAATCATCGCAGTGATTTTGTCTGTTTCCACGCGGCCCGCTAAATGAATGTAGTCGTTAATTTTATGATTTGATAATTGCTTACCTAAATCTGACCACACGTAAGATTTTTCATTCAGTAAAATGGCTGTTTGCTCGGCCATTTTTGGTAAAACTGGTTGTAAACAAATCGCAATCGTACGGAAAGCATTGAGCGTAGTGGTAATAACTTGCTTAGTAGCTACAGGATCGCTCGCTAAAGTTTTCCACGGAGCTTTATCATCGAAATACTTATTCGTTAATTCTGCCATTTCACGAATCAGGGTTGTCGCTTTAGAAAAATCACGTGAATCATAATATTTCGCAATTTGTGAAGTTTGATCTAAAATTGTATTTAATAAAGTAAGCCCCGCTGCATCAGGGGTGCTCATCACGCCGTCCATTTTTTTCGTCAGCATTTGTGCACCGCGGGAAGCAAGGTTAACGATTTTACCAACTAAGTCTGAATTCACGCGGGAAGAGAAATCGTTAAAACTTAAATCTAGATCATTAATGCCACCGTTAATTTTTGTCGCGTAGTAGTAACGTAAAAACTGCGGATCTAAATGATTTAAATAAACGCGGGTCGAAATAAAAGTACCCTTCGATTTACTCATCTTTTCGCCGTTCACCATTACATGACCATGAACAAAAATCTGCGTCGGGGATTTGAAATCCGCACTCTTTAAAAGAGCGGGCCAAAATAGAGTATGAAAATAAACGATATCTTTTCCGATAAAGTGATAGATCTCGGCGTTGGAATCTGCGCCCCAAAAATCCTCTAGTTTACGATTATTCTTTTTAGCCCATTGGTCAGCAGTCGAAACATAACCCATCGGGGCGTCCACCCAGACATAGAAATATTTTCCAGGTTCACCCGGAATTGCGAAACCAAAGTAGGGTTCATCGCGGGAAATATCCCAATCACGTAAATCTTCATTAAACCACTCCATCATTTTTTTAGAAACTTCAGGAACGGTGTGAAGCGGTAACCATTCCGTTAAGTATTGCTTAAAATCATTTACTTTAAAAAAAATGTGATTCGATTTTTTCTTAATGGGCTTTGTGCCGCAAATTGAACAACCCGGTTCAATTAAATCTTCCGGTGAATAGGTCGCACTGCACACGTCGCAAGAATCACCGTACTGGTCTTTTGATTTGCATTTCGGGCAGGTGCCTTTTACGAAGCGATCCGGTAAAAACATTTTGTCGTGCTCGCAGTAAAGCTGCTCAATTCCCTTTTTATGGGTGTGGCCCTTCGCTTTCATGCGTTCGTAGAATAGGTCACATAATTTTTTATTTTCTGGTGAGTTGGTGGAGCCGTAATGATCAAATGCGATGCCAAAATCTTCGAAATCTTTTAAATGATCAATCGCCGATTGAGTGATCAGTTCTTCCGGAGTAATTTTTTGCTCGCGCGCTTTAATCATGATCGGCGTACCATGCGTATCATCCGCACAAATAAATACGCAGTCGTGGCCGCTCATCTTTTGAAAACGCGAAAAAATATCGGCTTCAATATGTTCTAGCATATGACCCAAGTGGATGGGACCATTCGCGTAGGGTAGTGCACAGGTCATTAAAATTTTTCGCGGATTGGTAAGAGTACTCATGAGCGCTCCGAATTATACTTCGAGTTGAATTTTATCTAATAGATCAGGGTCTGACAGAACTTTTTCTCCGCCGAGTGCAATCGCCGTTAATGGGTGATCGGCTACGCGGACGGGAATACGAACTTCCGCTTCAATTTTTGCGGCTAATTCTTTAATCAAGGCTCCGCCGCCCGCTAAAGTGATTCCGTTTCCGATAATATCGGAAACTAATTCGGGCGGTGTATTTTCTAAAGCATTTAAAATTCCGTGTACGATAATTTGAATCGAATCAGAAAGTGCCATGCCGATTTCTTCGGAAGTTACTTTTTGTTTACGAGGAAAACCCGTATCTAAATCACGGCCTTCAACTTCGATCGAGATAATATTTTTCTTGGGTAAGGCGGTGCCTAATTCAATTTTTAAATGCTCGGCGCCCGCTTCGTCCACGATTAATTTTTTAGAATCTTTCATGTAGCGAATGATGGCCTCATCAAACTTATGACCACCCATTCGTAAAGGTTCACAGTAAACGATATCAGCTAATGCAATCACCGCAATTTCAGTGGTACCGCCACCGATGTCGATAATCATTTGGCCAGAGGCTTCTTTGATTGCTAAGTTTGCGCCGATGGCAGCGGCCATGGGCTCATCAATCAAAATTGTACGTCTTGCGCCCGCGGAACGGCACGCTTGAATCACGGCTTTTTTCTCAACTTCAGTGACTCCGTACGGAAGCGAAACCACCACTTGTGGTCTAGATAAAGAAGCTGATTTTAAAACTTTTGCTAAAAAGTATTTCATCATTGTTTGGGTCGCGTCGAAATCGGCGATGACGCCGTCACGAATTGGCTTAATGGTCACGATATGGCCCGGATTTTTTTTGGCGATTTCGCTGCCCTCTAAACCAATCCCTAAAACTTTTCTTTTTTTCACATTGGTTTCTGAAACCATTACGTGACTAGGCTCGTTCAAGACAATGCCTTTATTGCGAACGGCGATTAGGGTGTTGGCCGTCCCTAGGTCGACATAGATATCAGCACCGGCTCCTGAAGATGATCCGAATAACCACTTTAGCATATTACTTCTTGTAACCGATCGCTGCGTCGAACGGAAAACTGATAAAGGTTGAAACGCTCGTGTAAGATTTCGATAAATTTAAATCAATTTCTGCACCCACATGCATATCTTTATTTGAAAACCACTCGGCGCCCACGGTGAATTGAGTTGCGGTTGTGCTGTTATTTTTTGTATTCATAAAAGTAATCGGCAAAGCCACGAATGGAATCATTTTTCCGTAGCGGGTGTCGGCTACCTTACTCATCATGGGAGCCACTTGAAAATTATAAAAATCTAAATTTTCATCGCGCGCGTAGATAAAAGCACCGCGTATGCCCAAAGCAGGTTGACGTTCGACATCTGGAAATGGCACCCATTTTACTGAGGCTTGAGACCAAAAATCAGTTTTGCCGCCACCTAATTCAAAACGACCATTTAAATCATCAGCAATAAAAGTATCAAAGAAAGCCCCCACATTTAATCCGCCGCCATCTGATAAACGTAATTGGGGTGCGACACCAAATTTAAAATATCCATCTGGTAATAATTCAGCGGTTTCATTAACGGCTAAATACGCGTGTGATGTGCGACTTAAAATAAAAGCCGCAAAAAAGATAAAACCAATCATTGCTGTCTGTTTTGTAAATAATTTTTTCATAAGCTTATGGTAACCATCTAGACTTTGGTTTGACAAGAAAGATGAAAGGTTGTGACATGATTTTATGACAAATCACTTTCAAGCCAATGGCTTAAATGGTGGCCAAAAACTACCAATCAGTGTGGCCATCATTACTTTGAACGAAGAGAAAAACATTGCCCGTGCTTTGAAGTCCGTCGAATGGGCGGCGGAAGTGGTTATTTATGACTCAGGCTCTACGGATTTAACCGTCGAGATTGCGCAGAAAATGGGCGCGAAAGTGACCAACGGTGCATGGTTAGGTTTTGGCTCAACAAAGCATCAGGTCACTGCGTTAGCCAGTCATGATTGGATTCTTTCGATTGATGCGGATGAAGAAGTCAGTCCCGAGCTTAGAAATGAAATTAGCGCAAAACTAATGAATTTAAATATTGAAACAGCTTATCGTTTGCCAAGACTTTCAAATTTTTTGGGGCGCTGGATTCGTCACGGTGGCTGGTATCCAGATTACCAAGTACGACTTTTTAATCGCCTACATGCAGAATGGAATCAGTCAAATGTGCATGAGAAAGTTGAAGCGAAAAATTACGAAAGCTTAATAAGTAACTTAAATCACTATGTTTTTAAAAACATCTCTCACCAAATTCAGACCAATGATAAATACTCTTCGTTGTTAGCGAATGATCTTCAGGAAAAGGGGAAAAAATTTTCGTGGTTTCATTTTTTAACGAAGCCCAGCGTAAAATTTATTGAATGCTACATTTGGAAATTAGGCTTTTTAGATGGTTGGCCGGGTTACGTGATTGCACGTAATGCGGCCCATTCTGTTTTTATGAAGTGGTCAAAGCTAAAAGAGTTACAAATGCTCCCGGAGAATAAGATATGAAATTTTTAGCGACGATTTTAGTATTCGGTTTTACAACCACTGCCTTAGCCTATCCGGAAATCACTGATTGGAAGTCTTCGCCATTGATCGTTTTTGAAAACAAGAGTTCTGCTCCGCTGCGTAAAAATTATTTAGTAAAATCACCTTTCTTTGTGGTGACGGCAAACGCTGATGAAGTTTCACTACAGATGACCACTCAAAGTGAGTTAACGGTCTATCCAAAATCTAAAGTACAAATTCCCGAGGTCCATAGCGCCGCAATTGCAACGTACGACATTTTCTTATTAAATGGCGAAATTCGTACTCGTCACAGTGGAGAATCGGCTGATCAAAAACGTAATCAGATTAAGACGGTCTTTTTCGATTTAGAACAACCGAAAGATGCCGATGCAATGATCTATTTAGATATGAAAGAGCCTTCGGTGGAAGTGCGTATGATTCGCGGAGAGTGGCTGTTAGAGTTTTTTGCTTACGAGAAAAAACAAACTTTAAAGGCCGGTGAGAAAATTAAGTTTGTTGGGGTGTTTGCGGCTGACGGGAACGGATTAAAATACGACTATTTGTTAGATAACCGTAAAATTCCTCAAGGTAAGTTAGGTGCGGTGCAAAAGTTTGAGATTCAACAATTTTTTGATAAAGAAAAAGCAATCCGGCAAAGTATTCTTGATAAGAAAAACGCTTTTAAAAAAAATGAAGATGATAAAATCAAAAAGCGTAAGGCTTACGAGGATTCATTTTTATGTAAAAAACCTTTCGCACAAAAAGATCAATGTGCGTGGTGGATTGATGGCGACAAGTGCTTTCGTAAGCGTTGTAACGTGAGTGGTAAGTGGGGCGATATCGTCGAACGTCCTTTAAATTTAGAGCCTAAGTGCACGAAAGACTTTAACGTGGCTGATTGCGATTACTAAGTGGGTCTAGATTTTCAGTCTAGAAATTGATCGTTATTAAGGCTAGTCGTGTGGACGACCTAAATAAAGACTGAAAGAATTATTGTATGTTAAATACAATTCTTTCGCTTTTTTTACTAGCGGGACCAAGTGCTTCAAATTATGACCGCATCGTCACGACCATTGAGCAAATCGCGGCGCAAAATCCCGGAACAACTAAATTACTAACGATCGGAATATCTGATAAAGGAATTCCGATTCAGGCCTTACAGATTGGTAATGGTCCCGTGAATACTTTGGTGGTGGCGACCCATCATGGAAATGAATACGGGTCAACCGCGGTGGCCATGGGCGTAGCGGATGCGCTAGCGAAAAAGCCGGTCGACGGGCAAACGGTATTTGTGGTGCCGGTATTAAATACGGGTGGTTACAATCAGAATAACCGTTACGAATCTAATCTAAATAGCTCGTTTGATCCGAACCGTGATTACCCAGGGCCTTGTGTATCAGGTCAAAGTTATAATTTAAAATCGACCAAGTCTTTAGCGGATTTTATTGAACAAAAAAATATCGTAACCTCTGCAACGCTCCATACTTTTTGGCCCGCGGTGGTTTATCCTTGGGGGATCTCGACCAGTGATTTATCAACTCCGAACGATGCGCAGTTTTTAAAACTAACGAAAGCGGCGACGGAGGAAAGTCATTATCAAGTCGGTAACAACACCGAAGTTTTATATCCGGCCGATGGGACTTTTGAAGATTATGCTTACTGGAAGCATGGGGTTTGGTCTTTATTATTTGAATTAGGATTTTCACATACGCCGGATCAAACCGCTGTTAAAAACATGATCGATGCAAATATTCCGGGTATACGCAGATTTTTAGAACAAGCGCCGACGACCCGGGCCGCGCAGCATGGTTTTTCAGGTAAATGTGAAACCCGCCTGCTGCAAAGAATGTGGCTTGAATAGTAGTTACTTATTCACTTCGGCTAAAAAAGTCTTCATCGCCTCGGTCGATCGCTCATCAGCTTTTTTGTTGTAAGCCGCTCCCGATTTAGTATCGCTACCAACGTGAGCTTCAGTAAAAGCATGAACGGCTCCGCTGTACGAAATAAATTGGTAATCAACGCCCGCATCGTTTAATTCTTTTTGAAATGTAGCTACCTCTTCAGGACTTACGTACGGATCAATCGCTCCGTGCATAATCAATAAAGGAACTTTAATGTTTTTTGCATCGTCTTTGCTTACGGCTGCTAAGTTACCATGAAAGCTAAGTGCTGATTTAATTTTTTGACCCGCGCGGGCCATTTCTAAAACCGTGGTTCCGCCAAAGCAGTAGCCCATCGCGCTTATTTTTGTGGTATCAACAAATTTATTTTTTTGAAGTTCATTTAACGCGGCTTCCGCGCGGGCCCGTAATAATTTACGGTCGCCATTGCGATATTGGCCGGCTAAAACTGAAGCTTCTTTGCCATCTTTCGGACGTACGCCTTTACCGTAAATATCCGCAACAAATGCGACGTAACCAAGTTTAGCCACCTGTTCAGCGCGCACTTTTACGTAATCGCCGACTCCCATCCAGTCATGCACAATTACCATGCCGGGTAATTTTTTGCCAGGTTTCGCAAATGTCGTATCGTAGACGACAAAACCTTCTAAAGCAGCTTCGGCTTGTTTGTAATCAACTTTTTCCATCACAATTTTAGCTTGTGCGGAAATTGCTAAAGTTAAACCTAAGCAAAGTAAAATAATTTTTTTCATAAAAACCTTTCGTTCATTAATTTTTGGTTAAGCTACGTATAAATATAAGCAAACAAATTGGCAGATACTTCCACCCATTACGAATAAATGCCAAACCCCGTGAAAATGCCGAACTTTTTCATCCATGACAAAAAAGATCACGCCCACGGTGTAAGATAAACCACCGGCAATCAGCCACCACAGACCCGCCGGAGCCAAAGAGCTTATTAAGGGTTTCATCGCAACCACGATCAGCCAACCCATCAGTAAATAAATTATTAAAGAATAACGACGTGTTTTTTTACCTAAGTAAATTTCTTGAATAATTCCCGCTAAGGCTAGAGTCCAAATAATTGCAAATAGCGACCAACCCCAGACGCCGCGCAAAGTAACTAAAGTAAATGGGGTGTAAGAGCCCGCAATCATCACGTAGATAGAAAGATAATCCATTTGTCGTAAGACATTTTTCCAGGGACCTTTAATGCTGTGATAAATGGTAGAGACGATGTAAAGGCCAATTAAAATAGCCCCGTAAATACTAAAGGCGATGATTTTATAAACATCCCCTTTATCGATTGAAGATGAAATTAAAAAAGATACGCCGACGCAGGCTAAAATAACACCGATAAGATGACTGATGCTATTAAACTTTTCGCCTTTATACATCGATTACATCAACGTAAACATCAGTGAGAGCATCGGAAAAAGCTCGGTGCGTTTATAACTATTTGTTAAAGTGACCCCACCTTGATCTTTGTACGTGATTGATCGATAGGAAAGATCAACACCAATAAAAAAGTTTGAAGTCACTGACGAAAGATAACCGAAGTCAGCTTGAATACCCGAACCTTTTTCGTAAGCAGAAGGGTTTCCACCTAATTTTGCCGAGGTGATGTAATGACCAACGAAGTGAATGCCTGAACTTCCGTAGTAGCCGACGGAGGCGCCCAGTTGCGTTCCTCCAGTGGCTACGGCTCCGGGAAGATTATCATCTCTCATCGTATATAAAAGTCCTAAAAATAAACCTTTGCTAGTTACGTATCCACCTTTTAAATCGTAAATCGTGTTTGTCGATGTTGTCGAAACCCCGCCGGATTCACTGCTTGATGAGTAATAAAAAGTACTCAAGCCCAAAATAGCTGTGTTGTCGCCATCTTTACCGATGTTTTTTGCGAAAGTGGTTTGGGTCATGACTAAGCTGATAAGGAAAAAGATTATTTTTTTCATGGATTTAGTATTAGGGACTAAGCTGGGTATTGCAATTTTAAATTTTTATCATAAGGTAGTTTTATGCAATCAACTGATTCGTTTTTGAACAAACCAACAAAGTTTTTTTTAATCTTGGCTGGTTTGATCTACTTTAGCGTAATGATGCTAAACGATGGATTTATGGCTTTAGATGAGTATTTCGTGGGAATTACGCGCTACATACCTGCGCAAACATCGACTTTGCAAACACTCGTGGCGCCGGATGATGTGAAGTCGCCGCTACAAATTTTGCCAATGCACGGCGTTGCGCAAGCGGCGCTGGCGGTTGGAATTCATTCTCCGTATTGGCAGTACCGGGTCGTGATTTTTGTATTAGGAATTTTAAGTTTCGCATTATTGATCTTTGCTTTTTTAAAATTAGCCGACACACTTCGATTTTCTTTGAAGCAACGTAACTTTTTGCTGCTGATGTTAACGTTTTATTTTGCGGCTCCGTTTGCACTAACTCGGCCGATGTTTGAGTCTATTTCTGCACCATGGTTGGCTTTGGCCGCGGTCTGGGCAATTCGCTACGATTTAAACGGCCGAACCAAAGATTTATTATGGGGAGTGTTTTTTGCATCGATGGCATTTGTTCTACGTCAGCAATTAGGATTTTGTGCCTTGATTTTTATCTTACTACCGCTCATGAAAAAAAAGTGGAAACAGTTTTTCATGGCTTCCGCGCTTGGATTAGTTTTATTAATTTTAGCGGGAATTCCGGATTATTTTTTACGGGGCCAGTTTCATTACTCATTACTTCATTTAACGGTTTATAATTACCAGCACGGCGCAGATTACGGCAATAAGCCGATTACATTTTATCCGTTACTCATTTTTGGACTTTGCCTGACCCCATTTTTCATTAAAAAATATCCAAGTGATTTTTTAAAAAGAACAATTAAAAATCAACGAAGTCTATGGGTCATTTTATTTCTATTTGTGTTCTTACATTCGTTATTTCCACAGAAATGGGAAAGATTTGTTATTTCGATTATTCCGATTTTAATTTTTATCGTGAATCCATTTTTATTTTACTTGCAAGAGAACTTTAAAAATCACAAAGCAAGATTGATTTCTTTGTATAGCGTGAATGGCTTATTATTTTTTATCGCGAGTTTTTTTCCACCACAAAAAAATCTAATTGAGATGTCTCGTTATTTAGATCAACATCCCGAAATTAAAACAGTTTACCGCGTTAATGATACTCCGGGATGGATTACCGAAGCTTTTGTATTAAATAAACAGTTTGAATTGATGGCCAGTGATAAAGAAAAATTAGCCGCGATGGATTGGACGAACTGTCATAACGCTTTGGTCGTCGGTGAATTTAATTTGCCAGAACTAAGTGAAGTTACAAATCGTCTTAAGTTAAAAGCCCAATTTAGCGTTAATTTAATCGAGCAAGCAGCTTACAAGATGAATCCAAAAAATAACCAAAGACGGGTGCAGCTGAATTTATTTTCAGGCTGCGATTGAAAACTAATCAAGCGTCCAGTCTCATTTTGAAACATAAAAAATCAAGTTTTACTTAAAATTTAAATTTCGGCATTCCATTTGTATCAAAAGACTTAACCGATGGAGGCCACCCCTATGTTACGCTTAAAATCCCGTAAAACTTTCTTAGCTGTCAATGTTCTAGCTATGCTGTTGCCAATTAACGTGATGGCCGCCGGAATATGTGTGGAGTTGTTTACCCCGAACTGGTACGTGGCTTCGCTGAAAGTAAAGTGGATTGGAAAAGTGATATTTCTTTTATCAGCGCGATGCAGTCGCGTGAAAGATTTGGCCAAGTAAAAAGTTATTTTGCTAAAAATTGGGATACGCAGATTTTTTACTCAAATACGGCCGTTCCCAATGTAAAAGGCGAAAGCCCGCTGGTCGATCCTAATTCAAAAGCCGTCATCATATTTTTTCACGGCTCAGGCACGATGAAATCAAGCGGTGGTAATTTTATTTCGAATATGAATTCCATGGCTAATTTAGGGTTCTCATCAATCAGTATGGATATGCCATTTCATGGTCAAGGTCCGCGTGATACAAAATTTAATGATTCTAAATATTTTATGGAATGGATACGTAGTATTGTGTTGGAGGCAAAAAAATCGGGTAAACCAGTTTATCTAGCGGGCCACTCATTTGGTCCGGATGTGGCGCTAGAATATGCGGCCCGTTATCCAAAAGATATTGCGGGTGTGACTGGTCTTTCTCCCGCAGGGTTCACCAAAGAATTAGAAAAATGGTACGACGAGCATACTTCAAAAATGAAATTTGGCGGAAATGTTGCCGAAAATGATGCCGGTGGTAAGTGGGCCTATCATATGTCTAAACAATTTTTATGGTCGAAAGGTAAACTAGCGGATCCGACATTGGTAAATCCTAAATTAAATATTCGGATCTTAAGTGGAAATCGCGAAGAGTACGTACCGGGACCCGTCGATGGCGAAAATGGAACGCCAATCGGAGACAATACTTACGATATCTCAATACCCTTAAAAAAAGTTTTACGTAATGCAACGGTGACGATTGAGCCGGGCATTGGTCACTACCTTTTTGATGCCGTTGATAAAGATGGATACAATGTAGCCCAGCGTGAATTCCTGCTAACTCTAGGTGAACATCCTGCAAACATTAAAAAGATTCAGCAAGAAACTCAAATCGAGAATGCAAAGATTCACTTTCCGGGTCAGCTAGCGAAAAGATATTCTCAAGATGCTTTATTTAGAGGTTGGGCCGATGCAACCTACGGTCAGGGTAAAGTGATTAAACTAGCTGCGCAAGGAATGGATGCGTTGGCGCAAAAAGTTTTAGACACTTATAATATTGAACAGAAAGCTCGCGAACTAGAAATTTTTAAAAAAATACTAGATACTAAAACTACACACCCAGATTTTTATGAAAAATATAAAACTCAATTAGATCGTATGAATCCAAAATCCGCGGAAGCATCGATGTTTCCGGCTTACTTGAATGAGGTACTAAAGAAAGTCGACTCTGCGGCAAAATAGGAATTAAATGGTGTCGTATTAATTAACAACCGGGTACTGGCATTGTTGCTGGATTGTCATAATTAGTTTTGAAGTGTCTAGCTGGCTAGAAGCTTTTGCTAAAGCTTCATTAAAAAGGATCGGATCCAAGGTTGGAGTTTTCGACAAAATGTAGAGTGAACGTCGGCTAGGATCAGAAACCACCGCGTATTCGTAGTTTGTACCAAGACCGATGATCCAATAGTCACCCTTTTTCGGTAAGCCGAAATCAACTTTGAATTTTGAATTGCTCATTGGATCTTCGTTTGTGGCAAAACCGCTAATTTCACGAAGGGGACCCGTTACAGTTACATCATTACATGAATTATAAACCTGAATTTTCGAATCAGAAGTTGTTGATAAAACCTGTCTAGAGCATGCGCAGTTGCCTTCAAAGAAAAGGGGGTTGCGTGCGATTTGATACCAAGTGCCTAGATATTTTGAAACATCAACGTAATCGACCGTTTGAAGTTCTTGGCTTTGTTTTGCATTAGCGGCGCGGAGCGACCAGCTTTTTTTAACCTTGTGTTTGATGCTTGAAATTCCGGTATCTAAGGCTTCGTTACCGTATAAATAAATATTATCCGTCTTTTTGCCGCTCTGAAGATCTTGAGTTGCACCCAAAAGCCATTTCCATACTCCTTGAAAGTGAAAGGGTGATATTCCATCATTTCCACCGAAGAAAAAACTTTTTGATAATGGAAAAAAATGATTAGCGTTTAGTTCAGGCGTGGTGCCTTTGTAACTGCTTGCAGTTATAAATTGTTTTTTTTGTGAAGGAAGTTGTTCATAAATTTGATTAACCAACGATTCACTCACGATGGAGTCCTTATCAGACCACACAAGCGTTACCGCCGTTAACGGATCAATATTTTTTATGTAGTCAGTGTCAAATCCAGCTGGTGCAAATAATACGATAGATGCGGGCTTCACAATTTGTTTGCCTGTTTGTTTACTGTTGGGAAGGCCCGCGGCGACAAGGGCTACATAGGCACCCTTTGAGTGACCAGTAAAAACAACTTGATCCAAGTTTAAAAAAGCCGAGTACTTTGTTAAAACATCATGACTTAAACTGACAAAGTCATTGGCCATTCTTCGCCAGTCGCGATCAAAGAAACCTGTATCGTAAGTTGGAAAAATAACCGCGACACCTTTACGAGCAATGTGCTCTAACGTTTCTTGATACCCAGTCACGTCGATGGCTTGCCCGTGTCCAAAAATAATAACCGGAATTTTTACGCCACTGGTTTTAAAATCAGCGGGCGCATAAAATTCAACGCTACGGCCTCGAATTGCGATGGTTTCGTGGAATAGCGAATGTGCGTACACCAGGCTACCCGGATGATTTGCATCAATGGGTGCTTTTGGTAAAGGCTCTGCATAGGCTAAGCTTGATGTCATACAAAATAAAATAACAAAGATTAAATTTTTCATCATGGGTCCTTTTTTAAAAATTTAGCACGTTTACAGGTTTAAAAATATCGATATTCTGTCAAAGATTTAATACAGCTGGCGATAGAAAGTGAGCGTGTAAGCGCCTTGGCGCGTTAATCATCGATATGTACCTCCACGGTAGTCCAATCAAACAAGAGCTTACCTTTGAAAATAGTTTCGCGCTGATTGTTTCCTTGATGAGTTTGTGGTCGTTTTTCATTTTCATCAATTTTTTTAATAAACGATTACTTTCTGCGATCGCGGCATTTTTGGTCGGTCTACTTTTTTATTTTACGAAACGATTCGGTTATCCGGCCGGCTATTTGAAACAATCGGGAAACATTTTTTGGAAAAATCGCTCGCCGGTTTCGGCTTCCATAACTACCAACATGGAATTTTTGGCGCCCGAAGGTGTTGGTGATGTTTTCGATTTTGGATATCAATTTTTTAAAGCCGGTTCCATGTTTTACGACACGACCCAAGATAAAAAGCGTTCGGAAAAAACAATCGTTATTGCCATGGCTAAAGATCAAGTTAATGAGACAAATTACATTATATGGTGCCCACGGTCCTAGACTAGAAGAACCTCTGGCAATGGATAAAACGTATTCTATACAGTGGCGTGACTCAAGGTTAAATCTAGCGGAGCTGGCAAAACTGCGTTGGATTGAAGGACTAGATACAAATAGCTTGGCGAAGCATTTCAAAAAGACGCCTTATGCTATTGAAAACTATTATCGGAACATTCGACGACTTAATTATAAGTTAGATGGTCTAACGGAAGTAGAAAGCGAAAAGATTTTATTGGCCTCGAAAAACTTATCTCGGCGGTCTCGGTTGTAACTATTTTAGCTGTTTCCACTGGACAACTGCCGCGAATTACTAATGTTGTTCATAAGGCTCAGATTTAATTGATTCAGGAACCGAAGACATCAAAATAGCCGAAAGCGATGTTATTGAAATAGGAGGGCCTAAAAAGGTATTCTATTCGATTTCGAGGCCGACCTGAATTTATTTGTTTTTAATAAAAGCGGTACATCGCGGAGCTGTATAAGAGTCCAGTTATACAAAGGGTCTAGCGAACTTATGTCCTAAATAAAAAAATCCAGTTACAATCTAAATTAGCTTCGTTTTTTTAGTGAAGGAGTAATTGTGAATTATTTGGTATTAATATCGATCGCAATTGTCGTTGGCTGTGCATCGACAAACGAGTTGAACAAAGATCATGTACGTACTCCAGCGAATTCAGAACCTACGGAGGGCTGGTCTAAAATTGAAGAAGTAGTTAAATGTGGATATACTGGAACCCATTTATTCAACGGAAAGCGTTTAAGATCGCTCAATTATATTCTAGACGCGTATATTGAAAGACTGGAAAGTCGCCCCCAAACGTCGGTTACTAAAGCTCAAATGAAACAAGTAAAAGAAATAGCTTTAGATGTTCGATACCCTGCCGTGAAGGCAATCTGGCACCCAGATAGAATTTCTGACATATTAGAAGCAAGATCAAAAGCCACGCTTCAAATTTTAGAAGAAGATTCTGTCAATGATCGAAAAACTACTGAAAATATCAACTACTTAAAAAATAGCTATATCCCAAAACTACGCGATTCTGATTATTGGTGCCCAGAGCAAGCCCAAAGAAATGATTCGCCTGATAGCAGTCATGTTGAACCAGCAGTAAGATGAAAAATCATTTATTTGACTTTTAAGCCTATTAATTCGTTGAGGACTCTATGAACATTGCATCAAAAAAAATATACTTGTGCGCTTTTCTTCTTTCAGGGTCTTTTGCAAATGCGGAGTTGTCATCAGATTCACCGGCAGCGTCGACATTGATGAATTACCCTGAAGGTTTAAAAATTTTTAACGATTTGAACAGCAAATTTTCTGACGTGAAAATTCTGCTTCTTGAACAAGTTGAAATTGAAAAAAGGTCCGGTCATAATGGGGGCGGCGTGCGCCAAGATCCGGTTACGAAAAAATATGAAATTTTAATCAGCAAAGACTTACCTGCTAGTCAGAGAGCTCATGCCATTGCGCACGAGTTACAGCATGTCCGAGACGAGAAAGAGTTTGATCAGTTTCTAGAGACTCATCCAGCTGTTGATGCAATTGGTTCCTTTGTTATCAAAGGATTACAGCAAAAAAATAAAAGTGAATTTATTGCCGCAAATAAAAGGCAAGTCAACTTTGTTATGCAGGGCTTATTTTGCCAAGAAAGACGGGCTTACCAAACCAATATTAATCTTTCGAAGCAGGGCCTTGCTTTTGATAACAAGACCGCAATTGAAAGGCCTGGTCAGTTTATTTACGATAAATATATTTCAACATTTGGTGTTGAAATGACGGGTAAAGAAATTTTCGAAGTCGAAAAAAAATGTCTTGAATCAAAAAACTACGTCGACTTTATGAAGGCCATTATTCCAGCCGAAGCGGCTGTCATTAAAAGTAGTACATCCATGCCTGCGGTTAGATAATACTTGTCTCTTAACACGAAATTTTTGATAAAGGCTAAGTTAGCCTTTTATTCTTAAAATTGAGTCTATTAATTGGGATGTCTTCACAAAATTTGAAGTTTTACAAATTATTTTCAATGACTTAAGTCATTGAAAAGATTCGAATTCATATTTTATATTTCAAATTATTTGAAACTTTTTAAGATTTGAAAAATCACATTTTTTAATTTTACTAAATAATATTTAGGACTTAACTCATTTTTCAGAAAAGTTGGCATACCTTGCAATATAAATAGTAAGGGGCTTGTTCATTTTTTGAGAACAAAAAACGATAAAGCAGATGAGCCAAATCGAAAGCGAAGGCATAGCTCAGTCATCACTGTAAATGGAAGTGATCATTTGAAAAATAAATAAAATTGAATTCTAAAAACATTAAAGCAAATACAAACACTTACCGCAGCCGCCTTATCTGATTCTTGCCCACTGATCGTAGGAGACCAATCCCTCCCAACAAAGCTTTAGAGAAAGTGGTCCCCTACTGGTGACAAGAGATAAGGCGGCGGCGGTAATAGTAGCTGTTGGATAAAGAACTATTAATTGAAGGAAAGAATAAGAAAATGACGGATTGAGTAAAGAGTGTGTTTTAAATAGAAATGATTCGGAGTTTTATGAAGAAAAAATGGGAGCTATTAAAAGTAACTCATGATTTTTCGATATTGCCAGATGATGAATTTAAACAGAACCTTGCAGAATTCGCAGAGCTTGTGTATTTTCAAATGTGCCAGCTCCAAAAAGATAAGCCCTTAAGTGTTACGTCACTTAAAAGTTCAGAGTTAGTTGAAAAATTAACACCTACTTTAAGAAAGACAGGCACCGATGGATAATAAAAAAAAAATTACAAAATCGCTTTATACATTCGAGTTTCAACCGAAGAGCAGGCTGAAAATCCTGAAGGCTCAATCAAAAACCAAGAGCAACGCCTGCGGGAAGCCGTTGCTTATCGAAACGCGCGCAGTAATTTTGGTGAAATCACGGGCGTTTACATCGATGCCGGGATTTCGGCGAAAGACATGAATCGACCGGAGCTTATGGAAATGCTCCCCGCTGTTGCTAAAAGTTTCAGAAAGGTCATAAAAACAATGGATCAGGATATGAAAAAAGCCATGGTGCAGAAATTTATTAAAAAAGTCGAAGTGAGCGTAGATTCGATAAAGATAGACTGGATCATTGATAAGCAGCATTACGAGCAAGAATTTGCTTCGGCCGACAAAACAAAACCCTCAGAAGTTACTTCTGAGGGTTCCTATTTTTCTAAAAGTAAGAGTTCGCTTAGCTTGACATTAGGTGGGCGAGTAACCGAAGTAGACGAACCGGTTTTATACCTCAAAAATCAATTAAACCTATCTGAGCCGATTTTATGTGTTGAGCTTGATGCCTATCCAGAAGCTAAGCTATTAAATCCTATAAATTTGAAGCAGCTGGTTAAAAAGTATGGATCACATTGTGACGTAGCTCAACTAATTGGAGCTTCAGAAGCATTTGTTCGTCAAAGTTCTAAAAAACACTAGTATTACTTAGTATAACTAGGTATAATTTCAGGCAGGAGGCTTTTATGCGTACAACCAAAGTAGTAGCTTTTTCCGTCCCACCTGAGTTTGAACTTGAAATTCAAAAACATGCAAAAGCTGAACATAGAACAATTAGTGAATATCTGCGCGAAGCAGTTCGTAAATATATGAGCACCAGTGAATTTGAGCAGACACAAAAAGCCGTTTCAAAAAGACTCAAAAAAAAGGGCTTTAAGCCTTCAGTTGTTGAAGATGTGCTTTCCACTTTGCGCAAGCGTACTTAAAGCATATGATTCGCGCTGTTGTTGACACCAATATTACAGTTTCTGCTCTTTTATTTGGTGGGCTGCCATTGAAGGTAGTACAGGCTGCTTTATCTAAAAAATTTATCTGGGTGACGTCACCTTTTTTAATCGAAGAAGCAGAGCGTGTAATGAGTTCCGATAAATTTGGCCTTACTGCTCATGAAATGAAGACTTTAACTTCACCTATTTTTTCTATTGCTGAAATAGTTATTCCTACACAGACAATCAATGCGATTCCAAGATGTCCAGCCGATAACCGTGTTTTAGAATGTGCTGTCGAAGGTAAATGCACTTATATTGTAAGCGGCGACAGACGTGACTTACTTGTTCTTAAAAAATTTCAAAACGTAGATATTATCACTGCACGTCAGTTTATGGACCGAATTTAAGCCCCTGTATGAGTATATTCAAATTTAGATTCCGCTACTGACAGGTAAGAATCTTGTCTGCTAAAAAGGAAAGATGAATACAAAAAGTGAAAAAATCCAAATTGGAGTAAGTAGTTGTTTATTAGGAACGAAATGTAATTTTAATGGGACTGATCTTTTAAGCAATTTTGTCAAAGAGCTACAGAATAATAACCACGTTACTCTAGTTCCCTTTTGTCCTGAGGATAGTGTGTTTGGAACACCTCGTCCTAATCTAAGAATAGTCGGTGGTGATGGATTCAGTGTCCTAGACAAAACTGCTGTCGTTATTAACGAAAATGGTCAGGACGTAACAAAAGAACAAATCGATGGAGCTCACCAGTTCGTTAGTAAACTTCTAGCTTCAAATATAAAATATGCAATTCTAATGGACGGGAGCCCTTCTTGTGGTTCCAATGTTCTGCTTAAAGAAGAACATTGGCCTGCGGGTGGTTTCAAAAGAGGAATTGGTGTAACCGCTGCACTTTTAAAGAAAAGTGGTATTACTGTTTTTAGTAGTTTTGACGAGCTTACTATCAGTAATTTTCTAAATTCTATTTTAAAAGACTTTCAATCTAAAGTAGGCCTAAAAGATTTAAAGGATTTTCCAAAATTCAAAGCATTATTTGAATAAATTTAAAATGCGCGTCCTGCTTGCGGCCGGATTTACGAATAGCATTAAATTTCACGTACAACGCCAACTGCTTTAAATGTTTCAGCAATTCAAAATCAGCTGTACGTGATTACGTTCAAATTTCAAATTTTCAAAAATAAAAAAATCAAATTGAAATTAAAAATTACCAGAATAATTATGCAGAATTTCATTCTGGTAAAAATTATGGTCATCATCACTGATATATTTTATTAAGTCCTTGAATCAAATCAGAATTTTAGCGAAGACCACCAAACCCAACCCCCTTCTGCGGTTCGTGACCAATCCCCCTTAACGATGTACGGGGAAGTGGTCACGAAGCGGGGGGTTGAATTTGGTGGTATGGGTATTGAAATAGTAAAGGGTGAATAGAATAAAGGGGGTCAGTGATGATGATAAAAAATAGAGCTTGAGTAAAAAAAAGGAATTAGAAATAAGAATCGAAATTGATCAGATCAAAATTAATAGATCTGAGTATGAAAAGTGTATTTTGCGGCTGATCGAGTGCTTGCTTGAAATTGACGAAGTTAGTTTTGAAGCTGAGACTGCTGGTCAAAGGCAGGCAGCTTGAGAAAAGTTGGAATTTATCTTAGGGTATCGAATGAAGAGCAGGCCCGAATTCCGGATGGATCACTTGTTTCACAAAAAAATCGCATTATCGAAGACGTTGAACATCAAAACAAAATGAATTCCAACTGGGGTTCGATCATTGAATTCTATTGCGATGAAGGAAAATCAGCTAAAGACATGAATCGTCCAGAATTTAGAAGGCTGCTTTCAGACGTTGAAGCTAGCCGGACTAATCTGATCATATCGACTGAACTTTCTAGGCTATCTCGAAGCATCCGAGATTTTTGCGAGATCTGGGATCTTTTTAAAAAGCATAATTGTAACTTTATAACCCTTCGTGAACAGTTTGATACAACAAGCGCTGCAGGCGAGATGATGGTTTTCAATCTTATCAATTTCGCGCAGTACGAAAGAAAGCAAACGGCAGAACGAATTTCTGCAAACTGGGAATTTCGAGCCAAGCGCGGTCTGTTCAATGGCGGTACAATCCCACTTGGTTATGACCGCAGCACCAAAAACAAAGGCGAGCTACTGATTAACGAACAAGAAGCTACTCAAGTTCAAAAGATATTTGAAATTTTCCTATCTGAAGGAAGCGTTCGTAAAACTCAAATGAAATTAACCGAACTTGGAATTAGAAATAAATCTTACACTAACAAACATGGAATCGCCAAAGGCGGAAACTTTTTCTCAGTCGATACGCTACAATCAGTTTTAACAAATAAAATCTATATCGCCAAACGTGAAGTCAAAGATAAATCTGGTGAAGTAACATTAATCCCTGCCGTATGGAAACCAATAATTGAAGAATCAAGTTCAAGATCGTCTTACGAAAAATAAAAATAAGTACAAACCTGACGAATGGAAGAATCATCCGTTTTCACTGACTGAGTTACTTGTCTGTGGTGAATGCGGTAAACGTATGGGCGGCAAAAGAGGAACTGGCCGAAGCAAAGAAAAACATTTTTATTATGGCCATGCCCAAATTAAAAATCCGTTTACAAAAGAATTGGCCCACGAATGTCAGATCAAAAATGTTCGTGCCTTTAGAATCGAAGAAATCGTACTTAATTCCTTAAAGCAACTTTTAAATGACCCACAGCTTATCGAGAAATGGGTTTCAATTTACAGATCAAAAGTAAATCAAGAGCTTCCTGAAGTTCAATCACGACAAAAGCAGATTGAATCTGAAATTCTAGCGACGTCAAAAAAAGTCAATAATTTGGTTCAGCGCGTGTCAGAGCTTCCGACCGATCTGCCTGCTGATTTGTTCTATGAACAAATTAGACAGGGGCAATTGAAAATTCAAGAATTGAAATTGTCTAAAGAAAAGTTAGCCAAAGATATTTATGAAGCCATGAAACATGAAATTGATGAAAAGGGATTTGTTGATAGAATAAGAAGAACAATAGAGCGACTAGATACCGCTCAGGCAGAAAAACAAAGACCGATTTTTAGTAATTTACTTAAATTTGTAGAAATCCACCCGATGAAAATCAAAATTGGAATGTATGTTCCAGCTAAAGAAGCTTTAAAAGCAACTGGAACCGATGGAATTTATATTGAACGAACCGAAACTCAAGAAAAAGAAGGAAAACTCATTCCGTTTAACCCGACCCAGATTGTGGGTTCGAGTACTGACGGTAATGGTGCCCACGGTCCTAGGCTAGAAGAACCTCTGACAATGGATAAAACGTATCCTATACAGTGGCGTGACTCAAGGTTAAATCTAGCGGAGCTGGCAAAACTGCGTTGGATTGATGGCATGGACACTAATAGCTTGGCGAAACATTTTAATAAGTCGCCTTACGCTATTGAAAACTATTATCGGAACATTCGACGACGTAATTATAAGTTGGATGGTCTGACGAAAGTAGAAAGCGAAAGGATTTTATGGGCCTCGAAAACCTTATCTCGGCGGTCTCGGTCGTAGCTATTTTAGCTGTTTCAACTGGACAATTGCCGCGAATTATTAATTTTGTGCATAAAGCTCAGATTCTATTGATTCAGGATTCGAAAGCGTCGAAATGGCCTAAAGCGATGTTATTGAAATAGGAGAGCTTTAAAAGGCACTCTTAATTCATTGGGTTTAGTTAAAAATAGAAAAGCTTACAATTTAAATAAATTTGAGAGGAAAAACCGCAGTTGAATGGTATAAACAGTTAAGTATTAAAAATTTTAATGGAGGTATTTTTTATGAAAAAATTGCTTATTTGTCTTGTTTTATTCAGCGGTCTAATAACGAATGCTTACTCCGATATAATAGCAACTGAAGGGCTCACGCCGGAATGCAATAAGACTGCGCAAGCTTATTTCCAAATGAATAACTTCAATCCGATAAATATTAACTTAGTTGATATCTACACAGTTAAAATATGGAATAGTCCATACGAGGCTGACGGAACTTATCTTGTTGAGTATTATGTCACAGGCGCTGATAAAAATTTAGTCGTTACATCTAAAAACATCGGATTCAAAGACAGCCGATGTAATATAATTTGGCCTGTTAAGTAAATCCTAGTTTTCTTAACACTAATGTTTTTAAAAAAGGCTAACTCAAAAGGTTAGCCTTTTTTATTGTTAATATTGAATTTCTATTATTTGAGATGTCTTCAAATATTTTGAAGTTTTACAAATTATTTGTAATCACTTAAGTCATTGAAAAGATTCGAATTCATATTTTATATTTCAAATTATTTGAAACTTTCACGAGTTTCTAAAATCGCACTTTTTTATTTTAGCTGAACGATATTTAACACTTAACTAATTTTGCAGAATAGTTGGCATGCCTTGCAATAATATATAGTAAGAGGCCTGTTTCATGATCCTTATACCTTGAGTCTTAAACGAAACCTTACGATCGAACGCGAGGGATCTGGTAAGCGATTAAGACCGGATTCGACCATTTCATTTTTTGAGAACAAAAAAACTTTAAGGTAAATGAGCCAAATCGAAAGCGAAGACATAACTCAGTCACCACTGTAAATGGAAGTGGTCATTTGAAAAATAAATAAAACTGAAATCTAAAAACATTAAAGCAAATACAAACACTTACCACCGCCGCCTTATCTGATTCTTGCCCCCTGATCGTAGGAGACCACTCCCTCCCAACAAGTTGAGAGAAAGTGGTCTCCTACTGGTGACAAGAGATAAGGCGGCGGCGGTAATAGTAGCTGGTGGTTAATGTATGGATAGTTGAAGGAAAGAATAAGAAAATGACGAATTGAGTAAAGAATTAAGTTTTAAATAGAAATAATTTGGAGTTTTATGAAGAAAAAATGGGAGCTATTAAAAGTGACTCATGATTTTTTGATCTTACCAGATGATGAATTTAAACAGAACCTTGCAGAATTCGCAGAGCTTGTGTATTTTCAAATATGCCAGCTCCAAAAAGATAAGCCCTTAAGTGTTACGTCACTTCAAAGTTCAGAGTTAGTTGAAAAATTAACACCTACTTTAAGAAGGACAGGCACCGATGGATAATAAAAACAAAAATTACAAAATCGCTTTATACATTCGAGTTTCTACAGAAGAGCAGGCTGAAAATCCTGAAGGCTCAATCAAAAACCAAGAGCAACGCTTGCGGGAAGCCGTTACTTACCGGAACGCGCGCAGCAATTTTGGTGAAATCACTGGTGTCTACGTCGATGCCGGGATTTCAGCGAAAGACATGAATCGACCGAAGCTAATGGAAATGCTTTCAGCCGTAAAGCGTTCAGAAATAAATCTTGTGATGGTTACAGAACTTTCACGATTAAGCCGTAACAACCGTGATTTTTTATCCATGTGGGACATGATGCATGACCAAAACTGTAGATTCATGAGTCTTAGAGAAGATTTCGATACTACTTCAGCCGCCGGAGAAATGCTTTTATTTCAATTGATGAACTTTGCACAGTTTGAGCGAAAACAAACCAGTGAGCGCGTCGGTGCGAACATTCAAGCCCGGTCAAGTCGTGGTTTATACAACGGCGGTTGCATCCCGCTAGGTTATAAAAGAATCCCAGATAAACTTGGCTACTTGGATGTCGACGAAGACGCTGCGAACACTGTGCGTGCGTCGTTTGAGGCGTATTTAAAAGAAGGCTGTCTATCTCACGCAGCAAAATGGCTAAATGATAACAGCTACTCGATCAAAAAACATATGGAAGGTGGTGGAAGGCACAAGCGTGTTGGACATTTTACCGTCGATAACTTGCATAATATTTTACAGAACAAAGCCTACGTTGGAGTTAAGGTTTACACGCAAAAAGGTGAACAAAAAGAAGTGCGCGCCGTCTGGAATGCCATTATTGATGAGGTTACATTTAAGCGAGTAAACGATAAGCTCGCAAAAAATAAATCTAGGATGAAGCCAAAGTCTTTTTACAAACTGCCATACTTATTGAGTGGAGTTAATTTTTGCATGACTTGCGGTGACCATTTGCCAGGAAAATCTGCGACCGGAAAATGCGGTAAAGTTGGTTACTACGAGCACAGCTGGGCCACAAAAAGAGATTCTACACTGACAAAGAAAATTTTTAAGTGTGACCCACACCGAGTACCAGCAAAACGATTAGAGCCCGCAGTCTGGCAAGAGCTTGTGAGATTTGTGACGAAACCGGAAATGATTAAGTCGTTAATGAACGAAGTAAAAGCCAAGCACGAAGGTAAACCAGGTTTAAAAGAATCGGACCGCTTGAAAACAAAACTTTACGGCGTGAACTCACAAATTGATGCCTTAGCAGAACGACTTTCGCAGATTCCTAAAAGTGTGTCGGCAACACCGATCTTTAAACAAATGGAAAAGCTAGAAGCCATAAAAAACGAAATCATGGATGCGATTACAAAATCAAACCACGGGCACACCGTACCCATAGAAAAAAGACTCATTGATTTAGAAACATTCGAAGCGTTTGCTAAAAGTTTCAGAAAGTTCATAAAAACAATGGATCACGATATGAAAAAAGCCATGGTGCAGAAATTTATTAAGAAAGTTGAAGTGGGTGTCGATTCGATAAAGATCCAGTGGATCATCGATAAACAGCATTATGACCAAGAATTAGCTTCGGCCGATAAAACAAAACCCTCAGAAGTTCCTTCTGAGGGTTCATATTTTTTTAAAAGTAAGAGTTCGCATAGCTTGACATTTGGTGCGCGAGGGGGGACTTGAACCCCCACGCTTGCGCATACGCCCCTCAAACGTACGTGTCTACCATTCCACCACTCGCGCGCACTCTATCTAAAACTGAACTTAATTTTTGCCATAATCAATATAGGTGGTCAAAAAAATTGAAAGCTCGACCTATGTCTGAATGCGCCTTTGCATAACAGAACCTTATAGTATGAATACAAGGCCAAAATCAGAAATTCTTTAACCCGAACGGGTCCAGTCAGTTGTCTTACTATTAAGAGCACGGAAGCTCAGTAAGACGGAAAGTTAACGAGACAATCAGGATGAATGTTTCAAACCGTCGCCCCTAAAGTGAACAAGAAGTTACGGATGACTTCGGTGCAATAGAAGGAGTTTAGATGAGTGAGTTATATGAAGTTTATGTGTTTTGCGCGTTTTACTCTGGCGTGGTCATCTTTTCCCTTTGGATGACCGTAGCGGAACGGGCCCCCTCGGTCGCTACAGTTAAAGTAAATCGAAATAGATCTTAGTTTTTAAGAATAGTTCTTTGGGTTTTGGTGGTTCCCCTAGAACTTTCTTCAGCGGAAGCGACGAGCTTCCGCTTTTTTTTTGCCTTTTGCGCAGCTTTAAAAGTTGTGTTACATAATCATTCTATGAAGTTGTCCGATTTAAAATACGAATACCCAGAAGAATTAATCGCAATCGTACCATCACGTCCCACGCGCGTGATGTGGGTTGAAAAAGATCTTCCTCCGCAAGAAATTAATTTAGACTCCGTCATTGAACGTATTCCTGCGGGAGATGTATTCGTTATTAACAACACGAAAGTTTTAAAACGCCGCGTGTTCGCTAAAAACGAAATCGAAGTTCTTTTTCTTGATTGCGTCGATAAAAAATCAGAATCAAATACCTGGAAAGTTTTATTTCCGTCGAAAAAGTTTGCGCTAGGTGACGTTTTAGATTTACCAAACGGTTTTCAAATGAAGCTTGTAGAAAAGGGCCGCCCACAATTAGTCGAAGTGACGCCCGCAATTACGGAGAGCGATTTTGAAAAAATGGCTGAGCTTCCATTGCCCCCTTACATTCAAAAAGCAAGGCATGCCCGTCACAACGTAAGTGATGATGAATCTTGGTATCAAACCGCGTGGGCTAAATCTCCGGGTAGTATGGCCGCACCCACGGCAAGTTTACATTTTTCAAAAGATGATATTCAAAAATTAAAAGACAAAGGTGTGCAAGTGATTGAGCTGACTTTGCACGTCGGTTTAGGAACATTCTTGCCGGTTGCAGCCGACGATCTTGACCAGCATCAAATGCATTCGGAAGTTTACGAAATTTCTGCTGAGAGCTGGCAAAAAATCAACGACGCGAAAAAAAGTGGCCAGCATATTTGGTCACTAGGAACAACTTCCACTCGCGTTTTAGAATCAGTTGCGCGCACCGGAAAGTTATCGGGATCAACCGATATTTTATTACAAGTTGGAAGTGAGTTCAAAATCGTAGATCGTTTAATGACGAACTTTCACCAACCGGAATCAACTTTACTTGCGTTAGTGGCGGGATTTTTTAGTTTGGCGCAAGTGAAGGAAAGCTACAGCTGGGCGATAGCCAAAAAGTTCAAGCTTTTTAGCTATGGGGATTTTTCGGTTTGGATTAAATAAGTCTGTTATTTTTGGTAACCAAAAATCGCAATTTCTTGTTGATTAAACTTATATAATTCACGGTGAATTAGTTTTGTATAAGCTGGATCAAGCGCTACTTTTTCATTCGGATAAGCAATTCTTTGCATGAAGCATATAATCTGCGGTTTTAAGCAAAATTTTGCCAATGCATTTTTGTCTTTAGCGTTGGCTTTTCGAATCGCATTAACAGCTTCTTTGTGGATCGCATTATCGCGCAGTGGAGTTATAAACTGTTGATCCCAATCTTTATCATATTCTTCCTTCACAGGACGCGGAGTTTCGTAAGGTTTAACTAATGCTTGGTCTTGAATCGGATTAGGTTTTGGCTTTGAGCTTTGGCAGCTAGTTAATACGGCAGCGGCAAGGATAGATAAGGTGATTCTATTTTTCATGACCCAGACGATCCTAAATCTTATTGTGAGTCAACGAAGAATCAGTTAAGACCTTCCCATGCAAAATCAGATGAAATTAGGGGAATTTAAGCTTCACAAAAAATCAGGCCGCGCTCGTAGAGCAACGTTTATGACCTCGCACGGGTCTTTCGAAACTCCGACTTTTATGGCCGTGGGTACGAAAGCCACGGTGAAGGCGATGACTCCGGAAGAGTTAAAAGATTGTGGTACGCAAGTCGTTCTTGGAAATACCTACCATCTGCATTTGCGTCCGGGTGAAAAGCTAATTAAAAAAATGGGTGGCCTTCATCAATTTATGAACTGGCACGGGCCAATTTTAACCGATTCCGGTGGCTTTCAAGTTTTCTCCTTATCAGGTCTTCGTAAAATGTCCGAAGAGGGAGTAGAATTTAATTCTCACCTGGATGGCGCTAAGCACTTTATCTCTCCAGAAAAAAGTATGGAGATCCAGATGGATCTTGGTTCTGATATCATCATGGCCTTCGATGAATGCCTTCAATACCCCGCAACGGATGATCAAATTAAAAAGTCGATGGATTTAACTTATCGTTGGCTTCAGCGTTCTCATGCGGCGATGGTGCGCCCTGAGAGTTTATTATTTGGCATCGTGCAGGGTGGTTTGAGTTTAGAGCATCGTAAGTATTCTTTACAGCAAGTGACCAGTGTTGATCTACCTGGTTACGCTTTAGGCGGATTTTCAGTGGGTGAGCCGATTCATTTGATGCACGAATTACTTCCACATATTGCCCCCTTGATGCCGGAAAATAAACCGCGTTACTTGATGGGCGTGGGAACGCCGCTAGATTTAATTATTTCAATCGATGCAGGCATTGATATGTTTGACTGTGTTTTACCCACTCGCGTGGCTCGTAACGGAACTTTGTACACGTGGCATGGTAAGGTCAGTATTAAGCGAACTGAGTATAAGGAAGATTCTAGCCCATTAGATTCGGAATGTGATTGTTATACTTGCAAAAATTATTCGCGTGCTTATCTTCGCCATCTTTTTATGAGTGGTGAAATTTTAGGCTCAAGATTAAATACGATTCATAATCTGCATTTCTATATGACCGTGATGAGAAAAGCGCGCGAAGCTTTAGAGCAAGATCGATGGGAAGAATACCGCGACGATTGCTTAACGCGATTTGTAAGGTCTGATAAGGGAACTTAATCAAAGCTTGATCTCAGGATCGTTTAAGTGTTCAATTTTGTTTGCTATTTTAAAAAAGTAATCAGAAAGAGGACCAGCATGTTCCAAGTATTTCAACTTTTAACGAAGTTATCCGTTTCTAGTATCGCATTCGCACAAGAAGCAGCGGCTCCTGTAGCGGCTCAACCGGCGCAAGCGGCGTGGATGCAGTTTGTTCCATTCGCAGTGATTATCGGTGTGTTTTATTTTTTCTTGATCCGTCCGCAAGCTAAAAAACAAAAAGAAACGCAAAGTTTTTTATCGGCTTTAAAAGTCGGTGACCAAGTCATTACGCAATCGGGAATCTTAGGTCGCATCACCGCCTTAACCGACCAAGTGGCTACTTTAGAAGTAGCCAACCAGGTTCAAATCAGAGTGATGCGTTCGCAAGTGTCAATGTCACAAGAAATTTTACAAGCCAAGAAAGAGGTTAAGTAACATGGAAGGACTTCGCACCAGAACGTGGTTAGCATTAATTGGAATTATTGCATCGATCATTTTTGTTATTCCTAATGTCGTTGATACCAGCAAGTTAGCTTGGTGGCCCAATGGAAAACTAAACTACGGTTTAGATATTCAAGGCGGTATTCACTTAGTCATGGGAGTGGATGTGGATGGGGTTGTAGCGACCACCGTGACTCGTCAAACTTTGGCGCTGAAGACCGAATTCGCGAAAGAGAATATCGCGGTGAAAGATTATACGTTAAACGATGTAAAACAAGGTCGCTTTGATATCTTGGCCGCTTCTGCAGATGATGCAAAAAAAGCGGAAGCATATATTCAAAAAAATTATCCGACAACATTGCAAATTTTAGCAATTAAAGGTGACGTTGTTGAAATTAAATATTTCGATGCAAGCTTAGCCGAACAAAAACAAAATATTATTCGTCAAGCGATTGAAACAATCAGAAATCGTATCGATGAATTCGGGGTGGCAGAGCCTTCGATCACGCAGCAAGGTGCCGATCGTATTTTAGTTCAATTACCAGGTATGGCTGATGCTGAAAAAGCAAAGCAGCTAATCAACACCACCGCTAAACTTGATTTTATGATTGTGTCTTACGAAAAAAGTGCGGAAGAACTTCGTGCCATGATTACTGAGGCTGAAAAAGCGGGTAACTACAAGATGGGTTCGATGAAGTACTCTGACTACGTGGTGCGTTTGAATAAAGATTTAGCGGCAAAACTTCCACCCAAAAGCATCGTCTATTTTGAAAAGCTTCAACATGCCAAAACAATGGAAGCGGGATCTAATCCGTATTTATTGAAAACGGATACAGATTTAACGGGAGATCTATTAGACAGTGCCACCGTTAAATTTGATCAGTTTGGTGCGCCTGAAGTTTCTTTAAAATTTAACTCGGTGGGCGCGACTAAATTTGGTGACTTAACGGGTTCACATTTGAATCAACAAATGGCCGTTGTTTTAGATCGTATTGTTAAAACGGCTCCAAAAATTAATTCTAAAATTCCGAATGGTGAAGCCGTGATTACTTTAGGTAGTTCACGTAATCGTGAAGAATCAATGGCAGAAGCCCAGTTAATTTCAACGGCCCTACGTGCGGGTGCACTACCAGCCACTCTTGAGCAATTAGAAGAGCGCCGAGTTGGTCCATCGCTCGGTGCGGATGCATTAGAAAAAGCGAAAATGGGATCTTACATTGGTTGTTTATTGATTGTTATTTTCATGATTGCCTACTACCGACAAATGGGTTTGATCACGACTTTATCGTTGGCGATTAATATCTTAGCCGTATTTGCTTTATTAGGATCTTTAGGTGCGACTTTAACTTTACCGGGAATTGCCGGAATGGCGTTAACGGTGGGAGTTGCCGTCGATGCGAACGTTTTAATTAATGAACGTATTCGTGAAGAGTATGCGCATGGAAATTCAATCAAAGTTGCAATCGAAGCAGGCTACGCCAAGGCGATGTCGGCGATTATTGATTCAAATGTGACCGTAGCTTCTACAGCCTTAGTATTACTTTACTTCGGAACGGGCCCAGTTCGTGGATTCGCCGTTACTTTACTAGTGGGTATCGTTACCACATTGTTTGCGAACGTTTTTGTTTCAAAAGTAATTACAGACAATTTAGTACACCGCTTCGGTGTTAAGAAACTTTCGGTTTAGGAGTTATTATGTCAAAAGCATATCATGTTACAGAATCTGAATCGTTTGGCCGTTTTGACTTTGTAAAAAGCTTAGGCTTATTCGGTGGTATTTCGATTCTATTAGTTATTCTTTCATTCGTTTACCTTTCTGTTAAAGGCATCAATTACGGAATCGATTTTAAAGGTGGAACTGAGATCCAAGTTAAATTTAACAAAGATGTTCACATCGATGAGATCCGTAAATCTTTAGAAGGTATGCATCACTTAGGCGAAATCGGCGTGCAAGGATTTGGCGAAGGTAATGAATATATCGTGCGTTTCCAAGGGGAAGCAGGTGCCACGGATAAAGAAACAAATGATAAATTAAATGCTTCAATCGCCGAAGTTCGTACTAAAATTACGACTCAGTTTGCGGCATTTGAACCTGATATCCGACGTATTGATACGGTGGGACCTCAGGTGGGTGGAGAATTAAAACGAAATGGGTTTTTAGCGGTATTTTACTGTCTATTGATCATCCTCATCTATGTTGCTGTTCGTTTTGATTATAAATACGCGCCCGGCGCCGTTCTTTGTTTGTTCCATGATGCCGTGATCACGCTTGCGATCTTTATTTTGGTGGGAAAAGAAGTCAACGTTCCTATTCTAGCCGCGATTTTATCATTAATCGGTTTCTCGCTAAATGATACGATTGTGGTATTTGATCGTATTCGTGAAACAGAACATTTATATAAAGAGAAAACTTCGAAGTTTATAATCAACCGCGCGATTAATGATATGTTGGGTCGTACGTTGATTACTTCGGGTACGGTTTTCGTCAGTTCTCTTTGTTTATTTATTTTTGCGAATGGGGTCGTGTCAGATATCGCTTTTGCAATTTGTATAGGTATTTTCTTCGGAGCGTACTCTTCAATTTACGTAGCGGCGCCGACGATCTTAATTATGGAAAAATTGAATCTGACACCGAAAAGAACTTAATCATTTCGGTTTTTAATAGATGCTAAATATCTGCGAGGTTAGTTCATGCCGGTTTGGAAAGAACGTCTAAGCCAAACTCCTAAGTTATTGGGTCCGTTTCCGGACCTGATTGCTCGAGTATTAGCTTCGCGTGGGTTAACTCAAGATAAAGTCGATGACTTACTCAATCCAAAACTAAGTGAGTTAAAAGATCCCAATCTAATAAAAGATATGGGAATTGCCGTCGAGCGAATTGTTCGCGCGTACAAGGATAAAGAAAAAATTTGTATTTATGCTGATTTTGATCTGGATGGAACCAGTGGCTTAGCGATTTTAAAAACAGGTTTAGAAAAGATTGGTTTTAAAGACGTAGCTTATTATCAGCCGCGTAGATTAAGTGAAGGTTACGGCTTTCATGCGGATGCCGTAGAAGAATTAAAAAATCTAGGAATTAGTTTAATTATTACCGTCGATGTAGGGATTACTTCATATAAAGCTTTTGAAAAAGCCAATGAAGTAGGGGTTGATGTGATTTTAACCGATCATCATTTGCCCGGAGAAAATCTTCCTAAAGCCTTCGCGGTAGTTAACCCAAACCAAAAAGAATGTACTTCGGGTTTAGGTTATTTATGTGGTGCGGGCGTCGCGTTTTATTTGCTGCGCGCGGTGAAGCGGGCTTTTTTTGAAGATCCAACTTTGCCTAAAAATGATTGGGATTTAAAAGAGGTTCTAGAATTTTTTTGTATTGGTACACTAACGGATATGGTTCCCTTAGTGGAAGACAATCGGGTATTAGTGAAGCACGGTTTAGTCGCCTTAGCGCAAACTAAAAAAGCGGGTTTAAAAGCTTTATTAGAAGCGCTTAGTTTAGATGGTCGCGAACTGACTTCCCAAGATGTGGCGATTCGCTTTTCGCCAAAACTAAATGCTTTATCGCGTATGGAATCAGACATCTTACCGGCGCAAATTTATTTAGAAACAGATGACCGTAAAGCGCAGCAGATGATTTCGCGCGTGTTAGAAAACAATCAGACCCGCCAAAGCTTGCAAAGTGATGCCGATGTGCGCGCCATGAGAATATTGGAAAACTGGAACGAACCTGATTTTGTATTTGTTAGTTCAAAAGATTTTCATCGTGGTATTATTGGTTTAATTGCGACTAAACTTTCGCAGCACTTTAATCGCCCCGCCTTTGTTGGCTCGGAAAATTCGGACGGTATGGTGGTGGGTAGCTCTCGAACTCCACCGGGTTCAGAAATTAGTTTGGTGGTAGCTTTAAAATCGGGTGAAAAAGTATTAAACCGCTTTGGTGGGCATGCGGCGGCGGCAGGTTTTGAGTTACAGAGTCATAATCAAGATCAGATGATCGATTATTTAAGGACACATTTTCAGAATTTAAAATCTAATCCGCAAAGCTTAGCGATCGATTTTGATACGGCCGCTGATTTATCAGAAGTGAATGCCAATGTGATGAAGTGGTATGATTTTATGGGTCCGTACGGCGTAGGCTTTAACGTTCCTTTAATTAAATTTTCAGACGTCAGCCTCATTACAAAAAAAGAACTCAAAGGCGGGCATTTAAAGCTAAGTTTTTCTGATGCTACGAAAGCGAACCAAGTGGATGGTTTATTATTTTCTCCAACCGAGTCGATAAAAAGTAAAATTGTCGTGGGGATTACGTACGACGTGCTGGGTGAAATGCAGTGGAATTATTTTAACGGACGTAAAACAATTCAACTTTTAGTGAAGGATTTAAAACCTTTATGAAGAGGAAGTCCGTTATTTTATTATCGGCCGGATTAGATTCAAGCGTAAATTTATACGCTGCCATGAAAGATAGTAGCGTTCAACTGGCACTTACTTTTGATTATGGCCAGCGCGCGGCCAAAAAAGAAATTGAATACGCCAAGCGATTAACAAAACTAAATAACATTTCTCACTTAGTTATTGATATTCCTTGGCTAAAAAACTTAGGGAATTCATCTTTGACTAAAAAAGATGGCCTGATTCCGACCGGAAAAAACATTTCATTAGATGATAAAAAGATATCTGAAAAAAGTGCTAAAACAGTTTGGGTTCCAAATCGGAACGGAATCTTTTTAAATATTGCGGCGGGCTTTGCCGAAAGCATCGGCGCCGGAGTTATTATACCCGGGTTTAATGCGGAAGAAGCCGTGACCTTTCCAGATAATAGTTTTGATTTTATTCGCGCCACGCGAAAAACTTTATCCTTCTCAACCGCCAACCAAGTCGACGTGCAGTGCTATACAATTAATATGTCAAAAGTTGAAATTGTAGAATTAGGTAAGCAGTTGATGGTTCCGTTTCAAAACACTTGGCCTTGTTACTTCGATCACGAAAATTGGTGTGGCCAGTGTGAATCTTGCCAACGCGCTAAACGTGCTTTTAAATTAGCTCACGTAGATATGATGGGAAATTTTGAAAAATGATGAAAAATTTATTTGTAGAAAAAAAATTAGATTACGATGGCTCGCAATTAGCCCCGTTGTTTGGCTATGTTCAGCACAAGCTTCCGGGTGATTCAATTATTGCTTTCATCGGCGCGTGTGATGTGACCTTAGAGCATATGGTTGATGCCGAAGACTTTGTGGTTGGCGCTAAAATTAAATCAGATCATATGCTACACTTTATCATTGAAATTTTCGGGCAAACATTATTTACGGCGGTTTCTTTACAAAGATTATTAGTAGCAACTGCTCAGGCATTATTAGATAAAAAACTACGCCGCGAAGGTGATGATCTTTATTTGGATGCGCCGGATGGTGCGAAAAAGCTGAGTGTTTCAATCGCGTCGAACTCAAGTGTGTCGGCTATGATTCATTTAGGTATTAATATTGAAAACCTTGGAACTCCGGTTCCAACCTGTGCACTTAAAGATTTTAACATCGAACCCAAAACTTTTGCGCTTGAATTGATGAAAAAATTTAGTGAAGAGTATCAGTCAATTTTAGAAGCGACTCAAAAAGTAAAACCGCTTCATTACCATCCAAAAAATTAATTCATGATAAATCTTCAGCCGGCGCGGAGTTGCCTGAGGAAACTTTTGATTTCGTCGTCGCGTAAGCATGATTACATAAAAGACTGGCAATTCGGCGGTATTCGCTTAATAAATCTAAATGAATCGAACTGGTATTAATTGTTTCACGTAAACCGCGGTTCAAACGCGAGATATGATTTTCACGGAACGAAATTTCTAGCTTTGCTAAATCACGTTTTAACTGAATCGCTAATTCACACATTTCTGGGTTGTCGTAAGCGTTTATGCCCATGGAAGCCACTTTTACCACTTGGGAATGCATGAGTCGGATCTCTTGTAAGCCTTCTGCTGAAAATTCTAATCTCAGCGCGTGCTTTTTTGTGGCTAAAGTGCGGATATTGATATCGATCGAATCGGCCGCGCGCTCAAGGTCACTAATGAACATAATTGTATTCATAATATTTTGATGAACAACGGTCGTACTTTTATTGGCATGATCAAGTAAGAACATTTTAATTTCACGATACAAAAAATCTACCTGGTTATCACGATCTTTAATCGATTGAACTAATCCGGGGTCTTCCGTTTCGAATAAGTGAATCGAATCCTTAATCATGCTGGATACGATATCGGCCATCCGCATAATTTCCCGTTGCGCATAGGAGCTAGCTAACGACGAATTTTGGTAAGTATCTAAAGTTAAAAACTCGGCGCCAAACTCATCGCCGGCGGTTTTCGGAAACATTTTCTCGATCAGTAAGGTTCCTTTATTGATGAAAGGTAAAAATAATAAAGCAGACGCAATATTAAAAAAGAAATGCGAATTTGCGACCATACGTGATGCGGGTGAGTTAAAAGTTTCTAAGAAATCTAAAAAGAAGGAAGTCAGTGGATAGAAAATAAGAACGCTAACCGATTTGTAAAAGAAGTGCGCCCAGGCGACTTGCTTGCCAATGTAGTTACTGCCGGTAGCGGCAACTAAGGCGGTGGCTGTCGTTCCGATGTTAGCTCCGTATACCCAAATCACCGCATCGTGGACCGATATCACTCCGGCCGTAGCTAAGCTCATCGCCAAACCGATGGTCACGGCACTACTTTGCACCAAAGCACAAAAAATCATTGAAGCTAAGAAAGAGTAAAATACATTATCACGCAAAGTTTGAAATAGCTCAGTTAAAAATTCAACTTTTGCAAAGTAGTGGGAACTGATCGAAATCATTTTTAGACCGATGAATAAAAGTCCAAAGCCCATCAATACGGTGGCGATATTTTTAATCAGCGGTTTTTTAGCGGCAAAGTAAACGATGAACGAAATACTAAATATCGGCAGCGCATAAGAAGATAAATCAAACGAGATTAATTGCACGGTTAATGTGGAACCAATCGCGGTTCCGATAATAATTCCCATGACTTGCTTCAGGCGAATCACGCGCGCATTGCCTAAACCAACTAGCATAGAAGTTACGGCGCCCGAACTTTGTAAGATCGTCGTCAACGCTACGCCCACGCTAATTGATAGAAATTGCGACTGAGAAATTTTATTCAATAAAGTGGTGATTCGCGTTGCCATCAGTTTTTGTAAACTGCTAGAAGCTAACGAACTTCCGTATAAAAAAAATGAAACCCCAGCGACCAGAATTACAAAATATGAATTATTAAAATCAAGCATGGCAGGTCAGTTCATTTTTTAAAGTTGCAAACATAAACTTATTTTAACAAAGTAATCTCATGTCATCCAGCACGAATCTTAAAAAAAACGATATACCCGCGATTCAAGTGGTAGCCCTTGCCTTAAGGCGCGAGCTAGACGGTCGTTACCTTGTAACGCGCCGAGGACCAGGGCAATCGGGGGCGGGTGAGTGGGAGTTTCCGGGAGGAAAACTAGAGCCCTGCGAAAGCCAAAAACAAGCGCTCAAGAGAGAAATCGAAGAAGAGTTAGGCTTTAGCTTAGAGGAACAGAAGCTTCTATTTGTAGCCGAAAATAGCCATCATTACCCGAATAAAAGCATTCAGTTATTTTTATGGAGCCTGAGCTTGAATGTAATTCCTGAAATTATTTTAACCGAACATGATCAGTTACAGTGGTGTCACGCCAGTGAAATGCATACGTTGGGGCTTAGTCAGGCTGATCGCCCATTTATAGACCAACTGAAGTAATCATTCTAAGGGCATAAAATCACTCTAAAAAATACTTGCGTTCGTCATACCGAGGAATACGACAGCTTTCAAATTTTCCAAAAAAGCGATAACGGTTCTTGGCAATCCAAGCATAGGCAATATCGCGTAACCCATTTGGAAAAATCGATAAAAGTAATGCAAGTAAAGTCCAGCCACCGCCCAAGGCAAACAAAATCCGGAGAACTGCCTTTGATTTTTGGTAAACCAATTTATCTTCAGTCAGAATAACCGAATCAAGCCCAAGGTCTTGCGGGCTTAGTAATTTCTGCGCTTGTTCTGATTGTAATGATGCAAAAAGGAAATGACGTTTCTTGTCGCGTTTTATGACGAAGTCCACAAAACGATTACACAAAGGGCATATGCCATCAAAAAAGATGATTCTTTCCATGGATTTATATTACACTGAAAAGGCTAAGGAGTCGAGTGTGCCAGAACAGACCAAGCATCCTTATTTTATATTTCCTTTAACAAACGTAAATCTTTTCCCGAAGACGACGAAGCCCTTACATATTTTTGAGCCTCGTTACGTGCAGATGGTCGAAGAGTCCATTGCAAAACAAATTCCCATTGCCGTCTGCTTTGTTCCGGAAGGATCAAAAGAGATTCGCCCGGTGGCCGGCTATGGACTTCCTAAAATAATCGAAAGTCGCGATGACCAAACCATGCTTATTTTCATGACGGGTTTGGGTAAGGTTCGGCTAGACATCGACCGAATTCAAATCACTAATTTTTTACAAATGGCAGACGGTGAAATGATTCAAGAAGAGGTTTTATTAGAGGAATCTTTTAAACCTAAATATAGGGCGCTCAGCGAAGCATTAGTCCGCTGGATTCGCGGGCATATTTCCGATCAACAGCAGCAGGAAATTTTTATTCGCGGCTTGACCGGCCCACGCGAAGTTGTCGGGGCTTTTGCGGCGTATTTAATTTTTGATTACGATCTTCAATATGAAATGATGGAAATTATTTCGATTAATGAACAAATTAAATTTCTTTATCGTTTATTAGAGTCTGGAAAGCTTGCCAGCACTTGAAGTAAGCGAGCCCATAGAACATGCGCGATCAGTAAATGTGCAAGCTTTAAGTAAACGGGCGATAAAGTTAGTAAAGTTACAAAACCAATGATTAGCGCAAACATAAATTCAAAGGCTAAGCGATTATGTCCTTTATTAAAACACCATGTAATAAAGCTTCCGACTAACAGAGTGGAAAACAGGGGATGTAAAATTCTCAGACGAATAAAAGGATGAGTCGTGTGCGATAGATCATCCATAATTCCTTGCAAAACTGAAATGCTCGGAAATAATGTTGTTGAAAGTGCGGCGATCGCGCCGGTGATGGGTAAGATTAAAAAGATAAATAAAAATAATTTATGATGAATCGTTAGTTTACCGAAGTTATTATTTTTAAAGCTCAAATAGTAAAGATAAGTTACACCCGTTAATAAAAAACTATTTAGCTGGTGAAATATCATAACGGTCATGCGAGTAAACGAATCATCGACCGTAACCAGTTTTCCTTTAACCAACACGGCACCGAGTAAGGCTTCTGAAATCATCAAAACCAGCAATGCGACATTAAGATTTTTAAGCATTTTCGAAACGGGTGCTTTACGAATTTTTAGAAAAATGTAAATAACGATCAAGCCATAAGTGCCACTCATTAGACGATGCGCGTACTCAATCCAGGTTTTAGTTTTTTGGAATGACGGAATAAAAGAACCTTCGCACAGTGGCCAATGATCGCCGCAGCCATCTCCGGAATGAGAAATGCGCACCCAAGCACCCCATAAAATGACGAGCAAGGTATAAAGCCAGAAGTAAAATAAAAAGCGCGCCCATTTGTTTTCGTCTAAAGTTTTTATCACATGTTTCATGGATAGCTCTCCAGCAAAGTTAAAGCTTATTTTAGACTTGGGCTAAATAAGGATCAATCACTTTTCGCGAATTAATATCGGCCTTCATTACTGATAAAAAGATAAATACGCCGCCAGTCTTACGGTCTAAAAATAAAATTTCTCGCGGTGGGCTGCGTAGATCAAAATTTTTAAACTGAATAGCCTTTTTAACTACGCGGCCAGGAAGATCTGAGTCTTTCCAGTGGTAAGTGCCATCAACCGTAAAGGGTTCGACCGTTTCGTAGCAGAAGTCTTCAAAGGCTTTAATATAATCAGCTTTGTCGCCTTCGATAATAAAACCCAGTTCTTTTGCTGCGGCCATAAACATCTTACGATCACGCAAAATACTACCTTTAATCATGCGGCGGTAGTTATGCATAAATTCTGTACTAAACTCACGACATGCACCAAAATCAAGTAACACCAGCCGGTCGTCACCGAGTGAATCAATTTGAATTTTGTAATTGCCCAGATGTGGATCCGTCTGAATTAAATTCCACTGAAAAATTTCTTTAAAATAAAGATCTAAAAAACTTTCAGACAGTTGATCGCGTCTTTTTTGCGACAAAGATTGAACTAACGGATGATCGGCTTTTAAACCTTCCAAATATTCGGTCGTTAAAACTTGGCGGTTTGAATAACGTAAAAAAACTTTAGGCACCACATAGCGTGGGTCATCTTTAATTAAATCGCGGTACATCATCGTGAGGCGGGCTTCGTTTTCATAATCAAGCTCTTGGCGGAGCATCGATTTTACTTCCTCGAAAACGGCCGACAAATCAAGGCCTGCCGGGATAAGCTTAGTTAGTTTCAATAACTTTTTTAAAGCCGAAATGTCAGAATCGATCGCTTTTTCCAGATCAGGATATTGAATTTTAATAGCGACAATTTCACCCGTAGCTTTAACGCGTGCTTTGTGAACTTGCCCCATTGAAGCAGAGCCAATCGAAACAGGATCAATTTCAAGCTCGGCTAATAAATCACGGGATAAATATTTTTTTAAATAAGTGTGCATCGTCTTCCACTCAATCGAGGGAGAATCGGACTGCAGGCTTTTTAATATTTGATTAGCTTGCGGCGGAAAGAAATATTCGCCGTACATTGATAGCATTTGGCCGGCCTTCATCAGGCTACCTTTAAGTTCGCCTAACTCTTTTGCAAAAGTGACGGCCTGAGAATTGAGGAAACTGTCTAAGGAGGTATTGGTGATTTTAGAACCAGCATATTTAAGACCAGCGCCTAAGCCTAGTTTAGCAATGCTAAAGCTACGCGACATCAGCGAGCTTTTAATACTTTTAAGTTCTTTCTTTTTTTCTGACATTTCAATTCCTGATTGTAACAGGTCCTGCTAGAATATCAAATTATGGTTACAACAAAACAAAAACTGACTCTATTTTGGTTTAGGCGAGATCTTAGGTTCGATGACAATGCCGGATTGTATCATGCTCTCTGTAATCATCAAGCCGTGCTAGCGTTTTTTATCTTTGATGACAATATTCTGAAGCACCTTCCGAAAAAAGATGCGCGGGTTTTATTCATTCACCAAAGTATTGCCGATCTGAAAGAAAAGTTTCAAGAAATGGGTTCAGATCTTTTAGTTAAGCATGGGAATCCGCTAGAGATTATCAAGCAGCTAACCGAAGAGTTCTTAGTCGATGCGATTTATACTAATACCGATTATGAGCCTGAAGCAATTAAGCGTGACGACAAAGTAAAGAAGCACTGTGAGGAAAAGTTAATTCAATTTTTGTCTTATAAAGACCAGGTCATCTTTGAAAAAAAAGAAATCGTTACAGATTTGCAAAAACCTTACACTGTTTACACTCCTTATAAAAAGAAGTGGTTGGCCGCTTTAAGCCCATTTTATTTAAAACCACATCCTAATAAAGAATATAAAAAAAACCTACACCAAGTAAAAAAAACGACGGCGTTAGTTTCTCTTGGTGAACTAGGCTTTGAAAGTTTTGAATTTGATTTTCCAAAGCCAGAAGTTTCAACAAAAATCCTCAAAGAATACGGCGAAAAAAGAGACTTCCCGGCGATGAATGCCACTTCACACTTGGGGTTACACTTACGATTTGGAACGGTGAGCGTGCGTGAGCTGGCCCGCGAAGCTAAAGCGCAAAACTCGGATGTTTGGCTTAGTGAATTAGTCTGGCGCGATTTTTTTATGCAGATCGTATGGAATTTCCCGCACGTTGAAAAGTCGAGTTTTCGGCCTCAGTTTGACACGGTGGCTTGGCGTAAAGATAAAGCCGAATTTAAAAAATGGACTTTGGGTCAAACCGGTTATCCCATGGTCGATGCGGGCATGCGCGAGCTTAACGCGACGGGTTTTATGCACAACCGTGTTCGGATGGTGACCGCTAGTTTTTTAACGAAACATTTACTGATGTATTGGTACGAAGGTGAAAGATATTTTGCCGAAAAACTTCTGGATTATGATTTGGCAGCGAACAACGGAAATTGGCAATGGTCTGCCGGAACGGGCTGCGATGCCGCGCCATACTTTCGTATTTTTAACCCAACTTCGCAATTAGAGCGATTTGATAAAGATCTAAAGTATATAAAAAAGTGGGTACCTGAATATGGTACGGATCAATATGTAAAACCAATGGTTGAACACACCTTTGCCCGTGAGCGGGCGTTAACCGAATTCAAAAGGGCGCTTAAATGAAAATATTAATGACGGGCGGAACTGGTTTTATCGGCACTAAGTTAGGTGAACTATTTAACCAGGCCGGTCATCAAATCGTGATCGTGACCCGCCAAAAAAAATCAGCTCAGCAAATAACTCCTTATCCCGCTGAATTTATCGAATGTGATTTGCAAAGCACCGCTTTAAAGAAATCAGATTTTAATGGAGTTGATGCCATCGTCAATTTGATCGGCGAAACGATCGACGGACGTTGGACGAAAGAAAAAAAGAAAAAAATTCTTGATTCAAGAATTCTCAGTGCCGAAAATCTTTTAAAAAATTGTCCGTTAGATTTAAAAACCTTAGTCTCTACCTCAGCCCAAGGTTTTTACGGCGAAAGAAAAGACGATGTTGTGACTGAATCTTCCGATGCGGGCGAAGGCTTTTTAGCCGAAGTTTGTGAAGCCTGGGAAGCTCCATTTATTCAGTGGCAAGAAAAAGCCAAAACTCGTTTGGTGATTTTGCGTCTAGGCATGGTGTTAAGTCACCGCGGCGGAGCCTTGCAAAAACTAATCGCGCTATTTCAAAAAAATCTAGGTGCAGCCTTAGGTAGCGGAAAACAATGGATCAGTTTCATCGCACTGAATGATCTGTGCGAAATCTACAATGCCGCATTAACAAATCCTGGGTACCAAGGAATCATCAACGCAGTAACCCCAAATCCGGTTCGTAATGAGGAGTTCACCGCAAAATTTTGCAAAGAACTAGGCGTTATTCAATTGCCGAAGGTCCCCGGTTTTGTTTTAAAAATCTTATTAGGTGAAATGGCTGCATTAGTATTAACTTCGACGCGCGTTCAGCCCGAGAAATTAATCAAGCTAGGTTTTAAGTTTAAATTTCCGACCATCAGTGAAGTTTTTGCGCTTGAGCTAGCTGAATTTAAAGATGGTAAGCGTTATTAGTACGCCGAACCGTATTTGCCTCATTCGGTTAAAAAAATGTCGACCGACAAATCATTGCCGATCAAAATTTTTAACTACTTTAATTAACAGATCGTTGAAGTTGCGCGGCAATTAAAGAATTAATTTGCGATTCAATATTCGCTAACGAATCTTTAACCCAAGCTCCGGACGAATAAAGATGCCCACCGCCGTTAAAAGACTGCGCCCAAGACAATACTTCAAAACGACGGCTACGAAAACTTAGTTTATAATAAGCAGGTTCTTCTTCACGAATAACGATGGCCGCGTCTAAGCTTTGAATCCCCATAAATAAATCTACGATGTCGCTGACGTCGTCAGATTCTAATTGATGGTCTAACAAATTCTGTTTAGTCATTTTAATCACGGCAATTTTTTGCTCGTTTTTATAATCCACGGTTTTAATTAGACTAGCTAAACAGTTCATTTTTTGTACGGTCCAATTATCATACAAATGCTTTTGAATTAACGAATGATCGGCGCCGCTTTGGATCAGCTCGGCGGCCATCAAAAACGGTCGGGTTGATCCGCGGATAAATTTAAAATTTTGTGTATCAAAAATCAGACTGGCGTAAAGCGGAGTCGCAATTTCTGCAGTCAGGGCTACTTTCATTTTTTTAATTAATTCGTAAACGATCTCACCCGTGCAGCAGGCACTTTCATCGATTTGATACGAGACATCTTTTAAATTTTGTTTCACCGGAACATGGTGATCGATGAAAACAAGCGGAATTTGCTGCTCTTGTAAAAAGCCAAATAATGGAAAGCACAGAAGCGGATCATGCGTATCAAAAATTAAAACTAAGTCATTCGCACTAAATGAGTGTTTTTCTAGCTTAGAAACATTTTTGATTTCAATATTGGTAGTTAAGAACTGATAACGTTTTGCAGCCGCATCGTTATGAATAATGTTTACTTTTTTGCCTAAGCTTTTCAGAGCGTAGTAGAAAGCAACTTCACTGCCAAGACCATCGCCATCCGCGTTTTTGTGAGTTGAAAGCCAAAGAGTATTTGCCTCTAGAATTTGCTTGGGTAGGTTCATCGTATTATTGTATTTTGACGCACTAGGATCTGTCCTCATGTGATTGTGTAAACCCGATAGTTTAGGTATAAAATAGGGCTTTTGTATGGCCAATGGCCAGGCTAGACGCTAGCCGCAAAATTAAGCACGCTGTTAATACAGGAAGGTACTTTTATGGCTCAAGACAATTCATCTCAGACTCTGCCAATTACTTCACGCGGTAAATTAATGCTCGAAGCAGAACTTAAAAAATTAATTCATGAAGAAAGACCCGCAATTATTAAAGCGATCGAAGAAGCGCGCGCGCATGGGGATATCAGTGAGAACGCTGAATACGATGCCGCAAAAGAGCGTCAAGGTATGATCGAGGGCCGCATCGGCGAAATCCAATTTAAATTATCGGGCGTTGAATCAATCGATCCTGCGACGATTAAGTCAGATAAAATCGTTTTCGGAGCAACCGTTGAAATTCAAGACACCGACGCAGACGAAAAATCAACTTACCAAATCGTGGGAGTTGATGAAGCGGATGTAAAAAAAGGGATGATTTCTATTATTTCTCCGATTTCTCGTTCATTAATTGGAAAAAAAGTGGGGGACTTAGTCACCGTACAAAGCCCTAAAGGTGATAAAGAATACGAAATCCTTTCGTTTAAATTCGTGTAAGGTCTATGAGTCGCGCTGTTATTGACCAACCTGGCCCACGCATCGTAATCGTGGGACTGATCATGTCTTTTATTTTGGGCTTTGCTTTAAAATCACAAACAGCGCCTGAAAAAATTCAAAAACATTTGCAAAAAGCAGTAAGTCGCCTAGAAAAAGATTTTACCATCGATTTCGAAGGCGCTAACGTGAATTTATCAAACTGGGGTTTACCTTGGCCGCGTTTAGAAATAAACCGCGTGCGCTTAAGTCCGCGTAAAAACATCTGTCAGTCATCACAAATATTTATCGATCAAATCGAAATTCCTATTTCTTGGACGGCTTTATTATTTTCACAAACCACCGTCGATACCGTCCGGGCGCACAATGTGGAGTTAAGAATTGCAGACTTAGATAACTGTATTGTTGATTCTGAACCCGTAAAGGCTACGGCGAAATCCGTTTTAGTTAAATCCGATTCAGCTAAACCGGAAATGATCGCGGCGGAAAATCTTTTTCAAAAAAAAACGAGCTCTTTATTAAAAAATATCTACGTCGATCAATTAAAAATCATCGTAAAAAACCAATACCAACAGCCGCTGATTTTACGCCAGCTGAATGTCAATTTAGAGTACTCGCGCGAAACTTTATCGCAGATTAATATAAAGTCTAGATTGCTAGCATTAAATGATCCGAAGTCAGATGTATTTTATTTTGGCGGAGACCTAACAAGTTCAGTTAAAGCGATCGATAAACAAGACTTTGAAGTACAGCTAAATTTAAAAGGTCGCATGCTTGATGGTGATTTACAGATTTTTAGTCAATTTAGTTCGCTATCAAAAAATTTAAATTACGAAATCAAAGCCAAAAAAATATCGGTTAAAGCATTTCTACCATTGGTTAAGTTGAATGGTTTTGAAGCGGTTTTTGATCGCTGGCCCATCAATTTAAGTTTTGATTTAACGGGGCAAACCAAATCTTTAAACAGTGATGCCGTCAGTACGGCAAAGATTAATAAAATAGAACTTTCGGGCGAACGCACTCACGTAGTGATTGATCAAATGAATTTTGAATTCAAAAAAACTGTATTTGAATTACAACCCTTTACGGCTCAGATTGATCACTTGCCACTCAATCAATTTAAGTACCTAGCTACTTTAAAAAGCGATCTAAATAGCTTTGAAGATCTAGGCGATATAAAAGCCCAGGTGCAATTTACCAATCCAAAAAACTGGACGATGGATGGGATTTTAACCGGAACAAATCTTATTTTTTCTAATCGCGGAACTCGTGAATTGCAAAAAATCGATTCAATCCAAATGCATTCGACTCAAAAAAATGAACAGCATGATTTATTGTTAACCGAATTCAAAGTAAATTCCCAAGAGATAAAGGGGCAGATGGAAGCCCATTTCAATCAAAAGAATAATGCTTTAACAGCTAAAATGGATATCACAGGAATTTTACTGAACGCAAAAATTTGGAAACAACTTACGCAGATCGAACAAGCTCCCGAAATTAAAATGACCTGGTCTTATCATAAAACTGCGGATTTGCGTCAGCAAGTTTTCCTATCAGCGCCCGAGGTTCAGTTTGAAGGCTTCAGTTTTAAAGACCTGCAAATCGATTTTATACAGGCCTCGGGCGGGGAAAATCAAAGCCTAGCTTTAACGATGAAATCCAAAGAAGCCGAAATTCAAGTGGCTAACCTAACCTATGCAGCGGCCAGCGGCTTGTTCAATGAAAATTCTGGGCTGCAAGGAGCAAATTACCAAGCCCGCAAATTACATCTTAATTTAAAAGGTTCTGACTGGAAAAATATGAATTTTGATTTTGAAATGGGTTTGCATAATAGCGAAGACGAAAAACAGTCTGCGCAATTAAGGGTTAAGGGTAACTGGAAAAACGATGCGATTCTTAATTCAACGGCTCTATTACAAAACGGGGCAAACTTAATTAAATACGACATCACAAAAACGGCCGAAGATGAAATTCTTCTGGTGCCAGTTAGTAAGTAAGGCGAAAAATGTTTTGGAATACAGATCTAAAATTTAGAAACTGGCTACCTAAATTGCAAGCGCATCGAGGGCACTGGATAGACGGGCTTACGCAAAACTCTCTAGATTCTATTCAATCCGCGTTTAAACTTAATTATGAAATGGTCGAATTTGATGTGCGCTTAACGGCCGATAACGTGGTGGTTCTGTTCCACGACGATGCAATTGAAAATCAAGAAATCAAAAGTTTATCTTTTAAAAAATTGCACGCGTTAAAGCCTGTAAATACTTTAACCCAAGTACTGACTTGGTTAAGTGCCGAAAAAAATAAAAATTTAAAGTTAAATATCGAATTTAAATCAAAATTAATTTTCGGTTTCAAACTTGAAAAAATGGTCAGTCAGCTGATTAACCAGTTTGGCGTCAGCGAACAAGTGATGGTTTCCAGTTTTAATCCGTTATCACTGGCACGCTTCCGCTTTTTCAGTCCTCAAGTTTACCGAGGTCTGATTCAAACTTTCGAAGACTACCCAGAAAATAATTGGTTTGTACGCGCGCGCGTTTTTAATTTGTTGTGTCGTCCGCATGCTTTACATTTACGTTACGAAGATTGGACTGCGGCAAAATACCTAAACCTGAATAAAAAAATTCCGGTCGTACTGTGGACTTTAAATGATTTAGGATTGTATTCGAAAATTAATAATCAAATTGCCGGAGCGATTTCAGATCGAATCACCCCTTTAGATTTAGCTGTTAACTAGAACTAAGATTTATTTTGATTCATTTTATCATCGGTCGTTTGCTTAGTGATGTCTTCATTTTGCTTGATTTGAGCTTGCGGGCCCACATCTTTTGCATCCGCATCGATTTCATTTAATCCAGATTTAAAACCTTTGATCGCTTTACCTAAAGATTGTCCAAATGCAGGTAAGCGGCTTGGGCCAAAAAATACTAATAGGATCACCGCTAAAATGATCATATGTGAAACGCTAAACTCTCCCATGGGCTCTCCTTTTAAAAATCGCGAATGTTAGTTCGTAACTTAAAAATACTACTCTTGCGTAGGGAGTTCAACTATTTCAACGTTATTAGCCTCATCTTGTTCGATTTTAAGTCTATTTTCGCTCTGAATCGCCGAAATTGTCTCAGGGTCTTGAGTAACGGCTGGAGTGCTTAGATCAATGACTTGAGTTTTTATTGGACCTTTTTTAGTAGGAAGTGATCGTGCCCCAGAAGCTCTGGTTGATGATCTTGGTAATTTCTTAAGCTCGATAGTGGCTTCTTGCGGAGCGCTTTTAGCTGAAGCCTCAGGAGCTGATACGGCCGCTGATGTTTTACCATTACTTAATTTTTTTAGTTCTTTATCGTAGTGAGATTTTAATTCTGACAATTTCTCTTTATAGTCTTTACGGATTTGTTCAAGCTGGGCTTGGCGTTGATCTGTCATACAGCCTTTATATGTTTCGGCCGCAATTTCTTTTGCTTTTGAACGACACTGAAATTCAGATGACGAAGAATTCTGCGCGTGAGCAAACGAACCTAAATTTACCGCGACTAAAACACCTGTTAAAAGACTTAATTTTTTCATAAGAGTATTCCCCTGTATGAGGAACTGATATCCAAATTGGATGCCGAGCATAAGCCAATCTATTCGAGCCTAGGTGAAAAGACTGGTGATTTTTACAAACACGGCTAAATAATTGTCAGTTAAATCGCGGTCCATTGGAAGAAAAGTAAAAAGTCTTTAAATTAGCGGCGCATCGCTTTTGGATCGATCGCATCTTGTAATCCATCACCCAGGTAATTAAAGCTGATTGTGACAAATAGAATCAATAAGCCAGGTACTACCGCTAAAAACGGAGCTTGATAAATTAATTCCTGCGCGTTGAATAACATATTACCCCAGCTTGGGGTCGGCGGTTGTACACCTAAACCTAAAAAGCTAAGGGCCGCTTCAAATAAAATAGATTCACCCACTCCTAAAGTAACCGAAACTAACATCGGCGCTAGCACATTCGGAAACATATGACGGGTAATTAAAGTATAATCGGTCGCACCCAGGGTGCGTGATGCTAAAATAAATTCGCGCTCACGTAATGATAAGATACTACCGCGCACTAAGCGCGCCACGCTCATCCAAGAGAAAATACATAAGATAAAAACTAGTTTAAAAATACTCTCGTTACCGGTCGAAATAATCTGATTCAGGAAGGGAAGTTTTTGTAAATCGATTGCCGCCACTACAATTAAAACGGGCATCAGCGGAAGTGATAAAAGTGCGTCGGTGATACGCATTAATATTGTGTCAACCCAGCCGCCGTAAAAGCCGGCTAAAGCACCAATAAATAAACCAATTAGCGCAGAGGCTAGTGCCACTAAAATGCCTACGCCCATCGATACGCGCGTTCCGTAAATCAGGCGCATCATCACATCACGGCCTAGTTCATCGGTCCCTAAAATATGAAAACTTTCAAATCGATTTGCAATCTGACGAAGATCAGATTTTTTCGTCGTATCAATTAACTTTACAGCATCAAGGGCTTTATTTTTATCAAGTTGAGCCCAATCGTACAATGCATCTTCCGGACGAATTGGAGATACTAATTTTTGGCTGATCAGTTGATTCTGGATAATAATCACTTCTTCAGGATTTTGATCGATGAATCTTTGAATCGCGGTTTCACGAACATCGGTACCGGCTTTTACTCGGGTCATCGGTGGACGGTAGCGGTTAAAAACATTTTGTGAATCGGCATCTAATCCCGTTACTTTTTCAATCAGCGGAGCGCTTACGGCCACGATTATAAATAATAAAATAACGTAAGCACCGATGACGGCCGCTTTGTGTTCTTTAAATTGGTTGTAAACAATTTGCGTCAGCGATTGAGCTTTTTCAAGTTGGGCAATCTGCGCTTTATTTAAGGTGGGATTTTGCGTATTCATATTTTGGCTTTCCTATTTATATGAAATACGTGGATCAACCACGCCGTAAAGAATGTCTGAGACTAAACTCATCAATAAAACCATACTTACAGAAATAACAAATGAAACCATCGCGACGTTAAAGTCATTACCGATGATCGAAGAATAAATTAAGCGGCCCACGCCCGGATAAGCAAATAAAGTTTCGGTGATCAAAGCGCCCGAAAAAATAGAAGAAAAACTAATCGCAATAATCGTAATTAAAGGAATTAAAGCATTTCTAAAACCATGTTTCCAGATGACTACTTGATTAGAAAGGCCTTTAGCTTTTGCCGTACGAATAAAATCATTGCGCATAGCCTCAAGCATTGCTGATCGGGTGAAGCGAGAAAATCGACCGATAGATTGAATCGATAAAGAAACCATCGGTAAAATTAAATATTTACCTTTATCCATCATTTCCGCAAACCAAGATGAATATTGCATACCGGTCGTTTGATATCCGCCCGCGGGTAACCAACCTAAGTTAACCGCAAAAATAATAATTAAAACAATACCTAACCAAAACGAAGGAACGGAAATACCGGCAAAACTAAATAGGTTCACTGCATAATCAACTTTAGAATTTGGTTTAAGGGCGCATAAAATCCCGAGGGGAATCGCGACAATCAAAGAAAAAATTAAAGAGGCCATGGATAAAATAAAAGTGGCTAATAGGGCCGGTAACATCATCTCCGTCACTGGAATACGGTAAGTGCGAGAATAACCTAAATCTCCCGTCGAGATATCAGATACCCAAGCAAAATATCTTTTATAAACGGGTTGGTCTAAACCATAAAATTCACGCAATCGGGTTACATCTTCCTGCGTAATTCTTGGATTAGCCGAAATCATCAGCTCCACAGGATCTCCGGGCATTAAATTCATAAGCCCGAAGCAAACGTACGATAGGATAACTATCACCACGATTGTTTGAAAAAATCTGCGAAGGATGAATGTTAACATATTACTCTACAGTCCATTTCTCGATTTCGTCTGTTTCCGGAAATTGGTGACCCGTTAAACGGTAACCTTTTAATTGGTTTGGAATCACGGCCACGTCAGAACGGTAGTACAAAGGTAATACGGGTACTTCATCCGTGTAGTATTTTAAAACTTCGTGAATCATCGCAATACGAGTTTCCGGTTTAAACTCGGTGTCCATTTTATTTAAAATGTCGTCGACTTTAGAATTTGCCCAGCCCATGTAGTTTTGGCCAGACCAACCATTTTTAGCCGTCGGGATATTTTTAATTGTGAACTGTGATTTAGGAGAATTCTCCGGAGACGATACCCAGGCAAATAAAGCCATGGAATCAAAGTTACGTTTCTTAGTTGTTTCACCGAAGAATACGCGCGCGGGTTCATTTTTAGAAACCACTTCGATACCAACTTGTTTCCATTTATTTTGTAAATAAACTTGCACTAATTCACGGGTTTTATTTCCCGCGGTCGTCATTAACGTAAAAGTTAATTTTTTTCCGTCTTTCATACGAACGCCATCGGCGCCCATTTTCCAACCGGCTTCATCTAACAAACGTTCTGCTTCACGAGAAGAGTATTTGTAGATTGTTACTTTAGCTGGATCATCCGTAAACCAAGGGTCTTTGGGAGTAATGCTATGGATCGCTGGATTTTGTTTACCTTCGAACAGTGAATTAACTAATTCTTCACGGTTGATCGAGTAATTTAAAGCTTTACGAACACGCACGTCTTTTAACGCCGGGTTATCCAAGTTTAAATCGATGTGTTCATAAACGGCACTTGGTTGAAATAAAACTTTGTAGTTCAGGTTTTCGCTTTTAATTTTTTTATCGAAAGCTAAAGCTTGGTCTAAAGCTAAGCCTAAAGAAGAAATAATATCGATTGTGCCCGAGCGAAGATTGGCTTCAAGCGTTCCCGTGTTCGGGATTAATTTTACGATAATTTTTTTAATCTTTGGTTGGTCACCGTAGAATTTAGGATTTGGTGCAAAAGTAACGTGATCGCCTAATTGGATTTCAGTCATGACGTAAGGACCATTGTAAAGACCTGGGTTCGTAGGGTCTTTAGAATAAAGAGAGTTCTTTTCGTAACCTTCTTTTTGACTACCGTATTTTTTAAACACTGCTTCTTCTAAGTGTTTCGGCATCGGGTAGAAGGTACCTAATTGGTAAAAATCCCATTTTGCTTTTTCATAAGTAAAAGTACATTTTTTTGGATTTTTAGGATCCGCGATAATGCTTTCAACTTGCGTGTAAACTTCTTTTTCGCCTACGCTGACCGTGGGTGCACCCGCGATTTTAACCGCTAAAGCGAAATCTTCGCAGATCACTGGGTTTCCGTCGCCCCAAGAAGCGTTATCAAGAATTTCCCAAACCGCTACCAGTTTCTTTTTTCCGCCTTTATCGACGATCTTTGCAGACCCGTCGGCTAAATTAGGAATCTTTTTTGCTAAACGCGGAACCCATTTACCATCGGCATCAATCGTCGATAATGTACGGCTAACCATGTGCTGCATATAAGTTGTGGCCGACATACTGGCGATCAATGGATTAAAATTTTCAAACTCTTGCGAGATTCCAATCTTTAATTCGTTGTTGGAAAGTTTCGCAGATGAACTGGTTGCTACCGCTGTTTGGCCAGCCGCCGTGCCATCGCCCTCTTTTTTTGTACAGCCTGCCGCTACTAATAATGTAGTGAACAGAACAAGACCTAAATAAATAGATTTCATAACAACTCCTTTGGTGTTGTAGAATTTTCTTTTGTATATAAATGACAAGCTTTAATGTGATCAGCCGGGCCTTCAAGTACCGGAATCACTTTTGGACAAATAGCAAAGGCCTGCGGACAACGCGGATGAAAAGTACAACCGCTGGGTGGATTAATCGGCGAGGGAATTTCGCCACTTAATACGCGCGCCATTTTCTTTTTACCGGTACCAATGGTGGGAATTGAAGAAAGTAAGGCTTGCGTATAAGGATGCTGCGGATTTGCAAATAATTCTTCGCGCGTTGTTAATTCTACGATGCGGCCTAAGTACATCACGGCGATGCGGTCACAAACGTGTTCAATCACGGATAAGTCATGCGAAATAAAAATATACGTTAAGTTTAAGCGTTTTTGTAAATCTTTAAGTAAATTTAAAATTTGCGCTTGAATGGAAACGTCTAAAGCACTCACGGGCTCATCACAAATAATTAGTTTTGGATTAAGTGCGATCGCGCGCGCAATCGCGATACGTTGACGTTGTCCGCCCGAAAATTCATGCGGGTAGCGATTGATGTGTGAAGATTTTAAACCGACTAGCTCAAGTAATTGTTTTACCTGCAATTCGCGTTCACGTTTTTGTAATAGACCGTGAATAATAAAAGGCTGCTCAATCACTTGGCCCACCGTCATGCGCGGATCAAGGGAAGAGTAAGGATCTTGAAAGATCATTTGAATATCGCGACGTTTTTGCCGTAACTCAGAACCTTTTAATTTTAAGAAATCTTTACCATCAAAAGTAATTTCGCCCTTGGTCGGCTCGTAAAGGCGAATCAGGGTGCGGCCCAAAGTTGATTTTCCGCAACCAGATTCTCCGACCAGACCCAAAGTTTCACCACGGCGTACGATAAAATCGACGTCTTCAACGGCTTTTACTTGCCCCACTTCACGCATGAAGAAACCTTTTTTAATCGGGAAATATTTTCTAATATTTTTGGCTTCTAAAATGATATCACTCATAATTTTTTTAAGCCTTACAGTGGGTTAAAGCATGCCAGGGTTCTGCCTGGTTTGCCGGTGATGGGTAATCGTGGTGGTTTAATTGTCCAGCAATCAGCTAAAACATTCGGGCAGCGATTTGCAAACGGGCAGCCCTTAGGTAATTCATGCGGAGCGGGTACAGATCCTTCAATCGTACGTAATCTTTCTACGCGGTGACCATGTTGCGGACGAGATAAAATCAGCGCCGCCGTATAAGGATGCGCCGGAGAATTAATAATATCTTGAGTGGGGCCCATCTCGCAGGTTTGGCCACCGTACATCACCATCATTTTATCTGAAACTTCCGAAATCACGCCTAAGTCATGCGTAATAAATTGCACGGTCATATTCATTTTTTCTTGCAGGCTTTGGAATAATTCTAATATTTGCGCTTGGATCGTCACATCAAGGGCCGTCGTTGGTTCATCGGCGATTAAAAATTTTGGATTGCAAGATAATGCCATGGCAATCATCGCGCGTTGTCTCATTCCGCCCGATAGTTGGTGGGGGTAGGCCGCATAGCGCTCTTTTGCCGAAGGAATTCCGACCAGTTGTAACATTTCAATCGCGCGGTCACGTGAATCCTGATCAGATAAACGCAAATGTTTTTTGATTTGTTCATCCATTTGATAGCCGATGGTTAAAACGGGATTTAATGCCGTCATCGGTTCTTGAAAGATCATGGCCATTTGGCCACCACGTACGTCTTCAATTTCGCGGTCTTTTAAAGTTAAGATATTTCTGCCATTCAATAGAAATTCACCGTTGGTAACCATGCCTGGCTTTTCGATTAGCTTCATCAGTGAAAAAGAAGTTACAGATTTTCCGCAACCAGATTCGCCGACGATACCTAAAGTTTCGCCCTGGTTAATTTCATAGGAGATACGGTTCACGGCTTTAAACGGCCCTGACTTTAAAAAGAATGTTGTTTCGAGATCTTTAACTTGTACAACTGGATTCAATTTACGCGTCTCCTTAACAGACTGGATGTTTACAAGACTGCGTGCGAAAAATAAAGAAGGCTCAGAGCTTAGCCCTTAGCGTCACATTCTTTTTGTGATGTTATTTTGTTCAATCATTTTTTCTAGGGTCAGAGTGACCGCTTTTGTTAAAATGCCCGAGATTTTATCAGACAACGTAGGCTTTTGTTCAAAAGAAATTTTTACGATTTGGTGCTGTTTTGACTTTGCTAGTAAGTATTCATCGCTGGTTTTGATTTCATCAACTAAGTTTAGCATCAAAGCGGTTTCACCGTACCAGAACTCTCCGGTAGCTACTTGTTCAATATTTAATTTAGGGCGGTAGCGAGCTACAAAAGATTTAAATAAAGCGTGAGTTAATTCTAACTGCTCTTTAAATTTTGCTTCGCCTTTTTCAGTGATTTCACCAAATATGCTGACCGTACGTTTGTAATCTCCGGCCGTGTATTCTTTATATTCAATATCATGTTTTTTTAAAACTTTATTGAAGTTTGGAACTTGAGCAACGACACCGATCGATCCGACCAATGCGAACGGAGCGGCTAAAATTTTATTAGCGGTACAAGCCATTAAGTAGCCACCGCTGGCGGCTACTTGATCCACGCAGATCGTAAGCGGGATGTTAGCTTCACGCAGGCGAATTAACTGCGCCGCTGCAAAACCGTAACTGTGAACGAGGCCGCCCGGGCTTTCTACATTAACGACCACTTCATCTTTTGACGTAGCAACGCCCAAGATTGTGGTGATTTCTTCGCGTAAGTTTTCGCTTTCGGAAGCCTTGATGTCGCCTTTTAAAAAGTCGATAACAAAAACGCGACTTTTATCATCCGATGAATTTTTCTCTTTAAGTTTTTCTTCTTTTTTTGAACGCTTACGTTCTTTTTTAGCTTCGCTGTCGGAAAGCATGGCTTCTTTGAGCGCCTGCGTTTGATCTTCATACTTTTCGTTTAACAGCTCGATTTCAAAGGATTTTTGGTTTCGAGATTTGAAAGCGATGGTGCCGATCGTTAAAAGAATCGCGATGATTGCTAAAACGATAATAAAAGTTTGGGCAAAAAATGTGATTATATTTTGTAGCATTTCCATAGGCTTTGGACGCTAGCCTAAAAGAAACTGAAGGTAAAGACAAAGGTCGAGAAGATGCCCGAATTAATAGAATCAAATGGGCCGCTACTCGGCATAAATATATACTCTAAAGATAGTTATGTTAAAAAAGTCTCTCATTTATTTTTTCGGGTGCATTTTCTTTTTCGAATTTTCGAATGCCCAATCGGAGCGAGTTGATACCGAGCTGGAGCAATCGCTGAAAATTGAAGCAAACCATAATCTGAATCGTTTAAAAAGTTTAAAAAGCGAAAAAAGTAATCAGAAAGTTTTTGATAACGAGCGTGAAAAAGGTCTTTCATCCTTTTTAGAAGACCAAGAAAAGTGGGATCTATCGCGCGAACGTGGGCTGGCTGAATACCGTAAACAGAAAAAAACAACCTCTCCGCAAGAAGGCGGGCCCGAGTATCTCGCAGATCAAAAAGAAAAACAAAAAACAATCGTCGCGATGGAGAAAAACCGTCAAATCCAGGTACGTACCCGCAATCAGGTTTTTAATAAAAATGAAGCTTTGATTAACGAGCTTGAAATAGAAGAGCTGGGACTAAATCAAAATCGCCCGCGTTACAGTTTAAGAAAACGTGGTCAAAACCGCTGGGTGAAAAACAGTTCGCAAAGCGGCAGTAGCAAAACAAGTTCAGGCCCGGCGCCTTATTCTCCGCCACCGGTATTTGATGATTTCCCACCGCCACCGGTGACCGATTATCAGCCAATTCCAGTTCCGATGGAGAACTTTGAAGAAATTCCGCCACCCCCGCCGCCAATTTATGAAGGTTACGGTAATTCGGGCACCCCATTTGATTCAGGTTTTGGCGAGGTGCCACCCCCACCCCCACCACCGCCGATTGATTTTGATTTTTAGTAATTAATTTTTAAGTAATAATTCATCGGTGCTAAGCCCCGTTAGCGCATGAATTTTTTTGAAAGTATAATAAAGTAATCCGCCCAAGAAAATCATCGATGGAAGTAAAATAACCCCTAATGAATATAGCGTCATGTGACTAAGTTGTTCATTTAAAATTTCTTGTTTTTGTGAATCCGTTAATGTTTCGGCAAGGGGTGTGAAGATTCGGATGGCTAACATAAAATTTAAAAATGCACTCATTAAAAATGATAACGAAAGTAAACGGGTCGTTTGCTTCATCAATGATAAAAATTGAATTCTTTTTTCGTCAGTCGTTAAACGTTCGCTGACTTTATCTATGTCAAAAGTAGATGGATTCATAAATAGAGTTTGAAAAAAAGGCTTATTGCTCCAGCTTGAACCTAAAACAAAACCACCAATCAATAACGGAAAAGCCGCTTCTTTTACGGCGAACCAAATTCCACCTAAAGCCAGTAAAGTTAACGTTCCCGAAACTAAAACATTCAGTAAACCTAAGAGGGAAACAAAGTTAATTTTTTTCGAAAAAAACCAAGATTTTAAAGTAAAAAAAAGTGGAAAGCTTAAGGCAATTAAAACCGCAGCACGGGCATCAAGTCCCCATTTATGCCCCTTATTTAAAATAATAACGGGGATAATGATGTTGAAAAAAATATGGGTAAAACTATTTTCTTTTGCTTGCATCCCGAAATCCTAAAGGAATCGGGTAGGCGTGGCAAGAAAGTATTATTCTGCGACGGCTTTTGCGGTTTCAGCTTTTAAAATGTCAACGTAAGTGGTGCCGACGGCTAGCGCAGAAGAAGGCTTTGCGCGCTGTCCTTTGATTTGCACCAAGCCATTTGTGAATAAAGCTTTTAATCCCGAGCGAGAAATATTTTTTAGATCAATATCGCCGCTTTGTTTTTTTAAGGCTTCGAGCAGAGTATTATCCATGCGGCTTACGCGACTATTTAATTCAATGGTGATGCGGACAGAGTTTTTAGGTTGTTCAGGGACTTTATCGTACATTTTGTTCTCCTTTCCGCAACATAGGCATTTCTGTGATGTTTGGCGCCTTTTATCTGCAAAAATTAATTTAACAGACTCAAAACCTTATTTTTGCTGATTGATAACAGATATTTAAGGAATTTTTTTGTAAAAACTTCCCGAGGTTGAGTTCGCGTCAGTCTCCGCAAATGAAAAAACGGTGTTCCATTTTTTTGTGAATTATGTGTGCCGATTTGATAATATTTAAATTGTGATGTAAGAGCCGTAATTTGTTGATCCGATAACTGCCAGGCCACTTTATTCAGCTGAATATAATTAAGACTTAACTTCATCGACTGATCAAGACACTCGGGTTAAGTTTTGACGCGATCATTATGAATGGGATTATTGGCTATGGCCTGAATAATCAGGCTGACTGTGAACAATTTATTACCGATTGCGCGGATTTGCTTAATCAAAAAGGTTTTTTACTCATCGGGGTAAATCCGAATCAAATGGGCAATGTGAACTTAGTGGCGCTAAAAATTTTACAAGCGAGATTTGTACCGATCGCAATGGATGGGTACAATCAAAAGATACGTATTCAAAATGAATTTTTTAAAAATATTTTTCACGATTACTGCTTTTTTTCTCGAAAGCCGTAATGACGGAAAGCTTTCATCTTATTAAGGTAAATATTTTTGTAATTCTTTAGCGCCGCCGACCAGTTGGCCTTTATGAAAAACTTGCGGGAATGTCGGCCAACCGCTCCAGAGCTTGATCGCTAAGCGTTGATGCCATTGCGAAAGATAACCACCCTGTTCGATATATTGATGGCTTAAGCCTTTATCAGCTAAGTGCTTACGCGCTTTTTTAACAAACATATTTCCAGCCATACCGACGATAACCCAATCATTCTGCTTGATCACTTTTTCGATTTCAGTAACCACTTCAGAATGAAAGTTTTCTGCGGCGATTTTTGCATCAGGAAGTAGTTTATTTTCACTTAAGATAGGTCGCATAGAATCTCCTTTAATTAATTTGTCTTTGTAAAAGTTGAAAGTAAAGGCCGGACTTATTCGTGGCAAGGTCTTCATGTTTTCCGCTTTGAACGATGTGACCTTCGTGCACCACAAAGATCACATCGGCATCGATAATTGTGGAAAGACGGTGCGCGATCACAAGAGTGGTGCGGCCCTTGGTTAATCTTTGCAGCGCCTCTTGTACCAAGTGCTCGCTGGCCGTATCTAAATTACTGGTGGCTTCGTCTAAAATAAGTAGTTTTGGGTTTTTGAGTAAAGCACGAGCAATGGCTACGCGCTGTTTTTGCCCACCGGACAGTTGCAAACCTTTTTCGCCAACCCGAGTTTTAAATTTCTCGGGAAATTGCTGGATAAAATCTAATGCGTTGGCGGCTTTAGCGGCTGTTTCAACTTCTTGATCGGTGGCGCGGGTGTTTCCGTAACGAATATTTTCCTCGATGGTTGAAGAAATCAAAACGGGCTCTTGCGAAACGATTCCGATTTGTCCACGTAGCCACGAAGGTTTAAGGCTAGATAAATCTTTTCCGTCTAAAGCAATTGATCCCGAAGTAGGCTCGTAAAACCTAGGAAGTAATCCGGCTAAAGTTGATTTACCACTGCCCGAAGATCCTACTAATGCCACCATTTGCCCAGGCTGAATTTGCAGATTGAGGCCTTTTAATACTTCCATATCTTTACGGGTCGGATAACTAAAGTGAACATTTTTAAATTCAATCAATCCTTTTAAGTTCGCGATTTCAGAACCTTCATCCTCAACCGCCGGTAAGCGCTCTAAAATTTCAAAGACGCGCTGACTAGCACCTACGGCCGACATCAAGTCTCCCCATAAACTTCCAAGGCTACCAACGCTGATCGCGACTAAAGCTAAGTAAAGTAGAAACTGCGTGATATCTCCGGCCGACATACGATCTAAAATAACTTCACGCCCTCCGTACCAAAGCACAAAACTAATTGCGCCAAAGCCGGCAATCATCGCCACCGAGATAAATTCAGCGGTAGCGCGAATTCTTTTTTTAACAAAAAGTAAAGCTTCCTCCATCGAGCCTTGATATCTAGAAACCTCATCTTGCTCTTGCACAAAAGATTTCACCGTGCGAATCGCCGAGATGGTCTCTTCAGCGACAATGCTTGCTTCGGCTAATGAGGACTGCGCTTCTTTAGAAAATTGGCGAATGCGCTTGCCAAACAGGGCGGCGGCGAAGGCAACGGGTGGAATTAAAATCAACATCAGTAAAGATAATCTCCATGAGGTGTAAAACATAAAAGCCATGCCGCCGATAACGGTTCCCACATTACGTAAGCCCATCGATACATTGACGCTGACGGCATTTTGTAAAGTGGTGCAATCAGAAGCTAAGCGGCTCATCAATTCGCCGGTGCGATTAAAATCAAAGAACGAAACTTCTTGCGAAAGAATTTGTTTGTACAAGCGGGCACGCAAACGAATTACGATACGCTCACCGCTTAAGGTAAAAAGATAATAGCGTAAGCTAGAGGTTACGCCCTGAATCAGAAACGCCGCAAATAAACCGAAGGCCAGGTAAACTAAAAGATCTAATCTTTTTGGCGTCAGCACGTGATCAATCAGCCAACGGGTTAACTGCGGATAAGCCAGTCCCGCCGCGCTCGAGACGATTAAAAAGAATAATCCCCAAAGTAAGGGTTTTGTTTCAGAACGGGTCAGTGAAAGTAGACGTAGCCAGGTGGTGCGATTCATAGTCATGACTGTCTGCTTACAATTACATTAAATCAAATGAATCTTTAATTGAATATTTTGCTTGAACTTAAATTCGATGCTAAAAGCTTTTCTATGCCAGAACTACCCGAGGTAAAAAACAAGAAAAACAATAACTAAATAAAATCAACTGGTTAACAAAATTCTTTAGAGTTTCCGTGCTTTTACGATTTTCACTTCATCTCATTTTTTATCATGTGTTTTTCATTCGAATTCACTCTATTTCATAAAATTGGATGAATTGGGTGATCTAGAATTTAATAATCCATGGTAACATATGAATACCCCTCAGCTTTGGCTGTAGTTAAGGTTTCTATAATGAAAAACTCTTTTCCGGAAATATATTCCATTATTCCAGTCTTATTTTCACGCTCTAACTTCAGTTTTAGATCTGCATACTTTTTTGCTGTTGAGAGATTGTTTCTCAAATAATCACGAAAAATAATTTGTTCTTCAATGCAGTGATGGCCTTCGATGCACATGTGTAGTTTGTGAGTTCTTTTTCCCTGTTGATTTTTACTAAAATACCAATGGCCGGAGTTGCCTGGTTCTTCACCTCTGTGATCATATCCAAGAGAAACTAGAAGTGAGGATAAGTGCTGTAGGTTGGATGTGGGTTTAATTACGAATAAAATATCAATTTCTGGTTTAGCAATAAGACCTTTAACAGAAGTGCTGCCAACGTGGTGAATGGACATCGCGTCTTCACTTAGTATTTTTAAAAGTAAGGATTTTTCGATTTCAAACTTGTAAGTCCATGATGAATCGTAACTAACTATTAAGCTTGTTAAAGCCATTTTTTCCTTTCTAGTTAAGCTGAAGCTAACTTTACGTCATACTTAAAGCCTTCTTTCGTCAGTGAATCACGAATTGCAAGTTGAATCATACCCATCTCAGGGAGACCTAATTTTTTAGCGATGCGAGCCGCACGAGATGACGTAGGGATTCGGCGTCCTTTTTCTAGGTCATTTAAGTTTTGCACTGATAAACCAATTTTTTTTGCAAAAGCAGTTTGGCTTAAGTCTTCAGATTCGCGCCATGCTTTTAACATTTCGCCAAAAGTAAGTGTTCCATATTGTTTTTCAAGTTTTTCAAAATAAGATTTAGTAGTCATGTTTGTGAACCTCCAACAGTTCAATATGAATTCGATTTTCAATAGCGTGATAAATTAATCTATAGGCCTTGTTCATTCGTACTGAGCGTTGACCTTTGCGCTCACCCTTAAGAGGTTCATCGTGATATCCAGCAGACTTCATGACTTCAGCTAGACCATTTGTCTCAACCAAGAAGATCCAAAAAATAACCTTCTTGCGAATGAAGTCTGGAACTTTTAGAAGTTGCTTCTCGAAACTCTTAGTACTGGTTACTTTGGTGCAAGCATCCATCATTGTATATATTACTTCAAATTGAAGTAATTGGCAACAATTTTCATAAAATAGGGTGATTTCGGGTGATCTGAAATTTTAGCTTGAAAAGATTAATTAAATCAGCTAGTTAAGCCCCATGCCCGAACTTCCCGAAGTTGAAATAGTTTGCCGTAATTTAAACGAAATTTTAAAGCCGCCTTTTCAGATCGCAAGCTGGCAATTTTTCCGAAAGGACCTGCGTTTTAAAATTCCGCAAAAAGAATTGTTGCAGTTGTTAAATAAAGACATTTTAGCCATTCAAAGACGGGCGAAATATATTTTATTCGAAACTGCTGACGCCGTGATTGTTTCGCATTTAGGAATGACGGGATCTTGGCGAGTTGAATCGAAAGATTGGAATAAACGAAAGCACGATCACGTGGCTTTTGAATTTAAAACTGATTTATTTTTAATCTATGAAGATGCCCGTCGTTTTGGCTTTATTGAGTTTTTTAAAAAATCAGAAGTTCATCAGCGTTTTGCTGATTTGGGTCCCGAGCCTTTAGCTAAAGAGACTGATTTTGATCAGCTAACGAAAAACTTTAAAAAACTAAGCTCTCCGATTAAAATTGCACTGATGAATCAGAAATTTTTAGTCGGTGTGGGGAATATCTATGCATCGGAAGTTTTGTTCCGTTCGGGCGTCTCTCCGCTTAAAAAATGTTCAAATGTCACAGCTGAGCAGTATAAATTAATTTGGAAGTGGACAAAAAAAATCTTGGAAAGCGCCATCGAAAAAGGTGGCTCTACCATTGAGAATTACCGTAATAGTTTCGGGGAAAGTGGCGGCTACCAAGCAAGCTTTTTTGTTTATGGTCGCAAAGGTCAATTGTGCATAAAGTGTAACACACCCGTGCGAAGTTTGGTGCAAGGCGGGCGAACCACTTTTTGGTGTAAGACTTGTCAAAAGTGATTGGCAAACTGATTTGAGTGTGAGAATTTCTTCGGGCTTTGATAAATTAACAATCCCCGAAAGGAATTATCATCATGAAAAAAATCACGATCGCCGCTTTATTTGCTTTGTCTTTTGCAACGGGTTTCACATGTTCTAAAAATGCTCCTGAGCAAGCGACTACAACAACGACTACCACTGAAACAGCTACTTCGGTTCCTGCCACGCAAGAGCAAATGGCCGCTAACACTGTTTCTGCAGACGCTACAATGGCTCAACCTGCTACAGCTGCACCAACTACAACTGAAGTTAAATAGTTTTATTTAGCTCTTTCACAGTTACATTATCCTCGATCTAAAGCGCTTAACCCCTGGTTAGGCGTTTTTTTTGGAAAAACCCATTGAAATTAGAGCTTTAGCTCCAGGACCGCTGACTTGCCAGCTCTTAAAAGGCGTGCTCCAATAATAGCGTATATAAAGCTATTTACGATTAAAGGAGCATCTTGTGGAAGCATTCAGTGGATATCTTGGTTATTTCTTAACAAACGGACCCCTGTGGGCCTGGATTGTTGGATCTGTGTTCGCGTTGCTAACGATCGGCTACTGGGGTTCGGCACTGATCGTCTGGGCGCTGGCGGGTTTAGTTTTATTTATCGGTTTTGGTGCGCCGGTTCAGGCCATCATCGTTTACGCAGTGGTTATCGCGATATTCTTGATCAAACCAATTCGTACGATTTTGGTTTCTAATTTCGTCATGGGTATCATGAAAAAGTTGGGCGTAATTCCGCAAATCTCTCCCACAGAAAAAGCGGCTTTAGCGGCCGGCGTGGTTTGGATTGAAAAAGATTTATTCTCCGGCAGCCCTAATTTTGAAAGTATTTTAGCAGAGCCTTACGCAAAACTAACGGCCGAAGAACAAGCTTTCGTAGATGGCCCGGTTGAAACTTTATCTAAACTTTGTGATCCTTGGAAAATTTGGCGTAACCGTGATGTTCCGGCGGATGTTTGGAACTACATTAAAGACAATGGTTTTTTAGGAATGATCATTCCGAAAGAATACGGCGGTCTTGGATTTTCGGCAATGGCACATTCTGAAGTAGTGATGAAAATTGCTTCACGTTCCCTTCCCGTTTCAATCACGATTATGGTGCCTAATTCTTTAGGCCCCGCAGAATTATTAATTCATTACGGGACTGAAAAGCAAAAAAATCACTGGTTACCTCGCTTGGCAAAAGGTGACGAAGTTCCGTGTTTTGGTTTAACCGAGCCGACCGCGGGATCTGATGCGGGTTCAATTACGGCTTCGGGCGTGGTGTTCAGAGGTGCAGACGGTCAATTACAAATCAAAATTAACTGGAATAAGCGCTGGATTACTTTAGCCGGAATTTCGACGGTGATTGGCTTAGCATTTCGTTTACGTGATCCAGAAAATCTTTTAGGCAAAGGCGAAGACGTAGGGATTACGTGCGCCTTGATTCCTTCCAATACTCCAGGTGTGGTAATTGGCCGCCGTCATGATCCGTTAACAATTCCTTTTCATAACTGCCCGACGCAAGGTCAAGATGTGGTTGTTTCTTTAGAAGACGCCGTCGTGGGCGGAGCAACGGGTTGTGGTTCTGGTTGGACGATGCTGATGGAGTGTTTAGCGGCAGGACGCGGTATTTCATTACCGGCACAAGCCACGGGCGGAGCAAAGCTTGCTTACCGTACGGCTTCGTCACATGCGTTAGTGCGTAAACAATTTGGTGTCAGCATTGGTAAGTTTGAGGGTGTCGAAGAGCCTTTGGCACGGATTGGGGCTACAACCTACGCAATGGATGCGATGAGACGTTTCACTTTAGGCGCACTAGATAAAGGGGTAAAACCAGGCGTGGTAACAGCCATGGTAAAATACCAAGCGACTGAGATGGGCCGCAAAGTGGTGAACGATGCCATGGATATTATGGGCGGGGCGGGAATTTCTTTAGGTCACCGTAATTTAATTGCGGAAGGATACGTAGCAACTCCGATCGGTATTACGGTTGAGGGTGCAAACATTATGACTCGTACTTTAATTATCTTCGGACAAGGGGCTTTACGTTGTCATCCATTTGCATTTGATGAAGTAACGGCGATTGAAGAAAATGATGTGAAAAAATTTGATATCGCGTTCTGGGGCCACATCGGTCACGTGGTTCGTAATATGTGCCGTTCTATTTTACTATCTTTGACTCGTGGCTATTTAACCTCGACACCTTCGGGCGTACATCCGAAAATCAAAATTCACTATCGTCGTTTAAACTGGGCCTCGGCTACGTTTGCGATTTTAGCGGATATCGCGATGGGTTCACTGGGTGGACAATTAAAAATGAAAGAAAAGATCACGGGCCGTTTTGCCGATATTTTTTCTAATATGTATATGTCGATGTGCGTACTGAGACGTTTTCAAGAAGAAGGCCAGCGTGAAGAAGATCTTCCGTATGTACAGTTTTTCTTAAAATACTCGATGACTGAAATTCAAAAAGGCTTTGATGGCTTATTTGATAATTTGAAAATTCCGGGATTACGATGGTTCTTTAAAGGCGTATTAGGCGCTTGGTCACGTATTAACTCAATCGGTTCGCAGGCAACGGATGGTTGGTCTCACCTGATTGCAGCTTCAATGATGAAGGCCGGAGAACAGCGTGACCGTATGACCGTTGGTATCTACTGGATGGGCGAGAAATCGCACGGCATGGATAAAGTAACCGCGGCATCGACGACCAACGATCAAACAGCGCGTTTAGAAAATGCGTTTGTAATCGTAACCAAAGCAGAAGCGGCGGAGAAGAAAATCAGATCGGCAATCAAGGCTGGTTCGATTCCGAAGAAAAAAGGGAAGGCTTCTTGGGATGACGCTTTAGCGCGTAAAATCATCTCGGACGAAGAATACAGACTTCTTTCTGAAGCCGATAAAGTTCGTTATGACGCCATCCTAGTCGATGATTTCAGCGAAAAAGAATACCACGAGAAGATCTAACAATAAGATTAAAAAAAAAGGCTCGCTAACTAGCGGGCCTTTTTTTATTCTTACGCGGGAAAATGTTAGACTAACGATTAAAATTATTACCTTTACCGATCGTGCTTTCTGAAACCACCGTTTCACGCACTACGACGACTTTGATTTGACCAGGATACTGCATCTCATCTTCGATCGTTTTAGCAATTTGCTGCGAAATTTTAAGTGCGCCCATGTCATCAACCATTTTAGAATTAACCAACACGCGGCACTCGCGGCCACCATTTAAAACAAATACATCTGTTACGCCGTTATGGCGTTTCGAGATTTCTTGTAGGCCAGAAACTTTTTGATTATATGTTTCCATGGTACTACGTCGGGCTCCAGGACGTCCGCCCGAGATTGCATCGGCCGCGATCACTAAGAAATCCATATCGTGTTCCGGTTGTACATCATAGTGATGGGCACGAACGGCATGCACGATATCTTCGTGTTCGTTGCGTGGAGATATAAAGTCGGCGCCGATGACGGCATGGCTACCGTCTAGCTCGTGATCTAATGCTTTACCTAAATCATGTAACATACCCGAACGACGAGATTTCTTATGATCGATACCTAATTCTGCGGCAAGTAATCCCGCAAACCAACCCACCTCCGCACAGTGGAAGTACTGATTCTGCGTATACGAATAACGATAACGAAGAGAGCCCATGACTTGGCGAATTTCGGGATTTACATTTTGCATTTGTAATTCTTTACAGATCGCATCGCCGTCGCGTTTGATTTGGTTTAATAATTCAGTTTTCAGATTCTCGCAGGTCTTTTGTAGATCAGCGGCCGTCATCATTTTACGTGAGCGCTCAAGATCACGGAATAAACGGTCAAAAATACGTCTGGTTAATTCGCGGCGAACTGGATCGTAGCCCACGATTTGTATTTGGTGCCAACGCTCAGGATCTGGATTTTCATCTACAAAAATATCGCAGCCACTGATTCTTTGAATCACGTCGATATATTCTTTTTGGCGATCCATAAAAACTTTACGAATTTCTGGAGTTGGAAAATGACTGGCTAAAATACCACGCTCCACACTCATCTCTTTGTGGAAACGATCAATACAAAGAGCCAGCATTTTTTTAGCGCGTTGCTCGGCAAATTCTTTGGTTTCAGCTTCATAAGCTTCGGCAAGTTGCGCATAATCGGCTTGCGCTTGATTGATCATTTGCTGGCCAATTTGTTCGCGGATTTCTTGTTCCACTAAATTTGTCTTCGCGGTTAAGGAAGTTTTATAAGTATTTTCAATTTCCTGCTTGGCCTCCGCCATTTTTTTGATCGCGTTTTGGCGATCAGACATTTTAATCGAATGGTCACGCAATGAATTCTCTTTTTGTAACAACAAAGCACGCGCATTTTTTGTTTTTTCTTCAAAGCCGATTTTCTTTTGCTGAATCAGGGCGTCAATGTCTTCGCATTTTTGCTCGATCAGCAAATTACTTTCTTCAACCAAAGCCCAAGCTTCTAATTCAATTTCTTGAATGCGCTCTTTACGCTCTTGCTCTTCCGTATTAAAAAGCTCTTGGGCTTCTTTCAACATCTCGTCCGCTTCTTCTTTTGCGTCGCGGATAATTTGGCTGCGAATTACGATAAATAAAACGGCAACGACTGCGGCTCCGGTGCCGACTCCGATGCATAAATAAATTAAGGTCTGTGTCCAATCCATAGACTGTTAGTTTATAGCTAGCAGCTAAGGCTTACAACCTCAGTTGTAATGTAAGGGCGCGTTATGAAATAGATTATCACGTGATTTTCGATGATTACTTCGAGATAAATTGTGCATGAACAAAATTTTCCCTATTTTAAAAAAGTGGCTTATTATTTCAATCGCTCTTTTGCTGTTTACCTGGATCTTTATATTTAACTGGTCTTTTGTTTTTAAAAAGAAAGTTGTGGGTGAAGCTGTAGCGGTTGAACGTGTGGCGGGCGCGATGGCCATTTTAACGACGAACCAAGCTCCGATCAATTCGCAAGCTTTTTCATTTTCAGTTGCAATCAAAGACCGTAACTCGGGCGAAATTTTTATGGCTTCCAGCGAAGATCGTAAATGGGCCGCAGTAACGAAGGGTAATTGTGTTGTAGCGGCTTATTTCCCCTATGCGCCGTGGAGATTGTTCGACAAGGGAATGTCAGATCATAATGCGCGATTACTACGTAATTTTACCAGCTGTGATGATATGCCGAAGCAAGATTCATTTTTGGATAGCATTAAATTCTTTTTCTTAATTGATTAGATGTTTAGCGATTAGCCACGGAATAATTAAATAAATAAGTGAGTCGCGAATTAAGTAATAGGTAAAAAATCCTAGAAAAAGTTTCCAGCCATAACGCTTGTACAAACCTTTGATGCCAGTTTCTTTCCAGGTCACTTTCATGTCTAGAAAAAGCTGTTTAAGTTGAGTGAAGCTTCGTTTGATTAAAACCATAGAAACAATAGACTACCTTAAAATAGACACGGGCGAAAGCGAAGATCTGAAAGCTAATCTTGCGCTAGGAGTTGATCGTTGTTGAATTAAATAAGCCATTGAAAGCATCAAGAAGATCAAAAACCAATTTTTCATTTGCATATAAAATAGCATTTTGCACTCCGAGGCTGGTTTATCTGCTTTTGGCTTTGTAATAATCGTAACAATAATCAAAACCGCTCTTCAAACTAAGTAATACACTGAGCCAAAGAAGTCCATAACCGATTTTTTGATTAGGGATTTGAGGATGAAAATCGTTCAAAATAAGCATTGGAATCGCGATAAATTGCAGGGCGGCTTTCCATTTGCCAGCTGACTGTGCCGCTAATACTAATCCATCGGCAGCAGCAGCGGCGCGCACTCCGCCTACGATGGTATCGCGGGCCACGAATAGAATCACCATCCATGGGTCAACCATGTCTTGGTAAAGTAAAATAATCAGAATGCTTGAAACTAATATCTTATCAGCAACGGGGTCTAAAAATTTACCCAAATTAGAAACGGCATTTAGTTTTCGGGCATAATAACCATCATAGTAATCAGTAATCGCCGCAATGATGAAGCATATTGCGGCAGCCCAGCGGCCCAAGTCGCTTTGCCACGTCAGAAAGAATGCCGTGGGTAGCACTAAAAAAATGCGCGAAATTGTTAGGTATAAAGGTAATCGGCTCATGCGTTCCATAAAGTGTTGTTTGAGTTACAAGCCTCTGTCAAGATAACTTAAAGACATGTTTAAATACACACGCAGAATTCACGTTTATGAAACCGATTTAATGGGCATTGTTCACCATTCAAATTACTTGCGCATTTGCGAAGAAGCGCGCGTAGCGTGGTGTATTAAAAATGGATTTATGGATACTTCTCATGGAGCGGTTTTTAGTCTAACGGTTTTAGAAACCCGCGTGAAACATTTAAAACCCGCCCGCTACGGCGATGAAGTGACTGTTTCGTTGCAAGTAAAAACCAAGGGCGCAAGGTTAATATTTCAATATTTAATTCACGCGCACGATTTAACTTTAAGTAAAGCTGAAACCATTCATTGCAGTTTAGATACGGATATGAAAGTGAAGCGCCTCGATCAAAACTTAGTAAAAATACTGGAGAAAGAAAAATGGACAGAAACCTGGCTTTAGAATTCGTACGCATTACGGAGGCGGCGGCCTTATCTTCAGCAAAATGGATGGGACGTGGAGACGAAAAAGCCGCCGATCAAGCAGCGGTCGACGCCATGAGAAAAGCTTTTGATTCTGTTCGCATTGACGGAACCGTTGTGATCGGTGAAGGCGAGCGCGATGAAGCGCCGATGTTATTTATTGGCGAAAAAGTTGGATTAAAAAGTAACGATAGCCCCGCGATTGATATTGCGCTGGATCCCTTAGAAGGCACAACAATTTGTGCAACGGGTGGCATGGGTGCAATTTCCGTCATTGCGTGTGCAGAGCACGGTGGTTTTTTACATGCACCAGATACGTATATGGAAAAAATTGCGACGGGCCCGGCCGCCCGTGGTCTGATTGATTTAGATTTATCGGCAACTGAAAACATTCACCGTGTGGCCGAAGCCAGCCGTAAACCCATCGGTGATGTAACCGTCGTGATCTTAGAGCGTGAGCGCCACAAAGATTTAATCGCTGAAGTTCGTAAAACAGGCGCGCGCATTCAATTAATTGGTGACGGCGATGTTTCGGCAGCGGTCGCAACCGCGTGGCTTGATTCCGGTATTGATTTATTAATGGGTACGGGCGGAGCTCCGGAAGGAGTTATATCTGCGGCAGCGATGCGTTGCTTAGGTGGAGATTTTCAAGGCCGATTGAAATTTAGAAATCAAAATGAAAAAGATCGCGCAACTAAAATGGGCGTAAAAGATTTAAATCAAAAATTTAAGATGGAAGACTTAGCTCGCGGGCATGTCATGTTTTGCGCGACCGGAATTACCGACGGGCCATTACTCAAAGGCGTTAAGCTTTTTACCGGTGGACGAGCCAAGACTCATTCGATTGTGATGCGTTCGCAAACGGGCACGATCCGTAATGTGGAAACTCACCATAATTTTTCACTGAAAAAAGGGTTATCGTAAGCGATGGAGCTTTATTGCTTTAGTTGTCAGAAAGTAAATTCATACCGCGATAGCGTTGGTTTTCGTGATGAATGCAATCATTGCCGGGCCGATCTGCATGTTTGTAAAAACTGCGAATTTTATGACCCTAAAGCTTACAATGAATGCCGCGAGACCAGTGCCGACGTAGTTAGAGAAAAAGATCGGGCTAATTTCTGCGATTTTTTTTCTGCCAGAAAAGGCGCAAGTGCACTCGATGATCAGAAAGCAAAGTTAAAGGCTGCGGCCGAATCATTATTTAAAAAATAAAACAAATTACCAGAAAAGAGGACCTTTATGGCAAGCGCACACGCATCAGAAGTTTTTAATTGTACCAAGGAAGAATTTTATAAACTTGTGGCGGATTATGAAAAGTATTCTGAATTTTTGCCTGAAGTTAAATCAGTCAAAGTTTCAAAACAAAATGGTCACACCAAAGAAGCAGAATACAGCGTTTCGTTAATTAAAACTTTTAAATACAAATTAAAGATTACTGAAAAACTGAATGAAAGCGTTGATTTCGTTTTTACCGAAGGCGATGTATTTAAAACGATGAAGGGCTCTTGGAAATTCAAAGACCAAGGCGGCAAATGCGCAGTTGAATACGAAGTAGATGCTACATTTGGAATGTTTGTTCCGGGCCCGATGGCTAAAACTTTAGTCAGTGTTAATTTACCGATCATGATGGCAAATTTTAAAAAGAGAGTTAAAGAAGTTTATGGCAAATAACGATAAAAAAGAGTCTAAACCCGGCGAATCGCAATCAATTTCTGAAACGTTAAAAAAGATAATCTCTTCAGGTTCTCCGACTGAAATTTCTAAAGAGATTATTAACACGGTGGTAGGACAAGCTTTGAAAGCTAAAGATGACGTCGCTTTAAAAGTAACTAACGAGATGATTTCGCTGGTTAAAAAAATTGATTTCGTTAAAGAATTCTCTAAATTTGTTGAGAATCATAAATTCAAAGTAACGGCTGAGATTGAAATCACGAAAAAAGAAACTGAGCCAAAGGAATAAATCATGAATTTTGAAACGATCAATCCCGCAAATGGTGAACGCTTGGGGTCTTATGCGGTAAGTACCAGTGTGGAAGTAGAACAGGCGATCGCCACGTTACATTTTAGTTTTACGCAGTGGCGTGATCTTGCTTACGCAGATCGCCAAAATTTTCTTAAAAAATTAGCGGATAATTTAACTGCTCAGCAAGAGATGTTTGCGACCTTAATGACGAATGAGATGGGTAAGCCAATCAAAGAATCTCGCGCGGAAGTGAAGAAATGTATTCAAGCGATCAAGTCTTACTGCGAGCGTGATTTATCATTATTAGAAAAAAAATCAGTTCACACAATCTACAAACAAAGTGATATTTCGCATGAACCTTTAGGGGTTATCTACGCGATTATGCCATGGAATTTTCCTTTGTGGCAGGTCGTACGCATGGTGGTACCGGCTTTATTATCGGGAAATGTCGTTTTACTCAAACACTCTCAGATTACGGTGCAAACCGGAAATGAATTTGAAAAACTATTCCGTGATGTTTGGTCGCAGCCGTTATTATTTCACCGCATGATCGCGCACGAGCAAACCGAAAAAGTAATGCAAGATCCGCGGGTTCAAGGGATTAGTTTAACGGGTTCTACGCGCGCCGGAATTAGCGCAGCCTCGGCCGCCGCTCTTTCGTTGAAAAAGTATGTCCTTGAGCTGGGTGGAAGTGATGCTTACATTGTTTTAGAAGATGCGCCTTTGGCGGCCGCCGCGAAAGCCCTGGCGAAGGGGCGGTTATTAAACACCGGGCAAAGTTGTATTTGCGTGAAGCGCTGCTTAGTTCACTCAAGTAAACAAAATGAATTAATTGAATTACTAAAAAAAGAATTTGAATCTTTTAAATTCGGCAATCCACTTGATGATAAAACGGATTTAGGATCTTTAGCTCATCCAAAATTTAAAGAGGCTTTAAAAAAACAGCTTCTAGAATTAACCGAGAATACTTCGGCTAAAAATGTTTATCGTAAAGCTCATGGGCAATCGGAAAAATCTGCTTTTGTCGATGCCGAAATTTATTTATTAAAAGAAAATTCACCTTGGCTAGCCGAACAAGAATTTTTTGCGCCGATTTTGTTAGTGATTCCTTTTCAAACAGACGAACAGGCTATCGAAATTGCGAACTCAAGTATTTTCGGCTTAGGCGGAGGGGTTTGGTCGGCAGATCTAGCGCGCGCGCAAAAAGTTGCCAGCGCGATGATCGCCGGGCAAGTGGCCATCAATGATGTGATTAAATCAGATGTTTCGCTACCTTTCGGCGGCTTTAAAAAATCAGGCGTCGGTAGAGAAATGGGTGATGCGGGATTATTTGAATTTACGCAGACGAAAGTTATTTCAAGCTCGCTATGAAATTAACCCATGATTTTGAGCACCAAATTTGGAAGCTGCTGAAAGATCATCATTTAGATGAGGTCCCGAGCTATGTGTTAGCGGTGTCAGGCGGCTTAGATTCGATGGCGCTGATGCACGTCATGTCGGTTGTCAGACCCCAGGCGATTTTAAAAGTTCTGCACTATCATCACGGCGATTCGCCAGAATTAAATAATTTCCGCAAGGAGTCTTTAATCTTCGTAAAACAACAGGCCAAAGCGATTAAGAACGCAAAATTTGTATCCGCTAAAAGTTCACACCCTTTAAATAGCGAAGCTGAAATGCGAGATGCGCGTTGGAGTTTTTTACGCCAAAATCGTGAAGAAAATGAAGCGATCGTTACAGCTCACCACATGGATGATTGGGTCGAAACCCTTGCTTTAAAGTTGATTCGCGGAGTTTCTGAAACAGGTTTTTTAGCTTTTCAAGTCTGGAATCACGAAATTTTTCGTCCTTTTTTGAATAAAAATAAGTCTGAATTACGTGAATATGCTGAGGCGCGAAATTTAAAATGGATCGAAGATCCTTCCAATTCTAAAGATCATTATCTTAGAAATTGGCTACGTGAAACTTGGTTTAAGGATTTAGAAAAAAAAGTTCCGGGAGCGTATCATAATTTTTCACGCTCCTTGCTGCATTTAGTTAGTGAATTAAGCCTCGAAAACAGCTTTGAATTACATTATTTCGGCGAAAACGCCGACGATGGTCTAGACAGAGCTTGGTACTTGGGGTTGTCAGAGAAGGATCAGCTTAAAGCATTAGCTCTATTTTTACAAACCAGCGGAACGCAGGAAATGAGCCGCGGGCAACTAGAAGAAATAAGAAAACGCCTCGACAAAAATCAAAAAGACCTCACCTTTGAAATAATTCGAAAATGGGTTATTAACGCAAAGCAAATTATGTTAAAGTAGTGGCAAGCTTAACCGCTCTGATAACAAGAATGTTATTATTTCCATTTTCACTGATGTCCTACGAAAGGGGCTCGAAAAGATGAAAGCCAATCAAAAAACGTTCGCACTCTGGTTTTTTCTATTTATTATGGCGATCTTTATGTTTCGCGCATGGGATATGAAGCATCAAAAAACAATCTCTGATTTTAATTACTCAAAATTGCTCAGAGCCGCAGAACTTAAAGAAATCGTAGAAGATAAAGTGGTCTTCGTGCAAGACCGCGGCGAAATCAAGGGCGAGATCAAGCCTGAGTTTGAAAAAAAATATGGCGGTAGCCAATTCTTAATCCAGGGAAATATCTCGGATAAAGGTTATGAAGCAATGCAAAAAGCGGGCATCACGCCAAATTATGAGTCATCGCAAAATGACGGAATGATTTCTTCGCTATTAATTAACTGGTTACCATTAATTTTAATCGTCGGAATGTTTATCTTTATCATGCGCCAAATTCAATCGGGCGGCGGTAAGGCCATGTCTTTCGGTAAATCACGGGCCCGTTTGGTTGAAAATAAAAACCGCGTTGGTTTTAAAGAAGTAGCCGGAGCCGATGAAGCCAAAGAAGATTTGCAAGAGATCGTGCACTTTTTAAAAGATCCAAAAAAATTCACCAAGCTTGGCGGACGTATTCCAAAAGGTGTTTTACTGGTCGGCCCTCCGGGAACAGGTAAAACTTTATTAGCCAGAGCCGTAGCCGGTGAAGCGGGTGTTCCTTTCTTTACAATTTCTGGCTCTGATTTCGTAGAAATGTTCGTGGGCGTGGGCGCCAGTCGCGTGCGTGATTTATTTGAACAAGGAAAAAAATCAGCTCCCTGTATTATCTTTATCGATGAGATCGATGCGGTTGGACGTCACCGTGGTGCCGGCATGGGCGGCGGACATGACGAACGCGAACAAACTTTAAATCAATTATTAGTTGAAATGGATGGTTTTGAATCTACAGAGGGCGTGATTATGATCGCGGCTACGAATAGACCGGACGTATTAGATCCGGCTTTGTTAAGACCCGGTCGTTTTGATCGCCGAGTCGTCGTAGGTAAACCAGACATTAAAGGTCGGGAACAAATTCTTGATGTTCACATGAAAAAAACACCACTGGGACCTGATGTTGATGCATCTAAAATTGCGCGCGGTACTCCGGGTTTCTCGGGTGCAGACTTAGCAAACTTAGTGAATGAAGCGGCATTAGTAGCGGCTCGTTTAGATAAAAAATATCTGGAGATGGATGATTTCGAAAAAGCGAAAGATAAAGTTACGATGGGTGCAGAACGTAAATCAATGATCATCAGTGACGAAGATAAGCGTGTAACGGCCTATCATGAAGCCGGTCATACATTAGTAGGTAAAAAATTAGCGGGCTTAGATCCAATTCATAAAGTCACCATTATTCCTCGAGGAATGGCGTTGGGGGTAACTCAAACTTTACCGGAAAAAGATATGGTCAGCTTATCAAAGTCTAAAGCGGAAAATATGATCGCGTTTTTGTTCGGCGGCAGAGCCGCGGAAGAGGTTATCTTTACTGAATACACTACAGGTGCTGGAAACGATATCGAGCGCGCGACCGCGATTGCGCGTAGTATGGTAACTGAATGGGGCATGAGTCCGAAATTGGGTCCACAAGCCTATGAAAAAAGCGATAGCCCGGTGTTTCAAGGTATGAGTTACGGCGGAAAATCTAAAGATTATTCTGATGCAAAAGCGCAAGAAATTGATGAAGAAGTTTCAAGAATTATCAGCGAAGGTTACAAAAAAGCCGTTGATGTCTTAACGACTCATAAAGATGCTTTAGAGCGTTTAACGGCGGCTTTACTTGAATTTGAAACGATTGATAGCGTGGAAGTTGAGATGTTAGTGAACGGTGCACAATTAAGCGAGATCTCAAAGCTTCGCTCAAATCGTGCATCTTCAGGGCATATCACTCCGTCATTTTCAACCGCGTTAGAAGATAAAGCGGCTCCGCCCGCAGGCAGCAAAACAGCTAGCGCTACATGATCGTTATTTCCAATTTTTTCGAAAATATAATCTTCATCTTGTCACATTTACGGTGGCAAGATGTTTTCGACATTGTTTTAGTTTGGTTAGTCGTTTACCGCGTATTAAATTTAATTCGTCGCACGGGTACGATCCAAATGCTTTCGGGCTTAGGAGTTTTAGCGATTGCTTACGTCGGTAGTCAATGGTTTGAACTTTATACGCTTAATTGGTTATTAGAAAAATTCTTTGCTAATTTATTTGTAATCATCGTTGTTTTATTCCAAGGAGAGATTCGCCGGGCGTTAGCACACATCGGTAGCCATCCACTATTTACGGATGTTTCATCGGCGATGGAAACTCACATTATTGAAGAAATCGCTAAAGGTGTTATTTCGGCCGCGCAAAAAGGTTACGGTGCTTTAATCGTGATCGAAAAAGATATTTTAGTCGATTATCACCTAGAAATGGGAACTGAGTTAGAATCAAAAATTTCTTCAGAGGTGATTGAATCAATCTTTCATCCGCAAGCGCCGATGCATGACGGGGCTTTATTAATCCGCGGTGGTAAAATTGTTTCGGCCGGATGTTTTCTACCTCTGAGCAAAAATCCGGCTTTAGATAAAAACTTAGGAACTCGTCACCGCGCAGCGATTGGTTTAACGGAAGAAACAGATGCCTTAGTCCTAGTTGTTTCCGAAGAAACACGTTCGATCAGTGTCGTATTGGGCGGGCATATGCATCCCAACGTTGAATTATCGGAAGTGCGTAAAGCTTTGTATGATGTTTACGGTTTTAAATATAAAGCGTATTCGGCGGAAGGAAATTCATGAAAGCCCTATCTTCTTCCAATGAAAAATTCCGCATCGTAAAAGAAAGCCTTTTCGCGAATGCATCTTATAAGTTAGTCGCTTTTTTTATCACCTTAATTCTTTGGTTATCTATCCTAGGTCGTCGTGACTTCGTCGTCACAAAAGACGTCGAGGTCGACTTTGTAACGGCGCCAGGTTTTAGCATGGCGGGACAATCCACAGATCAAATACATATCAAAGTCTCGGGTCCTCAACCGATGCTTAAAAAGTTCAAAGATAAAAGTCAAATTCTGTCTTTTGATTTATCGGATAAAACCGGGGGCATGTTTGAAGTAGAGATGACGCCTTCTAAAATTGAGGTGCCAAAGGGTATCAAAATTTTAGGCATTAGACCTAATACCGTTCGCGTTGAAATTGTCGAACAAACCAAGTAGCATAGATGGATGAGTACAAAACTATTCGGTACGGACGGCATTCGCGGAACCTCTAATCAATTTCCTATGACTCCTGAAGTGGTAGTGAAAATTGGCCAAGCGATTGGTCACTTAATTAGAAAAAAAATTATCTCTTCACCTTCTCAGGCAAACAAAGTTGTGATCGGGAAAGACACACGTCTTTCTGGTTACATGATCGAACAAGCTTTATCGAGCGGTCTAAATTCAATGGGGATTTATGTTCAGTTGGTGGGACCACTTCCTACTCCGGGCATCGGTTACTTAACTAGAACCATGCGTGCGGCGGCGGGAATCGTTATTTCGGCTTCGCACAATGCGTATCAGGATAATGGAATTAAAATTTTTGGACCAGATGGTTTCAAGTTAGATGATACCCTAGAAAAAGAAATCGAAGCGTTGGTCGCTCAAGATGGTTTAACAAAATTGCTTCCTCCGGCCAAAGATATCGGGCGCACTCGTCGTATTGAAGATGCGCAAGGGCGTTACATCGTTTACGCTAAAAGCGCATTTCCTTTAGAATATACTTTAGATGGATTACGAATTGTTTTAGATACTGCGCACGGCGCGGCTTACAAGGTAGCGCCGGCTATTTTTGAAGAATTAGGTGCGGAAGTTATTCACGTGGGTAATCAACCGAACGGAACGAACATCAATGATAAAGTGGGTGCCTTACATCCTAGTTTAATCTCTCAAGCCGTGGTTCAGTACCGTGCGGACGTGGGAATTGGTTTAGATGGAGACGCAGACCGCGTGGTTATGATTGATGAAAAAGGAAAGCTAGTTAACGGCGATCATATTTTAGCAATTTGCGCGATTCATATGAAAAATAAAAAATTACTAAAAGAAAATACCCTAGTCGTTACGCAAATGAGTAACTTCGGCCTAGAGAAAAAAATGTCCGAGCTAGGTATTAAAGTAATTAAGACAAATGTGGGCGATAAGCACGTGGTCGAAGAAATGCGTAAAGGTGGATATAATTTAGGTGGCGAGCAATCGGGCCATATTATATTTTTAGATCATTCTACGACCGGTGACGGTACGGTCGCGGCACTTAACGTATTATCCGTAATGCGCGAGACCGGTAAAAAAATGAGCGAGCTTGCTAATGTTTTTGAAGATGTGCCGCAAGTTTTAATTAATTGCCGCGTACGCAGCCGGGTCGAGTTAGATAAAATTAAAGGTTACGATAAAATTCTTAAAGAAAAGGAATCAGAATTAGCCGGTAACGGTCGTATTTTTATTCGTTATTCAGGCACGGAACCATTAATTCGCGTACTAGTAGAAGGCCCAGATAAAAAGAAAATTTCTAGTATTGCCGAGCAGTTAGCATCTTTTCTTGAGAAAGAGATTTCCTAGTGAAAAATAAAATTTCTTTAGGGGTGAATATCGATCACGCGGCGACTTTACGACAAGTGCGTGGAGGATTGACCGATTACCCAAATCTTTCTGACTTAGTCAAAAAAGTAAAAGCCGGCGGTGGAGAGCAAATCACCATTCACCTACGTGAAGACCGCAGACATATTCAAGATCACGATGTGGTTACCCTTTGTAAAAAATCAGCTTTACCGATTAACTTAGAAATGTCCGTCAGCGAGGAAATGCTTCAAATCGCACTGAAGAATAAACCTGCCTGGGTGTGTTTTGTCCCTGAGAAGCGCGAAGAGCTCACCACCGAAGGTGGCTTAAATATTATTAAAGTTTACACTGAGATCGAAGCGATGACGCAAACTTTGAAGTCAAAAAAAATCAAAGTTTCTTTTTTTATCGAGCCCAATTTAGCTTTAGTGAATGCGGCTGCGCAGGCCAAGGCCGATGCGATTGAATTTCATACGGGTCACTGGGTATTAGCCGAAGGCACAAAAAAAGAAAAATACTGGAAGCAACTTGTTGCGGCGGCTAGTTACGCGCACGAACTAGGCTTGCGCGTCCATGCGGGTCATGGTTTAGATTTTAAACACGCAAAAAAAATTCGCAAGCTTCCGCATTTAGTCGAAGTAAATATTGGGCATGCTTTAATTTGTTATGCGCTGGAATTAGGCTTAGAAAAAGCAATCAAAAAAATGCGAGACCATCTTAAATAATGAAAACAGAAGAGCTTTTATTTACGGAAAGCGTCGGTGAAGCTGAAATTTCTCTGATCGTAAATAAGCTTAAAAAATTATTAATTTCCAATTCGATTTTATTATTAGAAGGAGAAGTGGCCGCGGGTAAAACGACTTTAACGCGCTACTTAGGTGAATCTTATTCCTTACCCATCGTGCAATCGCCAACTTATGCCATTCACCAACGTTACCAAAATTCGCAAATTTGCATCGACCATTTAGACCTTTACCGCTTAAGAAATGAAGACGAAGTTGAAACCTCTGGGTTGTGGGATTTAATGAACGAGAAAAATAACTTGATTGTCATTGAGTGGGCCGAAAGATTACCCGAAGATTGGTTTCCATTAGACCGTAAAGTTTTTAAGTTAAAAATTAATTTAGATACAGATCACTCAAGAACTTATTCGCTTTTTGAACTAAGCTGATTCTTTGGCTAGATCTTCTAGTAAACTTTGATCTTTTTCCGATAGATGAGCCTCTTTAAAACCGACTAAAAATCCCACCACTTGATTGCCTCGCTGAAGTGCGGTGATGCAAGCATACTTATAATTACGGATCGTAATGCCTAATTGAGTTAAGCTGAACGATTCTGATAAGCCCGTTTGAAAAACCTTATGAAATGGATTTTCGCCAATCAAATTATACTCAAAAATAAATTTATTAATGCCATCGTTTTCTAAATCTGGATCCATTTTAAAAACTTTTGTTTTGGATTGAGAAATTTCTAGAACCATATACGCACTAAAGTGTTTTTTAGCTTCAAAACTGTACTCGTCATGACGTTCCGAAATAAATTCCCAGATCGCATTCTTTTCTTGTTGTTCTTTAGCGTGCGGAATCGAAAAATCAATTTTTGGAGCTAATAAACTCATATCAATTCCATCTAACATGGATTTTGTCATCGAATCAGATTTTTCATCCATTTCATGAATTTCAAGTGCCAAAACTTTTTGACTAAAAAAAGATAAGATATGGGGCGGTGCTAAAATAAAAACGTGATTTTCAATGGCCATCAGTTTTGTCGGGTAGTGTAAACCCATCACAAAAATTTGTTGATCCCAAGTAAAAAGCGGAATTAAGCTTTCGTCCCAAATATCGTGATTAGAAAAAGTTTCGTAAGTCTGCTGGGCAATTTGTACAAAACCTTCTAACTGGCTAGGAGTTATATTTGATTTAAAACTACTGCATCCGGTTTCTGAACAAAACCAGTTCTCATACTTTGACCATTCCAGAATATTATTTTCTAAAGCGATGCGAAGTTTTGATTTATTCAGTGAGTCTTGGTCAAAAGTTTTCATTTTTTCTTCAAGTTCTAAGGCCTCTTGAATAAAAAACTCTTCCCAGTTTACAGTCGTATTTAAATAGTTCATCTTGAGGTTTATCGGTTTTCTAATGCGCAATCTTGAAAAAACTGCAAACCTGCGATGATGTTTTTTAACCCGCCTTAAGCCTGAATGCCTTGAATTGATAGAGATCGGAAGGGAATCGGGTAAATTTGGTTAAAGTATTGATTTTACTAGCTTTTCAGTTCAATCTCGCCACGGGTAATTTAAGTAGGGAAGTAGGCCATGAAGACCATTTCTACCAAGACACATCTAGGGCTCGCCCGATGGGTCCGGTTCTACATCCTTTGCGAGCAAAAGCCTCCACTCGTAAAAGCGCCTTCGTGTGAGCTAACTACTTAGAACTTTTAAAATTTTTCAATTTCGTGTAAATAGAAGCCCATGCAAAACCATTCTGGGACTTCGCTTCAAGAGCGCATTTATTTAGATCATAATGCGACAACTCCGCATTCACCCGTTCTTAAACAGCGGTGGAGTGAGTTGTATGAAGTCTCGGGAAATCCGTCGTCGATTCACCAAGATAGTCGCATTACCAAAACTTGGTTACGTGAAACTCGGCAAAAATTTGCAGATTATTTAAATTGCTCAACACTCGAATTAATTTTTAATTCCGGCGCTAGCGAAGGTAATAGTTCAATTCTAAAATCAGTCTGGAATTTTAAAAAAGATTCTAAGCCGGAAATGTTAATCAGCTCTGTCGAACACCCAAGCGTAATTAAAACGGCTGAGTATTTAGAAACGATGGGCGCGATTATTCACTGGATACCGGTGGCTCGTTCGGGACAGATTGACTTGGCATTTATCAAAAGTAAATTATCTGAAAAAACTTCTTTAGTATCAGTGATGTTTGCTAATAACGAAACCGGCACTATTTTTCCCATCAAAGAAATTTCTACTTTAGCTCACGGGGCGGGTGCATTGATGCATTCTGACTGCGTACAGATGTTAGGTAAGTACGACCTGCAAGCACACGAACTAAGACTAAAAGAGTTTGATTTAGATTACGCGACATTTTCAGCCCACAAGTTTTATGCCTTATCGGGTACGGGCGTAGTTTACGTCAAAAAGAATTCTCCGTGGGTTTCCTTAGTTCACGGCGGTGGCCAAGAGCGCAGTCGTCGGGGTGGAACGGAAAATGTTTTAGGAATTGCTTCATTAGGTCTGGTCATGGAAGAAGTAAAAAACTCTTCCGTAAAAGTAAACGAGATGTTTCGTTTACGTAATTTAATGGAAGCTCAAATTTTAAAGGAAATTTCTCGCTGCACCGTTACAGCCGCAGAATATCCGCGCTTATCAAATACTTCAAGTTTAGTGATTCAAGATATCGACGGCGAAACTTTACTGATGAGTTTAGACTTAAAAGGTTTTGCAGTTAGTACCGGCGCCGCGTGCAGTAGTGGGAACCCGGAACCAAGCCCGGTGTTACTAATGATGGGCCTTAGCCGCGCGGAAGCGCAAAGTTCACTACGAATTAGTTTAGGTTGGAGTACGACCGAAGCGCAAGTTCAACTGTTTATTCTGACGCTTAAAGAAGTGGTCGAAAAATTACGAAGTATTAATTTAAGTGCAAAGGATTATGAAAATGTCAGCCGCTAATCAAAAAAAATCAAAAGGTCGAGTGCTTGTAGCCATGAGTGGCGGTGTAGACAGTTCAGTGGCTGCGGCCTTGTTAGTTGAGCAAGGTTACGAGGTGATTGGGGCCACGATGCAGGTTTGGGACTACTCAAGCTGTGATATCACCGAAGGTAGTGGAACTTGTTGTTCAAGTTTAGACGTGGACGACGCACGAAGCGTGGCGGATAAGCTAAATATTCCATTTTATGTTTTAAACTGCGAAGCCAAATTTAAAACTTCCGTGATTGATCCATTTATTAAAGCTTACTTGAATGCGCAGACTCCATTACCTTGTGTAAATTGTAATACTTATTTAAAATTCGATCATTTGATTAAAAAGATGAAAGAATTAGATTGTGATTATTTATCGACGGGCCACTACGCGCAAATCGTAGTGGATGAAAAAGGGCGCTCGCAAATTAAAACTTCAACCGACGACTGGAAAGACCAGACGTATTTCTTATTTACAATTGATCCGGAGATTGTCCCTAAATTATTGTTTCCGATTGGTCATCTAAAAAAACCTCAAGTGCGTGAGATCGCCGAAGCGCAAGGCTTGGTTGTTGCGAAGAAAAAAGATTCAACCGGGATTTGCTTTGTGGGCTCAAAGGGGTACGACCAGTTTATTAAAGAAAACGTCAGCGCAGCAGAGCTTGCGACTAAAAAAGGTCTGATTAAAAGATTTCCATCGGGCGAGGTGATGGCAAATCATGAAGGTATTCACTTATACACAATCGGGCAAGGTAAGGGGTTAGGAATGACTTACCATGAAAAACTTTTTGTTATTCAAATTGATGGTAGCGATAATACGGTTTGGGTTGGCGAAGAAAAATACTTACTTAAAAATGAAGTCGATATTATCGAAACGCGGTGGCTCTCAGAAATTGAAGACGGCGCAGAATACAATGTAAAGATCCGTTACCAGCATCAGGGATCACCCGCGCAGATTTTTAAAACAGACCGTGGATTTAAACTTAAATTCAAAGAAGCTCAGCGCGCGGTGACTCCGGGTCAAGCGGCGGTACTTTATAAAAATCAACAACTTGTAGGGGGCGGATGGATCACGCTCAACTAGCTATAACACCTACTCATTCACTTCCTAAAGACGCGCGCTACGAGTTCGTGGTGCATACTTTTGGTTGTAAGGTGAATACTTATGATACCGGTTTGATTCAAAAAAACCTAACCAGCAATGGATTTACTCCTGACACTAATAAAAAATCAACGACGGCCGTGCACGTTTTAAATACTTGTGCGGTGACGGCGGAAGCAACTCAGCAAGCCGTTAGACTTATTCGCAAAATTAAATCTCAGCAACCCTTAGCCACGATTGTCGTAACGGGTTGTGCGGCACAAGTCGATACCGGCGCTTTTGAAAATTTACCGGGCGCTAATTTAGTGGTCGCAAATTCTCATAAAGGAATGCTCCCACAACTATTAGATCAATATTTCAGGGGTGAGCTGAAAGATAAAGTATTTAAATCGAATATCTTTAAAAAAGAAGATTTAGAAATCGGCGGCGGCGAAGAATTACAACACACTCGCAGTTTTTTAAAAATTCAAGACGGCTGTAATAGTTTTTGTACTTTCTGTATCATTCCCTACGCGCGTGGTAAAAGCCGCTCGATTCCGATTGCGCAGCTGGTGCAAAAAATTAATGAATTAACCAAAGATGGTGTAAAAGAAGTCGTTTTAACAGGCGTGCACATCGGTGATTATGAAGATCAATCTTTTAGCGGCCTTCAAGTGATCGAAGACTTAGTTGAAACGGTTTTAGCAAAAACGACGATTCCACGTATTCGTCTTTCTTCACTTGAACCCATTGAGCTAAGCCCCAGGCTTTTAGCGCTTTATAAAAACGATCGTCTATGCCCACATTTTCACATGAGTATTCAAAGTGCCGATACGGAAGTGTTAGCGCAGATGAAACGTAAATACACCGAGGCTCAGGTACGTGATTCACTTCATTCCATCAATGCCCAAGTTAAAAATGCTTACGTAGGGATGGATGTGATCGCAGGCTTCCCATCAGAAACTGACGCGCAATTTGAAAATACTTATCAAGTTCTGTCTGAAACCGCGTGGACTCGCTTGCATGTATTTCCGTACAGCGAGCGTCAAGGTACTCGTGCCGCCGTGCTTGCGCAATTACCAATGGCAAAACGTAAAGAGCGCGCCAGCCGTTTACGCGAACTAAGTTTGCACCGCGAACAGTCTGAAGCTTTAAAACAAATCGGAACAACTAAAAAAGCCTTGGTGTTAAATAAGTTAATGTCTTCAAATCAGGCTTTGTCGCGTGATTACTGGACAATTGATTTAGGTTTAACCGAAGACACCCACGCGTTAGTTAAAAATACCGAAGTCGAAGTTAAAATTACTTCCGTTGAAGTACGTCAAATGAACGTGGTGCTGAAGGCGCAGGTGCTTGCGTGAGAACTGAGTTAAAAAAATTACAAGCGGCTACCGGATATCATTTTAAAAACGAAAGTCATTTAATTGAAGCCTTAACGCACAAAAGTTTTTCGGTTGACGAACATAAAGGCCAAGCGAATAACGAACGCTTCGAGTTTTTGGGTGATTCAATTCTAAATTTTGTGATCGCGGCTGATTTGGTTAGTCAATTTCCCGCTGACGCGGAAGGTATTCTTTCTAAAAAGCGCGCAAGCTTAGTGAACCAAACAACTTTAGCGGAAATCGCCAAGAATTTAAGTTTATCAAAACTAATTCAATTCGGACCGGGCGAGATTAAGCAGGGTAGCCCTGCGAACCCACGCATTCTAGCTTCGGCCTTCGAAGCCTTAATCGGCGCCGTGTATTTAGATTCAGATTACAAAACGGTAGAGAACTGGCTTTTAAATTTATTTAAAGAAATCACGGTTGAGCAAAGCGAAAGTGGCAGCCAAGCTTTAGACTATAAAACTCGTTTGCAAGAGCTCACGCAAAAACACAAATTGGGAACCCCTACTTATGAAGTGATCACCACTTCGGGGCCTTCGCACAAGCCACACTTTTTGATTTCACTAAAAATGAATCAAACCGAAAAATCGAGAGCAGTTGGGGCTAGTAAAAAAGTAGCCGAACAAGCCGCCGCCGAAATTTATTTAAACGAATTAATTAAAGAAACTCTTAAAGGAGAAAAAAATGGCTTTTAAAGCAGGCTTTCTAGGTCTTATCGGTCAGCCCAATGCCGGAAAAAGTTCATTGATGAACTATCTGATTGATCAAAAGGTATCAATCGTTACCCCAAAACCACAAACTACTCGTCGTCGTATTTTAGGAATTCATACCGACAAGCAATCTCAAATTATTTTCATCGATGCCCCCGGGATCGTTAAAGCTGAAAAAGGTCTGAATGCATTCTTAGAAAAAGAAGCGATGGACGTGATCAGCGAAAGCGACGCGCTACTTGCCGTTTTAAGCATCGATGAAAAAGGCGCGGAAGCCACGCAAAGAATTTTAGATATGGTCGTAAGTTCAAAAAAACCTTGGCTAGCCGTAATCACCAAAACTGATATTGATGCGAATGCGCATCGTATTCCAATTATTCGAAATATGGTTGAAGCCTTAGGCGGTAAATCTTTACAAATCTCTATCCTTAAAGATGGCAAATTAGGCCGCACGGAACTTTTAAATTCTTTAAGCGAAATTTTACCTGAAGCCGCGGCTCCGTTATACGATGAAGATCTTTACACCACTGAAAATGTAAAAGAACTCGTCGCGGAAATCGTGCGTGAAAAATGTTTTGAAAACTTATCGCAAGAGCTTCCGTACCAAATGGCCGTGCAAGTTCGTAAATTTGATGAAAATGCGAAGCCGTGTCCGAAAATCTACGTCGACGTCATGGTCGGTAAAGAAAGCCATAAGCCAATCGTCGTTGGCCAAGGCGCTCAAGTGATCAAGAAAATCAGCCAAGAAAGCCGCGCTGAAGTTGAAAAATTAATGGATCAAAAAGTATTTCTCGAGCTCAATGTAGTCGTTAAAGAAAATTGGTATGAGCACCTCCAAACTATGAAAGAGCTGGGTTATGTCATCGAACGTAAATGATTTTAGTCTTCTGTCGCCCAAAGTAGCTATCATTGGTCGGCCTAACGTTGGTAAATCAACGTTGTTTAATATCTTAACCGACTCGCGTAAATCCGTGGTCAAAGACCGCGCGGGCGTAACCCGGGATATTATTATCGAGCCGGCAGATATTTGGGGTAAAAAAATTGATTTGATTGATACCGGTGGTTTGACCGAATCGCAGGATTTATTTTCTAAATTAATTAAAGAACAAGTATCTGATTTTTTACATTCCGTTGATTTTATTATTGCGGTGATGGATGGCCGTATTGGTTTAGTGCCTGAAGATCGCGACATTATTAAGATCGCTAAACAAACGGGTCGCCCGATGTTACTGGTCATTAATAAAGTGGATCAGCATCATGAAGATGATTTAGCAAAGGCTGATTTTCATGAGTTTGGCTTAGACGTCGTTGCCGCTTCATTTGAACAGCGCCGCGGAGTTGCCGAAATCATGGAATGGATTCAAAAAAATGTTCCCGAAAATGAAGAGCATTTAAAAGAAGGCCAAAAAATTGCCATGGTCGGTAAACCGAACGTGGGTAAAAGTTCTTTGTGTAATTGTTTATTAGGAACGCACCGTATGCTAGTTTCTGAAATTGCCGGAACCACGGTTGATTCGGTTGATACTCCATTTATCTTTAACGACAAAAAATATATCATCGTTGATACGGCGGGCTTACGCCGACAAGCTAAGCGTGAAGACGATATTGAGATTATCTCTGCTTTTAAATCGAAAGAAGCGATTCGCCGGTCTAATATCGTTTTATTGGTCATTGATGGGAATGAAGGCCCGACCGAGCAAGATGCCAAAATTATGCAGCAGATTTTAGAAGATCACAAGGGCGTCATTTTGGTTGCAAACAAATCGGATACAGCGGGGAAAGAAATTCCGCAGTACAAAGAGAAATTCCGCGCGCAAGTGGAAAAAAACTTTCACTTCTTTATCGATGTTCCGGTGGTATTTACTTCCGCTAAAACGGGTTTAGGTATTAATGATTTATTTGCTGCGATTGAAGATGTGAGTGGTAAATTAGAAATGAAAATCTCCACTTCTGATTTAAATAATTTTTTCTTTGAGACCATTCGTAAAGCGCCGGCTCCGGTTTGGGGTGTTAAGAATGTTAAGTTCTATTATTTAACGCAGACGAATCAGGTTCCACCATCGTTTATCGCGTTTGCGAATCACCCGGACGGGGTCACTCCGTCATACCGACGTTTCTTGATCAAACATTTAAAAGAGCAATTTAATTTGCACGGAATTCCAATCCGTATTTTCTGTATGAAATCACGACGAGGTGGCGAGAACGATGTCTAAAAGGTCCTCATTTAGAAATCGTTTTTCGTTTTATCTGTTAGCCATCGGAAGTGCTTGTGGTTTAGGAAATCTATGGCGTTTTCCTTACATCGTAGGGGAAAATGGCGGCGGTGCTTTTTTATTATTATACGTATTTTTAGCCTTAACGATTGGGATGAGTTTACTGATCGCCGAGCTAATGGTTGGTCACTACACGGGAGTAAGCGTTTTAGCCGCGGCAAAAAAAGTTTCGCAGCAAACCAAGCGTAAATCGATTGTGGCATTTGGATGGTTGAGTGTGATCATCAGTGTGGTAACATTAGCTTACTATTCAGTAATTTGCGGCTGGGTTCTACATTACCTGACTCAGTTTTTAATGAGTCTTTTTCAGAAAGATTCTACTGTTTATTTGAGTCATATGTCGGTGACCATGCTTCAGCAAAGCGGTTGGTTACAGTTTTTATTGGCCAGTGTGCATTTACTTATTTCGGTAGTGATCGTCGTTAAAGGTTTAGGCGATGGGGTCGAACGTTGGATTACATCGTTATTACCCGTATTCGGATTATTAGTGGTGGTATTACTGATTGGTTCTTTATCTTTAGAATCGACTCCGGAAGTTTTAAGATTTTTATTTTATCCTGATTTTTCAAAATTAAATTGGAACTCCCTTGGTCACGCGGTTGGGCACGTGTTTTTTACCCTATCCTTAGGTTTTGGTACCATGGTTACTTTTGGTAGCTATTTTAAAAAAGATGAAGAGCATTTACCCACGATGGGTCTGCGCGTAACTTTAATTGATACTTTGATTTCGATCGTCGCTGTATTACTCATTTTTCCGATTGCGTTTTCAATGTCGAAGCAGCCTTTGACTGATCCTAGTTTATTGTTTGAAGTACTCCCTCGATTTTTATCTTCGTATAAAGGTGGAGTGATCTTTGGTTTAACTTTCTTTTTGTGTTTATGGTTAGCCGCGCTGAATGCAAGCCTAGGATTATTAGAGACGATTACAGCAAACTTAGTCGAGAAAAAGCCAAAATTAAAGCGCTCGGTTGCGGCCAGTATTTCAGGCTTAACAATTTTATTAATTACGGTTTTTCCTGCATTCTCGGGCACGATTTTTAAGAACTTTAAAATGTACGGTCATGGTTTGATTGAAATATTTGATTCGTTTTTAATTAATGGATTATTACCCGTAGCCGGTTTAGGGATGGTGATCATTGCTTTAACGGGATTACCAGAAAAAGATCGTAAAGATTTATTTATCAGCCAAACCAGTATGACTAGTCAGGTGATGTATTCGCACTGGAAAATTGTTTTGATGTGGGTGTTGCCGGGGATTATTATCTTGGGTTTAGCTTTGCAAATTATTGGACTGTTTTTCCGTTAGAGAATGAAGCTAAAAAAGACTGTCTCAAGTTGGGGCTTTTACCGACGATTTAGACTTAAACAAAACTTTAATTTTTGAAAAAACCCTCATACGTGAGATCCTAGGATCTGCTAAAAGGGGAGTATTTCGTTATGGGTAACAACCGTCTAACTCAATTCAAAGTAGTTCAAGATATTCAAAAAATTCAATCACCATCGCCCGCGATTCGTGAAGTGCAGCCGTTAGTGATTAGTGCTCCCGAACAACAAAATGTAATTGCCGTGTATAAAGATTTAGGAAAAGCAGCTACGCAAACGAACCAAAAAAATAAAATATTTATGGTTTTCGGAATTACGATATTAGTTGGCGTGGGAATTTTACTCGGTTCTAATTTAAATAAAAAACGTGAAGTTGCTTCAACTTTTGCGGGATTTACCATTCCGGCGGGGGGCGTGCAAAAAGAAAATTACCAATATGCTAAAAGTTGCTACGAAGGTGAAAACGGCGAACAGGTTTGCATGACCCGCAGTAGCGTTAAAAAACCCGAGCGAAATTAAAAGTTAAATCCTAAAATCAAAGATAAATCGTAAACATCGCCGTCAAAGCTTGGGCTTACGATCGATGGAGAAGGTCCGCCAGGTTTGTTTTCGGTAAAGACATTATTATTTTCATCGGGGAATTGTACATAATGATAAGTTCCTTGAACTCCTAAGTAAGCGCGATGTCTTAATAGCGGAATTTCTAAACCTCCACCAACTTTAAAACCAATCACTTGGTCCGGATTAAATTCCAACTGGCCAGCGATATTATAAGTACGTATGTATTGTCCGACTCCGCCAAAAACATAGGGATTCAAATCTCCTAAGCCGCGGGTGACATTTTCCGTATTGAAATAATATTTAATACTAAGATCAATATTTTGAATGTTTACATTTCCCGTGTAGGTATTTGATAAATTCGTTAAATTTTGATCCGTGTAAGTTTTAAATTTTACGTTACTATCGCCAATGCTGTAACCTAACGACATTGCGACCTGTAAATCAAAGAAGTATGAGAATTGAACTCCGTATGCCAGCGCGGGCGCATAAGCCTGGGAGAAGCCTTCGGTGTAACCACGGTAACCCAGTAAAAATCCTAAAGTTAAGTAGCGACCGTTTTTGAAAAAGTTGATATCGGCTTCTTCTTCGGCATCTTGTTCAAATTCATTGTAATCAGAAAATGGATCAAAAGCTTCATCCACATCTTCCTGTGCGTAGGCGTGCTGATGAAATAAGCTCGTCGTTAAAACGAACAGCAATAGAATTTTTTTTAAAGTTAGAATCTGCACAAATTTCATTGTGAAGTGATTGGCCCGAGAGGTGTATAAAAATCCACAAAAAAACCCACCTTTAGTCGTGAAGCGTTAACGAAAAAACTCCTGTTCGATGACGTCTTCTACTGGTAATTTTGTACCAACTCTGGGGGAACGCTTTGATCGACTACAAAAATAGTGGTGTCGACATTCAAGCAGGTGACGATCTTGTTTCCTGGCTACAAAAACCTAATCTCCCGAACAACTCCCTGCAAAATGATTCTAAAAAAGTTAAAGTAAAATCTGATATTCCTGATTTAAGCTCAAGAGTGGTGTCTGGTATTGGTGGTTTTGCCGCTTTATTTGACGCTCGTTTCCAGAATATGGCAAAGCCTCTATTAGTTTCGTGTACCGACGGCGTAGGTACTAAAGTGAAAGTGGCTAGCTATTTCAATGATTTCTCACGAGTGGGCCAAGACTTAGTCGGTATGTGCGCCAACGACCTGATTTGCACGGGCGGTACGCCTTTATTTTTCTTAGATTATTATGCCGTAGGTAAACTTGATCTAGCGGCGGCGCAAAGCTTTTTAACCAGTGTTCGTGCCGCCTGCGCGGAATCGCATATGGTTTTAATCGGCGGCGAAACGGCAGAGATGCCGGGCGTTTACCAAGTGGGTGACTTTGATTGTGCCGGTTTTTCTGTAGGCGTCGTTGATCAAGATAAAATGTGGGGCGCGCACCGGGTTGTTGAAGGTGATATCGTCATTGGCCTTGAAAGCTCGGGCTATCACAGCAACGGTTACTCATTAATTAGAAAAGTATTTGAAGGTGAGTTTGATAAGTACCGTGATTGGTTATTAGAGCCGACTCGTCTTTATATTACCGCCGCTTTAAATTTAAAAAGTGAATTTGAAGTTCACGCGGCCGCGCACATGACGGGCGGTGGGATTGAAAATTTACCGCGTATTTTGCCTGAGCATTTAAAAGCCTCGATTAAAAAGTGGGAATTACCAGATTGCTTCAAAGAAGTTCAAAAGCGTTCGGGATTATCAGATCAAGAAATGCGCGAAACTTTTAATTGTGGAATTGGTTTAATGATTGTGATTTCGCCGGGTCAAGAAATTCAAGTTATTGAAAAATTAGCGGATTGGGGATATCCCGCACAAATTCTAGGAAAAATTCTAAAACGTGAAAATCTGGAGTCCCATGTTATCTGGGATTAGAAAACCCGCACGTGTGGCGGTTTTCATCTCGGGTGGCGGTTCCACCCTGCAGGCTCTGTTAGAAATGCATCATCAATTTGATATCAAGCTCATCATCTGTAATCGTAAAAAAGCTTTAGGCGCCTTGAAAGCCAAACGATTTGGTAAAACTATTTTTTACCAATCTTCGCAAACGATTTTTGCAGAAATTGAAGAAATATTAAAAGTAAATCGTATTGAAAAGATTGTATTAGCCGGTTATATGAAAATCTTGCCAGAAAGTTTTGTAAAAAAATGGAGTGGGAAGATCATAAATATTCACCCTAGTTTATTACCGGCTTACCCGGGGCTTGAATCGGCCGAACGCAGCTGGACCGATTTAAAACCCATGGGCGTTAGTTTACACACGGTTATTCCCGCGATCGATGCAGGACCTATATTTTTACAACAAACTTCTTCTTTTGCGGAAGAGAAATTAGATTTAGCGAACTCATTGATTTGGTTACGCCGAACCGAACAGCATTTATTACGTGAACTTAGTTTAAGGTGGATCTAGATGAAATTAGCTTACTTAGCGTATGATTTAAATTCTTTAAAAGCGCATGCGGCATTATCGCGTCGCTTTAGCGAAATTGAATATTTTTTACTAGAGCCCGAACGTATTATTTTACCTACGTATTTTGAAGAGTTACCCGTTTTAGTAGATCACTTAGCGATTCCGGCAGACAAGGCAGTTCAAACCTCCGCACAGTTGAAAACTTTGAAAAAAATTAAAGCTCAGTATGATGAATTTAAAAATGAAATATTTGGTGCCTCAAAAGCGAAAACAAATCAAAACTTTGAAGCCAGCAGCGATGCTAAGCAAAAAATATCCTTATTCGGCGAACTGCAAGATGTATTTTTTAATTCTAAAAAACAAAAAGTATATTTAGAAAAATCAAATTCGGGCACCAGTGAATTTGATTTTATCATCGTTGAAAATCACCAGCTGGTTTCTTTGGCCGCGAAAAAGTTAAAAAATAATATTTTTAGCCAATCGACAAAAAATAGTCATGTTTGGTTTTCGACTGAATTTAATTATTCACTTAAAAATCCGCGCGATGGGTTTTTAGGTAAACATAGTTTTATCTTAGTTTTTGATAGCGCCAATGAGTCAATTCTAGATAATTGGTATTTTTGTCATTTTGAATCAGATCGTTTATTAGTCCAGCAATGGGTGCCTTATCATCAATATCAAAATTCAGACTACAATCGTTTTATCATTGAAAGAACTAGACAGCGCTTAGCTACTCGAGTTGATTTTATTCACTTGGGTAATTTAACTCAAGCCGATGTGAATAGCACCAGTGGTTTTTTTCAAACGAATGCCGCTTTGACGAATCATCGTTTAACGGCCTTGGTGCCCTCGTTTTCATTTTGGTCACCGCTACAGATTGAAAATCAAATTAGTAATTCGACTGAGCAAAAAATTAAAAAAATTCTTAAAATAGAATCTGCCCGAGGTGTTCATTGATTTCACGTTATTCAACCGAAAAAATGTCAGCGCTATTTACCCCGGAAAGCCGCTTCGAATTTATGAAGCTAGTCGAAATTGAATGCGCCCTGGTGCAAGCCGAAATGGGAATCATTCCTAAAAAAGCGGCCTTAGATATTAAAGCGAAAGCTAAATTTCAAATTAAACGTATTTTAGAAATCGAACAGACGACTAAACACGATGTGATCGCGTTTGTTTCAAATATGGCCGAAAATGTCGGCTTAAGTGGGCGTTACATTCATTTCGGTCTAACAAGTTCAGACGTTTTAGATACGGCGCTTAGTTTACAAATCAGCGAAGGTCTAGATGTGCTTTTAGACGAAATTAAAGCTTTACAAAAAGTTCTAATTAAAAAAATAGCGGAACATAAAAACACAATCTGCGCTGGGCGTACGCATGGCATCTACGCAGAAATTACAACTTTCGGTTTTAAATTATCGGGCCACTTGGCGGAATTAAACCGAAATGTCGAGCGCATTGAAAAAGCGCAAAAAATGATTCAAATTTGTAAACTAAGCGGAGCAGTCGGTACATCTTCAGCTTTACCATTAGAGTTTGAACAAAAAGTCGCAAAAAAATTAAAATTAAACGTTGAACCTTTCGCGACGCAAGTGATTCCGCGCGATCGTCATGCCGAAGTTATTCTAAATTTAGCAATGTTAGCGACGGGTTACGAACGCTTGGCCGTTGAATTAAGACATTTACAGCGCAGTGAAGTTTCAGAAGTCATCGAAGGTTTTACGCCGGGTCAAAAAGGATCTTCAGCGATGCCGCATAAAAAAAATCCGATCAGCGCGGAAAACTTAACGGGCTTAGCACGCTTGATGCGAAGTTATTCACAAGCGGCTTTAGAAAATATTCCTTTATGGCACGAACGTGACATTAGTCACTCATCGGTTGAGCGCGTGATGTTTCCAGATGCTTTCCAGCTAGCGCATTACATGACTGCAAGACTAAAAGATTTAATGGCTGGTCTATACGTTGATAAAGAAAGAATGGCCGAAAATACTCAAATCTTGGGTGGAGTTTTATACTCGTCGCATCTATTGCTTCATTTAGTGGAAAAGAATAATAAAACTCGTGAAGAGGCTTACACAATGATTCAGCAGCTGGCGCACAACTTGAAAAAAGGCGAGCATTTAAAAGAAGCTTTATTAAAAGATAAAGAAACGAAAAAATTCTTTAAAGCGGCGGAGCTCGAAGAGATATTTTCTGGAAAAAAGCATCTTAAAGCAATTCAAAAGCGTTTAAAAAATTATTCGGTGTAAGGAATTTTATGCAGAAAAAAGAACTGATCTACGAAGGTAAAGCGAAAAGAATTTATTCCACTGATCAAGAAGCGTGTTTACTCATGGAATACAAAGATAGTTTAACTGCCTTCAACGCTTTAAAAAAAGGTCAGTTTCTGGGTAAAGGTGAGCTTAACTGTAAGATCTCGACTTTGATTTTTGCCGAGCTAAAAAAAAATGGTGTGAATCATCACTGGTTAGAAACCTCAAGCGGAAATGAAATGCTGGTGCAAAAAACGACGATTATTCCATTAGAAGTGGTCGTTAGAAATATCATGGCAGGCTCGCTAGCTAAAAAGTTAGGCCGCACGGAAGGTGAAGTATTAAAGCAGCCGCTCGTAGAATTTTATTACAAGGATGATCACTTAGCCGATCCATTTGTCAGTGATGATCAAATCACGGCGATGGGTTGGACAGATCAAGCGACGTTAGATTATTTAAAAAAAGAAGCTTTGCGGATCAATCACGTATTACAAAATATGTTTTTAAAAGCGGGTTTGAAGCTCGTCGATTTTAAAACGGAGTTTGGCCGTAATGTTAAAAGCGAAATTATTTTATCGGATGAAATTAGCCCCGATTGCATGCGCCTGTGGGATGTGAAAACCAATAAAAAAATGGATAAAGACCGATTCCGTCAAGACCTAGGCGAAGTCGAAGAATCTTATTTAGAAGTTTATGAACGTTTACAAAAGGGAGTTAGCTGATGAAAGTTGGAATTAAAATCATGCCACGCGATGTGATTCTAGATACGCAAGGTCGGGCGGTCGAAAACTCAATGAAAGCAAATGGCTTTGAATTACAGTCTTGTCGAGTTGGTAAATTTTTAGAATTAAGCTTAGTCACCGCAGATCAAATAAAAGCACAGGCCGATGTTGAAAAAATGTTAAAACAAGGTGGCCTGTATAATCCGTTGATCGAAAAATTTGAAATTCAATTCATGTAATTGGGGGCCCTTAGTGAGTCTTAAAGTTGGCATAACCAGATTTCTTGGTACGAACTGCGATGAAGATGTGCGTAAGTGGGTCTTATCAAAATCAGCGACCGCGACTTATTTATGGTACGAAGATCAATTCAATGTTAAAGATTACGACATGGTGATTATTCCGGGCGGCTTTAGCTACGGAGATTATCTACGTTGCGGGGCTTTAGCTGCACAAACTCCGGTGATGAAATCCGTCAAAGAATTTGCTCAAAAAGAAAAACCAATTTTAGGAATTTGTAACGGCTTTCAAATTTTATGCGAAAGCGGATTATTACCCGGCGCTTTATTAGCCAATTCCGAACAACGCTTCAAAGACCAGTGGGTCGAGCTTGAAGTAAAACAAAATAAAAATCCTTTCGCTAAGCAAACCTCGAACGGACAAGTGTTAAAATTACCAATCGCGCACGGCATGGGTAACTACTATGCCGATAGCGAAACCCTTAAAAAGCTAAGCGATCAAAATCAAATCTGGCTAACGTATAAAGATAATCCTAACGGAGCTTTATTAAATATTGCGGGTATTACCAATGAGAAACATAATATTTGTGGTTTAATGCCGCATCCGGAAAGAGCCAATGCTCCGTGGATGGGATCAAGTGATGGAGCATTCTTTTTATGAGTACTCAAAATTTAGAACAGAAATTAAAAACCTATCGTCTAAGTGATGAAGAATATAAATTAATGACAGGCTTATTAGGCCGCGAACCACAAACGGTCGAGTGGGCATTATTTTCGGCCTTGTGGAGTGAACATTGTAGCTATAAATCATCTAAGATTCATTTACGAAAATTTTCATTCCGTAACGAGAAAACTCCAGAGATGGACGGCGAAAATGCGGGCGTGGTTGATTTAGGTTTTGGCGAACGGATCGCTTTCAAAATGGAAAGTCATAATCATCCAAGTTTTATTGAACCCGTACAAGGGGCTGCCACCGGCGTCGGCGGAATTTTACGCGATATTTTCACAATGGGTGCGCGACCTATGATGTCGGCTAATTATTTATGTTTTGGCGAAGCGGAAGCGCCCCGAATGAAAGAATTAATGCGCGGAGTAGTGAAAGGAATTTCTTCTTATGGAAATTGCGTTGGCGTACCTACGGTTACGGGGCAAACAAATATTCATTCTAAATATAATAAAAATATTTTAGTGAATGCACTGAATGTTGGATACTTTGGACCCGGCCAAAAAATGGCTTTATCAAATGCTTCTGGTCCCGGAAATTTAGTTGTTTACGTGGGTGCAAAAACGGGCCGTGATGGCGTACACGGTGCTTCCATGGCTTCAGAGTCTTTTGACGAAAATTCAGAAGCCAAGCGCCCGAACGTGCAAATCGGTGATCCATTTTTTGAAAAATTATTAATTGAAGCGTGTTTAGAAGTTTTAGAAAAAGATTACGTGGTTGCCATGCAAGATATGGGGGCCGCAGGTTTAACCAGTTCAAGTTTTGAAATGGCCTCGAAAGGCCAAGTTGGCTTAGTCATCGATTTAAAAAAGGTTCCATTGCGTGATTCATCAATGACGGCGGAAGATATTTTATTATCCGAAAGCCAAGAGCGCATGCTGCTAGTTTGCGCGCCTAAAAATTTTGAACCTTTACAAAAGACTTTCAAAAAATGGGGCTTAGATGCGGCTATTTTGGGAGAAGTGCAAAAAAATCGTAAAGTAAAATTAATGTGGGGTGTGGAAATCTTGACTGATATGGATCCAGATCTGATCGTCGAAAAAGCTCCACGCTATGAACGTCCTTTTAATAAATGGGATTTTCCGCGTAGAACGGATCGCTTAACTACGCCGTCCAACTTCAACGCAAAATCTTGGATTGATAAAGCTTTAAATAATTTTAAACTAAATCAATTTCACTGGATTCATAATCAGTACGATCAACGCGTCGGCGCGCGCACGGCGGCAGCTTGTGATAGTGCCGTCGCATTCGCTCGATTAGATCATTCGGGTCGTGGTTTAGGTTTAGTCGTGGGTTGCCGACCCGAAGTGATGATGATGGATGCGGAAATTGGCGCACTGGACGCAGTTTATTACCCTGCATTTCAATTAGCTATCAAGGGTGCGGAAGCCTTAGCGGTTACCGATTGTTTAAACTACGGTAACCCACAAAAATTAGAATTGATGAGTGAGTTTGTAGCTAGCGTTGATGCGATTGCTAAAGCCAGTCGCGAAATCAATGCGCCGGTGATTAGCGGAAATGTTAGTTTTTACAATGAGACTTTAGGCGAAAATATTATTTCGACGCCCGCAACCGGTCTAGTTGGGTTACGTGAATCGGTCGAAGATATTATTCCGGATCAATTTGGGTCGGCGTTTCAAAGTTTAGTTTTAGTGCAAATGAACTGGGTTGAGTCATGGGTGCATGTCATGGCGGCCGATGAAAAGATCAGTTTATTTAAACAAAATGTCACTTGTGATGTACCGCAATTTATCAAACGTTGTGCACAGATGGATCAAGAGTTTCAAAAACAAAATAACTTCGTGACCTCTATCAAAGCGGTGGGTTTAGGCGGGATTGCTACGACCTGTTTAAAAATGACCACAGACCTTGTGGGTTTTGATTTAAGTTTTGATCAAGTGAACACCAAATCAGAAGATTTGTTTAAAGATACTTTTTATGGATTTATTTTAGCCACCGAAGATTTAGATACGGCTTTAGATTTCTTAAAAAAACATTTTAAGGGTTTAGCGGTTGATATTAAAAAAATCGGTGAAACTACCGATCAAAAAATCTGTCTTACCAAAGACGCTGAGCTTGATTTTAAAGACTTCCGTAATCGTTTTATGAAAGGACTTTAAATGAGTTTCAAAAGTTCGTGGAAAGAAGAATGCGGTGTATTCGGCATCTGGAACCATCCAGAAGCAGCCAAGCTTACTTATTTAGGTTTATACGCCCTTCAACATCGCGGACAAGAATCAGCGGGCATCGTCACTTTAGATACAACCGATTCAAAGCAACTACACCGGGTACATAAAGGTTTAGGCCTGGTGCCCGATGTATTTAACGAAAGTATTCTACAAGGTTTACCGGGCAGTGCCGCGATCGGTCACGTTCGTTACGCCACGACCGGTGGTAATTTAATCGCCAATGCGCAGCCTTTAACTTCTAATTTACTAAGCGGCCCCTTGGCGGTCGCGCACAACGGAAATATCGTAAATAGTTCTATCCTACGGGAAGCTCTTCAGCGCGAAGGCGCGATTTTTCAAGGAACAAATGACACCGAGATTTTACTTCATCTATTAGCGAAAAACCCTTCGAATCATTTAGTTTCTGCCTTGAAAGAAAGTCTTAAAGATTTAACCGGCGCCTATAGCTTAGTTATTTTAGCGCATGATCGAATGATTGCGGCCCGTGACCCATTGGGTTTTAGGCCACTGGTCCTTGGTCAAATTAAAACTTCGATGAGCGTTAGTTACGTGGTCGCCAGTGAGACTTGCGCGTTAGATTTAATCGGCGCGCAGTTTGTGCGAGAAATCGAACCCGGCGAAATTTTAGAAATCTCTTCCGAAGGAATACTTAGCGAACATTTGCCAGCTTTAGAAAATAGGGGCTCACGAAAATCAGCGCAGTGTGTGTTTGAACACGTTTATTTCTCTAGACCGGATTCGGTGGTTTTTGGAAAGTCCGTTTATAATTCACGAAAAAGATTTGGCGAAGAGCTCGCGCTTGAATCACCGGTCGAAGCCGATATCGTTATTCCGGTGCCAGATAGCGGAGTGCCTTCGGCGATTGGGTATTCACAGAAAAGCGGAATCCCGTTTGAATTCGGAATTATTCGTAATCACTACATCGGAAGAACATTTATTCAGCCAAGCCAATCCGTTCGTGATATCGGAGTTAAGATTAAATTAAATCCGCAGCCCGATGTTTTAAAAGGGAAAAGAGTGATCGTCATCGATGATTCTTTAGTTCGCGGAACCACCAGCCAAAATATCATTAACCTGATCAGACAAGCGGGCGCAAAAGAAGTTCATTTACGAATCGCTTCACCGCCGACGACTGGACCATGTTATTACGGGGTCGATACTCCGCAAAAAAGTCAGCTAATTGCTTCGCACCAAAGCTTAGAAAATATCAGACAATTTATTGGCGCCGATTCGCTCGCTTACTTAAGCGATGCGGGTATGTGGAAGGCGTTAAAAAGTGGTCCTGAAAGCTTTTGTGCGGCTTGTTTTAACGGTGATTATCCGACAAGCTTAAAAGGTGTCGAAAATAAAAAAAACAAAGAAAATACGAGCCCGAAAAATATCTAAAAGATCGAATGTAAAATCGGCTTTAGCTCCTTTGCAAAAAGGGGATCTAATCGAAATTATTGCGCCCGGTTCGGCAGCACCTATCGAAATTTTAGAGCAAGGGGTCCAGACTTTAAAAAGCTGGGGCTACGAAGTTACTTACAGTCCTGATTTATTAAAGCCTGAAATGTACTTAGCAAATTCTGATGAATACCGTTTTGAATCTTTTAAAAAAGCAATGACAAATAAAGAATCAAAAGCCGTTTGGTGTTTACGTGGTGGCTACGGATCAATTCGCATTCTTCCGCAAATTGAAGAAATGGCTGTGCCTAAAAATAAAAAATTATTGATTGGCTTTAGTGATATCACTTCGTTACATGCGGTGATTAACCAAAAGTGGAAATGGCCAAGCTTACATGCTTCTCTGATTGATCGATTGAAGTTAGGAAAATTAACTCCCGAAAATACAGCAGAGTTGCAAGCTAGTTTACTCAATATTGAATTCTCGGCACTTTTTAAAAATTTGAAACCTTTGAATGCGGCTGCGAAAAGAAATAAAAAAATTACTTCATCGGTCATCGGTGGAAATCTAGTTGTCTTAGTCTCATCCATCGGTACGCCTTCGCAAATTAACACGAAAGATAAAATTATCTTTCTCGAAGAAACGGGCGAGCGTGGTTACCGTGTCGACCGTTGTTTGCAACAGATGAAGCAAGCAGGTTTATTTGATCAAGCGGCGGCGGTCGTTTTAGGTGACTTTATTAACGGACTAGAGTCTGACGGTAAAGATATGGTTCCGGATACTCTTAAAAACTTCTTTGCAAACTTAAAAATTCCGACATTTTCTGGAGTTCAAGCTGGGCACGCCGAAATACAAAGACCACTCTTTTTCAATACACGCAGCGTGCTAACTTGTGGGGAAGCCCCGCAGATGTTAATCTATTCAGATTATGAAATACACAAGCCAAGAAAATAAGCTAATAGACAAGATTAAAGCGGCCATTCACGACGTGACCCCAGGGGTTACCGCACGTGCTTATTATATGGGTCGCCTAGTTTGCGATATTAGTGTCGGCCAAACTTATCCCTATTATGATTTAGCTTCGATGACGAAAGTGATCTTCACGCAACAAGCAATGATGGAAGCTTTCGATCAGGGCAAATGGACTTTTGAAACCAAAGTAAAAGATATTCTACCTGATTTTAAACACGAAAATATGCTGATCACGGAACTGATGACCCACACATCTGGTTTAGAATGGTGGAAGCCTTTTTATCAAACGATTGATTTAGAAAAACCTTGGGAAAAAAAGCGTGAATGGATTTATCAACAGATCAATAACTCCAGCGTAAATAAAACCGGTAAAGCGGTTTATTCAGATTTAGGCGCAATCTTACAAGGTTTCATTTTAGAAAAATTAAACGACAAAAATATTTTAGATATTTGGTTAGCCCTGAAACAGAAATACTATCCAACCACGATGTTAGATTTTCACGTAGAAAATAAACCGACTCTGCCGTCTGAACAATACGCGCCGACGGAAGACTGTCCGTGGAGAAAAAAAATCATGCGCGGCGAAGTTCATGATGAAAATACGTATAGCTTCGGGGGAATTTCTACGCATTCAGGTTTATTCGGTAGTATTGAAGACGTTTCGGCTTTTGGCCTGAACGTACGTTCGCAGTTACAAGGTATTGCCAGATACAAAGTTCGTCAAAAAACAGCACAATTATTTGCCGCGCGTGCGCTTCCCGTTGAAGTCGGTGATTGGGCAATGGGTTACATGATGCCGTCTCCGGAAAATTCAAGCTGCGGTCCGCATTTTTCTGTTTTATCAATCGGGCATACTGGTTTTACCGGAACTTCGTTTTGGTATGATCCACGAAATGATTTATTAGTTTTACTTTTAAGTAACCGTGTTCACTATGGTCGCGACAATAAAGGATTTATTGCACTTCGACCTAAAATCCACAGTTGGATTTTTGAAACTTTAAAAAGGACTGTTTAATGCCTCAAGCTTCAATAAAAAATTTGCCGGCAAAAAGCCACGTTCATCTCATGGGAATCTGTGGAACGGCCATGGCCTCATTAGCCGGTTTACTTAAAGACCGCGGTTACCAAGTAACGGGTAGTGATTCAAACCCTTATCCACCGATGTCGACGCAGTTAGAAAGCTTAGGCATTCAAATTCAAAAGCCTTATCAAAAACAAAACTTACATCCGACTCCAGATTTTGTCATCGTGGGTAATGTAATTTCAGCAAACAATGAAGAAGCGCAAGAGATGGTTAGCTTAGGTTTGCCTTATTGCTCACTACCGCAAGCCATGGGAGATGTAATTATCGCCGAGCGCGATTCATTTGTGATCTCGGGGACGCACGGTAAAACGACCACGACTTCGCTTCTGAGCTGGGTGGCGGAAGAATGTGGTTTAAAGCCAGGTTTTTTAATCGGCGGTATTCCAAAAAACTTCTCGCAAAGTTTCAGAAATCCACAAGCTAATACTTTCGTGATCGAAGGTGATGAATACGATACGGCTTACTTTGATAAAGTACCGAAGTTTATCCACTACAAACCAAAAAACGTAATTTTAACTTCGGTAGAATTTGATCACGCCGATATCTACAAAGATTTCGATGCGGTTAAAGCAGCTTTCTATACGTTGATGAAATTAATTCCAGCCGATGGTTCATTAGTTTATTGGGGCGATGATGCCAACGTAAAACAAATCGCAAAAACTTCGATTGTAAAAAATAACTTCTCTTACGGCTTAAAAGAAGAAAATGATTTTTACACAAAAATTCATGAGCAGACTGAAGGTTTGAGCAATTTCACCGTTTACTTTGAAGGTGAGAAAGTTGCTGATTTCAAAACCCAGATGACGGGTTCGTATAATTTATTAAACGCGACCGCCGTGATCGCTCAAAGTGTGATTCAAGGATGGGAACTAGCTAAAGTGATAAAAGCTTTAGAAACATTTTCTGGAGTGAAGCGTCGCCAAGAAATCTTAGGCGAGCCCGGCGGAGTTTTATTAATCGAAGATTTCGCGCATCATCCAACGGCCGTTAAAGAAACCGTTAAGGCGATTCAATTAAAATACAAAAATAAAAAAGTTTTCTCGGTATTTGAGCCACGATCGGCGACTTCAAGACGTAAAGTTTTTCAAAAAGATTACGTGGAAGCTTTCAAAGAAGCTCACGAAATTTTAATTGCTGAAGCGTTTGACCAAGGTAAAATTACTGAAACGGATCGTTTTTCATCAGACGAATTAATTGCGGATCTCGTGCAGTTAAAAAAATCTGCGAAACTATTTAAAAATGCCGATGAAATCGTAAAAGACCTCACCGCGCGCACGAAAAAAGGCGACGTTATTTTAATTATGAGTAACGGCGGCTTTGATGGGATTTATCAAAAACTAATCAAGAGTCTTGAAGAAAAGCTCGAATGACAACGTTGCGGTCGATAGTTAAGAACAACAAAGTAATAACCACTGTAATAAACCTATACTTAATTTTTTTTCTTTGATAACAAGACTCTAAATAATACGGGAGTCTTACAATGCTTAAAATATCATCAGTCTTAATCGTTCTACTTTTAACGCTGAGTGCTTGGTCTTTCCAAGTTACCAAACAGCAAATGCAATTTAACAAAATCACTCTTGAGGTTGAGGTCAATACATTAAATATCCAAACAGATCTTTTGTTTGTTGTTGATAACTCTGGCTCAATGACAAATCACCAAAGAAATCTCGCTAGCAACATTAATAAATTGGTTTCACAACTGAACAATTATGATTTACATGCGGCAGTTGTGACAGCGGATATGGATTCCTTCCCTGGGCCTTTAACAGGTGGCAAGCTTGTTAATGGTTACGTCTCAAATTCAGATAGTTATTATTTGCAAAAACTTGAGCAAAACATATTGTCTGTCGGCACAAACGGAAGCGGCATAGAAAGACATTTCGATTCTATTCTAGCCGCACTAGCTAATAATATAGATTTTTTAAGACCCAACGCGCATTTAGCAATCGTATTGCTAACCGATGCTGAGGACCAAAGTAAAATTACAACAGCGGATTTTGTAACATCACTGAAAGGGCGAAAATCAGCAACAACCTCAATTACTTTTAACACTATTCTCGTGCCCTCGGGCGAAATGAAATGTGAACGGGACACATCAATGGAAACTCCATTAAAAATTGAAGACGCGGTAAAGATTCTGGGCGGCGCTACCCTCAATATTTGTGAAAACTTCGGCGCTCAAATACAGGATATTGGTCAATTTATTGGTCAAAAAGGCTCATACTTTAATCGTATCATTCAACTTCCGTTAGTTCCTTCAAGCATTAATACAGTTAAAGTTACTTATGGAAATACAGAACTAGTGATCGGTGATTTAAACTTTGGTTGGGTCTATGATTCAAAATTAAATACCATTTTAATTGGACAACTTTTTGATCCGACTACGCAGCCTTCAAATACAAAATTATATATTGAATTCGTTCCGAATTAACAGTCTTTTCCATTTTTTGAGGCGATTATAATTTACTAAATCGCCTCTTTGAATTCTATTTTTCAGATAAATAAAAAAACTAATCTAGCAACGTGATAAGTAATTATAAGGTGCGAAAATATTTCGAATACGAAAAGCATACGGAGAATCTCGCAAAGCTAAGAATCTAGAGTTTGGCAAGTCTGAGACAAAAAATGGATCTTTTAGATAAATTGGAATTAGCAGCCAAGCTGGAATAGTTAAATTTAAATTAATACAGAGTTGATGAGCTACAGCCTCAAATAATTTTGATACAGGATCATCGCCTAAGATTTTTATCTGAATTGAATCTGTATTTTTTAGCATGGTGAAATCATCAATAAACTGAGCTATGAATAGTTTTCTTTGAGCAACACTTACTTTCGATTTAGTTATGTATTCTTGTATATTCTTCATATTTTCGAATTGAATAAATCTTTAAGCAGTGCTTGAGAGCTTATATTCAGTTTTTGTTCAGGGTAAAACTTATTAATGATACGCATAGCTTGGTCAAGTTTTGTTAATTTTAAATAATTTTTTAAGAAAATAAGATCATCTTCATCGTTTGTACCAGATCTGGCGGCTAAAGACTTCATTGCAAACATATATTCGGGCGATGCAGTTAGTACATTTAAATGAGAGTAAGAAAATTTAGAATCTAGAAATTGAGAATAATCTGATTCAAAAACTTTAACAGCATCATTAATCCAAAAATTATTTTCAAGATTTAAAGTTTGAGAAACATTAAATGCAGCTTTCTGAATTATTTCGGTAGGGGCCATTATAGCATCAATATCTTGAGTGCTTTCACGAGAATTGAATACCAAACACATAACAGCTCCACCCATTATGCAAATTTCACCGTGAACATTCTGCTTTTTTAATTCTTTATTGAGCTCAGCTAAAGCTAATATAATTTGATCTTTTGTCATCTCGAATAAAGGCTAAGATAATTTACTGGCGGCAGCAAGCGCTATAGTTGGTTAATTGTCTGCTTGATTAGTCAGCAATAAAGAGGCCGGGCGGCGTGTTAAATTGTGTGGCGGTCGCAAAATATTTGAAACCCGCTCACTCTAAAAATACAACATAGCATGGCAAAAAAAGCTGGCGAACTGACGCCCTTAATGAAGCAGTATTGGGACATCAAAACTCTGCACCAAGATAAAATCTTGTTCTTTCGCATGGGCGATTTTTACGAAATATTTTATGATGATGCCGTCAAAGCTTCGCCTCTTTTAGGAATTACATTAACTCAGCGAAATAAAAAATCGGAAGATCAAACTCCGATGTGTGGTTTTCCGCATCATTCGGCCGCGGGTTATATTAATAAACTTTTAGCTTCGGGTCTTAAGGTTGCGATCTGTGATCAAATTGAAGATCCCGCCTTAGCAAAAGGATTAGTAAAGCGCGCGATCACGCGTATTTTAACTCCGGGCATGGTTTACGATAGTGAAACTTTAGATCAAACGAAGGCACATTATCTTTGTAGTATTGATGATCAATCAATTAGTTTTGTCGATACAACAACGGGTGAATGTTTTTACTTTAAAACGGCAAGCTTAGTTGAAAAAATTAAATTATTAGATGTGCTGCCAGTTGCTGAAGTCGTGGTAACTGAAAAAGAATCGGAATGGATTAAGAATTTAGAATTAAGTAATCGTTTTGTTATTTCGAAACATAATAATTCTGAAGTGAAATCTTCTAGTGAACTTTTACTAAGTTATATTAAAGAGCTTTCAAACCAAGAACTTTTACAAATATTAAGACCTTTTGAAGAGCGAGATTTTGAACACCGCTTGCACCTATCGCAAATTACCCTACGACACCTCGAAGTATTTTCGAATAACCGTGGCGAAGCCAATGGTTCGTTATACCAAGCAATCAATCGCACAAAGACCTCGTCCGGCGCGCGTTTACTTAGAACCTGGATGAGCTTTCCTTTAAGGAACAGAAAACAGATTGAGCATCGCTACAATCAAGTTCATGAATTTCGCGAGCATATGTTCGAACTGAAAAAAGTTCGCGAGACCTTAGGTTTAATGGGCGATATCGAGCGCAGACTGGGTAAGATTTCGCAACCCCAGTGTCACGGGCGTGATCTAACTGCCTTGGCAGACGCGGTAAAGGCTGGTTTAGGATCACTTCAGTGGTGCCAAGCTTTTTTTAAGATTGAAAATGTTGAAGCGCTAAAAAGATCAGCTGGTTTAGCCGAAAAAATTCAGAATCGAATTTCTGAAGAAGCTCCGCTGAGTGTGAAACAAGGTCATGTTATCAAAAAAGGTTTTTCAAGCGAGCTTGATGAGTTAATTGATCTATCGACCAACGCGCATGGCTTAGTCGCGGCCCTTGAGCAGCGCGAAAAAGAAAAAACCGGAATTTCATCGCTCAAGGTGCGTTACAATAATGTTTTCGGTTACTACATTGAAATTACGAATTCCCACAAAGAAAAAGCTCCGGCTCATTATCAGCGTAAGCAAACTTTAGCCAACGCGGAAAGATTCTGTACAGACGAGCTGATTGAATTAGAGAAAAAAGTTTTATCCGCGCAAGTAAAACGCTTTGATTTAGAGTTTTCTTTTTTCGACGAACTTCGCCGTGAAATTTTAAGTGATGCATCGTGCTTACTAACTTTAGCTTCAATTTGCAGTGAACTAGACGTGATTTCAAGTTTAGCGTGGCTAAGCCTAGAAGAAAGTTACTGCCGTCCACAAATCACGGAAGAACGAGTTTTAGTGTTAGAATCTTCACGGCATCCCGTAGTCGAGCAATTTGCGCGCGGGCAGTTCGTAGCGAACACGATTCACTTAAATCAAAAAGAATGTTTATTGATTACCGGTCCGAATATGGCGGGTAAGTCGACGCTAATGCGACAAGCGGCTTTGATTGTGTTGATGGCGCAGATGGGAAGTTATGTTCCCGCTGTAAGCGCGACATTACCAGTCTACGACGCGATTTACACACGCATCGGAGCAAGTGATCAGTTAAGCGAAGGCTTATCAACCTTCATGGTTGAAATGACTGAGACCGCACAGATGTTAAAATCAGCGACGGCGGAAAGCTTATTAATTTTAGATGAAGTTGGTCGTGGTACAGCCACGTTCGATGGAATGTGTTTAGCGCAATCGATTTTAGAATATATTTTAAATACTTTAGGTAATCATGTTTTCTTTGCGACGCACTACCATGAGTTAACCGTATTAGAAAAAAGCTTCGCGCAAATTAAAAATGCGCATATGAAAGTGATCGATCACAAAGAGGGTCAGATTGAATTTTTACATATCTTAACAAGTGGTTCAGCTGGGCAAAGTTACGGGGTTAAAGTGGCCGAGCTTGCGGGCTTACCAGCGTCAGTTACGCAGCGAGCAGAGAGTTTATTATCAAAGCTTGAAGCAACTAAGATTGATACGCGCCCTATTCTAGCGGTCACTCCAGTGATGAATTTAGGTTCGGCGCAAATGTCTTTGTTTGATCAAGAAGAGAGAAAAAGAAAAGATGCCTTATTGCAAGAGCTGATGAAATTTCAAGTACAGAAAGCTTCTCCACTGCAGGCGTTAAATCAAATTGCGCAGTGGCAGGAAAAACTGAACTGAATTTTGCTTAGCCCAAGGCTTCTCGTCGCTATTTTTTTGGAGATGGAATCGGCGGAGGCGTAGCTCCGGCTTGCTGACCCACATGTTCGCGCCAGTTATATTCGGCGCCTTTGATGATCCTGTCATTCCATTCGTCCCATTTACGCTTTGGAAGTTTGTGTAATACATTGCCCTTGTCATCAAAGATGTCGGGGTCTTTACCTAGTAGAAAATCGCCAAGTGACTTTAATAAACTCATAGTCCACAGACTAACTACATTTTTGGATTAGCGCAAATATCAATGATATCTAAACCTTTTTCTTCGCCCGGGTATTTGCCACCCGTTAATTGATTAAAACAAACTTTAGCCGCTAATTTAAAGGCTTCATCTTTAGATGAGGCTACGGCACGGATTGGTTCTTTGATCGTCTTAAAGGCAAAGCTATAAGTTTTTGGAGCGGGTTGAACTGTTGTTTCAGTTGCAGACCAAGCTCGAGTCGATACCAAAAGAGCTATTGTTAAAGTGATCGTTTTCATAAAACCTCCCATTGTACTTTTAGTTATTGCAAGAATTTGGATCGCTTGTGCCAATCGTCTTGAATAGAGACGGGCTAAATAACTGAATTTATTGAGTAATTTTAGTGTCTGATTGATACAACCAAAGAAGCGCAAAAATGTTAGTCAGTCGCAAGCTTTGGAAGATACATCTGGCTCTTTTTGATACATCGTGTTAAAGTCGCCCTTCATTGTTTTGAAAATAAGCGGGGGCTTTAAGGAGTTGTGATGGGACGTATGTGGGCCTCGCTGATTATGATCGTGGGCATTTCATTAGCCTCAACCCTGGTCTTTGCCGGGACTAATAAAAAAGTCTTATTAATCACTGATATCGACGACACGATTAAGGTGTCTCATGTTTTAAGTACTACCGGTAAAGTAAGCCGCGCCGCAGATATAACCACTCCATTTACCGGTATGTCTCAGTTACTTCAGTGGATTATTATTATGAATCCACTGTCGACAAAGATGGTTTATTTGTCGAATGCCCCAGAAGAAATCGCCGGAGTGCCCGCGATTAAATTTAGTCATCAGAGTTTTTTAGAATATAATAGCTTCCCCAAAGGTGATCTTTTATTAAGAGAAGACTGGGCCAATGAAAATCACAAAATCGAAACCATTCGAAATTTGATCGATAGCGAGATGCCCGAGATCGTGATCTTAATCGGTGATAACGGTGAACGTGATGCCGAAATCTATCATCAAGCAGTTGTAGAGTACGGTAATTTAGGAATTCAAATCATTCCTTTTATACACCAACTGTACGCAACTGAAATTCCGTTTTATATTCCTGATGTTTTAGCGGAAGTGGGGAAACCAATTTTTGCAGAGCAGTTTGGTTTTGTAACGCCCATTGAAATTGCGGTCGAATTAAATAAACAAAACGTATTAAGTGCCGCTGGTTTACAGTGGATGATTCAAGAAGTTGCGCCCTACATCGTGGACGAAAGTTCAATTAAATGGGACGGCTTAAAGCCCATTACTTTTCCATTTTTTGCAAATTGCTCTGATTTTAAATGGCGCTGGGCCGAGACAGCTGAGTTGATGCCGTTAATTAATAAAATAAAAAAACAATGCAACTAAATCTGATCTTACCAAGTATTTATAAAAACTTTTTGAATACCTCTGTGCTGAAGCTTGACGTAACCGAAAATAAGGCCACTTGTGATAACTGTTTACGTTCGCGCGATAAGCGTTTTTCATACACCTACAAAGCTCATTTAAAGTGTTGCACCTTTCATCCGTACTTACCAAACTTTGCCGTCGGAGCACTGCTTGAAGAAAATTTAGTTAGTCCCGGTTTAAGTAAATTGAAAGAAAAAATCGAAACCCGTGAGTTTGCGTTTCCGGTCGGGGTGATGGCACCTTTTGATTACCAATTTCAATTCTTATCAAAAGAAGAAAGCGATTTTGGAAATGAAGAATCACTTTTGTGCCCTTACTACGATACCACGCAGAATCGTTGCTCGATTTGGCAATACCGTGGAGTCGTGTGCACTTCGTTTTATTGTCGCAGTGATTACGGGCAAGACGGATTAAAGTTTTGGGCCGTGATGAGCGATTACTTAAGTTACGTTGAAATGGCGCTAGCGGAAGAATGTTTAGTGCAGTTAGATTTTTCTCCGCGTGATCTTTCAGATCAGTTGGCTTATTTGAATAAGCACGACTTTGAATCAGCGGAAGCCGTGCAATCCAAATTAGCCACCGATGTTGATAAAAAAATCTGGAATGGCTACGAAGATAAATTCGCGTTCTACAAAAAATGTTTTGCAATTATTCAAAAAATAGATAGAAGTCAGTTCAAAGAAATCATTGGCTCGCAGGGGCTTGAATTAGAAAAAGAAGTGATTGATTATGCAAATCGAAGATAAAATATCTCAAATTAAAAACCAATTCGATATCAATGCCGATTGGGAAAAAAAATACGAAAAAATCATTGAACTAGGTAAGCAATGGCCGGGTATGACGGCGGCAGAAAAAGTTGATGATCTAAAAGTAAAAGGCTGCCAGTCGCAAGTATGGATGAAGGCAGAACTAACTCCCGATAAAAAAATAATATTTAAAGGGGATAGCGACGCAATTTTAGTAAAGGGTTTAGTCGCGCTTGCCTTAACGATTTATTCAAATGAAACTCCCGAAACAATTCTTAAGACGGAGCCCACATTTTTAAAGGATATTGGTTTTGATTCAGGGCTTAGCCCCAGTAGATCAAATGGTCTTTATTCGATGATTAAACAAATTAAATACTACGCCACAGCATTTCAGTATTTACTTTCTAAATAAAGTGTCGGTATCATTACTAAATGAATCTTATATACCTTGCATTAGCGGCTTCACTCTTTGCTGTTGCAGCTGATGCGCGCATACGTTTAAGAAAAGTAACTGAAGCACCCAAAGTCTGCGATTACATGGCAGAGGACAAACTACTAAGTCGCGCAGATAAAAAAGTTTATTCAACCGAACGTCACAGTATCGTGATTGAAGATACGATTGCATTAGTTAAAGACAAAGGCGAGAAAATCTGTGAATGGCCGTTAGATGAGTGGGCCATTTCTGCGCCGGTCACTAGCTTTAAATTCTACATTGATGAATATAAAGAAATTCTTTATCCATTTGCTAAAAAAGACGATGGCTTTGTTTTCACCATGAAAGTAGCAATTGCGAACTGTCAATTTTCCGATAAAACGAATTTAGAGAAATTCGAAAAGCCAGTTTGCGAAAAGCCTAAAAAAGTGTCTCGAAAGAAGAAATCTAAAAAAGCAAAGGCCGCAAAGTCGTAACTTATTCATTTAGGCTACGAAAACTGGATTTAAGTAAAGTCTGGCTAACAGCCGTACGATAAGACGGTATGGTGCCAAGAAGAGTTACGTCAAAGCCAAAAGTTTTATTACTAGTCAGCGTGATGCTAGCGGGAATGCTCATCGTGGGCGCTTTTCAAAATTGCGCGATGAACGAAAAACATAAGCTTCAAAAGAATACGACAAGCATCATGATTGAAAACCCAGAAGTTCGTGAAATTCACCCGGATTCAATCCGCAAGCCCGCCAGTGATTTAGGAGATATGTTAAAATCTTCTGAACAAGAAATCTCACAAACGCAAAATAATTTAAATGAAAATATGAAAAACGAAGGCGGCTTTGACGGCCGTAATCGTGGCTTAGCAAATACCAAGGTTTCTGAATTCGAGAGCCCTGATTCGGAAAAACAAGACTCTCTAAAAATTAAGATCAAACCAACTAAACGTCGTAAACGTTAGATCGTCGCAAATACTTTTGATGTATCGTCCATATCGTCTAAAGCATTTAAAAATTCTTCAACATCTTTACGTTGCGTATCTGAAATTTCAGTAATATTTGTTGCCTTGTAGGAAGGCGAAGAGGCCGTGATTTTCCACCCGCGCGCAATCAATGCCTTCGTAACTGAATCTAAATGATCAAAACTTGAGTAAAACTGATAACTGCCGTCATCATTTTTTTCTACATCGTCGGCACCGGCTTCAATCGCTTCTTCGTCGATATCGAAAGTTCCGCCCTTGGTTGCTTCGATTTCGCCCACGCGAGCAAACATCCAGGCAACGCTATTTGTTTCGCCTAAATTGCCTTCGTGTTTTTTAAAAGTATTACGCATTTCAGGTGCGGTGCGGTGTTTATTATCTGTTTGGCATTCGACGATTACGCCCACGCCGTGTGGTCCGTAACCTTCGTAGCTCAACTCTTCAATTATTTTTCCATCGTCCAGAAGGCCCGCACCTTTTTTAACGGCGCGATCGATTGTATCATTCGGGCATGAGATTTTTTTAGCGGCGTCGATGGCCATACGAAGACGGGCATTGGCGGCTGGATCGGGTCCGCCTAATTTAGACGCGACGGCAATCTCGCGAGCGACCTTCGTAAACATCATCCCCTTTTTTTGCGCGTTCTCGGTTTTACCCGCCGCTTTCCAGCCTTTTCCCATAATTAACTCCGTGGTCTTACGCTAGCCGATTTAAGCTTTGTTTGGCAAGATTCGGCTGGCTGTGGTATTAATTGGGTTATGTGGGCCTTCGAAGTTGAAAATATATTTAAAAAATTAGAAGTAATTAGAGGTAGTTCCAGCGAAGTCTTCAATTTAAAAAATAAGGTTTCAGTTCCTGATCTGCCAGCGCGTGATGCACTGGTTTTAGAATTTAAAGCGCATCCCGCTAAAAAAGGATTCTCGACCCCTGAAGGTCAAGCCAGAATGCTACATGATTTAGCAAGTATTGAACTTCAAGCGATGGAGCTAGGGCTAAGAACTTTAGTTGAATTTCCTGAAGCTCCGCAGCAGTTCAAGGAAGAATTATGGGCGATTACGCTTTCTGAATCTGAGCATTTAGAGATGTGCTTAATCGAAATTGAAAAACTAGGTTTTAAATGGGGGCACTGGCCAATCAACTGCGGTTTGTGGGCCGCGGTAAGTGCCAAGGATTCATTATTAGACCGCGTGATGATCGTACACCGTTACTTAGAAGGCAGCGGGCTTGATGCCGGTGATACGTTGATTCGAAGACTGAAAGGCGTTGATGCCAGTTCGGTACAAAAAGCGGTGCAAATCATTAACGACGAAGAAGTCGGGCATGTTTTATTTGGCAGTGAGTGGTACAAAATTTTTTGTTTAGAGCAAAAATTAGATCCAGTTGATGACTTTGAAATCAGAATGAATCGTCTGCGCGGAGTTTTACCGAAGCGAGTCGGGCAAGTGAATCATGGGCTCCGTAAAAAAGCGGGTTTTACCGAAAAAGAAATCGGCTATTTAGAGAATTTACGTGAATCTTTTTTAGAAAAAGAAAGTCCGTGGGCGAAGAATTCCTAGACTTTGTCTGATTCAGCTGGCGGAAGAAATATTTTAATAGTTTTATTTTTATTACCGTTACTGATTGCAATGCAATTAAGAAAAACTAAATCTCTTCTTTTAAAGGGTCCATAAATCTCCAGCGACCTTCCGGAAGTTCGCCGAGTTTTAGTTTACCGATACGCACTCGCTTTAAACCCGTCACGGTTAAACCAACGATCTCGCACATGCGGCGGATCTGACGTTTTTTACCTTCTTTAAGTTCAAAACGTAATTGATCGTCGTTCAGCCAAGCCACTTTTGAGGGGCGCAATTTTTCGCCGTCTAATTCTAAACCGTGATTTAAAAGTCTTAAGCCATCTTCAGATAAACGACCCGTAACACGCACGATATATTCTTTTTCAATATCTGATTCTTCACCGATAATTTTTTTAGCAATGCGACCATCTTGTGAAAAAACAAGTAAACCTTGTGATTCAATATCTAATCGGCCGATAGGGGCAATCCCAATTAAATCACCACGCTGTAAAACGCGCTGCTGTCCGTATTGGTTGCGATCGTTCACTAGTCGGATCGCGGGCTCATAACCGGGTTCTGGTTGACCCGAAACATAACCGATGGGTTTATTTAAAATGATCGTCACCAAGCTTTTTTGGTTACGCATGGCTTCGGCTTCTAAAGTGATGCTCACATTTGGTAGAACTTTTGTACCAAGCTCTTTCATGATGACGCCGTTTACGCGAACTAATCCTTGCGCGATGTATTCATCGGCTTCGCGGCGGGAACAGATCCCGCGCTCAGACATTAATTTCGAAAGGCGCAGTGGTACTTGGCTATCAGACATTTTTGGCACTCATTATATGATTAGGCCTTTTCCATTTCCATCTTCGCGATGGTTTGTAATTGCATATTTGAAGTACCCTCGTAAATCTGCCCAATCTTCGCATCACGCCAGAATTTTTCTACCGGGTATTCTTTTGTGAAACCATTTCCACCAAAAAGATCAATCGCCATCGAAGTTACCTTTTCCGCGACCTTCGAAGAGTAGTATTTTGCCATCGCGGCTGATTCGATAAAATCTTGTCCGGCATCCTTGAGACGGGCGGCATTGTAGACCATCAGTCTAGCCGCTTCTAATTCGATCCGCATCTGTGCTAATTGAAATTGTACGCCTTGAAATTGGCCGATGGCTTTGCCGAATTGTTCACGTGATTTTATATAATTTAACGTTGCCTCGTAAGCGCCTTGCGTGATTCCGACCATTTGCGCGCCGATACCGATACGGCCTTCGTTTAAGGTTTCGATGGCAATTTTATAACCTTTACCTACTTCACCTAAAACATTCATCTCAGGCACTTCACAGTTTTCAAAGATTAGCTCGCAAGTCGAACTTGCGCGAATGCCTAATTTATTTTCTTTTTTACCAACGCTGAAACCTTTGAAGCCTTTTTCAACTATAAATGCGGTGATGCCTTTGTAGCCTTTTGCAGTATCCACGTTGGCAAATACGATAAAGAAACTAGCTTCCTTAGCGTTGGTGATCCAAAGTTTATTTCCGTTTAAAATCCATTTGGCATCTTTTTTTTCCGCGCGGCATTTTAACGCGAAAGCATCGGAACCAGAAGACGATTCAGATAAGCAGTAAGCACCGACCCATTCGCGTGCTAGTTGAGGTAAATATTTTTCTTTTAAAGCCTCGCTTGCGTAGCGAATGATTGCGTTGGTGACTAAAGTATTTTGTACGTCGCAAAGAACCGATACGGATCCATCAACCCGAGCCAACTCTTCAACCGCAATACACGCCATCGTAAATGAAGACCCTGCACCGCCAAATTTTTCTGGAGATTCAATTCCCATTAAACCCATTTCAAAAAGTTTTGAAACAATTTCTGGTTTCATCTGAGCTTTTTCATCCATCTCAGTTACATGGGGTTTAATTTCTGCTTCCGCGAAAGAGCGTACTGCATCACGGAAAGCGATTTCATCTTCAGACCACATTGTTAAAGCGGGGCGTACGTTTTCAGCCAGCGTCACGTTAGACATGGTTTTCTCCTTAAAGTTTGAATTGAGATTTATTAAACTAATCTCGATACGAGTTAATTTCAAGTGACCATTTGCGTTAATAGCCCAAATTGACGGGGCAAAGTTTTACTCGACAGGCTTTGGTATTTTGATAGCCTATTAAGTATGGATATAGTTGAAATTGGTGGAAAATTAGCGTTATTTTTTGTTCCCTTTTTATTTGCTCTTTGCTTTCACGAGTACGCTCACGGCCTGGTGGCTAAGTGGCGCGGGGACAACACCGCCGAGCAATTAGGGAGATTAACCCTAAACCCGATGGCCCACGCGGATCTGGTGGGAACATTTATTTTACCCATTAGCGCAATCGTTTTTGGTATTCCGATTTTCTTCGGCTGGGCCAAGCCAGTTCCGGTCGACGTGCGAAACTTAAAGAACGTACGCACGGATATGTTTTGGATTGCCTTAGCGGGCCCTATGTCGAACGTGTTTTTAGCTTTGGTATCTACACTATTTATGTTCGCAGCGTACCGCTACGGTTTTTTAGGTAATTATGCGCGTCCCGTGCACAGTTTATTAGAGATGTTTGTGTTAACAAATTTATTCTTAGCTATTTTTAACATTATTCCACTGCATCCTTTGGACGGTGGAAAAGTTTTAGCACGTTTTTTGCCTGCTTCGGTGAACTACAAACTTGAACAGAATGAACAGATTAGTGGTTTCATTTTATTGGGTTTAGTTATGACAGGAATGTTAGGCGTGCTGCGTATTCCGGTATTTTATGTTTTTAATCATCTGATGGCTTTTGCTGGCGGCGGCGTGCTTTAAGGCACATTTGCGATGAGCAAATTTTCGTCACGCACAAATTGTAAGCAAGCACTCAAATAATGTTGAATTACCGATTTTCGCTTGCTTCAATCAATTCATGAGAGAAACTTTATGAGTATTCGTGTACAGCTGCAACAATTCGAAGGCCCTCTTGATTTGCTTCTTTATTTAATTCGTAAAGAAGAAATGGATATCTTTAATATTAATATCGTCGAAATCACTAAGCAATATTTTGATTATATCAAATTAATGAAAGAATTTGATTTGGAAGTAGCCGGGGACTTTATCGCCATGGCTTCAACTTTAATCCACATTAAATCAAAAATGCTTCTTCCGCAGTATGATGAAAACGGGGAGGTTGTTGAGCAAGATGACCCACGCAAAGAATTAGTGCAGAAACTTTTAGAGTACGAAAAGTATAAAGAGGCTGCAAAATCTTTATACGACAGACCTTTATTAAACCGCGACGTTTGGGCGCGGGGCTTGCGCGAAAAATTAGAAGTTTCGTCTGATGAAATTGAATTAGAAGACAACGCGCTTTTTTCATTAATCGGTAGTTACCGTAAAGCGATGAAAACGTTAAATAAAAAAATTCACAAAGTGACGGTTAAATTACAATCGATTTCCAGCCGAATTATCGAGATGAGCCATTTTTTAAAACCAGGCCACACGGTTCGTATGATTGAGCTTTTAACAAACCAAATGGGAACTCAAGTCGAAAAATCGCGCCAAGCCCTGATTACTTTTTTATCTTTATTAGAATTAGGTAAATTAGGTTTTGTATCGCTTTACCAAACCGATTTATATGGTGATATTCATATCCAAACCAATAAAGTGATCGACGGTGACGTTTTATCACGGGTGGAAGAGTACGGAAATATCAATGCCGACAATGTTACGCAAAAATCATTTGCGACAACTACGCCAAGCGTAGACGAAGAATTTTCAAATGAAGTACAAATGGCATTCAGCGAAGAAATGGGAACTAGCGAAGAAGTTTTAGATGAAGAGATTTTAACGGAAATCGCCAGCGACGAAGAAATTTTAGCCGAAGAGTTAAATTTAAATATCAGTGATGATGAAAACTTTCCTGAGGAGCAAGCGTAATGGCTAAAAATAAAAAAATCACAGAACTAATAAATGATGTAGAGACCGAAGCCTCTTTATTTTTAACCGACGAAACAGAATCAGTTGGTTTTTTGCCAGATATAATCGACGAAGCATCGGAAGAATCCAGTTCAGAAATGACGGCTGAGGCAGATATTGAAGGTACGGAGCTAGATGGTTTTGAATCAGCGCAAATTGAAGAGTTAGAATTTGTTGAAGATGAACAAGCCGAAAGTATTATTGAAAGTATTTTGTTTGCCTCAGATCGTCCGGTAAGCCTTGCGTCGATTCAAATGGTTTTTAAAGGCACAAATGTTAAAAAAGAAAAAATTCGCCGTGTGATTGAAAGCCTGGCCGTTGAATACGCAGGCGGTCGTCGCGGAGTTGTTTTAGAAGAAGTAACCGGTGGTTACCAGATTCGCACTAAAGTTGATAATATGAATTTCTTAAAGCGTACGGTAAAAACCCGCGCATTTAAATTATCTGGCCCAGCTTTAGAAACTTTAGCCATCGTGGCCTACAAGCAACCGACGGTTAAACTTGAAATCGATCAAATTCGCGGTGTGGAATCAGGTCATTTGTTACGTGCGTTGATGGAAAAAGGTTTAGTCAACTTTGAAGGTAAGGCTGAAAATTTACCGGGTAAACCAATGCAGTACGGGACGACTAGAAGATTTTTAGAAATTTTTGGTCTTAGAAATTTAAAAGAACTTCCAACTCTTTCGCAAATCGATGAACTTTTGCCGGAGGGTATCGGCGAAGAAGAGGAAGAAAAACCTACTCTTTCAATGGTCACTGATTCGATGTCAGAGGAAATCAAAATTGATAGTTATTCACAGGGTGAAGAAGAGCTTGGTCTGATCGAAGAGCAATTAACTTCAATTTCAACTTCGTCAGAATTTTTTGAACAAGAAAAAATTCGTCAAAAAATGAAACGTGATGAAGAAAAAGCTCAAGACATTCGTGAAGCGTTAGCCGTGGGTGAAGAAGTTCCGAAGCGCGATCAAAATTGGTTAAAAAAACACGAAGAAGCGTTAGTTTTGGCCGCGATGCCCGCCGTTATATCTTCCCTTGAAGCGCCGTCCACTTCGGAAGAAGCCAGCGAATTTAGCGCGTTGGAAGAAACGGATTCAGAAGAAGATGCTCCGCACATTGAAGATGAAATTCCATTTTATGAGGAAGCCGACGAAGAAGAGCCTTCAGAAGAGGGCTACGTTTAAGGGGCTAGACTCTGGTCTATTTAAAAAGTTATTTGTTCTAAATTGAGACGCCTAGACGTATTGCCCGACAAATAAGTGTTACCGAAGGGTTTGGGTTTAGTATCTTGTGTCATGCTGGTATTCCTCCGGTGTTATTTGATTCGGTTTGATTCAATAATTTGTTGATGTACTTAAGTTTAGTTTCTATGCTTTTCTT
>JACMRL010000003.1 GCA_014376435.1 Bdellovibrio sp. | reverse complement strand
GAAAAGCATAGAAACTAAACTTAAGTACATCAACAAATTATTGAATCAAACCGAATCAAATAACACCGGAGGAATACCAGCATGACACAAGATACTAAACCCAAACCCTTCGGTAACACTTATTTGTCGGGCAATACGTTTAGCTAAGAAAATAATGGAGTCGTCTCATCTTAAAACGCTTCAGTTTTTAAAAAAATCTTCTAAATCCATTTTAAAAAACTCAGACAGAGGTATTCCTTGCGGTCCGAGAACAAGAGCCCGGTGGATATTGTGTTTTTTACGAATTTCGGCAAGACCTGGCAGGCTTTCTTTTTTTTTGCCACTTTTGACTTCGATAGCAACGACCTTTTTTCCAAGGCTTAATACAAAATCGACCTCGTAAGGGCCTTCTTTCCAGTATTCTAGCTTGTAGGCGGTGCCCATTAATTTATTTAGAAGGTGTGCGCCAACGGCGCTTTCAACCCAGCGTCCCCATTTTTCAGGTGATTGCTTAATTGTTTCAAAACTTTCATTCGAAAGCGCGGAAAGCAGGGCTGTATTGTAAACTTGTAATTTAGGAGAGCTAGCGCGAGTTAAAACTTTTGAACCCGTAAATTTTTGCAAACCTTTTACAAAACCAACTGCAGAAAGAAGTTCGAGATAATGCGCTAAAGTGGTCGTGTTGCCAGCATCTTGTAATTGGCCTACCATTTTTTGATAAGATAGAATTTGACCTGAATATTCACAGGATAAAAAGAAAAGCTGACGTAAAAGTGCCGGTTTATCAATTCGGGTTAAAAGCATAATGTCGCGTGAGATCGTTGTTTCAATCAAAGAATTTTTTATATAAGATTTCCAGCGATTTTCATCGTTGATCAGGTTCAAAGATCCTGGGTAGCCACCAAAATAGATATATTCATCAATGTTGACCTTGAAAGCCTGATGAGCTTCTTCGTACATCCAATGCGGCACTTCGGTGACTTCGAAGCGACCCGCCAAGCTTTCGCTTAAACCTTTTTGAATTAAAAGCGGTGCCGAGCCTAAGATGATAACTTTTAGTTTAGTTTTTTTTCTAGAGTCTTCATCCCAGTAGGCTTTAACAGTTTTTTCCCATTGATGATATTTATGAATTTCGTCGATGATAAGAAGGCCATCTTTTTTTTGGGCTAATATTTTTTCACGAAGCAAATTCCAATACTCAGCCAAATTTTGAGATTCGCTTAATCCGGGATCGTCTGCGGAAATAAAAACTTTTGGGCCTTTGAATTTGTCAAAAATATCTTTTGCGATCGTTGTTTTACCAACTTGGCGAGGCCCCAGAAGAACTTGAATGAAGTGTCTGGGTTCAGCAACTTGGTCAGCTATTTTTTCTTCAAGTTCACGATGATATGACATTTTATCCTTTGTGATTAGACTTTATCATAGGCTGTAAATAAGCTCAATTATTTTGCTCAGCTTATTGAGTAAAATTACTCAGTACACTGAGTAAAATCATAAATATCTAATTTTATTAGCTTTATTGGTAGAAAATACTATAAAGAATATCGTTTTCAGAAAAAATAAATCCGCGGTTCAGGCGAAAGTCTAAAGTTTTTTGCGATTTAATCCGAAAGCTCCAAATCTGATTCTCAAAATGAGAAAGCCAATCCAAGCAGACTAAATCGGGTAGTAATAAAGTAGTACCGGCAGTCGACAGAGCTTTAAAGGCAGACTCCTTCGCCACCCATAAAAACTCAGGCACGGGTGCATTCATATATTCAATTTCGTTTGAAGTACGTTTCAAAATCGCAGTTGAGATGCGAGATTTAACTTCCACATCAAAACCATGTTTTATTTCCGAGTAGGAAAAGCCACCGATGGTTTGATTGTGCGAAATCGAAAAATTACCTTTTAAGGATTCCGGCAAAGCATTTAAGTCGTAAAGCTGCGCCCATTGCTCTTTCGTAAAGTGCGGGGCGAAGTTATCACCCAGGTGATGTCTAATCAGCGCGCGGTATTCACGTTCGGTTGAATTCCATTTATCGCTGACCACGATTTGTAATGAAGGGTCGATTAGCTGGTGAATAAGTTGCAGTTTATTTTCTAAATTCACTCTTTGAAGCTTTCTGGCCAAGTAACGGGTTTACCAGAAGTAATATCCATCATGCGATCTAACGAAGTGCGGGCTTTTAAACGTAAAGTTTCATCCATGGTAATTTCTGGAGTAAAAGTCTTCATCGCATTTTCAATTTTTTGCAGAGTATTCATTTTCATGTAAGGGCAATCGTTGCAAGCGCAGTTCTCATCCATCACCGGGGCTTGGATAAGAGTTACATCAGGACGAAGTTTCTGCATTTGGTGAAAAATACCGCTCTCGGTTGCGACGATAAACTTTTTCGCCGGATTTTTTTCAACTTCTTCGAGAAGTCGTGATGTTGAACCCACCAAGTGTGCATATTGTAAAACTGCATCTTCACATTCTGGATGCGCAATCACCACTGCATCAGGATGTTCTAAAGTTAAATTAAATAAACGTTTCGCATTAAATAAAATATGAACTTCACAAGCGCCCGGCCAAAAAATCATTGGGCGATCATATTTTTTGCTAAGCCATTTACCTAAGTGTTGATCCGGCCCAAACAAGATACGACGATCTTTGGGAATTTTTTCTAAGATCTGAGCCGCATTACTTGAAGTAATAATCACATCCGAAATCGATTTCACTTCCGCACTTGAATTAATGTAAGTCATGCAAAGTGCGTCGGCGTGATCTTTGCGCCACTGTAAATACTTATCGTAAGGTGAACCATGCACGAGCGAACAGCCCGCGCCTAAATCAGGTACTAGAACCGTTTTTTCCGGATTTAAAATCTTCACGCTTTCAGCCATGAAAACCACACCGGCTAGTAGAATATTTTTATTTGAAATTTGTTGGCCGATTTTAGCTAAGAAAAAACTATCACCCACGTAGTCAGCTAAATCTTGAATTGCGCCGTCTTCGTAATAGTGGGCCAAGATCGCAACATCTTTTTCTTTTTTTAATTTTTGAATCGATTCGACAATATCAAAAGACATACTAAACCCATCTGTCTTTAAACGGCCGTTCCACCCTTAAGGATTTGAATGACGTTCTTAGAGACTAATTTGAAGCTTTCAAGTACACCCTTGCCTTCGAAAGCGGAAGCTTCGACTTCGGGCGCATTATATAAATTAAGATGACGGCGTAATTCACTAATCGGCATTGCGTTTGGTAAATCACGTTTGTTGTATTGAATTACCAGCGGAATCTCGCGGATGTTGTAGCCCTGCTGCTGAAGATTTTTTTCTAAGTTTTTCATCGAGGCGATATTTTCCTCTAAACGATCCACTTGTGAATCCACCACAAAGACCACTCCGTCTAAGCCTTTCAGGATCAGTTTGCGGGAAGCATCGTAAATTACTTGTCCCGGAACCGTGTATAAATGAAAGCGGGTGTTGAAGCCGCGAATTTCGCCCACTTCAAGTGGTAGGAAATCAAAAAATAAAGTTCTTTCGATTTCGGTGTTTAAAGCTACAAGCTTTGATTTTTGATCTTGCGCAAGCGATTGATACACCCACTGGATATTCGTGGTTTTACCGCCCAGTGAAGGGCCGTAGTACACGAGTTTACAGTGAATTTCTTTCGCGTTGTGATTAATGAACGACATTAAAGCTGAACTCGATTCTCTAAAGCGCGACCCATCGTGCGATCATCGATAAAATCAATATCCGAGCCCATCGGAATACCGTGGGCAATGCGAGAAATTTTTAATTCTTTACCTTGTAGAACTTTTGTTAAGTAAAGCGCAGTTGTATCACCTTCAAGATCCGCGTCGAAAGCAAAGATAACCTCTCTGATTTGCGGACGATCTCCGTGGATGCCTTGGTCAATCTTCGTCATCAGCTCAGGAATTTTTAAATCTTTGGCAGTAATACCCTCTAACGGAGAGATCGAACCATGTAAAACATGATAGCGACCACGGAATGCCCCCGAAGATTCGATACGTTCGATATCGGAAGGTTCTTCCACCAAGCAAAGTAATTCGTTGTTGCGATGCGAATCTTCGCAGTAACGGCAAGTCACGCGGTCCGTGTAATTGAAACACGACATGCACGTATGCACTTCAGATTGTACGCGCTGAATCGCCTCAGATAACTGAGTTGAGAATGAATCTTTCGATTTCAGAATATGGTAAGCCAAGCGCTGAGCAGTTTTCGGGCCGATGCCCGGTAAACGACTTAACTCGTGAACTAATTTTTCTAAGGCAGGTATGTGTAACAATCTAGAATCCTGGGATGCTTAATCCGCCAGTGATTTTTGACATCTCTTGGCTTGAAGTTTCTTTAGCCGTTTTTAATGCATCATTCACCGCTGACGTTACTAGATCTTGTAACATTTCAACGTCGCCTGATTTCATTACGTCGGGAGTAATTGTAATTGCTAATACTTTATTGTCGCCGTTCACTTTTGCAGTAACTGCGCCGCCGCCCGAAGTTCCAGAAAATTCGCGCAGTGCTAATTCTTCTTGAGCCTTCTTCATTTTCATTTGCATTTGATTAGCTTGTTTCATCAAGCCAGCCATTCCGCCCATCATGCCCTTCATACGGACTCCTTCTTCGTCATTTTGACTTCGCCTTTAAATACTTGCTTCGCTTTTTGCACTCGCGGATCAAGCTTCCATTCTTCTTCTAATTTTTCGTGTGCCTTTTCTTGCTTTTTCGTCGCTAAGGCTTGCGCACTTTCGCCTTTAGCATCAGCGCGGCCTTTAAGCACCTCAAAATTGTATCCTCGGCCGAACTCTGAATCAATCAATCCTTGTAACTTTTGGCGCATTTCAGAATTTTGAAGTTGCTCGGCCAAGAAAGCTAAATTCATTGGCGGTTGCAAAGTGATTTTTAAATCTTTGCAGCCCATGAACATTAAATTTTCAATTTTAGAAGCAAAGAAAGCATCGCTGGCTTTTAAGTTTTGTACAAACGTCAACCAACGTTCGTCATCGAAGTCGTAAGGTTTAACGGCCGCGACAGTTGGCGCTAAAGCTTTGGGCGCAGCTTGCGCAGTTGGCTTCGCCTCAGCGCGCTTTGGGAGTGCGGGGCCGGCTTTTTCTGCGCCAGACAACAGCGACTTCAAATCGGCAATCTGCGGGGCTTGGCTCATGCGCAGTAATGCAATCTCGAATACGATCTGTGCGTCAGCGGCGCGATGTAAATCTTGAAGCGCCTTCATCATCATATCAAACAACATATGCAGATCTGAATCAGAGACGTCTTTAATTTTTTGATTTAACAATTCAATTTCATCATCTGGCAAATCAATCATGCCGATCGCCGTTGCATCTGTTTTTAAAATTAAACTATGACGAAGCATTTTTGACAAATCTTCTAAAAACAAATTTGGATTTTGTCCAGAATGACTTAATTTTTCTAAACACGAAACAATTTCAGTAGCCTTACGATTTAATAAACAATCAAAAACTTCAAACACCAATGAACGCTCCGTTAAGCCTAAAATTTGGCTTACTTGCGCTTCACCTAAATTACCGTTGGTAAAGCTGATCACTTGATCTAGTAAGCTTAAGCTGTCGCGCATTGATCCATCGCCTTGGCGGGCGATCAACCATAATGCCGCTTTATCTGCGGGAATATTTTCTAAGCTACAAAGTTTTTGTAAGTACTCGGCCGTTTGCTTTAATGGAATACGGCGAAAATCAAAACGTTGGCATCTAGATAAAATCGTTTGCGGAATTTTATGAACTTCAGTTGTCGCTAAAATAAATACAACGTGCGCAGGTGGCTCTTCCAATGTTTTTAACAACGCATTGAACGCGCTGGTCGATAACATGTGAACTTCATCGATAATAAAAATTTTGTATTTACCAGACGAGGGCATGAACATCACGTTGTCGCGCAGATCACGGATGGCATCGACGCCATTGTTTGAAGCTCCATCGATTTCGATCACGTCGACGGCACGGCCGATATTGATTTCGATACAGCTTTGGCATTCATTGCACGGAACAAAGTTAACGGCGTTGGTACAACGTAGGGCTTTCGCCAAAATTCTTGCCGACGAAGTTTTTCCGGTTCCGCGCAATCCTGTAAGTAACAAAGCATGGGGTAGACGATTATTTTTTAAAGCATTCGTTAGCGTTTGAGTAATATGGTTTTGCCCGACCATTTGATCGAAAGTTTGTGAACGGTATTTGCGGGCCAACACTTGATAAGACAAAAAATATTTCCTCTAACCTAATTTTGTGTGTGCGAAAAAAAAGGCTAGGCACCCCATATCGCAAAGCTCGTTAAACACCGTTGCTTCCTTCCGGACCTAGCGGATTCAATAACGAGTCAATCGTATGGGACCTAGCACTATTTGGTTTATATGAAGCGGCCCCTTCAAGCAGTGGTTAACACCATTAGTCATGTAAATAGTCGACCCAAATTGGCCCAAAATTAGCCCTGGCTATCAATAAATTAGACAGTGAAGTAAGCAATTTGTGTCTCACTTCGAGACCGAATAAACAGCCCAATCAGTGAAACTGCTATTTAAAACGATTCAGGCTGCTCAGAAGCTATAAAAGACATCTGGCCTTCTTTTTGGAACGCATCAGCTGTGAAGGAGACTATTTTATGAAAAACTCATTATCGAAAACACTTTTGTGTGGAGTCTTGGCCTCGACATTTCTTTTGGTGAATTGCCAGAAGGCACCGAGCCGAGGAGTCAAAGCAGGAACAACTGAAGGCGTTGCAGATAAAACTGCGGCCGTACAAAAAATCGTAGAGTGTACTCCTGAATATTTAACTGCATTTAAAGCGACGGGTGCGCAACTTGATAAAGTTTCAAAACAAGTTGAAGCATTAAATTTAAAAGTAAAAACAGAAAAAATTTCTGAAGTTGAAAAATCTGATTTAACTAAAGATTTATTAGAACTAACAAACTTAAAGAAAAGCTCCGACGCTGCAGCCGCAAAACTTAAAGATGCGGACGGTTGTAATGTGGTGATGGATGCAAAAGGTACTAAAAAAGCAATTATTTTTAAAGATCTTCAAGCTGCTCCGCTGGCGCTTGGAACAAAAGTGGCAACTTTAACCGGTGAAGAAAACGATTTATCTAAAGCCGATAAAGAAAAAAAAGCGCAAGATTTACTAGAAAAAGGCGCGAAGTCTTTATCTGCGGGCATGGAGCTTTTAGTTGGTAAAATCTTAGCTGACGCACTAGATGATTCACAAAAAGATGGCGCATCGTATTTTATTACGGGCCAGCTTAAAACTGATGGCGGCTTTAAAGTAGCAACTGAAGATAAAAAAATTACAGTTTGTTACGTGACTTTAACTGGCGGAAAAGTAGATGAAAAATCGAAATTAAAAATTATTGAAGTCGCCGCGGTAACTCAAAACGCTAAATTTAAGCGTAAGGCTTTAACGATCTCCGCTCAATCGACGGCTGGCTTAGTCGGTTTAGAATGTTTACTATCAGAAACTTCTAAATATGATGCGAACGCTGAGTTCAGAAATGGCTTTGGCGGTGAATTAAGACCGGTTGAAGCTAAAGCGGAAGATAAAAAAGTAGGAGCTACTGAAACAAACACAGACGCACAAGCAGTAAAACCGAAAGCGATCACGGGCACAGCTAAAGCTGCGGCAGCGTTAGCAGCAACCGTTTCTGCCGATGTAACCAAAGCAGTTTCTACAGACGCTACAAAGGCTATTTCAATATCAAACACAGTGAGCGCAGATGACACAAAAGCAGCCGTCGCTGCAGCAATCAAAGAGCGCGATGCCGCAGCTGCAAAAGAAGCAGCTCAAGCTCCCGCTGCGACTGAACAAAATACTCCGGCGGTAACTCCGTCGGGTGATGCTTCGAAGACGCAGGCGGCGGTTAAGGTAGTTGATTCGAAATTAAAAACTCAAGCGGCTGCGACGGATAAAAAAGCTGTCGAAGTTCAAGAACAAGCAGCGGCTAAGCCTAAAGCTGAAGAAAAAGGATTTTTTAAGAAAGCATTTGATTCAATTAAATCAATATTTTCTTCTGAATCAGCAACGTCAGAGACGGTCAGCAATGAAGCGGCTTACGATGCAATGGGTAACCGAACCAACTAATTATAGTTGATAGATTATTTTCTCTAAATTTTCAGTTTCCTCGGCCCAGTAACTATAGCTTCCATAGTCTGGAAAAAGCCGCGGAAAACTAGGATCACTCCACCGGTTCATAATCCACATTGCATAAGTAATAATTCGGTAACCGCGCAGAAGCGGTATTAATTCTAATTGTTCATAGGGAAACTCACGCAATTCAGAATAGGCTGCGATCAAAGTTTCAAATTCGGGGCTGTCTTTTAAATCACTTGATGGCATCAACATCCAAAAATCTTGAACGGCCGGCCCGTTAATCATGTCATCGAAATCGACCATGCAAAAGTCTGAATTTGAATCTTCTAAAATATTTCCACGGTGAAGATCGCCGTGTAAACGCAAGTAATCGAAATCCTGAAGGCGTTCATCAAGCTCTTCAAATATACGTAAGGCAGCATCTTCGTAGCGGTGGCTAACCTCTGGAGAGACCGTGGGCAGCATTTTTTCAAGTTGCGCCCACTTGTGATCGGACGAGGGGCCTAAGAAGCCACGGCTGGGAGCTTCTTTTAGCGCGCCCACGTTATGCAGGCGTGCTAACCAGCGACCTAATTTTTTAAAATGCGGCGGAGTTAATTCCTGTACCATGCGGCCACGAATTTTTTCAAAAAATGCGTAGTTAATGTCATCAACCACATCGAGCGAAGAATTGTTTTTCAAAATCAACGGCGCCGAAACTTCGATAGATTCTTTTAAAAGCTCTTGCGTGAATTCATGTTCGTCTAAAATAGTTTGTTTGCTCCAGCGGCCGGGGCGGTAGTACTTCGCAATAATCGAATTTCTATTTTCAAGTTTGATTTCGAATACGCGATTTTCATAAGAGTTTAATTGGATTAATTCGCCCGTGGGGATAAAACCATTTTTTTCAGCGGTGGCTAAAATAACATTGGGGTCTAAGCTGTAGAAATTGGTGGTTTGACTCATAGATCATGCACTTTACAACAGTGAAAAATTTTCTGCGAGCTTTTTATCTAATCGAAGCTAAGGCCTAGCCAACGACGTAAATGCCTGTTTTTTCTGGTCTTCGGCTTGCTTATATAAGGTTTGTTAAAAAAAGAATTAACGTTTGGCAGGAGATTTTATGAAAATGTATTCGAATAAAACTTTGTTGATTTCGGTCAGTCTGTTACTAGCATTAACAAGCTGTGGTAAAAGTAAAGACTTACACACAGATTCAGGCGCGGCTTCACCAGCGCCTACGGCTGAACCAGCAAAAACTCCGGCAAAAACACCTGAGAAAACTCCCGCAGCTCCGAAGGCGGCTACACCCGCGCCGGTAACTCCGGGTGAATCAACTCCGGGAACGTTACCTGGTGCAGCAACGCCTTTTCCGGGGCAAGCACAAGGCCCATTTCAAAATGAAAATTCAATCGAGCAAAACGAATCCTTACCTCCATTGCCAGTTTCACCTTTTCAAAACCAAGGTGCGCAAACAAATGTGTTAAATCCACCGTTAAGTAACGTAAAACAAAACGAAGGCCGTGCCTACCAAGTTGATTTCACGAAGCAAGTTGCCGTTAAAACCGGTGGCCAAACAAAAGATTTATTTTACACCAGCGCTGGGCGCGATGGCTTGATGGAAGAATTTAAAGCTTACGCTTTAAAAGTTGCGAAAGAACAACAAACCACGAACGCAAGCTTAGCCAAAGCTGTAATTACGGCTAAATTAGCTCGGCACACAAGCTCAGGCGAAGTAACGATCACGATGAATTTTGATGAAGGCGGCACAGTTAAGACTTATAAATTGAAAGCATCGACGGCGGGCGATCAAATGAATTTATCCGTGAACCGCGCCAGCACCACGGGCGAAATGGAATTTCAAGGCGGATTTTTAAAATGTTTAGATGCAGACGGTGGTTGTGAAAACGCTTACGCAAAAATGAAATTTTCTGGCGCATATACGCGCGTGATTTTTAGAAATTCATTAGCCGATATGCATTTTCAATATGAAGAAAACGTAGTTAATAATCCTAGTTTTAACTTATGGAAAAGCTACGTATTAAATTCAGCAACGGGCGCAGCTACTTCGGCAACGTTTGATACTTTACAAATGTCTTCGTACGAAGTGGTTAATGGCCGTGCCGGAATGGGTGCACTGTTAACAACGAACGATAAAGAAATGATCGCGCTGAGTATTCCGTTAGTAGTCAGTGGAACAGGCTCGGTGGTTGATTCTCCGGTGGCAAAATTAGCGGACTTAACTTTGAACTATGATTTATCTTCGCAAGCGAATTCCTACTCGCAAAATTTAAGTAAGAAAATTTCTGCGGTGAAATTAACTTATAATAATGGTTTGGGTCAGCTGAAGTTGAATATAAGTTTAGGAGCTCCGGCAGCGGCTTCCATTTGGATGGTTGCATCGCGCGTGCAAAAACCAATTATGTCGCTTGAACAAATTCGTTTGTTCGAAAGTAAAACTAAAAGTTTTTAATTTTAGTTAGCTGAAAAAAATTGCAAAGTATTTTTGGAAAGGGGCCACCATGGCCCTTTTTTCGTTTTATTTTCAGGGCACGGTGCTTGCTCTTCTGAAGGTAACGAAACAATCCACCAGGAGAAACCATGCTTCTTAACAATATTTCTAAATCTTTTTTATTAGTCTTATCAATAAGTTGCGTTGCGTATGCAGGACCCTTTGTACCCGGACGCGGTCAAGGTGTTGGTGCCGGTCCACAACCACTTTGTATTTCAGGATATCCTTGTTACCCGCAGCCTCAACAACCAGGTTACGGTGGTGGTCATGGACCAGGTCGTCCGCACCCGCGCCCGCCAATGCCTCGTCCTCCTCAACAGGGACAATGGGTTTATGACACACAAACTGTTTATGTAGGACGTGCTGTGTACAACGAAACATTTTATTTACGCCAAGCTGCGGGCCTAGATGGACAATACCGTGGTTGGGAAGTTATTGCTGTTCACGCAAACACCAGCCCGAACAGCCGTGAAACGACAACGATTCAATTAATTGCAGATCGTAATCGCGTGGTTGCTCAGCAGGTAAATCCGGGTCGTCAGATTAATCTGATTCCGTCGATGCCGACGGTGTTAGATGAAAATGTTCACGAGCTTCAGTTGTCTATTTTAGGCTCAACTGTGATTGTTGATTCGATCGTGATCGAATTACGCGCTTACCATTACTAAGTAGTTGTCAAAAGGGGTGCCTCATGGGACAAAAACATGAGGCATTTTTTTAAGGGGTTTACATGGAAAATACGGCAAGCTTGTTAAATCAAAAGCTAGATAATTCAACAGCTTCGGCATTAACGCCTGATCTTTCAGAGTATATGGATTATCGCCTATTTTTAGCTGATTTTTATCTTTCAAAAAAGACACAAACTCGTACTTCAATTCGCCCTTATTCCTACGCTATTTTTTCGGCTGCAGCCGATATTAAATCTCCAAATTATTTAAAAATGATTATTGAAGGTAAGCGTAATTTATCGAATGATATGATCTCAAAATTCAGCAAAGCCTGCAGCTTGAATAAAGCGCAAGGTGAAGAGTTTAAGCTTTTGATTTTATTTAACCAAGCGGAAGACCCCGCTGACCGTAACTATGCTTTAAAAAAACTTTCTGAATACAGAGTTGAATCAAAATTAAAATTGGGCGAGCTTGATCGCAAAGTTTTTGAAAAAGTTCCGAACTGGATTGGCTGGATTATTTTTGCGATGGTTGATCAATCCGGAGTAAATTTTAAAGTTGCGCAACTGAAAGAACTTCTACGTGGTAAAGCTTCTGAAACCGAAATCAATCATGCTTTAGAAAGTTTAATCAAATCAGGCGAACTAGTGCGCGATGAGAATGGCGACATTAAAAAAGGCCAATCAAATGAAGCACCAGAAGAAATTCCGTCAGCATTAGTACGTAAATTACAAATGCAGTTGATGTACTTAGGTTTAGAATCTTTGTACCAAGACTCGCCGACGGAGCGCGAATTCGGGTCACTAACTTTAGCGATGACCGAAAAAGAATTTGAAGATCTAAAATTCAAACTCCGGCATCTTCGTAAGTCTTTGCACAAAGACAATTCGATTGCCCGAATGGCAGCAAAAGGCGAAAGAGTGTACCAACTTAACCTACAATTATTTCCTGTTAGTAATGCATCTAAAAAATTTGATGCTTAATTAATAACCGACTAATTATTAAATTCCCTATAAAGTGAAGTCTGCCCCAAATGGCCTTTTTGGCCCCAGATGCACTTTTATTTTGTGGATAAACCTGGGGATTCGGTTGATAACTTCCTCTCAAAATCAGATTTTTCAATAAAGTTAGGTGCTTGAGCGCCCAAAATTATATATTGCGTTAATAGTTACAGTTACGCTGACACCAGCGCAAAGAAAATTAAAAAAACTTAAAAAAGTGAAATTGAGTGAAAGTTTTAGAGTAAAAACTCAGAGATTTTTATGCTTAAAACAAGGCTTCAAGTTGTGTATCTTTTTAAGCAATTTTACCATAAGCTGGGCTTCTGTTTTTGCTGAATCGAAAACATGGCAATACGTTTTATGGGGGCGACCTGGCTTCGACGTGGGACATGAAGCAAGAGGAGCATACCGGGGAGAATGAGGACCTCGATAAAAACATTCAAACTTTTACTATCTAACGATAGTTACTCTTTAGCAGCTTAATTGCCGCTTTCGGAACTTGGGTGAGTCGTCGGTGTTGATTCAAGTTTCGTAATTAATGCCGAATCGTTTTTCAGGGCTGTCTGCAGACTGAAAGATTAAGAGTTTCTGTGGATATGCCTACGCTGATTTTGTTCTTGGAGGCTGCGTAGGTAAATTAAAACAAGAACTAAGTATGTAGGGCCTTTCTGTGGATTTCTTACGGACGGGGGTTCGATTCCCCCCGCCTCCACCATCTGTTCTGGGTCCGACCCGCATCCAACGCGGGTTTTTTATTTTCTTGAGATAGTTTAAACAAAACAACAACATAGAAAAACTTAACCTACGTATGTACTTGACGCCGGTGATTTAAATACTGGGTTTTGAGTTTACAGCAGATTCCAGCATTCTATGAAAGACCAAGCGCTCGGCCTAGGCTTAGCGTGGCTCAAAACAATACACTTGCAATTAAGTACGCTATAGAGTACAGTATTTAAGTGACTAAACCGATAAAAGAACTACCTTATGAGAAACGTATTCACGCGAAGTTTTACGCAACAGAATCTGGCAATGAGCCCGTAAAAGAATCGTTGCTTGAATTAGGCCGACCGATCAAAACTGTTGTCGGTGAAGACATTCGGTTCGTTGAGCTTAACTGGCGCGTCGATAAGCCCTACGTTGACAGATTAAGATCAGGACGTGGTGAGCTTGAAGAAACGATTTACGAAGTCAGGCATACTGTGATGAGGAATGAGTTCAGAACGCTATTTTTTTGTTTACGGTTCAATGATGATCTTGGTTCACATCTTCAAGAAGAAAACTCAGAAGACGCCCAAGTCGGATTTGGATTTGGCATGGGATCGAATGAAGAAATGGGTTCGCACACAAAAAGACTTTGAACGAGCACTTAAAAAAGGAAGTAAAAAATGAAAGCTTTAAAAAAGAATCAACACACGGGTTCGGACTTCAATGACTTTCTTGAATCAGAGGGACTTGATGCTGATGTCTCAGCCCGAGCAGCAAAGAGAACTTTCGTTTATCAACTTGAAAAACAGCTGACTAAGACTAAATCAAATAAAAACAAGATCAGAAAGCTTCTAGGCAGTCCAACAACGACGACACGAGTCTTCGATGAAGATTACATCTCGTTATCGCTAGACACGATGGCTCGTGCGGCAACAGCGCTTGGGTGTGATCTGAAGGTGGCTTTGATTCCAAGAAAGCTTGCAAAGTAATCTGCTGGCTTCATTTTTCTTCACAGAAGTTCACTCGAATTGAATGGAAGTGAAGACAGGTTTCTTGACCTGTTTGTGACCCGAGCCTAAGCTAAGCGTGTAGTTTCGATGGGTTAGGTGTTGGTGTTCCGCCTCCACCATTTTTCGAAGAGCAGTTTTGAAAAAAGCTGCTTTTTCTTTTTCAATAGTACCTATCGCATCTACCCTTTACACTTTTCAGCTCAGATTCAATGTTGCACTAATGTCTTATTTGTGAGACATTTGGTCTATGAAAAAGAATTTAACATCATGTAAGAGCTTAGCCGAACAATCAGGACTGTCTGTTTCGCACGGTATGGAAGCTGTAATTAAAGCGCAACTGATAGCAGGGATTATTGCCGCCGTTGAAGAAAGTGGTATTACACACGTTGAACTAGCGAAGCGATCTCGTTTACCGCGAACAGCAGTGACCGGTATTTTATCGGGAAGTCTTCAAAAAATAACGATCGATCGAGTTTTAAAGCTTGTCGAAGCAGTAGGCTTAGTGGCTGAAATTAAATTAAAAAAAGCAGCTTAATAAATTACGGAGTAACTTAACATGCCTTTAGTGAGTGAGTTTTTTGGAATAAAAATATATATGTACTGGGCGGACCACTTTCCAAAGCACTTTCATGCGGAGTACGGATCATCAAAGGCGCTAATTTCTATTCAAGAATCTGTTGTCATAAAAGGTGTACTGCCGGCAAAACAATTAAAATTAGTTTTGGCTTGGTGTGAAATTCATAAAGAAGAACTTATTCAAAACTGGAATTCAGCCCAGCAGCATGGTGAGATCGCAAAAATTGGACCTTTAAAATAAGGATTAAAAAATGTTAAAAAAAATTATTCAAGTTAAACCGAATTCTGACTTTACAGTTTATATTTATTTTAACGATGGAAAAATAAAATTATATGATATGAAGTCTTTTTTAAATAAAGGAGTATTCGTACAAATTTCTGACATCGATAATTTTTTAAATAAATGCACAGTCATGAATGGAACGTTGGCTTGGGATTTAAGTGGAAAGTTTGATCCAACAAATTGTATCGATATGGACCCTGAATCTATTTATTTAAATTCATCTGATGTTGCTGTGGATCCTCTCGAGCAGGAGAGCGCTTAAATATATAAATGCCTAAATTCATTCCGCCCAATTTTATAGTTCATTACCGTCGTGGTGAACCATTTCGCTCAATCACAAGTTTTCCAAAAAGTGAATGGGCAAACATTGTTGAAAAACTTAATCCAGTAAACGCATGGGGATTGAACAGATTCGCTGATCCCCAATATCTAAAGCAACGTGTTTTAGCAGAAGCCGAAGTGCGTGAGGCGTTTATTGCAAAAGGCGGCAGACCTAGGCTTGAACACCCAATTTTTTTAAGTGAACTTTCTGGAAAAGCCAATGCAAATTCATCATTTTCTTTTTTAATACGCGCCTGTTTTGCTTCTTCGGTCATCGCCGTACCTGAACAAGCAAAACTCATTGCCGGACATCCTGAAGTATCTTTGGGCATTTCATTAATAATTTTAATTCGAGCAGCCAAACTTACTTTTTCAGCTTCAATGCTATAGCAGTGGTCGATTGGCTTTTTGTATTCAAAGCGGCCTTTTACGCCTTTTTCGAATTTGCAAGGTGTCTTAACTTCGACAACGGGTTCAACACTCAGAACCCCATTGTAAGGTCCATTTTTACTTTCAATACTATTATTTTTGTTCACCCCGACATCGCACATCTATTATCGACCTTTATGTGCTGTGAATTTTTAGCTTTTTTTAATTGGAATTTTTTCAGTACGGATTTTGACATAAATTTGACCTGTTCGCAAATCTCTGGTCTGATTGTAAAATAGTAAGCAACATTAATCGCCAGACAATTCTAGTCTTAAGATATTGAGGAGATTGCACATGTTTTTTAAAATCTTATTCCCTATTTTGATTATTTTATTTATGCAAAATCAGTTTTGTGTAGCTGCAAATAGTAAAAGTTTTTTTGATCTTACGGCTACGACGATTGATGGTCAAAATATCAGTTTTATAAATTACAAAGGTAAAGTTGTCTTAGTGACTAATACCGCATCGGGCTGCGGCTACACTCCTCAATATAAAAATCTACAAGCGATTAGTACAAAGTATGCTTCAAAAGATTTTGTGGTGTTAGGTTTTCCTAGTAATGATTTTGGTGGGCAAGAGCCAGGGACAAATAAAGAAATTAAGAAATTTTGTGAGCTAAATTACAAAGTCGATTTTCAACTTTTTACAAAATTGCCGGTCAGTGGTCAAAAAATGCAACCTGTTTTTCAATGGCTGATTGAAAATAGTCCTAAAGATACTTCAGGACCCGTAAATTGGAATTTCGAAAAATTCTTAATTTCAAAAGAAGGAAAATTAATTAAGCGATATAGATCAGGTACATCACCAGATAGTTTAGAAGTTACTTCTGCCATCGAAATGGAATTAAAGCGTACGCCGGCTTTAATTAAACCATGATGGATGGGCATTTTCAGATTTAAATCTCGATCTGAATGCCAATTTCAACAACCCTGTCTTTTGGAAGCTGAAAATAATCCGTAGCTGAAATTTCATTTTTTGCAATTAAGCTAAATATTTTTTCGCGCCAAATAGCCATTCCCGGAAGATCTGTCGCGTAGACACTTTGTCGTCCGATCACGTAGCTAATTTTATTATAATCGACTTCGATATCTCCGAATTTTAGGTCTTTTATATCGCGTGGAATGTCGGGAAGCTCTAAGTAGCCGTAGTTTAACGTTAGGTAAAATTTACGCCCCCCAAGATTCTCAACTTTTGAACGCTCAGAATCTTGTACTATAGGTAATTTACTAACCACAACAGATAAGAAAATTAAATTACGATGAACCGTTTTGAAGTGCTCATACGTATGCACCAGGGCGTAAGGTGCAAGAGTCAAACTTCGGTTGAAGTAGACTGCAGTTCCGTCGATGCGAGTTGGATTTTCTGCATCAACCTCTTTTAAAAATCTATCTAGCGAAATTACTTTTCCCGCTAATTTTAAAGCCATCAGCTTTCGTCCCGCGTGCCACGTTGTCATCAGAGTAAAGCCAACAATTCCGACGAGGAGAGGAAACCAGCCGCCTTCAACTATTTTTAAGATATTTGCACCCCAAAATCCTAAATCTATAATTAAGAAAAATCCGCACAACGATCCCGCAACTAAACGACTCCAGCCCCATTTCTCTCGGGCGACAACATAAAATAGAATCGTCGTAATGACCATTGTAGTTGTAACCGCCAAACCGTAAGCCGCCGCTAGATTACTTGATGATTTAAATGCGAAAACCAAACCGATTGCGCCGACCATTAAAAAGCGACTCATGTTTTTTACGTAGATCTGTCCCGACTCTTTTTCAGACGTATGTGCGATGTGCAATCGAGGCGAATATTTATGCTGAACGGCTTGCATCGTGATTGAGAAAACGCCGGTGATTAAAGCTTGAGACGCGATAGTCGTAGCTAGCGCCGCAAGTATCACTAACGGATACAGTGCCCAACTAGGGGCTAATAAAAAAAATGGATTATCGATTGCTGCAGGAGTTCTTAGTAAAAGTGCGCCCTGACCAAAATAGTTTAAAGTCAAAGCCGGTAACGCGACAAAAAACCAAGCTTGCGTAATGGGCTTTCTACCGAAATGTCCTAGATCTGAATATAAAGCCTCTCCGCCAGTGACGACTAGAAATACTGATCCCAAAGCAACGAATCCGTACCACATATTATTTTGAAAAAAGGAAATCGCAAAAACGGGATTGATCGCTTTCAATATTTCTGGAGTTTTAAAAATACTGTTCACCCCTAAGATGGCGATAACGATGAACCAAGTTAATGTAACGGGCCCAAAAATTTTTCCAATTGAATTGGTACCGTGTTTCTGAATCGAAAAAAGTCCAATAAGAATTCCAACTGTAATCCAAGTCACGTACGGACTGAACATCGGGGTAATCAAACTTAAACCTTCGACCGCACTTAATATAGAAATCGCGGGGGTTATCATTCCATCGCCGTAAAGCAAAGCCGTTCCGAATAATCCAAGCAAAATCAAAAATTTTCTTTTTTTGGGATACTGATCGGTTTCATCTTCAGAGTTTGATGGAGTAATTAAGGAGGTGAGCGCCAGAATTCCGCCCTCGCCTTTATCATCTGCCCTTAAGATAAATCCTAAGTACTTCACCGAAATCACTAACATCAATGACCAAAATATAAGTGATATAAGCCCCATCACATTTTGCGGATTCGCCAACATATGATTTCCGTGATGAAAAGCTTCTTTAAGTGCGTAAAGTGGGCTTGTCCCGATATCTCCATACACCACTCCTAATGCGGCCAGTGCTAGGACATATTTATAACCGGGCGTTTTTACTTTTGATTGAGACAATTTAACTTCCTCGCTATGATTACTTCGGCTGTCATTATCCTAACTTATTTTGTCACGAATACATAACGCCAAAAGACGAAAGGGCCAATCTCTTTCTGGTTGAACTAGCCCCTTTGTGGTTTCAATTTTTGCGAAGCAGTTATCGTTAATATATATGCTAGCAATCTCTTTTATCTATTTTTAAACTTTCAAAGTATTTCGTACAGTGTTAAACAGAAGAATTTAACGATTAGCACTAACTACTTTAACTGAATGGAGAACAAAATGACGAATACTAAAAAAATGACTTTAGCGTGTTTGATGGCTATAACATTTGCTTCAACCGCTGCCTTTGCACAAAGATCCGAATCTTTTGGAAAAACCGTCGTCAACGCAAACATTAATGAAGCTGAAGTTCAAGCGGCCGAAGAAGCCTGGGGTAAGGCTTTGATACAAATTAGTGAAGACTACGACTCAAAAGGAATTAAAAAAGCCACCGCCACGGCAAATGCGGTATTAGATTCTGCATATGGATTTAATATGGGTAGTGTTTTATTCAAACCCACGCTGACTCACGGGGAACAAACTTTTAGAACAACCAAGCAGGGTGCATTATCATACTTTGTTGGCGGCGATAAGCAGTATCCTGACGACTCGGGTTTTGCATTAAAAGGCTGGAGAAAGTACGAATATAAAAACGCAGCTGTTTACATTAACGGAGATATGGCGTTAACGATGGGTAAGGTTATTCTCACTGATAAAACCGGCAAAGTAACGACGGTTGACAAAACATGGGGCTTTAAAAAAGATCACGAGGGCAAGTTGCGCATCATTTTACATCATTCATCTTTGCCGTATAATCCAAATTCAAAGTAGATTTTTAAAAAGCAGGCGATTTAACAATCTCCTGCTTTTTTAATATAAAAATTATTTTTCAAATTTTTCCGGGCGCAGGATCAAAATATCAGTCGAATAAGTAATGAGAGAATAGTTTTCGAAAAATTTTTCTGCAAGTGCGTTCATTATTTTTAATGCTAAATCTGGCTCGACGATGACTTCTATTTTAGACTTTAGATCAGGAATTTCTCCACTACTTTTTTCTCCGTTACCCTGACCGCGAACTTCTGTGACCGTAAAACCGGTAGCCCCAAGAGCTTGACTAATATTCAATACGCTTGAACTTAGCACGGGCTCACAGACGATGCTGACAAGTTTAAAATTATTTAGCTTCATCATATTCTCCTTATGCGTTCAACCATTCGGCAAATTTAAAAAATAACGGAATTCCGATGACAAGGTTAAATGGGAAAGTAACCGCCAAGCTGGCGGTTAAATAATAAGTTGGATTAGCTTCCGGTAAAGTCATGCGTACGGCGGGCGGCGCGGCGATGTAGGAAGCACTCGCGGCCATCGTGCCAAGTACCGTTGCGCCTCCGACAGAAAGGCCCGACCAGTGCCCAAGAAAAACTCCTAAAGTACCGTGTAAAATAGGAATTAAAATTCCTAATGAAATCAACGGAAGTCCTACTTTCTTAAGATCAGAAAGTCGAGCACCGGCGACAATACCCATCTCTAAAAGAAATAAGACCAATGCGCCTTTAAAACCGGTTTCAAAAAATGGCTTTACAGGTTCGTATGATTTTGCACCCATTAGAAAACCGATAATCAAACCACCCACAAGTAGGATCATCGAGCGAGCCGTCAAGATTTCGTGAAAAATATTTGAATTTGTTTTTGTTTCATTACTTAAGACTGATGAATTAGATTTTGCTCTCTTCATTGCACCGATCGCTAGCGCAATATGAATACCGGGGCTTTCAAGCAGAGTTAGCAGTGTGGGCATAAAGCCTTCAGCGGTTTTTCCCATTTCCTGCACGAATTGGTTTGCGGCAATGAACGTTACAGCAGAGACTGAGCCGTAATGGGCCGCGAGTGCGGCGGCATCTACCTGGCCAAAGCGGCCAATTTTTCTCATGATGAAGTAAGCAGATACGGGCGTGATGCAGCCAAGAAGTATCGTTACAAAGGCCGGCCACGCGATCACTTGAAAAGTACTTTCGGAAAGCTCGACGCCCCCTTTTAATCCTAGAGCCAATAATAAATAAATTGATAAAGTCGAGTAGAGATCTTTTGGTAAACTAAGCTCGCTTTTTACTAATTTTGTGAAAATTCCAAGTAAAAATGCAAGTACAAGTGGCGACAAGAGATTCGTTTTTAAAATTTCAATTGCTGTCAAAACTTAGTCCTTTCTTTTAAAAATATTTTTTACAGTATCACCAAATTCAATTTTGTAGTAAAATATATAAATTATTTGATATTTATCTAATTAATAGATAAATTAGTGCACATGGAATGGCTTAATTATCATCATCTTTATTATTTTTGGACGGTAGCAAAAGAAGAAAGCTTTACCAAAGCTGCAACCAAGCTAAGAATTGCTCAGTCGGCGGTAAGTCTCCAGGTGGCCCAGCTTGAAGATCGTCTGGGAAAAAAGCTAATCGATCGTTCTACTTCAAAAAAATTAAACCTTACCGAAGCTGGCCGCATTGTGTTTAATCAGGCGGAAGAAATTTTTCGTCAAGGCAAAGAGCTTGTAGATAGTATCAGAGACGGCGGTTTACATTCGTCCGTGCGCTTTGGGGCGCTTGGCAGTCTTTCGAAAAATTTGCAAATCAAACTACTTATGCCACTTTTGCAAAATTCAGATTTTGAATTAAGCGTAGACGTGGGTGACGCAAATACTCTTCTATCAAGGCTGAAAGGATTTCATTTGGATGTGATACTTTGTGATGTTCCCTATCCACATTCGGAAGAAGAGCCATTGATTCAAAAGGAAATAGCAAAAGAGCCCTATTGTCTTGTAGCTAGAAAAAAAAAAGGCGCTAACTCTTTAAGCGAACTAATTGAAAAATATGGCGTCTATTTACCCGCGAAAAGTAATCCAGCTACTTCGGAAATTGAAACCTTTTTCAAGAAGCAAAAAATTAAAATTCGTGTTAAAGGTTATATCGACGATATTGCACTACTCCGATTACTAAGTCTTGAGACTGATGCTTTGGTTGCAATTCCAAGGGTTGGAGCCGAAAGAGAGCTTAAATTAAAAACACTTGTTGTTGTTCATGAGTTCAGAGCTTTGTATCAAAAGTTTTATGTAGTCATGCGCCAACACAGTAATCGTTCGGAAAAGATAATGGCTTTGCTAAATCAGTCGTAAATAAATATTAAACCCAACAGGAGTTTCATCATGAAAGTTAAATCCTACGCAGCTTATTCACCAACCTCTTTATTAGAACCTTACGAATTCGAAAGGCGCGAAGCCAAAGCCGATGACGTAGTCATTCAAATTCACTTTTGCGGAATTTGCCATTCGGATATTCACACGGCACGCGGTGATTGGGGCCCGGTAAATCATCCGTGTGTGCCTGGTCACGAAATCGTCGGACAGGTGATCGGTGTTGGCAAAAAAGTAAAAAAATTCAAAGTGGGTGATCAGGTTGGCGTTGGTTGTATGGTTGATTCGTGTGGTAAATGCGAAAACTGTAAAGCGAACGAAGAACAGTATTGTACCAAAGGCGCGGTTTACACTTATCAAAGTAATGAATACGACGGTAAAAGTTATACCAAAGGTGGATACGCCACGCATATCGTAGTCAAAGATAAATTTGTTCTAAAAGTAAAAAAAGGTTTACCACTTGATCGCGTTGCTCCATTACTTTGCGCCGGGATTACGACCTATTCTCCTCTAAAAAGATACGGTGTAAAAAAAGGTTCTAAGGTTGGCGTCATCGGCTTAGGCGGCTTGGGTCACATGGCGATCAAACTTGCGAAGGCGATGGGGGCCGAGGTGACGGTATTTAGTACTTCACCCGATAAAGAAGCCGACGCTAAAAAACTTGGCGCTAAAAATTTTATTTTCACTAAAGAGCCAAAAAATTTCCGAGCGCTTGCTAAAAAGTTAGATCTTATTATCGATACGGCTTCGGCTGCACATGACTATGCTCCGTATTTAAATACTTTAAAAATTGGCGGAACTCATGTGTTGATCGGTGTTCCCGCAACTCCTACCGAGTTCAGAGGCGGCCCTTTAATTCAAGGACGTCGCGTTCTAACCGGAACCTTAATCGGCGGAATTAAAGAAACTCAAAAAATGTTGGACTTCTGCGCGGAAAAGAAAATTTTTGCCGATATTGAATTAATTAAAGCTAAGCAAATCAACGAAGCCTACGATCGCACCGTTAAAGGTGACGTAAAGTATCGTTTCGTGATCGATGCGAAAACTTTTTAGATACTCAAAGTAGTAAAAATTCTCACAGCTTACGTTTTATTTAATCTAACCAATGCCACCAAACGGTGTTTTCTTCGGATGGTGGGCAAGAAAAGTGCGGTTTATTTTATAAGCAAATGAATGATCGGCTAGTTGCGACTCGAAAAAATACCTGAGATACTTATCGAATGGCAGCAAAGAATGAAAAAACTCCCGAAAGTAAAGTTTGTGAAAGTTGTGGTCGCGAAATCACTTATAGAAAAAAGTGGGCTCGTAATTGGGACAACGTAAAATATTGTAGCGATGAGTGTCGTCGCAATAAAAACAAGTTCGATTATCGTCAGGCCATTCTTGATTTATTGAAACAACGTGACGCCAATAAAACGATTTGCCCGAGTGAACTACTTCCTTCTGAACAAAAACAAGACTCGGTCATGATGGAGCACGTTCGCCGAAGCGCGCGTTTGCTAGCAGCCGAAGGCAAAATTGAGATTGTGCAAAAAGGCCAGCGTGTAGACCCCGAAAATTTTCGCGGGCCAATTCGTTTGCGAATTAAATCGACGTAGAGAAAAAACCTTTGCTTCGAGAATTCCGACAGGGTTTATTCTAACAAGTAAGCCCTGCTATATTTAATTCAAACTAAGTTAAATCACTAATTTGAAGTACCCATACTTAGTTTAGCCTGCGCGTAAGCTAAGTACGCATTCATGGCAACGGGATACCCAACGATCCGCGTGGCCCGATTCGCTAGACGTTGAAAAGTTGCATCATCCATTCCGCGTTCAAGCGAACGTTTTAACTCTGCTTGAAAATCGTCTGGATAAATGTGCCCGTTCGCGAAAGCTGATGCCAGAGCGACAAGTTCTCCCAAAGAAAACCGATCCACGTGGCCGTACGTATGACGAATAGGGTTTTCACTAATCGTTTCGGTTGAAGCTAAAATATTACTGGCGGCAGTTCTTAAGGTGACCGACTTATTTGTATCACCAGAAATTTTTCGTAAAAAATCTTTTACAACTGTGACAGAGCCTTGGCGATATTGCGTAGCTTTCGTTACGACGAAAGCGATTTTATCATAATCCTGAACATAAAAGCCTCTGTTTAAACTGATATAGTCTTCTATATAGTTTTCAAATTTTTCAACTCGCTCAGAAGCCAAGGCTAACGTCATGTCGAAAAGTGGTTTAAACGCCGGGTCTTCTTCCGCAGAAGGCATCCATTCGTAAAATTGTGTTTCTGCATAATATGTATGTACGTTATCTAAATACATTCTTTTTAAATCCCCATCATTGCTGACGGTAATTTCATTCCACGCTTGCGCCGCTTCGATTGCCGCTGATTCGCCTAGGTAAATTTCAACGTGACGTAGAATCAATTCAATTTCTTGAATCGTGGTGCCACGGCCTTGCGCTTCTTTCATCAAATTTGTTAGTCTTGACCACTCTGCTTTTCCGGCTGCTGCAGCCGAAACCAGTTCGGAAAGTTGTAGTCGGGTAAAACCCTCTAAAGGAGATTTTACATCTAATCCATTTAACGGTAGATCTTTATTATGTAAGTCTTCAATAAATTTTTCGATGCCTGGTTCCGAAGAAAGTTCTGTACGAACACGCTTTATAAATCCTAAATCAATTTTAGAGGCGCGCGGTCTCCAAGCTGCATGAATCAATGCGGCTAACTCTTTTAAAGTTCCACCGCTGCCTAAAAATCCATGAATGTGTAAGGCCGTTTGATTCGTAAGACCTGATGAGATCAATGCGCTTAACGTGATAACTTCTTTATCTGTCATCGCGTAATTATCTTTATACCACATCTTGCCCCAGTAGCGATCACTGAAAGCGTGGTTACTAACCAGGCTTGCCCATTGGGCGTTAACCGACATCATTTTTTTAATGGCCAGAGTTTTGTGAGCTCCGTAAAGCATGGCAATATAAGGGTTGTTTTCCATAATGGAAAAATTCTAGCACAAGCTTTGTAACAGCTGAAATAAAAAATGCCCGGCACCTATCCGAGCATTTTTTAGTTTTGAAGTTTGTTAAACCTTGGTCATTATGGTGGTGCTGTACCCGGAAGGTTATTTAATTCCAATCTTACATAGTGTCTTCGAATCATTTTCAGCACACGTCCTCCTGTTTGGTGTAATACTATTCGGAGGAAATTCGAAAGACTAAATTAGCTAAATTGAGAATTTAAATCTTTCTCAACTCGAGAATAGTTAACCTATTGAAAACTGTTAAATTTTCGATTTATTTAAAATAATAATTTTTTGTGCTTGTGTTAATTTTTCTTCATTTCGCAAACATCTTTGTAACAGAATTATTGCTCTACGCAAATAATCGTAGCCGCAGATGCGCAACTTGCAAAAGATCCAGCGGTTAAAAAACCAGTATTGCTGCCGGCATCATAGATACCCGTTGTAAGACCCGCAACTGCGGTTCCTGATGTTGATGTCCAATTTGAACAACTATTTCCGTATGCATTGGCTGCTTGAATATTAAGTGCGGTGAAAGTTACAAGTGGTGATGAAGCTGAAGAAAGAACATTCGCCGTCAGCACAACTAGCACCGGATAAGAAGCTTGACCATCACCCATGCGTTTTGAAAAATCAGAAGTGCAATAACGCTGGCCAGATGTAATAACCCAATCAAGTGTATATAAAGTTGATGAGTTACAATTTCCGTAACAAGCTTGGCGACCATTTGAGTTTGAAGGTAAACCAGTACCCGTATTGATGCCGTTACTGTCACCTAGCATGGCTTTTACGGTTCCGACTCCGCCAGGTTTTTGCGCGGTACAAGTAGCATCGGCACCGGTTTTTCCACCTAAGTTTCCGTTAGCAACCGTTGCTAAAAAAATTCTTTTTCCGGCACATAAAGTAGCGGTGCTGGTACTAGCAAGTCCGACGTTACCTTCGGCATCTTTTACTAAGATAGCGATGTAATAAGTTGTAGAATTTGTAAGTGATGAAACCGGCGTCGTTAAAGTATTGGCTGTCCAATTTAAAATAATCGTTCCGTTGGCTTGAGCGCTGGCCGCATCCGTTAAATTATTTAAAGTTGAATACACAGCTTTATATAGAAGACTTGCAACCGGAGTTGTATCATCCGTAGCCGCTGGCCAAGTCAGTGTAAAAGCGGTTGCTGTTTTACTTGAAACAACAATACTAGTGTTTGCAACCGGTATCGCGGGAGCGGTTGAAGGTGCATCTCCTTCAACTTTTGCTTGGCAAGCAGCAAGAGACAACATAAGTAACAAACTAACTGGGCCTAATACGTATTTCATAAATACCTTTACTAAAAAATGGTTAAGCGAGCGTTCACAGATTAAACGATGCAGAGAAATACACATAAGATTAATTAGTCTAGTGTAGTCTAGTCTTTGCATGGAAATCATCAGACACCAAAATAACTGGACTAAAGGTAAACGGCTACCGGCCGATGAATATTTTAACGAAGTAGCGATTCCGAATTTTTATTTTATGCGATGGTTGCAAATGCGATTCTTCGTCACGCGGGTGTTGATCTAGGTAAGATGTATTTTCTTGGCAAAGTGAGAATGCAAGATTAGTCAGAACTTTTCTTTTCTCGAGTGCCAGGCTTAGCAATAATTTCGACGTAGATTGTATCAGGTTTATTCGCCGCGACTTCGTCGACTTTTTTACTGAATTCTGTTACTAAAATAGCAGTGGCCGAATTAGAATTAGCCCCACATTTACAAGCGAAATCCCAGAAGTCTGCGCCGGCCGGAACCGCTTTTCGGCGTTCGCGCGCTAGGTATTTATTAATTTCGTGTTTTACAAGTTCAACCTGACGATCAGGTTTGTGGGTGGTGCCGGTGATATTAAAAGTTTTCTTCATATTTGTAAGGTGTATCCTAATTTTTCTTAAATGCAAAATGCATTTAAATGTAAATCATTTTTCGGGTCATACCGCCGTCTACAATTATATTTTGCCCCGTTATAAAACCTGCATGCTCTGAGGTTAAAAAGAAAGCTTGTTCGGCAATGTCGCTGGCTTTTCCTACGCGGCCAGCCGGGTGTTGTGCATGGTCTTCAGGTTTTAATTTTTCCTCGGGACCAGCGATCCAACCAGGACTAATGCAGTTTACGCGTACATCAGGCCCCCAAGTGATCGCTAAAGAATGGGTTAACGCAACGATGCCACCTTTACTGGCCGAATAGATAAGCGTGTCGGGTTCACTCATTAGCGCGCGCGTTGAGGCGATATTGACCATCGAACCCTTAGCTTTTTTTAGCCAAGCGTAAGTTAGCTTTGCGATGATAAAGTGACTGGTTAAATTGACCGCTAGGCCGCGCTGCCAATTTTTCAGCGTTAGTGAGCTAAAAGATTTAAAAGTCAAATCGGTATCGGCCGCATTGTTGATGACGACGTCGATTGATCTCAATTTAGATAAAGCTTTTTGAATTGAAGACGCTTTGCCTAAATCGCATTTTAAAAATTTATAATTTGGATCTTTTAATTTACCTGCGGTTTTATCCAGACCATAAACTTTGAAACCTGCGGCGATGTAACGACGGCAAAGTTCTGTTCCGATTAATCCGCTGGCACCTGTTACCAGGGCCTGTTTATTTGTTGAGGTCTTTAAAGTTTTCATATGGCCTTTCAAGCTGGACTCATTTCTTGACAAAAATGTGAAATAAGTTTGATCTTATAAAAAAGGAATTTGCATGGAACAAGAACCAAAAGCACGTAATTTAGAAGAAGCCGTTAAAGAAATGCTACCATTTATCATCTATGCAGCTATTCCTATCCTCATTACAATCAGCATCGCTTTTATCTTTGGCACACGTCGATAAAATTTTATTCTTGAAAACCTACATTTTTCAGAGTCAATAAATAAGTGTCCTCATCATAGGTATTTATGATCATACTCTTAAATACAATAGTTTTTATGAATGACCGTATCGTCAAATCAAAAAAATACTTTTCAACCACCCAATAATTTGAAACCTTAGTTTAATACTTAAGTTATTAAAACAAGGAGCCGTTATGTCGGAAAGCGAAAACCCCGCGATAAAATCGCCTAAACCTAAAACTTCTAACCCAAAAACAAATCGTGATTGGTGGCCAGAGCAGTTAGATCTAAATGTTCTTCATCAACATAAGCGAAACAGCAGCGGTAATCCGATGGAAAGCTCTTATAAATACGCTGAAGAGTTTAAAAAATTAGATGTTGAAGCATTAAAAAAAGATATGTTTGAAGTAATGAAAAAATCGCAAGACTGGTGGCCGGCCGATTACGGACACTACGGTCCACTTTTTATTCGCCTTAGCTGGCATGCGGCGGGTACTTATCGTATTGAAGACGGTCGCGGTGGCGCGGGTGATGGTGGTCAGCGGTATGCTCCGCTAAATAGCTGGCCTGATAATGCAAATTTAGATAAAGCGCGCCGCTTACTTTGGCCGATTAAGAAAAAATATGGCCGCAAAATTTCTTGGGCCGATCTTTTAGTTTTTGCCGGTAATTGCGCATTAGATTCGATGGGTTTTAAAACGGCGGGGTTTGCTTTTGGTAGAGAAGATGTGTGGGAACCTGAAGAAATTTTCTGGGGTCCAGAAGACGCTTGGCTTGGTGACGAACGTTACAGCGGCGATCGCGAACTTTCGAATCCGTTAGGTGCCGTGCAAATGGGTTTGATCTATGTAAATCCCGAAGGGCCCAACGGTAAACCAGATCCAGCAGCCGCGGCACACGATATCCGCGATACTTTCGCGCGCATGGCGATGAATGATGAAGAGACCGTTGCGTTGATCGCTGGTGGTCATACCTTTGGTAAAAATCACGGCGCGGCTTTAGCTGATCACGTTGGTAAAGAACCCGAGGGTTGTCCTTTTCATGCGCAGGGTATGGGTTGGAAAAATTCTCATGGAACCGGCAAGGGCGCAGACACAATCACAAGTGGTCTTGAGGGTGCTTGGACAAGTAAACCAACCCAGTGGAGTCACGAATATTTTGAAAATATGCATAAACACGAATGGGAATTAACAAAAAGCCCTGCGGGCGCCCATCAATGGACTCCAAAAAATGGAGCGGCCAAAGATACGGTACCTGATGCTCATGATAAAACAAAAAAACATGCGCCGATGATGTTAACGACAGATCTAGCTTTAAAAGTTGACCCAGCTTACGCGAAAATTTCAAAACATTTTCACGAAAATCCAAAAGAGTTTGCGGATGCATTTGCAAAAGCTTGGTTTAAACTTCTTCACCGCGATATGGGCCCTGCTTCTAGATATTGGGGTCCGTGGATTCCGCAACCACAGTTGTGGCAAGATCCGGTTCCCAAAGCTGATTATAGAATGATCGATGCAGATGATATTAAATCTTTGAAAGAAAAAATTCTTGCGTCAGGTTTAAGTATTTCTAGATTAGTCGCAACGGCGTGGGCTGCAGCGGCTTCTTTCCGCGGAACAGATATGCGCGGTGGAGCTAATGGTGGTCGTATTCGTTTATCTCCACAAAAAGATTGGGAAGTGAACGAGCCCGCTGAATTATCTAAGGCGTTACAAGCGTTAGAAAAAATTCAAGCTGACTTTAATAAATCGGCTGCGGGTGGAAAACAAGTTTCCATGGCGGATTTAATTGTACTATCCGGAGCCGCTGCGGTTGAAAGCGCTGCGAAAAAAGCAGGTTACGATGTGAAAGTTGCATTCACGCCAGGTCGTACTGACGCAACTCAAGAGCAAACAGATGTAGATTCATTCGCAGTGCTTGAGCCTAAGGGAGATGGCTTTCGTAATTATGTGAGTGGTCATTCAAAATTAGCTGCGTCGACCTTATTATTAGATCGCGCTAATTTATTAAAGTTAACGGCGCCAGAGATGACCGTGCTGATTGGTGGAATGCGCGCACTGGATGTGAACTTTCAACATTCACAACACGGTGTCTTCACGGACAAACCTGGAACACTCACAAATGATTTTTTCACGAATCTTTTAGATATGGATACAGAATGGGCTCCGTCTGCGAAAAAAGGAATTTACGAAAGTAAAGACCGCGCGAGTGGAAAAGCTAAAGCAATGACCGCTACGGAAGTTGACTTAGTATTTGGTTCGCATTCGCAACTTCGTGCCTTAGCTGAAGTTTACGCAAGTGATGATGCAAAAGAAAAGTTTATAAAAGATTTTACCGCCGCATGGAGTAAAGTGATGAATCTGGATCGTTTTGATTTAGCTGATTCGAAGTAATGATTCGAAAAGTCGATCGTGTATTTCACACGGTCGGCTTGCAGATTTGACTTAGGCAAATCAATTTGGGAGTAAGCAAAAATTTTAAAGATGAGTGTAAAAGTTATTTAAGTCCATGAGGAACGGGTCGCGAAATGATTCAAACTGTGCAAAGCCGTGTCCCCTTGAACCGCAATCACTGCTAAGTATTCTTGCAGTGACTCAAGTGGTTTTCGATCAAGTTCGTATAAACTTTCGTGGCCGTTTTTTATTTTTATAAAGTACCCGCGCCATTTTCTTCTAAAATTTTTTTAACCAACGTTTGGTCTTCTTTGCTCTAGTCAAAAGTTTTGTCTATCGGAAACAGAATTCATGTAAATGAAAGATAAAATTGGGGAGTGATGTCTTAATTAGTCATGCGCCACCTCTTAGCTGCATATTAATTATAATGAAATTTTTTAAATCTTGGGGTAAAAATACCCAAAAATTTGTTTGTCTTAGCGCCAGAGAATTTGACGTGCTAATGTCGGGTTGCAGGTATCCTTGAAACCTTAACGATCGGAAATTATAATGAATCTCGGAACAATATTATTAGTGATCTTAATACTGATGCTAGTGGGTGCATTTCCTAGTTGGGGTCATAGCAAAAACTGGGGATACGGACCGAGTGGTGGTTTAGGTTTACTGGTTATTATTCTGATTATATTAGTTCTTACCGGACGGCTTTAGGCTGTAAGGAACTTTTTTGATAAAACGCTCTGTTCATTTAATAGATTTATCATAAAAGTATTTACAGCTCTTCCGCGAAAACTTTCTCCGTAATGCGCCAAAATTTATCTTGTTTGCGAGCAATGACAAACGAAGGCAAGCGGAAAAGACGTTGGTATTTAATAACTTCTTGCGGCGTTGTTAATTCCACCGCAAGTTCCGGACGTTTTAAATGCGAACGTAAAAAATTAATATTAAATTTTTTGATTGAAGAAGGGTTATTAAAAAAATGAGCTTCACTTACATATTCAGCGTTAAAATCATAATAACGAATTTCTAAGAAAGATTTTGCATTTTTATCTTTACGCTCATCAAAAGTAATTCTGTCGGGTGTTAATACGTGTGAATTTTTCGATAGCTTAGCTTGTTTCAATTTTGCATCGGCATCAATTAGCTCAGCCCGGCACTGATCGCAAGATTTTGCAGTAATATCATTCTCGGCACCACAAGCGTGACACAGTTTCAGGCGAAAGCGAAAACTACACGGAGTTATACGCAAAGTTTCTGGATCTTGGGTAGCGCCTTTACATTTGCGCCCGAAGTGCTCGTACATAATTCCGTCTTCATCAACACGACCCCAAAAATCATTTTCGAAATCGCATTTAGGGCAGCTTACTTTAACTGGAACCGTATCTTTCGCTGGTTTCTTGTCTCCAATTTCAGGCGCATAGATATCGTGCTTCATTCCGGTGTAATCAAGAATATAACAATCACTTTTTTCTTCGGATAAGCGCAAGCCGCGGCCAACAATTTGTTGGTAAAGACTATTTGATTCTGTCGGGCGCAAAATCGCAATCACATCCACATGCGGAGCATCAAAGCCGGTTGTTAATACAGACACATTCACTAAGTATTTAAATTTACGTTTTTTAAAATCGCTTACAATTTGGTTTCGTTCATCCATTTCGGTATCGCCCAGAACGATTCTTGCATCTGCAGCTGGTAGGTACGTCATAATTTCTTCAGCATGCTTCACTGAACTACTAAAAATCATCACGCCTTTCCGATGAAAGTGCTCGGCGATATCAATAATATTTTTGATAATAAATGGCGTTAGGCGCTGTTGGCTTTTTAAAATCTCTTCCACTTCGACCGTGGTAAAAGCTCTATTTTGGTCAGATAGTTCAGAAAAATCATAGCAAGTGACTGGTATGTCAATTTTTACTGGAATTGTAAGGTAGCCATGTTTAATCATGTACGAAAGCGGTAAATCGTAAACGCATTGCTTAAAAAATCTTTTTTTATCGGTTTTCATCTCACCAGATTGTGCGTACTCATAAATCCAGCCTAAACCCAAGCGGTAAGGGGTAGCGGTTAGGCCTAAAATACAAAGCTCAGGGTTGCGTTCGCGTAATTTTCTAATCACGTCTTGGTACTGCGTCGTTCCTTCTTCGGCAACGCGGTGACATTCATCAATGACTAATAAGCTAAAGTTATTAAAAAAATCATCCGCTGCACGTGCTACGGATTGCACGCTGCCGAAAATCGCTTTTTGATCCCAATCTTTTTTTCCTAAACTGGCTGAAAATATTCCAGCCTCTAGATCGTAGCTTTTATATTTTTCGTAGTTTTGTTCAACCAGTTCTTTTACATGAGCTAAAACTAAAACGCGGCCGCGCGCGATGCGAGCTAGTTCGGAGATCACTAAGCTTTTGCCCGCACCCGTAGGCAGTACAATCATCGCGGGTTCGCGAGTTTTCTGAAAGTATTTAACGGTATTGTTAACCGCTTCTAGTTGATAATCCCGCAGCTTGTACATCGAATTACAATACGTTTTTTTTAAGGTCTTGAACAGATAAAATATTTTTACAAGCCATGTCTGTTTAGTTAATGTGATTAACGACTTTTCGTCCGCGACTTCAATTAATTAAAACGTGCTTTACTTTTACCCTGGTCATCGTCAACATTAACCTGAGGAGATAATATGAAAATTTTAACGATCATCGTTCAAGTTGTATTGGGTTTAGTTTTTTTAGGTTCCGTTATCGCTTTTTTCTCTGAAGAATACAGTTCGACGATTAAACAGCTTTTTCGTGCAAAGTAATCAAAGATGCTAACCTCGGCAAATAACTTTCAAACAGAAAACTTATTTTCAATCGAGTCGGAAAAAGAACTGATTCAGTCTTTTCGACCGATTGATCAGAAAAAGTTATTATTTCCTGCGGAATTACAATTTCCGTTACGTATTAGCTCCTATTTTACCTGGAAAGAATCTTCGGGCGTTTATACATACTTGGTATTTAAAAAACCTAATTGGGATTTACCCAGAGGAATCGTTCTTAAGCGCGCGTATCAAGGCGTCGATGCGCCAACGGGCAGATTATGCTGCTGGTGTAATTCATACGGATCATCAGAAGACATTGGTATGCTTTCGGTGGCGGCAAGTGCTACGGTAAGTGCCGGCTATATACTTTGCAAAGATTTACGCTGCATTGAAAAAATCGAAGAAGCTTCTACTTTGGCCGGAAAGCATCCTGAAGATTCAATCCACAAGTTGTATCATCGCATAGGAGTTTTCTTCGAACTCATTAGTCAGTATCAACCTGAATAGACTTATCTTGAGGGATTGTCTGCTCACAAGGTACATTTTCAGAAAACTGCTTTGTTTGCACATACGACGGTAGCTCGAGTTCATCAGATCAAAAAATATTCACCAATGTGCAAGTTCCTACAATTGGCAAAGGCTTCGCATTTGAAGTAAATGGTAGTCCAACAATCGAAGCGGTGAAGGCTTTATTAGTGCGTGATATTCCGGTGGAAGTTGGGATATTTGTTTATAACTCTTATCGAGCTACGAGCGATTGGCGTTATGACTCTAGAGTTGATAAACGATCTAATTTAATAGGTGGGCATGCCATTCAACTAGTTGGTTTTACCACCTCGGGATCTCAAACAATTTTCACTTTTAAAAACTCGTGGGGCCTTTCATGGGGTAACGCAGGTTACGGAACTATTGACGACGGTATATTAGCTCATAGTTGGTCAAAGGATCGCAACTTTGATTTTATCGTTAGTATGCACGACTAATTTGGTACACCTTTTTGATAAATGGGGATTTTGTTGACCCCATTTATTGCCTGATCTAACGTTTCGACATGAGCATAATTAATTCAAGTACGACCGGACACAATCGCCCCCAAGAACGTAAATTTTCAAATAAGTTATTTATTGGGCTTATTCTAGGCGTGGTCGCGGCCGTCGTTATTTTCTTAATCGTTGGTCAGCGTAAAGATATGAAAATTCAGCCAACTGAGAATAAAGCGACCGAATCATCCACAGGCTCGGCGCCTTTGCCGGTTCAAGATCAGATCAAGACGCAGTAGCCTGTAAATTTGCCCCAAAAACCGTACCAATTCTGGTACAAGGCAAAATTAATTTACAGCCGTTATTGTGTATTAAAGACAAAATCGTTATACCAACGGTATGAGAAAACCAAAATTTATCCTGTTCGCGGTCGTTCTTCTAATTTCAATGTTTCTTGGCCAACAGATTATTTCGCTTTCGATGGCGAATCAGGTTCGTAAGCAAGACTACTCTGAAATTAATAATATTAAATATGGCCTATTCAGTATTAATCAGTGGAAAGAGCAACTTTCAAATATTATCAATTCTGAAATCACTGAATTAGATGTTCGCGGTAGTGAAAAAAAGCTGAAACCATTACTTGAGGCACAATTAAATCAATTGATTGATGGCGTAGATCAAAAAATGCGCGAGAAAAACAAGAAAACTTTTAAAGGGAAATTTAAACAGGCGTTTGTAAATACTTTCGTCGATATGAAAGATATTAAAGAAGGTATTCCTCAATATGCAGACGCTATCATTAAGTTAATGGAGAAGCCGAAAAGCAAAAAAAATCTTAAAGGTATTCTGTTAGATAAAGTTGAAGAATATTTCGATAAAACCTTTGAAAAACAAGATATGACTCAAGTTAACCTGATCATGCAGAAAATGGGCACGACTGATCTTGGAAGTACTAAAGTTAAAATTGATCAAGAGATCGCCGAAGCACAAAAACATATTTTTTTACTAACCTGGATACTGTTAGGATTAGCGACTTTCATATTTGTGGTTGCGGGCTTTTCTAAAGATAACTTACCAAGCGGCCAGTACATTGTTTTAGTGGCGATTCTGTTCGTATTACTTATTTGTGGTGTGATGACGCCGATGATCGATTTAGAAGCAAAAATTTCCGAGATGAGCTTCGTTTTATTTGACCACCCCGTAAAATTCTTAAATCAAATTTTATACTTTCAAACTAAAAGTGTTTTAGATGTTTTTTGGATTATGATTACTCATGCAGACATTCAAATGAAAGCCGTTGGAATTTTGATGGTTTTGTTCAGCGTTGTATTCCCCATATTAAAACTGCTTTCGTCGGTCGGATATTATTACAATCACTGGAATGCGCGCAAAAACAAATGGGTGCAGTTTTTCGTCTTAAAATCGGGTAAATGGTCGATGACGGATGTAATGATCATTGCCATTTTTATGGCTTACATCGGTTTTAATGGAATTATTTCAAGCCAGTTTGGAAAATTACACTCGGGCGAAGAAGAAATTGTATTGTTAACCACGAACGGAACTTCGCTGCAGCCTGGATTTTATTTATTTTTAGGTTACACAATACTTGCGTTGTTTTTGTCAGAGTTTTTAACAAAAACACAACCCGCTAGCGAAGTAACAAAAACGACCTAGGAGAGCGACCGCGACTTCATCTGTTGCACCTAAGCAGGTGCGGGCGGAAACTACACCTATGAAAAACTTAATAAAATGTATATTGATTTTGTTATTACCTTTAAGTGCCTTGGCACATGTTAAATGGTTTACGAAAAATACGGATCTCTCGGTTTTAAAGATCTCTGAACTGAATCAACCAACTTTTTGGTTATTATTAGGTTTAAGTACCGTGACTTTGGCACTAATGGTGTACGTAGACCGAGCTTTAGATAAATGGCGACCGTATCAAAAATTTAATTCGTACCTTGAAGGCTATGCAGACCGCGTAACTTTAATATTGAGAGTATTTACGGGGGCAGCCTTACTGCTTTCGTGGGAGGCCGATTCGATGATCGCGCCCGAGCTGAAAGCGTCAAGTTTTGTTGGGTGGGTGCAATTTGTAATGGTGTTATTATTACTAACCAAAAAAACAACTGCGATCACCGGTATGGCGATGGTTGCTCTTTATTTTTACGGAATAAACCAATTTGGATCTTTTCATATGTTGGATTATTTAGTTTATCCAGCGATCGGTTACTTTTTATTAGTTGCCGATATTTCTAATCGTAAAATTTCGCAAACACGTGTGCCGGTATTATATATTGGTTTAGGTTTTTCGCTTTGTTGGGCAGCGCTTGAGAAATTATTTTTTCCGCATTGGGGCTTGGATGTTTTAAGACAGCAACCCGAATTAACCATGGGTCTCCCGGCCGATTTCTTTTTGATGGCCAGTGCATTTGTTGAACTGTGTTTAGGATATTTACTAATTATTGGTTTATTACAAAGACCGTTGGCGTTAACAATTACTTTAGTGTTCTTTTCAACCTCGGCTATATTTGGAAAAACAGAAGTGATTGGGCATACGATCTTGCACGGGGCATTATTAGTATTTGTCATAATTGGTCCGGGCCAGTATTACCCGACACCGATTCAGTTTCACCACGCACTTTGGAAGCGGGCGGTTTTTGCGGCGGTCAACTTCGTAATAATCGGTGGAATTTTTGGTTACGCTTATTATTTATTAGCGACGAAGTAATCATCTAGTTGATCGAAAAGCCACGTAGACGTTTTCTTTATTCTGGGATAACTTAAGCGATGGGAATTATTCAGATTTCTGAATTCACAGCGGCCGTTATTAAACAGATCAGTCTAATCCCTGCGGGTCGGGTGGCTACTTACAAACAAATCGCCGAACTAACTGGAAAGCCCCAAGCACCGCGCGGGGTCTCCTGGATTTTGCATACTTGCTCGACTTCGTACAAACTTCCGTGGCACCGAGTTTTAAATTCGCAAGGCCGTATTTCATTCGAACCGCGTACGCATAATTTCAAACAGCAAAAAAATAAATTAACCGCTGAAGGCGTTCAACTAAGTAGCGATGGGCAACTAAGTTTAGCCAAATTTCAATGGAATAAAAAAGTTAGAAAAAAGAAGTCGTCAGTCCGTAAACCGAAAATATTTCAAAAGTAATGATAAAAATATCGCGAATACTTCATGCAGGTTATATTTTTGAATGTGGCGAAACCAAGATTGCATTTGACCCACTATTTGAAAATCCATTTAGCCGAAACTGTCATGCATTTCCTAACGTTGAATTTGACCAAGCTCAGATTCGCAAACAAAAGTTTGATGCCGTTTTTATTTCGCATTTTCACGATGATCATTGTTCTTTTGAAAGCTTAAATCTGTTAAATCGCACAACTCCTATTTATATCTACTGCCCATTTCCAGAAATGTTTGTATTGCTAAGCCAACTTGGTTTTTCAAACTTAATCAGCTTAGAAATCGACAAGTCGGTAAAGATCGGTGAAATAGAAATTATTCCTAGACGCGCACTAGATGCTGATGTGGATTCAATTTTTCACATTAAGGCCGCAGATTTGAACATACTTAACGTGGTTGATTCATGGATCGATCAAGATACTTTACAATTAATAGCCAAAACGGCTTGGGATATGGTGCTTTGGCCTTTTCAAACGATGCGGGAAATTGAAGTGATTGCGCCTTCGCGCGCGGCGCCCGCACCCGAAGAACTTCCTGGCGAGTGGGTCGAACAATTAAAAATTTTAAGTCCAAAATATATAGTGCCAAGTTCTTGCCAGTTTAGTTTAGAAAAATGGTCGTGGTATAATCATGCATTTTTTCCGATTTCTTATCAGCAGTTTACGACTGAGGTTGAAAAAATAATTCCCACCACAAAAGTGATTCGCATGAACCCATCAGTTTCTTTTTTACTTTCAAAAGATTCACTCCATTTAGCACCACCTATTTCTTGGATTAAAACTTTAGGCGAGCAAAATGTAGACTATCATTACCAACCACAGCTTGAGCCTCCGCCAACTTCTGAAATTTCAACTTACTTTGCTGCTTTAACTTCTGCTGAAACTGAGAAAGTTTACGATTACTGCCATCACGCATTAATCGATAAATTTAATTCAATGGAAGACCCGCTAGACAATTATTTTTCTAAACCCAGATTTTGGAAATTATCAATATTCGATCATCTGGGAACACCGCAAGATTTTTATTACAAATTGCATAAGAATCAAATTGAAATATCAGCGGTCGGCTCAGATAAATTATCTTGGTCTACCGAAGTGCCGATTTCAAAGTTATATGCAGCGCTTGAGCTAGGAGAATCGCTAAGCTCTATGTACATGCGCATTAACGATATCGTTTTTGATCCGGAAATTGAACTTGAGATATCAAATGCTGATATTGTTGAAGATCCTTTGATACGATGTTTATTCAACGGAGTATTCGGGGCCTATCAGATTGCGCAACTGAAACGAATTCAATACGGTTAGTATATGAATTCAGCAAATATCCTGATCAATGATGTATCGGACACTGCATTTTGCGTCGTCTATTGCCGTGCACAAGAAACAGAACGCACGTATGCAATAAATTTTGGATCGTGGAATACTTCGATTCGGCATTTTAAAAATTTTTAAAAAACCGCAAAAGAACTTTAAAAATGAAGAATGCTCTGTTTCAGTTTTGCCTTACAGATTGGTTGGGTTTTTTCGAAAAGCTAGGCTGGCTCCCCCCAAGAAATTCGCGATGCGAGCGAAGTTGCTAAAAAGTACGGGCGTAAAATTCCCGTTCCTTGGTTCACTATATTTTTTTAAATAATTAATCCCCAAGCTTTAGCGAAATCTAAAACCAATGCAGGTTATATGTTACTAAAGCGAAAGAACTAATTCTTTACAAGAACTCAGGTAAATATGAGTTCAATCTTTCACCTTCCTGTTGATAAAATTAATGGCTCTGCAATTAACCTGGCTGACTATCGGGGTAAAGCCTTATTAGTTGTAAACGTTGCTTTTGCTTGTGGTTTAACTCCGCAATACGAAGCACTTGAAAAAATCGTGGTCAAAGGCGAAAGTCAGCATCCGCTATACAAACATTTAACAAATGAAAAAACAGAAGCTCAACAAGTTAACGCCATCGCGTTCGAAGAAAAGCTGAAAGGCTATGGTATTAATCGTACACAAAAAAATGATATTTTGTGGAAGTTGGAAAATTTTTAATTAATAAAAAAGGTGAAGTTGTGGCATGCTTTGGACCAGATGTTACTCCGGATGATCCAATCATTACTCAAGCGATCGAATTAGCTCTTAAAGATTAAATAAAGTAAAAAGCCCACCTGTTGGTGGGCTTTAATAACAAAAAATTTACTAAAAAATTATTTGCTTGGGTTTGGATTAGCAGCGTTTGGCGTTGTTAAACGATCATTCGGCTGATTTTTCAAATCCATAGTTCCGTTATCAACGTTGTAACCATTTGATTCATTTCTAGCTGCGCCAGCATTTACTCCACCAGCGGCTGCGCCATCTGTTGTTGGAATTGTTGAATCAGTTGTTGTCGTACGAGCTGTATTAGTAATCGTAGCTGGAGCCGTTGTTGTCGTACGAGCTGTATCAGTAACCGTAGCTGGAGCCGTTGTTGTTGTGCTTTCAGTCACTACGTCATTACGTGATGCGCGAGTTGCAAAAATAATTGCTAAAGCTGCGATGATCGCAATTGCAATACCCCAGTACATTTTACGGTTTGCTGCTTCATTCGACGCACGAGTTTGTCCCATGGTCGTTGTTGTGGTTGTTGCCATAAATAATCTCCTTTCAAGAGTTATATAAATGTTTTCAACCTATTTTAAGCAACCCCTATGCCGTGACTGGTAGAGCTGTATCCAGATCTACTGCAGAAGAGAATATACTAAAGGAATAAAGGGGAAAAAAAGGACATTTAATTTTTTTACAGATTTATTCGCAGATAAAATTCCCTAGCATATATTCGTGGCCGCTGTCTAAATAGTGCACGGTTGCTACTTTGCCTTTAATCTCTACCGTTAAATCTGGGGTTTGATCCGGTGATTCAATATCGTGAAATGCAGAAAAAATTTGAGTGCCGTTAGTTAAAATATTTGCAGTTACTCGTCCGGTATCGCCTTCTGTATTGCCGCAATCTTTATCTGCAAAAGTTGTTTTACCGATACTTAGGCCAATTAAGTTTTTAGAATCACACTGGCTAAGATGAATGACTAAAAAGGGTTCACGATCGAACGTAAAATTATTGATTCTTTCATAAGTGCCCTCATCGCGAATTGTATTCACGCGGCAAATCGTATTTAGCGCATGAGAAGTTTGGGCCGCAATCAATAACATAGTTAATAGTAGAAATTTCATTTTGTCTCCTTGGAAGGCTTATACTTAGTAAAGTTATGGGTTTTTGGCCAATTTGAAGATGAAATTTTAATATGCAAAAAAAGCATAATTATTCAATTTACTAACAAAAACGCAGAGGAAGAAAATTTCTTCACTCTGCATTTTCAGATTTTTATTTAAAAACTATCTAGTAGCGGCCGCTCGATTGTCAGCGCAATCGCAATCAAAGCTAATGCAGCGACAGCAATCGCCCAATAAAATCTATTCCTGGTTGATTCTGTTCTTTTTACTGCCGGATTTCCCATCGTGGTCTGTGTTGTGGTAATGATAAAATCTCCTTTCGTAAGAATTTGTATGGGTCATTATCTATTAAATCTATGTACAAAATGAATTTCCAGAAAACAGAAGCTTAGGGAATAAACTAACTGAACCACCTGCCTTGACACGCCGCCATTCAACCTCAAACTTAAATTAATGGAACAAGAATTTGTTGAGCCAATTTTAATTGAAGAGAAACGCTTAGTCGGAACGATGATTACCAAAAAGCCTTCCGTTAATGCATTCATAGTCGCCAGTATGACAATTTTATTTATTACGATGATGACTTTATTTTACTGGCAGGGTCCGCAAAGATTAACTGACTTATTGCCGGCCGTTCATCAGCAAATTTTTCAACATGCACAAATTTGGCGAGCTTTTACTGCAGTATTTATCCACGCCGATATTGCTCACTTGCTATCGAATGCTTACATGCTTTGGATTTTTAGTTTTTTTGTATTTGGCTATTTTGGTTTTGGAGTATTTCCATTACTTAGTTTTTTTATCGCGGGAATTGTAAACGTACTGGCGATTTTGACTTACGCGCCCGAAGTAGAATTAATCGGGGCATCAGGCCTAGTTTATATCTTAGGAGGCTTTTGGCTAACGCTTTATCCACTGATTCAACGCCAATATTCGGTCGTTAATCGACTCATGAGGGTTATCGGAATTAGTTTAGTTATTTTTCTACCGTCAACATTTGTACCAAGCACTAGTTACCGCACGCATGCGATCGGTTTCGGTTTTGGGATATTGATGGCGTTATTTTATTTTTATAAAAATAAAAAACAAATACGATCTTATGAGATCTATAAAATTAGTTTGGTCTAAAAAAAGGGTCAAAATACCACACTGTCTTGGCTCAAATTCAAATTGTTGTATTTGAGACTGGCTAACATTTTGCTTTTTTGGAACTCATTAACAAAGAAAGAGGAATCTATGAAATCTGCAATTCAAAATCTTAATCAAGTTGTCGACAACGTGAATGGTAAAGTAGGCGTACCAATATTACTTTATTTTTTAGGAGTGCCGGGCGGTCTAGTTATTTTGATCTGGTTGTTTTTCTTTAGAGGTAAATAGTTATTCATAAAGCCTTTGACCTTTCCACACGATGGCTTATTGTTAAGAAGCTGTGTGCGGGGAGAAAATGCTTAATTTTTTTAAAAAATTAGTCGATAAATACCTCAATGCCTCTTATGCGTTTTGTTTATGTATGGCGCTTACATTTGGCGCGACCTATTTTGCATATCGCAGTTTAAAAGTTGAAAATGTTGGGCATTTCGAACGTACCTTAACAACAATTTCTAACACTCTACGAAGTCGAATGACCGTTTATATCAATGCGCTATTATACACGCGCAACTTATTCGATATTAAATCGGATTTAACCGGAAAAGAATTCAGCAGCTTCGTTAGTGGAATGCATTTAGAAGAAACATTTCCGGGCATTCAAACCGTGGGGTATGTAGAACGCTTGAATGCCAAACAGGCAAAAGTAATTTTATCGCAGATGGGTAAAAGTTTTGCCGACTCTGGGGCCAATTCAAATTCAAAAGAAATTGATCTAGTTATTTACTATGAACAAATAACGGGTCAAAGCGCTCAAGTTTTAGGAAAGGACTTAGGAGCTAGCCCTGAGCGCAAGCTCGCAATGGATAAGGCTCGCGATTTGGGAGTTGCAGTCGCCACCGATCGCGTGACTCCATTAAGTCCTACAACAGGTGTAATCTACGCATTTTTAGTTTTTTTACCTCGATACAAAGTTGGCGTTGATCTTTCAACGGTTGAAAAACGTCGTAAAAATTTATTGGGTTTTGTCTACGCTGGATTTAGTGCTTCAAATCTTTTTAGTCGTGTCTCCGATGATGTGCGCGTGCAAAATAATGATTTAGCTCTTCGTATTTATGATGGTGAAGGCATAGATGCAAATCGTCTGATGTATAGTGAAAGAAATTTCGAAAAAGCCGACACATCATTTACAAAAATTATTAACTTTCAAGCGGCCAGTCACGTGTGGACCGTTGAAGTAGCGGCACCAAAAAACTTTGGACTGACTTATTTGCGCTGGTCACCATTTTTTGTTTTAGCGCTTGGGACAATGATGAGTTTGGCCGTTATGGCATCATTGCTAAAAAGTGATTTATTAGCAGCCCGGCTAAAAGTAGCGCGTGAAGAAGCAGAAAAAGCCAATAAAGCAAAATCGTTATTTTTAGCTAACATCAGTCATGAAATTCGTACTCCGTTAGGAGTGATCATTGGTTTTGCCGAATCAGCTATTACCGAAGAGCAAAAAGATAAACGTGATTCTTATTTACAGATCATCGCGCGCAATGGGAATGAATTAAACCGTATTATCGGAGACGTTTTAGACATTTCTAAAATCGAAGCGAAAACATTGCTAATTGACCCGACTGCGTTCTCGCTGACGAAAATGAATGAAGAAATTAAAGAAACTTGGCTAGCTCAGGCAAAAGCTAAAGGTTTACAATTTCATTTAGAAACATCAGAATTTTTACCAGAATATATAGAATCTGATGAGACTAGAGTTAAGCAAATTTTAATTAATTTGTTATCCAATGCTTTTAAATTTACGAGCGATGGATCAATCAATATTAATATATCCGTTACCAAAGATTTTTTAACTTACATAATTGACGACACAGGCATCGGAATCCGCGAAGAAAGCCGTGAAAAACTTTTTAAAGCCTTTTCACAAGAAGATAGCTCGATTACTAGAAAGTTTGGCGGTAGTGGTTTAGGCCTAGCCATCTCAAAAGAATTGGCTCAAGCGATGGGTGGCGATATTTCAGTTGAAGCAAATCCTTTAGGCCGTGGTAGCCGTTTTATTTTTAAAATACCTTTAGTGACGGCGCAAGGTTTAGAAAGCAAAAAAGCCCCGGCTAATTACGAAGAAGCAGTTCTTCGGGAGAAAAGAATTTTATTAGTTGAAGATTCGGAAGATAACCAAGTATTAATTGAACTAATTTTAAAAAAATACGGAGTTATCTTGTCGATCGCCAACAACGGTCGAGAAGGTGTAGACGCGGCATTAGCTAAAACGTACGACCTGGTATTGATGGATATTCAAATGCCGATATTAGATGGTTACGGAGCGTTTGAGGAATTAAAACTAAAAAATTATAAAGTTCCGGTCATTGCTTTAACGGCTCATGCTTTAAAAGACGAACGTGAAAAAGCTCTCAAGCTTGGGTTTGCTGCTTATTTAACAAAACCCATCGATCGCGTTCAGTTAATAAAAGTCAGTGCTCAGCTAGCCAGTCGAAATTAAATAAGCACATGACAGGGGCTAAAATGATCGAGCATACTTATAGCAGGCTTCCGTGACATTATTTGAAGGCGGATCGGCCTATTTATGAAGTAGTTTTTTAAATTGAAAAGGGGATCAATTATGAAAAGTATTTTAGTTCTGTCACTGATGTTATCGCAGTTCGTGTTTGCAAAAACGATCGACGAAGAAACCAAAGAGCGTATCGCGATCGTAAATCAAGCCGCCGCTGATCGTGCCTTCGAAGTTTCAGGTCGATTATCCGATCTAGCTGCGGCTATGGCATCAAAGTTAACTAACAGCGGAGTCTTAGCTCTTGAATTAATTCAGGCAAGCCCCATGAAAAGCGCTCATAACGAAGACACTATTTACAACGATTATACGCAAGAATCTACTTACGGAGTTCGCCTAATGAGTGGCGATATTTGCGAAATTGTTTTAACTAATAAAGCGTCTCCAACATCTGATCATCGCGCCATCCAACTAGCCGGCACCGTAAAACCGCTATCGGGAATGTGCGTTGGTCCGCAGGGCGAAACAGTTGCTGAAACCAGAGAAAGCTATTCATCAAGCATTATTAGTTCAATTAATGGTGTTCAAATGCGAACCGACGAGCCTGTAGCTGAATACACTTTCGTTACTTTCGATCCTAAGCTTTAAAATAGATGTAAATAACTTCGACTAAAGTCTAACGATATTGATACTTAAAGCCTATTTTGCGCGGGTATTGTATTCTGAAATGCCCGCTAACAGAGGTTGATATGTTAAATAAAGATGAAGAACTTGGTCTATTTGAAATTCTAAAGATCAATTTTCCAAATTTAAACGGAAAAGGTTTGGTCATCAGTGTAAATGAATTTCTTTCACCGGAAATGAATTTGCAAAATCATATTTGTAAGTCAGGTACAGTTAAAGAAGCAGCTCTTCCCTACATGCTAGAAAAAATTCCGTACATTATTTTAGATGAGTCTGAAGGCTATCAATGTATTTTCTTTCGCGGAAATTTTTTAAAGATTCAATACGATGTTACGAATCATAAAACGATACGTATAACTGAAGAAGTTGAAAGCACTGTGTAGCATATTTCCCGTAATATTTTGACAACACTCCATTAATTCACCATTCATCTAAATTATTTGCGAGATTTATGAATAAGAATCAAGCTTGTAGTTAGGAGATATAACTATGAGAATTTCAAAATCTTTAAGTAAATTTGTCGCGATTTTTATGGCTTTTTTTATGTCAAATATTTGTTCGACGGCGCTTGCAGAAGGAATGATTTCGAGCAGTGTCGTCGCGGCTGAGTTAAGCCGTACACAAGCGCAAACTAACATCGAAACAATGTTACAGCGTACAGATGTGCGCGAAGAGTTATTAAAGCGTGGCGTGGCTCCGGATGAAATTTCATCTCGCTTGGCTAGCTTATCAGCCGCAGAAATGCGTGAGCTTTCGGTTCAAATGGATCAAGCACGGGCAGGTGGTGATATCCTCATTACGATTTTAGTTATTATATTAATTATTTTCTTAATCAAACGTATCTAATTGAAATATTTTTTTATAAGCCTAGTCGCGCTAGCCTTAATGGGTTGCGCGACGGCGACCAAACAAACTGATGAGTTATTAAATACGCCGCCCACGGAATTACCCCGAGCAAGCGTTATTCCGAATGTTCCATTTGTTGAACAAAGCGTTGGTTATTGCGGGCCAGCTACTTTAACGATGGTGATGAATTGGAATGGCAAAAATATTTCAGTCGATGATTTAGCGAAACAAGTTTACACGCCAGGCATGAAGGGAAGCTTTCAAGCCGATATGATTAGTGCGAGCCGTAGAAATGCAATGATGGCAGTCCAAATTGAAGGCCTTAACGAATTGCTGCACGAAGTTTCTGCTGGCCATCCCGTAATTATTTTTGAAAACTTAGCTTTAAAATGGGCGCCGCAATACCACTATGCTGTCGTGTACGGATATGATTTAGACCGACAGGAAATCATCATGCATTCGGGGCCCGAAAAAGCTAAGCGCTGGGGTTTGCGCAAGTTCGAACGCTCGTGGGTACTAGGCGATTACTGGGGTTTAGTAATTTTACCCCCGGGTCAACTTGCAGCTGCGGGATCTGAACTTTCGCATGTGATCGCGGCCGCTGGCTTGGAACAAATTGCAAAAAATGATGAGGCTGAAAAATCTTATTTAGCCATTTTAAAACGTTGGCCAAAAAGTTTGGGCGCTTTAATTGGCATGGGAAATATTTCGTTTGCTAAAAAAGAATATAAAAAATCAGCCGACTATCTTCGTGCTGCGGTTCAAAATCATCCAGAGTCAGCGGCAGGGTGGCACAATTTAGCGATCGCTACATATAAATCGGGTTTAAAAAATAAAGCGCGCGTAAGCGCAAAGAAAGCTTTAGAATTAGTATCTAGCGAAGAGCGTAAAGCCTATATTTTAGATTTTTCCGCAATCAAGCTTTTTTAACAAATTCAGATTTCAAATTCATCGCGCCAAAACCTTCAATTTTACAGGTAATGTTATGACCATCATTGCCTTCAACTAAACGTATATTTTTAACTTTGGTTCCAACTTTTACGGAAGTTGACGAACCTTTAATTTTTAAATCTTTAATAACGGTCACCGAATCGCCATCGGCTAAAACATTTCCGTGTGCGTCTCGCACGCTAGTCTGAATTTCTTCTTGAGCTTCAGCTTCGGCGCCCACGTGCCGACTCCATTCATTAGCGCACTCAGGACAAATCCATAAATTACCGTCTGTGTAAGTGTGTTCAGAGTTACATTTTGGGCAATCAGGTTCGTTTTTCATTTGCCCTCGCTTTCGTTGGAAGCCAAGAAAACTTTAAAATTATTTATCAAAAGCTTCAAGTTGCAAACCAAACCGAAGCCACGCGTAAAGCGATGAAACGTGGCTTGTATTAGTTCAACAAAAATAAGCAATAATACCCTGTAAATTCGACGCTACACCCCGCTGTAGCAAAGCCGGATGTGAACTTTCATCATCTTGTGGTACACCAATCCTATACAAACTGGAGTTTTTATGAAAATAATTGTGTTAGCATTATCGCTGTTAAGCCTTCAAACTTTTGCTGCCGATAAAGTTTGTTTCAATCTTTTACCCGCTTACGTAAAATTTCGCCCGACAAATGTACCAAAACAAATCTGTTTAAAATCTTTTAGCGTTGATTTGTCGACAAATAAAATTACAGTGCAATCGACTCAGCCCAATCTTTATCAAGGTCTAAAAGTTTCCTATTTAGCGCGCCATAATGAAGACGCTTACACATTTCACTCTTACGGCGTATACTATTTTAATGAAGAGATGACTTGCGGCAAAAGTGAAACTTTAGAATTATTTGTTTCTGGTCGCTTAGATAACTACGGCGAGGCAATTGCATCGGAAATGAAAATTTCGGTTGATCAATGGGTTACTAAAGATTCATGTCATCTTGAAGGCCAACGTACTAGCTTCATGTACCAATAGCGCTAGTCACACAACGAAAAGAAAGTGTGACACAAATGAAGCCTTTACAAAAACCAACGTTGCGTGGCTATTTACACCAAGAAGCATTTTTTATTTCTTTAGGCGCATGTATTTTATTGATGGCAAAAAGCACAACTTCTGTAGCCTTTGTTGCTAGTTTAATTTATTCATTTGGCTTATTAATTCTTTTTGGGGTTAGCGCCTATTACCACCGACCACACTGGCAACCCGCGCAGCGTGCAATCATGAAACGCCTAGATCACTCAGGAATTTTCATCCAAATCGCGGGCACATTCACCCCAATCTGTCTGCTGGCGCTGCCGGAAGAGTCAGGTCATAAGTTATTAATTGTTATTTGGTCTTTCGCATTTGTCGGAGTACTGCAATCGGTATTCTGGGTTAAAGCCCCTAAGTATGTAACCGCTACCTTATACGTAATTATGGGCTGGATTGCGCTTCCGTATTTATCTGAGATGAATAGGTCTCTAGGTACAAATCAACTTATTTTATTAGTCGCCGGCGGAGTCGTATTCACAATCGGCGCAGTATTTTACGCAACTCGTAGACCAAAGTTATTTCCAAATACATTTGGCTACCATGAGTTATTTCATCTCTTCACGGTTATCGGAGCGCTTCTGCACTTTATCGTAATTTATCAATTGATCGTTTGAAAAGGCACTAAGAAATAATCTTGATTAACGCAAATTCAGAATCTGTACTAATTTTGATTAGAAAATTTTCATCACTATTTAAAACGAAGGTTTCAAAAATGTCCACAAACTGAGTAGATTTATCATCGATAGAAATCTGCAAACTTCCTGTTAAAGACGTAATTATAAAATTGCCCTTGGTTAGGTTGAAATTTTGACTTGATTTGAAGATTTTAAAATGAACATTTTTAAAATCACTTTTGAAAATAAAATTTAAATCAGTAATTTTACCGTCAATTAATTCGCAGTTTACAATTGCATCACCAGAAAATTTAATAACTTCGTGCTTTTTAATTTCCAGAACTTTGTCTTGAATTTTTAAATTGAAGCCCTGGCCATCAAGAACCGTTAAAAATCGGTCGTAGCCAAGGTAAGTTGAAAAAAGTCCATTCGTAGCAACATCTGCACTGCTTAGGCGCCAGTTAAAATTTTCCGCTATCGAACTTTGTGGTGGATCAATTAAAATTTGCGTCGTAGTACCTAATCCATTTTTCCAGGGCATTCTCTTGTAGTCATCTTTTTTTAGTAAAGTCGTTTTCATATTTGAACAACTCCACGGCCTTTTAACGTGCGTGAAAGCTTTAATTTGTAAAGCTTGAGTAACTCATCTTTAACGGCTTCACCCTCCATAAATCCAAAGGCGTGTGCAATAGCTTGTAAAGTAGCCATCCCAAACTCAGTCGTTTCTGCCCGAAGATGATGACTTTCTGAATTTGCAGTTTTGATCATCACACGCGGTAAATTTTTTAGTTCTTGATGACGATAATGAACTTTACTGGCCTGGCGCCAATTACCATCTGGCACAATCAAGTTGATCGGTAATGAACTTTGCTTAACAAAGGCTTCGTCTAATGCGATCGCGCCGTCTGACGGGTAAAATAAAACGTGGTGGTAATTTTCGGTTAATTGGGAAGTTAGATCTAAGGGTTCATTCATTTTTCCACGAATAAAAATTTCGCTATTTAATAAAGCTTTCGTCGCTAAAGTTCCTGTATTAGTTGTGCGCTTTAATTCTTTTACGTGAACGACTAAACTTAATTTACTACGCAAATTTAAAGTGGGAATGAATTCACAAATGCACAAATTTTTGTGTAAAAAGCAAACTTCGCAAGGATCTTGCGTTTTGCGTTTTCCCTTCGGTTTACGTGTTTTTTCAGTAAATTCGTCCACGGGCTAACTGAACACAGCTTTATAACAGGGGCAATAAAAACTGTCCAAAATATTTGCGAATTACTAACGAACGTAATAGGCTTGTATCGTGCGAGTTGATTACCAGTCATAAAATTCATGCCAACCCGATCTTAATTGATCAGGGTAAGTCCGACGAGTTTTTAGAAAACCAGTAATTGCCAGTAAATTTTCGTGAAGTTTGTGAAACCAGCGGCAAACAAGAATTAATTCTAAGAATGCAAGACGGCTGTGATCACAGCTATTATTTTATCGCGTCTTTTATTAAAGATCACATCGAATTTCACGCGAAATAGTTTTTTAAAGCATTAACTTTAGATAATTCATTGCTATTCACAAAGGTTTTTACGTTCGTAAATGAAAATTAAATACGAATAGGCTGTTTTTTTTCAAACTGGAGAGGCTGCCTAGTTTGCGTTAATATCAATACGCTTTCATTATCAATGCAATCATCGACTACGGAACGAGACCAAAATGAAAACTAAATTAGCTGCAATTTTTATCGGTACGTAATTACTCAGGTTTTTGAAAAGAGCGATCTAATAAACGGTACAACGCGATTAAATAAATAATCAGTACCGTCATACCTACGACTAACAAAAATAAACGTTCATCTTTCCAGATCTCCACATCAACGCTTACAATTCCGATTAAGCCAAGTACGATCGAAAAAAGACCCAGCATTGTAGCCACTAAAAAACTACTACGGAAAGATTTCATTTTATTTTTACTTTGCTGATAGTCATTGAACTCATCGCTTAGCATTTCAAATTCATGAATGCGAGATCGGTTATCATCTAGCGTTTTAGAAATTTGCCTATTCAAATCCGTCGTAATCCAATTAAAATAAATTGGTTCAATAAAACTAGCGCGCTGCTCGTGATTTACAAAATCATCAAATTTAATTTGTTGTTGTTCGTTCATAAAAACGCGAAAGTGCGAATTAAAAACTCCGTAAATTTTTTCAACTCTACGAGTAAAATTAGATTTTAAATTTTGATAATGAAAGATCCCGAAAGTGGCAGATAAACCTACAAGCGCGGCAACAGCTTGCGAGTAAGCAGAAAAAAAATTTATAGCAGTTCCATCTGATATTCTCATGAAACTATTTTAACGATAGGCAAATAAGAATATCAATGAAATCTTTAGACTAATTGAAATTGAACTGAGACTGACTCTCATTTTAAAGTTATTTTAAAACCTTCATCGCTATTGAGTTATGGGGGCAAAGCTTGGCACAAGTTGTGGAAAACTTTGCTGATGCCAGTAAGGATAGGGAGCTGAAGATTTTCCAGCTTTATCCAAACGTATCACTTCTTCTTCGCTTAATTTCCAGCCGATCGCTCCTAAGTTTTGTTTTAGCTGCTCTTCATTTCTGGCACCCACAATAATATTAGCCACCGTTGGTTTTCGTAAGATCCAATTTAACGCCACTTGCGGAATTGTTTTCTCACGCTCTCTGGCGATTTGTTCTAAGACATCCACAACTGAAAATAAAATCTCGTCATTATAATGAACAAATTTGATTTGTCCTAAGCGGCTTTCTTTAGACGGAGCTTGTTTGCGCGTAATTTTTCCACTGAGTGCACCACCCGCTAAAGGACTCCAAATAATTGAACCCACGCCTTGATCAGTACCTAAAGGTAACAATTCCCATTCGGCATCACGTCCTACTAATGAATAATAAATTTGATGTGCGACGTAGCGGTTTAAGCCTAGTTTTTCTGATGTCGAAAGAGATTTCATCAAGTGCCACGCAGAAAAATTAGAACAAGCGATGTAGCGAACTTTTCCGCTTTGAATCAAAGTCTCCAAGGTCATTAAAGTTTCTTCTACCGGGGTGTGGCTATCCATCCCGTGCATATGGTAAACGTCGATATAATCTGTTTTCAGTCTACGTAAGCTAGCTTCGCATTGTTCAATGACGTGTTTCCTAGATGAACCGTAATCATTTGCGCCAGCTCCGGTTGGAAAAGTTGATTTAGTTGATAAAATCATATTTTGTCTTTTACCTAAAATAGCTTCACCTAAAATTTCTTCGGCCGCACCCCGAGAATAGCCATTAGCTGTATCAAAAAAATTAAGTTCGGCTTCCATACATAAATCGATCAGTCGCTTCGCTTCTTTAACATCGGTTGAACCCCACGCTTTAAAAAATTCTCCTGTACCGCCAAAAGTAGCTGTGCCAAAGCTAAGTACGGGGACCATTAATCCAGATTTGCCCAATCTTCGGTATTCCATTTTCTAATTCTCCTTAAAATTTTTTCGATCGGTAAAAAAATAAAGTAGCGCTGTTGCGGGTAATAAAAATCCTACCCATGAAGTCAAAGACCAGCCGCCATTTGCGTAAGCCCAGCCACCCAAAGCAGAACCCGCAGCCCCACCTACAAAAATAGTCGCAATGTAAAGACCATTCAAGCGGCCGCGTAATTCGGCCGGCAAAGAAAAAATTTCGCGCTGACCTAAGATTAGATTTGCCGTCACACCAGCATCCAACAAGATGGCAGCGATAACTAAAGCAAATAATGAACTAACTGAACCACTCGGAAAAATATGACTCAGCAAAAATGAAAGTGCGCAGGCGGCGATTGAACTGACTGTGGCTATTTTAGTCCAGCCACGATCGGCGGCTTTTCCCGCGAAAGGGGCGGACACGGCACCCGTTACTCCAACTAATGCAAAAATTGCGATTGCCGTTTGTGAAAAATGAAATTCAGAACCAGCAAGTAACAGTGGACTAGCTGTCCAAAATAAACAGAATGCTCCAAATAAAAATGCTTGGTAAATCGCACGTCGGCGAAGTATCGGAGTATTTATAAAAAGATAAATCATCGAGCTTAAAAGTTTAGTGTAATGAAGATTTAAATTAGTCGGTTTACGCTCGGGTAGTAGACGGTGCAGAACAAAGCCTAAGACGATCATCAAAAAAGCAGAAAGCACAAAAACTGCATGCCATGAATATAAATCCGTTAATAAACTTGCGATGGGCCTAGACAACATAATTCCCATCATCAAACCGCTTGTTAACCTGCCAACTACTTCGCCGCGTTTTTCGTGAGACGAAAAATGAGCCGCGTAAGGCATAATAATTTGCACGGTTGAAGCGCCAATACCAGTCGCGAAGGCCGCAATAAAATAGGGAATTAGTTGGGTAGAAAAAGCCAATCCCAATAAACCAATAACCGCTACAGACATCATAGTTAAAACGAGACGACGATTTTCTAAAATATCACCTAGCGGAACGACTAACAAAACCCCAAGTCCGTAACCCATTTGAGTCAAGGTCACGACTAGGCCAGCCGCGCCCGGCGCAAGACCCAGGGCGCGACTAATCATTCCCGTTAACGGCTGAGCATAATATAAATTAGCCGCAATAATTCCTACGGCCGTTGCTAATAAAAATATCAGGCCTTTTGAAAGCCCACTTTGTTCAGTTGAATTCATAAATTTTCTGTTCGTTTAAAACCTTAAGTAAAAGTCCGCGGTAGATTTTTGCCATCAAACCTTGAGGCTTGATTAAATCCATCCGTTCAAGTTCTGCCGCAAACGGATTTGCATCGATCACTAAGCCATTCAATGCCCAAGCGAAAAGTTTTAACTTAGCAGATACCCCTGGAGTCGATGCTAGATTCTGAATTGGCTCAAGTGCCGCAACTAGATTTTGTTCAACCTCAGTGAAGTCACTGCCAAGCGCAAAAGCTTTAAAGACTTCACTTTGACGGCCACGAGCGATAAATTTTTTAACATTTTCAGAAGTATTTTGTTTGGCAGTTTCGGTAATTTGATAATCTAGCGAAAGTTTTCTATGTTGCTTCGCCTTTTTTACTAAAGCTTCTTGAAACTCCGCATCCGCAATTTCAATCATCGCTTTAACGCACTCTTCATCTGATTTATTTTTTAAATCAGCGACACCGTATTCTGTAATAACAATATCACGTAAGTGACGGGGAATTGTTAGATGGCCGTGCGACCAAACAATATTAGAAAAACGTTTTCCTTTGCTTTCACGCACGCTACGTAACATCAGGATTGAACGTGAATTTTTAAGTTCTTGCGCCATCGCAACAAAATTATACTGGCCACCAACGCCGCTGACGACGCTACCGTTTTCTAAAGTTTCTGAAGCGGCTCCACCCAGTAAAGTAACTTGCATGCACGTATTTAAAAAACGTGGATTTCTACGTTGCATACGAAGTACTAATTCATGTGGATCGTACAAATCATTTACTTTAGAAACGCGAGTCATGCGAATGCCGCTAAAATTTTCTGGGTTTAGTTCACGCAGCCAAGAATAGAATTTTTTCGAGCCCAAATAAAAAGCGCCGTGCAAATAAGTTTTAGCGCCACTTTTTTCGTCGATTACTTCACGCTTTAAAATGCCAGCTTCCCGTAAGTGCATATAACCATCGGTAACCATTTCGCTAAGGCCGTAAATACCTTCTTTAAATGGAGATTTTTCGTAAGGTAGGCTTGAAGATTTTTTTCCATTTTTCCAAATTTGTTCTACAAGTTCATTATACAGTAAATTATTTTGATGCCGCATTAGCATTGAAGCAATCACCGCATCGGAAAGCGAACCAATGCCGATTTGTAAGGTTCCATCATCGGCGACAAGCTGACTAGCGTAGAAACCAATTACGTGATCAGCTGCGCTAATTGGCAATTTAGGTAAAGCAAAAATTTCGTGTTGAATCGTTGTATCTTCGATAATCAAATTAAAAAAATCTGCTGGTACTTCCGCTTCCCCACCCAAGAAAGGCAAATCGGGGTGTACCATACCCACCATTAAAACGTTTTTTTTACCTGCGCGGTACAAATCGACTAAATCTAAAGTTACATCCGGATTGCAAGATAAACTATAACGTGCAGTTTCGGATTTAGGATTTTTCGCAATCATTTGCACCACTAAATTCACGCCTTCGTTATAAACTGACTCGGCAACGCGCGTGTAATTAATACTTTGGTAATCTTGCTGTAGCTTAGGAGAATTCATTGCGGCGCCTGCGCGGAAGTAAAATTCATGAATACGAACATTGCTAGGTAATAAATTAGCTTCGGCATCCTTGGCATACTGAAGCTCAGGATAATCAACGCCCCAGTGACGTTTTGCAAACGGAACAAAAAATCTTTTAGCTAGATCTTCTTTTGGCGAAGGCGGATTTAGTGCCAATGCACTAAATATTTTTAAACTTAATGAGGGATTATTTTTAATCCGTCGATAAAGTTCATTTAATAAAAGATTTGGTTTTCCCAATCCTAGCGGAGTAGCCATTGAAATATCTGGACCCAGACGGGCTAGGATTTGATCTACGGCCGTAGAGACATTACTAATTAATTGAGCCAATTTAAAAAGCCGCTCTTAGTGCGATTGATCCTAGCCAGTCACTATCAAACTTAGCTGATCCGCCCTGCTTTTTAAAAAGCCCCTCGCCAATATAAATCTGGCGGTCAAAAGCATTTGCGATTTGAATTTCGGCACCGATAAACCCCAATACAGGTGTACGAACTCCAAAAGCTAACTTCTTTTCTTCAATCGTTAACCGATCCTTGTCATTCACACGATCACGCAAAATAAAATTCTGCTGGGCATAACCAAGATTAGTAAAAAACTGATAAGTATCAACGCTTCCGTAATTTGCTTCCATCGTAATTGTCGGGCCAAAAATAGAAATTCCGAAAGCCCAAGGATTAACTGGCGTCCACTGGGCAGAAACGATTGGAAAACCAAATATGCCAGTAAACGTTGGTGTTTTGTAAAAATATAAAACTCCCGGAATTGGAATATAATTTCCTAAAAATGAATTATTTGCTAAAAAAATGGTCGCAATCCAAAAACCACTGCCTGATGGTGGAAACGAGAAATATGCATTTACGCTAAAGCTGGTATCACTAGAACGTTTGAAAACTTCATCGCCGTTATAACCAATCGATGCACGAATGCCCCAGTTATCTTTATCAGAAAGAATTTTGAAATACTGCAATCCGATTTCTGCACGATATAATTCTTTAGGAATCTGAATACCCGAATCTAAAAAAACACTTTCACCAATATGTAAATTTCCGCCGGCCAGGGAAACACCTAATAATCCGCCACTGATGCTGCCAATGGGTGTAGATAAATTTAATCTTTGTTGATTTAAAAATGTAGTGCTGTTACCAAAGCGACTTTCGTAACTGGCTCCGCGGCTTGTGGGACCTAAAGCATTCATTCCGCCGAAAGAATTAAGCGAACCACCACCACGTCGTAAAGACTGACGGTTAACTTGAACCCATCGTTCGATTTCTTGTTTACACTCGACCGATAAATCAGCCTCATGTTGTTTTAAACACATGAAACTTTCTTTAGGTTCGCGAACCTCCGAACAATAATTTGTAATATGTACGCCGCAAGCGCCATTTGCAAAAGATGGGTCTGCGGGTTTTTCCTGCGCGAAAGAATTTAAACCGATGAATAACGAAATAACAAAAGTAAGTAATTGCATAAGCTTCCTTCGTGAGTAAAAAGATTAAACTGGATACTAGGGTGCGCCAAGCAAATGCCAAACCACTACTAGCTGCGTTGCTGTTTTAAACTTTAGTCGCGTTCATAGCTTGAGCAATATCTATCGCTAATTCATTTTGTCGCGAAATTTGTTCTTCGATTGAAGAGGCACGTAAAATTGCAGCCGGATGCCATGAAACGAACAAAGATTTTGCTAAGCGGCTATCCACATAAGCTTTACCGCGCTCATCTTTAATTTTTAGCAGACGACCATAAATAGCTGTCGCGGCCGTTGTACCTAAAGCAATAATCACTTTTGGTTTAACACGCGCGATTTCAGCCTCAAGCCAAGGTTTGCAAGCTTGCATTTCTGAACCCTTAGCTTTTTGATGAACGCGTCGGTTGTCAGTTTGCGTAAATTTAAAATGCTTAACGGCATTCGTAATATAAATTGATTCACGGGACACATTCGCTTTTTGCAATGCATCGGCTAAAATTTTTCCGGCTGGTCCAACGAAGACTTGTCCGTTTAAATCTTCTTCATCACCAGGTTGTTCGCCGATAATCATTAATTCAGCTTCTAAGTTTCCTTCGCCAAAAACTGTCTGAGTTGCGTGTGCGGCTAACGGACATGCTTTGCACTTCAGCGCAGCTTTTTTTAAATCCTGCCACGAAACATTTTCAGGAACTTCCGCCTTAAACTTCGGAGCATTAGCCATGTTTTGGAGGCGTAGTGGCGTATTACGAATTAAGTCGTGAATAATTTCTGCTTCCGGCATACTTGACCAATATTTCGGAGACATTTCGGCTTTCATCATTTTAATTTTTAAGCGAGCTGGATTGAATATAGATTTGTAATAAGTTTTCCATACCTCATCGAACTGATCGCGATGTTGAAATTCATGTTGGGGTATTCCTTCAGCAAAAGTAAGAGTTTTTAAATCCCAGTGGGCGGAAGCATCGGGTGTAAAAATTGACCAAGGTTTGTCGCCGAATCTGCGCATAAAAAACGGCGTGCCTAGCTCAACAATCAAATGTTCAGCTTTGTGCCAAGCGATGTATGTTTCAACACCTTCAATATCGATTTTTTTAAATCTGACGAAAGCGTGCATTTTATGGATGTCACGACGAACTGATTTTGCTAATTCGTTGGCCCGATGAACATCGGGATCAACTGAAACTTTTAGTAAATTTTTATTTTCATGATTCAGTCGATAAATAATTCGGTAAAGTAAAGACCAGCGGTTTTCATCACGAGCGCAAGCTACAAATTGAGCTAATTCAAAAAATTCAGGCGGAACTTGCGGAGACAAAAGCGGTTTTAAATTAGACTCATCACTTTCTAAAAAAGTAGGATTGTTCTCCCAATAAGTGTCTGAGGGTGCAATCCCTTTTTGCAAAAGTTGCCGCGCCTCAATCCGCCAATTTTCAAAATGAGTATCTGTCATTAAAGCTCACCCGTTTTTGCGGTGATAACGGTATCAAATAAAGAAAGTTGAGTTGCGGGTGGGCTAAGACGATCGCGCAAATTTGCCGAATCAATTAAAAATACATCCGGATTATGATCAGACGTCGTTACAAAATATTTAGTGCGCTTTAAAGGAACCCGTAACTTACCTAAATCGAGTAAAGAAATTTTACGGAAGGGGCGCATTTGTATAATGCGTTCGACGTTGCGAACTCCTAAACCAGGCACGCGTAGAAGTTGTTCGCGTGAAGCTAAATTTACATCCACCGGAAAAAAACTACGATTGCGCAAAGCCCAAGAAGTTTTCGGATCCATATCCAAAGCTAAATCAGGAGTTTCTTTATTTACTAATTCAGAAGCTTCAAAGTTATAAAAACGTAAAAGCCAATCTGCTTGATACAAACGGTTTTCGCGAATCAACTGAGGTTGTTCACGCGGTAGCAGCACGTCAGAATTAGGAATAGGGCTATAAGCAGAATAATAAACTCGCTTCAAAGAATATTTTTTATATAAATCTTGAGACGAATTTAAAATAAGCTGGTCGGTACTTTCAGTTGCTCCCACAATCATTTGGGTTGTTTGTCCAGCCGGAGCAAACTTTGGCGTTTTCAAAAAAGATTTTTTTTGATCTTCTTTTGTCTCTAAAACTTTATCGGCTATTTGACTCATAGATGTTGTAGCTGACTGAATTGTTTTAGCCGGAGCAAGTAAATCTAAATCAGCTTGAACTGGCATTTCAATATTGGCACTGATGCGGTCGGCCCACAGGCCAGCTTCATTTATTAATTCTTGTGAAGAACCCGCAACAACTTTTAAATGAATATAACCTTGAAATTTATGTTCAACTCGTAAAGTTTTTGCCACGCGAATGAGTTGTTCCATCGTCGAATCTGAACTTTCCACAATGCCAGAACTTAAAAATAAACCTTCGATATAATTGCGGCGATAAAACTCTAAAGTAAGGGCCACAACTTCTTCAGGTGAAAAACGCGCGCGTTTAACATCGCTGGTAACACGGTTTACACAATACTTACAATCGAAGATGCAATAGTTGGTCATTAAGATTTTTAGTAAACTAATGCAACGGCCGTCGGGTGAATAGCTGTGGCAAATTCCCATGCCTTCGACATTTCCCATGCCACCTTCTTCGCGCTTTCGCTTAGAACCACTGCTTGAGCATGAGGCATCATATTTAGCCGCGTCGGCTAGGATTGAAAGTTTTTGATGAAGAATACGTGTTTCAGGTAGTGCCATGACTTACATATTACTTACATATGCGCGAAAGTGCAAGAAATAGTGTGCTAGACCTAAGCTCTTATTCTGCGGTATCTAGAGCATATGAGCAAAAAAGAAATTTTCCGGCTGATGATAGGTTTTCGCAAATTTCGCGAAAAGTATTTCGCTAATGAACATCCACTGTATCAACGTTTAACGAATGGTACAGCGCAAACACCAAAGACTTTAATTATTGGTTGCAGCGACTCACGTGTCGATCCTGCCATCATTACTTCAGCCTCACCGGGCGAGTTATTTATTGTTCGTAACGTTGCGAATTTGGTTCCACCTTACGAAACGGGCGGTCAATTTCACGGGGTCAGTGCCGCGATCGAATTTGCCGTGGTGAATTTAAAAGTCGAAAATATTATTATTTTAGGGCATCGCCAGTGCGGGGGTATTCGTGCATTGATGATCAATCATTTGGGCCATACGGAGGGTTTCGTAAACCAGTGGGTTAGCATTGCCAAAGATGCGAAAGCGCGCGTTCTAGCGAAATATCCAGATGAAAAAGATGAAGAAGCTTTATGTCGTCACGGCGAATTAGAATCTATTCTTACTTCAATCAAAAATTTACATACATTTCCATTTGTAGAAGAGGCCGTTAAAAATAATCAATTATCTTTGATGGGAATTTATTTTGACCTTGAACTAGGTCAGTTAATGGAATGCGATGAGCGTTCGGGTGAATTCAAAAATATTGAAGTTTAGTTTACGCACAAAGGTCGTTTAAAGGCGTTCTTTGCACCTTATACGATCTTATTGTTGTTACAGCGCCGTTGCGATGATGTGGTAATATCTAGATTACCGTATCGAAAAAGTATTAGAAAAATAAAAAAACCGCACTCAAAATAAACGCGACTTTTTTAAAAGTAGAATTAGGTACTTATTAGCAGCTACTGTTTCCGAAAACTTTATCGTCAGCTGAAAATTTGCCCGGACCCATGGAAATAAATAAAATTGCAATCATCATGTATACAAATGGTAATTCGAATGCACCACCGCCAGTTAGATTAACAAATGGATCGTGCAATACAAAAGCATGCATACAAGTTGCAACGGCCATCGTGATCGCAATTCCTAATGAACCAAGGCGAGTTAATAAGCCAAGTACCAAAGCAATCCCGCCACCAAATTCAGATAGAGCAGCTAAGAACTGAAAAAATCCTGGAACGGGGGAACCGGGTGGCATCCATCCAAATGGATTTTGAATTTTTCCGAAGCCATGTAATATAAAAGCGATACCAACTACTAATCTTAGTAATAATAAAGCAACCGACGCCCACTTTGTTTGCGCAGGAACCTGCACTAAACATTTTACTTTTGAATTCATTTTGTCTCCTCGATTTTAATTGGTTTTTCTAATGCTAACTTTGGTCTAGTTGATTAACCATCAATTTATTGTTTTCCTCGACCTTTAGCTTACCGAATTGTGCTTTGTATGCTGCGTAAACGTTGTAATTTATTTGGATAAGATTTATTTGGGCTAAAAGATTTAACTGAAAAACTTCTGTTCGAAGGAAAACTTGTTGCGACAATTTGTGCAGCAACACTGAGACTCGCGCGTTATGGTTTACGCTTAGCTTTAACGGATAGAAATTTAATAACTTCTTCTGGGGCAAGTACATTAGAATTTGCTGAGCAGCTAATGAATTATTTTGATCCGTGTAATCCTGATTACCGAAAGCAGTGGTTTGATCTATATAAAAATAATTCACGGCCGCCAAAAAATTTTTGGATGAAAAATTCATAATTCAAGCGTAGGCTTAGTTATTAACTTAACGGAGTTTACCATGAATTTACACGCAGTATTTTTTGAAACAACGCCTGAATTATTTAATATCGCAACTTTAGTTGTACGTATTTTTATTGGAGTTTGTTTTGTCATCCACGGTTTAGGAAAATTAGGAATCGTAGGGCAAGGATCAATGGCCGGCTTTGAAGGCTGGTTAAAAAGTTTAGGATTACCTTTTGCGGCTGCGCAAGCCCGCATGGCCATGCTCTGCGAAGTTGTCGGTGGTATTTTAATTATCTTAGGGTTACTAACTCGCGTGGGTGCAACCCTTTGCTTGGTCACGATGATCGTAGCTGGATTAATTGGTCACAAAGGTGGCGGTTATCTCATCACAAATACGCCACCATGAAACGAATATACCATTAACTTATCGGCAATATTATTTGCGATCATTCTTCTGGGTCCCGGTTTTTATTCGGTTGATGCATTTTTATTTTAATGAATTTTGCCCGGCTCTAGGGCTTTAACGGAGACAATTTTAGCTGTGATCGTCTCTGGTCGCTTTCTTGCGGCATCGTGTTTGCTTTGTAAAAAGATAAAACGAACACTTTCCGGGAGGAAAAATGAATATGAATATTTCAGATCAAGAAAAAAAATTGTCAAGCCAATATAAAACTGAAATTCCAAACGAAATCATTGAAGAACAAACAAAAAAAATCCCTAATTTATTTTTCTTCGCTTTAGCAGGTGTTTCGATTGCTGCCTCTGCAGCTTTAACGTTTACCACTGAGAAAAAAACTTTAGGAAATTTTGTGGGTCTATGGGCTCCAACAATTCTTTTATTAGGTGTCTATAATAAATTAGTAAAAGTTGAGCACGAAATATTACGTAATCGTTTACACTAAAGTAAATTTTAAAGATAAGGCGATAAATATATTTCATTGCCTTATCTTATTTTACAGCATCACACTGACTAAAAAGCTTGATCCAACAATCAATGTGGGATGGCTTTTTATCGCCGGCCCATTTCTTTTTTAGGGCAAGAAAATCTGCCTCAATCATAGGCGCAACAAAAAAAATTATCGTGTAGCTTGATGGTGGCTTTCGCACAAGGCCCACCAAAATACAGTGCAAATAACTTTTCCATCAAGCTCTCCTTTCAGCCATGCGTTTACTTAAGTAGCAATTGCTGGACCGTTTGATGTGTGACAATATCGGATCTTACAAAAAGGAGCTTATATGCTTTATGAAATCACCGTGCCTCAGTTTATGAAAATGTTAACTAACTTAAATTCGATCTTGGCTAAAGGGGCGGCCCATGCAGATGCTAAAAAATACGAAATGGATATTTTGTTACAATCACGTCTGGCGCCAGACCAACTTAATTTAACTCGTCAAATTCACATTGCCTGCGATAGCGCAAAATTATGCGTAGCTCGCCTAACTGGAAAAGATGCGCCCGTTCATGACGATACAGAAGTTAAATACCCTGAATTAAAAAAACGCATCGAAGAAGTGATCGCATATTTAGGAAAATTTAATGCAAATGATTTTAAAGATGCGGAAACAAAACATATTTCTCAACCACGCTGGGAAGGTAAGTACTTAACCGGAACTGAATATGCTTTACAGCACGCGCTTCCAAATGTTTATTTTCACGTTACGACGGCTTATTCAATTTTACGCCACAATGGTGTCGAAGTTGGTAAAAAAGATTTCTTAGGTGAAATGCCTTACAAAAAATAGTTGTAAATAAAAACGGAATCTTTCGATTCCGTTTTTTAGCGCTCATTAAGTTCTAACTAAAAAAATTAGTATGAACGATCTCCGCTTACTCCGCGGCTATTGGTATTTGTTGTACCTGTTCCGTCCGTTCCCATCTTACGTGTTCCACGCGGTTTTGCAGTCACAGACTTTGGCATATTCGTCGTATTCATTGTGTCGTTGATTGTACCGGAACCAGTTGTGCCTACATTTGGATTACCAGTCGTCGATGGAACTGCGCTTCCCGCGGTTCCACCTACAGCTCCAGTAGAAGTTGCACCGCCTGCAGAACCGGCGCTTGTTGTTTGTGCTAAACCGATTACGCTAACTAAAATGGTTACGAAAGCGATCATCAAATTTTTCATAAAATTCCCTTCGTGTTGGTTAAAATCATAGAGTTAGTTTGCAAACGTTTAGCCACCAAAACTTTGGATTGTAGACAGCCAAAATCGATATAATAGTAAATTACGCCGCTGGTCTGTGCATTGGGGGCATAATTACTGTGATTAGGCTGGTAAAAGATCTAGTAATTGGCCGTGAAACTGAAAAATAAGCCAGTAATTTCCGATCAGTACGTAATGAAATTGGGCATTTTTTTATAACTATTTTTTACGAGCGCATTGTTTTTTGGCTGCGGAAAAGGTGAAGGTCACGCGCCTTCATTGACGGCTGATCCACCGCTGAACCCAATTCCAACACCAATCGTATTTACGCCTCCATAAATTTCATCATTGCATACTTGGTTTGATGCGGCCGATTTAACTACTATGACCATCGCCAATGGAGCCGTTGCTGATTGGAAAGATAAAAATAATTCCGCCGTTTCAATGCTACAAGCTGCCGCGAATAAATGACCTAACCTTCAAACAAATGCAATCAACGGACACACTGCGGTTCGCTTTGATGGAGTGAATGATGTGATGACCGCAGATATTCATCATGCAATTAATAGCACTTTAACTATAACTTTTGTTATCCAGTTAAATGTATTCGACGGAGCAATTCCTTTTACATTTAATACCGTTCATTATGGCCACGGCCCAGATATTTATTTTTTAGGAAGTAAAATTCATTGGAACACGGGCGACAGTGGGGAAAATCCATTTAGTAATTCAATTTTTCCTTCAACAACCTCGGCACACATTTTTACCGTTAAGAACGACCAGGCTCATAATCAAACCGATCTTTACGTGGATGGACAATACGTTGGAAATGCAATTTACCGTGATACTTCAATCAACGATTTTTCTGAATCCCGTTTTTACATGGGTAACTGGGTAGCCGGTAATTACTTTATGAACGGCTATTTTGCCGAATTAATTATCTATAACAAACTAATCGACGATACCGAGCGTGGCCAACTTGAAAGTTACCTGAAAACCAAATGGGCCATCCCTTAACAAAGCGCCTGCGCCATTCCACATTTTGACCTGTCATTCTAATTGAGCCATACTGATGCTAACTTAAAGAGGTTTAATATGTCAGATGATATGAAAGCAGAATTAGAACGACTACGCGCCGAAAACGAAGCTTTAAAAAGCAAAAAAGCTGATCGCGGAACTTTATCAATGAAGGTTAGCGAAAAGGGAGCATTGTCAGTTTACGGTATGGGCCGCTTTCCCGTTACTTTGTACAAAGAGCAATGGTTAAAGTTATTAGGAATTACTGAAGAGCTAAAAAGTTTTATCGCGGCTAACGACGATAAATTAAAAACAAAAGAATCTTAAATATGAAATGTCCATGTAAATCAAATCAAGAATTTAGCGAGTGCTGCGAGCCTTATCTAAAAGGCACTGCAAAACCTATGACCGCTGAAAAATTAATGCGTTCAAGATATTCGGCTTATGTTGAAACCGATATTGAATATATTAAAAAAACAATCGCTCCTGAATCACGTACTGATTTCGATATGAAAAGTACACGTGAGTGGGCACAAAAAGCAGATTGGAAAGGCTTACAAATTTTATCTACGGATAAAGGTACGGCTGAAGATAAAAAAGGTACCGTCGAATTCGTGGCAACTTATGATTATAATGGCGAAGGCCTAGATCATCATGAGGTAGCGCAATTTCGTAAAGGTGACGATGGCCAATGGCTATTCGTAGATGGTGAATCGCATACGCATCGCGCGGGCGAAACACATCAACATCATCATGCAAAAGTTGAAACTGTGGTACGTGAAGCACCTAAAGTTGGGCGTAATGATCCTTGCACGTGCGGCAGTGGAAAAAAATATAAAAAATGTTGCGGAGCTGATGCTTCTGCTTAGTCTAAAAAAACCGCTAAGTTAAACTTAGCGGTTCAGTAAAGCTCGAAGGACCAACTTGCACGGTTGCGGCGGCTGGAATTTCTAAATCAACATCATCTAATGGTTTTAAATCTTGAGTTGCCGGGCCTTCCATTACTTTTCCATGACAGCTGTAACGTGCACCATGACAAGGGCAGTCCCAAGACTTCTCTACGCTATTCCAATGCACCACTCCACCTAAATGCGTACAAGCTGCTGACATAAATTCAACTGTGCCAGCCTTATTTTTATAAGCCGCAACCATTTTAAAGCCATCTCTAAAAACGACGCCTTCATCACGATGAAGGCTGTGAACATCAGGTTTAGGTTTAGCAGAAAACCAATCACCGTACTGGGCCGCTACATTTCTATTTTCTTTTAAATATTCAGCTGTTGCGCGCAAGCTGACTCGTCCTGGATTGTACAAATCTTCCCAAGCGTTTTTTCTTTTCATAATTTGATCAGTAATTAATAAAGCGCCAATCGTACAATGAGTCATACCATTTCCTGAATCACCGGTGATGACGTAAACATTGTCACGATCAAGTGGGTTGTGGCCTAAAAATCCTAAGCCATCGACAGGCTCCATCACTTGTCCGGACCATTGATAAGCCGTGCCCGAAATATTTGTAAAGTGCGCGCGTGCCCACTTTTCTAAACGAGTAAAACATAACTCAGGATGATCCTCTTGACCGGTTTTATGATCTTCACCCCCGACAACTAATATATCTTCAGTCTGACCTGATTCAACTCGCACGTAGTGATACGGATCTAATGTATCCCAGTACAAAGCTTTAGGAACACTGTCTTTAAGAATTTTAAAACCAATCACATAGCTACGGTAAGCCGCTTGCTTTGTGTGAATCGCAAATAGATCATTAATTGGAGTATTTGTTGCCACCACTAATGAATCACAACGAACTGTAAATCCATCTTGTGTGATGACTTGTGGAATTGTTCCGCTTTTTACTTCGCTAACATGTGTGTGAGTATAAATTTCCCCGCCGCCTCGGGTAAACGCATCAGTAATAGCTTTTAAATATTTTAAAGGATGAAGTTGAACTTGATTAGAAAATCGCAGACAGGGACCTGAATCAAAACTACTTAGCGGGGCTTTTTGCAAAAACTGTACTTCTAAACCAGCGCGGTGAACAGCTTCTAATTCTTTTTGTAAAATATCTTTACGATCATCATCTTTAGCAAAAAGATATCCGTTGATTCTTTCAAAATCGCAATTAACTTTCAAATCACTTACAATTTTTTCTACAGCATCAATAGCTGCAGAATGACTTTGTGCCGCTAAACGGGCGCCTTCTTGGCCATGATATTTTTCTAGTTCGTAGTAACGATCATCAAGTGCATTAGAAAAATGTGCCGTGGTTTTTCCGGTTTGACCGCTGGCTAATTCAAAACTTTCTAACAGGGCAACTTTTTTTCCTTCCTTCATCAGTAGGTATGCAGTGGTTAAACCGCCGATACCTCCACCGATAACGCAGATATCAACATGTAAATCTTCAGTTAATTTAGAAAACTTCGGCATATCTGCCGTGTCTAACCAAAGTGATAAAGTTTCTCCGGGATGTAGTGAATTCATAAATTCTCCGCTTTAGTAGGTAATTGAACAGTGACTTGTTCTAGATTTAGAGTGCAACAAACATTCCGTTTGGGAACAAAATAAAGCTATCCATAGGTCACGTTTCGGGGAAAATTTCTTCTAGACGGGTATTAACGGGACTCGATCTCTTTCTTTTCAGACATTTTTTTATGACCAGTTTCAGTTTTTTGAGTCTCATCTTCTGCATGAGTTTCTTGATATGTTTGTGCATACTTTTCTGACTCTAACATTCTGTCACGCTAGGCAGATTCACGAACTTGTATGTCTTCGTGATTTTGTTCTTCCACTGATTTCATAAATATCCTTTCGGGTTAATCATACTAAAATACTAAAATGCAATCGCAGGACCATGGCTTTAGTACTGGTTGAAAAACAGAGAACGGAAATTGCTTTACACATCATGCAAGACGCGAAAACCAAATGAAGCCCGCTGATTCTAAGCTAGACTTCATAAATAGTTCAAGACAAGGAGAGTCTGATGAAAAAAGCCCTTTTTACAACAATTCTATTTACCAGTGTATTTTCGATGGCTTCGGTTAAAGCCGAATATCTTTACAATAAATTACAGGTCAAAGAAGAAGTGCTGACTCGGATCAAATGCAAAAAAGTTTTCTCAAGCTTAACTTGTGTTCGAGTCACCGATGAAATCTCGACCAGCCCTCAGTATTATTGCATGATTAAATTAACAAAAAATGATTCTATACGAATCTGATTTAAAAAAACCGGCTAAGATCTAATGATTTTAGTAATTCAACGGAGCCCACCCCTATTCCCGCAAAAAATACAAATCCGGCAATGGCTATTAAATAACTAAGAATTAGAATCAGGCCATCTTTCTCAAGCCAGCCAATCGCATTGAAAAATAGAAAATACGCTGGTACTGAATTTGAAAATGGAATAGGCAGGGGCAATGCAAGTAATAAAGCGTAAATCATAATCAATAAGCCATTAATAACAGTCACAATTTTAAGACTAGAAAAGTTTCCAAAGCGAGGCTTAATAAATTTTTCTGTTTTTTCTAAAAGTTTTACTAAAAAATGACAGCAGCTAAAAATTAATTTTGCCGTCAAATGTTTGCGCAGAAGTTTTTTTGGCAACCAAGGTTTACGGTCTAACATCAGTAGCACGCCAAGCACGGCAATAATGAGGCCCAGTGGAGTGGATAAACCTAATAAAGGAATTGGTTGTAAAAATGGCGCGCTAAAGAAAATAATTAATAAGCCATGACTGCGTGATCCAAATGTTGCAATTAAATCTTCCACGTAAAGTCCGTCTGGATCCGCTTTATGCTGAACCGTAATTACGGCTTGTTTGAGAGAAAATTCTATAACGGGTTCGATCAAGCATTCTCCAGTTTTTTTAAGTCTAAATTTCTCAAAGCAGGCGATAAGTAAGCAACAATCGCTACCGTCGCTAGACAAATAATTCCGCCAAAATAAACTGCAGGAACTGTTCCAAGAATTTTTGCCGCGATTCCAGATTCGAACTCGCCAATTTCGTTTGAAGAACCAATGAAAATTGAATTCACGGCTGATATTTTACCACGCATATGATCTGGTGAAGAAAGCTGCACGCTGGCCGAGCGAATCACCATGCTGATGCTGTCAAAAATTCCGCTGCAGGCTAAAGCAAATAGTGATAAGTAAAAATTCGTGCTTAAACCAAATAATAAAATACAAACGCCAAAGCCAGTAACAGCCGAGAATAACCATGTTCCCGATTTTCCTTTGAAGCCGTTGCGGCCTAAGTATAAACTCATGATCGTCGCTCCAACAGCGGGTGCCGCGCGCAAGGCGCCTAGGCCTTTGGGTCCCACCATCAAAATGTCAGTCGCAAAGATTGGTAATAACGCAGTTACTCCGCCGAATAAAACTGAAATCATATCCAACGACAAAGCTGGAAATAAAATTGGATGCTTAAATACAAATTTAGCTCCCGACAATAATTCATCTTTAATTGAGTTGTGGTGATTTGATAAGATCGGCGGTAAAATTTCTTTTTTAATTAACAGCATAAAAATAATTCCGGTGCCTAATAAAAGACAAACAATTGATGAAGAAGCTGTCGCGCCGAAAAATCCAAAGACAAAGCCTCCGAAGGCGGGTCCGGCAATTCTTGCGATCTGCATAGCTGAACTCATGCGTGCGGTGGCTTGAAGCAGATTTGATCTTTCCACTAATCTTGGTAAAGATGCAAAAATCGCGGGTTGTGAAAAAGAGCGCGCTGCGCCCGTTAGGAATGCCGCAAAATAAAGTAATCCTGCTTTAGAATACAAAGAAAGTTGAGCATCGAATATATGTTCAGACAAAACTAGAACTCCCGAAAGAAAACTGACATACATCACGCGCCGATAAACTAGCAAAGGCTTCATTCGATCTACTAAAAAACCTGCGTAAAGCGCTAGCCCAATTGCAGGTACTGCTTCCGTTAATCCGATGAAGCCTAAAGATAATGGATCTTTTAAAAGATCATAAATTCGCCATCCCAATACGACGGCCTGCATTTGAACAGCGAAGGTAAACAAAAATCTTGCGCTCAAAAGCTTCTTAAAGTCAGATCCCATGTCCAGCAGCGTACTATTTGCTAAGGGCTTTGACTAATTGATTTTCCGCGGCAACCATAGAATTCGGCATGAATGAATTTACGATCCAAATACGTTATCGAAAGAAAACCCGCCGCGCGACTTTGCGCGTATTACCTGGAAAGATTATTCGGGTCACAGCGCCCTATCGTGCACCGGAGCGCGAAATTGAAGATTTTGTGCTTAAAAATAAAGAGTGGATTTTAAAGCGTTATGAAATCATCGAATCAACGCCCGCACCTAAAAAATTTAGATTTGTAGATGGTGAAATATTTTTATTTATGGGATACGAATACACTTTAAAAGTGCTTGAAGGTGCGGGCGCAATCAAGTTACAGGATAATTTAATTTGTTTACCGGTATCGAATAAAATTTTAGACCGCGCAAAATACATTCAGCGAAAATTAATTAAATGGTATCAAGCAGAGGCGATGAAATATGTGCAAATTCAATCTGAACATTATTCATATTTGCTTGGTGCTAAATATAAATCAATCTCACTAAAAAATTATAAATCTCGCTGGGGTTGTTGCTCAGCTCAAGGTGATTTAGTTTTTAATTGGCAGATCATTAGTTTTAAAACTGAATTAATTAATTACGTTGTGGCTCATGAAGTTTGTCATTTGAAAGAAATGAACCATAGCGAAAAATTTTATGCTTGGTTAAAACAACTGGGATTTGAAAAAAACAAGTATCATGCACTGATGCGCTCTGCTCATCACATATTTGGGCGCTAATTAATTTAAAGTTGTGAATGAAATAAAGTGGTAACTTGCTCGATTAATTTTTCGTAGACGGGTCGATTTTTCCATTCATCTAAAGTTACTTCTTTTGAATAAGTTAAATCTACTTTAAAAGCTTTTAATTCTTGATTGGCTAAATCTTCATCTAAAATATTCAGGTTAGCCTCATCATTTAGACGAAAAGATCTTTCATCGAAGTTAGTCGAACCTACGCTTAAAAAATAGTTATCAATAATCAAAACTTTGCTGTGAAACATGGCTGGTTGATATTCAAATATTTTTACACCGGCATCGAGTAATTCACCCCATTTTGAACGCGAAGCGTGTCTTAAAACTTGTGAATCCGTAAATTTTCCGGGAACAATAATTTGCACATCAACGCCAAGATTTCTTGCGCGGACTAAATCTTCAATCGTTCTTTCATCAGGTATAAAATATGCACTTTCCAGATAAATTGATTTTCTTGCAGCGGCAATCGCTAATAAATACATTAAGCGCACGCTTGAGCCACCTTCGGTGTTTGAGCTTTTAGACATCTGTGCAAAGGATTTACCTTCATTTTTTAAATCAGGAAAATAATTTTCTGAGTGATGAACATCCGGACGAGTTTTTAGCCAGTTATCCATGAAAGCGGCCTGCATTTGTGCGACGACGGGTCCGCGAACTTCATAGTGTGTGTCACGCCATTTTTTAGAATCTAAACCATTGCCATTCCATTCGTCTGCGATACCAACTCCGCCAGTAAAACCAACCTCGCCATCAATAACTAAAATTTTTCTATGGGTACGATTATTGAGTTTAGAAATATTGTACCACTCTAAGGCATGATAGCGTTCAATTTCAACGCCAGCGGTTTCCATTTCATTTAAATAAGCGTCTTTAATTCGACTGCTACCAACCCAGTCTAATAGTAAATGAACTTTTACGCCTTTTTTAGCTTTTGCGCTTAAAGCGTCGGCGAATTTTTGGCCGATATCTCCAGACCAATATATATAAGATTCAAAAGTAATACTTTTTTTTGCAGCAGCGATCGCGTTTAACATTGCCGGAAAAATTTGTTCGCCGTTGTAAAGACTAACTACTTTATTACCGCCAATAAACTGTGGCCCCATCAAATTACCTAACACGCGTGCAAAATGTGGGCTGTTGATCGGCTCAGTAATTTTAACTTTAAAGGATAGTTCTTTTTGCGGACTTTTAAAATTTACGACTAAAAAAATAATGACGACCGTTAAAGCGAAAGTGCTTAAAACAATTTTCACTTTTTTAGTCATGATTTTCAAGGCTTGGGCTTAGCGCGGCGAACGGGTTTTTCCGGATACTTTTCTTGGATCATGTACTTATAGCCAATCAACAAGGCGTAATGATTAGCCTGTTCATTTTCTTTATTGGTAACTGAAATGGAGTAGCGGGCATCTAAAATAATTGCTTGGTGATTACGACTCCATACTTCACTTTGCAATGACAAATCAAAACCGTATTCAGTTGTATCGCGTGCTGAAGTATCAATGTTCCCGCCCAAGGGAAAATCGCTATGTTCTACAACAGGATTACCAATTGAATAAGATGAATAGAAAGAAAGTCCCGCAGCTAAATATGGGTTCATCCAGTAACGATATCCCAAGGTTACAGATATAAGTTCAGTTTTTTCAGCAATGTAATTTCCGCCGGATTCTCGAAAAAAAAGTTTATTCATATGGAAGATACCAATTTCTAAGCCACCATTAGAATTTAAATCGCCCTGCGCAATAAGACCAATGTCGCCAAAATATGGAGAATGGGCACCGGCTGCAGAATCACTAAAATTTGTTTTGTACAAATATGGGCCAATGATTGCGCTGACCTTGCCTTCTGACGGAGTATAAGCAAAAGTCTGGTAAGAGATCAGGATTGCTAAAAAGAACAGGCTACTGTTAACTTGGTTCATACGGGAAGATTAAGTTCAATGATGGTGATAATTCAATTAAATTCTCAGAGATTATCGTGCGCAAATTAAAAGTCATTATTTTAATGTGGACAATTTTGCTGATCACGCCCTTTGTGCAAGCGGTTGAAGAAGCCGCACTCGAAGACGCGCCCGCATCGGATGTTGGCTGGGAAGCCACGTTCAAAAGTAGTAATCACGCGATTGCCGAGTGGTTTGATGGCGTTGTTGAAGGTGTTGATTTATTTTTAGTCGGTAAGCGTTTAACGGACCGTGCTAACAATAGTAGTATTCGTATTGAGAACTCGACGTATTCTTCTGAAGGTAAGCCCGTAGATAATGTGACCAGTATCAGTATCAACCCACGCTTCGTAAACCTAGAAGAGTATTTGCATCTGAAGTTTACGTCTTATGATGAACGAGAGCAAAGCCGCGGTATTCAGAATGGTTATTTACGTCAGACTCCGCGAGAAAAAAATTACGGGGCTACAATCGGGTTATTTCGAAAATTAGGTAATATCAGAACGGCGTTTCAGCCGCGTATTGAACTGCAAGATCCTTTAAAAGTATCGCACTCACTTAGTTTTGAAAGTATCGCCGAAACAAAAAACTTTTATCGCATCAACCCAAAGTTAGAGCTTTACGCTAGTCCAACTAAAGGTGTCGGAACTTACCAGGGTATTAACATCAATTTTGATTTAACTAAAAGTTATGCGCTAACATTTATTAATGAGAGTGATTACCAAGAAAAGTCTCATGCATTTGCAGTCACTAACGGGGTATCTTTGGGAGAAGCGGTCACAGATACATCTTCTTTTGCCTATACAGTTTTATTTCTTTCAAATAATCAACCCAAGTATCATTTGGATGGTTACACCTTTTCTGTAGCGTGGAGTGAATCAATTTATTCAGGAATGATTGATTACGCAATTGTACCGCATTTAGATTTTATACTTGCAAGTCGATTTAAAGGTAGCGCTGGCCTAGCAATTACTTTTAATTTAAATTTTCTTTAATTAAAATTTTGGAGTTCCGTGGGTTACTCCACGTGAAGCTAAAGTTGTATCAATACGCAAATTATTATTGATATCAAAAACTTCAGGTAATTCATCAATGATATTTTCCGCTAAACGTTTTATATGTCTAGATTTAACTGTACCAGTTAAAGTGATAACTCCAGCTTCAACGGAAACCTCGATATTAGACACATCAATTTCAAGGTTATTGGCTAATGCCTTGCGAGCCTCTTCGTCAATTTTTCCGTCTGAACGAAGGTCTTCTGTGTCTTGATTTGGTTCTGAACGATCATCAGTACGAAATCCTGATTCAGAAAAATCTTGGTAAGCGCGATAGTTATCATTAGATTCATAGTCAGAATAGTTATCATCATATTTGTACGAAGCGCGTGCCACATGAACTTCATTATTTACAGGTGCTGTTTTATTTTTTCTCATAAACCATCCTTGTTTATTATTTGTAAAAATATCCATTGCTAAAAAAACCACTGCCATAAAACGAATTACCACCGACATATCCCGGAGAAGAATTTGAGATTGGGCCATTGTAAGGATTTGTATTAGTTGTATTTGTAGGATTATTTAAACTGGAAGGTATATTAGTCATTGTTCCCGCAGGATTAGCCGAAGCAGGAGGTGCATTACTCATTGAACCCGATGTGTTCATCTGCGTGGTCGGCACATTCGTATAACTTCCGTTACGGTTCGGTACCTGAGCCATTCCACTTTCGGGTGCAGAAGTTTGCGGAGACTGAGGCTGCGGCGGAACCCAACCGCTACCAGTTGGTCCGCTACCCATTTGCTGTGCGATACCTCGCAAAGGGACTGCAACAATAATTCCTCCGAAAAATAAACCAGCGTTTCGCAAAAATAAACGACGCGGATTTTCGTTTGCCATGGCTAGTGCTCCTTTTTATTTTCTAAATCAAATTTTTCTTGAGTCGGGCGGTCTATAACAAAGTGCCCATCCGCTTTTGCACAATGGGCACAACAATAAAATTTTCCATTTGCTTCTGTACCATGTCCTATCATTAAAGAATCACAGCGTGAACAATGTGGCGCCATTTTGTTAATGGCACATTCAAAACTGTCGAAAATGTGCTCTTTGCCATCCATGATAACGCTAAATGTTTTATCATATTGATTGCCGCAGCTTTCACACGTTTTTAATTCCATTATTAATCCTTGATCGTTATACGACCTGTTTTACCAAGAGCCGCACCAGTGATAATGCGGCGATTCGTAGCCGAAGTACGCTGAATACGGTTAGCCGCTGACATATTATTTAATGCAGACAAGTTTTGTGCGTGATTTTTGTTTTCGGTCGGTAGATTAAATTTATCTTTTAAATTCATTTTGCGGTGTCCCGGACTGTGCGCGGGATCTTGTTCAGTTTTTTTAAAAAACGCTGATTTTTCGTTTTGCTCTGCATCTAACTGAGCGTTCATTTTTGCCCGTGTAGATGTAGCTTTTTTACTCTTCGTCGTCTTAGTTTTAGCTTCAATCATAAGTTTAGTTGGCTTTGCCGCCATTTTAGCTTTCTTAACTGGTACCTTCGACTTAGCACTGATTTTTGCCTTTGTTTTCAACTGAGACTTCAAGACTCTTTTAGCTTTAGGTTGTAATTTAGCCGACATAACGAACCTCCTAAGGTTGTAAAACATTACAAAGAGCAAGACCCATACCCAAAAAATGAATGGTAAAAAAACAGGCCTTGTTCTTAAAATTCCATATTTTTAAATCTTTAGTTTACTTCCTCAACGGTGTTTTCTATGAGAAATTACAAGATCTATGAAACTAAAAATATTATCTTACAATATTCATAAAGGCTTTGATCGGGGAAATAAAAACTATTTTCTGGAAGAGATTAAAGACTTAATTAAAAACTCGCATGCCGACATTGTTTTCTTACAAGAAGTAGTAGGAAAAAATGAAAAGTATAAGAAAAAAGGTTTAATAGATTCACAATTTGAATTTTTAGCAGATTCTATTTGGAATCACTTTTCGTACGCTAAAAATGCCTTGTACGACCACGGCCATCACGGAAATTTAATTTTAAGTAAATACCCAATCGAAAGTTGGGAAAATGTGAACATCACGACAAATTCGTTAGAAAAACGTGGTTTTTTAGTGTGTAAAATAAATATTCCGCACAAAAATAATAAACATATTTATGTAGCTTGTGCGCATTTAGACTTATTACATCGGGGCCGTAAAATTCAATACGAAACAATTAAAAATAAAATTCGTTCACTTGATGTGGCTGACCATGAACCGTTAATTATAGCGGGAGATTTCAACGATTGGAATAAAAAGTGTACGACTACATTTGAAGATGAATTAGGAATGATTGAAGCCCACAAAACGGCCCATGGTCGTTTTGCAAAAACGTTCCCCGCGAGTTTTCCAGTTTTAACATTAGACCGGATCTACGTGAAGAATATGAAAATAGTTAAATCGCAAATATTTAAACAAAAAACTAAAAAACACTACTCTGATCATTTACCTTTGTACTGCGAGCTTGAATTTTAATGCGAACTAATTTCTTTCATACGACCTCAGATAACCATTTAGATTTTTTTTTAGAAAGCGAAGCGTATTACGAAAAATTTTTGAATTTAATCAAAAGTGCTCAGAAAAATATTCACCTACAAACGTATATTTTTGAAACGGATAGCTTCGGTCGGCGCGTGCACGAAGAACTGATTCGCGCAGCTCAAAGAGGCTTGCAGGTTTTTGTGTTGGCCGATAGCGTAGGCTCAAGAAAACTTTCACAAGAATCTGGGCAACAAATGCTTGATGCCGGAATTCATTTTTGTCGCTTTAACGGAGTTCAATTTAAATGGCTTTACCAGTGGGGCCGCAGACTGCATCATAAAGTATTAGTCATTGATCATCAAAAGGCATTTGTGGGCGGCATCAATGTAACATCAGCTTGTTATGATCAAAAATTATTACTGCCTCAGCTAGATTTTGCAGTTTACCTAGAGGGTCCAGTTACATTCGGATTAGCCAACTATTGCCAGGCGATATTTAAAAAAGCGTGCGCGCATAAAATAGAATTTCACCCCGTTGTTTTAAAAAACTGTATTGTTTATCCTAATGGACACGAACTTAAAATTTCAATTAACGATTGGGTTTACCGACGCTGGCAAATTACCCGCCAATATTCACGTTTAACTAAGGTCGCGAAAAAAGAAATTACCATCGTAAATTCATATTTTTTCCCGCGCAGAAAATTTATGAAGCAATTAGCTAAAGCCGCTAAACGCGGGGTAAAAGTTAGATTAATTTTGCCGAAAGTTTCAGATTGGCCTACTTACATTAAAGCTTCTCAATATCTTTATGCGTACTTCTTAAAAAACGGTATCGAGATTTATGAATGGAAAAAATCAATTCTCCACGGAAAGTTGGCTAGTATTGATGGTCAGTGGTCAACCGTTGGTTCATTCAATTTGAACTACACAAGCTACCAGCAAAATCTTGAAATGAACGTAAATATTAATTCGTCCGAATTAACTCAAAAAATCAATCAGCAGATTCAACAAATTATTGATACGGGATGCGAAAAAATTAATTCAATCGAGTTTTTGGAAAGAACTAACTTCAGAGAAAAGGTATCCAGGTTTTTTTACTACGTTATTTTGTCTTTAGTAGCAAATTTTTCGATTGGGCTTATTTTTCAAGAAAATGAAAATGCCAAAAAAAATCACTTTTATAAAATGTTGCGAGTTATTGGTTCTGTCCTGTTATTTATTGTCGGTATCATCGGAATTATTTTACCTGTTATGCCGGGCATTCCATTTTTAATTGTCAGTTTTTTACTGGTGTACCAACAAATCTTATCAAACAACCGTGACGTTTAGGCTTCTTTCATTGCTGCTTCAATCCATTCTTGGTGAGCCAGTGGTGCGTGGATCGTTTTGATGTATTTCAAAGTTAGTTTATCACAATTTACATCGTAGATTACAAAGCGATTTACGACCGAAGCAAGCATGGCATCGGAGATACTTTTGCTAATTCATTCGCACTATCAGGTTTGTAATGTAAGACCATTTTTTCTTCGAACGGAATGTGCAGATGGCGCATTAAAACCCAAAGACGCAAAGACCAACTAAAAGTTTTTTTAATTCCAATAATCAGCGTTATGCTTGTAATCCTCTTTCAAAATGAGTTTCCAAAACGACCGCGGTAACGGTACGATCAACACCTTCAATTTCACGAATGCGGTGTAATATTTTTGATAGCTCAATGGCTGAATGCACGCGCAGTTTTATCATCAAGCAATCTTCGCCGGCGACGCTATGGCACTCTTCAATTTGTTTTATTTTTTGCAACTCATCCGCCAGGGCTGTCGAAGTGCCACGGCTTTTTGCGATACGGATAAAGGCACACAGAGAGGAGCCCACTAAATCTGGATTCAAATCTACGGTGTATCTAGAGATCACTTTCTGATTTTCTAGTTTTTTCACTCGAGCGTGAACAGCTGGGGCAGACAAATGCACCTTTAGCCCGATGTCTGCAAACGACAGCCGCGTGTTTTGTTTTAATAAACCTAATATTTTTCGGTCAACGTCATCTAGACTCATGCTTTCCCCTAACTATTAACTTGATATCATCTATACATTACTTTTAAGGCAATTATCTTGACTAAAGCCTAACGGCATTAGTTAAAATAGCATATATAACTAATACTGTTAATATAATTAAACATCAAGTTCTTTGCATGCGCCCCAATGGCAATTTAGTATTTTTTACGTATCAAACATTAGATTAAGATGTGTTATTAAAATCCATGGAAAAAATGAACTGCTACCTTTGTCACAAGCCAAAAGCTACTCTAGATTGTGGACTATGCACAGAACACATTTGTAAGAACTGTGCGCGCTTTTTGCCGGAAGAGACTTTTTCGTTTTTGAAAACGCGTCCCGCTCATCTTTGCCACACTACGTTCTGCGAACCTTGTTACCATAATTCCGTTGAGCCAGAATTTACTGGGTACGAAGAAACTTTAGCTAAGGCTAAAAATGTTTTAGTTTTTTCTAAGACGCAAGGTAAAGAAACACGTTTAATTAAACGTATCGAATTACCGGTTGAAGTTAAAAAATGTGATGACTACGACGAGACTATTTTAAGATTGGCATTCTATGCTGCCCAATCTGGGCATAACGCAATTATCGATGTTGATGTAACTTCAGAAAAAATTAGAGTTGGCGGATACCAATCCTCTGAATGGACCGGAAAAGGTGTTCCGGCCCAGGTAACGGATGCAAAACTAATCAAAGACCGTTCAACGTGGAGCGATCCAAACTAAAAATAAATTAACGCAGTAAGGGCGCATACGGATGCGCGCTGTATTGCCCAGGCGTTAACATTTCATAATGCAAGTAATCCTCACATTTTGTTAAATACTCATTCGCAAGCTCTTTTAATTCACTTGAAGTAAAGTATTTTTTCACTAATGGAAACATATCTTGTTCTTCTTCTTCCAAATGCGTTTGTACGATAATAGCTAGAACTTTAGCTTTGGCTTCGACTTCTTCAGACCAGGCTAAATTAAAATCCATATCTTTTAATTCGCTAGCTAGTTGATAAATAATATTATGCTCATCTTGACCAACGGCGCCCTCCAGGCGCGCATCTTTTGTTTCGGCCGCCATCAGACTTAAATATAAAGTTTCTTCTTCCGCTTTCGCATGCATATGTAGAATATGTAAGAACTGGTACAGATAAGCTTGCTTATCTTCGTTGCTCGTTTCCGCATCGGTTAATACCGCGACACAATCTTCCAAGTAGCTATGATGCTTTTCAATAATTTCAATTAAACCAGTTTTATTTGTAGCATCTTCTGTAAAAGAATTTCTGATTTCAATTAAAATGCGATTGTCTGTTTTCATAAATAACCCCTCCATATAAATGGAAGTGAATTGCAAGATTGAAACCGTAAGTAAGGACTTATTAAGCCGCATTCATCTCAAATTTGGGGTTTTTTTCCCGAAAACTAGTGACAATAGGCTGGATTGACATATAAAAAAGAAAGCCCGCATGGAAAAAAATAATCTAGCTTTAAGTTTTACCGGTTATCAAAAATTCGTCGTTGCGATAATGGCGTTTTTGCAATTTACAATTATTTTAGATTTTATGATTATGTCTCCCCTTGGGGCGACGATGATGCCATCGTTAAGTATTACGCCAGCGCAATTTGGATTAGTGGTTTCAGTGTATGCATTCAGTGCCGGAATCTCGGGCTTAGCGGCGGCAGGTTTTGCAGATCGCTTTGATCGTAAAAAATTACTTCTCTTATTCTACACGGGGTTTATCTTAGGAACTTTGTTTTGTGCTTTAGCTCCAAATTATCATTTTCTTTTAGCCGCACGCATGATTACTGGATTTTTCGGCGGAGTGATCGGTTCAATCGTTTTTGCAATTACCACGGATCTTTTTCCGATGGCCATGCGCGGGCGAGTGATGGGTTTTATTCAAACCGCTTTTGCGGCTAGTCAGGTTTTAGGAATTCCTGCTGGACTTTATATTTCAAATATTTGGGGCTGGCATGCTCCATTCCTGATGATTGTTGGAGTTGGCGCATTTGTTGGAATCTTTATTTTTACGTATCTACGTCCGATTGATGGTCATTTAAAACTGCACGCGGATACAAATGCATTTCATCATTTAAAAAAAACGGTTACGACACCACGTTATCTATTAGCATTTGCGACAACGGCGCTTCTATCAACGGGCGGTTTTATGTTAATGCCATTCAGTAGTGCCTTTACGGTTCATAATTTAGGAATTGATATTGGTAAGTTACCAATGATGTATTTAATTACCGGAGTTTGCGCTATTTTTATTGGGCCTTTAGTTGGCCGGGCAAGTGATGCGTTCGGTGGTCTAAAAGTTTTTAATTTTGGCGCTCTTTTAACGATTGTTATGGTTTTGATTTACACGAATTTAGGAATTACCCCGGTAGGAATTGCGATCTTTGTGAATACTCTAATGTTCATCGGAATTTTTTCACGAATGATTCCTTCGCAAGCTTTGATGTCGGCGATTCCAGAACCAGCCAGTCGTGGTTCTTTTATGGCGGTTAGCTCATCGCTTCAACAAATCTCTGGTGGAGTAGCGGCGGTAGTTGCGGGGTTAATCGTAGTTGAAGAAACGGGTGGTCACTTAGATCATTTCGATACCCTAGGTTACATTCTGGTCGGAACGGTTCTAATTACGATGGCCATGATGTACATCATTAGTAAATCGATTTCAAAATCGGCTAAAAAATAGATGCTGGCGCCAACCTTGGTCACTAAAAAACCTTTACCGCTTAGTTTTTATCAACGCGATACTAAAAAATTACGGCCGATTACATCGTCGAAATCGAAGTTTACCTAGGTGTTAAAGATCGTGCCGCCCATACTTTTGCAGGCAAATGAACTGTACGCGCTTCGCAATTGATTAATCCAAATGAAGAAATAAAAAAATGATTGGTCCAGGAAAATTATGTAAAGAAATGGAAATCAATAAGTTCTACAATGCATTTAATTTTTATAGACTTCAAATCTGCATTGAAGTGGGTTTCATTAAAAAAAGAGTGAAACTTTTTTGCCCCTTCAATTATTTAAAATCGGGCTAACTTCCCCATAAATGCGGTAAAAACATTGCGCTAGCTTTTGCATAGCTTAGTAAACGGAACTGTAATTACCAACCACTAAAGAAAGAGGCTTTATATGAAAAAAATTTATTTGACGGCAATCTGCGCGCTGTTTGTCTGCGCATCAGCTCATGCGGCTGACGTATTAACTCCGGCAGGACGTTCGTCATTTCCTAAACCGCAAAAGGTAGAAGAAAGATCACAGTTAAAACCACACATTGGTTTATTAGCGGGTGCAGCTATTCCTGAAGGTGGCGGCGGTACTTCTGCTGAGCTAGGCTTAGATATCGGTTACCAACCATATGTACCATTTGGATTAGGTGCAGAATATGTTCACACTCGTTTCGATAACGGTGTTGCGACTGCTGACCGTAATACTTTATGGGTTAAAGGAACATACAACTTTGGTGGAGACATTGAAGTATTTAAAAACTCATATATCGGTTTAGCCGTAGGTGCCGTATTTGATGATAGTGAAACTGCAATCGCTGGAGCACCAATCGTAGGTTTTGATATTCCAATGACGATTGCTCAGAATAACGATGTCAGTTTAGGTGCAAATGCAAAATATGCTATTGTTGGTGATGGCAGAGTGGATGCTCTTTCAATCAATGGCGTAATTAAATATTGGTACTAGTATGAGAATGATTTGTAAAACCTCAATTTTAACTGCGGTTCTGGCATTTGCCGGAACGGCGGCGTTAGCGAAAATGGGTAAACCTGATCGTGATATGGACAAAGTACTAATCGAACTTCAAGCAAAAGGTGGAAAACCAATCGAAAGCTTAACGGCCGCCGAAGCTCGCTTGCAACCAACTCCAGCTGATGCTGTTAAAGCAGTGATGGAAAAATCTAAAAAAACCAAACAACCTGAGCTTGCAGAAGTTCGCGAGATTCAAGTTGATGGTGCCGATGGGAAAATTCCGGCCCGGGTTTATATTCCTAAAGTAAAAGGTCCATTACCAGTTGTAGTCTACTATCACGGCGGTGGATTTGTTATTGCGACAAATGATGTCTATGATGCAACTCCAAGATCTTTAGCCGAACAAACTAAAGCTATTTTTGTATCGGTTGAATATCGTAAGGGACCGGAATTTAAATTTCCGAAGGCTCATGACGATGCATACGCTGCATATAAATGGGCTGTTTTAAATGCAGCTAGTTTCGGTGGAGACGGTACTAAAGTTGCGGTAGCTGGTGAAAGCGCGGGTGCTAACTTAGCACTTAACGTTGCAATTAAGGCTCGTGATGACGGAATTCAAAAGCCAACGCATGAACTGTTAGTTTATCCGGTAGCGGGTAATAATATGGATACCGAATCGTATAAAGAAAACGCGGAAGCTAAACCTTTAAATCGTCCGATGATGCAATGGTTTGTTAAAAACTATATTCGCACGCCGGCTGATGCAAATGATCCTCGTCTTAATTTAATGGCCGCAAATTTAAAAGATTTGTCACCAGCTACAGTCATTACGGCAGAAATTGATCCTTTGCGCACGGAAGGTAAAGATCTAGCCAAAAAATTGAAGGATGCGGGCGTTAAAGTTGAGTATAAAAACTATAACGGTGTTACGCATGAGTTTTTTGGTATGGCAAACGTAGTTGATGAAGCCAAATCAGCACAAAAGTTTGCGTCTAAAGAATTAAAACAATCTTTTAAATAGTTTCTTAAGTTTTTATCCATCCCTGTACACTGTCACGATAGAAACTTTGTACAAGGATCGGGGTAAATTTAAAATCTTTCTGTAAATCGTATCTAGAAATAATTAATCTTGGTTGTTGGTGCTCTTCCACTTCCACGTCAATTAAATTAAATGAATTGGGCGCTCCGGAGCGAGTTCTCCAAGATAAACAAGTTCCGGCCACGGAAATAATACTTTGTCTCTGTACTTGCGGATATCTTTCACCCGACAGACTAACGTAAGGGTCATGAATATGGCCGCCTAAAATTAGATCCACTTCTGTCTTTGCAAATACTCGCATCGCTTCATCGCGGTTACGTAACAGATTTTTTTCATCAACGCGTTTAGGGCAGTCCATCGGGTGATGAAAGCACGCGATGCGAACACCCGTCTTTTTTTGAATGCCGTTAATAATTTTTTTAATTTGGTTTGCGTTTAGCTCGCCTTGAACATGTCTAAAGCGGCTGGTCGAATTCAAAGTGAATACTTCTACCTGTTCAATGGTAATTTTTTTTTCCAGTAAATCACGAAATACTCTTTTGAAATTGCGATAGGGTGTGAACAAACGTGAAAAAATATTTATTAGCGGAATATCGTGATTACCCGGAACAATCGCCCATTGAAATTTATTTAAGCCATCTACAAATTTTTCAGCGGCGGTAAATTGATTATAGCGGGCGCGCTGAGTAATATCTCCAGATAAAATAATAAGGTCTGGTTTTAATTCTTTTAAATCATGAGTTAAAGCATTGACCACTTCAGGTAGATTTGCACCAAAATGTGGATCTGAAAGATGTGCAATACGTATTCTCATCTAAATTTTACCCAGCGGTTTCACAAGCTTTAAAGATTTAGGCAAAGATTTAATCGTTAAAGGAGAATCCATCAGAAACATTTCGCCATCTAAAGCGACGCTCGATTTTTTACGTTTATGAGTTTCAATTGAAAGTTCATCTACGCAAAAACTAATTAAACCTTCATCGGTATTTAAAGTACTAGAAAAACCATGAAAGATGACGCGAAATACTTCCCAAGTTTTTAAAGGCTTCATCAAAACTACGGCTAGTAAATCGCGCTTCATGCAATCCGCTACGTCCATAGCTAAATCGCGCAGCTGAAGCGCATTATTTCCGACAAATACCATTGGAGTTTGAATTTTTTGAATTTTTTTTTCTGAAGACAAGGTAATATCTAATAAACGATGGCCCTGAACAAGACTTACAATTGTCGAAATAATAACCACTAAACGATTACGTCCCCAGCGGCTGGTTCTTATCTCGCGATCACGAATCGCTTTTGCATAAAGACCAAGGCTAGCATTAATTAAAAAGATGCGACCATTCATTTCGCCTAAACGCACCTCATGAACTGTTCCCGTTAATGCGTCACGAAAAGCTTGTTCAGGATCATCAGATAGATTGTGGGTGCGGGCAAAGAAATTAAAAGTTCCACAACCAATCACGCCAAAACGAATATTACGTCCGTGAACTTTTTCAGCAACGCCACGAATTGTTCCGTCACCACCTGCGGCTACAACAATTCCACCATCTTGTTCTGCAGCATCGGCCGCTTTTTTTGCTTGGCCATTAAATTCTTCAGAACTATCAATTTTATAATGAACTAATTTAAAACCTAACTCGGTACAAACTTTTTGTGCTATCTCGGGTAATGAGGCGCCCGCTCCTTGACCTGAATTTGAATTTGCGATCAGGTGTACTTTGTTCATTTAATTAAACCAGAATAAAATGCAAAAGCGCATTAACTATTGATAAAACTAAGGCGCCCAAAATAGCGGCTAACCAGCCCTCGACTTCAAAACCAGAAAGAAATGCCGCCGCGATTTTAATAACGGCGCCGTTAATCACGAATGTAAATAACCCCAAAGTTAATAAATTAATTGGTAAAGTTAGAAAGATTAAAACTGGCCAAATAAAAGTATTTACTAGACCAATCACAATAGCCGCGGCCAGCGCCGCCCAAAAGCCAGAAACTTTAAATCCAGGAATTACTTTAGAGGTTAAAATCACGGCTAAAGCTGAAACAGCCCAATAAATAATATAATACGTCAAAGAGTGTGATTCATTAGCCATTTTCTAATTCCTTTGTAGCTCTAAGGCTAGTTTGTTTATCTAAAAATTTTCTTACCATCGAACCTTGCGGAAGATATTGATTAATAATTTTTTGCGCGGCTTTAGAATTCAATTTTTGTGAATCTGTAAAAAGATCTTCATACAAATTACGGGTCGCTCCGACGGCCAAAGACGGAAAAGCTCCGTCATCTACTTCACCGTAAGCTACAATTAGAAACTTAGAAAATAATTCTTTCATGCCCCGGTTGTAGAATTTTTCATTATCTTTTCCGCGTAAGTCAGTTAACTTTTTTAATTCTTTGGTCGATAATGGCGAATCACTTTCTAAACACTCTAGAAGCTCACGCGCGGAACGCGAAACTTCTGGCTGGGAAAAATAATGCTGGTTTAAACAAAGTAGTGCCGTGAATAATTCTTTAGAAAAAAATGTCGCACGTCCTTGGTACCATTTTGAATAAACGACTTGTCCGCTATCCGAAAGTTTTTTCATCAAACCCCATAATTCGCCAACGCGATTATCTCCCGAATCATCCCATTCCCAGCGCATTTTAGTGCGGGGAAAAAATTCAGACCAAAGAGAGGCAGGTTCTTTCTGATTATTAATCGGAAAAACCAATAGAATACCTTTTTGATTAATTTTAGCTACGGCGCTTTTCTGTTTCATCCTTCGCTCATTCTTTTACTTTAGTGTGTAAAGATCAATCACAGATTTGACAAGACCCAGAATGCCCCGTAGAAGTTTGGTGGTCTGGTTTAATGAAAGCTCGTGCGTGGCATAAAATTTGGAATATAAAAACCGTGAATAATTTAGTACGTGCTACAAGTGAAGGCCTTTATTGTGAACCCGGGAATTTTTTTATTGACCCTTGGAAGCCCGTTCAAACAGCATTAATTACGCATGCTCATTCAGACCATGCCCACGCGGGTTCAGCCCAGTACTTCTGTGCAGAAAAATGTTTGCCATTGCTGAAGCATCGCATTGGTCACGAAAACAAATACCACGCTCTCAAATACGGTGAAAAATTTAAAATCGGTGATACCGTTATCAGTTTTCATCCCGCAGGCCATATCTTAGGTTCTTCCCAGGTACGCATTGAATACAAAGGTAAGGTCTGGGTTGTATCGGGCGATTTCAAGCGCGGGGAAGATCCATCTTGTGATGAATTCGAAGTTGTTCACTGCGACGTATTCATTTCGGAAGCTACCTTTGCATTACCAATTTATAGATGGGAATCTGGAGAAGTAACGGCGAAGAAAATTTTTGACTGGTGGCAGTCTGATTTAGAAAGACCTAGTTTGTTATTTTGTTATGCCTTGGGAAAATCTCAAAGAGTGTTGGCTGAGCTAAAAAAATTTACTGATAAAAAAGTTTATCTACACGGCGCTGTTGAAAATTTGACAGAAATTTATCGTAAAAATGGAATTGATTTAATCGATACCGCACCCGTGGCTTCAATGGAAAAGGGCTATTCGTTCAAAGGTGATTTAATCATTGCACCACCATCGGCCCATCGTTCGACTTGGATGAAGCGTTTTAAAGATCCACAAACAGCTTTCGCTTCGGGATGGATGCAAGTACGGGGCGTCCGACGTCGAAAAGGTTACGAAAAAGGTTTTGTACTTTCTGATCACGCCGATTGGATTGAGCTTAATCGAACCATTGAACAAACTGGTGCAAAAACTGTTTATTTAACACACGGTAAAACCGATGTGCTTGAGCGTTACCTAACTGAAAAAGGTTATGAAGTCAGATTATTTAAAACGGAATATGAAGATCAAGAAGAAGCATCCTCATGAAAGCATTTACTAAACTATATGATGAATTAGATTCAACGACGTCAACTAACGAAAAAATTACCGCATTAAAAAAGTATTTTACGAACGCTCCCGCGGACGATGCCATGTGGGCCGTACTTATTTTAACTTCACGCATTTCTAAACGAGTTTTAACTTCACGCTCATTGCGCGAAAGTTTTTTACGGATTACCAAATATTCAAACTGGTTATATGAAGAAAGTTACTCACAGGTCGGTGATACCGCTGAAACTTTAAGTCTATTGCTACAAAGCCTAGATTTAGCCCGCCACGAAAGTATTGCTCCGGGTGAAACTTCAGACAAATCTTTATCAAATTGGCTAGAAGTTGATATTCCCGAGTTAGCAAAGATTAAGGACGAAGACCAACGGGCCGAAAAACTTTTATCTTTCTGGAAAGAGTTAACTCCACTAGAGATTTTTATTCTTAATAAATTAATGACGGGCGGGTTTCGTGTTGGTGTAAGTGAAAAATCGGTGGTTCGCGCTTTGTCCGAAGTATTTAATTTAGAAACGGACCAAGTTTCGCACCGTTTAACCGGCGCTACCGATCCTGGCGCCGAAAATTTTAAAAGATTAATTTCTAAAGAAAAATTAGAGTCTTTACCCAGTCAGCCATATCCATTTTGTTTGGCTTATGCCTGGAGCGAACGCACTGAAAAAGATTGGGATAGCCAGCGTTGGTGCATCGAATGGAAATACGATGGTATTCGCTCACAAATTATCCGTCGGGCTGGTGCAATCTGGATTTGGTCACGGGGTGAAGATGATATTTCAGTTTCATTTCCCGACATTGCAGAATTATTTGCCGCTTTACCAGACGGAACTGTATTAGATGGAGAAATCGTAATTATTAAAGATGATCAGATTCAATCTTTTCAAGAGTTACAAAAAAGATTGGGTCGTAAAAAAGTATCCGCTCTAACTTTAAAAAATACTCCCGCAGCTTTTATTGCTTACGACTGTTTAGAGACAGGCCATGAAGACATACGGCAAATTTCTTTGCGTGAACGAAAGCAAATTCTAGAAAAATTAATGACTCCACTACTTAGTAAAAAAATTAGATTATCTCCTACACTCAATGCAGAAAATCCTGAACAAGTCGAAGACCTGCGGGCGCTTTCTCGTGAAAAACAAGCTGAAGGCGTCATGATTAAAGACTGGAGCAGTTCTTATCCGGTAGGTCGCAAAACCGGCTATTGGTGGAAGAATAAAGTTGATCCGTTAACTTTAGACGCTGTATTACTTTATGCCCAAGCAGGTACAGGTCGACGCGCCAATCTTTATACGGATTATACTTTTGCATTGTGGTCAGAGAATAAAGAATTAATACCTTTTGCGAAAGCTTACTCAGGTTTAGATCAAGATGAAATTAATCAGCTTGATTACTGGATACGTCGACATACCAAAGAAAAATTTGGTCCGGTGCGTTCACTTGAACCATTTCATGTTTTTGAAATTGGCTTTGAAGGAATAGCCGCTTCAAATCGTCATAAATCAGGAATTGCAGTTCGTTTTCCCAGAATTTTACGCTGGCGCAAAGATAAAAAATTTGATGAGGCTGATCATTTAACCACGGCATTTAAATTACTCGACGGCACGCCGTGAAAATCTTGGCACCCGTACATAAGTTTTTTAAAAATCGCGCATGGAAGCCTTTTCCATTTCAAGAAGAGTTGTGGAAGGCTTATCTAAACGGTGAATCAGGATTACTTCATCTACCAACGGGTTCTGGTAAAACTTATGCTGCAACGATGGGAGCCTTTGCAAAAATTCTTTCTCAGCCAAAAAAAAAGGGTTTAAAAGTTCTTTATCTAACTCCACTTCGCGCCTTAACCCGTGATTTAGAATTAGCGTTGAATGAACCGATTGTGCAAGAAGGTTGGTCAATTAAAGTTGAATCACGCACGGGTGATACATCTGTGGCGATGAAAAAAAAGCAGTTAAAAAATCCGGCTGATTTATTATTGACCACACCTGAATCATTGGCTGTTTTGATTTCTCAACCTGACGCAGATGAAATTTTACAAACAGTCGATTTAGTTATTTTAGATGAGTGGCATGAGCTAGTTGCTAGCAAACGTGGAAGTTTGATCGAACTGGGTCTGTCGTATTTACGTCAACTTAATCCAGAACTACAAACTTGGGCACTGTCAGCATCGATTGGAAATTTAGAAGAAGCAGCGCAAGTAGCGGTGGGTTCTACGGTAATTCCAAAAATTATTTCGGGCGGAGTCAGCCGAGAACTGGACCTAGAAATTCTTTTACCAGAAAAAATTGATGGATTTCCGTGGGCTGGGCATTTAGGTTTTTTCTTAAAAGATGCTTTAGTTAATTCGCTCGATCAAAAAGAATCAACTCTGATTTTTACCAACACCCGCTCGCAAGCTGAACGCTGGTACAACACTTTAGCTGAAGCCGTTCCCGAAATGGAAGGCGAGCTAGCCCTTCACCATAGCTCGATGGACCGTGACGAACGCGAAGCCGTAGAGGCGGGAGTGAAATCTGGCGATATTAAGTGGGTCGTCTGCACTTCATCACTTGATTTAGGAGTCGATTTTCAGCCAGTGGAAAGAGTTGTGCAAATTGGTAGTCCGAAAATGGTGGCGCGTCTGTTACAAAGAGCGGGGCGTTCGGCCCATCGCCCCGGCGGTAAAAGCCGATTATTATTTGTTCCCACAAATTCATGGGAAATTGTTGAGCTAGAAGCAGTAAAAAAATCTTTAGCCAGCGGTCAGATTGAATCACGCCGCCCCATAAAAAAACCCATTGATGTTTTAATTCAGCATATGACAACTTTAGCCTGTGGTCCTGGTTTTCGGATGGATGAATTATGGATGTCTTTACAAAATACACATTCATTTTCAACGGTCACGCGTGCCGAACTGAACTGGTGTATGAAGTTTCTTACCCAAGGCGGAGAGACTTTAAAAAACTATTCACAGTTTCATAAAGTTTCCTACGACGAAGAGACCGGACGATACAAATTAGCCAATACGCGGATGGCGACCTTGCATCGCATGTCGATTGGTACGATTGTATCACGCGAAAGCGTTAGAGTTAGTTATACAAACCAGAAAAAAATTGGCTCAGTCGAAGAAAGTTTTATCAGTAAATTACGTAAAGGGGACGTATTTCAATTTTCTGGAAAAAAGCTAGAACTAGTTATGATCAAAGACATGCATGCTTACGTGAAAGCAACGACGCGATCGACAAATACGGTGCCTTCATGGGACGGCGGTCGATTTTCTTTATCTGAAACATTGAGTGAATCATTCCGTGAAGTGATAAGCGAAAAAAATCACCCGATCCAACAATTTTTAGGTCCTCTATTAGAAGCACAAAGAAAACGTTCTATTTTACCTGAAAAAGACACCTTATTAATTGAAAAATGGAGCTCAAAAGAGGGCGAGCATTTGTTTGTGTTCCCATTCGAAGGTCATTCGGTGCACGAAGGTCTTAGCCAACTATGGGCGTATCGCTTTGCACAGAGAAAGCCCGCCACTTTTTCGTTTTCGATCAGTGAGTATGGTTTTGAAATGATGGGACCGGTTGGATATGAATATGAAAGTTTATTTGATGATGATTTTTTCTCAGAAGAAAATATTGAAGCAGAAATAAATGCATCCGTTCAAATTAGTTCATTAACGCAAAGACAGTTTCGTGAAATCGCGTCGATTGCTGGATTAGTTTTCACCGGTTATCCAGGCTCACGCAAGACGGGTAAACAAATGCAGATTAGTTCATCGCTTCTGTACGATGTATTTAGTAAATACGAGCCCAATAATCTATTAATTAAACAAAGTTATGATGAAGTATTAACCGGTGCCCTAGAAAGCGAAAGGCTTAAAAAAACTTTAAGACGTCTTTCGAAAATGAAAACTGTGTGGAAAGAACTTTTGTACCCATCACCACTGTCATTTCCGCTATTTTTTTCGATGAGTAACGGAAATCATCTTTCTAACGAAACTTTAGAAATGAAAGTCGCCCGACTTAAAAAAAACGTGGCAAAAACAAGATGAAGCTAGAGCTTAGTAACGAAGAAATTCATTTATTACCCGAGAAAGCCTTTTACTGGCCCAAGGAAAAAATTTTAGGACTATCCGATGTTCATATCGGTAAAGCCGAAAGCCTTCAGAGTTTCGGAATTCCAATTCCATCGGGACCGCATCTTGAAGACCTAGCGAATTTAGAAAAGCTAATTGAAAAAACTCAGGCAAAAAGTGTATTCGTTTTAGGTGACTGGATTCATCAGAAAAATAGTTGGTCACCTAATATTTTAAAAGATTTAGATACATTTTTTAACAAGCATAAAAATTTAAATTGGACTTTGTTAATTGGTAATCATGAGCGTGGATCAATTGAGTATTTAAAAAAGTATCCCTTTAAAATCATCGAAGATGCGTACGCTAAACCACCATTTTTATTTACTCATGGTCATTTGCAAGCCCGTGCAGAAAATTTATTTCAAATTCAAGGTCACATTCATCCGGTGATTCGTATCAAAGAAGGCTCTACACGCTTACGTCTGCCTTGCTTTGTATTAGACCAAAACTCGTTAACCTTGCCTTCATTCGGAAGCTTGACGGGTGGTTACGAGGTTAGCCATCAGAAGAATCGTCGTTTTTTTGCAACGGCAGAAAAAACTGTTTTCGAAGTACCATACTGAATGTGGGTCAAATGTCCCTAAAACTTCAACTAGAAAAGCTCTTAAACGTTCTTGGCCTGGAACGCAGGTTGCTGGATGTGTAGGTATGAAAACTAAACAACTGAATTTAAAATTTGCACCTCTAGCTCTAGGTATTTTTTTATTATTTGCTTCTTACGCCGAAGCACAAAGCATTAATAGCCAACGTGATAAACCAGCCACCAATGGAAACCCAGACAACCCAAATATGAATCCTAGCTTATATCCTGAAAAACTATCTACGATGAGCGATACAAAGAATCCGTTATTAAAAAAGAAAAAACGTGGATCTACGGAAGTTATTTCCGGAGATCCTTCTAGCGTCGTTAGACCAAGAAAATAAAGTTCGGATTTATTAAATGAAATTAAATTTGCAAAAACCAATTTTGCTTTTAATGTCGCATTTTAAGTTAGGTGATTTTTTAGTACTCACGCCATTACTGCAGGCGATTCAAAAAAAAGCTCCAGTGTAGTTATTGCCATTCCTTCTGCGTTGCAAGATTTATATCGTGAACAAAAAATTTTTTCACATTTTATTTCCACACAGTCTGTGGATAAGACTGTGGACAGCGGGGAAAGCTTTTTACAGATTTTAAATCTTACATTTCCTTTAATCGATAATGTAAAAGTTCCGCTTCATCATTTACGTCTGGATAAAAACATTTTTCACCAACCACAACACGTATTTTACAACTATAAAGAGGCCTTAGCTCAGTGGTTTGAAAATTGTTTCGAAGATTCAACTACGGCTAAACCTTTTTTAGAATTAAATCCATCAGAAGATATATTGCGCAAATATGATTTAGGAATATTTCAGTATTTTACAGTTCATTCTGGTTCTGATTGCGCTCCAAAAAATTGGGCTCCAAAAAATTACGAAAAAGTTATAAATAAATTGCTAGAAATATATCCAAAAATCCATTGCGTAAGTTTGGTTGGACCGCAAGATACTGAACTTTTCCAAAATGAAAAGTCTGTAAGATTTCATTCTATTCAAACAGATATTAAAGAAGTGACGCATATTATAAGCGGAAGTTTATTTCATGTAGACAATGATTCTGGAGTTCATCATTTGGCCGGTGCTTTAAATGTTCCATCGATCACAGTATTTGGTCCTACGGGGCCTGGAAGTTGGGCATCACTAACGTCTCAAAATTTAATTAACTGGGGTGGTGCCGCTTGTGATCATCATTGCGGCGGAGAAAAAATGTCAGAATGTCAGCAAAGAGTTTGTTTAAGTTCGGTTCAAGTGGATTCAGTCGTTAAAAGTGCCGATGATATATTAGCCCAATACTCTCATTTAAACGAAGGCAGTTAAAGCCATTGCAAAAAATAATAAAATAACTATTCGAGTATCCGTGCTCATCAAAATCCCTCTTTCAAGGTATACGCAAACTAAATGCCGGTGCAGGGATGCCTCTTAATAACGAAGAGTCTTTTAAATAGAGATATTTTCCCCTTATTATGGAAAAAATCCTTATAAATTTACCTTATAAAAAATAGGCAGTTGGTCTTTGAAATGCATATTCTGAATATAACCTGCAGGAGCGGGTCACTTAGCCCGCAATCTGTGGGTTTGTAGAAAGGGATTTTATGCAGAATCAAGATCACATTTCCACACCATTTGCCGAAAAAGTTAAAGGCGTCGCTGGTCTTTTTGGAATTCGTACCGGTGAAGAACCCGAATACATTTTAAAAGAATCAGACGGAAATAAAGAAGTACGTGCCTATTTACCATATACAGTCGTGCATATTGAAATTACGGGTCATTACGAACATGCAACTGAAACCGCATTTTTAGAGCTAGCCGATTATCTTTTTGGTAAAAATCTATCAAAGACGCAAATGTCGATGACTTTACCTGTGCTGCAAGAAAAAAAAGGGAAAAAGTGGGCAATGTGTTTTGTTTTACCTTCGAGATACACAATGGCAACAGCACCGGTTCCCGAAAATTTAGAAATTAAAATTGAAAGTCGACCCGGCGAAGTGATCGCGTCTATCGAATACGCCGGAATTAATTCACGCGAAAAAATTGCAGAAAAAAAGCAAGAACTTGTTCAGTGGTTAACAAAAGAAACTAGCTTTGCACCTGAATCAGAGCCAAGAATCGCCCAATACGATCCTCCGATGAGCATTCCATTTTTACGACGCAATGAAATTCAAATCCCAGTTCGCAATGCTAGTTTTAACAAAACGATGTAGTTAAAAATACGTAAAAAGCCTAAAGGCTTTTTACGTACTGGGCAATCACGGTGACGACTCCAGTAACGAAAGCTCCCCAAGCCATATCTGCAGCCGCTAAAGCTAGTGGCCAACTTTTTAAAGTAGATAAGTTTGTCATGTCATAGACTCCATAACAAATTAATCCGAAAAAAGCTCCACACAGAAATACCTGTAAGAAACCTTGGCCGGGCTCAATTTGCGGCAGGATAAAATAAACAATTCCTAAAGCTAGTAATATATAAACAATAATCGCCGCCCAAATGATGGGTTTAAATTCGCCGTTTTGGATTCGGCCAACCTCACTCATTTGTTCAATGTAGAACTTTTTAGCCACAAAATTAAGCCAAACATAGTCGATCACAATAAAACCCACAAAGGTCGTTAATAAAAGTTTCGCAGTCGCTAACATGATACCTCCTGATAAAGCCTTTATAGCACACACTATACCAAGAAGCTTCAAGAACTATTAGGTGATCGTTAGCATTAAAAATATAAAAAAAGGTTTTAGTGCTTTGTGCGCATCCAAATTTGGCTTAATCACATGCCAGCACCCATAATATTGGTACCGTATGCCGGCTTTACTTAAATATTGGGTCGACGAAGTACTTGATTTCAGATTTGCTTTTGGCCCGAAAGAAACCTCTTGAGCGGCAAAAGTTTTTTATTTCCAAGCACCACGGGTGGCGGCGCTGATAATTACAAACTTGCTCAATAATCGTTCCCACATTTAAAAATATTTTCACGAGCTAGAAATATTCAACACACCTATGCTTTAATGGATCGTAAAATCGTGGCCGCAAACAAAATTCAGGCTGGGATATTTAATGATTTTTCGGCTCTGCTGGAACCGTTTCTTTTTCGGGAACTAATAAAAGCCACGGGCGGGTCACAATTAAATATAAGCCCCATTTTAATAATTTCATAAAAGAAGAAAAGCGAACTTTAGAAGAGGCTGAAGCGACTAAAAAGGCTAGCGAAAAGCTAACGCTAATATTAATCAGACCGATCACTAAAATTCCGGCGACCGAATTAACTAAATCCCAAGCGCTTACGCCCAATTCTAAAGCCTGAGGAAGTGATGTCGCAAATGAACCTGTCGCTAAAGTAATGTGACGAACTTCAAGCGGAATTCCAAAGAACTTAATTATCTGTGGCAATAACCCCAGCAAAAAACCCAAAGAAATATTGGCTGCTAATGAATTTGAATTATCTCCAACAAAATTAGCAAATGAATGAGTGCGTTTTTCGCCAAGGCGCTTATGAAGAAACTCACTATTCATCATTCGGTTACTTAAGCGCGTGGTAATGACCCAGTTTTCAAACCATCCAGCAATTAAGCTGGCGCTAAACAATAAACATCCAGTGAATACTGCAAATAAAGCCGATGGACCAAGTATGTTAGTCGAAAAAAAAGTCGTCATAACTTCTTCATCGGTTAAAATCGAATGCCCCGATTTAAATGCAAGTAGTGAAATGATAAAACAAATTGGAAAAACCGAACTTAAATTTCCTAGTACGGCAATAAACTGTGTTCTAAGCAATGCCACAATCGATTTTCTAGCTTCGACTATAGATTTTGTTAAGGCAGACGCAATATAGGGTGCCGTCGCTGATGGCTGCTTCGTCGCGAGTGTCCCACCCAGAATTTGAATAATTAAAAAACTTCCCGAGTAATTTAAGCTATCGGTAAAGCCCTTGATAAATCCGGTAAAGTGAACTTTGGTCGTAAAAGTTTTTATAAATACCGTCAAAACGGTAATTGCCCCACCACCCACGGCCGAGCGAAACATTTTACGAAACTCAGACCAAGTAAAAGTCACATAATGTTCGCCTAAGTGCGAGTTAGCTTGCACAATTCTTTCAGTTAACAGAGCTAAGTTTTCTGTTAAAAAAGAACGCAAACTTTTTTGGTGGTAAACGTCTAAAACTAAATTAGAAATAAAATAGCGTATCACCACTGCATTAGAAGCGCTTGGAGTTAGAAAGCTTAGTAGAATACGTAGGCGACGTAACTTACGCTTTTGATTTTCAAACATATAAACTAATTCAATCTTCACGCCACGACTTTTCATGCTTTCGTGAAGTTGATCAATATTTTTTTCAGCTAAATCAATTTGGCTTAAAATACTAAGTGGAATATTGAAATCTAAGGTCTCTTGATGTCTACGTAAAATTCCTTCGATTTGAAATTCAGGTAAGTTTTCTGGTTTAACACTAAAATCATTCAATTCATTCTGCACAGAAAAAACCGTACTTAAAACTTGCACGCTTAAAACATAGCTAGCCGATAAAATATCGGTAGTTAAGCGGTTATGCAGGGCAATTTCATTTTGAAATAAATTAACCAGATCGATTAAAACGGACTCTTCAATAAAATCGATAAATTCGCTTTCATCTTCGTGCGGAAATATTTCGTGCACTAAGGTTGAAAGATCTTCCGTCAGCGGAGTTTTTGGTAAAACCTTCTCTTGCAGACGATAAATAAAATCTTGCACAAAACTAGATGAATTTGAAAGGCCCACCGTCGAGAACTGCGAAATCGAAGATATTTTAAATAAAACTCCGCTGATCGTTTCAATGAAATTATTTTTCCATTCCGGATTTTTATCTAAGATCAATAATAGGTATTTTATGCGAACTGTATAGACGGTTTCTTTTTTAGAATCTTTTTCCTCTGCATTGCGAGGGCGCTGCAGCCACTTCATTACACTTAAAAGCCAAAGAACTTTTTTGAAGTCATTTTGCTTAGCCGTTTTGCCTGACAATAAAGAGCTTAAAATATCCAAGGTAACCTCTGGTGAATTTCGTTTTCGTAGGTTAACGTTAATTTATCTACAAGGTAGCATTTTCTACTTCGTGGGTTTGGGTACTTCTGCTTTTTCCGACGGCAAGCCGTTTTCAATAGATCGATTTATTTGCAAAATTTAATGCCAAAGGAGTAGCTGGCCTTGGTACCTGGTCTTGAGTCAGACGTTATAAGCATTGAATGCGCTTTAAACGAAGTCTGAGGATTAATTACCCTACCAACAGCCTTCACTAAAAATAACCTACCAATCTGCCAAGGCTTACTATAGACTCCTTTTTGTAAGTGTAATCGCTAGTTTCGAGTCTTTTGGCATTTCGCCTGGTCCTCCGAAGCGGCTCCCACAGCCTTTAGGAGGTATTTATGGGTAAGAAGTTATATGTTGGCAATTTGCCATTCTCTGCAACTGAAGAGAACTTAAACGAAACATTCGCAGCATGCGGAACTGTTGATTCTGTTAAGATCATCACTGATCGTGAAACAGGACGCAGCAAAGGTTTTGCCTTTGTTGAAATGTCTTCTGATTCAGAAGCACAAACAGCAATCAGCAAATACAATGGCGCAGACTTTGGTGGACGCGCTATGACTGTTAACGAAGCAAAACCAATGGCTCCTCGTGATAACAATTCACGTGGCGGTGGTTTCGGCGGCGGTGGCGGCGGTGGCGGCGGCGGACGTAACCGTTATTAGTTACGGGCTGGCGTAAGCTAAGCTCTTTAAATTTAAAATCTAAATTATAAATTTAAAACGGAAAACCGATTCGAAAGAGTCGGTTTTTTTGTTTCTGCACCTCGAACTTTTTTGTTATGGTCTGTTTATGACCGACTATAAATCTCTCATCAAAAATAAATCAGAAATTACAAAACCAGAAGAAGGTCGAATCAATTCTGATTTGGGCCGTGCTTTAAATGTTTCAAAGTTTGCGGTTCATTGGATGACCTTGAAGCCAGGTCAAAAATCATCATCTCCACACGCGGAAAATACAGAAGAAGAATTTTTATTTGTTATCAAAGGTGATCCGCATGTTTGGATTAATGGCTATATTTATCAACTACATGAAGGTTACGCAGTTGGTTTTCCTGCCGGAACGGGGATCGCACATGCATTTATCAATAATACGAAAGAAGATGTTGAGTTTGCCGTTCTGGGAGACAAAACAAAAACAGATAATAAATGTATTTTTCCAATCAATCCGGAAATGAAGGCTGAGCTTAAAGATTTTTGGTGGTCGGATGCGCCCGCACAAGAATTAGGGCCGCACGATGGAGTGGTGGGTAATTTAAATCACCAACGTAGTTTAATAGAAATTCCATTTATAAAATCTATTCATGATTTAAAGCGTGGTAGTTATTCTTATCCCGGAGACAAAGAAACTTTCACTCAGGGCATACGTATAACTGATCATGTCGGTTTAAAAGTAGTCGCGGTTTGGAGCGAGATTTTATCTCCTAAAAGTCGTTCATCTTGGCCGCATGCTCATAAAGATGAAGAAGAGTTTGTATTGATTCTTAAAGGTCATCCACAAGTTTGGCTGAATGGTTTTATTTTCGATTTAAAACCAGGCGATGGAGTTTTCTTTCCGCCGGGCAGCAACATCGCGCATACAGTTTTAAATAATACAGACGAAGACGTGCACTATTTAGGAATCGGCGAGTGCGATGATGGTGGTAAAGATCAAGTTTACTATCCTTTGCATCCGCATAGAAATTTAGAAGTCGTAAAAGAAAATTTTTTCTGGGAAAATCGGCCTCGTGTAACTAACTTCGGAAACCATAATGGCCAACCTAGCTAAAGAGAAAACAACTTTATTAAATAAAGCCACGGTGATTCAGTTTTTAGTGCATAGCCGTGATAATAAAAAATATATGGTAATCATTCAGCAAGAGAAATTAAAAGATGTGCGATTGAAAAATCAGATGCGTGCTCACTGGAAACAAGCTTTGAATGACATTGCTGATTACGTTAGTGCTTAGGCTTTTTGGATTCGATGTATTCGTCATAAGTTGAATAACGGTCATCAACGATCGTTTCGTCAATTTCAATAATACGATTAGCAACGGTTTGCACGAACTCGTGATCGTGTGATGTGAAGATAACCGTGCCCTTGAAGCGTTTGATACCCTCATTCACGGCCGTGATGCTTTCTAAGTCTAAATGCGAAGTTGGCCCGTCAAGTAATAATACATTGGCGCCAGATAACATCATTTTTGAAAGCATGCAGCGCACTTTTTCTCCGCCGGACAATACGTTCGACATTTTTAAGGCTTCATTGCCGCCGAATAACATTTTACCTAAGAAGCCACGGATAAATGTTTCTTCTTTTTTCTCAGAGTACTGGCGTAACCAATCGACTAAAGACATTGGGTCTGAGTTAAAGTATTTGCTGTTATCAGAAGGCATATAACTTTGAATCGTCGTAATACCCCATTGGTATGTTCCTGAATCGGCATTTATTTCGCCAGACAGTATATCCATTAATACGGTTTTTGCTTGGTCGCTGCGGCCCAACAGAACTACTTTATCGCCGTTTTTAAGGCTGAAGTTAATATCTTTTAAAATCACCTCGCCGTTGATTGTTTTCGTTAAATTCTTAACCGTTAAGATATCTTGCCCAGCTTCACGAATCGATTCAAAACCGATGAAAGGTTTTTTACGAGACGAAAGCGGCATTTCGTTGAATGTGATTTTTTCTAATTGTTTAGCACGAGACGAGGCTTGTTTTGATTTTGAAGCATTCGCACTGAAGCGCTGGATGAATGCTTTTAGATCTTCGGCTTTATCAGCACTTTTTTTATTTTGATCAGATAACAAACGCTGATTTAACTCACTGGCTTGTAACCAGAAATCATAGTTACCACTAAAAGTTGTTACCTTGCCGAAATCGATATCGGCAATGTGTGTACAAACGCGATTTAAGAAATAACGATCATGCGATACAACGATCACTGTATTTTTAAAGTTCGCAAGAAATTCTTCTAACCATTGAATCGCGTAGATATCTAAGTGATTCGTTGGCTCATCTAGTAATAGAACATCGGGTTGACCGAACAAGGCCTGGGCTAGAAGTATTTTTATTTTTTCTCCGCCAGTTAACTCGCTCATTAATTTATTATGTAATTCTTCGCCAATGCTTAAGGCCGCTAGCATTGTTCCAGCCTCGGCTTCTGCTTCCCAGCCGTTAAGTTCTGCAAAAGTCATTTCTAATTCAGAAGCTCGCTCGCCATCTGCATCAGAAAAATTCGGGTTGGCGTACAAAGCTTCTTTTTCTTCCATAATTTTAAATAACTTTTCGTTACCCATCATTACGGTTTTCAAAACGGACACATTATCAAATGCGAAGTGATCTTGTTTTAAAACTGATAAACGTTGGCTGGCGTTCATAATGATCTCGCCGGTGTTTGGCTCGATCTCTTTGGCTAAGATTTTTAGGAAAGTTGATTTGCCTGCGCCGTTCGCACCGATGAGGCCGTAGCAGTTGCCCGGAGTGAATTTAACATTCACTTCTTCGAAAAGTTTGCGGCCACCAAAACGTAAACTAACATTGCTTGTGCTGATCATATTACATCCTCGAAAAGAGGCTCATTGTTACTGTGAATGAGTTAAAATATCAAGGTTAGCGCTATGACAAAGAGATTATTTCATACTCGCGGGTTTTCTCGCCGGCCACGAAAGTGACTAGGTCTCCGACGCTTTTACCAATGAGCATGCGCCCTAAAGGGCTTTCGGGGGTGATAACTTGGATGGATTGGCCTTCAAACTGCGTGGTTTGGCCACCGCCTTTGGGCATAATTAGCACGAAGCTTGTTTTGTCGTTTAGGTTCACTTCAACTAATGCGGTATTGGCTATCGTTTGGTGCTCTGTAAAATCTTTAATTTTGAAGTTTTTAAAAACGATTAGAACATCTTTCATTTCAGAAACGCGAATAGCTTGGGCACCCGCTAGATAGGAAGCTTCAAGTCCGCGAGTATCGTATTTGTTTTCGGCCTTATTTTCTTCGTGGGTGGCAATATCGTAAGTGTTTTTGGCTGCTTCCGTGATCGCCGCTAATTCTAGCGAAATTTGAGTTTTAAAGTGTTCAAAAAGCTTTTTCTTATCCACAAATCCTCAAATTTTGAATCTCGAAGTCTAGTTTCTGTTTCGGAAGTCTCACCAAAATTATTTTAACCATATAAACTGATCCGGCTGTATGAAAAAATACAATTTACAAGACTACTTAGAAAATAAACAAAAGTTGCAGCAGGCAAAACCGGTTTACCGTAAAATCTGCACAACTTGTAATAGCCCCGAGTTCAGTTGTTACTGCGAAGCGATTCAAACTTTTGATCCGAAGATTCAATTTGTGATTTTAATTCATCCGATTGAGTACTTTCGTCGAATTGCCTCGGGAAGAATGTCGCACTTAGTTTTACAAGGTTCGCATTTAATTAAAGGCCAAGACTATTCTCTGGATGAAAAAGTGAACAAGATTTTAGCTGATCCAAATAATCATTCGATGATTTTATATCCCGGAATGCGTTCAACCAACATCAGTAATATAGACGATCAGAATAAAGTAGAGATTTTTTCTAAAGATAAAAAAATTACGGTATTTGTAATCGATGGAACTTGGGCTACGGCTCGAAAAACAGTTCGTCAAAGTGTAAACTTGCAAAACTTGCCACGCATTTGTTTTTCTCCGTCAGCGCCGTCTAACTTTCGCGTACGCAAACAGCCAGCAGCCCACTGCGTTTCAACGATCGAAGCGATTCATGAAACGATTGAGCTGATGGGTAGCTACTGCGGATTTGAAACCGCCAGTCGTGAACACGACCGGCTTTTAAATGCTTTTGATTATATGGTTGAAAGACAATTAGAGTTCGTTAAAAAATTCGCTTAATGGGCATCAACAACTTTAACAGGGCCTTTTTTAAGTTTTAATCGATACAATGGATACACCACAAGAAGCATAATCCCCATCATAATATAAATCAGCTGCAAGAACGTCATCATAAAGACCTGGTTTTGCACTTTCATATACATCACTTTAATTGCTGCTGAGGAATTAATATTGATTCCTACATCCGAAACCATTTTTGTTTTCATCGCTTGAGTCGTACCGTTTACAAAGCCTTGTGCCTGTGGATTTAAAGAACTTATCCGATTTGTTAGATCGGCATAGTTCTGATGGCTTTTTGTATTTAGTAAGGTTGCTACTAAAGCAATTCCGGCGCTTCCACCTAATTGACGAAATAGATTCATCAGGCCAGCTACTTGTCCTAAATTAATTCCTGAGTACTGACTAAGAATTGACGAGTTAATCGGTACGAATAAAAATGCTAAGGCAAAGCCGCGCATATAAAGCATACGTAAGATTTCATCTTTCGGAGAAAGCGGAGAAAATCTAGTCATCATAAATAAACAAAGCTCAATACACACAAATCCAATAATAATTAATATTTTTGGATTTGTACCTTTCTGCATTTGCTTACCAATAAAAGGCATCATGGCCATCGTAATCAATGAACCGGGAATAAAAAATGTTCCGATTTGAGTTGCATTGTAGTGATAAGCTCGGCCTAAAAAAACGGGTAACAAAAAAACTATACCGTATAAAAAGAAACCTAATAAGCTCATCAGCATGACACCATTTTGAACGGCGGCATCTTTAAAAAGTTTAATATTGATGATCGGATTCTTTACTTTAGTTTCCCACCATACAAATGTTGGTAAACAAATAACGGCTACGATTGTATTAATGATAATTGCTTTTGAAGAAAACCAATCATCTGATTCACCGCGCTCTAAAACGTATTGTAGACAACCAATGCCGGCGACCATCAATGCAATACCCGTTGTATCGAGTGCTGGCCGTGGTTTTCCTTCTTCTTCTGGGTTTTTCTTCGCATTATGAATAACCATCATCCCGATAAAAAGCGCTAGAAGCCCTAACGGTAAATTAATATTAAAGATTGATCTCCAACCGAAGTGATCAGTCAAGTATCCGCCCATAACGGGGCCAAGAGTTGGGCCAATCATCACGCTCATCCCGAAGATGGCTCCGGCCATGCCGGCTTTTTCTTTTGGAAACTGTTCGTAGATTAATGTTTGCGAAGTTGGCAATAAAGCACCGCCCGCTAAACCTTGCAGAATTCGAAATACCGTTAAAGTTGCTAAGTTCGGCGCCAGCCCGCAGGCCACCGACGTAATCGTGAATAAAATAATACAACCTAAGAAGTACGTTCTACGTCCGATGCGATCGCCCAGCCACGCCGAAACGGGTAGTATTACGGCATTTGCGATTGCGTAACCCGTGATGATTAACGAAATGTCTTCAAGCGTGGCGCCTAAGTTACCCATCATTGTAGGCAAGGCCACGTTCACGATAGATGTATCAATAATTTCTAGAAGCGATGCTAAAACCGCTACGAAAACAATTAATTTTGAATCACGATTCATGTGAAACTCCAAGCCAGCTCTGCGGCCCGAAAAATAATCTAGTGAAGATGAACTTTAACTACGGCAGACAAACCAGCTTGCATCGAATCTTTATCTTGTTCAGATAAATTATTGATTTTAATTTTCACTGGAACACGCTGAACAACTTTAGTGAAATTTCCAGTCGCATTATCTGGTGGTAATAATGTAAAGGTTGAGCCCGTTGCCGAGCTGATGCTTTCAACTTCGCCGCTAAAATTTTTGCCATTTAATGCATCGATTTTTATATCAACTTTACGACCAACTTTGATATCAGATAATTCGGTCTCTTTAAAGTTAGCGGTAATCCATCGTTGTTTTGAACTAACGAATCCGACCAATGCGGTTCCTGGATTAGCAAGCTGGCCAATTTCGGCTGAGCTACGGGCGATCACGCCATCAGACGGAGCTTTTAGCTGAGTGTATTCCAAACTGATTTCTGCTTGGGTCGCGCGTGATTTTGCAGAATCGTATTTAGCCTTCATTTCATTGTATGCTGCATTGGCCGCGTCGTATTGCTGCTGCGAAACGACAGACTTTGCTAATAATTCACGTAGTCGGTAAAAATTCTTTTCCGTATCTTTTTTGCGAGCTTCTAAAGAAAGAACTTCACTTTGTGCAGCTTCAAAAGCCGCTTTGTAATCACGATCGTCAATTTGTACTAAGATGTCGCCTTTTTTAACTTTTTGTCCGTCGTTAATAAAAATTTCTTTAATGTATCCCGGAACTTTTGCCGAGATTAATACGCTATGCGCTTCGATGTATGCATTATCAGTTTCAACGTACATGAAAAACTCATATACAAAGTAAATTGCGATCATAGCTGCAATTGCGCCAATACCTAAAAAAATATTTTTCTTTTTACTGTCCACGTTGTATTCCTTTTTATTAATTGAATTGGTAAAGTTGCTGGCCGCTAGCTAGTTCTAAATTGATTAAGGCTTCAATCGCACCCATTTGGGCATTGATTTGCCCGGCGCGGGATCTAAATAAATCAAGTTCCGCATCTAACAAATCTGTGGTTGTGCGCGTTCCCGCCCGACGTCCTGCTTTAGCGTAGCGAATTGCTTCGGAAGATTTATCAACTTCTACGATACGTGAAGTGTAAACTGTTTTAAAATAAGTGAACTTTCTTTTCCAAAATTCAAAATCTTGATTAGCTTTGATCTGAACCATTTTTAATATTTGTTCAACTTGTGCAGCTTGCGCGGAAGCTTGGCCAGCGCGGGCGATTGAACCCATTCCATCAAAAAGATTCCAAGTTAAATTTAGACCTACCTGATAAGCTTCGCGATAAGCAGCATCGTCGTTAAATTTATCATTAATGTTATTATAGTACTGATACTGTCCGTAAGCTGAAAGTTTTGGTGTCCAGTAGCGGCCAGCGGCTGCATCTAAATCGTGAAGTGAATCAGCACGTTCACGCAAAGCTAAAACATCCGTGCGCTGGCCGGGTTTTAATGCGGCAATAATAGTTAAGACAGCATCATCAATGATTGGTAATTTTCCTTGTAGATCGCGGATTTCATTTTGTTTTCCGATAATTTCGGCTAACTTTAATTTAGCGCCTTCATAATTATCGTTTGCGTTTAACGTTTCAGATTTTGCCTCAGAAACTTGAACCTCAACACGTAGTACATCGTAGCTTGTGCCAATGCCGGCTTTTTTAAGGGCCTGCGCATCTTTTAGGTGATCATTTAAAGTTTTTAAATTTTGCTCAGCCACATCTTTTAAAGTTTGCGCGGCTAAAGTTCGATAAAATTGTAAAGTCGCCTGGCGTTTCACACTAAACTGCGTCCACTCATGCTCATGCTGAGCTGAGCTTTCTAACTTTTTCCCCGCTAAAAAGCGATTGGTACTTGCAAAACCATCAAATAGTGGAAGAGTCGCATTCAAGGTATAAGCCGTCGTCGGAATCACTTGCGCAATCGATACGGGTGCTCCGCCTAAATTTACATCGACCAGCATATAACGTTTGTTCGTTAGATAATTTACCGACCACGAAAGACTAGGTAAAAATCCTTGAAAGGTTTCAACTTTTTTCCATGAAGCTTCATCATAAGAAGCTTTTGATTTTGCAACGGCCGGGGAGTTACCGGAGGTTTCATTTAGAATCGTCTTTAGGTCAACGGATTCAGCATGGGCAGTTAAAGCAAACGCCAAAAACAAAGAAGAGCAAATCACTAATTTTTTCATTGAGACCTCTGTTTAAAGTATTTGGTATAAAGACAAATCGTTTGCGTTACAAACCATTTCTACAATAAACTATATAAATGAAAATGAAAAAGGTAAAGAATTCAGCACCGAATGTATTGTTTCTAGACGAAACGAAGGTACATCCAGCACTTAAAGAGTTTTTTGGGTACTGTCTAACCAAATCAGCCCTCCGTTACAAAGCACTTCACAACGAAGCTCTTAAAAAATTGAACATTCAAAGCCATCATTTAGGCATACTAAAGGTCGTTGAAAGTGGGCCGATCAGTCAGATCGATTTAGGCGCAGAACTTGGAGTCGATAAGGCCAGCATGGTTAAATGTATTGATCATCTTGAAAAGATAGGTCTGGTTGAGCGCCGCGGAGATCTAGAAGATCGTCGCATTAAAAATGTAGGTCTAACGGCTAAAGGTGCCCAATTACTTAAAAATGCTAAGAAAATTCGCCAGCAAGTCGAAGATAACTTCTTGAAGCCACTAAATGCCGAACAGCAAAAAATATTTAGAAAATTAGTTAGCCTTCTTTTGCCAGATAAAAGAGACTTGTAGGATAATATAATGACAGATGGTGGCAAATGACGACGGTTACAGGTTTTCCTGAAGAAATAAATGGCGAAAGAATTTATTTAAGAAAACATGATCTAACCGTGGTCGACGAAATGTTTAAAACCATTGATCAGAACCGTGAACGTTTGGGCGAATTTATGCCTTGGCCAGTTAAAACGCAAACGTCCGAAGATTCGAAAAATTATATTTTAATGCGCATGGAATCGTGGAAACAAAAAGCGCTTTTTGATTACGGTATTTATTTAAACTCCGGGCATAAATTTGTAGGCAATATAGGTGTTCACTCGATCGACTGGCGTAGTTCACGTTGCGAGTTAGGTTATTGGATTAGCGAATCTTACGGACGTCAAGGTTACACTTCAGAGGCAGTTCGTTTACTTGAAAAAGTTTGTTTTGAAAAAGATTTTCACCGGGTTGAAATCCGTTGTGCTGCTGATAATAACAAGTCAGCGGGTGTAGCCATTCGCACTGGTTATAAACTTGAAGGTTATTTAAAAGATGAAAAAATAGAAAATGGACGGTTTCGTGATACTTTAATTTTTGCAAAACTCAAAAGCGAAGTACCTTCACAAGAATTTGTAACGTTGCTGGGTTTAGATTTTGTTTATTTATTTGTCGCCGATATTCAAGCTTCAAAACAGTGGTACCAAAAAGTATTTAATCAAAAGCCTACAATCGATTTAGAAAATTATGTTGAATTTAGGCTGGGCTCTTCAGGCCTATGTCTGCACTTTGCTGATGATAAATCGCCGTTAGCCACGGGCGGTAGTGTGGGTTATTGGAAAGTTGCGCAGTTTGAAAATACGATCAATTTATTCAAGCAGTTTGGTGCCACGATCTATCGCGGACCGATTGATTTACCAACCTCAGAAAAAATTTGTCAAATTAAGGATCCATTTAGCAATGTGATTGGGTTAATCGGTTAAAGCGATGAAGTTTAAAATAATAAGTCTTTCTATTTTATTATCTTTTAGCGCATTAGCTCAAGAAGCTGAAGAACCCGTTGTGGTTAATAAAGTCTGTGAATTTAAAATCGAATGTCATAAAAACACATCAGACTATTCGCTTGAATATAAAGTCTTAGGAGAAGGTTGCGCTGAAAATGCGGCCGGAGAATTTATTTTAGTATCTGAAAACCGACGCACGCCTTTGCAAATAAAGGGTTTACCGCTTAAAAAATTCGACGATAAGGGTAACGCGTCAAAATTATGCGAAATTGATGGAGAAAAATATCCAGCCGTTGATTTAGGTGATGACCGAATTGCATTGTTCGTGAGGATCGACAATCGCCCCTCGTTGGATCGTCTGGGTGGAATTATCATCGATGTAAAAAAGCGTAAAGTTATAAAATTAGAAGAAAATTTGGGTGAAATAAAAAATCAAAACTTTGCCATGCTAAAAAGTGGTCGTGGATTTAAAACTCGTTTAGTTAAAGAGTCTTTAAAAGAAGTAAGCTGTGATTGTGATGCGGCGGTCATTGATGCGTGGAAAGAAATTACCGCGTACAGTAGCATTTTTAAAGCAAAATGGATTAAATAAAGGAAAAGTATGAAAAAAATATTTCTAGCATTGTTGTTTTGTTCGCCGATAGTTGTCGCCGAAGAATTTTTACCAATCGGAACTTGGATAGTTGCCAGTGACGATGCAAAGGTTGAGATTTACGCAGTTGCGGAAAAACTGGAAGGAAAAATTGTTTGGTTAAAAACACCAACCAACGATCAGGGAAAAACTTCAAAAGACGACAAAAATCCTGACGAAGCATTAAAAACCAGAGAAATTATGGGAATGATTTTTCTTAAAGATTTTAAAAAAGACAAAGATGAGTGGAGCGGTGGTACGATCTACGATGCAAAATCAGGCAAGACGTACAAAGCAAATATCAAGTTAGACGGCAAAGATAAATTAAAGTTGCGCGGTTACGTGGGAATTCCTTTATTCGGTCGTACTGAAGAATGGAAAAGACAATACTAAGCGGCTGGTTTTTTTGCCACTGGCGGGGTCTCTTCGTGAACCTCAGGAGTATCGTTAAAAATGCGATTGACCTCGATCATCGAAGTAAAAATAAGATTATCAACCGTGGCAAGCTTAGCGCTCTGATTAGTTAAATTATAACTATCGCTGCGCTTGTTTAAGCGTGCACTAAGGCTGCTGATGTCTTTGATCAGGCGAATAATCGAGATTTCATTTTTAAAATCGTTACTCATAAAATCTTCAATGGGCGAATAGCCTTGGATATTAACCACTAAAAATGAATTTATTCTGCGTGATAAGTCAAAGTAGGCCTGCAACTCTTTACCGGTTTCTAATTTATTTTCGATAAGCTCATTGAGGGCTGTATCGATCAAATCTCCGGTGATTAGGGGCTTTGGAAACTGACTGCGAAATGTAAAAGATTTTTTCTTAACTTTGGCTTTCAATGAAATACGCAGCAAAGAAATTTGCGCTTGTAAGTTATCAATTTCATTTTTGAAATCAGATTTTTTTCTAAACTTTAAGACTTTGAAAATAAACATAACAACCCCGCCAACCAGGGTTAAATTAAATAATATAGTTAATAAACCAAAAATGCTTTCCATCCTCTGTTTATCGGTTTTTAAATTTAGATTTAGACTGGAGTTTGGTCTAGTTCGAACAAAAAGTGGTGCATGAAAAAAAGTTCGACAGCAAATCAGTCTCAAATTGAACCACGTGCATTTGTGCTTGGCGTTGATTCTGCTTTGATGCGTATGGAAGTTAAGGAGCACTTATGAAGAAGTCTTTATATAAAGGTTTATTGATCGGATTATTTTCGTTTATTTCTGCTTGTAGCGAAAGCGATGGCGGCGGAGGCAATGGTACGGTCGCGGCGGTTCCGGGTCCACAAGGTGTGGTCGATGCGGATGGTAACACCAGCGTTTACTGCCAATTTGGCCAAGGTACGTATGCGTGTTATCAAAAAAATCCTCAGACCGGACAGGAATTATGTCATACGGAAATACGTCGGTACGCCGACATTCCTACGATGTGTCAGCAAGTTCAATTACAGACTCAAACTCAATCTTACCAATGTGATGTGCGCGGTGCTTTGAACCGAATTTACCGTGAGAATTGCCAAAACGTAGCTTTGCCTGGTCAGTCCGGCGTTCCAACTCAGCCCGGTATACCTACTCAGCCGATCAATCCAGTTAATGCAGATCAAAAAACGATTATGTGTACTTACTCAGGGTACAATAATGGTTACATCGTCGTACCTGTGCAGTTACCAATTCAAGTAGATGCTAAAGCAGAAATGGAAATCAGCTTTAATAATAAATATTTTTTCATCGACATCGGTCGTTTTGGAACAACACGCATGCTTTACACTCCAGGTAATCGTGGAGTTTCTGATACAATTACTTTAAGCAATAAAGGCTTAGACAGTACACTTTCTTTTAGCCAATCAGGTTTTGCTGGACAGCCTGTTCGCATCGAAGCGCAAGATGATTCAGGACGTACAAAATTAACATTGTCGTGTGAAGGTAAGTCGAAATTTAAGAAAAATATTATTAATGCAAAATACACACAATTTGTATGCGTGGGCTCGGCTAGTTTACGTAAAGCACGCGGTGTAACTGAGGACATTCAATTTACGGCTCCGTATGATTCGCGTCTGATTGACTCAGAAATTCAATTAGCAAAAGGTTTAACGGCAAAAATCAGCGGTGATGGTGAAAATGCAGATAATGCACGAATTGAATACCGTGCTCGTGGATTAACACTAGACCATTCCGCTAATTCGACCGCTTATTTAAAAACAAAGTCTACTTTTAAAGCCCGCAGTGCTGGCCGATTTGTCGATGTGACTTGTACTCCTCAGTAGTTTTTTTCATCCGCGAGCTGCATGACGTGTCGGCTCGCGTTAAATATCCGCATTGACTCAGCTTTATATAATTTCTAGAATTTTTATTGAGCTAACAATGTTCATAGGATGTGAAACTCAATGTCTTTCTTTGATAAGTTTACCGATTATTTTTCAAATGACATCGCTATTGATTTAGGGACTGCGAATACGCTTGTCTATGTCAAGGGCCGTGGAATTATTCTTGATGAACCCTCAGTAGTAGCGGTTCAAAAAAATTATCGTGGAATGCAGAATCGCGTTTTAGCGGTTGGTAAAGAAGCCAAAGAAATGTTGGGTCGTACGCCAGGTAGTATTGTAGCGATTCGTCCAATCAAAGACGGTGTAATCGCTGACTTTGAAGTCACTTCTTCGATGCTAAAATATTTTATTCAAAAAGCCATGGGCGAGAAAAAATCGTTAGTACGTCCACGCATTATTATCTGCGTTCCGTTCGGCATTACCCAAGTCGAAAAACGCGCAGTAAAAGAAGCGGCTCAATCCGCAGGTGCCCGCGAAGTTCACTTAATCGAAGAACCAATGGCCGCCGCGATCGGTGCCGGGCTTCCTATTACCGAACCTTCAGGAAATATGGTTGTTGATATGGGTGGCGGTACCACGGGCGTAGCCGTTATTTCTTTGGGTGGTATTGTTTATTGTAAATCAATTAAAGTAGCCGGAGATAAGTTTGACGAAGCGATCGTAAACTACGTTCGTCGTCAATTTAACTTATTGATCGGTGAAAGAACGGCTGAATCAATTAAGCTTAAAATCGGAAATGCGTATCCTTTTGAAGTTGAAAGAACGATGGAAGTAAAAGGTCGAGATCTAGTTGCCGGCGCCCCAAAAACCATCGAGATCACTAGTACGCAAATCAACGACGCCTTGATGGATCCTTTATCTGAAATCGTGGATGCAGTTCGGACAGCTTTAGAGAAAACTCCACCGGAGTTAGCTTCCGATATTGTTGATAACGGAATCGTTTTAACAGGTGGCGGAGCACTACTAGCAAACCTAGATGTTTTGCTTCGCGAAAGAACTGGTCTTCCGGTTTCAATCGCCGAAGATCCATTAACTTGCGTTGTTATGGGCTCAGGTAAAGTTTTAGACCAACTGGATCTTCTCAGCCAGCTGACAATCGACTAATATAATTTAATATGTTTATTTCCGTAGAAGCGCGCGTTTGGCTAGCGACTCATTTGCTATACCCAAATTCAACGCAAGCATTTGATGTTTATCAAGCGATTGTATCCCAATCTGAAAAAGCTATTCGTACAAATGATGTTGGTCACCTTTTACAAAAAATCGCGCAGATCTGCGAAAAAATTCCGGCGGTCAATTCAACTTTGGCTTTTCATGTTTTTGAAAATAAAACAATTACAGAATGGCGTTTGATTTATAAAAAAACACAAAAAATTCAGCAGTTAATTTTTATTGGGATTTTGATATTCGATATGAAATTTGAAGAGATTGCTAAAGCGTTTAAGATAACCGCCGATAAAACACGTTTTTTGTTTCACCAAACATTTAAAAAAGTTGTGCAGCAGGCGCCTGAGGTTAAGGCCAATTATGAATTTCAATTTAAAAAAAATAGCGACAAAACAGTTTCTTATCTTTTTACGAACGAAAATTTAATTGATTACTCATTAGGGCATTTATCTGAAGACGACATCGAAAAAGTTAAGATTGGATTAAAAAAATTTCCAGTTCTGCAATCTTCTGAGCATGTTTATCAAATTATTATTCAACAAATAAAAAATTTAGTATCTGATCATGCTAGTTTTGAAATCGAAATACCCAAGCCCGCAGTCATTCAACCAGTGGTTGAATCAAAAACGCCTTCACAGTTTAAAAATCTTAAAAAGATCAACGAATACAAAAAACCAATTTCTGTTTCAACGATTTCTATTATTTTATTAGTGATTATTTTCATTCGTCCGCGCTGGATTGAAAATATGTCCGAATCAGCCAAGCGCGAAGCGGTCACTTTGTTAGAAGTTACGAAGCTGTCGCCAACGGTGCCTGGGGCTGATAAATCATCAATGAACCTGAATGAATTGCCGATTCAGTCCGCAGCAAAACAAAAAGCTAACCGCTTGATTACTCCGAAAGAAAACCCAAAACCAGTGTCGGCAGTTACTGAAGTAAAGCCGGCGACCAAACCACCCCAGGCCCCCGTGTCTTCTACAGAAGCTAAAAAGCAAGGTGGACTTTATCGCGGCGTTTTAGTGGTGACAGATTTGGACGCAGTTACGCCAAAAGTTTTAGAAAAAATTGTTAGCATGGGTGGAAAAAAGGCCGGGGAAGTTGAGCTGGGCTGGAAAAGAACAGAATCAATGGGATATTATCATTTCACATTACCGCAAGATAATGTCGATTCGGTTAATGAATTTTTAGCAAAGTTCGGCCAATACCGCATCGAATTTGAAAATCATCCGCGTTTAGTGCCTGCGGGTATTAAGCGGTTCATCATCGAGGTTAGACAAAGTGAGTGATAAAAAACGTCACGTACCTCAACATCGCTCACTTAGATCAATTTTAATTGTATGGTTTATTATTTTTTCAGTTCTACCGTTAGCCTTCGTGGCTTGGTACTCAGTTTTTAAATTTGAAAAAGCGATTGATAATGAATTGTCAGAGCGTTTACGCGGTAATGGGCGTGAAATTGAAGTAATGATTTCTGATTATTACACGCACTTGATGCAAAGCCGCGATAGCTTAGTCAAAAATCCTCACTTACTGTATAATTTAACAACGGGTGACATTAAATCAATTCAAGATTTATCTAGCGAGTGGATAAAGGCTAGCGTTGCATCTTCGCTATCGCTCTACGACCGTGAAGGTCACTTGTTATCGACTGTTTTCAAAGACGAAAAAAATAATGTTCGCTCGTTTAGTCCTAATGCTGAAAAGATTTTATTAAATGACAAGTACTTAAGTCATTTAAAAACTAAATCTGAGCTTGGCTTAGTTGATTATATTGAATCAAACAAAATATCGCTGATTCTTTTTTCAAAAGTAGTTTCGTCTTCGGGAAAAATTATCGGCTACGTTGAGCAAATCATTGATTTGAAAGATTATTTTTTAACTCGCATCAAAGCAAAGTTGAAGCTAGAGGCTTTTTTAGTCAGGGATTCCGGCCAAATTATTGCTTCAACTTTGCCCCAGTTCAAATATCTTTCTAAAGGTTTTATCGACAAAGTTTTACGTGGCGCTGATGCGGATAAATTTTTTGAAATATCTACGGACTCAGAGCCTTATGGATTTATTCTTTACCCAATTACTTGGGATAAATCGCATTTCTACATTGCCCTGGGTGTTACTAAAAAAGATTCGCAGTCGGTACTTAAAAATGTAAATATCGCGTTTTTATCAGTTATTAGCGTGGTCGTTCTGTTTTTATTAGTCACTGTATTAATTAGTGCAAACTGGCTTTTACGGCCAATCAACGAACTTATTGGCGGTTTAAGATCATTTGATAAAACCGAAAGTTTAGTGCAGTTGCCCGTTAAAAATAAAACTGAAATTGGCGTACTGACTTCGGCTTTTAATGAGATGAGTCTAAAAATTTTTCAGGCTAGAAATGATTTAAAAAAGAAAATCAAAGAATTAGAAATGGCCAACAACGATTTAAAAGAGGCGCAAACAAAATTAGTGCATTCGGCTAAGATGACTAGTTTAGGTCAACTTGTAGCGGGCGTAGCGCACGAATTAAATAATCCGATCGGTTTTATTTACAGCAACACCAGTCATTTAAAAGATTACTCGCAAAAACTATTTCAAATTATTGACACAGTTGAAAAAAATCCAGAAAAGTTACAAGAAATTAAAGGCCAAGTTGATTATGAGTTTATTAAAAAAGATTTACCGCAATTAATCAAGTCATGCCAAGACGGAGCCCAGCGTACTCGCGATATTGTTTTAGGACTACGTAACTTTTCAAGATTAGAAGAAGCCCAATTAAAAGAAATTGATTTACGCGATGCACTTGATACCACCCTGAATTTATTAAAGGGCGAAATTACAAATCGTATTCAAGTTCACCGTCAGTATGAGCCGGTTCCTAAAGTCTTATGCTATGCCTCGCAAATTAACCAAGTTTTCATGAATATTCTTTCAAACGCGGTTCAGGCGATCCAGGGATCCGGCCAAATTTGGATTTCGACATTACCGATCAAGGCATCTTCGAGCCAGCCGGGTCGAGTGCAGGTTTCAATTCAAGATAGTGGAATGGGAATGGATGCGGCAGTTTTAGAAAAAATTTTTGAACCATTTTTTACCACTAAAGGGGTCGGGCAAGGCACAGGTTTAGGCTTAAGTATCTCGTACGGAATTATTCAAAACCACGGCGGCGAAATTCAAGTTCGTTCCGAAAAAGGTGTCGGAACAGAATTTATCATTATAATTCCCGTTATTCAGGGAAAAAGATAAGCGGCAACTGTAAATTGTTTCGATTTGATACAATAAATATTGAAATTCTGCAATCAAGCCGCCGATAAGCAATTTATGAAACAGCTGAATAAACTGTTTAATTATATGATCGCACTTATCATTGTTGGATATGGTGGCTTCTATTTTTATAACGAGTATCAATTAAAAAATTTGCCAATAGGTCAGTCTGACTTGTCGTCGAATGATGTTGAACAAGTCGTAAATAAATATTTGAAACAAACCACGCACAAAATACAAAAAGAACGCTTTGATTCAGAAAAAGCAGTGGCGCACGCTTTGAAGCAGCCACTGGTGCTAACTACAAATGCTAAAGAGACAAATCCTGCAGATGTGCCGGTATCAAAACAAATTTGGAGAGAGTCTGATATTCAGATAACGCCCGCCGAAGTAATCAATTCAGATATGTATGATGAGGCTGCTTTGGCGCAGCAAGATGAGGAAGTACGAAAGCAGTACGCGAAAGAGTATATTGAAAATGCCCGTCGTGGCGGGTTTCATGTCGTGTTATCAAAAGATTTATCCAAAGTAGTCAGCGTAACACCGATTCGTAAACCCTCAGGGCAAGACGATTCTGTTGAACTTAATCCTTCAAATTAAATTATTCTCTTTAAAGCTATAATATTTTTCATTACTGAATATTAAGTGATCTAAAATTGGTATTTCTAATAACTTGGCTAACTTACAAAACTTTTTCGTTAGCTGAATATCTTCTTTCGTCGGTAAAATATTTAGGCTTGGATGATTATGGGCAATTATCATCGCGTAAGCATTAAATCGGATCGCTTCCCGAAAAAGGTCGCGCGGGTGAACCGGACAATAGTTCAGGGTGCCTTTGGCGATCATCGTTAAACCTTTTGATGAAAGGTCGCAGTTTAAAGCTATTAGCCAAAATTCTTCAGCATCGGCGTTAAAAACGGGCTTTAAAAGTTCAAAAGCAAGACGACTGTTGTGTATAGGTGACATCTCTTGCGCTACAGCAAATTGTACGCAAACATAGAGAAGATAAAAACAAATAGTGCGCTCCATAAACCGGAACACAGTATGCTTTTCGTTTTATAATAAATCGTTTAGCATGATGGCAGCTATTAACAAACTAAGGAGTTTTATAATGAATATCATCAAAGTAACCATTCTAGGCGCAGCTGCGGTACTAGCTTTTTCTTCATGCGGACCGAAAGCATTTGTGAAAGGCCAATACGACGATGTTAGCCGTGAAAACTTAATGAACGATCAGTGGTCAGAAACGGATATGCAAGTGATTGTAAAAGCAATGGTTGATTCAATGACGATGCATCCATCAATTACGAACGCGAAGAAAATGCCAATCGTGATGGTTACAAACTTACAAAATAAAACTAGTGAGCATATTGATACCCAAAGCATCATGGACATGGTTCGCGTTGATTTAACCAACTCAGGCAAAGTAGCTTTCGTAGATAAGGAAGCACGTGGAGACATTTCTAATGAATACGATTACCAAAATAACGGCATGGTTTCAGAAGAAACTAAAAAATCTGCGGGTGGACAAACGGGTGCTGACTTCATTATCAACGGACGCTTAGATTCAATCGTGCAAGAAGTTGGAAAAGACAAATCAGTTTATTACAAAATCACTTTAAATTTAACAAATTTAAAAACGGGTGTAATCACTTGGACAAATCAAAAACAACTTCGCAAGACTTTCAAGAAAAAATCAATCGGCCTGTAAAAGCTGATTTTTAATGTTTAAATTTTCGTTTTTAATAGCCTTCATTGCAGCCTTCAGTTTATTAGTTGGCTGTGCTACTTATCAAAGTAACGTTTCTCCTGCGCGCGATCACCTTACGGGTGGCCGCTGTCCCGAGGCTTTACAATTACTACAAACTGAAAGTGACAAAGTAAATGGTGATCAGCTAGTTTACTTGCTTGATTACGGAACCGCTTTGCAAATCTGCGGAGATTACAAAAAAAGTAGTAAAATTTTTCAACAAGCCGACAAGGTTAGTGAAGAAGTTGATTACCACTCGGCCTCGCGCTTAGCCGGAGCAACTTTGTTAAATGAAGAAATGATTCAATACAAAGGTGATACCTTTGAAAAATTATTTATCAATGCGGCCGCCGCTTTAAATTATTTAGAAATGGGAGAACCTGACGACGCCATGGTCGAAGTTCGCCGTATCAACGAAAAATTTAATAAACTAAATTCTGAGAATAAAAAAAAGTTTGAGCTGAATTCTTTTTCTCAATATTTATCTGGGTTGATTTACGAATCACAAAAACGCTACGACGACGCGTGCATCTCCTACAAAAGCTCTTACGAAATTGATTCAACTTACCGAACGGTTGGTTTAGATATGTTGCGCGGTTGTTGGCTAGCTCGAAGAACGCAAGAATTCGAAGGCTTAGTTAAAAAAGTTGGCGCTACGGAACAAGAAATAAAAATGATTAAACAAAAAAATAAAAATGAAGTGATGATTGTTTTTATGCAAGGCTGGGGGCCGCGAAAAGCGCCCCGCCCAGGCGAAAGAACAATTCCATATTTAATTCCTACCCCGAGTGTGACAAAATCATTACAGGCTGAAGTTAGCACCGGCGGCGAATCTGCCGCCGTAACTAAATATGTTAGCCAGCCAATTTATAATGTTGAAAAAGCAGCGATTCAAACTTTAGAAGATGATCACGCAGCCCTAATTGCCCGTAGAATAGGTGCCAGAGTCGCTAAAGAGGTCGTAGCCGATCAAGTTCGCCAAAAAGATCAACTACTTGGGACGCTAGCTTGGGTGGCCATGATTGCTTCTGAGCGCGCAGATTTAAGACAGTGGTCGACCTTGCCGCAAACGATTCAGGTGATTCACATGCCGATGCCGTCGGGACCTTATAAAATTAAATTAACGGGTCTCAGTGGGTCGAACTCATCTTCGGAAACTTGGCCGGATATTGATGCTACTTCGGCGAATACGCAATCTAGTCATAAGAAGATTTTTTTGGTGCGTAGTTTGAAGTAGGTTTTTCTGTTGGCTAGTGCGTTGCTGCCATACTGCCTAGTATGTTCTAGCTTCTCGACAGTAGCACGATCGGATTTTTATAAAAAAAGGCCTACAATTTCTTGCAAGCCTTTCGAATCTCATAACTTAATAAAGTCTAAAACTAAATTACTGATTAAAGTTTTGATTGTTGCTTGGTAGCGGTAAGTTCGGAGTTTCGTCTTCTTGATTCATTCCAGGAAGCACCGTTGCTTTTTCGGCTACTGCTTTCGAAGTTGAATCTGTGTTTAGACGAGCTGCTGAAGCTACGCGGTTTTCCAAGTTTTGTTTCAAATCATCTGTAGAAACTCGGTCAATGTTCACGTTCACAGTCGCTTGCTTAGTCATGTAATCAATCGGGAAAGCGCCAAGTTTAGCTAAATAGCTAGAAATGCTGCCGTTACCGTTTTGAATGATCTCACGTAATGTGAAAAGCGGAGCGTACTGAGAAGCTTTTTTCTCTGACTCAAATATGATTTGGGTCAAAGTTGCGGCTGTGATGTCATTTTTAGATTTATTGTCGATCACCATAACTTCTTCGTTAGAGCGAATCATCTTAGCAATATCATCTAGAGTGACGTAGCAACTTTGCTGAGTATCGTAAAGCTTACGATTTTGATAACGTTTAATAATCTTAACTTTTGCGCTTGGTTTAACGCCTAAGTTGTCCATTTGATTCATCACAATGGCCTCCATTTGCCGGCTTATTCGGCTTTTCGTTTTAGCTTAAAACTGAAGCTTTTCGCCTATTTATTCTCGCGCAAGTTAGCTTTGCCGCCACCCCTTGTCAAGTATCTCGACACCCAAGAGTTTCTTAGAGGTTAAATAAAAAAGGCACTAATTCGAAGTCAAGTCGAAAGTCCTAAGACCTGTACGTAAAAGTTAAGATTTATATTAGTGATAACAGATACTTATAAATTACCAGTTATTTCAAAGTTAATTATAAAAAAATAAAAATTCATGCAAAAAACACTCGGTCTAGTTTCTTTAAGCTTGGTTATATTTTAAACAAATTGGACTCGTGTGAAAGCCCTGATTAGACCGATGAGCTTGGAAAGGAAGCTCATATGATTAAACAGAATCAGCTTATTTTAGGTGTTTTACTCCAGCTCTCGGCAACTTTTTTCTTAGGTTGCGCAAGCGACGGAGGAAGGTTTTACGATTCAGCGATGAACGATCACAACCGGGCACCCTCTTCTTTGAATATTCCAGAAAAATTTGATTCTGATGTACCGACAATTGATTCAGTTCATAATCAATCGGAAGCTGATTACTTATTTATAAAATCAGATCTTGAATCTCAGGCGGGTAAAGCCAGTGAATCAATCGAATCTTTGAAGTCAGCTTTAGTTTACGATCCACAAGCGCCAACCTTGATGCAAAAACTAGCGATCGAATATTATCGTCGCGGCCAAACTCGTGACGCTATTTATTGGTCAGAAAAAGCTTTGGCTCAAGCTCCGGAAAGCAGAGACCTTAAATTACTAGCCGGTGGACTTTACACAACAACAAAAAGTTATGCCAAAGCAGAAGAGTTATATTTATCTTTATTGAAAAAAGATAAAGAAGATTCTGAAGCTCGTCTTTACTTGGGTGCCGTTTACACGGAAACAAAAAATTACAAAAAAGCAATTCAATCATTTACCACGCTTTCTAAACAATCAAGTTACGCTTCAAAACATTTAGCACATTATTATTTAGCACGTGTTTTAGTCGAGCAAAATTTAAAGGGTTCTGGTGCCGCGGCTCAGGCTGAATTGTTGAAGGCAGTTAAAATTAAACCGACCTTCAGTGAAGGCATTACTTTGCTGGGTCAAATGATTCAAAAAGAAAAAGGCGCAGAGAAAGCTTTCGAATTTTACGCAAAGTTTCAAAAAGAACATGGTCCTATAGTAAAATTAGCGGAAATTCTTTCTCAGTATTATATTGAAAAGAATCTGTACGATAAAGCGTACGAGCAATTAGAAGTGTTAGACTCTAATTCTGACGATTTAGTTCAAGTTAAATTAAAAATGGCATTAATCTTAATCGATAAAAAATCTTATGATTTAGCGATTAATAAATTGCAAGAGATTTTAGCTACAACACCTGAATCTGATAAAGTACGATTTTACTTGTCCGCGGTTTACGAAGAGAAAAAAGAACCTAAAAAAGCCTTTGATGAGTATATGAAGATTGCTAAAGATAGCTCCTACTTCGAAGAAGCGCGTTTGCACGCGGCTTATCTGGCAAAATTGATGGGTAATTCGCGGCTGGCGATGAGTTCATTACAAGAATCAATGGTTCACAAGGTTGAGAATCCGCAAACATTTTTCTTAATGACTCAGTTTCATGAAGAAAATAAAGATTATAAAAAGTCTTTAGAAGTTTTAAAGTTAGCGGAAGAAAAGTTTCCTAAAAATCCGCAAGTTTATTTCTACCGCGGTTCGATCCAAGATAAGTTGGATCTAAAAGACGCCATGATCGATAGCATGAAAAAAGTTTTAACTTTAGATCAAGAGCACGCACAAGCCATGAACTACTTAGCATTTTCTTGGGCTGAAATGGGAAAAGATTTAGAACAAGCCGAAGTGTTCGCTCGCCAAGCAGTTCTAAAAGAAAAAAATGATGCATTTATTTTAGATACGTTGGGTTGGGTTTTATTTAAAAAAGGCCAGTACAAAGAATCAATCGAAGTTTTAGAAAAAGCTTACGCTATGCAGCCCGGGGTAGGTATTATTGCGGAACACTTAGGTGATGTTTACTTGAAAATAAATAAACTAGATAAGGCCCGCGTTTTATTTGAAAAAGCAAACGAAAGCGAAACAGATTCGGATCGTAAAAAAGGTTTGAAGACAAAAATTACTTTGGTAGATAAATTTATGAAGGATGGCGCACGATTACCAGCTTCAGTTGATGCCAATTTAAATAAAGAAGTGTCGCCGTAACCGAAAAGATTAGTTTCCAATCGGTTAAAAGCCACGGGATAAATGAAAAAATAAATAAAAGGCCGGTTGTTTTAAACAATCGGCCTTTTGATTTTTGAATATCGTTAAAAACTTTTTGAAATGCAGGCCCAATCAAAAATTCAGATTCTTCCAAATAATCAAAAATAATAATTCCTTGTAAGCTTACAATCAGACACAAACCCAGCGTCACAACCGAAGCCATGATAAAGTATAGCCAGTGCTCCTCAGCTGAATAGATGCTTACGAATGAATGAATGCCACCCCAGAAAAAAAACGTCGGCAAACAAAATAAAAATATTTTTAGTGCGGCAAATTGTGATTTTTTTGATAGCGGTATCGCCTTTATGAGTAAGGCAAGTTGAAATAACAAAGCTAAGGCGATTAAAGACCCGGCGACCAGCTCGCTTAGAATCAGAACGGCGCACGAAACAATAAATAAGAGTAAATGTCTCAATTTCATATTGCCTTTCGATGTTAACATAACTTTAAATAGATTTGTGATGAAAATAAAAATGATTTCGCTAATTCAATTTTCAGGTTTATTGTTTTTAACTTTGGGCCTGGCTGCGTGCGGTACAAATAGCGTTAAAGAAATTCCGGCTGGCGTTTCGGTGCTGCTTCAAACGAAGGCGCAAATCAAAAGCAAAGATCAAAAAAATAATGTGAATATTGAAATCGCTTTAGCTCCAGGCAAAGCCATCCGCATGGAAGTAACGGGAACTTTAGGTTACCGTGTAGCAACTGTGGTAATGACTCCGCAAAATATTCAGTATGCGCTCCATACTTCGCAAAGTTATTATCAAGGCCCGTTCTCTGCTAAATCTTTGTATCCAATATTTAATCAATACATCGATCCGCGTATTTTGTGGAAAGCGATTCACGATCAAAATCCACAGTCGACCAACCTAAGTTGTCAGGTTGATTCTTCGGAGCGTCCAATTGCTTGCAAAGGGCCGCAAGAGTTAACCGTGAAATGGACATACCAAGAACCTCCTCAGAAAAAGATCGAACTAAAAAACAATCAGTTCGAGATGATATGGCTTTTTAAAGAGCGTACATTGCTTACCACATCTCAAAGCGAGACCTTCGTCTTGAAAAAACCCAGTGGCTACAAAGAAATAATTTTAAAATAGTTTTACATTCGCTAACCGAAATATCTCAGTGCATAATCATACATAGACTAGATCACCCGAAACTCATCTTGATACAAATCAAGTGAAAGGAGCTTCGATGTCGTCATCAATAAACTTCAAATCCTTGGTAGATAAATGGCAGGGCCAAAACCCCGCGGCAGCGTCCTTACATTGGACGGGCACATTTGATCAATATCTAGAATTAGTGAAGACCGACCCGAAAATTACCCGCAACGCTTATCAACGTATGTTCGATATGGTGGTCGAAGCCGGCACCGAAGAATATATTGATTTTAAAAAACATATTGTACGCTATCGCTTCTTCGACGATTTGCCTAACAACGGCAAAGATGCGGTCTTCGGGCTGGATGTGCAGCTAATGAAATTAGTGAATGTACTTAAAGCCGCGGCATTGGGTTACGGAACTGAAAAACGTGTGATTTTACTTCACGGTCCGGTGGGTTCGGCTAAATCAACAATTTGTCGTCGCTTGAAAAAAGGCTTGGAAGATTATTCACGCTCGGCAACGGGTGCGCTTTATACTTTTGAATGGTTTGATGAAAGTGGAAAGTTAGACGGAATTTTCGGGAAAGATGTTCGCGTATTTCCTTCACCAATGAATGAAGAGCCCCTGCTGCTGATTCCTGAAGAAATGCGCCCGACTATTTGCGAAGAAATTAATCGCGGCCAAGACGGACATTTTAGAACTAAAATTGTGGGCGAGCTTTGCCCGCCATCACGTTTTATTTTTAAAGCACTGATGGAAAAATATAACGGCGATTTGATGAAAGTCTTATCGCACGTACGCGTGAAAAGATTTTTTATTTCAGAAGCTGATCGCATCGGAATCGGTACCTTCCAGCCAAAAGATGAAAAAAATCAGGATTCTACAGAATTAACGGGAGATATTAATTACCGTAAAATTGCAGAGTATGGTTCAGATTCAGATCCACGCGCTTTTAACTTTGATGGGGAATTCAACGTGGCCAATCGTGGTTTAATTGAATTTGTCGAGGTTCTAAAATTAGACGTGGCCTTTCTGTATGATTTACTTGGAGCCTCGCAAGAGCATCGGGTAAAACCGAAAAAATTTGCGCAGACTTATATCGATGAAGTAATCATTGGCCACACCAATGAGCCCGAGTATCGTAAATTACAAGATAACGAGTTTATGGAAGCCTTGCGCGACCGTACCGTGAAGATTGATATTCCCTACATCACGCGCTTAAAAGAAGAAATTAATATCTATAAAAAAGATTTTAATTCGCAAAAATTGCGCGGAATATCGATTGCGCCACATACGATTGAGATTGCGGCAATGTGGGCAATACTAACTCGTTTAGAAAAACCGAAAAAAGCTAACTTAACTCGTTTACAGAAACTAAAACTATATAACGGTAAAACGCTGGCAAATTTTACCGAAGACAACGTGAAAGAGCTTCGTAAAGAAACCACGCGTGAGGGCTTGGATGGAATTTCTCCGCGATATATTCAAGATAAGTTATCGAATGCTTTAGTCATGGCTCAACAGCTGAACAAGGGTTCGGTCAATCCATTCATGGTGATGAACGAATTAGACAGCGGTCTGAAACATCACTCGCTTTTATCAAACGAAGACTTAAAGCAAGAATACAAAGAGCTGTTAGCTGTTGTGAAGCAAGAGTACGAAGAAATTATTAAATCGGAAGTCCAACGGGCCATCAGCGCCGATGACGGAGCATTGCAACGTCTGTGTGCTAACTACATTGATAACGTAAAAGCTTTTACGCAAAAAGAAAAAGTACGTAATCAATTCACCGGTCACGATGAAGAGCCGGATGAGCGTCTCATGCGTGCGATTGAAGAGAAGATTGAAATTCCTGAATCACGCAAAGAAGATTTTAGGCGTGAGATCATGAATTACATCGGTGCCTTAGCGATCGATAATAAGAAGTTCAATTACAAGATGAACGAGCGTTTACATAAAGCGCTTGAGCTTAAGCTGTTTGAAGATCAAAAAGACAGTATTAAATTAACTTCATTAGTCAGTTCAGTAGCGGATAAAGACACGCAAGAAAAAATTGATATCGTGAAATCACGTTTAATTAAAGATTTTGGTTACGATGAGATTTCGGCGACGGATGTCCTACATTATGTGGCAAGTATTTTTGCCCGCGGAGATGTGAAAAACAAATAATGGCGATACGCGAAGATCAAAACCGCTTTAAAAGTATCATCAAGGGTAAAGTTCGTGATGACTTTAAAAAATACGTCACGAACGGAGAACTGATTGGTAAACGAGAAGACGAATTTGTAAAAATTCCGATGCCACGTATCGATATTCCATCGTTCCGGTATGGACCCAAACAAGATGAGCAGGGTGTGGGTCAAGGTGACGGCGAAGCCGATGAAGGCCAAGGCCAACCCGGCGAGGGTCAGGGCAAGGCCGGTGAAAATGCGGGTGAGCACATGATCGAAGTTGAAATCTCGATGGATGAGCTGGCAGAGATTTTGGGTGAGAAGCTAGAATTACCTCGCATAGAGCCAAAGGGTTCAAAAAACATCATGGCAGAAAAAAACCGTTATTCAGGAATGGCGCCCGTTGGCCCTGAGGGATTACGAAAATTTAAACAAACTTATAAAAAAGCATTAACCAGATATATTTCTTCGGGCACTTACAACCCAAGTGAGCCCGTAATAGTGCCCATTCGGCGGGATTTTCAATATCGCTCGGTGAAGAAAACTCAGCAGCCGCAAACAAAAGCCGTCGTCATTTACATGATGGACGTTTCGGGCTCAATGGGTGACGAGCAAAAAGAAATCGTTCGCTTAGAGTCTTTTTGGATCAATACGTGGTTGAAAAAACATTATAAAGGCTTAGAAACCCGTTTCATTATTCACGATGCTGCGGCCAAAGAAGTCGATGAAGCGACTTTTTTTAAAACCAGTGAATCGGGCGGAACATTAATCAGTTCAGCTTATAAACTTTGTCAGCAAATCATCCAAGCCGACTATCCAACTAGCGAGTGGAATATTTATCCGTTTCACTTTAGCGATGGTGATAACTGGAGTGGTGAAGACACCCGCACTTGTTTGAATTTATTAAAAGAATTTTTTCTACCCAAAGTGAATGTGTTTTCATATGGCCAAGTCGAAAGTAAATACGGCAGCGGGCAATTTTTAAAAGATTTACAAAAAGAATTCAACGCAGATGATCGTCTAACGCTAAGCCAGATTGAAGGCCGCGATAAAATTTTAGACTCAATCAAAGATTTCTTAGGTAAAGGTAAGTAATCAGTAGCAAGAAACGGAGAGTTTGATGGCTAATTTAACATTAGAACTCGAAGCAGAACGAAAAAAAATCTGTCAGATTGCAAAAAATTGCGGGCTAGATGGCTTTGAAACCGTTTTTGAATTAATTAATTACGATCAAATCAGTCAAATTGCTTCTTACGGAGGTTTTCCCGTTCGTTACCCACATTGGAAATTTGGTATGGAGTACGAACAGCTTTCTAAATCTTATGAATATGGTTTATCAAAAATTTACGAAATGGTGATTAATACTGACCCTTGTTATGCTTACCTAATGGAAGGCAATTCCATGATGGACCAGAAGCTAGTCATGGCGCACGTATACGGTCACTGTGATTTTTTTAAGAATAATGTATGGTTTTCAAAAACAAATCGTAAAATGATGGATGAGATGGCAAATCACGCCATTCGCATTCGCCGTTACATCGATCACCATGGTTACGAAGTAGTCGAAAAATTTATCGACACCTGTTTAAGTTTAGAAAATTTAATTGATCGCCACAGTATTTTAAATGGCCCACAAAAATTTTCTGATCCAGCTCCAAAGGTAAAAAACGATCACTACTTATTTAAAGTAGAAAAATCGTATATGCGAAATTATATCAATCCACCCGCTTACATTGCTGAACAAGAATTAAAGCAGGCTGAATTACATCAGCAAAAAGCAACTTTTCCTTCAGCTCCGGTGCGTGATGTTTTATCTTTCATGATTAACTACGCGCCTTTGGAAGACTGGCAACAAGATATCTTAACGATTATTCGTGATGAATCTTATTACTTTGCTCCGCAAGGAATGACTAAAACTTTAAATGAAGGGTGGGCTTCCTACTGGCATTCGCACATGATGACTCGCTATATTTTAAATGACTCAGAGATTATTGATTTTGCCGACCACCATTCGGGAACAACCTTTATGCAAATGGGTGGGTACAATCCGTATAAAGTAGGAATTGAAATGTTTCGCGACATTGAAGAGCGCTGGGACAAAGGGCGTCACGGTCGCGACTGGGATCAGTGCGATGATGTACGTGAAAGAAAAAATTGGAATAAAAATACCAAACAAGGGCGCGATAAAATTTTCGAAATCCGTAAAATCTATAATGACGTCACTTTTATTGACGAATTCTTAACCGAAGATTTTTGTGTTCGTAATAAAATGTTTATCTATAAGCTTAATAAAGAAACAAATCGCTTCGAAGTAAACACCCGAGACTTCAAAGCCATCAAGGCCCAGCTGTTGTTTCAAATGACTAATTTTGGGCAGCCTATCATTAAAATCGAGAATGCAAACTTCGAAAATCGGGGTGAACTACTGCTAAATCACGTTCATGAGGGTCTAGATTTGCAGCCAAACTACATGGACGCGACCATGCGCAATCTTTTCAAGCTGTGGCAAAGACCCGTTAATATGGTTACGGTCATGGATAACGGGCTGCAGCTTTTCAGATTTGACGGAAGTGAATATACAAAACATAGTTTAAACAGTGAGAAGTTACCGGAACAAGGCACCCAAACAGAATTTCCGAAAATTTGACCTCTGCACATAATTGGTAAAGTATAGCACTTAACGGGGAGCCTTGTTTGTCCACAAAAGATCGAGTTCTTGTCTATTCAACTGATCCAAAAGATCAAGCTATCATTTCTGGTAAAGCAGAAAAAAACCAAGAATTGGTTCGCGTGAATGATCTCGTTTTAAAAAATAATTTTACGGTAGTTTTTAGAATGGAATCGAACGGTCGCGGTGGTAAAACTGTGACGGTGATCGACAAGCTTCCGGCTCACGAAACTTTCCTTAAAGAATTAACATCGGAACTCAAAAAAAAATGCGGCGTTGGCGGCTCTTCTTTTTTAAAAGACGGTAGCGGGGTCATTGAAATTCAGGGCGATAAACGCGAGGCCATTAAAAAAATTTTTGAGGCAAAAAAAATAAAGTATAAAGGAATGTAGTTATGAAAAAAATTGCGATCGTCGATGACTTTGAAGAAAGCTGCCAGCTATTGACTGAAATTCTAAGCCCGAGCTACACCTGCCAGTATACTTGCCAAGCTGAAAAAGCTTTAGAGTTTATTCAGAACATGCAGCCAGATTTAATTATTATGGACTACAAGATGCCTTACGTTACGGGCGTTGAGCTTTGCAAAATTATCAAAGATATTCCGGCATTAAAACAAATTCCAATCGTATTTATTTCTGGTGCAGTAACTCCGGACGAGCGAATTGAAACTCTAGAGTCAGGCGGCGACGATTTTATTTCAAAACCTTTCCATCCAAAAGAACTTCTGTTACGTGTTAGCAAACGTCTAAAAGATTATTCAGTGGCGACGGTGGGCGTGATTGAAGTTGGTAATTTAAAAATGAATTTAAGTTCACGCCAGTGTTATGTGAACGAAAATGAAGTTACATTAACGCCAAAGCAATTCGAAATTTTAAAACTATTAGTCGAAAACAAAGCTCGATTAGTCTCGCGTCAAACTTTTATGAGCGAAATCTGGGGTCACTCAGACGTAACCCCACGCAACGTCGATTCACAAATTAATTATTTGAAGAAAAAAATTGAAGGCTTCGTCGGCAATATTACGGCCGTGCCAAGTTATGGTTACCGGCTGGATATGAAAATTTAACTTTTAGTTTAAGAAAAGAGCTAGTTCTGAGTTCTTTTTTTTTTAAAGAAATTTTTTAGCATTTGACTGCTTTCCTCTTGAAGCGGTCCTTGTTGAGTCACAAAGCGGTGATTCAATTTTTCGTGATTCGATAAATCAGCTACGCTGCCCAAGGCTCCGGCTTTTGGATCATGAGTTGCGAAGACCACGCGGTCGATTCGGGCTTGAACTAAGGCTCCGGCACACATAAAGCAGGGTTCTAAAGTTACGTACAAGGTGCAGCCATTCAGACGCCAACTGCCTAGTTTTTTACAGGCGCGGTGAAGGGCAACAAGCTCGGCATGACCAAGGACCGTGGTTTTTGTCTCTCGCAGGTTGGTGCTTTGGGAAATAATTCTGCCATTTTTATCTACAACCAGCGCTGCAATCGGAATTTCTCCCGCCAATTCGCTTTTGCGGGCTAGAGCTATGGCTTTTTTCATGAACTTCAAATCAATTTGCTGCTGGCCGTCATTAGCCTGATTCTTCAGTGTCATTCTTAGGGCCCTTTGCTATATACTGCTTATTTGATTTTCATTCACGGATCAAGCGAATTGATCCTAACCCTTTAAACCACATTGGAAGGCGGGTGACGACAGTGGCATTAGTTAAAATTAAAGACGGCGAAAGCTTCGAAGGAGCATTCCGTAAATTTAAAAAATCTTGTGAAAAAGCAGGAATTCTTTCTGAAATCAAAAAGCGCGAGCATTTTGAGAAACCGAGCGTTTCAGATAAGAAAAAGTCGATTGCAGCACGTAAACGTGCGAACAAAAAAACTCGCCGTAGCTGGGGCGAATAGCCTTCGTTAAAATTTGGCCATCAACTGTATGGTTGGTGGCTGATTTTTCATCGAGTTTACTCGTAGACTCACAGTAAAAGTTAATTCTCAAAAGTTTTATCCGGATGGAGACCTCCCATGGAAATTCGTGAACAAATTTTGGCTGATATAAAAGCCGCGATGATCGCAAAAAACTCAGTTAAATTAAACACACTTCGTTTTTTAAACTCAGCAATTAAAAATAAAGAAATTGAACTTAGACCAACCCCGCTTGTCACTGAAGACATCATGGGTGTAATTAAAAAAATAGTTAAACAGCGTAAAGAATCAATCGACCAATTCACCACGGCGAACCGCCAGGACTTAGTCGATCAAGAAACCGCTGAATTAAAAGTAATGGAAGCTTATATGCCGTCGCAAATGTCGAAAGAACAAGTTGAGAAACTTGTCGCTGACGTGATCGCCACGACAGGAGCTAAAACCGTTAAAGATATGGGTAGCGTCATGAAAGAATGCCAAGCGCGTTCGGGTGGCTTAGCCGATGGAAAAATGATGAGTGAAATCATCAAAGCGAAGCTTGCTTAGCGCGAAGTCCGCTAATAAAAGAAGCTTGCGTAATTAATCTTTAGCTTCACATTCAAATCACTGGAGACCTCATTTGCGATACCCACCCGAATTTGTAGATCGTGTGCAAGAAGCCAATAATATCGCGGATATTATTGGCCAATACACGCAATTGAAACAAAGCGGAAACGGTTATATGGGTCGTTGCCCTTTTCCAGATCACGCCGAAAAAACGGCCAGCTTCTCGGTTTCAGAATCAAAACAAGTTTATCACTGCTTCGGTTGCAAAAAAAGTGGAAACCTTTTCACTTTTTTAAAAGATTACAACGGAATGAATTTTCCAGAAGCGGTTGAATATTTAGCGGATCGTTCAGGAACTCCACTGCCAGAAATTCAAAAAGATCAAAATGATCAATATCAAGTTCAACAAGATAAGAAGAAAGCGATGATGCGCGCAAATAAAATAGCGTCAGATTTTTTCTTTGAGACCTTAAAGCGTGCACCCAATGATTCGCCGATAAAGCAGTATGTACAAAAAAGAAAATTAAGTGTCGAGACGATTCAAGAATTTCAGATTGGCTACGCTCCGACCGAGTGGGAAGGTCTTTCGCAGCACTTGCATGATAAAAATATTTCTTCAAGTTTGGCCGAAGAAGCTAAATTAGTTAAAGCGCGTACCGGTGGCAATGGCCACTTTGATATTTTTCGTGATCGCTTGATATTTCCAATTTTGTCTCAAATGGGAGAGGTTTTGGCTTTCGGTGGACGAATTATCGAACAGGGTGAGCCGAAATATTTAAACAGCCCTGAGACTTTAGTATTTCATAAAAACAAAGTGTTGTACGGGTTAGCACATACGGCAAAATATGTTCGTGCTGAAGATGCCGTGGTGATCGTAGAAGGTTACATGGATTTAGTTTCGATTTTTCAAGCAGGTATTAAAAATGTGGCGGCCAGTATGGGTACAGCATTAACCGCTGAACACGCGAAAATCATCAAACGTTTAACCCCCAACGTAATTGTTCTTTTCGATAGTGACGAAGCCGGCCAACGTGCGGCTGAACGCAGTCTTCCTTTATTATTAGCGGCGGGGCTTTACCCGCGTGGTTTAGTATTAGCTGATGCGAAAGACCCTGATGAATTTGTGATGAAATTTGGTGTAGAAGCTTTGCAAAAAAAGATTGCGTCGGCACCAGAACTTTTCAACGTGGTACTGCATATGTGGATGGGTGATTACAAAGGCGAGGCCTCGCAAAAGGTGAAGTTGATGGATTTAGCTCGGCCTATTTTTGATGCGATTCCAGACAATCGGTTGAAAAGTCTATATGCTACCGAGCTTTCTCAGCGCATGAACGTGGGAATTGATTGGGTGCGTTCAGCGATCTCGGGACAGCCGAAGGCAACTCCGGGCCGTGATTTCAACCGCACTAACGAGGTAAACTTGAATGCGGCAAACGTACCTTTGCAAGCAAAAACAGAAGCAGAACAGCCCCGTAAGCCCGTATTTTTGTTATCAGGTTCATCTCAGGCTGAAATTTTATTAATGCAACTTTCACTCAAGAGTCGTGCCAATTTCGAAGTTGTATTGAACCAGCCGGGTCAGCAAATCTTGAGCCAAATCACGCATTTAGGTGTAAAAGCACTGTTAGAAAAAGCAGAGCAAGTTTATAGACAAGACCTTGAAAAGTTTGATAGGTTAACCAGTCTGCTGATCGACTATGTCGACAAGCCTGAATTAATGTTTTCAAATTCGTCACTGGGTTCGACCGAATTCGATGAAGAAAAAGAAAATAAAATGATTCAAGATTGTTGTCGTCGTATTCAACAAACGTTTTTGAAAGAGCAAGTTAAAAAAATTGCTTTAGGCCTGAAACAAAATGTTGATGACGGCATGTTGACGGAAATTTCGGATCTGCAAAAGAACCGATTGTCGTTAAACAAAAACGATAAGTAAATTTTTAGTTTATTTTTTTATAGTTTTATTAAGCGCTTACTTACTGGGGTCAAATGGCAGAAAAAAATCAAAATTCAAAAGATGATAAAAAAATTCTTTCTTTAGCTGAGCAAGAAGCTTTAGCTACGGAAGAAATTCAAAAGCTCATCAAACTTTCAAAAGAAAAAGGTCGCGTAACGATCGAAGAAATCAATGAAAGCCTTCCGTTAGAAGTTGTCGCCGTTTCTGTATTAGATGCATTTATGCAATCTTTAGAAGCTAACGGAGTTGTTATCACAGAACACTCTGATGCGGCTAAAGCAGAAGAGAAAGAAGAATTCTTATCTGAAGTTGACGATGACGATGACGACGAAGACGAAGATAAACCTAAAGCGGCTGAAGATGCTAAAGGCAGCGATCCGGTACGTTTATACTTACGTAAAATGGGTTCAGTTTCATTATTAACCCGCGAGGGCGAAGTTGAAATTGCTCGTCGTATTGAGAAGGGTGAGCGCGAAATCGTTCGTTCAATGTTGTTATCTCCACTGGGTACTTACGAAATTATCAATTTAGGTAAACGTTTAGACCAAGGCCGTATCAAAGTAAAAGCAATCTTCCGCGGTTTAGAGGACGAAGATACGCAGTACGACGAAAAAGAATATATTGAAAAAATTCACCAGCTAATCGGTATCGTTACCAAATACCAAGCTGATACTGAAAAACACTTTACGGCTTTACGTGATGAAAATATTACGATGCCTAATAAAAATAAAGTGATGGAAGAACTGAAAGTTTTAAATGAAGCCTTGATGGCGAATTTTGAATCAATTAACTTCAACCGTAAAACGATCAACCGCGTAGTTATTAAGTTTAAAAACTTAGTGAATCGCATGGGTACATTACGCCGTCGTATTAAAGACGGTATCGAAAAAACATTCTCAAAAGATGTGATGACGATGATGGAACGCATGAAGTTGATCGAAACCAACGAAAAAGAACTTCTGAAAATGACAAAAGACACGGGTCTTTCTTTCGGTCGTTTCAGAACCTATGCGATTTTAGCCCAAGAATCTGAAGTACGTCTAAAGCGTCTTCACATTGATACGGCGATGAATTTCCGTTGGATTCAAGAAACATACACTGCCATCTGGAAAGGTGAGCGCGAAGCAGATTTAGCGAAATCCGAATTAGTGGAAGCGAATTTACGTCTAGTGGTTTCTATCGCTAAAAAATATACCAACCGTGGTCTACAATTCTTGGATCTAATCCAGGAAGGTAATATCGGTTTGATGAAAGCCGTTGATAAATTTGAATACCGTCGTGGTTATAAATTTTCGACTTACGCAACTTGGTGGATCCGCCAAGCAATCACGCGCGCGATCGCCGATCAGGCCCGCACGATTCGTATTCCGGTGCATATGATCGAAACGATCAATAAACTGGTTCGTACGCAGCGTTTATTGATTCAAGAGCTTGGCCGCGAGGCCACGCCTGAAGAGATCGCCGATAAAATGGATATGCCCGTCGACAAAGTTCGTAAAGTATTAAAAATTGCGAAAGAGCCGATTAGTTTAGAAACTCCGGTGGGTGAAGAAGAAGATTCTCACTTAGGTGATTTTATCGAAGATAAAAAAGTGATCAATCCGGCGGAAGCGATTGTAAACTTAAATTTAGCAGAGCAAACTCGTCGTGTGTTATCGACATTAACTCCGCGTGAAGAAAAAGTTCTGCGCATGCGTTTTGGTATCGGTGAAGAATCAGATCATACTTTAGAAGAAGTGGGTCAAGATTTTAACGTAACACGTGAACGTATTCGTCAGATTGAAGCGAAGGCGCTTCGTAAGCTTCGTCATCCAAGCCGATCGAACAAACTTAAAACGTTTGTTGATAGCTAGTGTTTGTTTAGACATTCTAGTTCAAAAAAAGGAGATCGAAAGATCTCCTTTTTTATTGTCAGGCGTAATCGTATTCAGGGCGAGAGCGTCGCCGGTGTCTTGAATCATTCCGGTCTTCGCTAACGTATTTTTAAAATCGTTCGTTTTTAAGTACGAGATTAATTTTTTTTCTACCGACTTACCGGTTGGACCAGCGCTGGGAAAGCCAAATATTTGGCTGGCATTATGAAAAACTTTTTTAATCTCAGCGCGGATTGATTGTCCGTAGAGTGTGTATCTGCGCGCGGCGATCCGCTGTGCTTGGTCGGGGGAAACTCCGTCAGCCGTTAATGTATCGCGATACTGAACGATTGTGCGTGAATCGCGGTTGCGCCCGGCTAATGTGTTGCATCGGCGTAGGCCGACGCGTTTAATAGCGATAGGGTCAAGAACAGCGAAAATATTTTAATCATAACATGAGATTAGCAAAACAAAGCCCATCAGAGCTGTTGATCTTAATTTGTGATTTTGTTAGCATCTAAAGACCAGTTCGCACTGTGGGGGTGTAGCTTAGTTGGTTAAAGCAATCGGCTCATAACCGATGGATCCGGGGTTCGAATCCCTGCGCCCCTACCATTTTTTTCTTTTTCAGAAAATTTAGCCCTGTTTCTTCAGAATAATAAAACAAAACAATCAGTTAGGTGTCGGCTGCAGGATTTGCCTGCAATCGGATATTATTTGATATTAGCTAGGGAGAATTTCTTCCGTGATGCTTGTTTGTAGTTCGCTTTGTAGTTTGCGAAAAACGAACTACTGAATCTACTACAAGCCCTGCGCTCTTGAGCGCGAAGCTCGGTAAGCGAGAAAAGAATCAAATATTATAGTAGCGCAGGCGGTAACCACTCTTTGTGCTAATGACCAATCTTTTAAAGAGTGGATGCAGTTTTGTCGGGATATATTTCAGGATTGAATTATTCTTCACGTCCGAAGCGGGACCTATAAAACCAAGCAAAGCGTCCTTTGAAATGAACTTGGACTGATTCTCTTTCGTTTGTTCATGCAGAAGCCAAAATTTCTTAAAGGTGCGCATGTCTCGCTGTAAATCTATAACTTCGTCACCTATATATATAATTTGCAGCATCGAATCCAAATAAAATTTCGGGCGACTTATTTTTTCCAGTTCTAATTTATCAATGTAAATCTGATCAATCGTTAACTTTTGCTCATTTACAACGAAGGCCGGGAAAGTGTTGAACAGACGAAATGGACCATTCGCTGCACTAGGAGAGCAGGCACACATATTACGATTGTTTTTGAAATCTATAGGACTGCCAGAAATTCGATTCCATGACCTACGGGCTAGCTGGGCGACTTTATTACTAAGCAAAGGCGTGGCACCAAGCAAAGTCATGTCGATGGGTGGTTGGAAGGATATGGATACGATGATGATCTATATGCGGAAAGCGGGAATCGATATAAAAGATGCTACGGCATGCCTGGATGATTTTCAGACGCACGGAGTTCAAGCTGGAAAGGTGATTAAACTGCCAGTACAGTAACGAATATTTCGGAAAAATGCATTGTGATTGGAATCACGGCTGAATCCGATTACCTGCATTTGAGTGGAGTAAGAATGAATAAAATAGTTTATATCTTTTTAGCGGTAACCTTGTCGGGGTGTTCGAGTTTGCCGTTTCTTAGTTCCAGTGTCGCTCCCAACACAGCCTATAAAATCGAGCAAGCGACAATCCAGTCTCCAAATGAAGATGACTGGGTGTTGATGGAAAATAAAATTCATTCGTTAGTTCTTGCTAAAAAGTTCGCAGACAAATCCCAGACTGCAATTGCGAGTGCGATGATGTATCCCGCGGGCACACACAAAACATCACGTGCGTTTCTCAAGTTCATCGTGGATCAACGAACCAAACAGGATGATAAAAACAGGTTCAAAATTATTAGTGTCAAAAATGACTATGTTACTTTTAAAGATCTGCCGTGTCTCAAATATCAAACTTTGTCAGAAGATCATAAAGACAAAGGTGTAGCGTCTCCCGAATTCGAATACTTCAAAACCAACGGGTATATTTGCCGATATCCGCTCGAGTATATTGCATTCCAATTTGAAATTTCACACAGATCACAAGAAAAGCAGATCCCTGCTGAGTTACTAAGGGTTGGCCAAGAGTTCTTCGAAAGAATTCAGTTAGTGGAACTTACAATCAAAAGACTTAAGACAATCCCCTAGGTGTTAGAACTTTTTCGTAGTGGACTGTCGTAGGGAACTTTGTAAGTAGTTGAATTAATTGTTCGTTCGAATCTGAGAAGACTCCCTACCATTTTCCGGTCAAGGAAATTGGATTCTCCGAAAATCTCAAGTCAAATTAACAAGATACAGAGCTGAAAATGCTCACAACAAACACACGAGTATTTCAAGATCTTTCAGCATATTTCAAATTATGGTAGGAATTGGTAGGGTTTTGGTAGGACTGTAAAATCGCCTGAACCTTAATGACCACCAGCTCATAAAATTGAAATTTAAAACGATCAAATCAAAAAGTTAAAATAAATCTGCATCCGCAACTTCGGTTTTCAATAACCGAAAAGGATGTTCTATGGAAATAGTAAAATTTGTATCGTTTGTTGTTAGGCTTGGCCTGCTACTGGCCCTGTTGGGGCAGTGTATGAAGGGGTTTGAGGCACAAGCAAAAATCCTACTGATTATTCAAAATACGATCGCATCATGAGGAGTCGTTCTTTCTTGTCATCGAGATCGCCAATTCCCAATCCTGGCAACATTTTGTGAAGCGCAAGCTCAATGAAACTCAGGGCCTCCGGACTAACGGCTGATGTTAATAGTCACTAAACGCTCGGGCGCATAAGGACATTAGGTTTTATTCACCCTTGTTACTGCAAAATTTAAATTTCCTTCTTTAGTTTAATTTAATTCGAATTGGGCTTTGTCATGCCGGAGTTTATTTTTTTTCAAACGGGTTTGAGCGTCCAGAGTTGTGATCGAAGCTGGTGATTATTCGCTTGTACATTTGTCTAAGCACGACGATTGTTATTGCCTTAATTTATTTGAGAAAAAAATTGGAAAGATTTTTGAGCTAATTGATTTGCGTTCGATGTCAATTTAATTTCCTTTGTATCCACGATGATCGATTAGCATTGAATCATATTTTTTTTCATGATCTAATTTTTATATAAATGAGGTTAAAAATGATGTGTTGCAGATCACTTTTATTTTTTAAACTAATTAGAAGTGTCAAGCCTAATCGCCGAAAATCATACTTATCCAAAGGCTTTAGCTTAACCGAAATTCTAGTCGCACTTGGTTTAGTATCAATCATCGGCGCTGGTCTTGCTGCCGTGATGTCATCCGCAGCGAAGCAACAAAAAGGTATTCAGGCTAAAGATCAACAACGTGAGATTTCTGCAGAAATACGCAGTTTGCTGAGTAAAAGTGCCGCCTGTAAATATTCATTTAACGGAGGAGATCCTGCAGCACCAGGCTTTTCTGCCGACGCCATAAAAGATGAGAATAATGTTGATCGATACAATAAAACAGACAAATCTACGGATAAATCTGGATTACTTAAGTTTACGGATTTCAAAGTTTTAGTTTCGCCGTCTGATCCCTCGAATGCAGATCTGACAGTTCTGTTATCCAAAATCGGTGATGTAGGAACGGTAAGGGAAATTCGTCCAGATAATATTAAGTTACGAATTAAACTAAATGGGTCTGGCTTGATTACAGATTGCATCGCTATCGGCACAGTGACAGATGGTTTCTGGCAAATAGGGGTACCGAATCCAAATGATATTTACTTTAGCGCAGGGAATGTAGGTATCGGCACAACGTCGCCGGCAGCAACCCTTGACGTCAATGGCTCCATCCGTCCGGGAAGTAGTGCTACAGTTACTGCTTGCGGAATGGGCGCAGCCAATGGTGAAGGAACTATGCGCTACAACTATGGAACGCATAAAATGGAGTATTGCGATGGAACAACTTGGAGTCCTAGCGGAGCCGCCACATGCACCATGGTCTCCGCTTCAGTTCCAAGCGGCGGCGGAGGAGTTACCTGTCCAGCGACTTATCAAGTCACAGGCGGAGGATGCCAACCCGCAACGGGCGGAACCGTGACAGCCACAACTCCCACCGGCAATGGCTGGGCATGCTCTGGGTCTTCATCAAGTGGAACCATCTCCGCGACGGCCATCTGCTGTAAATAAAAAACGGATTTTACAAGGCGCTTTGTTTGGGGCTCTTGCTGATCCCCAAACACTTCGTTCTGTAAATGTTTAGTAACTTTAAGCTCTATTAGAAATAACAGAGCTTTTTTTATTCCCTCGCCGTACCCGCTAAATATTCTTAAATCTAAATAATTTTTATTTTTCGACGGGAAAACGGCGGGAATCAATATTTTGAAAAGTCAGTAAGGATCGTATTGATGAGCTGGCCAGCAATGCGATCCTTTTGTATAACGCCGTGGGGACGAAGTTTTAATTTTATAATTTCTTTGTTAAAAACTCATGAAAATGAACGTCTCCTAGTTTTCGTCCCCGCGCGCATGCGGGCATCGGCGCAGTTCCATCACGCCAACAGCCACGATTTAAAGGCGATCAATAATACTAGAATTTCGGCGGCTCGTTCTTGGGTTATAAGCGGGGGTTCTAAGGGGTGGCGGACATTACGACACCCCTTTATCCACCTAGGCGGTCAGGAATGACCTTGACTGTCAATAAGGCATTCTCTTTGGTTCTTCGGGGAATGGATGAATTAGACTTCATAGTCAGAAAACATAAGGGTCCGACATCTGTTCAGTGGTATTCGACACTTAGATGAGTTAGCGTCATTATTTCCGCATACAACAATGAAAGGAAATACATTTCGTGTGTTTTTCTGCGACCGCGAGTTTTATCGCTGGCACTTCACTTTCTGTATTTGGCGTGGCTACGATCCAAAGAGCTGAGACTAAATCGGAGATTCCATTCGCGACGATACCCTTGCTGTTCGGAGTTCAACAGTTGATCGAGGGGGTCCTTTGGTTGACCTTTAGCCATGAAGCCCCATTGCTCCAGCAGATTATGACCTATTTGTATTCCGGGTTCTCTCATGTTTTGTGGCCAATTTACGTTCCGTTTGCGATGGGCTTCATGGAAGCCGTGCCATGGCGTCGGAAGACAATATTCGCTTTTGAGGCTGTCGGCTGCGCTGTGGGACTCTTTCTTCTTTATTTGATTGCAACTCACCCCGTGGTCGCCGAAGTCGTCGGTCATCATATTGTTTACGCGTCGATACACTTTTTTGACCGACCGGTGATAATGTTGTATGTTGCAGCGACCTGTTTCAGTTGTTTTTTTTCAAGTCACGGATTTGTAAGATTGTTTGGTTGCTTGGCTTTTCTCTCGTTCGTCGCTGCCTACTTGGTCGATATGATGGCCCTGTTCTCCGTTTGGTGTTTTTTCGCTGCGATCTTAAGCCTTTTGATTTATTTTCACCTCAGGTTCAGAAATCTCGGTGGGTTTGCAAAAAAACTTGGCGTTATTGCAAGAGTGCGCGAAATTTTATCTAACATCTCCAATAACTAGAATGGAATCTAACGAAATGCAAACCGGACATCCTTACGAATTGGTTTATTTCGCGCAGCCGGATTTGGCATTTCTCCAGCTGTTGTGTTGAGGTCAATATCAAATCTCTCAAATAAGGTCGATTCATATAGTTATTGATATTGTCTTCGCCACTCACGCCTACGGATTGCATGTTCTTGGAAATAATTTGGTGGCCAGGGGACTTTACGAAAAGATGGGATTCACAATTACAAATCTGGATATGGTAAAAACCTTAATGGCCCAACCCGAATAAAACCACTTGGGCGTGTTGAAAAACCCCCATTACGCGATTGCCAAGAATAAATAAGTTCATCATGATGCCTTATCAATAGAGGTCATCATGATTGGACGTCAAGAGTATCAACCAAAACTTTTTTCAACGGTTAATATTGAATCCTTTATTCCACAAAATCATCTGCTTCGAAAAGTCGATAAAATTTTAGACTTTTCTTTTGTTCGCGAAATGACCCAGCATCTTTATTGTTCTAATAATGGCAGACCATCAATTGACCCAGAATTATTTTTTAGGATCTATTGAATTATTTTTCTATACGGTATTGAGTCTGACCGCCAAGCTTGTGATGAAATTCAATTTAACTTAGCCTACCGATGGTTTTGTAAACTGGCTATCGAAGACAATACGCCAGATCATTCTAGTTTAACAAAAATCAGAGATCGTCTTGGTGTAGAAACATTTAAAAACGTATTTGAAAAAATAGTTAATATCTGCATTGAAAAAAATCTGGCTAATGGCAAAAAGATAATGATGGATGGTTCTATAATCAAAGCCGATGCGGCATTAAAATCGATGGTAGATCGCCCACAGGAAGGCGAAAAATTAAAAGACATAGTACCGCCAAAATATATCAAAGATCGCAAACTAGGAAATAAAACTCAGATCAGTAAAACAGATCCTGATTCGACGCTAGCAGGTAAAGCTGGTGAACCAAAAAAGTTAGCGTTTAAAGTTCATGAAACAATTGATTGCGAAAATAGGATTATTATAGATGCCCATGTGACGACCGGATCTGCTGTCGAAGGCCATGTGATGCTCGGTCGCATTGATTATATTGAAAAAGCGTTTGATTTAAAAGTTGAAGAAATTACGGCAGATCGTGGTTATGGATTTGGAGTTAATCTTCAAGCCTTACAAGACCGAGAAATTAATTCTTTTGTTCCGCGATTTCAATCTGACAATGGCGATAGGATTACTCGTGATTCAGCAGGATTTGCATTTGATAAAAATAAAGATTGTTTTATTTGTCCTGAGAGGATAGGAAGTTCAAAGGCCACATTTGATCATTCGATGAAGTATGAATTCATTAGTCGTGGTTTGATTTCGCCAGTTTTAGTCTGAAGTTTCAATAAATTTGTCAGGTTTGTGCTAGTGTCGGTGTTGATTTTTTGAATTCGCCTTGGAACTTT
>JACMRL010000042.1 GCA_014376435.1 Bdellovibrio sp. | reverse complement strand
TCACTGCACCACCTCCTTGTGATTCTAAGGACTTAAGGCTAGCAGGTTCGGTAACACTATTTACTGGGCAATGAGTCAGCGGCTGATAATTAACGGTCTCAGATTGAGCCGCTTCGGTAACATTTATTTCTGGGCAATTCGGAAACGAGTCCTGAAATGAGACGGTATCAAGTTTATACGCTTTTCAGCCGATAGGTAAAATGTAACCGAATCATTTTCCTGGGGGATTATCATGGGTAAATTAATTGATTTAACGTCAAGACTGAAAACTTTAGCTCCATCCCAAGAGGATTTTTCTAGTAAAAAAACCGATGTTCTAAGTTATGACGAACAAAAACAAAAAATGCTATTTCACGAGCGTCGCCAAATTAAGCGTACAATTTTAACTGAATTTGTCAGTGCGATGGTTGTTCTGCCTGAAAAAGGGCTGATGAAGGTTGCGATTTACGATATCTCTGAAGAAGGCATTTCGTTTGACGTTGATGCTGATCAAGGCCAATTCAAAATGGACGAAGAAGTTTCAATGCGCGTTTACTTAAATCAGAAAACCTATTTTCCAATCACAATCCAGGTCAAACACCTTACCGAAGAGGCTAGCGAGGGCGTAATTCGCCACGGTTCGGTCTTTTTACGTGGAGCTGCTACAGATGCTGCGCTACAGTATTTCGTTCGCTTTATCGAATCAGTCAGTGTCGGTTTGAAAAATGACGACGGTGATTTGATGGCGCCAAAAATCTCGTAAAGTTTTTTCTTTAAAATTCAAATCTTATTTCCTTTATAAAGTTAGTTAACCAGTAACTTTATTTAGTGACTTTAGTCGTGCCGTATTGTCGAATTTAGATAGGTCTTTTTTGACAAACAAACGGAGGTCATTTTGACAGTTAAAACGAAGCGTCGCAAAGTGGTTATTGATACGAATGTTATTTTATTTGATGCGTTTGCTTTATTAAAATTTGGTGATGCGGATATTCACATCCCTTTTGCTGTCATCGAGGAAGTTGATAAATTTAAACGTGACCAAGGCGAGAACGGCCGCAACGCGCGTCAGTTCAGCCGCTTCGTCGACGTACTTCGTGGTAAGGGTAGCCTTGCGCAAGGTGTGCAAATCGACAACCACGAAACTTACGTTTACATCACCACCGATATGGGAATTTCGGGAATTGGTGCCGAGCTTGATAATACCAAAGCAGATAATCGTATCTTAAGTACGGCGCTGGCTTTGCAAAAACAACATCCACGTTCAAAAGTAGAATTGATTTCGAAAGATATTAATTTACGTATTAAAGCTGACGTTTACGGTCTTTACGCCACTGACTACGATAATTCAGACGTAAATCAGGGAGATTTATACGAAGGTTACAAAGAGATTGATGTAACTCCGGCACAAATCGATAAATTTTATCAAGACAAAAAATTAGTCGTTGAGCAAAAACTTTATGGAAATCAATACGTGATTTTGAAGGACTCTTCGAATGCAAATCATTCGGCAATCGGTCGCTATTCTTTAAAAGATAAAGCGATTGTGCCATTGATCAATCCACCGGACAGTATTTGGGGAATTACCGCACGAAACGTAGAGCAAAGTTTTGCTCTAGATGCCTTACTGAATGATGAAATCATGATGGTGTCTTTAGTTGGTAAAGCAGGTACGGGTAAAACTTTATTAGCGATCGCCGCGGGATTATTTAAAACTTTAGATGAAGGTCGTTTCCAAAGACTTTTAGTTTCTCGTCCGATTTTCCCAATGGGCCGTGACATCGGTTACTTGCCCGGAGATATCGAGCAGAAATTAAATCCGTGGATGCAGCCGATTTTTGATAACGTTGAATTTTTAATGGGTGCCGATAAAAAAGCGGCGGGTCGCGCGCAAGAGCTTATTAATCAAGGTATGTTAAATATCGAGCCCTTAACTTATATCCGTGGTCGTAGTATTCCGAAACAATATTTAATTGTGGATGAGGCACAGAACTTAACTCCACACGAAATTAAAACGATCGTTACCAGAGCGGGTAGCGGAACAAAAGTTGTTTTAACGGGTGACGTTTACCAAATTGATAATCCATATGTCGACTCGGCGAATTCTGGCTTAACCCACGCGGTTGAGCGCTTCAAAGGCCAAGAAATCGCGGCGCACGTAACCTTAACTAAAGGTGAGCGTTCAGCATTAGCAGAGTTAGCCGCAAATATTTTATAGAGGATATATGTCAGAGATTGAAGATAGATCAAGTCGGGGCGTCGGTTTTAAGGCGTCTACGACAGTGCAAGTTACAGATAAAATGGTACGTCAATTTGCCGAGATGTCGGGTGATTTTAATCCAATTCACATCGATGATGCTTATGCATCTACGACTCGCTTCAAAAAAAGAATCGCGCACGGAATGATTTTAGGTGCGCTGGTTTCAAGATTTTTAAACGAGAAAATTGGCTCGGGCGGTATTTATCTGGCACAAACCATGAAATTTACGAATCCAGTTTTTATCGATGACGAAATTATTTTTGACTTAGAGATCACAAAACTCCACAAAACTCGTGGCCTAGGTACCGTAGAAACGAATGCAAAAAAAACCACGGGCGAAATTGTCATGAAGGGCGAAGCTACCATTATGATGAGCTGGGGAATTAAAGAAGCGTGAAAAACTTCTCCCTAGAGCTATTTGAAAAATATCAAAAGGCACTCGGGTCAGCCAGCATGGGCTTATGGGAATGGAATCTTAGCGATAATAAAGTTCGCTGGGATATTGGTATGCAAAAACTATATCAAATTCCAGACGAAATCACGGAAAGCGATATAAAGAATTGGTATGAACGCGTTCATCCGGATGACCGTAAACACATTCGTACTAATTTAGAATTAGCGATAAGTGATAAAATCGAAATCGATTCAATGTTTCGAGTTACGATGCCAGACTCATCCATTCGCTATATGCGAACTAACGCATACAAGGTTCGTAATGAAAAAAATGAAGTTATTTCGTTAGTTGGTTTGAATTGGGATGTAACCCATGAAGCTATACTGCAGAATGATTTAGCTCACACAAAGTCATTCTTGGAAAACATGATGAATGCTTTACCAGACCCCTTATTTGTAAAAGATAGCTCTTACCGTTGGATATTTGCAAATAGTGAATTTGAAAAAATTGTCGGCGAAACTAAAGAGCAGTTTTTAGGTAAAACAGATTACGACTTTTTTTCTACCGAGCGTGCTGATGGTTACCGAATGCATGATAAGTTAGTATTCAAGACCGGTCTTTCGCGGGAAATCGACGAAAAAGTAACTAATACCGAAGGTGAAACTCGCGAAATTTTAACTAAAAAAAGTTTGTTTAAATTATCGGACGAAAATTTTTTGGTAGGCGTGATGCGTGATATTACGGAAAAAAATAAGACCGATTCACAGTTTAGATTAATGATTTCGTTAATTGATTCGTCGGTTGATTTATTTGGTTTTACAGATGTCACGGGTGTACCTCTTTATGTAAACAAGACCGGTATTGATATATTTGGTATTGAAGTTGGTAAAAACTTTTTTACTGATTACTTATCCCCACTTCACAAGCAACTTGTTGATGCGGCTATTTCAAAAGGATTACATAATTTTGAAAACTGGGAGGGTGAAGTTCAAGTACTTAATCCGAAGACCCAGCAAGAAATTCCTATTCTGTTAAAAATTTTCTCGGTGCGCACGGGGCCACGTTCATCGGATGTGTTTTATGGATGTTCAGGAACAAATTTAACGGAAGTAAAAAAGATTCAGCAATCTTTAATCGAGCAGTCGAAGATGGCATCTTTAGGCGAAATGGCTGCGGAGATTGCGCACGAAGTAAATAATCCGTTGATGATTATTCAAGCCAAGGCGCAAATGCTACAAGAAAAGATTGGCGATAATCATCCAGAAAAAGAAAAGTTTATTAAAGATTTGCAGCTTATTGAAAAAAACAGTGGGCGAATTGATAAAATTATTCGCTCGCTAAAAACAGCATCGCGTCGGTCTGAACAGGATCCATTGGAGAGCATCGCTATTTTAACAATTATCGATGAGGCTTTAGAGCTTTCGAAGCAGCGCTTTAGAATTAATGAGGTGGTGCTTAGCTTAAAAGTTAGTGAGTCTTGCGATTATAACAATATTGTTTTTGCGCGCAGTACAGAAATTGTTCAAGTTTTAGTAAACCTATTAAATAACTCTTTCGATGCAGTAAAAAATCAAGAACATAAATGGGTTGAAATAAATCTAAGTTGCGACGAATTGTATTATAACATTAGCGTAACTGATTCGGGAGAAAAAATTCCGAAAGAGATCTCGGCTAGAATGTTTAATCCTTTCTACACCACAAAACCATCCGGTCAGGGTACCGGACTTGGTTTAAGTTTATCTAAGCAAATCATCCAAAACCACGGTGGCGAGTTTTTTTACGACGATATGAGTGTTCATACGCAATTCGGTTTTAAATTAAGAAAACCAGAATACGTAAGATAAATTAAAGTAAAGATTCGCAGTTTTTTTTGAGAGAATTTTTAAAAGTAGGTTCACTCAAATCAGTTGGTAGTAATTCGGCAACGCTAATCATCGTCGAAGTTTTAAATCCACATGGATTCATGCCTTGAAAAGCTAAAGCATCGTAATGAAAATTAATTGCGGCCCCGTGAAAACAAATCCATTTTTTAACGGCGATTCCTACGGAAGCAACCTTGCGTTCGCCTACCCAGACTCCAGTTTCATCTGTTTCAACGGATTGACCAGGAATTTTTTGTGGCGTGCGTCCCATCGACTCAATGTTGAACTCTTTTAAAGTAATAACGATCGCATTTTCTAAAGCACGAATGTAGCCACGAATTTCTTGCGGCCCACGACCCGCGCGAGGATTTTTTAAATTAAGAATAGGATAGACTACGATTTGTGAAGGTCCATGATAAGTCGCTCGACCGCCGCGTGAGACTTCGATCGTGGGGCCTTTCCACGCAAACACATCATCGGGCAGAGTTTGTCGGCCAATAGTTACTACGGCTGGATGCGTGCAAAAAATAAGAAACCCCGGATGTTCATTCAAGGCGTCCCCGGCTACTAATTCAACGTATTCTAATTGTTTTTGCAGGGCTTGTTCGTAATCAATCAAGCCCCAATCTTCGTAGATCATCGTCGAGTTTTACATCCTGCGAACTGGGTTCGCCTACGCGTGCGCAGACTTGCTCGCTCCATTTAATGGTTTTTGAATAATATGAATCGCGTGACCCAAAGTCGCTTCGGCCGCTTCCATCATCGTTTCCCCCAGCGTTGGATGTGGATGGATTGACAGAGCGATATCTTCTAATCTTGCGCCCATTTCGATGGCCAGCACAGCTTCAGAAATTAAGTTAGAAGCTTCAGGACCCACAATATGCACACCTAAAACAACGTGCGTTTTTTTATCGGCGATCATTTTCACGAAGCCTTCTGTTTCAGACATGCTGACCGCGCGACCGTTCGCCGCAAATGGAAATTTAGAGATTAATAAATCGTTATAACCGTTCGCTTTGCACTCAGCTTCCGTCATACCGGCGGCCGCGATTTCTGGATCTGTAAACACCACTGCCGGAACTGTCTTCGCATCGTAAACGCGGTTGATACCAGAAATTATTTCCGGAACCATTACGCCTTCGTGTGAAGCTTTGTGCGCAAGCATTGGTTGGCCACAAACATCACCGATAGCGAAGATGTGAGAAACATTTGTTCTGCGTTGAGCATCTACTTTTACAAAACCACGTTCATCGATTGCGATGCCCGCCGCTTTTAAATTTGATTGATCGCCATTCGGACGACGGCCAACGGTAATCAAAACCTTTTCAGATTTAACCGTTTCAGTTTTGCCATTTAACTCGTACAAAACTTCGTATCCGCCGCTAACTTTTTTCTGGCCTTTGGCTTTAGCTGAGTAAACGATTTTAATTCCGGCTTTTTCAGCTTTGCGAGTTACCACTTGCGCGCAATCAGGGTCAACGACGCCAGCCAGTAATGAAGTATTTGCTTCGATGATGGTAACTTCGGTACCTAATTTACGTAAGTAAGAAGAAATCTCTAATCCGATGTAACCACCGCCGATCACGACCACGCTTTTTGGAATTTGATCCCAAGCTAATGCGCCCGTTGATGAACAAATATCTTTTTCATCAAACGCAAAACCCGGAATTTCAATCGGGCGTGAACCCGTTGCTACGATAAAGTATTTACCGGTTACTGATTCAGTGCCGGTTGCAGACTGAACCGTGATCTCTTTAGAATTTTTAAATTCAGCGGCCCCTTTTAGAATGGTAACGGTGTTACCTTTTAAAAGTTGATTCACTCCACCTGACATTTTATCGCAAACGGATTGTTTCCAGTTTACTAAAGTTTTCATGTCAACGTCGATGCCGCCTTTAATATTAAGACCCATTGTTTTAAAATCATGCTGGGCTTTATGTAATAGGTGAGTCGCCGTAATCATCGCTTTAGAAGGAATGCATCCAACGTTCAAGCAAACGCCGCCCAAAGCTTCACGCTCAACGATCGCTGTTTTGAAACCTAATTGCGCCGAGCGAATCGCCGCCACATAACCGCCTGGGCCAGAACCAATTACAACTACGTCAAATGCTTGAGCCATTACGACATCCCCATCATCAAAACACCAGGGTTTTGAATTTTACCAAAGAACGATTTTAAGAAGTTCGCCGCCACTGCGCCGTCAATTAAACGGTGATCGCAAGTGACGGTGTAGTTCATCGATTTGATAAATTTAAATCCGCCGTCGGTCGAAGGCACGGGCTTATCAGAAATTTTATACATTCCTAAGATTGCAACTTCCGGATGATTAATGATCGGAGTCGCATAGGTACCACCAACTGAACCAATGTTCGTGATCGTGATCGATGCACCCTTCATTTCGTCAGGTTTCAATTTGTTATCACGGGCACGTTTAGAAAGATCGATAATTTCTTTAGAAATTTCTAAGATCGATTTTTGATCCGCGTTTTTAATCACCGGAACAACCAATCCATTTGGTGTATCAGCCGCGAAACCAATATTGAAATATTTCTTGTAAACGATTTGCGAAGCCGCGTCGTCAATCGATGCATTGAACTGTGGAAATTCACGAATCGTTGCAATTAAGGCTTTCATCACAAATGGAAGGTAAGTAATCTTCGTTCCGTTTTTTTCTGCGAAATCTTTTAACGATTCACGTAATGTAACTAATTGTGAAACATCAGCTTCGTCCATCAACGTAAAGTGAGGAATGATTGATTTTGACATCTGTAAATTCTGTGCGATTTTTTTTCGTATTCCGATAAGGTCGACACGCTCTTCCATTGCCGCATTCGTCGAATTGAAAGCCGGTTTCGGAAAATTCATTGAAGAAGCCCCGGCAGAAGTCGCGCCGATGCCGTTTGAAGTCGATACAGCAGCAGAACCACCCTTCGCGCCCATGACGTCATCACGAGTTACTCGCCCCGCTAAACCAGAACCAGACATCACATTCAGATCAACCCCCATCTCGCGCGCTAAACGCCGAGTCGCGGGGGTTGCTAAAACTTTTGAATCTGCCACGGGTGGAAAAATTCCGCCAGAAGAGGTTACGTTCATTGCCGCGATCGGGGCTTGAGAAGATTTTGTATAAGCTTGAGTCGGAGCATTATTAACAACTCCGCTGTGCGCTGAAGCTGCAACCGCTGAAGAAGTTGCCGCTGGAGCCGCCGAGGCCGGAGCCGCCGAGGCCGGAGCCGCCGAGGCCGGAGCCGCCGAGGCCGGAGCCGCCGAGGCCGGAGCCGCCGCTGATGCTCCCGCGCTAGAAGATAAAGTTAAAAGAACATTTTCAACTTTAATCACATCACCTTTTTTAAATTTCAATGCAGTGACCGTTCCTGCAACTGGTGACGGAACCTCAACCGTTGCTTTATCAGTCATGATCTCAGCAATTGTTTGATCAGCTTTAACTGTGTCGCCAACATTCACAGTCCATTTAATTAATTCGCCTTCGGTAACTCCTTCGCCTAATTCAGGAAGTTTAACTTCGACTGATTTTGCACTGGTTGCAACAGTGGGGGCTGGTGCAGCCAGCGCAGTTGTCGGTTTCGCAGCTTGCGCTTGTGGAGCCGCGCCAGCGCCATCAAGAGTAATTAAAACACTCTCAACTTTAACGACTTGGCCGGGTTTAAATTTTAATTCTTTTACAGTTCCCGCAACGGGTGACGGAACTTCAACCGTTGCTTTGTCAGTCATAATTTCTGCGATTGTTTGATCGGGTTTTACCACGTCTCCGGGTTTAACTAACCATTTAACTAATTCACCCTCGGTAACGCCTTCGCCAAGTTCAGGTAATTTTACATCAATAGCCATAAGTTATCCTATTCCCACAGAAGCTGTTGCCGATTCGGCCGCTTCGTTCTGTTGTGTTTCTTGAGACGCGGTCTCAGTTTTTACTTGAGACGCAGTCTCAGTTCTATTTCGCTCTACGATACCCTTCATAAAGAATTCTCCGGCACGATATGAGCTTCTGACAAGTGGGCCTGACGCTACATACAAAAAGCCCATCCCCTCAGCTTGTTTCTGCCAAAACTCAAATTTTTCTGGGGTAACGTACTCGATGACTTTCAAATGTTTCTCGGTCGGCTGCAAATACTGGCCAAAAGTGACCACATCACAATCAACAGCGCGCAAATCTTTTAAAGTTTGCATAATCTCTTCATCCCTCTCGCCTAAGCCAAGCATGATCGAAGTTTTTGTGTAAACGCCTTGTTCAAATTCTTTTACTGATTGCAATACGCGAAGTGATTGACGGTATTTTGCGCGAGGGTCACGCACTGATGGAGTTAAACGCTCCACCGTTTCAATGTTGTGCGCAAATACATCCGGACGAGAAGCAGCCAAGTGAGCCACTAATTTTTCATCGCCACGGAAATCGGGAGTTAAAATCTCAACGATTAATTTTGGATCTAATTTTTTAATTGTTTTAACTGTACGAGCAAAATGATCCGAACCTTGATCAGGCATATCATCGCGGTCAACCGAAGTGATCACGACGTAATGCAAACCCATTTGTGAAATTGAGTACGCGACTTTTTCTGGTTCGAAAGGATCAACCGGAGGTAAACCTAATTTTGCGTTTCCAGTTTTCACATTACAGAAACGACAACCGCGCGTACAAACTTCGCCCATTAACATGAACGTGGCCGTACCGCCGGACCAACACTCTCCCATGTTCGGGCATTTTGCTTCTTGGCAAACGGTGGCCAATTTTAATTCGCCAAGCATGCCTTTGATGCGCGTGTAGTTTTCTCCAGATGGAGCGCGAACTTTTAACCATTCAGGTTTTGGTAAGCGAGCTTTTTTATCAGGTATCATGGTTGCCACCTTATTCAGCATTCGAGAATGAAAATGTATGAGTAGATGTTGTAACGCTGGGTCTTAAGCGAAGCAAGTTTTATCAAGAATAGCTATAAGGGAATTTAAAGAATTTGGGCGTTAAAAATGCAAAAAGCGAGGTAGCTCATCGCCATCTCGCTTTTAGACCGATCTTGCGGAGACCTTTAAACAAAGGAATCCATATGTCGGATACTTCTGACAGATACAGAAGATATCGGAAAGTTTATAGAATAACTAAAATGATTTTGGTTATTTTGTTGATGATCCTGCAAGCGATTCGTCGGTTTTTAGACTTAATCTAAGGTTGCTTCAACGTGTACAAGCGGCCCGCAAGGGTAACAACTTTAGACGAAGGTCCCGTAAACCGTCTGTCATAAAAAACAGATGGCGTTTGAGTCTTTTTCTAAAACATGAGACAAAAAATCCATGTTTAAAACTCTCATGCACGAACCATTACGCGTTAGTTTAACCGAGCCATTAGCGAAAGCATTAACTGGTCTTGGTGTAACCCTTACTTCTGAAGAAATTTACAACGCCTTGGTAGAACCTCCTAATGCAGAGATGGGTCATTTAGCATTTGGTTGTTTTATCGCCGCAAAAACTTTGAAAAAATCTCCAGCGTCAGTTGCCAATGAACTAAAAGCTGCTTTAGCATCTGTTGCCGGGGTCGCATCGATCGAAGCCGCAGGCCCTTACATTAATATTAAATTCAATTCGGAAAAATTAGCCTGGGCAACGGTTGGCGCAGTTTTATCGAACGAAATGTTTAAGCGCCCGCTGACTGAAGATGCGCCGAAAACAATGATCGAGTATTCGCAGCCGAACACGCACAAAGAGATTCACGTGGGTCACATGCGAAATCTTTGTTTAGGAGACTCGTTAATTCGGCTACTAAGAAGAACATACGGCGACGAAAAAATTATTAGTTCGACATTTCCTGGAGACGTGGGAACACATGTCGCGAAATGCCTTTGGTATATTAAAAATTACGTTGGTCTTGATGTATTAGCGCAAAAGCGAACTGATCCCATGCGCGGCGAGTGGCTAGGACAAATGTATTCGACGGCTAATATTAAATTAGAAGACGAAGAAAAAACTGTCGAGCTTTATGAAAAAAATAAAGCGCAATTAACTGTAATTTTAAAACAACTTGAAGCCGGCAAAGGTGAATTCTACGAGCTGTGGAAAGAAACTCGTCAGTGGTCAATCGAACTGATGCAGAAAGTTTATAAATGGGCGGGCGTTGAATTTGATAAATGGTACTGGGAATCTGACGTCGATGCAGATTCAGTTAAAACGATCAAAAAATATTTTGCCGAAGGTAAATTACAAGAATCCCAAGGTACGATCGGCTTAGATTTTTCGGATGAAAATTTGGGCTTTTGCATGTTATTGAAAACCGATGGCACGGGTTTGTATGCGACAAAAGATGTTGAGTTAGCGCGGCGTAAATTTGAAGATTACAAAATCGAAAAATCGATTTACGTGGTTGATATGCGACAAGCTTTGCATTTCAAGCAAGTTTTTAAAACTTTAGAAGTTCTGGGTTTTGAGCAATCGAAGTATTGCTTTCACTTACAATACAATTTCGTCGAACTTCCGGACGGTGCAATGAGTTCTCGAAAAGGTAATATCATTTCGTTAATGGTACTGGTTGAAAAAATGCGCGCACATGTAAAGTCTGAGTACTTATCTAGATACGCGGGCGAATGGTCAGCGGAAGAAGTTGAAACCACGGCTGATATCGTAGCTAAAGGTGCCATCAAGTACGGAATGGTTCGCCAAGATACAAATAAAAAAATCGTTTTTGATATGAATGAGTGGCTTAAGTTAGACGGCGAGTCGGGTCCATTTATTCAGTATTCCTCATCGCGAATTAATTCATTATTGAAAAAGTTTGGTTCAGATACTTCAGGATTTAACGGTTCGTTATTAACCCATCCTTCAGAGCTAAAATTGATGCAACATCTAATGAACTTTAACACCATTGTTTTATCAAGTACCGAAAATTATAAACCGGCAACACTTTGTACTTTTCTTTACGATACGGCGAAAAAATTTAATGTTTTTTACCATGACTGTCCGATTGGTACGGCTGAAGATGCTGAAATTCGTAAAGCGCGTTTAGCATTAAGTGCCGCAACGGGTTTCATTCTTAAAAATGGCTTAGCTTTACTAGGTATTCCCGTTCCAGAAAGAATGTAATGAAAAAAACTTCGCTGCTGATTAAAATTATGTTTGCCCTTACGCTAATAATTTTTATTTGGAGCGGAATTCAGCCGTTTGAGTATTTAACCTGGATACTAGAGGTTTTTCCGGGAGTGATCGGCTTTGCTTTAATAGCTTACTACTGGAACAGAATGCGGCTATCAAATTTTCTTTTGATTTTGATCTGCGTACATTGTTGGATTTTATTTGTCGGCGGTAAATATACATACGCTTTAGTGCCAGCGGGTAAGTGGGTGCAAGATTTATTCGGTTTACAGCGAAACCACTGGGACCGCTTAGGACATTTTGCTCAAGGATTTGTTCCGGCTTTTCTAGCGCGCGAGATTCTACTTAGAAATAAGATTTTAAAAAACGATCTGTGGCTAAAGTTTATTGTTATTTCAATTTGCTTGGGCTTTAGTGCTTTCTACGAATTAATTGAATTTGCCGTTGCAATGATTCTTAACCAAGCGAGTGATGCATTTTTGGGAACACAGGGCGATGTATGGGATACGCAAAAAGATATGGCGATAGCCCTGTTGGGCGCAGTAATGGCTTTAATTCTTGCCCGTTGGCATGACAAAGCCATTACAACAGTGGAATCTAAATAATTACTGGCAGCTAAAACCAGAAGCGATCAATTTTTCTTTTACTGAAGTCATCACGGTTTCACATTTTGCGTTGCCTACGACTTGCGAAGCGATGGTCGAAGCTTTGCCAGCTTTTGTGTAATGTAATTCACAACCAGTGTCTTTAGTTACGATTGCTAAAACGCGCTCATCAGAACCCGCTTTGCAAGTTACCGAAGTAGCAGAATCTGAAGTTGCAGAAGCCGCCGTTGTCACTGAAGATTCAGATTTGGAAGCGGCTTTAACGGCCTTCGCTTCTTTGGCTGCCTGAGCTTTAGCTTTTTTAGCCTCTGCTTTTGTCATTGGTTTTGCTGGAGCAGCTGTTTGTACAGGTGCTGTAGCGACGACCGGAGCTTCAGTTTTGCTTTTTGAAGCACAAGCCACAAATACGAAAGATAAAAGAACCGCTGGTAAAAATGATTTCATAATCACTCCTTTTAGAGTTAGTTGATGTTTTAGTTATTAAAATGTAAATATGTTTTCAGTACAAGGTGAATATGAAATTTGAAAAAAAATTAATCGAGGGAAACCTTCTTCAAAGATACAAACGCTTTTTTGCTGATGTTGAATACATGGATGAGAATAACAAAAAAATTAAACTGACGATTCATGTTCCGAATACGGGCAGTATGAAATCGATTATTGAAAAACCACCACAACTTCAAAATTGTTGGTTTTCGCTGAATGATGATCCAAAGCGTAAACTAAAAGGTACACTACAGGCCGTGCAAACAATCGATGGCGTATGGGTTGGGGTAAATACATCTCACCCAAATCGAATTGTGCAAGAAGCGATTGCGGACAATAAAGCTTTTTTTCCGCACTGGTCGCTTTACAGTTTTTATAAATCAGAACATAAGATTTCAAAAGAAACTCGTTTAGATGGAGTATTCTGTTTAACCGAAGCAGATTTGTTGAATGAAAAATCTAAAAAACATTATATTGAAATTAAAAACACCACCTTGATGAAATTAGTGAATGGTAAAAAGCACGCGCAATTTCCTGATGCGGTGACCGAGCGTGGTCAGAAGCATCTGCAAGAATTAACGGCTTTAGTCAAAGCGGGTCATAAGGCCGAGTTAATTTTTACGATTCAACGGGATGATGTGACAGAATTTTCGATTGCGGAAGATATTGATCCGACTTACAAAAAACTTTTTGATCTAGCAATAAAAACGGGAGTAATCATTACTCCCGTTTTGGTTGATATCAGTCAAATCGAGGTTCGACTGACTCAGAAACTGTTAAAAATAAACTAATTATTTTTTAACAGATAAATGTTGGTCAATAATATCTTTGAAAGCGGGAAGTGGATAAGCGCCACGTAAAGAAACTCCGTTGATGATGAAACCAGGAGTTCCGCTCATGTTAAACTTCTTTGCTTCGGCCATATCAGCTTCGATTCTTTTTGCGATACTTTCATCTTTAAGATCAACTTCAACTTTTTTCATGTCAGCGCCAACTTTTTTGGCAACTTCTTTAAAATAAGCCTCGCCTTTATCTTTTAACATGCCTTGGTTTTCAAAAACCATATCATGAAATTTTTCAGCTTTAGCATGATCTTGCTTTGCAATTGCTTCGAAGTACTTAGCAGCAGGCATTGCCAGGGGATGGAAATCTAATGGCAAATGCTTGAAAATAATGCGTACTTTATCGCCGTATTCTTTTTCTACTTCTTTAACCGTCTGGTAACCACGTGAGCAATACGGACACTGAAAATCAGAATATTCTACGATCGTGATCGGAGCATCTGCTTTACCAAAAATAACTCGACCAGCTTGAACTTCGGGTTGAAGCGGATTTTTAAATTCTTCTTCTCGAGATTTTTTTTCGTCATCTTGGGCACGGGCTGCCTGACCTTGTTGTGCATCTTGAGCGGCTTTGTTGACCACTTCAATAAATTTAACTGGATCTTTTTGGATTGCGGCAAACACGATCGATGGATCTTTTTCGATCGCTTCTTTCAGTTGTTTTGCAGAAGGGGCGCAAGACGCTAACGTCAAAGCGGCCATTGCCGAAACCAGTGTTGATAAAATACTTGTTGTTTTCAAAATACATCCTCCGTGTGGTCACTGAACTACGCCAGCGATCGGTTATTACATAGCTTTTTGTTAAGCCTGAATAGTTTGTCACATAGAAACTGAAACGAGAATCTTTTTTTAGGTTATCCACCCTTGACGCCCCATCTTTGCCCCGTCAGAAGTCGAGTTAATAAAATTCGGGCCTCAACGTGTGGCAAATCATCGGTTAGTATAAAGCAATATGAAAAAATATTTTTTAGCTTTGGTGGCTTTTTCGTGTGTTCTAATTAGTTGCAAATCGGCACCCGTCGCCGTGCAAACTTCGGAATTGTCTTACACGGCGGGTCGTTTGAAAGTCATGGATCTAGATGAAATTTCTGATTTGATGCTAGCAAAATCCCGAGAATTTAAAAAAACAGATAATCCACAAGCCTTAAAAGACGGTTTAGTCATCGCCTTTGGCAGACCGGATGAAGATTCGGTTTTAGAAAAAGTTTTAAGCACAATCCGCACCCCCATGGAAGACCATGATTTATGGGAGCCATCTGTGGAAGAACTTGTGGATAAAAGCATCGCGGCGATTAAAGAAGATACGGTCAGTGCGGCTGACCAAGTTACTTACGGAGTTGTCTTAGAAAATATCATCGCGCAATTTAAGCCAGATTTTGTAAAGCAATACAAAAGCCCAGGGTTTGAATCTCGAATTATCGAAAAAATCGCAAATTCTGAGATTGAATTCTCCAGAGCCGCGGCGGCGGAAAGAAAGTTAAATTTTATGAAGGGCAATTTATCTCCGTCACTGTTTGCGCAGCGTCTGATTGACCGCCGCGAATCCGCTTTGAAGAAGTAATTTTTGCTATCAAATGTTAAAATACTTCCTCAAAAAGACTTTGGCTCAACCATTCGGCCGCTGGGTAAATTTCAATATTATTTATTTTTTTAGATTTACTTAATTTGCCTACGAGTTGAATTCGTTTTTCTATTTTTAACTTTTCTCCAAAATAATTTAAGTTTTTCGACGGGTTGCTGTCGTCCCATTTTACTTCTATTAAGCAAATAGGCTTCTTATTTTTTAAAATAACGAAATCAACTTCGTGATGTTCACGGTCTCTGATATAGCGAAGTTCATAGTCTTCGCCCATTGAATCTTCGTAGAAATGGAGTCTTTTAATTAGGTGTGTAGCCACTAGGTTTTCAAAGACTGCACCGACGTCTCCGTCTACTTCCGGATTATTAAAAACATAAATTTTGGGCTGTTTTTGAAGGGTTCTGTTTAGCTTACCAGAATAAGGTTTAATACTAAAAACTAAATAAACACTTTCAAGAATAGCGAGCCACTGTTTTAAAGTTTTTGAAGGAATTCCTAAATCACCAGCTATATTATTTAGTGAAACCGTTGATCCAACTCGTGATCTAAGTTGGTCATAAAATAAAGATAATAAATCAAGATCTCTAACCATAGTTAAATCTCTTAAGTCCTGCTTAATAATCAAGTTCATATGTTCTTTGGACCAGCGTAGCGCTTCTATTTTTGAGCCACTTAATAAAGGTTCTGGAAATCCACCCAACTCGAGCAGTTGGTTCATCGTCATCGCAGAGTCCATTTTGAGTGGATTTTCTGCCAGGCAAAATGGATGCAATCGCCAATGATGGTACCTGCCCAGCATCGAATCCTGCCCCTTTTTGTATACATTCAGTAAGGCGCTACCAGTAATTAGAAACTGATGCTTTTTTTTTAAAGTATCGTAAAAGCCTTTAATTAAGTTTTTCCAGCGCGAGTATTTGTGAATCTCATCAAATACAATTAGATCAGCATTTTCATCCCAGCCACCATTCAGAATTATTTTTTTATCTTTAGAAGAATCCCAGTTTAAATAAATTCCATTCTTTTTAGTATTCAAAATATTTTCAGCCAGCGTCGTTTTGCCGCATTGTCTAGGTCCACTAACAAAAACCATTTTCTTATTGAGGTCACTTTGAATAAATTTTTCTAAATATCGCATATTGACAATATTGCATGCAAAGTTAATATTGTCAAGACAAATTTGACTATTAGGTTACTTTTGTCAAATTAAAATATCGACTTATTTCTATTAAATTCTACTCGTCTCCTTCATTTGAAGACGATTCTGAGCGGGGGGTCAGTTTACCTTGCGGCTCTTCCTCTTGTTTCTCGGGAGCAAGTAAGCCCATTTCTTTCACGCAATAATCTTCTGCACTACTTTCGGCGGCCGGTTCGAAATATAGGTCTCATTGGCCATCACTAGACCAAACTCCAGAAATAAAAATTCGTCTCATATTGTCTCAATCTGACTCAAGTATTTTTTAAAAACCTCCGAGAAGTTAGCAAGCAGTTAATGAAGTTTTCAGGATGAAAGCTTTCCACAACAGGAGGTAAACATGTTTATTCAAGGTGATCTACAAGCCGTATTTGATGCTTTATATAGTATCGGTGCAATTGACCCTGTATTAGGTATGGATTGGGAAAAAATTAATTCAGAGATGGATAAAAATCCACACTTAGTTAGTAGTGCATGTGATTCAATCAATGCATGCCGCGGAAATCAAACATTATTAGTTCAAACATTAAACGGATTTGATCCGAAATTATTAAACTTTGTTGCGTTGGAGGTTGCTCGTGAATTCAGTGAATTTCAAGACCGTAAAGAACTTCACTAGAGGTTTCTTGTTCGCGTTTTTTTACTTTGCACAAGTAAAAATTCATGCGGCCGGCCTAAGCGCGGCGGAAGCTCCTAAAACACTTACTGATAAGCCAGCGCAAATGGCGGCAAAGCAGTCAGCCGACGAAGAGATTTTACAAGCGATTAAAAAAGCGGTTCAACCAACCGAGCCCACTAAAGAGATCGTGATTTTAAATACGGAAAGTGGCTTTATTCCGGACAAAGTTCGCGTCAAAAAAGGTGAAGCGTATAAAGTTCATATCGTAAATTTGAATATGAAAGAAAAGAACGTTAGCTTTTTAATGGATTCTTTCACGCAATCTCACAACACAATTTTTGGCGTGCGTAAGTCATTTAATATCGAACCGCAAGTGGAAGGTATATTTTCTTATCAATGTCCTGAGACAGGTATTCAAGGTCAAATGGTCGTTGTTCCCGAAGTAAGTTCTCGTAAAACAGCTTCTTCAGAAGAGTAGTCACTATGTCAGATGATCAGGCTAATTTTAAAGAAGTCATCGCACGAGCCCTAGGGCCCGTGAATGAGTATTTGAATGATCCCGGTGTCTCAGAAGTTTTAATTAATGGTCCCAATCAAATTTTTGTCGAGCGTGGTGGCAAGTTAGAATTAACCACCGCAAAATTTCCCGATGAAGATACTTTGCAAGCCGCCATTAATACAATCGCGCAATCGGTTGGCCGACGGATCAATAAAGATGAACCCAGATTAGATGCACGTTTACCAATTATTGAGGGCTCTCCGGCGAGTGGTTCACGTATTGCCGCGGTTCTTCCGCCTATTTCTCGTCAAGGTACGGTTATCAGTATTCGCAAATTCACGGCCAGTAAAATTACTCCGGCCGAATATATTAAATATGGAACAATCACTCCCGATGCATGGCAGTTTTTAGATCTGTGCATGTTCTTAGGAAAAAATTTAATCGCCAGTGGTGGTACGGGATCAGGTAAAACAACTTTACTTAGTTTATTAAGTTCACGTATTCCCAAAGGCCAACGCCTTTTGGTAATTGAAGATTCATCCGAATTACAAATTGATTACGAACATTTAGTTCGCTTCGAAACTCGCCAAGCCGATATTATGGGTAAAGGTGAAGTGACGATTAAGGATCTTTTAAGAAGCGCCCTTCGTTTAAGACCCGACCGCATTATCGTGGGTGAGGTTCGTTCGGCCGAAGCATTAGAACTAATCAACGCGATGAATACGGGTCACAAAGGAAGTATGGGAACGGTGCATGCGAATTCTCCGGAAGACGCGATCATTCGTTTAGAAGCATTGGCTGCCGGGGGTGACGCAAAAATTTCTGAAAAAGCATTAGTGTCGCAAGTCGCTTCAGCCATTGAAATTATCGTACAAATTTCTCGATACTCGGATGGTTCAAGAAAAATTGGCGCCATTTCAGAAATTCGCGGAGTTGGGCCCGATGGTAAATACATCGTGGTACCTATATTTGCGATCGATAAGTTAGTGCGCCGAAACGATGGTAAGCTTGAGGGCGGCATCGAGCCGACCGGAAATCTTCCGTCTTTTTACCAAGAAATCTTAGACAATAAGATTAATTTTCCAGCAGCAAAGTTCCAAAAAGCAATTAAAGCAGCATAGCTAAGCATTTCAAGGGTTTAGCTAACCGCCACATTCCTAAAATGATTGATTTCAACCTATTCGCTCTAATAGACTTGGGTCCGTGCATTTTAGCTGTAAAATTACTCATGCTATTTTAACCCATCTTGAATCAGAAAAAGTTGATTTATCAAATTACTTTTCTGAATCCGATATTCCGTGGGAACTTCTGCGCGATTCATCGTACTGGATGCGCGCGCCCGACATGGAAGCTTTTCTTGAACGTTTAAATTTAAATACCGCAACGATCATCACCGCTGGCCACCGCACGCCAAAAAACCGCGTGTGGGGAGTTTTAGATAGCGTGCTGCGCATGATGCCGCAGCCGCAAGAAATTTTCATGCAGCCGGCAAAATTTTTAGGATATTTTATTTCTCCAGAGCCACCGATTGAAAACTTAACTCGTTTATCATCGGGGTTATCTTTTGATATCCCGTTACCGGCCGAACAGTATCCGTTAGTGACAACTTACTTAAAAGCCGCGTTTGAATCTTTACCACTGTACGTAGGACAGTCCGCGGCCCAGTGCGAGTGGACAGATATCCGTATGAAGATTGATTGGCCGTCGGCGCAGCAAAGTATCATGGCCGAAGAATCAAACCGTCAGATCTCTCCGCAGTTGATGCAAGATGTGATTCGTCAACTTCAAGAAAGCAGTAAAGACCTGGAAGAGAAAAATCGCGAACTACAAAGACGTAACGAAGAATTACAGCGCTTAGCTCAGTCCGCAACGCCGGCCGACGGTGAAATACGTGAAGTGATCCAACAAGATTTCTCAGAATTCGAATTTATGAAACGCCCCGTTCATCAAGTGGCGCAAAATTTATCGCGCTTACACGATTACATGGTGCGCGCGCACCAGCTAGTGACTTTGTTAACGGCGGGGCAAAAACAAACTCCCGGAATTAAAGAAGCGTTTCGCCGGGTTGACTGGGAGATTGTGAAACATCAATACCCACAAATTATTTTAGAAAGCTTAGACACTTTAAAAAAATTAAATAATCCAGAAAAGAAAAAAGAGGGCTTAGATGTCTGAAATCATCAGTGTTGTGGGTCGCGAAATTCTAGATAGCCGTGGAAATCCAACGATTGAAGTAGAAGTAAAAACGGCCGCCGGGAATATGGGTCGCGCTGCTGTTCCATCGGGCGCCAGCACCGGAGCCCACGAAGCTTTCGAATTACGTGATGGTGATAAAAAAAGATATTTAGGTAAAGGCGTTTTCAAAGCCGTAGATAACGTCAGAGAAAAAATCGCCCCTGAAGTTGTGGGGTTAAATGTTTACGAACAAGTTTACATCGATAAAGTTTTACGCGACATCGATGGAACGGAAAATAAATCAAACTTAGGTGCGAATGCGATTTTAGGTGTTTCATTAGCCTGCGCGCACGCGGCCGCTAAAGATGCGGGTCTTCCGCTTTACCGCTACGTCGGTGGATCACAAGCTTGCAGATTGCCAGTGCCCTTGATGAACGTGTTAAACGGCGGCGCCCATGCGAATAACGGACTTGATGTGCAAGAATTTATGATCGTACCAACGGTGAATAATTCTTTCGCGGAATCACTTCGAGCGGGAACAGAAATTTTTCACACGTTGAAAAAAATCTTAGCTAAAAAAGGCATGTCGACGGCCGTGGGTGACGAGGGCGGATTTGCTCCGGTATTAAAATCAAACGAAGAAGCTTTAGAATTATTAATGGAAGCTATTCTTGAAGCGGGTTACGAAGCGGGCCAAAATGTATTCTTAGCGCTAGATGTAGCGGCGACTGAATTATATAAAAACGATAAATACACATGGGAAAAAAATGCAATCACGGGTTTAGAATTACAAGGCATCTACCAAAAGTGGGCCGGTAAATATCCGCTCGTCAGTATCGAAGATGGATTCTCTGAAGACGACTGGTCTTCTTGGGTTTCTGCTACGGCCGCGATGGGCTCATCGATGCAATTAGTAGGCGATGATTTATTCGTGACGAACCCAAAACGTCTTCGCCAAGGTTTAGAGAAAAAAGCGGCGAATGCATTATTAGTAAAAGTAAATCAAATCGGAACCCTAACTGAAACTTTTGAAGCGGTTAGTTTAGCGCAGCGAAATAAAATGAAAACCATCATGTCTCACCGTAGTGGTGAAACTGAAGACGTAACGATCGCCGACCTGGCGGTGGCATTAAATTGTCACCAAATAAAAACGGGCAGCCTTTGCCGTGGCGAACGTACCGCAAAATATAACCAGCTACTCAGAATCGAAGAAGATCTGGGCGGAATGGGCGTGTACTGGGATAAAGCGGGCTTTAGATAAGGTTTAAATTAAACGTAACTTCAGTCTTAACCGAATTAAGAATGAATCCAGATTCAAATGCTTTTTGGGCAATAAACTTAATTCGGTCTGGATTTTCGGCTCCGAAAATATCTACATTTAAAACCAATCGCTTCATGATTGGCTTCTTCTCTTCATTTAGATCTACAATTAATTCAGATTTTGCGGTCAAAGATTTAAAATTTAACCGAGATTTTTCTGCGTAAACTTTGAAGGTTGCCACAAAACAATTCGTAAGCGCTTGGGCAAACAGATCCTCGGGAGAAAGTGCTCCGCCAGGGCCTTCAAATTCGGTTGGTACCGAGCATCTAATTTGTTGATTTTGGCTTTCAAAAAACCAGTCAGTTTGAATTCCGCTGGTGGCTTCAGAAGCTGCAAAAAACGAGGTAGGGTATTGAATCATAATTGACGTTCCATATGGTTCATAGTAGTATGAACCATATGAATAAGCAATCAAATTCAAAGCTAGCTAACCTAGCTGATCTGGTGGGCGATTTTATTAGGTATTGGGGATTTAGAAAGATCCACGGCGAAATTTGGACCGCTATTTACCTAGCGGAGAATGCGTTGTCCGGCGCAGAAATTGTGCTTTTATTGGACGTCTCCAAAGCCCTCGTTAGTCCTGCATTAAAAGAGCTTGAGGCCGAGGGGCTTATTTTAGAAACCAAAAGTGAAAATTCAAAAACCAAACGTTACATCGCACAGGAAGATGTTTCCAACGTGATTAAACAAGTGTTAAATCGCCGCGAAAAACCAATGCTGGCAAAAATAAAAGTAAGCTTCGATCAGCTAGCCAAGGATGCAAAAATTGGTACTCCTATCAATCTAGATCGTCAGCAAAAATTGGGCGGCATGATTGAGCGAGCACAATTAATGTTACAGCTATTAGCGAATTCGGATGAAATGTGGGGCTAGTATTTTTTTTGCAAATCATAAGCTGTGCCGTCATGGTGGGTTTGATTTGGGTTATTCAAATTTTGCACTATCCAGCTTTTGCCGATGTGCATGAAGATAAATTTTGCGGGTTTCATTCCAAACACTCTAACCGAATTACTTTTATCGTTGTTCCAGTAATGCTTTTAGAACTAGCGACGGCAGTTTTATTAATTCGTAGTGACCTGAAAAATATTTTTTTCCTGGGAAATCTGCTGATGATCATTGCGCTGTGGTCCGCGACTGCTTTGTTAAGTGTACCTATTCATAACGAGCTTTCTAAAAAACAAGATATTCAAAAAATTCATCGTTTAGTAAAAACAAATTGGGTTCGAACTTCGCTTTGGAGTTTGCGCTTGCTATGTTTAAGTATTTATTTTTTTCTTCACCAAGGAAGTTATGTCAATTTCAACTAGTAGCCGAAAAAAATGGAATGAATTCTCGGTCGACGAAAAAGATCGTATCGTGCGTATGGCCTGGGAAGACCGGACGGCCTTCGAATCCATAAAAGAACAGTTCGGATTAACTCCGAATGAAACAATTAAATTTATGCGCACGCAACTGGATGAAAAAGCCTATCGTCGCTGGCGTGAACGTGCTTCAAACAAAGGTCATCTTAAGCATGAAGCGCAAAGACCCTTTGTTGAAGGGCGTTTTAAATGCAGTCGCCAGCGAATTGATGGCTCGACTAAGGGTTGGAAGTAAAAAGCAATTAGCGTAACATTGCCTGCCTCTATCTCCTGTGTTGAAATAGTGCTATGAACGACTTTCATGAGTTTGGCATTCGCCTTCGAAAATTTTTAAATAAACCCCACAAAGTATTGGTGGTTTGCTTATTTATTTTTGTGATCTCGTTATTTATTAACGGCGCACTTTGGAGAGTTTGGGGATTGAGGCGCGATCTGGGAACCATCCAAGAGCAGATTAATGCGGCCCAAAAACAGTCGACTATTTTAGATGTACAAATCAAACAAGCCAAAGATCCAGTCTTTATCGAGCGCCAAGCCCGCGATAAATTAGATCTAGTCGGCGAACATGACCTTATCTTCGTTTTCCCCGAGTAGCTGGTCTAGAATTGACCTAAGATTACATTTTAAGCACAGCGTTAAGACTCGACACTACATAGAGTAAAAGCTCTAATCGTCAGACTATGTCATCAGAAAAACTATCTCCGTATGCTCATTTGTATTTAGGCCTTACTCGCCAAGAGCTTGCCCGTCGTATGGCACTTGGACAGATCAATCCGCAGTTATTAAATGCGCAGTTAGATCAGAATGCTCAAGAAGTGAAGCTTGAAGCCATGTGCGAAAAATGGATCCAAATGCAATCGCTCGAGCAAGTCGACAAATATACCGCTAGCGAGTAATCTCGCGAGCATATGAAAAAAATCTACATTGTTGACGTTAGCTCGATGTTTTTTCGGGCGTACTACGCGATTCGTCCGTTAACTTCTTCAACCGGAGTACCGGTGAATGCCGTCTACGGTTTTATCTCGATGATCGTTAAATTGATGAAAGATAAAAATCCAGATCACATCGTATTTTGTTACGACCGCAAAGAAGCTTCGTTTAGAAAAGATCTTTACACCGAATACAAAGCCAATCGCACCGATATGCCTGACGACATGCAAGTACAAATGCCGTACTTAAAAAAAGTTGCATCGCTATTTGGTATTTGCGATTTAGAAGTTCCCAGCTACGAAGCTGATGATTTAATCGGAACGATCGCTTGCCTAGCCAGACAAGAAAATTACGAATCATATATCGTCAGTGGAGATAAAGATTTTTGCCAGCTAGTCGGGCCCAAAGTATTTTTATATGACACCATGAAAGACGTCGTCTTTGATGAAGTCTTAGTAAAAGAAAAACACGGCGTAACACCTGCGCAGTTTATCGATTTTTTAGCGATCGTCGGTGATAGCTCAGATAATATTCCGGGAATTGCGGGACTAGGTCCAAAGGGCGCGCAGAAGTTAATCGAAGAGTTCGGGGACTTAGAAGGTATCTACAAAAATATTGATAAAGTTTCTAGCGCTTCTATTAAGACAAAATTAGAAACCTCAAAAGTGAACGCATTCTTATCTAAAAAATTAGCTACGATTATTTGTGACGTTCCGATTCAAAAAACAATGGATGATTTTAAATTGCAGCCACTAAAACGTGATGAGCTGCGTGCATTTCTACAAGACTTGAACTTTAAATCTTTCGAAAAATCATTATTAGATTCAGGCGAAGTAACCCACAAAATGACTGGTAGCCCAAGTCATATTCCAACAACCGAAAGAGTTGTAGTGGTTGAAGAAGCTGCGGCGTCTTTAACAGCGATGAATATTGCAGTAAAAGAATGGAATACTGAAGAAATTCAAAAACGCATGGGCGCGGGCGAAGAACCTTTCGCATTCGTTGAAATGTCAAAGTTAGCATTAGGTTTCAACAAAGATCTTTATTTAACCGATCTATCAAGCTGCAAAATTAATTTCGCTAACATCACTTGGAACGGTTTCGATTTAAAAAGAGTGTGGAGTGAAATCGGCATGAACCCTGATCTATCTTTAAAAGTAGGCTGGGATCTAATGTTAGGTGCTTACGTACTTCGCGCCGCGGATAGCTCTGAAATTTCAAAAATCGCAAAATATTTCTTAAAAAAAGAAATGGAAGAGAATGAGCTAACTCCGGAAGCAGATAAATTCAAAGAAATATACGAGACTTTGTTACAATTAAATCAAGTTGTGCAAAAAGAACTAGATGAAAAAGAATTAAGAATTATTTACGATAAATTAGAAAAACCCATCATTCCAATTTTATACAAAATGGAAAAAAAGGGAATTGCGCTTGATCTGAAATTTCTAAAAGATTTTTCCTTAGAATTAGCCGGAGAATTATCTTCGCAAGAAACAAAAATTTATGAACTTGCGAAAGAAAAATTTAATATCGGTTCGCCTAAACAGTTAGGCGTCATTTTATTTGAAAAACTAGGTCTGGAAGCACAGAAAAAAACGAAAACGGGCTATTCAACTGATAATGACGTGTTAGAAAAATTAAAACACCCGATCGGTAAAGAAGTAATTCACTACCGTGAAGTGGCGAAGTTAAAATCAACTTACGTTGATGCGCTACCGGTATTGGCCGACGCCGCCCACCGCGTGCATACAAGCTTTAACCAAGCCCTAACAGCTACGGGTCGCTTCTCAAGCACAAATCCAAATTTACAAAATATTCCAATCCGCACGGAGAAAGGCCAAAAAGTTAGAAAAGCTTTCGTGGCAGCTCCTGGTAAAAAACTTTTATCCGTGGATTATTCGCAAATTGAATTAAGAGTTCTAGCGCATATTTCTGAAGATCCAGGCTTAATTCGCGCCTTTAAAGATGATCTGGATATTCACACGGCCACCGCTGCTTCGGTATTTTCGGTGCCATTGGATAAAGTAACTAAAGATCAGCGTCGCATCGCTAAGGCCGTTAACTTCGGCTTAGCTTACGGGCAAGGCGCTTACGGTTTAGCCGATGTACTGGGAATCTCACGTAAAGAATCAATGGAGATTATCGACAGTTACTTTACACAGTTCAAAGGAATCAAAGATTATATCGAAAGCACAATTCAAAAAGCCCACGAACAAAAGTATGTAGAAACTTTATTCGGTCGTCGTCGTTATATTCCTGAATTAGATAGCTCAAACGGAATGATTAAAAAATTCGGTGAACGCGCCGCTATCAATGCTCCGATTCAAGGAACGGCCAGTGATTTGGTTAAAATGGCGATGATTGAAGTATCAAGTGTATTAAAAAAAGTAGATATGCTTTTACAAGTACACGATGAATTAATTTTCGAAGGAACCGAAGAGGAGATTAACCGTCAGGTGAAATCAATCGTGCAAGCGATGGAATCAGTGGCGCAGCTTAAAGTTCCGTTGAAAGTTAATTATTCAATCGGTAACAATTGGGACGAAGCACACTGATTTGTTCGTCGGCCGACCGGCCGATCCTAATTCAAAACTATTCAGTTTCCCAACCGACCACGCGGCCGCCTTCGAAGTAAACTAGGCGTTTTTCTTGGCGGTATCCCTGGGGGGTGGAAACTTGTTTCAAATATTTCCAACGTTCATTTTTATAAATGGGATTACCGCTGGCTTCGATGTTACTAGGTTCGCCCCAAGATTTTCTAACGTAATCAGCGGGCATTCCCACAGCGATGTCCTGTGATTCCATAACTTCAACGTAACCCTTTAAATCTTTGGCGCGACTCCAAATTTTATTACGATTTACCCAAGCCTGGCGACCTTCGATTGATGGGATCGTTAAATAATCTAATTTTTCTGAATCATCTTTTAACCAAGGTAAAACTTTTGAATATTGTAAGCGTTCTTTTTGTGAATCCAGGGCGCGCTCTAAAGTCCTAACTCTTTTTCGTTTTTCAACTTGCTGTTTTTCTTCTTCAGTTAATTCTTTGCGCGGATCTAAACCAATTTCGTAAGCGTATTTTTCAAGTTCTTCCTTCGTTAGCTGAACAGGAGTGGTATTTTGCGAAGGTAATTTTTCTGAACCCGCATCATTTGCCGCCGTACTTGATTTGTCTTTTTTCTTAGTTGAGTCAGAGACTTTCGTTTCTTCATGCGGCACAGTTTTTATTGGCACTTGAGAGCAACTTAAAAACATGCAAGTACTGATAAATGTCAGGAAAAAAACGTAAGATGTCTTCATAATTACAATTTTAGTGCAAAAGCCATCATTCTGTGATTAAAATTTTTTGATGAGTGAAAATAAGGACCAAAATCGAGATAAATCTAAAGCTGAAGACGCTGAGGCAGTCGCGTCTAGTACAGAAGAGCTATCTGAGCAATTAGAGGCAAATCCTGAACAAGATTTAGCCGATATCGATAACATCCTTGGCGAGGAAGATCCGCAATTTTTAAAACAACTTTCTGATATTAAAATTCCACCGGGAGTAAGTCTTTCGGTATTGGATGGTGAGCTAGCTGAGAAGCCATACAAAGCTTCCGTTTTTCAACAAATTAAAAAAATATTTAATATTAAAAAAAATCCAAAAGTAGTTATTTCTTTTTGGCTGGTAGTTGTAGTGATTACCGGGGCCGTGCTTTTTGTGTGGAATGCCAATAAAAATCTATTTGAAGAAAATTTATTTCTAAATTCTTACGCAACCTGGAATCATTCAGTTCAAGATTACAATCCACTAAGTGAAACTGAAGCTTTCTACGATAACCCACGTTTTTCTAAAAATTTGATGACGCTTTCAAAAATGTTTATCAACGTAAAGTCTTCAGAAAATTCAGGCACGACTCCAATGTTAGCGCTAGAAGTAAATGTTGAAGGTATTTCGGCGGACGCGATTATTGAAATTAAAGATCGCGAAGCAGAATTTAAAGATTTGCTATTACGTTTTGTAGAAGACCAAACTTACGATGAATTGACTACTACTGAGGGGAAAAAAAATTTGTGTGACCAATTTAGAATTATTATTAATTCGCACTTGACCCAGGGCCAAGTGCGAAGAGTTCTATTAAAATCTTTTATTATAAAACCGTAAATTAAATTTTAAGCCAAACTTAAAAGCCAAACTTAAAAGCTAAACTTTAAATTCATCTAAGTTAATTTCGTAAGCGCGAATACGGTCATGCAACGTTGATTTTGGCATTCCTAGATCAATCGCAGTTCTTTTTTGATTCCCGTTATTTGCCGCTAAACGTTTTAGAATCATTTGTTTTTCGATCTCTTTAATCACCGACATCTGACTAGCATCCGTTGTAGTTGAATAGTTAACGCCCGTCTGTGCGTGAGCCATTCTTTCTTTGCGGTTTAGTAAAAGATCGATATGTTTTTCTTCGATATATTGTTTCGGGTATAAAGCAGAAGCACGCGCGACCACATTGCGTAATTCACGGATATTTCCGGGCCAGTCGTGTTTTTTTAACATCTGGATTGCGTTATAAGAAAAGCGAACTTTCATCTGGCGAGCGAAGGAATAAAGTAATTCGTCAAAATCTTCTAGGCGTTCTTTCAAAGCGGGTGCTTCAATCGTGATAACGTTTAAACGAAAAAATAAATCAGATCTAAATGCTCCTTCACGAATTTTTTGGTAAAGATTTTGGTGAGTAGCGGCAATAATACGAACATTTGTTTTAACTGATTGGTCACTACCAACCGGACGAATTTCATTATTTTCTAAAGCGCGTAAAAGTTTAGCTTGTAGGCCATAAGGCAAATCACCGATTTCGTCTAAAAATAAAGTTCCACCGCGGGCAGATTCGAAAGCTCCTTTGCGATCTGCGACGGCACCCGTGAAGCTTCCTTTGATGTGACCGAATAATTCACTCTCCACTAATGTTTCCGTTAAGGCCGAGCAGTTTACGCTAACGAATGGCGCTTTAGAAAAAGGCGAAGCCGCGTGTAGTGACTGGGCCACGATATCTTTACCTGCGCCCGAAGGGCCTAAAAGTAAAACTGGATATTTTGTCGCCGCCACTGAACTTAAACTCTTTAGTTGTTGATCCCAGTATTCACACTTACTGGATAGCGGAAACTCTTTAACAATTTTTGATTTATCATGAACTACAAAGTCTGCGGTGCCGATCGAAATTAAATCTCCATCTTTTAATACGGCTTCTAAAACCTGCGCGCCGTTTACATAAGTTCCGCCGGTTGAACGTAAGTCTTTTATGAGTAATTGTTTTTCTTTAGCTTCTAGGCGCGCGTGGCGCGGTTCAACATCGGTATTCATTGATTGAATCATGCAGGTCGAATCGCTGCCGATATTGCTGTATTCGTTAATCTCCCAAGTTTGTTTTGTGTTATCTAAAATTTCGATTTGATATTGTGACATATTCCCTCCCAGGACATCATGTCGGAATGGTATTTCAAGATTAGAGCCTGCTTTTTTTAGCTGGGTAAGCCTTAAATTTGATCTGACAGTGAATTTTCCTAAATAAAAGATTTAATCTAAGAATTGAGAATTTTACGTAAACAGATTAAATTAACCGTAAACAATCTTCCTAGGATAGTGTCCGATATGGCTAAAATGACCTTTATTAAGAGCGCCGTGAAAACCAGAGATTTTCCTGAAAGTAAAATGAAAGAGATCGCATTTGCGGGCCGTTCGAATGCGGGCAAGTCTTCACTTATTAATATTTGGGCCAACGAAAAAATTGCGAAGGTTAGTCAGTCCCCGGGTAAAACTCGGTTATTAAATTTTTTCGCCATGGGCACTAGTTATATTATTGTCGATATGCCCGGCTACGGATTTGCTTCGCGTGGTAACGAGGAAACAGCCACGTGGAAAAAAATGATTCAAAATTATTTAACCTCGCGTGAACAACTTGCAGGTTTAGTTTTATTAATGGATATGGCGCGCGATTGGTCGGATGATGAAGAACTACTAGCACAGTTTGCGATGAAACAAGATTTTCCTATTGCGATTGGTTTAACTAAATCAGATAAATTTTCTAAAGCTGATATTGCGAAAGCGATTGCGCGAATCAAAAATCAGTCTAGATTAGACGAAGTATTTCCAATTTCGGCACAGACACGCGCGGGTTGCGCAGAGTTTGAAGAATTTATTTATCGTAATTGGATTAAGAAATGAAAATAATTGCGGTTATTCCTGCTAGGTACGGTTCAACCCGTTTTCCGGGAAAACCCTTAGTTAATTTAAAAGGTAAACCATTACTACAATGGGTGGTTGAAGGAACTCGCACCAGTTCCTTGATTCAAAAAATTTATGTGGCGACCGACGATGCGCGCATTCAAGAATTATGTAAAAAAATAAATGTAGATTGTTTGATGACTCGCTCAGATTGTCCGACCGGAACGGATCGTTTATTTGAAGCGACGCAAAATTTAGATTTTGATGTGGCTTTAAATATTCAAAGTGATGAGCCTTTAATTAATCACGAATACATTGATCCTTTGGTTCAAGCATTTTTGCAAAATCCGCAGTTAGACATGGCTACTTTGGCGCATCCTTTGGCCGCTGAAGACATTGATAACAAAAATGCTGTTAAAGTAATCACTAATGTAAATAATGAGGCCATCTATTTTAGCCGTTTTGCGATCCCTTATTCTCGCGAAAAGTTTGCCTTTAATGGCCCCGCAATGAAGCATATTGGCCTTTATGCGTTTTCAAAAGCCTTCTTGCAGAAGTTTTGCTCAAGCCCGCAGTCTGAGATCGAAAAATCTGAGAGTTTAGAGCAATTACGCGCCCTTTACTTAGGAGCCAAAATCAAAGTTTTGCGAGTGGAAAAACCGACATATGGTGTTGATACGCCTGAAGATTTGCAAAAGCTTGAAGCGGCACTTAAGTAGCTGATACAGTGTCCGCATATGGCAATTTCAAAAGTTAAAAAATTTGCGGCACCAATTAAGTCATTGGCAAAACCAACGGCTAAAGCATTATCTAAAAATCGCCTGAAGCAAAAATTTATTTTTGTCACGGGTGGCGTGGTTTCTTCAATCGGAAAAGGATTAACCGCGGCTAGCCTTGGATCATTACTTGAAGCGCGTGGATTCAAAGTGACGATTATGAAATTTGATCCGTATCTTAATGTGGACCCGGGTACGATGTCGCCACTTCAGCACGGTGAAGTTTACGTAACAAATGACGGTGCCGAGACTGATTTAGATTTAGGTCACTATGAGCGTTTCACTAATGCAACTTTACTTCGTTCAAATTCGGTCAGTGCCGGACAAGTTTACGATACGGTTATTTCGCGCGAGCGTCGCGGCGATTACTTAGGTGGAACGGTGCAAGTCATTCCACACATTACGGATGAAATTAAATCTCGCGTTTACGAAGCAGCACAGGGCAGTGAAATTGCGATTGTAGAAATCGGCGGAACCGTGGGCGATATCGAAGCGCAACCATTCTTTGAAGCCATCAGACAGATGCGCTTAGATTTAGGGCTTACGAATACGGCATTGGTGCATGTGACTTACGTTCCGTATATTGCGGTGGCGGGCGAGTTAAAAAGTAAACCCACTCAGCACTCGGTTAAAGAGTTGCGCGAGATCGGTTTACAACCTGATTTCTTAGTTTGTCGCAGTGAAAAAACCATCGATGATAATTTGAAAGCTAAGATCGGTTTATTTTGTTCGATCAAAAAAGAACACGTTATCTCGGCGAAGGATTCTAAAAGTATTTACGATGTACCATTAGCATTACACGGCGAACACCTAGATGCCTTAGTGGTTGAATGTTTGAATTTGAAAAAAACTAAATACAGTATCGCGGGCTGGCAGAAAATTGCTAAAATTCAAAATTCTCCCCGTGCGACAGTTAAAATTGCGATCGTTGGAAAATATGTCGATTTAAAAGAATCTTACAAATCTTTAAATGAATCTTTAGTTCACGGTGGTTTTGCTAATCAAGTAAAGTTAGATATTCTTTACGTTGATTCAGAGCAGTTGAATCAAAAAAATGCTAAAAAACTTTTAAGTGAAGCGAAGGGTATTTTAGTCCCGGGTGGTTTTGGTACCCGCGGGGTTGACGGGAAAATTGCGGCAATTCAATACGCGCGTGAGAATAAAATTCCATTCTTAGGAATTTGTTTTGGTATGCAGTTAGCGGCGATTGAATTTGCGCGTAATGTTTGCGGAATTCGCGATGCGACTTCGCGTGAATTTGTCGGCGATAAGCGCGGCGGTAATATCGTCATCGATTCGATGGTCGAACAACGCGGAGTGGTCGATAAGGGTGGAACGATGCGCCTAGGGGCTTACAGCTGTAAACTGGCGCCTCATAGTTTGGCTTTAAAAGTTTATAAAAAGAATGTGATTTCAGAACGTCATCGTCATCGGTTTGAATTTAATAATAAATATAAAGATCTGTTTGAAAAAAATGGCTTGCGAGCAACAGGCGTAAACGAAGAACGTAATCTAGTAGAAATTTTAGAAAACGTTAGACACCCTTGGTTTATCGGCGTTCAATTTCATCCGGAATTTAAATCGAAGCCGTTAAGTCCGCATCCATTATTTGCAGAATTTGTTAAAGCATCTTCAGGACAAAGGTAGATATTATGAATCAGGTTTTAAAAATTGCAGAACAAACTTTACGTATTGAAGCCGAAAGTATTTTAAACTTGATTTCACGCCTGGGCCCGCAATTTGAAAAAGCGGTTGATTTGATTTTAAACTGCAAAGGTAAAGTTATTTTAACGGGCATGGGTAAGTCTGGTCTTATCGCGCGGAAGCTGGCTAGTACATTTGCTAGTACGGGTACGCCGGCATTGTATTTACATCCGGCCGAAAGCAGTCACGGTGATTTAGGTGTAATTAGTAAAACAGATTTAGTGATCGCGCTTTCTTACGGGGGCGAAGCCAATGAAATCAATGCGATTATTAATTTCATCTCTAGAAATGGTATTCCGTTGATTGCGTTCACGGGTAAAACCAGCAGCACTTTAGCGCAAGCCGCAGTCGTGGTGTTAGATGTTTCGGTCGAGCGCGAAGCTTGTCCGTTAAAATTAGCGCCGACCTCTTCAAGTACGGCAACTTTAGCGATGGGTGATGCTTTAGCGATGGCTATTTTAGATAAGCGTGGGTTTAAATCAGAAAATTTTGCAGAACTTCATCCGGCAGGATCATTGGGCGCAAAATTAATGCGCGTAAAAGATATGATGCAGACGGGTGCGGCTTTACCATTCGTAAAAAAAGAAACTTCGATGAAAGAAATTCTAACCGTGATGACTCATCAAAGTGTGCGTGGCGCGACGGGCGTATTAGATGATCAAGGTCAGCTAGTCGGAGTTATTACGGATGGTGATATCCGCCGTTTCTTAGAAAAAAACCAAGATCCATTTTCAAAAACCGCAAAAGATCTGATGTCACATTCCCCGCGCACGATCGATTCGGGCGAATTGGCAGAGAAAGCTTTATTTTTAATGGAGCAATTTCGTATTCAAATGTTAATTGTGCTAGATCAAACTTCTAATACGCCGATGAAACCCGCCGGAATGTTAATTTACCAAGACCTGCTAAGTGCTAAAGTGCGATAACTAAACCGATTTGCATTCTGTTTTCTATAGACTAAAGTCTTGCTTACGACTTCTTTTATCAATACATACAGACCTTCGTCCTCGTACCTGACGTACATTCCTTGCCGTGTCGAATTATATTTTCCACAATAAAATCGTGGGTATAGATATAAATAAATTACGCCCAATTAAAATGTTGGTTTTAGACGTTGACGGAGTTCTGACCGATTGTCGGTTATGGATGGACGCAAACGGCGAGTGGAAAAGATTTTACTCCATTCGCGACGGTGTCGGAATCAAGGCTTTAGTTGAAGCTGGATACAAATTAGCAATTATCACCGGGACGACAGCCACGGACGTGCGCGCCCGTGCAAAAGTGCTAGGCGTTCATTATTTTTACGAAGGTGCGATGGATAAATGGCCTTCATTCGAACAACTACAAAAAGATTCTGGAATTTCGCCGAATGAAATGGCTTACGTGGGCGACGATATTTTTGATATTCCATTGATTGAAGAAGTGGGTTTTGGCGCCACGGTTCCTGAAGCGGTGGATGAAGTTTTAGCTGTGGCTTCTTACGTAACTAAACGCCCGGGTGGCAATGGAGCCGTTCGTGAAATCTGTAATTTTATTTTAAAGTACGGCCATTATGCAAAAAACTGAGGTGTTTGTGACGAAAAAAGTATTAAAATTTTTGTTATCCGCAACTGTTCTAGTGAGTGGAGTGATCGCTCATGCAGATAACGTTGATGTTCCTAAAGATGAATTAACGCAAGAAACGGTTTATCCGGTTTTTGATAATCCAGTCAGCGTTAAAAATCGTAACGTTCAAGACGCGGGAGCTTTAGATATCGGCGTGTTCGGCGGGTTAGCTTTAACTGAGCCCATTTCAAGCACTACAAAAGTAGGCGCGGATATTAATTATCACATTAATTATTTTCACTCGGTGGGAGTTTTCTTTGCGAAAACGAGTGCGGGCTTATCAAAAGATGCGCAAGGTTTGAAAGATCAGTTCGGGCTTGATTTCAACCGCGCGCCTAAACAGGATTACTCTTTAATGGTTGATTACAACTACAAGGCTTTCTACGGAAAATTAAGCTTAACTAGTAATGGTGTTATTAATACGACGATCTATGGTTCTTTATCTGGTGGAATGGTTACGTATGTTCACAAATCTTATCCGGCTTTAGCTATTGGTATCGGTGAGCGGTTTTATTTTACGAATAAATTATCTTTGAAATTAGATTTAAGACTTTATGCTCATACGGCACCGATTCCATTTAAATCTGGCGCGCTTCGCAACGGAACAAATGGAACTCCGGTAGACCCGTTGCCTTCGTATGACAGTTTTGAAGAACGTTTAACTTATACGACCAATTTAGAACTTGGTCTGAACTACTTATTTTAAGGGGACTCAGCACGTATGAAACGAATACTCATTTCTTTTTTAGCGACTCTAGCACTGGGAAGCCATGTGTGGGCTCAAGCACAAACTTTGGATGACCAAGAGGTCGTTGATATTGAAGGTCTTTATAAAAGTAAACCAACTCCGGTAAAAAAAGAAACCCCGGCCGAGGCGGCGGTTGCCTCAATGAATAATGATTCGGAAGCGTCATCTGAAGTGATTGAAAAGAAAGTTGTGAATCAGCCAATTAATCAGCCAGTCAATCAGCCAGTCAATCAGTCAGCTAAAGAAGAAAAAGTTGAAAGCTTAACGGATTTAAATCGCTTAGCGCCTTTTCGTGAAGTTTCAGTGATTCAGAAAAAATATTTACCAAAGACCGAACGTTTTCAACTTTACGTAGCGCCTGGCATGGCAACGAATTCTCCGTGGTTTCTAAACTTAGGCTTAAAAGTTAATTTGGCCTATCATTTTACAGAATCATTCGGGCTTGAATTATCTGGTCTGTTTTTATCAAACTCTGAGCGTGAAGTCGCGAAAGAGATCAGAGATAAAAATGGTTTAGAGCCTGAAAAATTTGTTAACACCAAGAACTACGTGGGCGCCGATTTTTTTTGGGCGCCGATTTATGGTAAAATTTCATTCTTAAATGATCGCATTGTTCCGTTTGATATGTATTTTACTGTAGGCGGCGGTACTTCAAGTACAAATTCTGTAGAAAATAATGTAGCGACACTGCACGGCGGAGTTGGGCAAATTTTTGCGATGTCAAAATCGATGGCTTTTCGCTGGGATTACAGCTGGACTCACTTTTCTGCGACTTCAACAAAAAGTTCAACGGGCGTAGCCGGAGCTAAAAACGATTATGATGATTTAATTCTGACCGCAGGATTTAGTTTCTTCTTTCCGGAGGCAAAATACCGATGAAAAAAAACATTGTTAAAATATTCTTAATACATATCTGTGCTTTGGTTTCATTGTTAGGTTGGACGCCGCTAGCAAAAGCTGCTCCCGCTAAAAACGTTGTAACCACCAAAAAAATTACGACGACTCGCAAAGCGGCGCCAAGCCCGAAAATTTACACGGCTAGTAAAACAATTACGACTCGCAGTCAGCTTTCCAGTGCATTGGGACTGATGAAGTCAGCCCAGTATCCACAGGCCGCTAATGCATTTTTAAGCCTTTCAAAAAGAGGCGATTTGGCCAGTGAGCGTTCGCAGATTAAATATTACTTAGGTTTAAGTTTAATGGAAATGAACTTGAATCAAGCCGCCGCGTTTCAATTCGTAGACGTGATCAAAAATGGGGATCAGCGCTGGACACGTCAAGCGATTGAAAATTTATTAATTGTAACCGATCGTTTAGGTGATGAAACTTTACTTAACTACGCAATTCAAAGAATTGACGTTAACCAAGTGCCAACCCAGTACCGCGATATGCTTTACTTTCGCTTAGGTGAAATTAAACATAAGGCCGGTCTACATCAAGAAGCCGTGCAACTTTACAATAAAGTCGGCGAACAAAGTCGGTTTTACTTCAGTGCACTTTACGGACGTGGTTTAGCGCAAGCCGAAGCAAAGCAACCTGATTTAGCTTTGCAAAGTTTTAAAAAATTATTAGATACTCGTTCAACGGCTAAAGTAACTGATACAAATCGTGTGGCCGCACAGTTATCGATTGCCCGCACTTATTATCAAAAAGGTAGTTGGGAAAAATCAATCGAAGCTTACTCTTCTATTCCGCGTGATAGCGTGATGTGGCATGAAGCTTTGTTTGAAAAAACTTGGGCGATGTTACGTGCCGCCCGTTTTAGATCTACGTTAAGTAACTTTCAAACTCTGCATTCAACATTTTATGAAGATGCTTATATTCCAGAGACTTTACTTTTGAGATCGATCGTTTATTTATACATCTGTAAATATGACGAGATGGAAAAAACAGTTGGGTTATTTGAAACTCAGTATGGACCTATCTACGCTAAGATGAATCAGTATTTAAGCCAAAATCATTCTTCGGAAGCTTACTTCCAAGAAGTGAATAAAGCCTACATTACTAAAAAAGATCCTGAATCTAAAAAATCTTTTAGTATTCCTTATAATGCGATTAAACATATCGCGGAAGAAGGCGATGTTCGTCGTACTTACGCTTACTTAAAAAAATTAAGTGATGAGCGAAAAATTATCGAAGAAAATCCGAACTTAAAATCAACTCCGGTGGGTGCTTATGCAACTCGGATCGTGAACAATCGTTTAAAAAGTGCCCGCAGCGTAATTGGTGATATGGTTAAAGCCAACTTACTAAATATGCGTGCCGAACTTCGTGATTTGAATGAGCAAGCAAGCTTCATCCGTTACGAAATGATTAACGGTAAAAAAGAATCTTTAAAAAAACGTATCACCGGCAAAGACTTAGCTGAAGATGGCAATAGTCAAAATCAAGATCGTTCATTCTACATTCAAAATGGCTACGAATATTACCCGTTTCAGGGTGAATATTGGTTGGATGAAATTGGTAATTATCACTACCTCGGAAAACAAAGTTGCGAGTAAATATGAATAAAAAAATAAGCTTTAAAATTGTATCAGCCGCATTAGCTTTCAGCATGGCGTTTTCTAGCGCGGCGTTAGCCGCTACTAAAAAAACGACCAAGACCATAACGACGAAGACCACGAAGAAAAAACAAACCGTGGGTCAACTTTTAAGTAAAGTAAAAGAAGACAGTCGCGGAGCAAAGATTAAAGAAATTCAAAAAGCGAATACAAATTTACCTGAATCACAAATTTCGTTTCAAGAGCGCCAGTCGGTCAATTTAAGTCGGGTTAAACCACCTAAGTCGTCTGAGCTTCTAAGAACAGAAAATAATGACCAAGCGGCTTATGAGAAGACTTTAGATTTACAGATTCAAGAATTATACAAACTAACGCAAAAGTTTAAAGATAGCCAAAATCGCGGTGAACTTTGGCTACGTTTAGCAGAACTTTATGTCGAAAAATCGGCTTTAGTTGATTCGCGTAAACAAGATACTTACGATCAAAAATTGAAAGAATATCAAGATGGAAAATCGAAAATAAAGCCTAAACTTGATCTGGCTGAAGCCCGTGAATATAACAAAAAAGCAATTCAATTATATGAATGGTTTTTAAATGACTATCCAAAAGATCAAAAAGTTAGCCAAGCACTTTTCTTTCTAGGTTATAATTATTTTGAAATCGGCGATTCTAAAAAAGGCGCACTTTATTATGATCGGTTAACAAAACAATTTCCGAATAGCCCATTCGTTGGCGAAGCGCATTTTGCCTTGGGCGAATACTACTTTGAAAATGAAAAGTGGGCTGATGCTTACAAAGAGTATTCTAAAATTATTAAAGACCAAAAACATCGCTTAAACACTTTTGCACTCTATAAAGGCGGCTGGTGTCTTTACCGTTTAGGGCGTACGGATGAGGCAATCAAATACTTAGATTACATTGTTAAAGGAGCTAAGTCTGAAGCCAGTGGTCAGCTAGTTGGCGGCCGTAAACTAAATACGTCGAAATTAGAAAATGAAGCATTACGGGATTTAGTAATCTTCTTCGCGGACACGGGCGATGTAAAACGTGCAGTTGCTTACTTCCAAGCGATCAATACCAAAGAAGCTAAAGCAAATATTGAAAAGTTGGCTTATTTCTTTGCGGATAAAGGTAATCGTGATGCATCGAAAGATGTATTCAGAATGTTAATTTCTCAAGATCCAACTTCTAAAAAAGCTTTCGAATACCAATATCAAATCGTACAGAATTACTTCTATGCGAAAAATTCTCCGCAATTTAAAGAAGAGTTATATCGTTGGATTACTGATTTTGATCGTAAGTCTGCTTGGTACGCGGCGAATTCTTCGGATGAAGCCTTCGCACAGAACTCGTATAAATTACGTGAGCAAACTTTAAGAAATTATATTTTACAACAGCATCAAACGGCACAGAATTCACGTGCGGCTTTTTCTCGGCAATCAGCCAGCGAAGGTTATAAATTATACTTCGAGCAGTTTTCAGACTCTCCGCAAGTGGCGGACATGCACTTCTTTTTCGGGGAATTACTTTATGATATGGGTAAATACAGTGAAGCTTCGACTGAATATGCATGGGTAGCGGAAAATGCATCTGATAGCAAATTTGGTCCAAAAGCTTCTCAGAATTTACTTCTATCGATTGAAAAAGCATTACCGCGTGATGAAGAATTACAAAAACGAGTTGGTGATTCAATCGAACCAATCCCAATGGATCCACGCGTAGAAAAATTCATCAAATCCGCCGCTTGGTATACACAAAAGTTTCCAAAATCGGATAAAGATGCGGAAATTAAATTTCGTATGGGTCGTTTATATTATCAAACGAATAACTTCGGACCAGCCGAAAAACTTTTTAAAGAAATTGTGCAAAAGCATCCTAAAACTAAATATGCTGAATACTCAGCTAATTTACTTTTAGATATTTACAATTTGAAAAAAGATTATGCGGGCCTGGAAAAAATGGGAACCGAGCTCTTAGCCAACGATTCAATCGCTAGGTCTAAAGCGGGTGGTGACATTCGTAACGTTCTAGAAAAAGCAAATTTCAAAAAAGCACAAGATCTAGAAGTTGAGAAAAAGTATTCAGATGCCGCTAAGCAATACCAAACATTTGCAGCGCAAAATCCTAAATCTGAACTGGTAACCATGGCGATGTTCAATGCCGGCGTAAATTTTGAACGTTCGGGTCGTAATATGGAAGCGATTCAAAGTTACAAAAAAGTTGTTAACTCAACGGATAAGTCTGCCGCTTCATTAAAACCGAAGGCGCAGAAATTATTAGCTAAGCTTTATCAAGATTCAGGTTTCTTTGAAGAATCGGCTCTATTATTCAAACAGTTAGCTAAAGAAAATCCACAAGACCCATTGGTGCCAAATTACATTTATAACTCAGCAGTTATGTACGAAGCCTTAGGTAAAACAAATGAGGCGGCGAACGCATACAGCGAGTTTATTAAAGTCAATAAACGTCAATCTGAAAATGCGGCGACATTATTTACTTTGGCACAGTTGCAGCGTAAATCGAACTCTTCGACCGCAGCGGTTCGTAGTTATAAAGAGTACGTTGAGCTTCCGCAAGCAACGCTTGATAAAAAGATCGAAGCCGAGCATTGGATTGCCGAACTTTCACGTAAACAAAATCGCCGTAAAGATACCGAAGAAGCCGAACAAAATATTCTAGCTTTACACCGTCGTTTACCGGGGGATCGCCGAACTGCGGCCAACTCGTATGTGGCGCCAATTAAGTTTCGTCAAGCTGAGGCAACTTTTGCTGAATTGAAACGAATCAATATTCCGGCTGACCCAGCTAAACAGAAAAAAGCAGTGGATCATAAGTTAGAGGTGATGAATCGTTTAAATCAAGAGTTGTCCGAAGTGATCAAATTGAATTCGCCGGACGAAATCGTTAGCTCACTTAATTTAATTGGTGAAGCCAATGACCACTTAGTGGCGGCAATTCAAGCGACACCATTACCGTCGAATTTAAATGAAGAACAAAAGAAACTTTATAAAGCAGGGATCGATAAGATCACTGGGCCATTCTCGCAAAAAGCAGAAGAAAGTTATAAGGTAGCCGTAGACCGCGCATGGGATTTAGAAGTTTACAATACGGCGTACAAAAATTCTTTACATAAAATGAATTCACGTAATTCAAAATTTTATTACAACCAAGGTGAAATTGGATCAGACAGTCGTTACATAAACTGGATGGGTGAAAAATGAGAAAACTATTATTTCTGACAGCCCTAATCTATTTATCGGCTTGCTCAACATCTAGTAAAAAAGAAGTTGAAAGTGCAGAAGCCGAAGATACGGCTGTAACGGATACGAAGCCGGTTGGTCAAGATGACGTAGAAATCAAAAAAGATGCGCCGATCGCGTCGTCAATGTATGCCGCTTTAAACGAATCCATTAAGCAACAAAATGACGAGCAAATTCAAAAAGCCAGTGGAGAGATTTTAACTCAAAATCCAAAAGATTTACGTGCTTTGAATTCATTAGCGTTAGTTTATTATAAACGTGGACGCTTTGAAGCGGCTCAGTATTTACTGAATAAAGCTTTGTCGGCAAATCCAAAATCTTCAGAAGTTTACGGTAACTTAGGTACAGTGATGCTAGCGAAGGGCGACCGTCGCGAGGCCGTTAAAATGTTTCGTAAAGCCTTAGAAATTAATCCGGATGATAGCTTGGTAGGAGCTAACCTTGGTGCAATCTACGTTCAAGAAAAAGATTACAACAAAGCTTTGTTGGCGTTAGAAATTCCGGTACGAAAAGGAATGAAAGATCAAAAAGTACTAAACAATTACGCGATTTCTTTAGTGGCGAAAGCCCGTCCGAAGGAAGCAGCAGAAATTTACGAAAAAATTCTTAAAGAAAATCCGGCGAACAAAGAAGTCATGCTAAATTTTGCAATTTTACAAATTGATGAACTAAAAAAGTACAAACAAGGGCTAGACCTTTTGAATAGACTAAAGTTTGTGGGTCCGCCGTCGGAGTCTCGTCAAGTGATAAAGGAATTGGAAATTAAGGCAAAAGCTGGTTTACAATAGGAATGGGGTTATGATGAATCTTCTTAGAATTTGCTGCTTTACAACCTTACTGTTATTTTTCGGCGCGCATTTTGCGATTGCGCAAAACAATCCAAATATTCCGTTAGATAAAAATAACGTGATTAAATCGAAAACAGATCGTAAGCAAACTTTGAATTTCGAAGATGAATTAGTAGAGGGCTCGGCACAAAAACCGGAACTATTTTATTTATTTCAAAAAAAGAATTTCAATTATAAGCGTTTAATTAAATTAAGAGAGAATTTTCTGCCCGAGATGAGAAGAACAACCGAAGACATACAGCGATTACGGGGTGGACGTTGAAATCACCATTGATATTTAGAGTTTTTAAGAATGACCAGATTCAAGTTGTGAAGCAATTCGTCGATAAAGATCAGGTTTTATTCGGACACAATGCCGAGGTAGACGTCGACTTGGATTCAAGCGAAGTTTCTTCAATTCATTGTTTGATCGAAAAACGTGGCAACCAATTTTATTTATGCGACTTGGGTTCAACTCAAGGAACTTTTAAAAATGGCCAAGGTGTTTTAGATGAGGCAATTCAATCGGGCGACGAGTTTACGGTTGGACCGTTTAAAATTGCATTTTTTGTTGGCGCACCGAAACCAGTGCACTCACCAAAAACCGGATCTGAAATTGTGATCGAACCAACGGCTCCGAGAGCAGCCGTGCAAGCAGCCGTAGCCGCGACGGTGATAGCAGCAGCAATGCCGACATCTTCTAAAGCTTCAGTCGAAACCGCGAAACCATTCATTCAATCTCCGCTAGTGGCTTCAAAAAGTAATACTCTACGTGGAAATGTATTTAGCAAAAAAGGTGGAAAAAATAAAAAAACTTTTGCTCCGCCAAGCGAGAATAGAGATTTAAGAGATTTTATTAAGCCGGGCAAAGGCCAATTGGTTGAAGTGATCGTTTCTTGGAAAGAGCGAATTCTGAATACATACCATTTTGTTCCGACGGGAATTAAAAAATTGGGTAGCCGTCATGAAATTCAAGTACCTGAAGGTTCATCGCCAAAAGATTGGTCATTTTTAGATTTAACCAATGGGGTTACGGTTCGTACTACGGCCGAAATGGTTGTGGAAATTCAAAAAGATGGTGATATCAAAAAATCAGGCGATCAAAATTACAAGCTTCAACAAAACGAAGCAGTCTTCGTAACTTTGATCAACGGTATGCAATTAATTGTGCGTTACGCGCCGATTGCTCCGGCCGTGCCATTTGAATCTCCACTGATTTTAACTTCTTCTGAGTTGACAGGTATTTTAGCGGCATTAATTATTGCGGCTTTAGCTAGTTTGATCGTATCGGTGACGGTACCAAAACAAGCGGTTAAAGAAGAAGAAATTCAACGTGTGGCGCAGGTTATTTTTAATAAACCGCCGGTCGATATAAAACCACCGACTCCGCCAGCGCCTGTACAAAATCCGAAAGAGCAAGTTGAGAAAAAACCAACTCCTCCGCCAGAGCCGAAAAAAATTACGGATTCAGATAAGCAAAAAGAAAACAAAACTAAGGGTGATCCAAATAAACCTGAACAAAAATCTCAGGCAGCACAAAGTGCGGGTCGCGCGAATGAAGTAAAACCAAAAGATTCGAAATTAAAAGCGAAGATGTTCACTTCAACCAAGCAAGGCGGAGCAGTAAAGACGGGCGATAAATCTGCGGCAAATGCGCAAAGCAAAGAACCAGATCCAACAAATTCAGGCTTACTAGCAGCTTTTGGATCGGGCGGAGCGCGTTCCAAATTAGATAAAGCTTACAGCGGGTCAGGTGAATTACTTGGTGCCGGTGAAAAAGCAACGGGCGCTTCGGGTTACAATGAAAATCGCGCGGGCGATGATTTAGGTTCTAAATTTAAAGATACGGGCGCCGGCGGAAAAGGTACGGCCACGCAAGGTATCGCCGGCATCGGAACAAAAGGTCGCGGAACCGGCATGAGCGCTTACGGAAGCGGAACTGGTTTTGGAAGTAAAGACCAAGTGGCGATTCAGGCCGGTGGTGCCGAAGAAGAATTTAGTGGTTCGATTGATAGAGAAGCGGTTCGTCGCGTGGTTCGTTCGGCCTTGTCGGCGTTCAAATCTTGTTACGATCGCGAATTTAAAAAAGATACCAAGCTTGAAGGTAAGGTTGTGATTAGCTGGGAAATTCACGAAAAGGGCGTTGCTAAAAATGCTCAAGTGGTTCACAGCAAATCGACAATCGGCAATTCAGCAGTTGAAGAGTGCGTTCGTTCGCGAATGTTATCTTTAAGATTTCCAGAGCCACCCGCGGGTAGCTTTGCCGAAGTTACTTATCCATTTTTGTTTCAAGGTCAAAAATAATTTACAGGAGGATTATCGTGGACCCAGTCGTTACAGCAGCAGCAGCAGAAAATATGAACCCGGTTTTAAGAGCTTTCACCGAAGGTGGAGCGGTCATGTATGTGATCTTGATTTTTGCGGTACTAACACTCGTGTTAGTGGTCGAAAGATTCATGACTTTAAAATCTTTACGCGTGGATAAAAAAGAATTTACGGATCAAGTTTTCCGTATGATCGTTGCGGGTGATTTACGCCAAGCAATTTCTTTTTGTGATGCGAAACCAACACCACTTGCAAATACGGTTAAGGCCGGATTAGTACAAGCGTTGAACAAGCGCCCAGATGAAGAAGTGCAAGTTGCCATGGACGCAAGCGTATTAAGAGAAATGCCGCGCCTTGAAGGTTGGACAGCTTTCTTAGCCGTGTTCGGTAATATTGCCGTACTTGCGGGTTTATTAGGAACGATCATTGGTATGATCGGTTCATTCCGTGCCGTAGCCGATGCCGATCCAGCTAAAAAAGCTGAATTGTTATCAGCGGGTATTTCGCACGCGTTAAATTGTACTGGTTTCGGTCTAATCACCGCAATCGTGGCAATCGTATTCTACGGATTGTTTCAGCATATGATTCAAAAAGCAGAAAACGAAATGATCGAAACAAGCATGTCACTAATGAATTTAGTAACTGCTAATCGCGACAAGATGAAAGATTAGTCTGCGACAAGATGAAAGATTAATTAATTTTAGTTTTTTGTTTGAAGTTTTTTAAAAGTTTATTTATCTCGGAGAGTGATTTATGGCTCAAATAAGTAGTGGTGGTGGTAGAGGACGAGATCCTAACGTAGAACTGAATTTAGTTCCAGTCATCGACTTGATGTCCGTGCTGATTACGTTCCTCCTTATATCAGCGGTTTGGACGCAGGTATCGATGATTCAGTTAGGCGCTTCGTTTGCGTCACCACGCGACCTTGAGCAAAAAGAACTTAAACCACCACCGCTCGAAGATTTAGTTTTACGACTAGACATTCGAGCCAATGGTTACATCCTTTACATCGGTAAAGAAGTTAGAACTTTACCGATGATCAATGGAACATACGACAAAGAATCTTTGTTAGCTGACCTTTCAAAAGTGAAGCAAATGTATCCAGATAAAGGCGGAGTGAAAATGGCAATCTCAGACGAGATTCAGTATGAACACGTGGTAGCCGCAATGGATATCGGTTTGAAAGCTGGATTTTCTCCTGAGTTATTAACCGGAGGGCCGAACTAATGGCAATTTTTAGACCCGGTCAAAGACATCGTTATCATAATATTTTAAAACGCAGATCCAGTAAACGTGGCGTAACGGCAATGTTATCGTTAACGGCGATGGTGGATATGTTTACTGTACTGGTTATTTTCTTATTGCAGAATTATAATACCACGGGCGAAATTCTTTATATTCCAAAAGAAGTTACTTTACCGAAAGCCAATCGCGTTAGTGATTTAAAGCCTTCGTTGGTAGTGACTGTTTCATCAAAAGAAGTTCTGATCGACCGAACGGTTGTAGCTACGTTTGACGAAGTCAAGGCTGCGACTGACTGGGTTATTCCGAATTTAAGAGATCAAGCGCGTGTGATATTAGAAAAAGCAAAATCCGATCAAGATGCAAAATTCCAGAATAAACTAAAGAATATCGTGGATAAAACTCTGGGAAAAGATGAGTCAGATCCGAATGCTTGGAGAAAGGTCACTATTCAAGCAGATAAAGCGATTGACTACCTGACCCTTAAAAAAATAATGTATTCAATCTATGAAGCAGGCGGTGGCCCTATTAATTTCGCGGTCGCAAAGGATTTTGAAAAAGATGCGAATACGGATACCAAAACTAAGTAAGTACTCGCTGCTATTCTTCTTTGTTATCGTCTTCATATTTTTGGAGGTATTAATTATATCTCCAACTGTTTTAGAAAAGCCTACGGATGAACACCTTGAATACGAAAAAATTCAGGCGATGGCGCAATCCAAAAAAAAAGATTCTGTTGAACAAAAAATGTCAGGTATTCACTTGGTTGAGAACAGCGAAACTGAAAAAGGCTGGGAGCTTTTTGCAAATGAAGCTTCCGGAACTTCTGATTCACAGTGGGTGCTTAAAAAAGTTAAAGTTCAATTTTTCTCAAAAGATAATTCAAGTTTTACTGTGACTGGTGACGTGGGTGAAATTGACGGAGCTTCCCGCGACATGATCGTGCGCGGAAATGTTATCACCACCAGTTCAAATGGTTATTCATTCAAAACCGATTCGCTTAGATATGATTCTAAATTAAAACAAATGAGCAGTTCGGATAGCGTCGAAATGAAAGGTCCGCCTGATCAAAAAGGTACGGGCATAAAATTAACTGGTTTAGGTTTGTTGGTTTTAGTTGATCAAAATAAAATGAATATTTTAAATAATGTCGAAGCACATAAAGTAATTGATAAAAAGAATTTTGATTTAAAATCAAGTACCGCAGAATTTTCAAATCGTAATCATGAAGCGTTATTTAGTGGAAATGTAAAAATGAATTTGGGGCCTAGTTATGTGGAAGCTCCGAAAGCATTTTTTAAATACTCACAACAAACTAAATTATTACAAACCATCGTGCTAAATAAAGGCGTTAAGCTAGCAGAGAATGATAAGCGCGCCACCTGCGATGAGCTTGAAATCGACTTAGTCGAAGATAAAATGACATTGCGCGGTCAGCCCAGAGTCCAACAGGGTAGTGATGAGATTCGTGGGCAAGAAATCGTCTTTCTTGACGGTGGTAAAAAAGTTAAGATTAATCAGGTGAACATCAAAGGAAAGCCGCCCAAATGAAAACAACTGAAGTAACCAATGGTCTAAAAAGTACATTAAAAATTTCAAAAATTTCGAAGCAGTTTAAAGGACGTAAAGTCGTTCAAGAAGCTACTTTTGAAGTGGCTTCAGGCCAAGTGGTTGGCTTGCTTGGCCCAAACGGTGCTGGTAAAACAACATCATTTTATATGGTGGTGGGATTAGTTAAACCTGACGAAGGAAATATTTTTCTTAACGAATTAAATATCACAGATTTCCCGATGTATAAGCGCGCCCGTGCCGGCCTTAGTTATCTAGCGCAAGAGCCTAGTATCTTCCGACGTTTAACGGTAGAAGAAAATATTTTAGTCGCATTAGAAGCTCATGGATACAGTTCACAAGAGCGCCGCGAAAAACTTGAATCATTGCTGCAAGATTTTCGCGTGATTCATTTACGCGAATCCTACGGTTACGCCTTGTCGGGTGGTGAGCGTCGTCGTGTGGAAATTGCGCGCGCCTTAGCGGGCTCACCGCATTTTTTATTACTAGATGAGCCTTTTGCCGGGATTGATCCGATTGCGGTGGGTGATATTCAAAATATTATTCGTGATCTTAAGGCCAAAGGTATAGGAGTTTTAATCACGGATCATAACGTGCGTGAGACTTTAGGTATTTGCGACTATGCTTATATCTTGAAGGAAGGGCAAATTCAGGTGCAGGGTACTTCACATGAAGTCGCTAATTCTGAATTAGCTCGTAAGTTTTATTTAGGGGAAAATTTCCGCTTGTAGAAAAACTGGTTGTTAAACGTATTTTAAATGGGGATAAAGTAGAATGGCATTAAGACAGACGATGAATCTCAGTCAAAATTTGGTCATTACGCCGCAGTTGCAGCAGGCGATCAAACTTTTGCAGATGTCACGTTTAGAGCTTGAAACCCAAGTGCGCAGTGAGCTTGAAGAAAATCCCATCTTAGAAGAAGCCGAAGTTTTAAAAGAAGAAGACTTTCAAAGAACCAAAGAAGCCGACGCACAAACTTCGGATAATGCCGAAGTCGCCGTTGATGCAGCCTCGTCTGAAAGTGTTCAAGATCCACAAAAACAAGATGAGTTCGAATGGGAATCTTATTTAGAAACCCAGCACAAAGCTCCGCGTGAAGCCTCTTCGGGTAACGAAGAGATCATGAATTATGAAAATATTATTTCTTCAACCCAAACTTTACATGAGCACATTTACTGGCAAGTAAAAATGACGGGTTTTTCTGAGCAAGAGTCGAAAGCCGCCGATGCAATCATCGCGCACATTGATGATGATGGTTATTTAAAAGTAGCGCTGACGCAAATTGCGGAAGAAGAAAAATTAGACATCGACGATTTAGAAGACGCTTTGAGCCTCATTCACGAATTTGATCCACCGGGCGTGGGCTGTCGCGATTTAAAAGAATGTTTATTGATCCAAGCTAAGCTTTTAGAAGAAGATACAAATGATTTAGTGATGTTGATTAATAATCACTTAAAAGATTTAGAAAAAAAGAATTACGAAGCCATTGCAAAGGGCCTTAACCGCTCCATGGAAGAAGTGATTGAAATCTGTAAAATTATCTACGCGATGGAACCAAAACCAGGTCGCGGTTATGCGGGTAACGATACTCACTATGTGACACCTGACGTTTACGTTTACAAAGTGGGCGACGATTACGTTGTATCTTTGAACGAAGACGGTTTGCCAAAATTAAAAATCTCAAATTTTTATAAGAATATGCTAAAAGGCGGAGCTAACCCAACGGGTGATCAAAAAGCTTCGGAATACATTCAAGAGAAATTAAAATCAGCGGTTTGGTTAATTAAATCAATTCACCAAAGACAGCGTACAATTTTCAAGGTGACCGACAGTATCGTCAAACACCAAAAAGAATTTTTTGAAAAAGGCGCGGGGCACTTAAAACCGATGGTGTTGCGCGATATAGCGAATGACATCGGCATGCATGAATCAACAGTCAGTCGTGTAACCACGTCGAAATACGTGCATACTCCACAGGGAATCTACGAACTAAAATACTTCTTCAATTCGGGCATCAGTTCTTCTGATGGCGGGGAAGACTTAGCATCAGAATCCGTTAAATTGAAATTAAAAGAGATCGTTTCTAAAGAAGATCCTAAAAAACCGCTTTCAGATCAAAAGCTTGTCGAGCTTTTACGCAAAGAGGGTATCGAGATCGCACGTCGTACCGTAGCAAAATACCGTGATGTCTTAAAAATCCTTCCATCAAGTCAACGTAAGAAGTATTTCTAAGGTCTATGAATTACAAAAATCTTATTCGTGATGTAGCGGACTTTCCAATCCCGGGCGTACTTTTTCGCGACGTCAGTCCGTTATTACAAAGCCCCGAGGCATTTAGTGCGGTCGCGCACGATTTCGCCAAACAAATTGATCTTTCAAAAGTTGATTTATTTGTGGGAATCGAATCGCGCGGATTTATTTTTGCCGCCATGTTAGCCGCTAAATTCGATAAAGGTTTTTTACCGCTACGTAAAGCAGGTAAACTTCCGCCACCGGTTTTGCAAGAGTCTTACTCTCTTGAATACGGTAAAGCCACTTTAGAAATTGCTCCGACTGAAGAAAAGAAAAAACGCGTCGTGGTCTGTGACGATGTACTCGCGACGGGTGGTACGCTGAAGGCGGCGATTTCCCTTTGTAAAAAAGCGGGCTACGAAGTCGAAGATGTACTCGTTTTAATTGATCTGACATTTTTGAACCAGATGACTTTTAAAGACCAAAAAATCAAATCTTTGATTCAATATTAGATTTTAAAAAATTACGGCCAATCTAACGTGACTCCCAATGAGGTTAAGTTCTGATCGTAATTTGCATTTGCATCAGGTGCAGATCCGGGTGTTGTACTAGCGAAACCTTGAAAACCTTTTGAAGTATTAAAAATGCTACTAGTTGAAAATGTCCAACGAACCGTCGGAGTTTGTCGGTATTGTAAAGCGACTTTTAAAGATTGTTGAATATCTTTTCGGGCTTCAGCATCTTTAACCGATGCGGCGGGGTAAGCGGATAAAGAATACTGGTCGAACTGGGTCACGGCATAACTATATTGAAAAGTCGCGCCGATTACGTCGGATAAAGTTTTTTGATAACCTAAAATTAAACCCGTTTGTCCGTAGTTACCCGTAGTTGAAAACTCTGCAATGTAAGGATTCGTACCAGAAACTGCAAAAACAGGGTCGGGCGAAAAACTTTTACGATAGAATGGCGTAACCCACATATAGTCAGCATCAAGATAGTAATATGTCGATAGCGAGTAGCTCATTTGCTGGATGGGAGTGTTGTTCAAATTTGCAAAGTAAACGATAGACGGCTGAAGTTCGATTGATTTGGAAACTCCGTAAGTCAGAAAGTAAGAAGAAAAAGTATAATTTTGGTCTGCTTTAAAATTACTTTGAATCTTTCCACCTGAAATACTAAATCCGTGGCTTAAATCATCTTTTAAAACTTGAAAGTAATCGATTCGCAAATTGGCGGAAGAATTTTTGTAGTCTTTATTGATTGCGTATCCCTGATAGCTAAGGTCAAAACCTAAATTAAGCTGTAATTTTTTTTTACGAACCAAGTAATAATCTTGATAGATATCAATTGAACTTAAGCTGTCGTTCGATTTTTCATTATCGCGCGCAATATTGGTATCATAGCCATAACTTAATTTAAGACGAGCTTTGTAGGATTTATTTTTATTTTTAGCTACTTCAATTAATTCGGTCGCGTTTTGTTTGACCCACGAACGAACCGCAAACTGAGGACTCAGTGCCATATTGAAATGATCAATGGCTTTCGAATACTCTTCTTGCTCCATGTAATTCTTTGCGATCCAGTAGTAGGCTTCTGACTTATTTGTATCCGTTAAATTTAAATATTTATTGAGCGCATTTAAAGATCGCTCATAAGAGCTAAGCTCAAAATAAGTTCGTCCAATCGAAAGCCAAAAATCAGGTGTAGAGCGCATTTCTTTTTTCTTTTTCGCAAAGTTTAAAATTTCTCGGTAAGATGAAAGGTAAAATAAAGTCTCTAAATAACGCAGTTGTAAAACGACGTTGTTGGGCTCAATTTTTAGTAGCGCCTGTTCAGCTTTTTTCTTCAAAACTAGATCTGAAGTTTCTTCGGCGCAGAGACTTATGCTTAATAAAATTTCTTTTTGTTTGCTTCGCGGCTGGGTTTTGAAAGTGCTTATCAAAATTGGTAAAGCATTTTGACAATCTTTTTGTTCGATAAAATTTTTAGCCAATTCATAATCATCGGCCTTCACCTTGAAACTCAGTAAAAGGCCGATCAATAAAAAGCTTATGTTGAAAATTCTAAGTTGCCGTAACAAAAAAACCTTTCGCCATTAAAAACTAATGGCCGGAACTAGTATCAGGATTAAGTCTCGTGCAGTTTGGGGATACTCCTGTGTATCCAGATGGACAAGTTCCACCAATGGTCCCCGCGGGAGTTTTGTCCGGCACAATAATCGGCGTATTACGAATACGCGCTTCTTCAGCCTCGTGCGCTTTTTTCTCTTCTAAGTGACGGCGGCGTTCTTCATCTGCATTAATCAATGCAGGCGGTCTATCCTGGTCAATAATCGATGGTCTTTTTTCTGAGTCGTTAATCGATGGTCTTTTTTCTGAGTCGTTAATTGATGGTCTTTTTTCTGAGTCGTTAATCGATGGTCTTTTTTCTGAGTCGTTAATCGATGGTCTTTTTTCTGAATCGTTAACCGATGGTCTTTTCTCTGAATCGTTAACCGGTGTTTTTTTCTCTGAATTAAGATTAGTCCCTGGAGTTGATTTAACCTCCCCGCTCGTGCCGGTATTATTAACTGCCGCAGGTGCAGGCTTTTCCGGGGCTCCAGCCACTTTTTCGCGCTCTAAAGGCGCAACGGCAACCGGTTTTTCAAAACCCTCTTTTTTATCGTCTTGTTTAATTTTTTCTTGCTCAATGCGTGGAACTTCTTTTACTTCCGGCTTAGCATCTGATTTCGTATCGATGCTAACAGATTGATTTGCTTTTACCGCAAAGAATTCTTTTACCGTATCATCTGCGCCGCGTTTACCAACTAATACGTTACCTTCGAAAGTGACCACGCGACTGCCGGTAGATTTTTCGTGCTCGGTACTAAAGGTAGTACCGCGAACTCCGGCAACGATGACGGGTGTTTTTACGTTGTATTTGTTTTTATCATTGTCGTATTTTTGTTTTACGGTCGATTTGATACGGCCTTGAGTCACTTCTAAGCTAACATTTTTTTGATCTTCTTTCGGATTATAAAGATATTGTTGAATCTTCATATTCGAATTCGGATAAATTTCAATGACGTTGGTATCCATCATGGCTAGGCGAGCCGCCGACATTTTCTGTGTGATAATTGTTTCAGATTCAAAAACTTTATCACCCGTTTTTAAAGTTCGCTTTTGTCCGGCCGCACTAACTGCTTCGACTGTACCCTTAACTAAAGTGACCACGCCAAAACCGGGTGCCGCGGTAGCTAAGAGTGGAATTAATAATAAGACAAAAAATAGTGATTTCATGTTGTCTCCTTGATTTATACGTATCGGCGTTTATGGCTTTTAAATAAAGAGTTTAGGCAAAATTTTTTTCGTCTCAGAAGGATTCGTTTCATTGCAAGAAATTTGATAAATCGGCAGCTCAATCTGAGAATATAAATTTTCGTTCAAACCTAATTTTTGGTCTAGGTCGTCCCGATATACTTAGCACACCTCAGCTCAATCAAGAGCATGAAAAACCTGACGTTAGCGTCAGCCGAAGGAGCAGACTCATGAAGTCTAACTACACATTCAAACATCTGGATTATTCAGAATCACTTGTTAACTACACAGATGAAAAACTTAACGAGATCGGACATTTCTTACTGAAAGACGGGCGTAGCACGGTGTATTATTCAAAAAGCCATCATGAATATGTGGTTGAAGTTTCGATGAATACCAAACAGAAATTTTTTAAAGCCACGGCTTCGGCCAGTGATCCATACGTCGCCGTTGATTTAATGGCTGATAAGTTAGAGAAACAGTTTTTAAAAGTAAAAGAGATCTACCAAAATCACAAAAAATCAGATTTGACCAAAGAGTCAAAATTTAAAGAGATCAATAGTCAGTTTGAATACCAGCCGAAATTAAAAAAAGCTGTTTAATCTTTTTTATTGAAGGTTCTTATTTCTGAAAAGAGATTAGAACCTTACCACCGTATATTCCGTACCAATAAATTTTTGCTTCATTGATCAAAGTTTTTTCATCGACTAAGTACATCCAGTCTTGAAACTTCACATAAAAGCTAGAGTCTTTTGTTTTCAAATCCATTTTGTAGGTCCAATGAAAAGCATTACCCGCCGATTCACCAATGGCGATTCCATCGATATCGGAAGCCGTGCCTTCATATTTGCCGTCCGCGATCTTTTTAATTGTCCAAATACGCTGAGTTTTTTCACCATCAGACCATTCAAAGTCTTCGCGAAGCGTGCCCACATTATTTTTCCAGCTGGTATCTAGTGAAACGACAAAGCGGCGCGTGACTTCGTCCGCGCGGTTCATGACCAAACCGTGGGCTTTCATCTTTCCGTTAAAGTAGCTCTCAAGCAATAAGGGCGGTTTCTGGCCTTCGTAAGACTTGATTGACGTTGAACAGGCTGACAAAAACGCTAGAAAAAGTAGACCTAAAATAGTTTTCATAAAATACTCCTCATATGCTGAGATTAGATGGTGCTAACGAAGCGTGCAAGATGCAAAAGCAAAGGCGTTGTTCATTGACCCTAAACGCCCCGTGAGTTACTTTTTTTTGTCCGAAACATAAACACTCAAACGAGGTCAGAAGAATTGAAAAATTTCATTTTTACCAGTGAATCCGTATCCGAAGGTCATCCAGATAAAATGGCAGATCAAATTAGTGACGCCGTACTAGATGCAATTCTAGCACAAGATCCAAAAGGTCGCGTAGCTTGCGAAACTCTTTTAACGACGGGTTTAGTTGTTGTGGGCGGAGAAATTTCTACGACGGCAAAATTTAATTTTACCGATGTTGTTCGCGATACCGTAAAAAAAATCGGTTATGATCATTCAGATAAAGGTTTTGATTACAAAACCTGTGCGGTAATGATTGCGGTTGGCCAACAATCTCCCGATATCGCCGTCGGCGTAAAGGAAACGGGCGCAGATGATCAGGGTGCGGGCGATCAAGGTCTCATGTTCGGTTACGCAACCAACGAAACGCCAGAACTAATGCCATTAACACTTTCGTTATCACACAAATTAGTTCGTGATCTAGCAACTTTAAGAAAAACAAATAAAGTAAATTGGCTACGTCCGGATGCAAAGTCGCAAGTTTCAGTTCAATACGAAAACGGAAAAGCAAAACGCATTGACACGATTGTTGTATCAACCCAGCATGCGGACGACGTAACATTGAAACAAATTCAAGAATTCATCATGGAAGAGTTGATCAAAAAATCAATTCCTACTCAGTGGATCGATAAAAACACAAAATTTCATATTAATCCAACGGGCCGTTTCGTAACGGGTGGTCCAATGGGTGATGCCGGCTTAACTGGTCGTAAAATCATCGTGGATACTTATGGCGGTCACGGCGCACACGGGGGCGGCGCATTCTCAGGAAAAGATCCTTCAAAAGTAGATCGCTCGGCAGCGTACGCTGCTCGTCACGTGGCTAAAAATATCGTAGCCGCGGGATTATCAGAAAAATGTCTAGTGCAAGTTGCTTACGCGATCGGGGTTGCAGAACCAGTTAGTATTTCCGTCAACGATTACGGCACAAGTAAATACACTTCTGAGCAGTTAGAGACCGCGGTTCGTAAAGTTTGGGATCTGCGCCCTTCACGTATTGTAAAAGAATTTGATTTATTAAAACCAATTTATTCTCCGACGGCGGCTTACGGCCACTTTGGTCGTGAAGAAAGATTGAACGAAGGTTTTTTTAGCTGGGAAAAAGCAAATAAAATTGAACAGCTTAAAGAAGCGATTAAATAAAAAAACGAACGGGGTAGTTTCTTGGATCCAAAGTTTATACGTAATTTCTCGATCATCGCGCATATCGATCACGGCAAATCCACTTTAGCCGATGGTTTACTATCGCATGCCGGCGCCCTTGAGGACCGCGAGAAAAAAGCGCAATTTTTGGATAATATGGAGCTCGAGCGCGAGCGTGGAATCACGATCAAGGCGCAAACCGTTTGTTTAACTTATAAGTCGGTCGTGGATGGCGAAACTTACCAAATCAATTTGATCGATACACCGGGGCACGTCGATTTTTCGTACGAAGTTTCTCGCTCGTTAGCCGCATGTGAAGGTGCTATCTTAGTGGTTGATGCTGCTCAAGGTGTGGAAGCTCAAACCCTAGCGAATGTTTACTTAGCTTTAGAAAATAATTTAGAAATCATTCCCGTTTTAAATAAAATCGATTTACCAAATGCGGATCCTGAAGGTGTAACGAAACAAATCGAAGACGCCGTTGGTCTTGATTGCACGGGCATCATTCACGCTTCAGCCAAGGAAAAAATTGGTATCGGTGAAATTTTAGAAGCGGTGATCAAGCGCGTTCCGCCGCCCAAGGCCAATCGCGATATGATTCCGCGAGGTTTGATTTTCGATTCTTGGTTCGATGCGTATCAAGGCGTCGTCATCTTAGTTCGTATGATGGATGGAATCATCAAAAAAGGTGATCGGATCAAATTCATGGCGACCGATCGTGACTACGAAGTTCTGCGCATGGGTAAATACACTCCGTTTCCATTACCCGTTGAAGCATTAGATTCAGGTGAAGTGGGCTTTATTATTTGCGGGATTAAAGATATTCGTGACGTAAAAGTTGGCGATACGGTCACCTCTGCGAAAAAGCCAGCTCTTGAGCCTTTACCAGGTTTTCAAAAAGTAAAACCAATGGTCTTCGCCGGAATTTTTCCGGTCGTAGCTTCTGAATATGAAAATTTAAAAGATGCCCTAGATAAACTTTGCTTAAACGATTCCTCTTTAACTTTTGAAAAAGAAAAATCTTTAGCCCTGGGCTTTGGCTACCGCTGTGGTTTCTTAGGATTACTTCATATGGAAATCGTGCAAGAACGTCTTGAGCGCGAATTTAATTTAAACTTAATCACGACGGCTCCGACGGTGGTGTACCGTATTACTAAACACGACGGCACTGTTTTAATGTTAGAAAATCCCTCGGGCATGCCCAACGAAACGCAAATTAAGTTAATGGAAGAGCCCTACGTTAAAGTAACTCTGCACACGCCGACTGAATACATTGGCGGGCTATTAAAGCTTTGCGAAGATAAACGCGGCATCCAGCTTCGTATGGACTATATCAACGAAAAAAAAGTTATTATCGAATACAAACTTCCCATGAATGAAATGGTTATGGATTTCTATGACCGCTTGAAATCGATTACGAAAGGCTATGCGTCTTTAGAGTATGAATTCATGGATTTCGAAGAGGCTGACCTTGTAAAGATGGACATTCTGATCAATGACGAGCCCGTTGATGCGCTTTCATTGATTCTTCACCGTTCAAAAGCACAAGCCCGTGGTCGTTCTTTAACTGAAAAGATGAAAGAATTGATCCCGCGCCAACAATACCAAGTAAATATCCAAGCTGCTATCGGCGCCAAGATCATCGCCCGCGAAACTCAAGGGGCTATTAGAAAAGACGTGACGGCTAAATGTTATGGTGGTGACATATCCCGAAAGAGAAAACTTCTTGAGAAACAAAAAGAAGGTAAAAAGCGCATGAAGCAAATCGGTTCGGTTGACGTTCCGCAAGAAGCTTTCTTGGCTATTCTCAAAGTGGAGGATTAATCCCATGTTTGGATCATCAAAAGCAAAAGAAACGAAAAAACCCAAGTACAATGGTTGGGATCTTAAAAATAAGTTATTTTGGACTGAGGGCTGGGGCTCGATGGCTTTGGCCATTTTGGCGGCTTTAACCATTCGTTGGCTTTTATTAGAAGCTTACGTAATTCCTTCGGGATCAATGTTTCCGTCATTACTTAAAAATGACCACATCTTCGTAAATAAATTAACTTACGGGATTCGTTTTCCATTCAGCGAAAACTGGATGGTTAAATTTCGTGAACCTGAGCGCGGTGAAGTGATTGTTTTTAAATACCCGAAAGAGATGGGCACGTTTTTCATTAAACGCATCATCGGTACTCCGGGAGATAAAATTAAATTCGAAAACGGAATCTTGTACATCAACGACAAGCCGCAAGAAAAAATGGTTCCGAAGTCTTCTGTCGATTTTGATTATCTTCGCGAAGAAGATTTTAAAAGCGAGGGCGGAAACCAGGATACAAAATCAAATTACGTTCACTTCACGGAAATGCTGGATGGCGGTATCGGCGACAAACACGTCGTGGTTCCACATAGCATCTTGATGAAAAAAGGCGAACTAATGGGCTTCAGCGGCGACGGTGAATGGATCGTTCCGGAAGACTCGTTATTTGTGATGGGCGATAACCGTTATAACTCTCACGATTCACGTTTTTGGGGATTTGTTCCACAAAAAAATATTTTGGGTAAAGCGGGATTCGTCTGGTTAAGTTGTGAAGAAATGATTCCGGTGATTTCAGTAATTTGTAATCCATTAACGGTTCGCGGAACTCGATTTTTCCATTTTATTCACGATTAAATTATTAGACGATTAAGAGAGTGGGCCAAGAGTGAACTTTCCTCGTCAAAAAATTGGTTTACAAGCTACATGGCCCCAAGCTTTGTCGCTTTTTTACCTTCCCATTTTTTTTATTTTTGCAGTTCGTTGGTTTTTATTCGAACCCTTCGTGATTCCTTCCGAAAGTATGGTTCCGAATTTATTAATTCACGATCATATCATCGTTAAAAAATTTTCTTACGGCTTAAAACCGCCCATCGGCGACGGTTGGTTATTTAAATTTCGTGAACCTGAGCGCGGCGATATCATTGTTTTTCGATATCCAGAAAATCGCGATGTGTTTTTTATTAAACGCCTCATCGGTTTACCCGGAGATAAGATCACGGTGCAGAACGGGCAAATTTCGGTCAACGGAATACCTTGGGCGATCGAACCGGCGGTGGATGAATCTTTTCAAGATTTGGAAGAATTTAACTATTACACCGAATATATCAACCCACCTCGCAAAGATAAAAAAAATCATACCATCCGACTTTTTTCTAACGCTGATCATATCGATACTTTAGAAAAAGAATTTATCGTGCCGGAACATTCTTACTTCGGAATGGGTGATAACCGCGACGAATCACACGACTCTCGTTTCTGGGGCTATATTCCAGAAGAGTACCTCGTCGGTAAGGCTTCACTGATTTGGATGAGTTGCTCTGAGACCTTAGCCTCAGCCCCTTTCATTTGCGACCCTTTACGCTTGCGCGCGGAACGATTTTTTAAGACCATAGAGTAATGAAAAAGCGTTCTAATTATCCCGTAATTATCTTTGCCTTATTGGCCGCACTTTTTTTCCGTACCTTTATCGTTTCCGTTTATAAAATTCCGACGAATTCGATGGAACCCACATTTTTACCGGGTGATTTTATTTTCGCTTCAAAAATTGCATACGGCTTACAGTTTCCGTGGAGCGAAGAATCTTGGTTTGAAACTTCACCCAAAAAAGGTGATCTAGTTATTTTTAAATTTAAGGGTAAGCCAGGAATTACTTTTATCAAGCGGGTTAGTGCGGTGGCCGGTGAAACGGTGACGACGGCCGATGGTGCTCAGCAAGTGGTTCCTCCTGGTGAAATATTTGTCGAAAATGATAATCACGAGATCAAAGATGCAAATCAATCAGGCTTAGCCTCAATCCGCGATGTGGATAGCCAAGCTAAGTTTATTTGGTTTTCGTCGTCTAAAGAGTCAGGCATTCGCTGGAAGCGCATTTTTAGCGCTCCGTAGGTTTGCAAAACAGACTTTAACGCAAGATTTCATAGATAAAAAGCCAATTCGAATTTTGACAAAGTAGCTAGTGGCCTTTAACCTAATTTTCAATGCCTCCGAGCAAAAGCTCTCTGATAAATCTTAAAAATCTCTCTGTAAAAACTGTTGGTTCCCTTTTTTCTAAAACTCTAGAATTGAAGAAAAATTTCAATCAATATCAGCGATCGGCGGGCGTTTATCATTCTGGTTACAAGGGAACTGCAGCTCTTTTGTTCTTAGAGCCAAGTACTCGGACAAGATTCAGTTTTGAAGCGGCTTGTAGCCGGGCGGGTTATCATCCATTAATTTTAGATGGCATCGCGGGGACTAGCCTAGAAAAAGGCGAAACCATCGAAGATACGATATTTAATATCGAGGCTATGAGGCCTCTTTTTTTTGTCATTCGCAGCGATGATCAATTCGATATGCAGCAAATGGTTGAAAAAATTTCGGTTCCGATTATCAATGCGGGTTGGGGTAAGCGCGGTCACCCGACGCAAGCTTTGCTGGATGCCGTAACTATTTTTGAAAAGCGCGGCGATTTAGCTAAGCAAAATATTTTATTTATTGGCGACATCAAGCATTCGCGCGTTGTCTCTTCGCATATTGAATTAGCGGCGACAACGGGGTCACCGTTAGCCTTCTGCGCTCCAGAAAACTTTTTGCCCGAGCAAATTACCAGCGGAGTAAAAGTATTTCGTAAATTAGAAGAAGCTTTAGATTGGGCTACGGTCATTATGGCTTTGCGCGTACAAAAAGAACGTCACGGGGTTGATGCGTGGTTTTCAGTGGAAGATTATCGTAAAAATTTTGGTATTAATTTGGATCGAGTACAAAAATTAAATCCTGATTCTTTACTGATGCATCCGGGGCCAATTAATTACGGGGTTGAGATTGAATCTGAAATTTTAACGGATCCACGTTGCGTGATTTTAAAACAAGTCGAAAATGGAGTTTTCTTACGGGAAGCTTTGATTCGAAATTTATTTGATGGGGATTTATGAAAAAAGGTTTTCTAGTACTAGAAAGCGGCGATGTCTTTGAAGGCATTACTCTTTCTGAACAAAGTCATTTTCCCGAAAAAGCCGGCGAGGTTGTATTTAATACTTCGCATTCGGGCTACGAAGAGATCGCGACCGATCCCTCTTACTTTTCACAAATTATCGTGATGACGGCGCCGATGCAGGGTAACTACGGAGTTGATGCAAAAGTTTGGGAGTCTGAAAAAATGTGGATTCAAGGTTTTGTCTGCGTGCAAATGCAGAACACAAAACGTGAAAACACCTGGTCGCAGTTATTAATTGAAAATAAAGTTCCGATTTTAACCGAAGTTGATACACGTAGACTCGTTATTACTCTTCGCTCACAAGGTACTCCTTGGGGAGCGATTGTCGCGGCTGAAAATGCCGAAACAGCTAAGCAAAAAGCGGTGGGTTTAATTGCTGAACAGAAAAAGTTGGATAACGACTGGGTTCATCTTTGTTCGCGTTCTAAAATCGAAGACCGTAAAGGTTTAAAACCGAACGGTCCACGAGTAGCCGTTTTAGATTTCGGGGCAAAAGAAAATATTTTGCGTGAATTAGTTTTAAGAACTTCGGCGATTCGTATCTTTCCAGCACGCACGGATGTAAAAGTGATCGAAGACTGGAAGCCAGACTCAATTATGTTAACAAATGGTCCCGGTGATCCGGCCGCGGTTAAAATTGCTCCCGATACGATTCGTCAGTTACTAGGCCGCATTCCGGTATTTGGAATTTGCATGGGTCACCAAGTTTTATCTTTAGCCTTGGGAGCTAAAACTTATAAAATGAAATTTGGTCACCGCGGGGCTAATCATCCGATTCGCGATGAATTGCTGAATAAAATTTATATGTCTAGTCAAAATCATGGCTACGCCGTTCAGGCCGAAACCCTACCCGTAGATGTGTTAGTTACTCAGCGCAATCTAAATGATCAAACGGTCGCGGGCTTTTATTCTAAAAAATTAAATTGCTTAGGCATCCAGTATCATCCCGAAAGTCGTCCTGGTCCGCACGAAGCAACGCAACTTTTTGATTTCTTTATTAACGAAATGCACCCTGCTACTACTAAAGGTAATAAATCTTATGAACTATGAATCTTTGCAAGCCAGCATCCAAAAACTAATCGGGCATTATACAACCCCCGAATTTAAAGATGAACTGATTCATGCCAAAAAAGAATTTTTTGATAACACAGGTTCATTAGATGAAAATAAATCCCATTTTAATTTACGCATGTTTCAGTTCTATGAATGGTACTTTTTGACTCGTCCATTACGTAATTATATGAAAACGCCGTTGGTAGTTTGTGAATTACACCGCGATCTACGCTTAACTGACGAAGATATGCAGGCGATTGAAATTTTAAAAACCCAACACCACTCCTTCTTTGAGTTTATCAAATCAAAAAAAGAATTTATTTTAGTAAAAGATTTAGTGACGAATAAAAAACTTGAAGTTCATCAGTCTGAGTTGGTTTTTGGCTTTGACCAAAAAGAATATTTTCAGGCGCGAATTATAACGATGAATGGACAGTATTGTTTTTTAAAAAGTTTTTGTTTTCACCCAGAGTCGGCGCAAAAATTTATTTTATCGCAAATAAAAGAGCATCAAAAAAATCCAGATTTAAATATTGAAGAGCTTTTGCTACGTCTAAATAAAATGCGTTACAAGTTCGAGCAATATAAACACGTTAAGCCAGAGATGATCTACACAAACGAAAACAAGTTAGGACTTTAATATGCCCAAACTTTTAAATTTAAAGAGAATCCTCATTATCGGTAGCGGCCCGATCCAAATCGGTCAGGCCTGCGAATTTGATTACTCGGGCACGCAAGCGTGTAAAGCCCTGATGAGTGAAGGTTACGAAGTCATTCTGGTTAATTCAAACCCAGCCACCATCATGACGGATCCCGAAATTGCGACACGTACTTATATTGAGCCTCTTAAATTTGATTATTTGAAAAAAATCATCGAACTAGAAAAACCCGATGCACTCATTCCTACTTTAGGTGGTCAGACCGCACTCAATCTAGCGCTGGAATTAGATAAAAAAGGCGTACTAAAAGAAAATAACGTTCAAATGCTGGGCGCAACTCCCACAATTATCGAAGCCGCCGAAGATCGCGAAAAGTTTCGATCAATCTTAGATGAACTCAGTGCAAAGTATCCAAAAAGCGAAATGGTTAAAAATTTTGAGCAAGGCTTAAAAGCCGCGGATATCTTAGGTTACCCTTTAATCTTACGGCCAAACTATACCTTAGGCGGCGGTGGCGGCGGAATCGCATACACCCCGGAAGAATACAAAACAATGCTTGTGCAAGCTTTGCATGAAAGCCCTACTTCAGAAGTCTTAGTTGAAGAAAGTATTTTAGGTTGGAAAGAATTCGAATTAGAAGTGATGCGCGACCAAGCCGGCACTTTCGTAGTCGTATGTTCGATTGAAAACTTTGATCCCTGCGGTGTTCATACCGGTGATAGTATCACGGTCGCTCCGCAACAAACTTTAACCGACGAACAATATCAAGCGATGCGCGACGAAGCGTGCAAGATTATTAACAAAGTCGGCATTCAAACGGGCGGAGCCAATATTCAGTTTGCGGTTCACCCGACAACGGGCGAGCGTGTCGTGATCGAAATGAATCCACGCGTATCTCGTTCCTCTGCTCTAGCCAGTAAAGCAACCGGCTTTCCGATTGCTAAAATCGCTGCCCTTTTAGCGGTGGGTTACAACTTAGACGAATTAAAAAATGATATCACAAAAGTAACGCCCACTTGTTACGAGCCCGCTTTAGATTACGTGGTCGTAAAAATTCCACGCTTCGCATTTGAAAAGTTTCAGGGATCTAAAGATTTATTGACGACGCAAATGAAAAGCGTTGGTGAAGTGATGTCGATGGGTCGTACTTTCCAAGAATCCCTGATGAAGGCCTTAGCCGCATTAGAGATGAGCTCCGAAGCCATTCCCGATATTCATTTTAGTCTAGAAAAAATTTCTTATCCTAATAGTCAGCGCATTTGGCATATATTCCAAGCTTTCCGCCACGGGTTATCGATTGATCAAATTCATGATCTGACTAAAATTCATCACTGGTTTTTAGAGCAGATTCATTCTTTAGTGGCCTTCGAAGCGCAGATTAAAAAAAATGACTTAACTGATCAAAATTTACGACAAGCTAAAAAATACGGTTTTACGGATGCTCGTATCGCGAAGTTAAAAAATAAAACTCCGCTAGCGATCGCAAATTTACGTAACGAATGGAAAATCAAGCCTTCTTACTTGCAAGTAGATACCTGCGCGGCTGAATTTCTTTCCTCAACTCCTTATTTTTATTCGACTTACTGGAGTGCTTCTGACTTCCAGCCGCCAACTAAAAAAATCGTGGCCGTTATCGGTAGCGGACCAAATCGTATCGGGCAAGGTATCGAATTTGATTACAGCTGTGTACGTGGAGTAAAAGCCTTACAAAAGCTGGGCTACCAAGTGGCCATGATCAATTCTAATCCTGAGACCGTATCAACTGATTATGATACTTCCGACTTTTTATTTTTCGAACCTTTGACGGAAGAAAGTATTGTCGAAATTTTTGAACAAATTAAACCCGTTGGTTTCATCGCTCAATTAGGCGGCCAGACACCAATCAGCTTAGCCGCGGGATTAGTTAAAAAAGGCTACAACTTATTAGGATCCTCATTAGATTCTTTAGACCAAGCAGAAGATCGAAATCAATTCTCTAAAATTTGTCGCAAGCTGAATCTACGTATTCCGCAATCTGCCATGGCCGGCTCAATCGAAGACGCTTTGAAAAACGAACAGCTCGTTGGTTACCCAATGATTTGCCGCCCCAGTTACGTCATCGGTGGTCGCCGAATGGAAGTCATCGAAAACCAGGCCGAGCTTCATTCGTACTTTGAAAGACATTACGATTTTATCAGCGCGCAGAATCCTTGTATGATGGATCAGTTTTTATCTGGCGCCTTAGAGTGCGACGTCGACTTAGTTCGCGGTCCGGGTTGGATTGTCATGGGCGGAATCGTCGAACATATTGAAGCGGCGGGCGTGCATTCGGGTGATAGTATGGGAGTCGTTCCACCACAGCGTCTCAAATTTGATACTTTACAGAAAATTGAAAAGATGAGCCAAGAATTGGCCGAAAAAATGAATATTTTAGGTCATCTAAATTTACAGTTAGCGATTAAAGACGATGAAATATTTGTTCTAGAAGCCAACCCGCGAAGTTCTCGATCGGTACCATTTTTAGCGAAGGCAACTTCAATTCCCTTAGTCGATTTAGGAATTGCCGCGCAGATGTCGATTCAACTTTCACCAGAGCAAGTTGCTTCATACCGCTGGGCCGATCTTAAACAAATCTGCGTAAAAGGTGTCGTATTTCCATTTAAAAAATTCGCCGAAAGCGATTCGATCTTGGGTCCCGAGATGAAATCCACCGGTGAAACCATGGGACGGGCTACAACTTACTCGGAGGCTTTAGTAAAAGCTTTTGTTTCCAGTTCATTAAATTTACCAGCCCATGGAGAAGTTTTTCTATCTTTGCGCGATAAAGATAAAACCCCTTTGTTACCATTATTTAAAAATTTGCAAAATATGGGCTATAAGTTTTCCGCCACGCGTGGAACGGCCGATTATTTAGGGCAAAACGGAGTTGAGTGTTTAGCGCTTAATAAAGTTCACGAAGGTCGGCCTAATTGCGTCGATCGCATTCGCTCGGGTCAAGTTAACTTTGTGATCAATACAACTTCGGGTCGACAATCTTTAGAGGCAAGTTTTGATATTCGTCGCGCCTGCACGGATTATAGTATTCCTTGCTTAACCGAAAGCGATGCGGCCGAAGCTTTCGTCATGGCTTTAGAAAAATCTAAGACTGGACGTATCGAGGTCTCTCACATAACATAAATCGCATGGGACTCAAAAGTTTAGCGATTATCGTTTTATTTATTTTTCAAGCAGTTCACGCGTCAGCGGATTCAACTCCGCTGACCATTGGTTTATTACCCGGCGGCGATCCCAAAGAAATCGAAAAACAATCTTTCGTATTCGCAGAAAAGTTGCAAGCAAAACTAGGCAAACCCGTGCAAATTTTTATTTCTAAAAATTACGACGGTTTAGTTGAGGCAATTAAAGCTAAAAAAGTTGATTTTGCAATATTCTCAGCTCTAACATACGTTATTGCTGAAAAACAAACGCCGCTAAAAGTTTTATTGAAAAAAACTTGGGACGGGCCCTTTTATTTCTCGGCTTTGATCGTTCGTAAAGAGTCTAAAATTAAATCAATTAAAGATTTAAAAAATAAAAATATTCTTTTTGTCGATGAAAAATCAACTTCGGGATATTTGTACCCACAAATCTACCTACGAAAAAATAAGCTAACGGATGCCAGTTTTAAATCGGTTAAATTTTCCGGCAACCATGCCGCCTCAATCGATGCGATGGAGAATCGTAAAGCTGATGTCGCCGCCGTTTTCGCGGACGATGAAAAATCAGAAGGTGGAGCATGGAATCGCTTCGCTAAAAATAAATCCGTTAAATACCGCACAATCTGGATCAGTGAACCGATTCCGAATGACCCCATCGTTGTTCGGCAAGATTTTTATGAACGTAATGGTAAACTTACTCACGAAGTTATGTACGATATGATCGAAGTGCAAAATGAGGCTATGGAACAGTCTTCTTTGCAAGAAATTCTCGGCCACGGAAGCTTGATGCCGGCAACGCAAAAACAATATGACCCAGTTCGCGAAATGGTTTCCGTATTCGAAAAGCAGCTTAAATTATGAAAATATTAGAAGTGATCAATCTTAAAAAAACATTTAAGACTGACTTCTATAAAAAAGCTCAGACCGTTCTGAATAATATTTCTTTTTCGGTTGAGCAAGGTCAATTCGTCGGATTTATCGGGCCAAACGGGGCGGGTAAAACAACTACGATTAAATGTTTATTAGATTTTATTTTTCCAGATTCAGGTCAAATTTTATTTTTTGGTGAAAAATATAAACTTGAGCATCGCAAAAAAATTGGTTTTTTACCCGAAAGACCATTCTTTCAAGAGTTTTTAACCGGCACTGAATTTTTAAAACTACACTGGGATTTATCTAAAGACTCAGGCGTTGGTTTTTTAGAGCGTGCTAAAGTCGTTTTCGAATTAGTTAAACTAACGCATGCCAAAGATAAAAAATTAAAAAACTATTCAAAAGGAATGTTGCAAAGGATCGGTATTGCGCAAGCTTTACTAACTGAACCACAGTTTTTAATTTTAGATGAGCCTATGTCAGGACTAGATCCAGACGGGCGTATTCTAATTAAACAAATTTTAAAAAATCTGAAACAAAAAAATCTTACGGTATTGATGAGTAGTCATTTGCTTGAAGACCTCGAAGAGCTATGTGATCAATTAGTCATCGTTCATGCCGGGCAAATGAAGTACTCGGGTCCATTACAAGAATTTAAAAAAGATTTTAAAAATCTAGAAGAAGCTTACCGCCAATTTAAAATTGAGTGGTCAGACGGGCTAAACGCGTGAGCCAATTTAAATCAATCCGCATACTTTCTGTCCTAGGTGCCAGTGAATGGATGCGTCTAAAGTTTTTTTATCTGATTATTTTTGTCTCCATTTTATTTATTGGCTTTAGCCATCTACTCAGCTCACTCTCTTTTGCTGTACAAGAAAGGTTATTATTTGATTTTGGATTGGCCGGGCTTGAAATCGGATTAGTTCTTATTTCAAGTTTGATTGGCACCCATGCAATTCAACGCGAGATTGATCGTAAAACATTGTTGGTTATTCTGGCCCGCCCCATACCGCGTTGGCATATTGTAATGGGAGCTTGGGGTTCATTACTTATTTTAAATCTGGTTTTTACTTTCGGCTTCACGTTGGCATTTGTGGTAAGCACTGGTTCCCTTAAGTTATTGCCAGGTTTTTTATTGGCGGCGGGCAGCAGTCTGCTAAAAGCTTTGGTTATTTCAAGTTTTGCCTTAGCCATCGGAGTTATGGTTAGACCCATTTTAGCTCTGGGTATGGCAATTTGTTATTGGATTTTTTGTTACTCATTACCAGATATTAAATTCTTTGTACAAAAAACGAATGACAGTTTTTTGATAAAACTGGTTGATGCCGTAAACGAAATCATACCAAAATTTTATTTATTTAATTGGAAAAATTATTACAGCGTTATGAATAATCCTACGTTTAATGAATATATCTGGGCAATCTTGCACAGCTTTGCTTGGATTTTATTTTGGCTCTTTGCTGCTTCGTACTTCTTCAGGAGAAAAGAAATTGTCTGATTTAAAATTTTTTGAAGTTTTTTTCGCATTTTTATTCGGCGCCTGCTTCGGCAGCTTTTCGAATGTCGTTATTTATCGCTTACCACAAAATCTTTCTTTGTGGGGCCGTAGCCGCTGTACAAAATGTCAAAAACCAGTTTCCTGGTATCATAATATTCCAATGTTTTCATATTTTATCTTAAAAGGCCGTTGTAAATTTTGTGCCGAAAAGTTTTCATTACGCTACCCGACGGTTGAATTTATCATGGCCGTAGTTTTTGCCATGACTGTTTATTTCTACGACGTAACTTGGTTAACAGCCGAATACCTTATTCTCGTTTGGGGTCTAATCACGGCTAGTTTTATCGATTTGGATCATATGATCCTACCCGATGAGATTACCCTCGGAGGATTAGTCATCGGTCTAATCGGCGCTTATTTAAATCCGCAGCGTGATTTCTTAGACGCAATTCTGGGCGTATTATTTGGCGGCGGTATTTTGTGGTTAGTTGCCTACGTCTATTTTATTTTCACCGGACGCGAAGGTTTGGGCGGCGGAGATATAAAACTTCTGGCTTGGTTAGGGGCTTTACTCGGATGGAAGGCTATTCCTTTTATCATCCTATCTTCTTCTGTATTGGGCAGTGTGATTGGTCTTTTACTCTCTAGAAAAAACGAAGAAGGTTTAAAAACCATGATTCCATTTGGTCCATTCTTAGCATTTGGGGCCATCTTATATCTGTTCGGACTTAAGTCTGTAGGTATCTGGTATGTTGATTTATTTTTCCCAGTCTTGACTCAGTAAGCGCAAGCTTTCTGGACTAGCCTAGCCCCTCATTCTTTGACAGACCTTCGACTGAGAATCAATAATCTAGTATAGGGGAGTTGATCTCAGAATGTTTTCATCAAAAAAGATTATTGGACTCGATATTGGGTCAAGTTCTATTAAAATTGCAGAACTCACGGTGAATAGTAATGGCGCCGTGTTGGATAACTTTGCGGTGATTCCATCGCCTCCTCAAGCCGTTAATAATGGTGAAATTACCGATACAGTTTTAATCGCTGAATCAATTAAGTCTGCTTTCAAAGAAAATTCATTTCGTAACCGTAATACTTGCGTGGGCCTGTCAGGTACTGCAGTGATTATCAAGAAAATCAGTATTCCAAGAGTAGATCCCAAAAATATAGCCGAGCAAGTTCGTTACGAAGCGGCTCAGTACTTACCTTTTGACATTAGCCAAGTAACATTGGATCACCACGTTTTACCATTCTCGCAAAATGCCGATAACATGGATTTACTTATTGTGGCGGCACAAAATGAATTTATTCTTAGTTATTTACAGTCCGTTGGGCAAGCCGGTTTAAAGTGTTCGATACTAGATGTAAGTAGCCTAGCGCTAGCTAATATTTTCGAACTGAACTATGGAAAAACGACCGAGCCGGTCGCCTTATTTAACTTTGGATCCAACATCACAAATTTTTTGGTTTTATTTCAGGGTGAGGTTATTTTTTCGCGCGATATTCCCGTTGGTGGATTCCATTTCACAAATGAAATCAGCAAAAATATGGGCGTTACGTTTGACGAGGCCGAGACCTTGAAGATTTCACAAAGTCATCAGCAAGAAGTTCCGGAAGAGACGCGTACTTTCATGAATATTGCTCTTGAATACGTGATGGAAGAAATTCGTAACAGTATCGATTTTTACACGGCAACTGCAAACGGCTTAACTCTAAGTAAAGCTTACTTTACCGGCGGAGCTAGTTTAACGGCGGGGCTCATTGACCATCTTCAAGATAATTTAAAATTACCTTTTGAAGTTTTAAATCCTTACCAGGTCATTAAAACAAATAACAAAAAGCTAACTCCTCATTACTTACAACAAATTGCGCCGTTTGTGGCCGTAGCTTGCGGTTTAGGAATTCGACAGGTTGAAAAATGATTAAGATTAATCTTCTTAAGGCATTTAACACCGCAGGCGGCGTTAGTGATTCTTACTTTTCTTCAGATGAAGAAAGAAAAAAGATATACTTTAACTTCGCTAAACGAATCGCGGTCGTATTAATCGGCCCCCTCGCTCTGTATATTTACGAAAATCAAACAATTCCGGAAATGCAACAGCAGCTACAGACCGTTGAGCAGCAATTAAGCGAAACTCGACAATTTAATGAAAGCAAAAAAGGCTTAGCCGACGAAATTAAAAAATACGAGCAAGAGCAAACCAAGATTAATTTGCAGATGAGTTTTATCGATCAAGTTTCGAAAGATAAATTGAACGAGTTTAAACTGTTTCAACATTTGCAAAGAGTTACGCCCGAGACAATTTGGGTTAATCGCCTTGAATTTAAAGGCGCAGAGCTTTCTATATCGTCAGAAACTGACGTTCCCGCGGACATTTCTAAGTTTTTAGAAAGACTCGGCAGCGCCGAATTTTTAATTAACGTAAGCCCTACAAATCAAGATGTTCGCGCAGATGCTTTTGGATTAGGAATTTCTACGACAACTTTTACAATTAAGGCTCAGTTTAATAATGTAGGAAGTCTGCAATGAAGTTCATTAAACTTTTTAGCACTTTATCCATCGGTCGCTTATCAATTTTTGCTTTGCTGATCACCGTCGCTTATTATTTTATGTCATTCAATAATGGTTCGACAATCATTGAGCAGGTAAACGCAGTAAAAGGCCAAATCGGGGCTGAGCAAGCCCGGCGCACGGATATCGAAAAAACCATGAAAAAAGAAGAAGAGATGCGCGGGAATGTTCTACAATTAGCGCGCAATTTAGAAGTTTTAAAATCTAAAATTCCTAACGATTTTAAAGAAACAGAAATGTCGACTATCGTCAATCAGGCCTCACAAAGTGCCGATGTTAGAATTATTGTTTTATCGCGCGGATCTCAGACCAATACCGTCAAAAAAATGGGAACGGGCGCAGAGCTCATCGATGAAATCGTATTTGATATTAGCGCTGTGGGTACATTCACGCAGCTAATTCATTTTGTTGAACTTCTTTCGAAAGAAGAAAAAGTTATCAGAACAAGAAATTTTTCGATTGAAAAAAATTCGTCTAATGTAGACGACGCCACGATCAAATTTAAAGGCGAAATCGTTGGTTATAAGCAAGTGGCAATGGTGGCACCAGCTAAACCGGATGAGGTTCGTAAATGAGTATGAACCAAGTGAAGTTTTCTTTATCTGTGGTCATTTTAATATTTTCTTTCAAGGCTAGTGCCATCGAAAGCACGGACGGCTTATCACAGCGTGATCCGTTTCGCCTGCCGCAGTATTTAATTTTAAAAATTAAAGAAAAAGCAATGGTTAGTAAAGTTGAAGCAATCGGCATTGATGACAGTGTTGACCCGGTACGCCGTTGGCCATTGTCGGCTTATCAGTTGGTAGGAATTATTTCTGACGTAAAACGGCCTAAAGCCATGTTTTTAGATAAGCAGAACGGAATACATATGCTGCATACGAAAGAACGTTTGGGTAGCGGTGGCGGTGTTATTAGTGAAATTAACAGTGGTGAAGTGGTGGTTATTGAAAATAAAACCCCACTTAAGTTAAAGTTGAAAAAGTGAGTGTAGCTAGTCAAGGAGGATTGGTGAAAAAATTAAGAATCTATCTCGTAGCAACGATGATGGTGGTTATCGCCTCGTGCGCAAGTCAGAAAAGAATTCAGTCTGACGACGACTTCGCTACAGACGGAGCCGCATCAGCGACAAATTCAAGTTCAGGTGATGAACTCAGTTTAGACGACGAAACAAAGTCGGGATCTAAAGATGAATTTGCCGATTTCGATCAGTCTCCAACGGAGTCTGCTCAGTCTGCCGATAATGATTTAGCTCTTGAAAACGAATTAAATAATGTGGGTAATATTCCCGTTCCACCACCTGAAGTTGTCGCAGAACAACCGGCGCCCGCCGTCGAGCAACCACCGGTTGTAACTCCCGAAGTCGTCTCTTCACCGGAGATTGTTAGCCAAATTAATTCGGTTGATTACAAATCAAATGCGAGTGGCGGAACGATTCTGATTAAAGCTGACCAGCCAATGCAGTTTACCACGCGAATAAACTCGTCGACCAATCAGTTAGTCGTCGAAGTGCAAAATTCAGTTATCCCGACAAAGTTAAAACGTTCTTTGAACACGAAAGATATGGCTTCATCGATTGGTTCAGTAGATATTTATCAAAAAGCAAATTCAAAAGTGTCACGCTTTGTGGTGCAGTTACGCCCAGGTTCACCTGAGCCTCTCGTGCAGCCGGAGGGAAACTCTTTATTGATTGTTGGTGGAGCCAATCCACAGTATGCGGTTAGTTCCAATTCATCTGGCGCATCTGCGCCAAGCGACTCCTTTTCACAAGAGGTAAATCCCGATTTAACTTCAGAAGGAATCATGAGTTCGCAAAGTCTTGAAGACTTCATGATGAGTAACAATCGTTTTTACGGTAAAAAGATTTCGATCGAAACCAATAATTTAGACGTAAAAGACGCCATCAAATTTATCGCCGAAGAGAGTGGCGTAAATATGATTATGGATGAGGGTCTCGATGGAAAAGTATCGGTTAAATTAAGACAAGTCCCTTGGGATCAGGCTTTAATATTATTATTAAAATCAAAAAAATTAGGCTATAAGCGCCAAGGCAACGTACTTCGAATCGCAAAAATTGAAGATATTCAAAAAGAAGAAGCCGAAGGAATTCGCCTTAAAGAAGCAAAATCAAATACAGATCCGCTCATCGTGAAAAGATTTTTCGTCGGCTATGCAGACATTAAAGATCTAGAAGTAAAAATTAAAGAATTCCTTTTTTCAACGGCAGTAACGACAATGGGGGTGGCTGTTCCAGGAGCCGATGCAAACCGAGCTAGCAGCCGCGCAAAAGTAATTTCCGATGTAAGAACTAGTTCAATTATCGTGACCGACACTGAATCAAACATGCTGAAGGTCGAGAAACTAATTGCGGCTTTGGATACTCAGCCACAACAAGTTTTAATCGAGGGTAAAGTGATCGAAGCCCGTGAAGGTTTCACTCGCCAGGTAGGCGTAACTTGGAATAATAATCCAACTACGGCCAATACGATTAACCGTGGTTTATTAAGTATTTCTCCAGGATTAGGCTCAACCGGAGCCATTTTAAGTTCATCTTTAACTTGGGGGCAGCTTGATATTTTAGGAGATTTAACGGCGCAGTTACAACTTGGAGAGCGAGAAGATAAAGTAAGAATTCTTTCGTCTCCACGAATTACAGTTTTATCAAGTCAGACGGCCAACATTTCACAAACTTCAGGTCTACTTGTGCCTAAAGTTGAAACGTCGACGCCCACAACGGGTGGGAATATTGTGACAAAAACAAATGAGGTTGTACAAGTGGGGGTGGTGTTAAAAGTAACACCACAGGTTTCAAACGAAGGCACAGTAACGTTAGATATGGATATCGAGCGATCCTTCAAAGCCCAGTTTGACTCAACAGTTCCAGACCGCCGTAACGCAAAAACCAAAGTTATCGTAAAAAGCGGTCAGACAGCCGTTATCGGTGGAATTTTTGAAACCACGACCATTGACGGAACATCGGGTGTGCCAGGTTTAAGAGACATTCCAATTCTAGGTTATTTATTTAAAGGCCAAGTTCAGCAAAAAGATAAAAACGAACTAGTCATCTTCGTAACACCAAGAATTCTTCAGCCAATCGTCGGTGATAAAAGAACATCGACGATGGATTAATCTAAAAATTATTACTAAGCACTCAGATTGCTAGATCAATTTAATGCAAATCATAAAAAAGGAGCCGCAAAGTGATCCTTTTTTATTTCCAGCTATCGCAATTTAAAAACTAAATCGTTTTAGCACTCAAAAACATGCAATGATCCGGTCGCATGTTGCTGTAAGAATATAAAGTATTTGAAGGGAGTTCTAACTTATCACCAGCCCGCAAAACAAACTGGGTTCCCGATAAATTAAAAATAAGTTCGCCTTCCATCAGTTGAATAGTTTCTTTCATATTTGTACGTAAGTTCGACATTTTCGAACCAGACGCCACTTCCACTTCGGTGTAATCAAGTCCTTCAGCTTGGATCAACTGGAGAATAATTTCTTTTTTAGGTCCTATTTGTGCAGTCCATCGAGTTATTTTCATTTATTTTCCTTAAATCTTAATTTGGTACAAAAATATTTTAAAGGTGAAACATCAAATCGTCGATAGAAAAATACGTGGAGGCCACCTTGAAAAAAATGAGCTCGCAACCTGATTCTCAATATATGAACGAAGTGATCAATTATCTTGAGATTCAAGCCCAATTTAATTTTAAAATTAGTGGTGATATTCTTGAGGTCACTCAAAAAGAAGATTCAAAAAAAATGATAATCGACTTCAAGAGAGTCGAAAAAGTTCTCGACCGCCAAGACTTAGATGGTTCACGTTTTCTGCAGGTGAATTTCAGTGGCGGATCGAAAGTTTTAATTACCAAAGCGCTCGTAGGATTTAAACCAACCGACTTAATTGGCTTCGATTTATCTCGAATCCCTCGCGTGGTAACGACAATCGATCTATTAAGCGTATCAAAAGCGATTGAAGATTTATTCGATTCTGAAGAAACAGCCGAATCGATGGCTGAATTAGAGGTTTTGAAAAAAGTATATCAAAGTATTCTATATGGTGCTGAAAATATAGGGTTTAAAATGCAAGCAGAAAAGACCTGGTTAAACAGCATTTTGCTCAACCATTCGGCAGCTGTAGCATAATTTCCAGCGTCTCTGATCTATTATTAAGCCAAACTAGAATTAAAAAAGAAAAGCATTGACCGGAAAAGACAAAAAAGAGAAAAAACCTCTCACAACTGTCTTTGGGGGCATAGCTCAGCTGGGAGAGCATCTGATTTGCATTCAGAAGGTCGCAGGTTCGATCCCTGTTGCCTCCACCAAACTTTCGTCGAATCTTTTTTTAATTATTTAAAAAAAGATGTTGACCGAAAGATTGGGCTCAATTAGAACAGTTGACTCTGCTTTGGTTCTTTGAAAACTAAATAGTTATAAAGATTTTGGACTTATACAGTCGCTAGTCTTCGGATTAGCAAGACTTTAAAATGTTTTCGTAGGTTTTCTCAAAATCTACATTAAATAAGCAATTATTAAATTATACAGTTTTTAACTGGAGAGTTTGATTCTGGCTCAGAACAAACGCTGGCGGCGTGCCTAATACATGCAAGTCGAACGAGGAAAGCTTTCGGGTGAGTACTAGTGGCGCACGGGTGAGGAATACATGGGTAATCTGCCCTCAAGTTTGGGATAACAAGTCGAAAGATTTGCTAATACCGGATAAGACCACAGGAGCTGAGGCTCTAGGGGTTAAAGGTTTTTCGCTTGAGGATGAGCCCATGTGGGATTAGCTAGTTGGTGAGGTAATGGCTCACCAAGG
>JACMRL010000041.1 GCA_014376435.1 Bdellovibrio sp. | reverse complement strand
TTATTGGCGACTGTTTGTCCTTCATTTTTAAAATTTTGTATCCTGCAGGGAACTTGTAAAGTTTTAGTGGGAAGTAATTTTATTTTGCTTCACTACAGTCAGGTTTCAAATAACGAATATATTTTTACCAGAGTAGATGAAAGCGTTTGCCACTATGGTTACGGTACAAAAAAAGCCTGCGTTGATCCGTACTATTCAGTGGCGGCTGATCTTTCTATTTATAAAGCGGGAACCGTTATCTTTATACCGGCCTTGGTTGGCTTACTATTACCCGATGCAACGTTGCACGCGGGATATTTTATCGTGCGTGACACGGGCAGTGCGATACGTGGGTACGGGCGCTTCGACTTTTTTACGGGCTTTACTCCTTTAGATAAAAGATTTAATCCGCTGACAAAGGCAGGTCTAGCTTGGAAGGGTACCAACTTACCTTTCTTCGTGGTTTCAGAGGAAGAAGCTGCCCCAATTCTCAAATCAAGAAATTATCCACTTCTGCCAGAATAAATATTAATCAATAAATTCATATACTTATCTCAAACTTAACTTTCGGTAGTAAAGCGCTTAAGTTATTACGCAGTGCGTCGATAAGTAGCCTGACTGCTGGACGAAGGTCCTGCTTGGCTGAGGTTAAGGATCGCCTCTCGTGACTGAAGGCGAACTGCAACCTCGAAACTATTAACAGAGAGGTTGCACGTATGTCGCTGAGAATTAACAGTAACGTCACATCGTTGGCGTTGCAGAATGCTATGAGTCGAAACGAAAAAGCCGTCGACAGATCTTCAAAAAATTTAGCTACGGGTTCGCGTTTATCCGACCCGAGTGCTGATGTGGCTGGATCCGCCATCGCGGAAACAATGAATTCAGAAATACGCAGCATGGGGGCCGCAAAGGAAAACGCCGAGGCCGGGCAAAGTTTTGTCGCCGTCGCTGAAGCTTCGATGAGCGAACAAGCAACGCTGTTAAATCGATTAAGAGAATTATCGATTCAATCAGCCAGTGATACTTATTCGAAAAATGAACGCATGCTGATGCAAAAAGAAGCCGGAGAATTAACTTCAGAGTTTGACCGTATTGCTAAAACCGCGCGATTTGGCTCGCAAAATTTACTCGACGGTACCGTGAGTAAATTTGATTTCCAAGTAGGAACAAAGGGAGACGTGAATTCGCGAATCTCTTATAACTCAGATGCAAATACCACGGCGAGTGCGTTAGAGATTGATTCGATTTCAGTTGCAGAAAAAGGAGATGCGCTGAATTCAATCGATAAGATTGATAGAGCCATGTCATCGATTGCGATGAACCGCGCGAAGTTCGGTGCGACTCAATCGCGATTAGAATCTGCACAAAATACATTGGGTTCTAGTATTGAAAAATTATCTGAAGCACGCTCTAAAATTGCGGATGCAGATGTGGCAAAAGAGTCTTCTGATCTACGTAGAGGTCAAATTCTACAGCAATATCAGACGTCGATGCTTCAGCAGACAAATGAACGGTCGGGTTTAGCGCTTAAATTGATCGGATAATTTAACTCAGCCAGGTTTTTCTAAACCATTTTGTCAGGAAGGAGGGTGTTAAAACCCTCCTTTTTTCGTTTTACTAGACCTTCGTCCAAATATATTTTTATTCAGCTAATTCAATAATTACATATACTTGATGTATTGCGTTATAAAATAATCTAGACCAAGGGCTAAAGTCTCCTAGACCTTGGCCCGATAACTTTGCTGTACACGTTGAAAGCAACCTCTCAAGAGAGTGGGACCTTCGATCCAGCAGTCAGCAGATCGATTACCCATTCCTCCTAAAAGGGCCAAGCTCGCAAAGTTTTGAACAGTCACTTCAAAGCTTCGCGGGCGAGCCTTCAACTTTTTTACTTTTCATTTTTGTTTTTAAAATTTTAGCAAGTACGTGTTTAACAAAAAAGATTTGGTATTTACCAAGGGGGACGTTTATGGGTTTAAGAATAGCAACGAATATGGCATCGATCGCTTCACAAAGAGCAATGGCAATGCAAACAAAACGACAAGATCACGCTTCACAAGCGTTAGCATCTGGTTCTCGAATCGTGCATGCATCTGATGATGCGGCCGGTTTGGCGATTTCAGAGGGTATGAAAGCAGAGATTCGCGGTACGGCGGCTGCTCGAAGTAATGCTTTCAATGCCATCTCAGCCATTCAAGTGGGTGAGGGTGGTCTTTCAGAAGTTTCAAACTTACTAACTCGTCTAAGAGAGCTGGGCGTACAGTCGGCTTCAGATACGATCGGTAATAAAGAGCGAGCATACTTACAGCAAGAGTCTGGCAGTATCGTCGACGAGATTGATCGTATTTCTAAAACTACAAAATTTGGCGATAAAAATTTATTAGATGGATCGAATTCAACTTTAGAATTTCAAGTGGGAACGACGGCCGGTAAAGAAAATATAGTAACTTATCGATCTGACGGTAACGCGACCATTGCAGAGCTTGGACTTGACGGCGCAAATATCTCAGAAAAAGCTGGAGCTCGTGATTTGTTGGGTGCCGTAGATGGTGCCCTTGAAAAGGTTTCGAAAATGCGTGCGGGCTATGGTGCGATGCAATCTCGATTAGAATCTACCGTCAATGGATTAGATGTAAGATCTGAGAATTTAAGCGCAGCTAGATCACGAATTGCCGATGCCGACGTCGCGAAAGAGTCTTCTGAATTAGCTTCAGCAACTATGTTACAACAAGCAGCGCTGTCGGTCTTAGCGCAAGCGAATCAGCAGCCAATGGTTGCCATGAAGCTAATCGGCTAATTTCATTCAGTATAACGTAAACGGAGTGTCACCCCAAAATGATGCTTCTTAAGCCCAGCCCTAGCGGGATTCTCCGCTAGGGCTTTTTTTGTTTTTTTTCATCAAGATATATAAATATATATAAAGAGACTTTTTCTCGGTCGTATAAAATATACTAACACCCGGTGCTAAATTTGTCACCGCCTTGGGGTTCTGCTAGTCATCCCAAAAACTCTTTGGTAATTATAAAGTATCTACTTACCAGGAGTACTTATGAAATTATTAGTGATCGCCTTATTATTAGTGTCGTCGGTTTCTTTCGCAGACGTTGTTGTTGAAACGGGAACATACAAAGCCGTTGATGCAGATACCGGAACAATCAATACAACATTAATCGTTCGTGCAGATAATACCGTTAACTTTAACGTTAAAACTCCTGACTTTGAAATGCCCGCTCCGGGCTGTGAAGGTACATATGCAGTTCTTTCTAATATCTTAGTGGCAGATATGTCTTGCCCGATGGAAGGTTTAGAAAAGATCCAGGTAAAGATCGATATCACTCATGTGACTGCAGAAAATATTCGTTCGGCTACCGGTGCTAATGTTGATGTAATGATTGATGCCTTGGGTGCAGATGCTTATAAGTTTTTTTTAAAAATCATCGAATAGTTTAGTAATTAAATTCACATTTTTGTATCGATAAAAAAGGATTTCGTTCATAGCGAAATCCTTTTTTTATTTCTGCTATGCACCCGATGACCTTTTCGTCCAGGAAGACAAAAGTCTGATGTCATTAAGTCCTATACAGACTTGATCAGACTAAAGCTAAAACAATACTTAGGTCCTGAAAAATCCTGGATGATCGTATAAATTTCCATACCTTAGTCGAGTTTCGATTAGACGATAGTCTAGTTTTGCAAGACGCGACTAAAGCTGGTCACGGACTCGCCGAAAGGTATATCAACAAAACGGTGAAGACTCGACGAGACTAACTTGAGAGATTCAAAAGAATGTGACTGTTCTTAGAATTTCGTTTGCAGAGTGAGTATTAGAAAAAGTTGGAAACCACAACGTGTACAAAACGGAAACCTTAAAATAGGTAGGTTTCTTAAAACGAAAGAGGTCGCAAATGGGAATGAGAATTACAACGAACGTAGCATCATTAAACGCACAACGTAATATGGTGACTAACTCAAGAGAAGCGCAAAAATCAATGGCGCAAATTTCAACAGGTTCAAGAATCACTAAGGCGGGCGACGACGCTGCTGGTTTAGCGATTTCTGAAAACTTAAAAGCGCAGATCCGTTCTTTCGGTCAAGCATCACGCAATGCGAATGATGGTATCTCTATGATTCAGACCGCAGAACAAGGAATGGGCGAAGTATCAAATATCGTAACAAGACTGAGAGAGCTTGGTATCCAAGCTGGTTCAGATACAATCGGTGAAACAGAACGCGGATTTATTCAAAAAGAAGTGAATGCAATGAAATCAGAAATCCAACGTGTAGCTGATTCAACAACTTTCGGTTCGCGTAAATTATTAGATGGTACTGGTGGAATTTATGACATCCATATCGGTTCAGGTGCTAACGAAAAGACTGACTGGATTTCTTATGATGCATCAATCTCTAATACAACAACTGATAACTTAGGAATCGCTGATTTAGATTTTTCTACTAAAGAAGGCGCTCGTATGGGTTTAGCTTCTTTAGATACCGCGCAATCAAATGTGAATGGTTCACGTGCAACGCTTGGTGCCTTACAAAATCGTCTAACTTCGACTGTAGACGTATTAGGTACTATGAACGAGAACATGAGTGCAGCTAACTCTCGTATCCGCGATACAGATGTAGCCGCTTCTAGCTCTGAGTTAGCTCGTAACAACATCATGATGCAATCAACTGTAGCTACTTTGGCACAAGCCAATCAGCTTCCACAAATGGCTTTAAAATTGATTGGTTAATTATTTAAGTAATAAATTTTTTGGGTGGGGTGCAGAGACCTCGCCCTATCCAAAAAGAACCTTGCGCAGATTTAGGAAACTAAATCTGCGTTTTTTCTTTTTAGAAGCTAGGCTTTCGGCTGTGGTCCATTGCGTTGTTTAAGTATTTCTCAAAATAAGCCGATAGGTTTTGTATGAATATCAAGAATTTAAATGGCCTAAATCCGATAGCGACACCGATTGGACAAGTCGGAAAAGTTGAGCGCCAAATAAAATCAGAATCCTCTCAAGACCGTGATGCGGCGGGACAGTATTTCCAGCAGAAAAAAAAGCAAAAAGAAAAAATGACCGAAGAGCAATTTGAAAAAGCTTTGTCAATTTTAAAAGAAAAAGCATTTATTAAAGAAATGAATTGGCAAGTGATGCCAGTTATCGAAGACGGTTTTCGCTATGCTTGGGTGCAAGACCTACAAGGGGCCAGTATTCGAAAAATTTCTGAGTGGGATTTGTGGGAAATTTTTGATGAACCCGCAACCGAATCCAATAAGGGCCAGCTTTTAAAGAAAACGGCCTAATCAAACAGGACTTACGCATGGAAAACGAAGAGTGACCTGTCACTTTTTGCCTACTCGCATTTTGTCTCAGTCAATCAACTGACTCACGTATTCGATGATTTATCTGAAATACTTATTGTATGGCAGGTATTCGTGTTTCAGGTTTAGCTAGTGGACTTCCCCCAAACTTAGTCGATCAAGTGATCGAAGCTGAGCGTTTACCCGTGAAAGCCATGCAAGATAAAAAAACCGTTGTTGAAGATAAAGTAAAACTGGTGACGGATCTTGAAACTAAAGTCAGCGATATAAATAAAAATTTAGGTGCGGTCGTAGGAATGAAGGGCTTCGCTGACAAGAAATTTAATTCTGGATTTCCGGATATTGTGAATGGAACAGTTGATCCAGAAGTTGCCGAAAGTGGCGAATGGAATTTAGAAGTTATTCAATTAGCGGGAAAACCTTCGGTCGTGACCAATGGCTTTCCAGATAAAGATGCCACCACCATGGGCGTTGGTTACATTAAGTTTGATACGGCAGAGGGTGAAAAAGAAGTTTACATCAAAGAAGATAATTCGACTTTAGAAAAAATAGCGGAATCAATTAACCAAGCGGGCGTAGGCGTTCGGGCTACGGTAATTAATGATCGTAGTAACAAAGAAGATAGTTACAAATTAGAAATCGCCGGTTTAAAAACGGGTGATGATAACGAAGTTAAATTTCCTACGGTGTATATGCTTGACGGAGATCGTGACTTAGAATTCGTCGGTCAAAATGCGGCGAAGAATGCTAAATTTAAATTAGACGGTCATGAGTTTGAAACGGCCGACAATAAAGTGAGCGATTTAATTCCGGGTGTTGTTTTAGATTTAAAACAGGCCAAAGAGGGTCAACCGATTCGTTTAAATATTACCGAGAACTACGAAGTAATCTCGGGGAAAGTTAAATCGTTTGTAGACTCTTACAATGCGGCTTTAGGTTTTATCCAGACGCAAAGTAAATTAACGCCGGGTAAAGATGGTAAAGAGCGCTTAGGCCCGCTCGGCGGTGACAGTATGCTGCGTATGACGGAAAGTCGGTTACGCACCATTATTCAAGATCCGCAACTTACGGAGAGTAAATTTAATCGCGTGATCGAGTTAGGCGTTGAGTTTAACCGTAACGGTACGCTTAATTTTAATCAGGAAAAATTCACCAAGATCGTTACCGCTGATCCAATGGCGGTGGTGAGATTTTTAAAAGGTGACGGTTTGAAAACGGGTTTTATTACCAGCATGAAACAAAAGTTAGGTGCAATCGTTGATCCCCAAACGGGAGTGGTAACCAGTCGTAAGAAGTCTTACCAGGATAATATCGCCCAGATGGATAAACGTATCGAACAAAAAGAACGTAATTTAACAAAAAGAGAAGAGCAGTTACGAAACCAATTTGCAAAAATGGAAGAAGCAATGTCGAAGATGCAATCACAAAGCGCTTCAGCAGGCTTAGGGGGTAAATAAAGATGGCGAATCCGTACCAGCAGTACAAGAAGACGTCGGTGTTAAGTGCCAGCAAGGAACAGATTTTATTGATGCTTTATGAGGGCGCAATTAAATTTACCAAGCTAGCAATTCAAGCCGCAGAGCAAAAAAAAGTAGCCGAACGCGGGCAGAATATTCTGCGTGCATTTGATATTATCATGGAGCTAAACGCAACGCTGGACCACAAAGTTGGGGGCGAATTATCAAAGCAGCTCGAACAACTATATACGTTCATGATGGAACAATATACGAAGGCAAATATTAAAGCCGATCCAGAGCCTTTAAGGGAAAATGTAAAGATCTTAGAAAATCTTTACGACGGATGGAAGCAAGCAATTAATAACTTAAAAAAAGAAAACGAACAAAAAGGTGGGGCCGCATGATTCGCTTAATACAATTTCTGAACGAGAAAAATCATTTTCTAGAAAAATTTTATTCGCTAAACGAAAGACAAGTTGCGCGCCTAGAGGGGGGCATGTTTGACGATATCGAAAAGTTTTATAATCAGCGTGAAGATCTATTAAAGATTCTAAAGTATGTGGATGCAGAAATTCACACATCGCATATGTCGCATAAAGATATGGCGGGTAGTTTTGATGCGGCTCAGAAGTCGGTGATCCGTGATGCTTTAAGAACTAAAGAAATGTACGTTAGAAAAATATTAGAACAGGATTTAATTATCTTAAGTCTAATTGACGAAGCAAAATCTCAAATCATTAAAGAATTACAAGATATCAAAAAGCATAAAAAAGCTTTAGCTGGCTATAAGTCGCCCGCCGCTTCATAAATTCGAATTCGATAGACCAAAATATTTTTTGGTCTTAGTCAAAACTCTGACTGGCCATTGTTTAAAAATGGCGATCAGAGTTTTTTTTGCGTTTACCTTGGAGTATATTACAGATCAGATGGCATTTCGTTTGCTTTACTATATTTCACCAACTTTCATGATGAATATTGGTGTTAATGGAGGGCATGATGCCGCAAACAAATTTGGTCTTTGGTCAAGTTGAGTCAGATCTGAAAAATAAAAAGTATTCTTCCGCAATGATGAAGCTTGGTTCGATTTCAGTTAAATATAGTAAAGATATCGTTTTTCTAAATTACTTAGCAAAAACTCAAAAAGCTTTATCTGATGTGTCAGGTTTAATTCGTACCTTAAAAGAAATTATTAAAATTGATTCCACTCCGGGGTGTCAGCTCGAGCTGATGAAGATCTTATATGCGGAAGGCTCTATTAATGACGCCTTAGATATTGGACTTTCCTTGCAAGATGAGCAGCTGGCACCTCGTGAAGTGAAAATCTTATCTCACTTACTACTTAAAATATTTATTGAAGAAAATGATTTCGACGGGGTTCAAGAAACCGTAGCGAAATTTCAGAATTCGGCTGACGAGGATGATTTCATGCAGTGGGCGATGGGCTTAGTGAGTTTATCGAGAAATGATAAAAATGGCGCATTAACTTTTTTCAGGGCAGCCGTTGCGTCGAACAACAAAAATGACCAAGCCTGGGTTAGCTTGGCTATGTTACATGATGAAATGGGCGACCGCGAATTAGCGATGGCTAATTTAGAAATGTCTTTAGATCGTAATCCTTTGAACCAAGCGGCGGTTAAACTTTACTCGGCCTGGGCTCCAAAAAATGCTGAGAAGATCGGTACCGCATTAAGCCGCATTCAATTTTACTTATCTAAAAACGAGTTTGATGAAGAAATAAGCTTGTGTCACATTCAGTTGTTAAGCAAAATTCAATCTTGGAAAAACGTAGATTTTGAAATCAGCAAATTGATTTTGACTCAGCCGCAAAATAGCAATTACCGCGAAATGAAAAAAAAGTTAGAACTTAGTTTAGATATTAACTAAAATGATGCTACCTTTTGAGGGTGCAGATTTTAATTCAAAAAGATTATCAAAGTCTTTTAACTAATCAGGGCCGAGGCTATCAATATCAGAGTGATCTGAATTATTTAGCGTCGGCCGATGTCGTTATCGGCGACGAAGGTTTTTTAGCGCAGATTCCCGCGGTCATAACGAAGCCTTATTTTATTCTACTGACCAGCGAAGCCAGCATTGATCTAGCATTTTTATCAAATTTTAAAAACCGTACCCCTTATCAAGTTTGTCAAAAGACTAATCAGGTTTATTTAGAAGACACGCTGGATGAAATTTACCGCGAGTATAATCGTAAGAATCAAATTCAGTTAGTGAAGACCGAAATTCAAAGAAAACGTAAAGAATTAGAAAATTTAAACGAAAAACTTAATCGCGAAAGCGAACAGCAGATTTTATCTTTAGAACAATCTCACTCCGAAGAAACCCAGAAAAATTTAAAAGAAAAAAGTTTACTCCATTTTTTAGATTTTATTCAATCTGAGTCGGTCCACGAAGATTTTTTTGGCCAACTGTTAAAATTTATTTGGAAAGATTTAAAAAAATTGGGGCGTTTTTATCAATTGGGCTTCAGTTTGAAAACAACTTCTGAAAAATCTAATGTTTTTACTTACGACGGTCAAACTGAAAACCGTGGCTTGCTAGCGGCCGATTTCAAATCGGGATCAGTCTCTACTCAGTTAGCTTCGGCCTGGGGTCGACCGGTTGGAAAAATTATGACGTGGGTTTTGCCAGGTTTTTCACGGGATGCATCTGTATTTGTTGAAGTCGTCGATCAGCAGTTGTCTTCCACGATTGTTGAATCTTATTTTAAAGACCGTTTGTCAGTATTAAGTTTGTATTTAGACCGCTGGATGATCGAAAAAGAATACGAAGTTATTGTTGAAAGATGGAATCGAACATTTAAATCTTTTTCAGGTTACATGCATGTGGTGGATGAAAACTTTAACGTATTTCAATCTAACTATGCCGCCAAGACGGGTATTCCTTGCTACAAAGAATTAGCTAATCGCGATTCTCCGTGCCCTGAGTGCCCTATTTTGCAGAATAAAAATACTGAGTTTTTTTTAAAAGATGGCCAAAAAGTAAAAACGTATTACTCAGAATTTAAATATAATTCGAAAAAATATTATTTCGTTATTTACGAAGATGTTACGCAGCTGCATTTGTTGCAAGGGCAAATGATTCACTCTGAAAAAATGTCGGCCCTAGGTCGTTTAGGTAATCATTTAGCGCACGAACTTAATAATCCATTGACCGGAATTAAATCTTACGTGCAATCGCTTTTACAAAACACGGTTGAGGCAAATTTAAGTGCGACTTTACAGTCGGACTTAAATGAAATATTAAAAGCAACTTTACGCTGTCAACGAATTATTAAAAATTTCATCGAATTCAGTCACCAGGCAGAAGCGAAGCTTGAACCGGTAAAGTTTGCCGAGGTATTGCAAAACACGCTGACTTTATTAAAAACAGTTTTACGTTCGCATCGTTTATTTATCGATGTAAAAGAAACTTCAGTTTTGGCCAATGCTCATGATTTGCAGCAAGTGCTATTTAATTTAATTAAGAACTCTTGTCAGGCCATGGAACAGCCCGGAGCCGTGACAATTTTTGAAGAAGAAAAAAATGGAAAAATTTACTTTTACATCAAAGATTCAGGCCCCGGCTTCAGCGAGAATATTTTGAAAAATATGTTTCAACCTTTTATGACGACTAAAAAACTAGGCGAGGGTACGGGCCTAGGATTGTATTTATCTAAAAAGATGATGAACAATATGCAGGCTGATTTAGAATTAACAACCTCAGCCCAGGGGGCAAAAATCTCTTTGATTTTTGATAAACTATGAAATTTTTAATTGCGGATGATGAGCTACTGATTAGAAAATCCTTAGTACGTGCCTTTGAATCAAAGGGTCACCAATGTGAAGAAGCGCAAAACGGGTTAGAGGCGTTAAAAAAAATTAACGAGAATACTTACCACGCTATATTGTTAGACGTCATCATGCCTGAAAAAAATGGTTACGAAGTTTTACTTGAGATGAAAAAAAATATTCCGGTATTTATCATTTCGGCTTTTACCGGTGATGATACAAACATAGGTTATATTCAAAGTGATCCACGGGTAAAAGATTATATTTCAAAACCTTTCAATCATATTTTAGAGGTGGTGGAGCAAGTGCTGGGAAAATTATGAGAATTATTGCCGGTAAATTTAAAGGCCGCGTCTTAACTACTTTTCAGGCCGATCATATTCGTCCTACGACAGATCGAGTCAAAGAGAGTCTATTCAATAAGTGGATGCGCGATATAGAAGACTCTCAGGTTTTGGACCTTTTCGCGGGTACGGGAAGTTTGGGTCTTGAAGCCTTGTCACGTGGCGCAACACGCGTAAACTTCGTCGAGCAAAATGTTAAGTCTATTCAGATTTTGAAAAAAAATATCGATTTATTGAAGCTAGCTGAATCGGAATATCAGATTTTTAAACAAGATGTCTTAACATATTTAAAAAATTATCAGGGAGCGCCTTATCACATCATTTTAATTGATCCTCCGTTCACTGAAAAAATGGCGCATGATGTGATGCAAGCTTTAGATGCAAGTCAGTGCTTTGATGAAAATACTCTCATTGCCATCGAGTCTCAAAAAAAAGAACGCATGGATGAAGCTTATACCAATCTTTATCGCTACCACGTAAATGATTACGGGGACAAATTGCTTTCTTTCTTTAAGAAAAAAGCGCAAGATTTGTAAATGTCTAAGATTGCTGTCTACCCTGGAAGCTTCGATCCGATCACCACGGGTCACCTTGATATCATCGAACGTATTTCAAATATTTTTGATCACGTCATTGTGCTTGTAGCTGAATCAAATCAAAAAGATTACTTATTTACGGCCAACGAGCGCGCTGAATTTCTAAAAAAAATTACGAAAGATAATCCTAAAGTTGAAGTCGATATTTTTAAAGGCTTAACGGTTGAGTATATGAAAAAGCGCAAAGCACACGTGATCGTGCGTGGTTTACGTGCCGTAGCCGATTTTGAATACGAAGGTACTTTGGCTAGTATGAACAAACGTTTAGCCCCCGAAATTGAAACATTTATGATCTTCTCCAGACCCGAATATTATTTTATTTCTTCGCGTGCGGTGAAGGAAGTAGCTCGCCATGGTGGAGAACTTAAAGGTTTAGTTCCCGAATTTATCATTCCTGAATTAACAAAAAAATTACGAGGTTAGTTTATGCTTTCAAATTCTTTATCGAAACGTGCGCAAAGCCTTAAAACATCTCCAACCTTATTTTTAGTGGCCAAAGCGAAAGAGCTGCAGGCGCAAGGTCACGATGTGATTTCTTTAACCGTGGGCGAGCCTGATTGGGGAACTTACCCGGCTGCGGCGCTAGCGGGACATGAAGCCATCGATTTGGGTTTAACTAAATACACTCCGGCCAGCGGAACTCCAGATTTAAAACGCGCTATTTTAGAAAGATTAGAAATCGATTTAAAATTAAAATACGCAATGAATGAGGTAGCGGTCACCAGCGGAGCCAAGTACGCCATTTTTGCTGCATTACAAGTTTTGTGTGATCCAAAAGATGAAGTAATTATTCACTCGCCTTATTGGGTCAGTTATCCGACGATGGCTGAATTAGCCGATGCCGTGCCCCGAATTGTTACTTGTACGGAAGAATCGAATTTTAAAATTACGGCCGAGCAGTTAAAGAAAAATATCAACGCGAATACGAAAGTATTTTTGTTTTGCTCGCCTTCAAATCCGACCGGTTTTATTTATTCAAAAGAAGAACTTAGAAAGATTGCGGATGTATTATTAGAAAACCCACGTGTGCATGTGATTTCGGATGATATGTATAATCGTTTGATGTTTGATGGTTCAAACTGTGCTCCGCATATTTTAGAAGCAGCGCCGGAATTAAAAGATCGCACGATTATTATCAACGGTGGTTCTAAAGCTTATTCAATGACTGGGTGGAGAATTGGCTGGGCCGTTGGGCCGCAGAAAATCATCCAAGCTCTAGGAGATTATGCATCGCAATCGACCGGCGCGCCTTCAAGTATTTCCCAGCATGCGCTTGTGGCCGGAATTTTAAAGTGCGAGCCAAATATTAAAGAAACGAATGTGGTGTTGAAAAAACGCTTAGCATCTGCGCTGCACGAATTTCAAAGCATTTCTGAATTTAAAATTTTCGAACCTCAAGGAGCATTTTATCTTTGGGTTGATATTAAAAAAGCACTGGGGCGTTTGTATCAGGGCGTTAAAGTGTCTACTTCAAAAGAATTTTGCCAAATATTACTTGAAAAGTTCTATGTCGCAACTGTTCCAGGGGAAGAATTTGGAAATCCGGGCTATATGCGGTTAAGCTTTGCTATCGGCACAGAAAGAATGGCTGAAGCGATTGCCCGCATGAATCGCTTAGTTGGACAGATGAAATAACTTAAGGCCCTTTGGTTATGAAAGCGATTCATGAAAAAAATTCTTGGTACTACAGAAGAATTTCAGCAGCTGTTGGCGACGATGCCACAGATTGTATTTATCTCAGATCCCCAGTGGAATATCCTTTATATAAATGAACGTTGGTATGAATACACGGGTACTTCATTAAGTATTAATTTAGATAACATGTTTGAATTTACTCATCCGGATGATATCGAACTAATTCTAAAATCTTGGAAGTTAGCGAAATCTACGGAAACTCATTGGTTACAAGAATATCGTCTTCGTCGTCACGATGGAGTTTACCATTGGCATTTGGGTTGTTCGGCTCCGGAAAAAGATGCGCACGGGCAAATTAAACGATGGATTGGCACCATTACCGATATTGAAGAACAGAAAAAAATTGAAGAAATTTTAAAAATTACCAAAGAAAGCCTAGAACAAAAAGTAACCGAGCGTACTCTTGAACTTACGCAAACTAATGCGTTCCTAGATACGGTGATTGAAAATATTCCGAATATGATTTTTGTCAAAGATGCTGAACATTTGAAATTTGTCAGATTTAACCGTGCCGGTGAAGATCTCATTGGGATAGGAAGAGAACATTTAATTGGAAAAAGCGATTATGATTTATTTCCCTCGGACCAGGCGGAGGCCTTCCAAGCAAAAGATCGCGCCGTAATTGCGGGTAAAACGCTGGTTGATATTTCAGAAGAACCAATTTCGACTCAAACAGGAATGCGTACGCTACATACAAAAAAGCTTCCGGTTTATGACTCGGCCGGCGTGCCCCGGTATCTGCTAGGAATATCGGAAGATGTAACGGAGTTAAAAAAACTTGAAAAAGAGCGTCTGCTTTTTATTGAAGAACGAATTTCTAAAAAAGAAGATGAGCGCACTTCGAAAAGATTTAAATTTCTTTCCGAAGCCAGTGCGCAACTGGGTTCAACTCTAGATTACGAATTAACTTTAATTAATCTAACTAATTTATCGGTCCCCGCGATTGCTGACTGGTGCGCCGTCGAGTTATTACAACCAGATGGAAGCTTAAAACAAATTGCGGTGGCTCATCAAAACCCCGAAAAAATAAAATGGGCCTGGGAATTACTGGGGAAATATCCACCTGATCCAAATGCAACTTTTGGCTCGGCGAATGTGGTACGAACAGGTCGTTCGGAAATGTTATCCGAAATTTCTTTTGATTTATTAAAAGCTTCGGCCATTAATCAAGAGCATCTTAATCTATTACAAAGTATTGGTTTACGCTCTTGTATTTGTGCACCGATTCGCGCGCGTGGCAAGGTTTTAGGAGCCTTAACTTTGGTGACAACGGAAGAATCAAAGCGAAGCTTTACTCAGACAGATTTACACTTAGCGGAAGAAATCGGCGAGCGCGCAGGGGCGGCCGTAGAGAATGCACAGTTGTACAAAGAGGCGCGAAATTTAAATCGAATTAAAGACGAATTTTTAGCAACTTTATCGCATGAATTGAGAACTCCACTCAATGTTATTTTAGGTCACGCAGAGATATTGAAGTCAGAATATAATGATTTGGATCGCGCACAAATTAAAAGTTCGGTTGAGGCTATTTTTAGAAATGCTAAAACGCAGACGGGCTTGATTGCGGATTTACTGGATGTTTCTTCGATTATTACAGGAAAAGTTTCGTATAAACCTACGCAAGTGGTTCCCGCTGATACGGTAACAAACATTGTTAATAGCTTGCAAAACACCGCCGAAGCTAAAGGTATTATTTTAGTTTCTGATACTTCGCAGTCACCTGAAGCGGTACTTGCAGATCCAACGCGTCTACATCAAATTATTTGGAATCTTATTTCAAACGCTGTTAAGTTCACTCCGCAGGGTGGCCGGGTGACAGTTAAAGTAAACCGAGAACTTAGTCAGTGGGGCATAGCGGTGACCGACACCGGACGCGGTATTGATCCCGATTTTTTGCCTTACGTTTTTGATCGCTTTCGCCAAGAGGATTCAAGCACGACCCGTAAATACGGCGGCTTAGGTTTAGGCTTATCGATCGTTCGTCACTTAGTGGAAATGCACGGCGGAATTGTCCAAGCTTTAAGTAAGGGTAAAGACCAAGGCGCGACGTTTCAAATAACTCTTCCAATGACTGGACAAATTTCAAAATTAAATCCCGACCAGAAAAAAGAAATTCTTGTCGAAACCCTGATTGAACAAAAAGCTAAAGCCGAATTAAAAAATATTAAAATATTATTAGTGGAAGATTCCGAAGACAGTCGCATGCTGATTAAGCTTATTTTAAATCGCGCGGGCGCTTATGTTGTAGAGGCCGAATCTGCGAACGAGGCTCGTGCGAAGTTGGCTAGCTTCACGCCGGATATCATCGTCAGCGACGTGGGTATGCCGGAAGAAAGCGGAATCGAGTTCATAAAAGCTCTGCGTGAAAAGAAATCAACCGCACAGAATATACCCGCGATCGCGTTAACGGCATACGTACGTAAGGAAGAAAAAGACACCATTGTGAAAGCGGGTTTTCAAACTCACGTGTCAAAACCTGTGTCGTCACAACTTCTGCTAAACGAAATTCAAGCCCTGCTTCAAAAAATTAATTTTTATTAACAACGATTTTACGAAATTCAAAAGGCTTCACCGTTTTGCCGTCGGCTGCTTTAGTAATCGTTTCAGTTTTTTTCTCATCTAAAAACGTTTGTGGAACGTGGGCGGAGTTTTGCGAAATAGAATCGTTAAATTGCTGGCGGATTGAATCCATCGAAGTCAAATCAGGTTTCTCAATATCAAACGCCGTGGAAGAGACCATTTGATTCATTTTTTTAAGTTGTGAACCAAAATCAGCTACTTCTTGTTGGCGTTGTTCAGATGATAAATCTTGTGTGGGTTCTTGTACCCAGGCCGGAAGACTTTCTTCCGAGAACTGAAGTTGTTCGCGATTCATTTTAATAATCATTTCAATTTCGGCGGGGCTCATATCAATTTTTTGCCCAATTTGTTCGGTCGTAAAACCTTGGTTTGCTAATTTAGCAGCCTGAACATATTTACTGGTTTTTTGGCGATCGACTATTTCGGCGTGCGGAACTTGTTCGTAGAATATTTTAGAAACATCTAAAGCCTTAGATAGGGCGCTTTCGATTTGGATGATCTTTTCATCTGATAAAGTTAGCTGATCTTGCACGGCCATCGATTTTTGCTCGATTAGGTGCACCCAGCGGCGAACTTGCTCGTCGGACTTATCTGATAGATCTTGCAGGATCGAAATTTTATTTTGTAAAAGCTGCAAACCCTTCGTCAGCCTTTGATCTTCAACTTTACTTTTGTTTTTGGTTAACCAGCTAAACAAAATAAAAGAAAATAAAAGTACATTCATTAAAGACAACGTTAGTAACCAGTAATTCATGGTAAGTCCTCCACTCCCTATTTTACCGTCTTATTTTGATTCATCTCAATAGGTCTAGTGCCTCATTTTGAATAACCAGACTAAAGCCCCCTTTGCTCAGTCTGAGAATTGATCTATCCTGAGACTGTCAAAAATAGGGGAAATAAATGAATTGTCTAAAATTTCTGTTTTCGGGTGTTCTTTGTCTTTATGTTTTAACGACGACATCATGTGCGCCAGTTAAATTTTCGAAGGCAACAAGCTTTGCAATTCAACCAAGCTGTACGGGTGCTTCGTGTAATGCTTCGGCAGTACAGTGTGACCCGAAGATTAATGGAACAAGTACCACTTTTACTTTCCCCTTAAGCGGTGCTTCCACAGCGAATGTTAACGCGAACTGTTCACCTTCGAATGTAGATTATATTTGGGTTGTAAAAAGATCTGATTCATCCATCGTAGCAACTACAATTCCGGGATTATCTGGTGCAACCCCAACGGCCGTTGATTTTCGTGGATTGGGTGCCGGTGCCTACTATGTTTTTTTAACGGCAACACAAACGGGTGGAGCATTAACTCCTTACAATGCGTCGACTCCTTTAGAATTTATCGTGGGTAATATTGGTAATACTTTAGTCTGTGATCCGAAATTAAATGCCACATTAACTAGTGTGACTGTTAATCAAAATGATAATAACGCAGCGGTCACAGCAAATTGTTCTCCGGCCGCGGGAAGTTACGTATGGACCGCGACTAAAAATGGAGTTGCCACGGTTATTGGTGGCTTAAGCGGAGCCGCTTCAACTCCTGATTTAAAATCAATGGGTGCCGGCGTTTATAATCTTTATCTATATGCAACGGCCACAGGTTCACAGCACTGGCAAAGTTCAACTCCATTAGTTGTAACGGTGAATGGAACAAGCATTACTTTAGCCGTAGATTGTAATCCGAAAATTAATGGATCACTGAATTCATTAACATTAACTTCAGCTTCAGCGAATCCACTGATCAGTGCAAACTGTCTTCCGGCTTCTTCAACTTATACTTGGTCAGCTACTAGAAATGGAACACCGGTTACGGTTCCTAATTTAACGGGTGCAAATTCAAATCCTAACTTTGTAGCTTTAGGCACAGGAACTTATTTAGTTTATTTAAATGCAACTACAAATGGTTACACGGCTTGGAATACAACGACGCCGTTAACATTAACGGTTGATAACTCAGGTGCAGGAACAGCACTTAATTGCGCGCCCAGATTAAACGGAACTTCGACGGCGTTAACAATTACAACCGCCGGTCCAAATCCAACGTTGACCGCGGGTTGCGTTCCGTCAGCGGCTACTAACACCTGGACAGTTACTAAAAACGGAACGCCAACGACGGTGACCGGTTTAAGTGGCGCAAGCTCTACCCCAGATTTTACAACTTTAGGTCAAGGTGTATACTTGATTTACCTTGCGGCAACAGCGCCTGGTTACAATGCTTACGCCAGCCCAACGCCGTTAACATTAACGGTTGGCCCCGCGGTTACACCAGTTCGTCGCGTTGGTTTTTCTAAGTTAGTGCAAGTGACCGATAATAAAGTCGATGTGGTTATGGTATTTGATGATTCAAATTCAATGTCGCCAGAAAACACTCGTTTAGGAGGACGCTTACAAGGATTCGTGAACGACTTGACGTCTTCGGGAATTGATTGGCAAATGTGTGCGACCGTGACCCGCGCGCAGGATGTAAATAATAACGGTGTGTTATATTGGGGAGCTTCAAGAAATTGGGTGAACTACCTAGGTTCGCCGCAATGGGTTCTTAAAGCAGGTGCGGCAGATCCCTATTCAATCTTTACAAATACAGTGGCGGCGATTGGTGCTGGTTGGATTGGTACCGATGACGAGCGCGGAATTAAAGCGGCTTGGTGGCATGCGGAATACAAACAATATAATTCTTGTTACCGCGCCGATGCCTCATTAGCCGTAATTTTAATTTCGGATGAAGATGTTCGCTCAGTCGGTGGAGATGCAACGCAAGCTTATTACGCGGGAGAATTACAACCTCTTGAGGCAGACGACCAACCACAAGGTTACGTAAATAAAATCAAACAGTCTTTTGGTCTTAACAAGCGTTTTACATTCAATTCGATCATCGTTAAACCAGGTGATGCAACTTGTATGGCGGCTCAAGATGCGGAAGGCGCAAAAAGCCATTACGGTTATAAATACAGCGAACTATCACAGTTAACGGGTGGTTCGGTAGGAGATATTTGTGCGTCTGATTACTCGTCAAATCTTTATTACTTCAAAGATCGCATCGTGAATTCATTAGCATCGGTTCCGTTAGAGTGTGCTCCGGTGGGCGATATTAATGTGACGGTCACACCTTCAATCGGCGCAGTATCAGTACAAATCGTAAATAACACAGTGACGTTTAGCCCAGCGATTCCGGCAGGACGCACGCTTCAATTAGGTTACGACTGTCCACAGAATTAGTTTTAAAGTTCGAAAGGTTTTAAAAATCTTTCGAACTTTCTATGTCTAAAGCATTCTATAAATACGACCTAAGTCGAGCTAGGCAGGCCTTAATTTATTCTTTCAATAAACCGAAAAGTGATGAGTGAGAATTTTAATTTTATTTGCAATTTCATTTTTTGCTGCGGCCAACGATTGGGATGCCAAGTTCGTTGAAGTATGTAGGCGTGATCACTTTCGCGCGAGATTAAAATCAAGTGATGGTACATGGCTTAAGCCAAAATCAGAAATTTTAGCTTTATTAAAAGATGCAGATGTTCAAAAATAAATTAAATCAGCTGCGCAAAAATATGGAGTAACCTCAGCCATTACTATAATTCTGCTTACAATCCTTCCTGTCAAATGGGCATTTGCGGATTGAATGTCAATCACGATGAACGTATTTTTTTAGCTGCAAAAGAAGCTACTGAAGAGCAAATGAAAAAATATGCTTCAGAGTTTTTAACGGTAGCTAAATTTTGTCATGCTCGTTTTAACTTATTGGAAAATAATCAAAAAAATAATCCAATCAATTGCACTCAAGCTCCTCGTTTCATCCAATCTAATTTTCATCCGTTTGTTGCCGACGATATACTAGGCCCAGTTAATCAAGTACAAAGTTCCTCGCGCCCTTACGTTGATGATGATGAACGCTTTAAAAGTTATTGTCCGAACAAAACCGTTGAATTCATCGAGAATTTAATTTAAGAAAATTCGTGCATCAAGCAGGTTTACGTACCAACGCGATACCTTGCAAACAAACTTGGCTCTCAAGATTCAAAGACAATTTACCGTCAATTTGAAAAAGATGGCCAGTATGCGATCGAGCTACAGGAGTCTCAATGCAAATAGTATTCATTTTCACTTTGGTTTTATTTACGACAATTTTTTCATCAGCGTCTGATTGCCGTTCTGCGCGGTGGCCATTTAGAGGTGATATTAAAAGTCTTCAACCGATTGAATTTCAAGCCTACAAGCGCGCTCATTTATTTGAATATCTTTATAATGAACTTTCACTAGCGCCCGAGAAACGTACGCCTTACTTAGCAAACAAACTATTTTTCTATTTAAAAAACAGCGAAATTAATGAAGACAGATATAATCTTTTAATGGCTTTAGAGTGGGCCGCAGAACTTCAGCTGAAAACTCCAAGAGTAATTCCGTTAACTGAAATTTGCGCATTAGAGAGTAAAATAAAACGTGAACCTTCATCGTTAAAACGCAAAAAGTTAAAATCAGATAAGAAATAGTATACTAGTCTTTTTGAGTGAGCGGATTTAAAAATTGACCTTGTGCTAATAATTCTAAAAACTGTTCAACCGGATAAATTTCGATATTTTTAAAGTGTAATTTTTTACTTCCGCGGTAAACTCCCACAAGGCGATTTATTTTACCTTTGGATTTATCTTGTAAATCAAAAAGTGCGCTATTCCATCTACTATCCCACAGTTTTGCAAATTTAATTTCAATCGCCGTAAATAATGCCGACTCAGTTAATGTTTTTTTTCTGGATTCGATTAATAAATCAATTTCGTAACCGCCGCTGTATTTGTAATAAGAAAGTGTTCTATTTAGTTTCAAATAACTATTATAGGCTTTGACCTCACCAATCACTAAAGATTCGAACGCATGGCCTAATTGCGAAGGATCTAGTTCTTGATTCAATAGTCCGCCGCAGGCACGCGCCACTCCTACATCGAATAAATAAAATTTAGGGTGTGTCAGTTCTTTCTTATTCCATTTAATCTTCAGAGGCTGCAATCGGAATCCAATCAAAGTATCTTCGATGACTTGAAAGTATTTATCGACAGTTGTTCTACTAACGTAACTTTCTCGAGCGATATTTTCTGTATTTAATACTTGGCCATTATAGACACCCAAAATCTGCAATACTCGTAAAAAAGGCTCTAGTTTTCTGATCATTCCCTCTTCAATCAATTCTTCACGTAAATATGTTTCAACATATGAATATAAAAAATCAATTTTTGAATCAGGCTCAGTCACAACTTGCGGCAAAGATCCCCATTGAATTGCTTCATCTAAACTATATATCGAACTGTATTCAAAATACGTAAATGGAAATAATTGTACTGATATTGCTCTACCGGCTAAAAGGTTCCCGCCGCCTCGTTTTAATTTTCGAGCACTTGATCCACTGAGTGCAAAATTAAATTTTTTATTTTCATACAGCGAATGAACTTCATCCATGAGTGCCGGTATTTTCTGAATTTCGTCGATGTAAATCCAAGCTCCAGCCTTTAGCTGGCTGGTCCAGTCTTCTAGTAACGATGGATTACTGTTAAGCGGCAAAAAATATTTTGATTTAAGTAAATCAATTTCTAAATCAGATTTGATCTGTTGGTGTATCAAAGTGCTTTTACCGGTCCCGCGTGGGCCAAGCAGTAAAAAAGATCGCCCCGGAAGCTTAAAAAACCGTTTAATTACAGACATTTATACAAAATGCAGCAGATAGTGTATTTTATCAAGCATATTCTCCACTACGGCGGAGAATATGCTAAGCTACTTAAATCAATAGTATTTTTTAAAAAACTAGCGAGAGCTCTCTTTAATAAAAAGAGTCATGTAGTGGCGAACTAAGTACTCCGCCTTGAAGCTTAAACCTTTGTAAGTCCAAAGAACTTCTTCGAAAGCTCCCCATTTGGCTTCGATTAATTCTTCATCCACCACAATCGTCATACTGTCTTTTTGTGTGGGTTGTGGAATAGCTAAATTACCTACGTAGTGAAAACGCATACTGATTAAGCCTGCATTTTTAATTGAGAAAATCATTTTATAACCGTTACGGAATAACATAAAGTCTGCGTGAGTTTTTGCGATGCCGTAAACTTTAATGCGCCCTAAAGCGCCCGGTTTTAATTCATTGAATTGCCCCGCCGTTTCGGCGAAGTCAGTTTTTAATCTCAAAAGAAATGCGATGCTGTCGTTCACTAAAATTCTTTGCGTATCCAAGCCCAAATTCATATCAATCATCACAGATTTTTCAAGCTGCTCATCTGCCGAAACAAGTTCGCGTATCCACGTCTTATTTTCTAATTTATTGATTTCCATGGCTTTTTACCTCTTTCATTAGTTTTCTTGATCGAGGCAATTCTTGTCAATACTAAAGTCCGCCTATTTGCAGGCTAATGCTCGATTGGGTGCTAGAAACGTATTTAGGAGAGTGCGGCACGTAAAAACCCAGTACAAAATTCACAGGTAAGACGTAGCCGATGGTGGTTTCTAATTTGAATTCAATCCCTGAATTCCACACCGTGTCGTTCAAGCTACGCGCTTGAAATGTTTTTGCTTCGGTGATCGAGCCACCTTCAACGCTAAGTCCATCGATCAAAAGTGCGCCAGAAATTCTTTTTGCAAAAAAAGGATCGCTACCTGAACCGCGTTCTAATTCAACCACCGGAAAGCGATATTCACCGTTAAAACTAGCTAAGCTTCGTCCGTAGAATTGGCCATCCAAATATCCACGTAAAACAAATTGCGGAACTAATATATCTGAGCTGTAAAATCGGGCGGCGTTACTTGAGCCAAAACGTGCTGACACAGATTCAAAAGTCATCAGACCATTTAAGCGCGCCATCAAAACATGGTGCTTCGGTAAAAGTTCTGAGTAATAGCCAAGTAAAGTTCCCATAGCGCGGTTGAAGTCGCGGCTATTTAAGCTATTTTGATTACTTTCGTAACGTAAAAAAGCTCCCCAACCCTTTTCTGGAGATATTTGAAAAATATTTTGTGTGTAATCAATATAAGCCGTTTGCACATAAGGTCCCCAGTGTTGCGTATGGTTTGCCAGATAAACTGTTTCTTCGGTTTTTACGCCGATTTGAAAAATTAAATTTTTATTTGTCTGAAACATGTCAGGTAGTAAACCTACGTAAGCACTTTTTGTTTCGACGATGTTGTTAATGTCACCGAAAGTTTGATTTTGTACGACCGAACCAATTTGAAAAGGTACGACCCAGGCAGAATTAGTGTAAGAGCCAATAAATCCTGTTTTACCAATATCAGTTTCAAAACTAGCTAGTAGTGAATACTGATGAATACCTAGTGGATCTTGCCCTGAAGTTTGCGCCTGTAAATAAACACCGGCCGCTGAAGTGCTAGTCGCAATGTATGGAATCCAGTAGCGCGGTAATAAGTAAGGCGTTGATTCGTAATCGTTTAATTCGTAATTCGCCTTTGGATCAGGAGTATCTTTAAAAGTATAACGTTTATCAATTTCATTTTCGATAACGGGTAAATCGTTTTTTCGTGACGAAATTTCTGCCGTGCTGACGTGATATCCATGACCCGTCATTAAAGTAGCCCAGATTTTATTTTTTTCAACGTCAATATCATAACTCCAGATACCGGTTAGGGTATTGGTCACTGGCGCGGCAGTTTTTAAATCGGTCGTGACATAAACGTTGTGTGCGCCATTTTTTGACGAAGTAAAATATAAAGACTGATTCTTTTTTCTTAGAAAACGAATTTGTTCGAAAGCTAACGGAATAAAAGTTTCTTTTTTATCGGATAAATTTATTTTATAAAGACTTTGTACGCCATTTTTATCACGTTTAGTTACAAGAATTGTATCAGTCGACCAAAAAATTGGCGAATTGTAGCGGTTTTCAAAACCTGAGTCTGCATAGTGGGTAATGGCACGTGTTCCAAGGTGAATCGTTCTTACTTGGGTGCTGCCGTTCAAAGCAGAAATATACACAACTGAATTTCCGTCTTCAGAAAAAGAAGCATCGCGGGTCCGCTCGCCCGAGGTAATACGGTCTGATTTCTGCGTCTCTAAATCATAAATAAATAAATCAGAGCGCTTATACTTCGAATTAATAAAATCAGCTTTCGTATAAAGAATTTTTGTTTCGGTTGGATGAAAATCAAGTCCCGATAAACCTTCTTTGGGTGCGCGTTTTAATTTTAAATATTCATTTTGAAAATTCTTAACAACAATTTTTGATTCGCCATCGGTTTGTTCGATGTAAGCAAGTAATTGATGTTTAGTTGAAACTCGCGGGGCAAAAGAATTCTGGCCCACTTGCGGAAGATTCATAAAATTAGTTACGTCACTTGAATTTAAACGGCTTAACTGTTGGCTTGCATTACGGTCTACTTTATAAAGCGCCTCATTATACTGCGCCTCGTAACCATCACCGGTAATTTCGCGCATGGGTTCTTCAATCATGTAAGGAACGCGTTCACCCTGGCGATTTACAATTTGATCTGCGGCTGCAATTTTATAAGTAGATAAAAGATGGCTCCAAAAAATAGAACCAAATAAATACGCGCGTGATCCGTACGGCCACGAAGGTAAAACTTCGTTCGCTTGCGGTAAAGTATATTCAAATAATTTTCGGTCTAGAACTAAAGCACGCAAACTGGCATCTTGATATTTAGATCGGGCCCGGCCTTGTGGTGAAAATTGTGTTTCCATCTCTACGGCCATGCCTTCTTTCCACCAAAGCGGCATCAGCATATTGGGCGCGACGATATTTCCAAAAATTGGTTTCAGTAAGCCGTAAAATGACTCAGCTGGTTCAAACTGAAGAATATGGGTTAATTCATGAGTTAAAAGTTCGCGGGCCCACTCGCCAGCTTCCGAAAGTGATTCGTGATCACCAATTTGTACCGAATAGGCCATAATTAACGGGTAAGGAATGCGGGTTGCGTAACCATTAGAAATATCGGTCGTATCGTTTACCACCAGAACCATATGATCTGTGCGGTTTGTGAACACTGTGGCTAAGTTTGCATAAGCTTTTTCAGCGGCTTGCGCATAGTACAGACCTAGGTCCTGCTGCTCAGCAGAAAAAATTACGTCAAAATGCTCAGTTTTTATGACTTTCCACGATTCGAATGAGAAACCAATCCGCTGGGCCCATAGTGAAGAGTTGAAAAAAAGATTGAATAGGAAAAACAGTAAATAAAATTGAAATCTCATAGAGGTTCATTGTGACGTGGCAAGGAAAGTTTGACAAGATCCTATGATGAACTAAATTGGTAAATGAATTTTGTAGAACATTAACGACATCAGGAGAATAAAATGAAAAAAATCGCCCTTGCAATTGTAGTATTATCATTGGCAGCTGGTTGCTCTAGCTGGAGAAAAAAAGGAACTGACGCAAATAGCGGCGGATCTAATATCACATCTGAAACCACTGGCGGTGGCGGATCTGAAAAAGTTGACGCTTCTCCAATGAATTTTTCTGCTACAGGCAGCGATAGCGGTTCAATCGAAGGTTTACAAACAGTTCACTTTGATTATGACAAATCAACTTTGCCAGCCGTAGAAAAAGAAAAATTAAACGGTAACGTAGCTTGGTTGAAAAAGAATCCGTCAAGCAAAATGCTCATCGAAGGTCACTGTGACCAACGCGGTTCAACTGAGTACAACTTATCATTAGGCGAGCGTCGTGCGAATGCCGTTAAACAAATGATCGTAAAAATGGGAATTAGCGATAGCCGCGTTTCAACGGTTAGCTTTGGTAAAGAAAAATTATTAGCAAATGGTGAATCTGAGTCTGATATGGCTCAAAACCGCCGTGCTAACTTTGTTCCGTCGAACTAGGTAAAGGAATTCAGTGAACCGGCGTTTGAAATTTGTTAGCACAATTTTTCTAATACTGGTTAACTTAACCGGTTGTGTAACGACTCAGGCGCCCATCGAAGAATACACATTGGCCGATGCCGCAATTAAATCTGCGAAGTCGGTTCAAGCCGTCCGCTACTCTGCGGGATACTGGCACCAAGCCGAAGAATTTTTTCGACAAGCCCGCATTCTTTATCGCGAGCGCGAATATGAACAAGCAAAAGATTTATTTATTCAGGCTCGTATAGCCGCAGAGAAAGCCGAAAATTCGGCACGCCTACTGCGACAAAAAACTGGAGACATATTATGATTTTAAAATGGGGAATGATTGTTTTATTGGGTTTATCGATTTCGTCGTGTTTAAAAACACGCGCGGAAGTTGGTGACGACGAGCAATCACAAGTTTACACAAAAAAGCATGCCGATAACCAAGCCTCTGCGCAAAGTCCACAACAAACATCTCAATTAAACGGTAAATCGCAACCCACGGGTTCAGTTGATGAGCGTGATGAATTAATCCGTACATTAAACGGCCGCGTTGAAGGCCTAGAGAACCAACTAAATAATATTAATAAAGAAAAAACTGAAAAAGGCACGCAAGACGTGCAAAAAGTTCAGCTTTTACAAGAAGCTTTAACCAAGATGGAAGCGCAAATTCAAAAGCTTGAAAATGAGCAAGCAATGAAAGACGCGGCGAAGCCACGCCCTGAGCCCGTCACTCGCCCTTCTGGTGCACGCGTTGCGGGATCAGATAAAAATGAAGTTGTCGCAGCTTCGGCAAAAGCCAGCGCTTACGAGTCTGCGCAAGAATTCTTTGCTAAAAAAGAATGGAAAAAAGCAATTTTCAATTATCAAAAATACGCTGACGAATCTCCGAAAGGAAAAAACGTTGCGGACGCAAAGTATAAAATTGGCGTTTGTTTCCAAGAATTAGGCATGAAAGAAGAAGCGATGGCTTTCTACGAAGAAGTGATTGCTAACTATTCCAAAAGTGAAGCCGGAAAAAAAGCGAAGATGCGTTTAGCGAAGTTAAAAAAATAATTTGTGAGACCGATTAACTGCGTACTGTCAGTCGAGACAAGTTGCGACGATACTTCTGTAGCCATTGTTAAAGACAATGGCTTTGTTGTTTGTCAGGTATCGGCTCATCAGGATTTGCAGCACGCTCCTTACGGCGGAATTGTTCCCGAAATTGCCAGCCGAAATCATTCGGTGGCGTTACTACCATTAATCATTCACGTTCTTGAAAAAGCTAATCTGACTTGGAAAGACATCGATGGTCTAACCGTTACAAATCGTCCGGGTTTAATCGGCTCTTTAATCGTCGGAATCATGACGATGAAATCTTTAGCGCAAGCTAATCAAATTCCATTAATTGGCGTTAATCATCTAGAAGGTCATTTGCTGGCCCCTTTTTTAAAAGATGATTCCTACGCTCCGCCCGCTGATTTTAATTATCCTTATTTAGCCTTGGCTGTCAGTGGGGGGCACTCTAGCTTGTACTGGGTGAAAGCTTTGGGCGATTACACTGTGGTTGGTACGACGAAAGATGATGCGGCCGGTGAGGCTTTCGATAAATTTGCAAAGATGGTGGGTTTGGGTTACCCGGGCGGCATACAAGTCGATAAAGCTGCGCAATCGGGCGATCCCACAAAGTACGATTTTCCGCGTAGCTTAGCTGCGGAAGATAATTTAATGATGAGTTTCAGCGGTCTTAAATCTTCCGCGCAAAGATTATTAGATAAAATGCCAGCGGAAGAGATTGAAAAAAATCTTAATGATTTATGCGCTTCTTTTCAAGAAGCCATCGTCGATGTATTAGTAAAAAAAATGTTACGCGCGATTGATCGCTTTCAGTGTAAAAAAATCGTGTTAACGGGCGGGGTTAGTGCGAACAGCCGACTTCGTCAAAAATTTAACGAGGTCGCGCAAAAACATAAACTGCAGTTAGTTATTCCGCCTTTAAGATATTGTACGGATAATGCGGCCATGATTGGTTATACCGGCTTACTCCATTTACAACGTGGCGAAACCGCAGATTTAAGTTTAGGACCCTCATCGCAATCGGTCCAAGACGATTTTAAATACGATCTTCAATAGTGACGGAGTTTCTTTGAACGCAGCCGAACGCCTTGAAAAACGAATGAACGAATTAAGAATTTTTGCCAAAAAATCTTTGGGGCAAAATTTTTTAGTTTCGGACGGCGTAATCAATAAAATTTTGCATGCGGCAGATGAATTTAAAGTTTGCCGCATCGTCGAAGTGGGACCAGGTTGCGGTGCTTTAACCGATTTACTTCGTGAAAAATATTCTGATCTTAAATTAGTTGAATTAGACCGTGAGCTGATCGCATTTTGGCAAAACGAAGGTTTTGAAGTCATCGCCGGAGATGCATTACGCATTGATTGGGATTTTGCGAAAGATTATTTACTTGTCAGTAATTTACCTTATCAAATCTCTTCATCGATTGTGATTGATCGTAGTTTAGAAAAAGATCTGCTGAAAGGTATGGTCTTAATGTTTCAAAAAGAAGTGGCGCAAAGAATTCGTGCCGCTTGCCAAACCGAACATTACGGAATGCTCAGCGTGATTGCGCAAGAATTTTGGACGGTGGAAACGGTTTGTGAAGCCGGGCCGCGAGATTTTAAACCGCCGCCAAAAGTAGCCAGCCGTGTTTTAAAATTTACTCCGAAGGCTAGCAACATGACTGACCGGCAACAGTATTTATCATTTGTAAAAGCTTGTTTTAAGCAACGTAGGCGCGTGCTCAGTACAAATATTTCCTCACTCGATGCACAGTTTGATCGAGGCCGTCTTTCGCAGTGGTGCCTAGATCATAAAAAGAGTGACAAAATCAGAGCTGAAGAGTTAAGTCCGGTAGAACTTAATTCGCTTTTTCACTACCTGAAGGTTTAGCTATGTCGATCAAACTTATTCAAGAAAATAAATCGGCCAGATTCGATTATCATATTTTGGAAACATTTGAAGCAGGCCTTGTCTTAATGGGTAGTGAGGTAAAAGCAATCCGCGCGAATACGATTCAATTAAAAGACGCATATATTTCGTTTAAAGGAAAAGAAGCGTTTTTGCAGAATGCCCATATCAGCGAATATAAAGCCAGCAGTTACAATAATCATCATCCTGAAAGATTACGTAAATTATTATTACATGATCATGAATTGACGCAAATCTACGATGCTTTACGCGAACGTGGTTTAACGTGCGTGCCGTTAAAGATTTATTTTAAAAAAGGTATTGTCAAAGTTGAGCTAGCTTTAGTTAAAGGTAAAAAAAGCCATGATAAGCGTGAGGCAATCAAGAAGCGCGACGTTGATAATCAACTTCGTCGCGTAAAACAGGTTTCGCGTTAGTAAGAAATTCCATTCCATCGGAGCTTCTTTTTAAAAAAGTCTTCCATAGAAAAAAATTAAATAGGCCTTGGCTGATCGCCGTTCCAATAATGAGGAAAACGATCCACTTTTTTTCAAACTGTATATTTTCCTGTAAATGATACTGCGCGGGTAAAGACATTTCGATCAGGGCGTAATTCTGATAAATCCAATAAATAACGGGCAAAAGTAATACGATCTGCGCCATTAATCCAAAACAAAGAATTTTAATCAGCCGAAACGACCAGCCATACTTAAAGCTTTCATAGCTTCGAATAAAGAAGTTCCATTGAGGTTTGCGTTTGCCGAAATGATTTCCAATAAGCATTGTGTCGTTTCGGCCTTTTTCGTTTGTCATTTAAAGCAATCGTATTAGAATAGGACCTATGAATAGTCGCATTTTTACCTTGTGTTTCGTAAGCGTTTTGGCGGTTAGCTGCCAAATTAAAACCACCCATTCCGATGACAGTACAACCAAGCCTTTGGTCGACCCCAAGTACAGCATCGCAAAAGATCGTGCTGAACTTGAACAGATGCGTGAAGAAATTCCAGCTGAAGTTAAAAAGAAAAATGACGAGACCGCTCTGCGCGATGATTGGATGAGAGAGTTAAAATACTCTCCAGAAGTTATTCGCGAAAAGATGAGTACGTTAGTTCGTAAAAAACGCGATCTCTTCAATAAAGACTTAGGCAAAAAACGTGAGCAATTTAATAAAGTTGAACGCAAAGCCCGCGAAGAATTTTTAAAGAACTTAGAAAAAGAACGCAAAGACTTTTTAGGCCAAAAAGTCGATCGTGAAAAGCGCGCTGAATTTTTTGAAGAGCAGGATGAAAAACGTCGCGAATACTTTTCTGAGCAAAAAGATAAACGCGAAGATTTCGAAGCCGATATGCGTGAAGAACGCAAAGACTACGAAGATTACGTCAAAGAAAAAAATGATGAATTTAACTCTGAAATAAAAGCTTATACAATCAAGTGGAACGTAAAGCAAAAGTCTCAAGAAGCTAACTAATAGAACGGGTCAGTATTAGGTGCACGAAATTATCTTGTTTGTCATATCAATCGGCGCTGGCTTTTTAGGAGCTATCCTTGGTGTAGGTGGTGGATTGATTGTGGTGCCTGCGCTAACCCTATTTTTTCACGTTGATATACGTTACGCAATCGCGGCCAGTTTAATTTCGATTATTGCGACCTCATCAGGTGCCGCCGCTAGTTTTCTTAAAGATCATCTAACAAATGTAAAGGTCGCAATTTTTTTAGAAGTGGGTACCGTCTTTGGGGCGATCACTGGATTTTTAATAGCTAGCTATGTTCAATCATCTGTACTTTATTTTATCTTCAGCGGCTTTTTAATTTTTTCGATCGTGATGACGGCGCGCAAACGCGAAAGTACAGAAGCCACAGCTGACCATCCTTGGTCACAGAAGCTTGGTTTAGCGGGATCCTATAAAGACACCGATGGTATCTACAAGCATTATGAAATCGCGAATGTGCGCTGGGGTTTATTTTTTATGTATTTCGCTGGAATTCTTTCCGCACTGCTGGGTATTGGCAGCGGTATTTTAAAAGTACTAGCGATGGACGGCGCAATGAAGTTACCGATTAAAGTTTCTTTAGCGACTTCGAACTTTATGATTGGGGTAACGGCGGCGGCAAGTGCCGGAGCTTTTTTAATTCGCGGCGATATTCGTCCCGAAATTGCGGGGCCGGTAGCTTTGGGAATTATTTTTGGCTCGTGGTTTGGTGCTAGAGCCATGGTTAAAATGAACCCCGTCATCATACGCCGTATTTTTATCGTCTTTTTATTAGTCGTATCGGTGCAAATGATTATAAAAGGCTTTAACCAATGAATAATGATTTAATCCAACTTGAATTATTTATTGCGAAGCTTTTACGAAAAGGTGTTATCGTTGCGGGCGCACTTATTTTAATTGGTTGGATTTTTTCAGTCAAATTTGGCCAAAATATTTACGAAAAATTTCATACCTATCAAGAAATTTCATTAAAACATTCGCTTTCGGCGCTATGGTTGGCAAAGTCATGGTCTTATTTGATTAGTTATGCTGGGCTGATTGTATTAATTAGTTTGCCAATTCTGCGAGTTATCGCGACCGGATTTATTTTTCTTAAACAAAGAAATTATCCATTATTACTTTTAGTTCTGGCGGTTCTGTCCGGACTTATTTTAAGTATCGCTTTAGGCTTTGCGATTTAGGTTCTAGAGAGTTTTTCCTCGTAAAATACGGTCTAATTGAACAAGTGTGGTTTGTAATTCACTCAAAAAATCTGCTTCTGGATCTTTATATTTTAAGCCCAGCTGTAAAGTATTATTGGATCCAATTAAATGAACGTGCTTTGCGATTGTAAGAATGGATGGGTTATCAAACTCATTAATTTTTAGAGTTAATTCAATTTCGCTATCTTTAGGAATCTCTAATTTATCCGCATTACGTAGCGAAACTAGACAGCCACCCAAACTTAAATCACGTAACTCAGCTTTTACGTTTAACTTCTGAAAATTAACAGTTCTAATTTCGCAGACGTAGCTAATGCCAGGCGGAATAGATACGCGAAAATCATTTCGTCTTTGCAGTTGATAAACTTCGACTGGAATTGTAATTAATAATTCAGCATTGGTAGCACGTACGCTCGCAGTGAAAAAATATTTCTCGTCTTTTACGTCAAAGCTGCAAATTATTTCTTTATTTTGATATTCGACAAAGTTAAATTTGTAGACTGAAAATTCACGATCATTTTTTTTTGAAAGCATTTTAGTTTTGAAGTGTTTGTCATCAATTTTAAGAACCAGATTCGTTCCGTTGTGCACCAAAAACTCAAGGATTTCTCCGGTGCTGGAAGGGCCTAACTTATTAAAAAATGATAAATCGCTCATGATTAAGATTCCTGCTTAATCCAAGTTACTTCATTTTTGTTATGATATAAATGATAAATCATTGAATTTTCAATTTTTTCGAATTCTTTTAAGATATTAAAGTCACAAGAGCCTTTGAATTTGATAGTGCACACAAAAGTTTTAACTTCAGAGTGTGTTAACCAATTTTGAACTAGACCAAGCAGGCGTTCTGGCGTGCAGATGATATCAGAAAACAAGCATGTGCAATCAAGAAATTTTGTTGGGTCGACTAAAAAGGCATCTTCCGAGCTATATATAATATTCTCGCGTTTAGCTATTTTTGGGTCTAGCGGAGCCTTATCAATCGAATGTACCTGGGCGACTTGTTCACTTAAAACCCATGACCAGCCACCGGGGCTTGAACCTACGTCGATCGCCACATCATTCTTATTTAGCGAAATATAATTCAGAGCTAACACTTCCCAAAGTTTTAGATAAGCTCGGTTTGGCGGACTATCTTTATCTTCGTTGAACTCGTGCCAGCCTAGTGGAAATTGACTAACGGGTGATTCGCAAATAAGTAAGTGATTGTTATCAAGCATTGTCCAGGTAAAATACTTAAAGTCGAATGGTGAAGGAACTTCGTATTCAATACGTTTAACTTTTAATTCGCGCAAATCTTTTCTTAAACTTGCGGCTAAAGGCACCTCGACGGCTTGATAATAAACCCCACGGTTTTTTTGACCTTTAAGAATCTTCAATGCGGCAGACTTCGATTCGATCGGAATTTTTTTGGTTTGCGGCCACCAATCTTGTGCCCAGATAGGTTTTTTGCTTAAAGCCGAAACTAAATAGATTTTAAAATTTTTAAAATGAATAATACTATTTGCTAAAAGGAGCTCCTTCTCGAGCTCCTTTTCAAATCTTATAAACGGAATGACAACGTCAAAATTAGGCGGCAACTTTTTGAGCCGGAGACAGAAGTCCATGTGAATTCAACGCCACAACGCAAGCGTCCCAAAATTTTTCTTTCAAGTTGATTTCGTTCGCATTGAACTTAGCTTTTGGATAAGTTGAGTTATAAAAATGATCGCAAAACTGTGATTCATTTGTACTTCTTAAGATTTTCATAAACATATTGAAGTGAATTTCAGTAAAACTTTTATCTATTAACATCTTTCGTAAGGCTGACTCAGGTGTATGTGCCAAAAACTGGTGAACTAGACCTGCATCATAATTCGTATTCATGGGATCCTCCGTATAAAACGTATCGGACTTGACTAGACCTAACATAAATAAAATATAGCCAAAATTTCGTGATAGAAAACGTCTCATTCCAGAACAGCTCAAAGCCTTAGGCTCAGTATAATTTAGCTAAAATGCAGGGTATTTTTTACAGGCTTTAAGTTGTTAAAGACGATCAAATCGGGCTTTTATGCTTTGAAGGGCTGAATTAAATTCAATGAATTTCACTGCTTAAAAAATAGCTCACGCTGCAAATGATAAATGCTGTAAAAACATATCAATCTTTTGGGGGAATTCATGGATACACCAGTTACTAATGAAGTGTCGAAAGACGTTTCACAAGCGGTTAACGTTGAGTCGGCACGACCATCAACCACCAGCTCTTTCGCGCGCTCTGAACAAAGAATCTCTCAGGATTTATCCTTGAAACAAATCTCGCAAATATTTTTAAGCAACTGGCTGTTATTTGTTTTACTATTCGTCGTTGTGTCGGTGGGTGCAACGGCCGTGTACTATATAAAAATCCCTTACGTAGGGCTAGCAACCATTACGGTGAATGATACACAAAATAGTTCGTTACAATCTTTTGCTGCACAATTTTTCGGTTTATCAAAAACAGTAGCGGAAGGTAAAAAAAATTCTCCTCTATTGAAACACGCCGAATATTTAAAAACGACTGAGTTTTTTGAAAACCTATTAACTGAAATTCAAAAGCGTGGGCAAAGCAGCACTTTGTCGATTGCAGAAAAAAAAGGTTACGAACAATTTAAAAACCAGTATCTGCCAGACGAAAAAGATGCGGATTCAAAAATGGCAACTTTGTCGGCTTTAGATTCTATGTCTAAAACAAAATTAGGTTCAGACTTTGAACTAAAAGTATCTTTCGCCGCACCAACCAAAGAAATGGCGACTTTCTTAACGAATGCCGCATTACAGACTACATTAGCCGATTTGAAACAGCGTGAAATGTCAGATATCTTAAAAATCGAAAAATTCATCAAAGAACAGCGCGAGATCGCAGAAAAAAACATGAGCGACTTTAATCACAAGTTAGCTGAGTTTCAGAATAAGCCTGAAAATTTAATCTCTTTAAGCTCTAAAGAAAAAGTCGGCGAATATCTTTCTGAATTAATGGTTCGCAAAAGCGAATTGAAAATGAAAATTGCCGAGAAAGACAAATTGATCAGCTACCTTTCACAGGGTCAAACCGGCCGCCGCGAAAGCCAGTTATATGGCAACGGTGGGCGTATCGAATCTTTAAAATTAGAAAATCAAATGCACCAAAATCAATTAGTAAGTATTCAGGCCTCGGTTGATCGCGTAACTTCAATGGCAAAAAGTATTCCGGTAACCACGCAAGTTTTTGAAGACCTTAAAAAGAAATCGGAAATTGAATTTAATAAATATAAAAGTTTAACGGAAGCTGGCTCAAAAGCTGAAGCACAAAAACTTTCGATTGAAAGCCGCTTCGAAATTACTGAATCAGCGCGCTTTGAAAAAGTCGCTCCGCAAGTGAGTTTATTGGTTTTATTATTATTGGCTTTGGTGTTTTCACAAATAATCGGAAGCTTAATAATCTACGTAAGTTATATCTGGGATTCAAATACGGTTACGGCGCAGTCTTCACGTAATGTGGTGATTATTGATAGCCATAGTTTAGATCCACGCGTGATTATCGAGAATTCAAAAATCAAATTTCGTCTACGCGATAGCGGATTTGAAGATGAAGCTTCCGAGTTTGACGAAGGCGCCAAAAAATTAACTTTTCGCATCTTTAATAAAAAAAGCGCCAACGGTGAAGACTGATAAAGACCGTCCATCTACTTGGAAAAAATACGACGCAACATTCTGCACGCAATGTCGCGGAAACTGTTGTGCCATGCCCGTAGAAATCAAATCCAGCGATTTGATTCGGCTAGAAGTAGCCACGCAAGACGAAGCCGATAACTCTTTAAAAAAAATGGCCAAGCGTTTAAAAAAAGAAGGCATCATCTCAACGTACCGAGAAGGCACCGAATTTTTTATGCTAACCCAAAGACCCAACGGCGATTGTTATTTCCTACACCCACACACACGTTTATGTACGGTCTACACCAAGCGTCCCGATACTTGCCGCGACTTCCCCGCAGCCATCGGCACCCGGGTAGGCTTCTGCCCCGCGGAGAAGAAATAGTTTTATTAATTTTGCGATCGGGTAATTTTCGAACTCCAAAGAATCCTGCAGAAAACATAAGTAGCGCGCAATCAAACTAAGTGTGCGTTGGATGTCGGGAACCGCACCCAGTGAGTGTCTCACTGTAGAACAATGACTAAATAGTTGACGGATGTCGTGACTGAAAAAGGCCGTTTGTTGGTACTGTGTCACTTTGTGTGAGTGAGGATTCGTACCGGCAAGTTGAACAGGTAAAATTGGTCCTTTCTGTGCTTAGTACTAAGTAAGGAGCACATATGAAAACAACACTTACTAGAAACGAAAAGCTTTTGATGGGCGTGATTCTATTTGTAGGGGTTCTTTTTGCGGCTTTGTTTGCTCAAGTTGAATTGAAGCAAAAGCCAATGTCTCAGTTTGATTCACCTGCAACATATATTAATTATCAAATGGGCCGTGCGACCGAAAGTTTCTCTGAATATTCTTTAAATGGTCGTGACGTTGAAAATGTTTATGAAGGTTTAAGTCCTAAAGAAGCGTCTAAAGCTAAACAAGTTGACGCAAAAAAGAAGACTGATTTAAAGAAAAAAGATGAAACTAAAAAAGTACAAGCGGCGGCACCAGCAGCTAAGCCTAAGCCTAAGCCGGTTGCTAAATTATCTGCCGTAGCTCCATCTTCTGATAAAAAATCGGCGGTCGAGTCTTCTCATTACACGGGTAACTACACAAGTACTTATGGGCCGTCAGCCCCATACCAGGCTCCAGTTATTGTTAACGCAGAAGCAGAAGACAAAGACAAAGACAAAAAAACCTTCGCACAATGGAGAGCTTTAATTTTTGCTATTCCTACACGTGAAACGTTAGCGCCTTTTATCGAAGCTTACCGCAAAGGTACAGTTACCGCGACTGAGTACCAAGCAATGGCGCAAGATTTATTAGACCAACCAAATGAAAAATATAAAGGCTTAGGTCTTTATGCTTTACGTGCGCAACCATCTTTACAAAGCCTGACACAGCTGATTCATTTACCAAATCAAGGTTTATCGACGGCTTTACAAACTTATGCAAACGAAGGTGTTTTAGCTTATTTACAAGCTCAAAATATTTCAGTATTAAACCAAGCTTTACAGACGAAAAATAAAGTATTGATCACGAAAATTTTAACGGTTTTAAATGCTAATTTACCTAAAATTAATCAAGGTGATTACAGTACCGTAGTTGATTCACGTAACCGCCGTGATTCTGAAACAGGTTCGTTAACGGTAGCTAGCTTTAAATCTTTAGTGCCGGCGCTAAGCGCATTATTAACTGCGGGTGATACTGAGGTTGCAGCGTTAGCACAGCAGACTTCAGGATTAATTCAGTCTACGAATACAATCGCGCAAAACTAAGTTTTAGATTTTTCAATCATCGAGGTGGTCGAACGACCATCTATGAACTTGAGCGAGCGCACTTGGCCTCCGTAAGACATCACAAAATCACTACCCACAATTTGCTCGGGCTTCCAGTCGCCACCCTTAACTAAAAAATCAGGTTTTACTTTTTTAATCAATTCAAGCGGAGTTTCGTCGTCAAATAAAATTGTGTGATCAACAGATTTTAAAGCTGCTAAAATATCGGCGCGGTCGTTTTCATTTTGAATCGGACGGGTTGGCCCTTTTAATTTTTTAACAGAAGCATCGGTATTAATGCCCACGATCAATAAGTCGCCCAGTGATTTAGCTTGCTCTAAATAACGAACGTGGCCGATGTGTAGTAAATCAAAACAGCCGTTGGTAAAAACAATTTTTTTATTTTGAGCACGGTATTTTTCAACCGTCTCAGAAATATTTTGATCGCTCAGCACGCGCGTAGAGTTAGACATTTGGTTTTTTGTACAACGAAACTCCAGAGATATCTCCGGCAATGTCTTTATTAAGTAAATAAGAAAGAATTGGTAAAGTGATGAAGCCCGTGATTGCAACCACCGCTGTGCGCAAAGCTAGTCGGGGGACGTAAGAAGCTTTGTCCGTCTGTTGGATACGGCCACAAGTTTGTTCGAAAGCCCACTCGCCCGGAGTAGCGCCCAAGAACGTACGGTTCACGACCATATAAATAAAAGTAATTCCCAAAAATAATGCGGCACTGGCTAAATAAACTAAGCCCGAAGTCTTTGGATGAGTTAAATTCATGAACAGATCAACTTTAGTAATGCTTAACATCAAAATTAAACTCATTAAAAAAGCGGCCGTGATTAACATGGTATCTAAAGTCGCCGCGAAGAAATGCGGCTTCGATCTTTTTGATTCACCTTTTAGGCGTGAAGTTTCTTGTACGAAATCAAGTTGGCGCTTTTGATTTAAATTTTTTAAAATTTCATTCACGGCCGTTTGCGCTTTAGCGATCGAGTCATCCTCTATTGTCGGAACTTGAAAGCTATTCGCTTTGCGATGATCTGGGCGAGTTTCTAAACGTGTCTCGAAACGTGTCTCTGCACGTGCATCTGGGCGAGGTAATGGAGATTGAAAAGGATTCGACGAAGTCATCACCGACGTCGAAATAGGTGCCGATGAACTTATTAAAGTATTCATTGAAGAGCTAATCGTTGAGTTCATCATATTTCTAGAAGTGATTGGAGCAGGTGTCGTTGTCATCGAATCCGTCGACGACATTTGCGCAGTAGGACCTGAACCAGATTGATTTTTTTGTTTACGGTGAAAACCTAAGCCTTCATTGATTGGGCGAAATTCGAATTCTTCGAAAGGGTCTGCGCTATTGTTGCCGCCACCGTTTAAATTGAAGTTATTATTTCCGCTGTTGGCTCCTGCCATAAGCACCCCTTTTTTTGAAAGACTAACTGACTGCCTACCGTAGCAGCTCGAACTCATACTTTAGGATGGAGACTAAAGTCAGGCAAGCCGTTTCGACTCGCAAAATTTGGCTCCCTAAAGTCACTGGATCTAGGCCTAGTTGCTGCATCTGGGTGACTTCCGCTGGAGAGAAGCCGCCTTCTGACCCCACAATAATCCACAAGTCTTCGGGAGTGGTTTGGATCAGTTTTCTTTTGGCTTTTAAATGCTCATTAACGTTTAGAACACTTTCACCCTCGTATGCAAATAGACACCAACGGCTATCGCATGGGTTAATCTGCTGCAACGCCGTTGACCAATCGACGGGTTCATAGATTTTCATCAACTCGCCGCGGCCCGATTGCTGGCTGGCCGAGATTACAATTTTTTGCCAACGCTCTTGTTTACCATCGGGCAAATTAGAGGCTTTACGAATAAAACTAAAATCAGAATAGAACGGTAAAATGGATGACACTCCCATTTCGACGGCGCGCTCAATCACCGAATCCATCACGGCGTAACGCGGAATCGATAAAGCTAAGTGAATATGCGGGCGCGGTAACTTTTCAATGATACGCTCTTCAAGAATTTTGGCACGCGCTTGTTTTTTTTCCTTAGCAGTCACTTCCACTAAGTAAGCTTTTGAATCATTCGTTAAAACTTCAAAGTGGTGACCCACTTCCTGGCGGCATACATCGAAGATATGGTGAAAAAGTTCATCTTTAAAAACAACTTGGTTTTCACCCGAGGCCGACATTTGAATTTGTGATTGATCAATCCAGTAGCGACGCATGCGCTTTAAGTTTTTTGAACCCAGTAACCAACCCATTCATCTTTTTGAATGCGCTTAATTACTTTTAAAGGATTAGCTTCGATAAACTTTTCGAAAAATAAATTATCACGCTCTTGCAAAATACCCGTTAGAAACAAGTGTCCTTCTGGTTTTAAAACGCGCAGTAAATCTTTTTGCAACCTAATCAAAACGCCATCGATAATATTTGCGACTACAACATCATACTGGCCGCGGATTTCATCTAACTGTAGTTCCGTGATATCAATATTTTCAGTTTTATTTAGTTCACAATTTTCACGCGCTTTACGGCGAGCTTCGGGATCAATTTCTACACCCGTGATTAAACCGTAATTTAATCGTTCCGCTAAAACGGCTAAGATCGCGGTACCGGTTCCTACGTCTAAAACGGTCCACTGGCTTACGTTACCTGCATTTTCTTGTGAAAGTTTATGAATAAAATAAGAAGCCATTTTAGTCGTAGCGTGCGTGCCCGTACCGAAGGCCATGCCCGGATCAATTTTAATCTCGTGAACGGCCTCGTCCGGTTTTTCTAGCCACGAGGGAACTACCCACGTTGAGCCCACTAATTTAAAAGGCACAAATCCTTTTTTCCACTCAGAAAGCCAATCTTTAGTTTCTTCTTCGTTGGTTGATTGGAGTACTTCTGGAAAAGTCTCTTTGATGCTAGCGAAAAATAAAGCTTCAGGTTTTTTATCAAAAAAAACATCCAGCTCTAACAGGCGGCGGGGAATTAATGATGGATCGTAAGTTAAATCGGATTGCGTGAAGCTTAATACTTCGCTTAGGCCTAAGGCGCCGTTCGCAAAACAATACGACGTAATTTCAAATTCTTTGGCGCGATGAACATGGGATAAACGGATACGAAAATAAGTCTCACTCATTCCCAAAGATATGCCAGAAATGAATCAGGCTTGCATTAAATTTCTGGTACAGCTTGTAGAGAAGGAGTTTTTTGAGTTGCAGGCTCTCGAGGAGTTTCTAGAAAGGTTTCAGGTACGGATGGATTTTTTACACTTTCGGTAACTTCGGGCCGCAAGGAAGCCGTCTTAGTTTCTTCTAAAGCGGGTTCCACCGGTAAGGTTGCTGGCGCGGTAAAAGGCAAATTAACTTCTGCAATTTTGCGTTTGGGCTTTGAATTATCAATAAATGAACCGGCTAAATCTAAACGGTCACCAGTCATCATACCGAGTTGTTCAAGCATTGGTTCTTCATCACGAGGTTGTAACTTATATTCGCGTCCGACGGCCACTTTGCCATCAACAAGGATGATACGCATTTGGCCAACTACGGTTTCAAAGTTACCCACAGATTTAGCCGCTTGATCTTTAATTGAAAGTCTACGTTTAACGTTGATGACTAAATTCTTTTTTAAACCTGATCCTTCGCCGGCATTCAGATAGAAATCTTTGTAAGCGATTTCATCATCCGACAAAGTGATATTACGTCTGACATCAACGATTAAAATCTCGTCGGCACAGGCATAGATTTGGGCCATTAAAAGAATAAAAAAGATGATGACAGCATTTTTCGTTTTCATACTGTACGGATCGGATTATTTTGAGAATACGTTGAGGTCTTCGCTTAAAATGAAGACCTCGGTCTAGACTATGTATTTAGTTTTTTGTTAAAATGCTTACGAGTACCGACGTCGGCCGTTTTTTTAATCGACTTAGGTCTAACATCACGTTTACCAATCGCATCCGCGGGGATATCCGGAATGAAAACACGTGCGGCCGCAGCCTCATTCATAAATACCATTTGGCCACGCGCTAAGGTGCCAATGCGTAATTTACCAATGGCTACGCGGTGAAGTTTCATAACATCGAAACCAATTTTTTTAAACATTTCGCGAACCTGATGATTTTTACCTTCGGTGATAATAATTTTATACCAGTCATTATTTTCAGAAGTTTTTTGACCATCTTTTTTAGCTAATTTTAATTTTTCAACATGTTTAGCTTTTACGCGTCCGCCCGGAATAGCTACGCCCGAAAGAAGTTTTTTAATTTGGTAAAGCTGAGGTTGGCCTTCTAGTTTTACGTGGTAAGTTTTGGTAACTTCTTTTTTTGGATGCATTACTTTTTGTGCGTAATCACCATCATTGGTTAAAATAATTAAACCTTCACTATCCCAATCCAGACGTCCGATTGGAAATACCCGCGCGGGAATTTCTCCCATGAAATCAGCAACCGTTGTGCGACCCAATGGATCGTTCATTGAAGTGATTACATTTTTAGGTTTATTGAACATGATATAAATGTGCTCAGAAATTCCTTTAAGAGTTTTTCCATCAACGGTAATTTTATCGATGTTTGGATTTACTTTAATACCAAGCTCGTAAACTTTTTTACCGTTCACAACAACCATGCCCTCTTCGATCATCTTGTCGGCGCCACGACGTGAAGCCACGCCACGTTCAGCTAATAACTTATTTAGGCGCACAAGTTTAGGCGAAGAAGTAGTTGTCATTTTAGAGCCTCCTGCATTTTCGGCTTTAAATCTTTCCACTCAAGAAATTGGGTGAAAGTCAGATCAGTCATCGGGATACCCTTTTTATTGATAAAGACCACCGTTGGCAAGCCTTGGACCCCGTATTTCTTGAGAATCTTCTGGTTAGTCACGCTATCTTCCGTAGCATCGAGCTTAATAAGTTTAAACTGTTTAGCTAGCTCGGTGAAACCTGGATCTGTGTAAGTTTTTTCTTCTAACTCGTGGCAAGCCGCGCACCATTCAGCAAAAAAGTCTAAATAAACTGGTTTACCTTCATCGATTGCTTTTTGAATTTCTTCCTCTGCGTAGGGAATCCATTGAATTTTATTTTCTACTTGAACCGGTGAATCAGCCGATTGAAACGCCGGAGATAAATATTGTGGGCGTACAAAACTTAATAATAAAACCGTCGTTGAAAAAATAAAAATGCTTAGTAATAAACTTTGCCGAAAATATTTTTTACTCCCAAAGCTGAACGCACCTTTCCAAGCGGCTAAACCAATAAAACTTGCGGCGACGATAGCGATCCACCAGCGGTGCGGAATAAAAAATTGGCTATAGTACAGGGCCGCAATCCACATACCCGCACCAAGTACAAATTTTATTAAATTCATCCACGCACCTGATTTAGGAAGTAAATGCAAAGCGTGGCTGAATAGCCCAATCACTAGAAAAATCATCCCTAAGCCTAACGCAAACGTAAATAATAAGCCAAAACCTAAAACCACATCTCGGGTTGTAGAAACAAAAGTAAGTATCGAAACTAAAACGGGTCCCACGCAAGGGCTGGCCACGATGCCGGCGACAAGCCCCATCACAAATGCGCCACCTAAACCATGACTTTTACCTGAACCAAAACGGTTACGGATAAAAGCAGGAACTTGTAATTCAAAGGCGCCCCACATGCTGAAGGCCATCGTAATAAATAGCAAACACAAAGCCATTAAAACAAATTTATTACTCAGAGCCGAACCGAATAAACTACCCGTTAAAGCTGCGGCTACGCCCAGCAGTGCGTAAGTAATTGCAATTCCTAGCACATACGCAACCGCGCGTGAGAAGTTATGAAAACGATTACCCTTATTCGCGTGGTAACCTAAAATTGAAATAGTGATCGGTAACATAGGGAAAATACACGGCGTAAAACTGGTCAATACGCCCGCTAGAAAAACGAATAAAAAAGTCAGCAGCAGATTTGTCTCGATCGAGTTTTTAAGATTATCAAAGAATGAAAAATCAAAAAATGATTTTTGAGATTCGTTAACTTTGGCTTCCGCCGTCGGAATATTTTTAACGGTTGAAGCTACGATTAAAATATTTTTTGGTAAATAGCAGACCGCTTCACTACAAATCTGGTGGCGCAAATTAAAACGTACGGTTTGAAATTCATCGATTACATTTTCGGGAGCTTCGATCACGACAGTGATCGTTCCGATATTTTCGAAAACTTTGCGGTTTTTTTTAGAAAACTTATCAAAAAATTCAATTTCCGGCTTTACTTGAATTTGGCTAACTTTAAAACCGACGGGTTCGACATCGATCACTTTGAATTGATCCGTGTAGGCATGAAATTTCAATGGCAATAATAACTGAATATGCACTTCTTGGATTTTGTGCGATTCCCAACGTGACAGGGCGCTAACGGATTGAACTTCGGCCAAAAATTTGTTGGAAGCAGAGGTTTGCGCAAAACTACTTACGCATGAAAAAAACGAAATAAGCACAAAAGATAGTTTTAACCAACGCATGACCTATATTAGCAAAATTATCGGGTCGGGGCAATGGCCTAGGCTTGCTCAGTAAGCTTACGTTTTAAGATTTTTCCGGAATCGCCCTTCGGTAGCTCTTTCATAGCCGTAAAAAACTTAGGGTTTTTAAATTTAGCTAAATTTTGCGAGCAGTGGGCGCGTAGTTCGACCTCATTGAATAAGTCATTCTTAGCGACGATGTATGCGTGTCCGACTTCACCCCATTGTTCGTCTTTAATACCGATCACGGCCACCTCTAGAATCCAAGGTAATTGCTGGATCACTTGTTCAATTTCAGCGGGGTAAACATTTTCGCCGCCTGATTTGTACATATCTTTTTTGCGACCTACGACATAAAAATAATTTTCATCATCGAAGTAAACTAAATCACCCGTTTGTAGCCAACCTTCAAAAAAAGTTTCTTCGGTGGCTTTAGGGTTTTTCCAATAGCCGGTCATGCTCATTGGGCCTTTAAGCCAAAGTTCACCAATTTCATTTGCACCTAGATATTTTTTATTTTCATCTACCACGCAAACATCAACATAAAAATTTGGAAAACCAATCGATCCCATTTTACGAATCGAATCTTCTTCATTGAGTGAAAATACATTTGGACCAAACTCGGTTAGGCCGTAGCCTTGGCGAATCGGAACATTTTTTTTCTGCCAAATATCAATTTGTTCAAGCGGCATCGGTTCGCCACCGCAGATGGCATAGCGAAGCGAAGATAGGTCAACTGTCTTAAATTTTTCCGTTCGTGACATCATGGCCATGGTCGTCGGAACGCCAAATAATAAAGTAGCCGAATGTTGCTCTGACAAAGTTAAAATTTGTTCAGCTTCAAACTTTTTTGTTAAGATAATATGGGCCCCGCGGTGTAGGAACGGCGTCGATAGTACATTCCAGCCGCCCGTGTGGAATAAGGGCAAAAAGATAACCGCAGAGTCAGATTCGGCGATATTTAAACGTAAAGTCGTATTAATTGAGTTCCAAAAAAGCATTTGATGGGAAATCATCGCGCCTTTAGGAAAACCCGTCGTACCGGAAGTGTAAATTATTAAAGCCGTACTTTGTGAAGACGAATGAAACTCTGTAAATAATTTTTTTGTCTGGATTGTTGCTGATTGAAAACTATTTTTACCAACTAAAGCTAACCAGTCTTTAGATTTAATCGGAATTTCATTTTCAATTTCTTTTAGCAAACCTAAAAAGCTTTCTTCATAAACAAGTAGGGTCGGTTCAGCATTGGTAATGATGTAACTAACTTCGCGCCCGGTAAGGCGGTAATTGATAGGCACAAGTGTGGCACCTAATCTGGCCAGCGCAAAAAATAAAACAAAGCTGCTCATTTCATTCGTCGAAAAATGTAAAATGCGGTCGCCAGCCTTTATACCAAAATTTTCTTTTAGGTAAGTGGCACCAGCGCACGACTGTTGATAAAGTTGTGCGTAAGTCAAATTAAGCGCGGTATCACCATCGGTTATTGCTAAGCTTCGCGGAGCGTACTGGTTCCAGCGCTTCAGCCAATCAAGTTCGTAATCACTCGATGTATGTGCATCCATTACGTGTCATAACTCCAGCGAAGTGCGGTAGCAACCATGCTCATCCCGCCGCCCGAGCCTAACATCACAACTAAATCACCTTTTTTTATTTTATGCTGGGAAGCTGCATCGGCTACGGCCATTCCGATCGATGCACTGCCGGTATAACCAAAGCGGTCCATGATGTAATGCGCGCGTTCACGGGGAACTTCTAAGCGGTCTAAGGTTTCGTAAATACTTTGCACGTTAAATTGCGTGATGAAAAAATGTTTCACTTCTGCAGGTGTAGCATGGATTGGTTCTAAAACTTTTTTGGTCAGACGTGGCCAGTGAATGCCGTTTGTCTCAGGCGGAATGCGTTTTGGAAAAGCTAATAAATGCTGTTTGTTGGCAATGACTTCTGCGGTCATCGGTTGTGCAGATCCTCCTGCATAAATTCCCATATAGTCGTGATACTGGCCGTCGGTATACATCGTGCTTGACAGAAAACCTACGTCAGCATCAGTCGTTGATTGAATCACCACGGCTCCTGCGCCATCGGCAAATAATGAAGCGATTTTGTAATCGTCCATATTTAAAAAAGGGCTCATTGCATAAGCGCCCACGACCAAAATATTATTATATTTCTCGTCGGCTTTAATATATTTACTGGCCATATCACACGCGGTTACAAAACCTGCGCACGCGGCATTCACATCGAAAGTTCCAGCCTTCATTGCGCCTAATTTAAATTGAATCACGGAAGCCGTCGACGGAGAAATATAATCAGGAGTATCAGTTGCAACGATAATTAAATCTAGATCTTTCGCCGTGATTTTTGCATTCTTCATTGCTTGTTCTGCGGCTGGTAAAATAAGGTCACTGGTTTTTTGTTCGGGAGCTTTCCATCTGCGCTCTTTAATATTTTTTGAAGATTCTAGAAACACACCAATGTCTTTTTTGTAGTAGTCGTCGAAGTATTTATTCGTAACGACGCGCTCGGGAGCGTAAAAGCCAGTGCCAATGATTGTTGCATTTCGTGGATAGGTGGTAGTTTTTATCATGGCCGTACTCATACACTTTTTACACGGAATGGGAAACAGATTAATACTTTGCGTTACCACCGCGGCTCCCAGGGGAAAGACAGAATTTTTGTTGACCCTTCGACGCCCTCCAAGCAGAACAGTGAAGCATTTGCAGCAGTCAGCATTTTCAGAGGAGAAATCGATGTCTAATCTACAATTTTCATTTAAAAACAAATCAGCGGTTGTCACGGGTGGAGCGCAAGGAATTGGCTTCCAAATTACCCTTTCATTTTTACAAGCGGGCGGAAATGTTACTGTTTGGGATTATTCAGAAGCAGCTTTAGAATCCGCTAAAAAAGAATTGGCTTCATTTAAAGACCAAGTTCAATTTACACAAGTTGATGTAACACAAAAAGATTCATGCGAAAAAGCCGTGCAAGCTTTAGCATGGCCATGTGACGTTCTAGTTAACAACGCGGGAATCACTCGGGATAAATCTTTCGGTAAAATGACTTTTGAAGATTGGAACGACGTTATTAATACAAACTTAACTGGTTTATTTAACGTAACAAAAACTTTAAGCGAAAAATTTAATACGGCTTCAGCGCACAAACGTATCATCAATATCTCTAGCGTAGTGGGCCTTTACGGTAACTTTGGTCAAACGAACTACGCTGCCGCTAAAGCTGGCGTAATCGGTATGACTAAAACTTTAGGTAAAGAATTAGGCCGCAAAGGTTTCACGGTAAATGCGATTGCTCCGGGATTTATCGCGACCGCGATGACGCAAGCCATGCCAAAAGAAACTTTAGATGCGATGGCAGCTAAAGTGCCAGTGGCGCGATTAGGTTCAACTTCAGATATCGCGAATGCCGTGATGTTTTTAGCTTCTGAACAAGCCTCTTACATCAACGGTGCAGTACTAAGTGTCGATGGCGGATTAGTAATCTAATTTTTTTAGTAAATGCTGTTATAACACAGAAGAGGGGTTCTATGTTGATCAAGTTTTTCCAAGTTTTTATTTTGTTGGTGGCAGTAAATGTTTTTGCATTCGACACGACAAAAGATTTTAAAGGTTTCGTAAATATCGGAGTAAAAGAACTTTACGTGGATTACTTAGCACCTGTGGCAGGTCGTCCAACGGTTGTTTTACTTAACGGTTTAACTTACGAAACAACGGCTTGGGATAAAATGACCGCGGCCATGAAGAAAAAAGGTTTAGGCGTAGTTCGTTACGATATGGATGGAATGGGTAAAACCCTTGCGAAGTACGGCGTGAAAATGGAACCTTATGCTTACTCAGACCAAGTTCTTGACCTCAACCATTTATTAAAAACTTTAAACATTCCACTTCCGTATAATTTAGTGGGTCTTTCTTACGGTGGCGGAATCGCGGCGGCTTATAGTTTTAAATTTCCTGAAACTGTGGGTAAAGCAATTTTAATGGCTCCTTACACTGAAGCTTTACAGCAGCAAGATCAATGGATTAAAAGCCAAATTTGGTCAACGCGTTTACAGTTTCCCTACAATCCATATTCTGATGAGCAGTTATATGATTATTTCTTAAAACAAATTTGTTACACGACTTATCCAAATGCTGAACCGAGTGTGTTAACTAGCCCTTATAAGTTAGAAGCGGTTTTCCGCATGACGCAAGGAATTCGTAAATTCCGCGTGGTAGAAGAAGTAAATCGTTTTCCAAAAAAATCAGTTTACTTAGTGATTGCGGAAAAAGATCAGTATATTCCTCGCGAAGTACTTGAAACTTTTTGGACGGCAATTCCGGCTTATGCTAAAGTAGAAAAAATTCTTATTAAAAATTCTGAACATAAAATGCCTGAAGCACAACCGCAAGAATCTGCAAACGTGGTTGATCGCATTGTTTCTAACTAGTTATTCTTTGCAACAGGAGAAGTTATGGCTCTTTTTAAAACAGCACAGGAAATAAATATAAACTACGATGTTTTTCCGGGCCTTCTTTCATCGACCACTTTTTTTATTCACGGAAATTTAGCTTCGAACTGCTGGTGGATGCCGACCGTTGAGATTTTAAAATCACAAGGCAAGGGATTAGCTGGCGACATGATCTGCGGAGAGTTTCGCGGTTGTGGTGGTAGCTCAGTGCCTCAATCTGAAGACGAAGTGACAATGAAAAACTTCGCAGATGATTTCGTTCAACTTATCCGTTCTTTAAAATTAGCTCCGATTAATTTAGTCGGTCACTCGACGGGTGGTTTGATTGCCGCAATGATGTTGGCGCAAGCTCCGGAATTATTTAATAAAGCATTCTTACTTGATCCAGTGGGTGCTGAAGGCGTTAAGTTTGATACCGCGATGATTCAAGCATTTGAAGCGATGAAGGTTGATAAAAATTTAACTGGGATCGTAATTGGATCGACGATTTTAAATAACAATGCTAATTCATCTTTTTTTAAAGACATTATCGTGGAAGATGCATTCAAAGGCGTTAAAGCCGTAGGTCATTTAGTGTTGAAAGCTTTAGATGGTTTAGATGTGCGCGAGTCTTTGAAAAATTCTAACCACCCGGTGATGGTGATGCATGGTGAACACGATGTACTTTTATCTAAAACCGAATCAGAAAAATTAGCGAAACTTTTTAAAAACGGAAAGTTTGAAACTCTTGAAGGCTGTGGTCACTGCGCGAACGTAGAAAACCCAGCCTTATTCGTGAAAAAATTCAGTCAGTTTTTATACTAACTGACTGAATCGAAATTAGTTCTCGCCAGTTACTTTTAAGTAGTTAGAAACGCAACCACCTACTCCCCCGTTGGCGCCGCCGAATACATCCGATTCGTCTTTAACTTCGTAAGGGTAAACGCCATCGCTCATTCCGTTTGAACCGTTGAAAGATAAATCTAATTTTTGTAATACTGTTCCGTCTTTTGCTACAAGCTCGAATTTTCCCGCACCTTTAATTTGAAAGGATACGTTTTTGAAAACTTTCGTACTGCCTTTGTTACCGGTTAAGAAAGAAGTATCGTAGGTCAAAGTTTGCTGAGTCATGCTGTATGTTGTAGCTAGAAATGGCTCAGTGAAATCACATTTGATGATGTCTGCGTGTGCGCTAACGTTTGCTAAAAGTACAGCCGTTAAAATTAACTTTTTCATGGGGACGTCCTTTGTTTTATAATTCGTTCGTTAGGTTATATCGCGGCCACGTGGCTATTGAAATAGCGATGAGTTTGCTTGGAACTTTCTGCTTGAGTGTCAAAAACTTCTACAGGCCTTAAGCCCTAACGCACTAGACGTGGTTTGCGTATTGGAGTAATACTTCGCCAGACCAACTGCTAGTTTCACTTACGTCTCGTTAACCTTGTTCCTCTCTAAGCCGATCAGAAAGTTGATAAAAGAGGTTAACATGGGATTTGTAGGTATAATTATTGTTTTTGCCACGGTGTTTGGTGCCTTTATTTTACAAGGTGGACATCTGTCTATCATTTTAAAAGCTGCGCCACTTGAGATGATGATCATCGCCGGTGCGGCATTGGGCGGATACATCATTGGTAACCCGATGAAAGTTATCAAAGCGGGTTTTAAACTAAGTATTAAAGCGATGACGGCGAAGGGGCCATCTAAAAAAGATTACCTCGATCTTTTACAAATGATGTTCCAGCTTTTCCAGACGTTTCGTAAAGAAGGCCCACAAGGGGTCGAGAAACACATCGAGAATCCTGATCAATCAGATATTTTTAAAGCTTATCCGTCAGTGATGAAGAGTCATCATGCGGTTCATTTTATTTGTGACACGATGAAGATGACATTATCGACGGATTTATCTCCGTATGATGTCGATGATTTAATGGATAGTGATATTAAAGCGATTCACGCTGAAGAACATTTAGCACAGCATGCGGTGCAAGCTGTGGCCGATGGATTTCCGGGTTTAGGTATTGTTGCCGCCGTTCTGGGTATCGTGAAAACGATGGCCCATTTAACGGAAGGCGTAGAAAAAATTGGATCGCTGGTGGGCGGTGCTTTGGTGGGGACAATGTTGGGAGTTTTTGGTGCTTATGGTTTGATTGGTCCAACCGCAACTAAGATGGCGTCTGATATCGAAGCCGAAGGTAGATATTTAAATGTTATTAAAGCCGCGATGGTTGCTCTTCAACGTGGAGCTCCACCTTTAGTATGTGTGGAGTACGCTCGTCGTACGATCATGCCGGAAGAAAGACCTACATTTGATGAATTAGATAAGTCGACTAAAGATATTAAAAAAGCAGCGGCTTAGTTAACGATCGTTAAGACAGAGGTTTAGATTGGCTCAGAAGAAACAGACCATCGTAATTAAAAAGATCATCGTTCAAGCCGCTCCTCATCATGGCGGATCTTGGAAGGTGGCATTAGCTGACTTCATGACGGCAATGATGGCGTTCTTTCTAGTAATGTGGCTGATCGGGCAGAGTGAAGATACTAAAAAAGCGGTTTCAGATTATTTCTCTACGCCTTCAATGATTGAATATAATTTTCAGAATTTTGGTGCAGAACTTACGTTAGAAAAACTATTTTTAGATTTAGTTAACGAGCCTTTAAAAGCTTTCCAAAGCTTTTTAGAGCCCGCAGATAAAACCCCGAATATTTTAGATATGGGTTCAGCTAAAGTAGTTGCGGCCTTTATGGCTGATAAAATGACCGATCACGCGAAGAATTTGAATATTTCGCAAGATGGTTTTGACTTTGATATCCCCGATACGTATTTATTTGAAAAAGGAACGGCCGTTCCAAATAAAAAGTTTATTGAAGTGATGACTCGTTTAAGCCAAATAACTTCGGGCCTACAAGAGTCTGAAATTAAATTAACTTCAGCTTTATTTATTCAAGCCGTTGCAGAAAAAACGGAAGACTCGGCTAAAAAAATTGCGCAAGAGCGTTTAGATTTAGTTCGTAATAAAGTCAAAGCGGCGTTTGAGCATACCAACAACACAATCGTGGGCGTGACTTCGGTTAAAGACAAAAAAGGTGAAGTTGACCAAGAAAAGCTGATTGGTTTTATCCGCGTCAGTATTCATCAAAAACAAGATGATTCAAAAAAAGATCGTCGTAAATTACAAACTGTATTCGGTGATAAAGATTCGGCCCGTGGAGTTTATGATAACTTCGCTAGCCAGATTAATAACCGTAAGGCAAAAGCGGGCAGCGGAATCGGGGAAGATCCAAATTTGGTTAACCCGGTTGATTTAGAAGTTAAAGGCGTAAAAGACGAGGCCGACCCGACAAACTCGGATGTTGAAAGTTCAACAATCAAAAACTAGAACACTAGTTCCAGCAAGCCAAAAACCGCGGGGTCTCCGCGGTTACCAAATTGCGAATTATTACTAACCATCGTTCCGCCTAATTCAAGGCGTGAATTTAAAGTCATTTGATAATCAACGTAAGCTTTTAGATCAAAATAATTTTCTAAGCCCGGCGCCGTTTGCATAACGTAACCTAATTTTGCACCCAAGCTATAATCTTGTTTAAAGATATAAGCTTTTCCAACATTAAGATATTGTGCAAAGGTTGAGGTGCCCTCATAGTTACTCATCCACTCGGCTTGGGCATTCCACAAGTTGTAATTTAGTAAAAGTCCCGCACGCTGACCGTTGCGGATATTTAATTTATAATATTTATCGTCGTGCAGATACAGTTTCACCGCAGATTTATCACTAAAATCAATTTTAATTTCTGCTAACAGTTTAAACCAAAAATTATCATCAGCGGCGCTGACGTGCGAAATATTTGAACCCCAAAAACCTAATTTAAACTGAGATCCGAAATTGAATAAAAACGAAGCGTTAAGTGCCGGATTTTTATCACTGATTGCTAACCCCCGGTCGACAAATTGTGAAAGTAAAAGAGCATTTGCGGAAATGCGGTAAGTAGGCGCGGTGCCTGCTTTTTTTTCTTCGGCTGCCTTGCTTTGAAGCGAAACCAGAAAAGCACAAAAATTAATTAACAGATAAAACCTACGCATCATTTGTTTATTTTAATTCAAACTACAAAGCTTGCAATCTTAAGCTAGACCTTTGGACTCAGATCACGTAATTTATCTTTTATGCCATTCGATTTAAACCAATCTATTCATCATTATCCACTAGTTGCCTTTGATACCGAGACCAGCGGCCCTTACCCAATTGAATCAGAAATCGTCGAATTGGGTGCGGTTAAATGGTATAAAGGAAAAATAGTCGATCGATTTCAAACTTTATTAAAACCTTCGCGAGCGATGTTGCCAGATAATATTGTAATTCACGGCATTACCAACGAAATGGTAGCTGATGCTCCGCAGATGAAAGATGAGATCGCAAAATTTTGTAAATTTATCGATGGTTCAGTTTTAATGGCTCATCATGCACCTTTTGATTTAGGATTTTTAACGATTGAAATTGAAAAAGCGGAGTTAGCTTTTCCGCAAAGCTTACAAGTGTGCACCAGTTTAATTTCTAGAGCTTTATTAACAACGACGAATCACAAGCTGCAGACTTTGGTTAAAGAGCTTGGCCTGACGGGCGGAGCGGCTCACCGGGCTTACGATGATGCCTACGCATGCTTGCAGGTATTTTTTAAATCATGCGAAAAACTTGGCGAAGATGTTAATTTAAATCGAGTTTTAGAGCTGCAGAAAAAAGAAATTAACTGGAATAAATATCGTATCTGGTCATCGCAAGATGAGAAAATTATTAGCCTGGCAAAAGCCACTTTAGAGCAACGCACAATAAATATCGTGTACGAAGGCGGGCAGACGAAAGGTAAACCTCGTCCGATAAAGCCAATGGGTTTTGTACGAAATCCAGATGGGGATTATCTGCACGCACAGTGTGGTTTAGACCAACAAAGAAAAAGATTTTACTTAGACAAAATTTTAGACTTTGACCGCTAGGTCTCTTCTTTATACTCAATCACTTCAATCGACTTTTCTGAATTTAATTTGGCTAATTTAATTTTAATTTGCTCGGCTAATTCTTCTAGGTGTTTAAATTCATCACCGGTTCTTAATTTTAAAGCAGCGCCTTCTTTGGTAAGGCCTCTACCTTCTAAAATATCGTTTAGAAAACGTTCGAAGGCGTAAAGTGGGCCGGCAATTCGATGGGAAATCATCTTTCCGACGGCGAATAAAACGATGGCAAAAGTCAGTGATAAAGCTAAGAAACTATATAAAAAAGGCTCAGACAATTTTCTGACCAGTACTTCATCGTTACCGGTAATCTGCTGAATTGTTACTTTTAAATATGTATAAGAAAAAACCACGCTGACTGAGGTTAATAATAACCCAGTGAACATAAATAAACTGGCGTATTTAATTTGAAATTTTCGATTAACCCAAAAACTTTTACGAATATTATTATCGGGCCAAATTTGACCACCATATTTTAATACCGAATAAACAATTAATAAATAGCCAACCCACTGAATTGCGTCGGCCACATTCCAAATTGGTGATATCCATTGTCCAAACTGCACCGAGATAAAGTCAATGACGTAGCCATATAGTATTCGGTCTAAAACATTTCCAAAAATTCCACCTACTAAAATAGATAAACCTAAGCGTAACGGCATCAAGCGGACTGGTATTAGGTACTGGGTTAAAAAATAGAGGCTAAGTAAAAAAACACCGCTGGTAGATAACGTAACAATTCGTAAAACGGCTGGCAACTCTGAGAAAAGCCCTAACATCGCGCCGTGGTTGTGTACCAGTATTAGTTTAATAAATTTGTAGTTTAATTCAGTTATGCCGGAAGCCCAGCTTTTTGTGATTTGATCCACGACAATAATCAAAAATAAAATGCCGTAGACAAAAAACCAATCTTTTCTTTTCATGTCTGTATTGTGCCGCTATACTCAGTAAAATGAAATCTGAAAAAAATATCATCGCACAAATGGTCTTGGCTGTTTTTATCATGTTCAACTTTAGTCTAGCTGAAGCTAAAAAAGCTAAAGTGAAAGTTTTTACAACAGATTCTCCGGCTACAATTTTAAAAAAATATGGCCTAGAGGCTACAGACGTCAGTATGGAAATTAAGAATGACGACGATGAGGTTCTAAACGTAAATGCAAAAGAAAAAAAAATTCCCGCTTCGGTTTCTAAAATTTTAACCAGCTATGCCGTCTTAAAAAGATTTCCTTTGGGATCAAAATTTTACACCCGAGTTTATTTTGATAAAAAAAATCTTTATTTAAAGGGTGGTGGTGACCCTAGTTTTGTATCTGAAAACATGTGGTTTTTAGCAAATGAACTGACTCGTTCGGGAATTAAAAATATTCCGGGCGATTTAGTCATCGATGATACCTTATTTGATAAAGTACGATTTGACGAAAGCCGCGAAGATAAGCGCGTAGACCGCGCCTACGACTCTCCAGTGGGAGCGATGAGTTTTAATTGGAATGCTGTTAATATATTTACACGACCTGGTGAAGTGGGACAAAAAGCGCGAGTTTTCATCGATCCCGATACAGGTTATTTTGAGCTACGCAACGAAACAAAAACAGTTTCGGGGGCACCTAAAAAAGATTTAGCGGTTTCAGTTTCTAACGCCGACAAAGTAATAACGGTTAGCGGTGAAGTCGCGCAGGGCGCTCCTGAGAAAGCTATTTTTAAGAGCGTTAACGAACCCGATATTTGGGCGGGCGTGAATTTAAAATCTTTTTTACGTCAGCGCGGGGTTGAAATTAGGGGCGTGACTAAATCCGGAAAGACACCTGTGGCGGCTGAATTAATTGCGACTTTAGAGAGTAAAAACTTATCTTATATTTTAGCTGATATGAATAAGTTCTCGAATAATTTTGTGGCCGAGATGTTAACAAAAAATTTAGCAGCCGGTGAAGATAAAACAAATATTTCTTTAAAGCAGGGGATGGATGTTATTCGCGGTGAATTAAATGCTTTAGGATTAAACGCGAATGATTTTGAAGTTATTAATCCTTCCGGTTTTACGCGTAAAAATAAATTATCGGCTCATGCGCTAAATCGCGTTTTATTAGCCATTAAAAACGATTTTTCAACCTTTCCAACTTTTCTAGAAAGCTTGCCGATTGCTGGCGTGGACGGAACTTTAAAAAAGCGAATGAAAAATTCACCGGCGCAAGGTTGGGTACGGGCAAAGACGGGCTACTTAGATAACGTGGTTGCTTTAGCGGGTTATGCTGGCCGAAGGGATGGACAAGTGCTGACATTTTCATTCCTCTACAATGGTCCACGTGATGAGGCGATTGTGCGGGAAGCTTTTGATCAGATCCTTATTTCAAGCTTAAAATAGGTGAATGAAACTTAGTTTTATTCTACTAACATTTTTAATCTCTTTATCAGCTTGGTCACGAGTTACGAAATGGAACTCTTCGCTACCGGACGCTTCGCAGTTTGAAACTTCCGAGGCTTTATCTGAGCGAGTTGATTTCTGGACCAAAATCTTCTCTTATTACACAACTCAACAAGGCGTATTTCATTTAGTCGATGATCCTAGCTTTATCTTGGGTGAAATCGATCTGACGCCCATTTCTAACAGCAGTGTAATCACCTCGGCAGTCAAGCGTAAGTTAATACAAGACGCGACCAGCGGCCGCCGCAAAGAGCTGATTACGAAATGGAAAATTTCGGATGTAAAACGAGTGCGTTTACAGATGGGTTTAAAAGACCGTATGCAAAAAGCTTTAACCTTATCGGGTCAATATTTACCGATGATGGAAGAGATTTTTCGTAAAGAGGGTTTACCCGTTGAGTTAACGCGTATCGTTTTTGTGGAAAGTTCATTCAATATTTTTGCGCAATCAAAAGTAGGTGCTAGTGGCCTATGGCAAATTATGCCTTCGGTGGCTAAACCTTTCGGATATATTCAGTCAGATTACGATAAACGTAATCACCCATATCACGCGACTGAATTAGCTGCTAAAATTCTTAAGCAGAATTACAAAAAATTAAAATCGTGGCCATTGGCAATCACGGCTTACAATCACGGATTAACGGGCGTACGTCGCATGGTGGATCGTAATGGATCGGCCGAAATAAAGGACCTGATTGAGTCAGAGAATGTAACTCCTACTTGGGGATTTGCTTCGAAAAATTTCTATTCTTGTTTTTTAGCCGTTTTAGAAGTTGAGCGTAATGCGCTGAACCTGTTCGGTAAAGAGCTAGTGCTTTCTAAAACGCTTCCGCATAAAGAGTTTAAACTAAACCAAACCTTAGCGAAGGCGAAGGTGTTAAAGTGGTATAACGGAAGTCTGACACGTTTTAAACAGATGAATCCACATTTAAATTGGTCGCGCATTATGAAAAGCAAAAGAATTCCGGCGGGAATTCCCCTGATTGTACCTTTAGAAAATTATCATTTGGTCGCTCAATTTAAATCTTAGTAATTATTTGCACAGTGCTGAAGTAAATAATCTTTTTTAGCCGGATAGATTAATTTTTTTGCGGTATCGTTACATTCTTTTTTGGTTAGCTTATCTTGAAATTGTTTGTAGCAATGAAAAACCGCTTCATCATGATTATCAGCATTTTTAAATTCATCGGCTCTGATCAAGCAAGTTTTAATATTCTGAAAAATAGAAGCTTCATAAAAACATATAAACTTTAAACTTTCGCTTAAATTTGCAGACTGCTGCGCTTCCCTTAAATTGCGAACTTGATTGAAACAATTATCTGAACCCAAAAATGCTTTATGTGTTTTGAAGCACGCCTGAATGCTTTCGTCGCGCTCCATGCGATGCTTTATTTGGGTATCTTGGATACATGCCGTGAAGGGTTTAGCTTGCGCAAAACCTGCGGTTAGAATTAGACCAAATAAAATAAGGCTTTTGTAGATTACGCTCACAAGGCTTCCACTATTCAAGTTTCTTGCCTCAGGGGAGATCGATTATTAATGCTAAGAACTAACTAATTGGTCCCGGCAAATTCGGACTGTCTAAACTTGAAACAGGCTTTCGAAATTTGCGGTCAATTAGCAGCCTCTCCGGGTGTGGAACTTCGGGTTTTAAACGTGGTTAGTCTACCTAATGAGTAATTAGGGCACTGTAGATTGGAAAAATTCTAATTAAAGTGGGTTTTTTGTGTAGAGCAGAAAACAGATCCCACGATTAATCTATACTAAGTCCCGATTTAAAAACCGATCTTCGCCTGCATTCTGGATTCAGTGCTTGTTTCGAAGACTCTTGACCATCGCCCCAGCCTTGAAGCTTTGCTGGCTGATGAAAAAAGCAAAACAACAATCATTCTTCCAAAATGAACCCAAACATCAAAAATTCTTCGGCGGAGCACTCCTTTACCGCAGAAGAAAATCGATGCGGCCCTTGTCTTCAAAAGATTCCATTCACTTCGTGCTACGTAGCACTTGGACCATGGGGCCTGACAGCTTCTTAGCTCAGCGTAATTACCAAGCGATCCACCAAATCATCACCCGCTTTGCGAAAAAATTTGGCGTACGTATTTATCAGCGTGCGATTAATTCAAACCACTTGCATTTACTGTTACGAATCA
>JACMRL010000040.1 GCA_014376435.1 Bdellovibrio sp. | reverse complement strand
TTATATCAGTACGAACTCCCTTAAATCTGTTATGCAGGCCACATAAGACTTGCAAGTTTTCGAGCTGGTCCGTCCCACCCAATGAAAAAGGGTAAATCTGATCTGCTTGCGGTTCATTTTTTTGTCGTAGCGAGTTTTATCAAATGAAGTAACGAACTAAATCAAACTTTTTTAACAACTGACTTAGGTCCTACGTTTATCATGAGGAAGAAGGCGGTATCTGATCCAAAACCAAATCCTTTTAGTCACTTCAGAAAAAAAAATACGGAAACCATCTTGGTTTCTGTATTTTTATTACCCGATAACTCAGTCAAATGTTTCGTAACCAGCTCCGCCGGTAACTTCATATACTTTGGTTCTAGCTTCAGTTTCGATTTTAACCTGTACTTGCTGAATAATATCATCTGAAACATTCATAGCTTTCATGGTATCGATCGGACTTTCAGATTTATTTTCAGTGATTTCTTTCTGAAGATCGTCTAATTTTTGCTTTTGTTCTTTATCTTTACGAGCTAAAAATTCCTTTTTCTGGGCTGATACTGAACCGTGCGAACATTTTGAGATCCTAGCAATCTCCCTAAACGATAATCCAGCTTCTAAAAGCGATTCGATTAAAGCCGAATTTCTTTTGCGTACGCGGCCAATGATTTTACTTTTTGCCTTCGCGTTCTTCATGCCGGCGCGAACCCTTTCTTGAATCATTGATCTTTCAAGCTGTGCTGGTGAGCCAAGAATGGTAAACATAGCGATTCCCATGCTGGATTCAGTGTCAATCTGCTCGGTTATGCTGACAAAGCGTGTTTTGCAATCCTTGAAAATCTGAAGCCCTTTTAATAAGTGCATTGTGCTTCTGGCAAATCGGCTGAAGGCAAAAACGATAACTTGATCGGCCTCAAGCCGCTTCACTCGGTCCATCATTTTATCAAGGGCCGGCCTACTCTCTTTAGCTCCCGAAACGCCTTGATCTGTGAAAGTTTCATATTCAGTGATGTTATTACGGTTACACCATTCTAAAAGTGCGCGAGCCTGTGATTCAGCCCCATTCACTTGATCTAATGTTGAAACTCTGATGTATAGAAATGTTTTTTTCGACATGTTTTACGTCCTTATGAGATTTTGGTTTTTTGAGTATAAAAAAGCCCGAAGGGTTAGCTTCAGGCTTAAAAATAATATTTTTAGTTTTGCGGTAGCGCTTACCTACCCGTTAGCTGCTTGGTGTATTTAGAATACGACATGATCCCCTTCTGTGATTTTTCGCTGGCAAGGCCCATCATCATCAGCGTACAGAACTTGAGCTGACCTACCAGCGCCAACAGAAGCCCAAGCCTTACGACAAATGAAACAAATTTTACGATTTCCATACTTACTTCCTTTCGTAAAAGTAAGTTCTTGAAAATCGAAAATGGCGTTTAATTTATCACTCATCGGCTCTGAAAAATTGAATCATTTTATTCATATAAGCCTTATCACCCTATTTAATGATTTAGAATGTAAAGACGTGAAGCTTCGTGAATAGAAATGAGATTCAATTTTAGTCGGAACCCTCTGAAATCACGAAATATTTTTCATAACCCGTTGTTATTATTTACGTTTTCTTTTTTGACTTTTGCACATCCGCAAGTTCTGGCATTTCTAACCCCTATATCTGAAAATGATTAAGACTTCCTTAGGACCGCTGCGTAGAAGCCGTCAAAATTATGAATATGCGGCCAAATGCGATGTTCGGAAAGTAGAGACCACTTTTTTCCTGCAGGTGAATTAAGGAACCAGCTAATTTGCTGCTCATTTTCACTTTTTAAAATACTGCAGGTGGCATAAACTAGGGTGCCACCGGTTTTACATAATGCTGAATACTTTGAAAGAATATCTTTTTGCAGTTGGATGACCGTATTAATTTGCTCGATGTTCAGTTTCCATTTGGTATCGGGGTTACGTCTTAAAACTCCTAAGCCCGAGCAAGGTGAATCAATAAGCACACGGTCAAAAGAATTTTCTAAGCGTTGAATAACTTTTGGCGAATCAATTAATTTTGTTTCTAAAATCGAAGCGCCGGCCTTTGCGGCCCGCAGTTTTAAATCTTGTAGTTTCCAGTCGTGAATGTCCATGGCTAAGATTTTACCTTGGTTTTTCATGAGCGCCGCTAAATGCAAAGATTTTCCACCGGAACCCGCGCACGTGTCGACAATAAGTTCGCCAGGTTTGGCTTGTAATAAAGGAGCAATGAATTGCGAGCCCGCATCCTGCATTTCAAATTCACCTTTTTTGGACGCCTGCGTGGAAAAGACATTACTCCGTTTTTTTAAATACAGACCCTCAGGTAAATTTAAATTACTTTTGATTCTGGTAGCTTCGATTTTATCAACTTTTAAATCGGCAATTAACTTTTCAACATTTGTCTTCAACGTGTTTGCACGTAGGTAAATTTCGGGCTCTTGGTTTAGACTCTGCATTATCTTTTGCCAGTCACCGGCGAATTCTTTTTCGGCAAGGTGGACCAACCATTCTGGAAAAGAGTATTCGACAGCCGCTGGTTTCTGCATTTTATGGCGACTCAGAATTTCTGCCGTGATCAGCTTGCTAAATTCAGCGCGCGCCGGAGGTTTTAGATTTTTCGTAATTAGGTACGCACCAATAATCGGCCACAGCTCAGTGGATTCAGCAATAAATTCCAGATTTCGTTTATGCCTTACAATTCCATAAACACCTTCGGCAAAAAAAGTGCGATCCTCGGGAGTCCAATTTCTATTCACGCGCATGTATTTATCGATCATGCGATCGGCGTGTTTTCCTTTTTCAAAAACTTCGACTAGGGCCTGGGACAAGGTATTTAAAATATGAAATTGGATTGATTTGCTCAGATAAACATTTCCTGATTTTTATTTGTAAACTTTTTTACTATCTCAACAAGCCCTTTGTCTATCAGCGAGTGTTAAGAATACCTTACGAACT
>JACMRL010000039.1 GCA_014376435.1 Bdellovibrio sp. | reverse complement strand
TGAGTCTGCGTACTTGTGCGCATTCCAGGTGATTAAATTAATTTCGTTGGCATCTGCGGCGCGGGTTTGTACTGAGTTAGCAAAAGAAATTTGGTTTGTCTGTTGGTCACGGCATAAAACCGAATCAGTTAAAGCGAAGGCCGGTGCCGCAGATAAAGTGATAGCTAGTAAGATAAATTTCATATTTGTACCCCTCAAAGTCGAATTCTAATCTAAAAATGCCTGATCCACGACTGTCATGATTTTTGACATGGAAAAACTATCAAAATTTGATTGGATTGAACCTTGTTAGAGTTAAGTACCCTATTTGCTTGGGTAGTCTTTCAGATGCCGCAGAAGGAGTATGTGTGGAGCCTAGAGAACTGATGTACGGATTTTCGGATCTTAAAAAATTGCTGATTCAAACTTATCAGATTGATCAGCCGCCGGAGGTGGTTAAGTTATACTTTTCTGAAGGAGATAATGCGCTTGTTGTGCATGACTACGATGATCACAGAAAACAGCTTTTTCTAAGCTTGGATGTTTTCAATAAGCTTGCGCGTCCAGAGCTGCCACTCAAAGTTATAAATTTAGTGAACGAATCTTTGAAACAATCTCATCCGGCAAATTTTTTAAACAATGAGTTTTTATTAAATGGCTTTTTTCGTTATTAGATTCTTTTTTTCGGCATCGACTTGAAGAACTCCACACAATTCTTGAAAGGCCTCACGAATTTCATCACGTGTCATGGGAATATGATTTTCTGTATCTAAAAAGCGTATTCCAGTGTTTTCGGTGTGAGTTCTTTCTTTATAAATTACTGAAACTTTAGCTTTAGTATCAAGTTTGCATTTCCAAAGATCGACGTGTCCGTGATTGTGATAAATTTGGTACCATTCTTTTTTTCCAAGAATATTTTTAATAACTTTAAACATTGATTCGCTATTTCCAAAATAGCAAACGTCAGTTATTTTTATTTTATTCTGTGGCAATCGTTCAAAGTAAAAATGAACGAAAGTTGTTAGATACTTTTCAAAATAATCTTCGACTTCCGCGAGCAGTTGCTCGTAAAGTTCGTGTTCGTCATGAATTTGTTCAATCAAACATTTAAAGTCCATATGGCTCTATCGGCAAATAGAGGACTTATTTTAAACGCTTTATTAGCTAGACCAAAGTTTGGCTACTGAAAACGAGTTAAAGCGTCTTTCAGCGAAACCATTTGCTCTTTCGACTGTTGAAGCAAGATGCGGTCGTTCGCGATCACGTCTGGATCGGCGTTTTGTACAAATTTTTCATTCGATAATTTTCCATGCAGAAGACCCACGTCTTTTTCAAGTTTTTCGATGGTTTTTTGAATACGTTTAATCTCTTCGTTGAAATCAACTAAACCTTCGAGCGGAATAATTACTTTCATACGAGATTCGCCGATTGCGATTGGTGCGACCGCGCATTTATTCATATCTCCGTCGGCGCCGATTTCCATGTTTTCTAAACGCGCGATATTCATGATTGCTGATTTATTATGGCTTAGAATTTTTTGTACATCGTCCTGAGTTACACCTAGACGAATATTTAATTTAACGGCTGGGCTTATTCTGTTTTCACCGCGAATATTTCTAATTGCCGTAATAACTTCCTTAACCATATCAACTTCTAGTTCAGCATCTTTGCTAGCAAAAGCTAAGAAATCTTTATCGTTTAGTACGGTTGGGTATTGATCAATGATGCAGGCTTGGCCTTTGATGGGTAAATTCGTGTAAATTTCTTCCGTTATAAATGGGCAGAAGGGGTGCAATAAACGAATCATGCGGTTTAATACTTGTGCCATCACTAACTGCGTTGTTTGTTTCTCCTCTGCTGCCGCCGAATTCATAATTGGTTTTGTGAATTCGATATACCAATCACAAAACTGATTCCAAACAAACTGATAAAGTGCCGTTGCCGCGTCGGAAAATCTTTCATTTTCTAAAGCATCGTGAACTTGTTTTTCAACTTCGGCTAACTTGGCAATGATCCAATGATCAAAAACGGAAAGGTGCGCGCGGGCAGGAAGGGCTTTAACGCCTTCAACGGGAACTTTGAAGTCTTGTAAGTTCGAAAGTACAAAACGCGATGCATTCCAAACTTTATTCATAAAGTTACGGTAGCCTTCTACACGTTGTTCGCTAAATTTAAAATCTTTACCGCTAAATAAGTGTGCTAAGAAACTAAAACGTAGTGCATCGGCTCCGTGCTTATCGATCATTTCGATTGGATCGATTGAGTTTCCTAATGATTTACTCATCTTACGGCCTTGGCTGTCGCGTACTAAACCGTGAATATACACCGTACGAAACGGCACATCTTTTTTAAATTCTTGGCCCATCATAATCATGCGGGCTACCCAAAAGAAAATAATATCGTGGCCCGTTACTAAATAATTTGTCGGATAGAAAGTTTTTTGAGTTTCAACTGAGTGCGGTGATTCATTCGGCCAGCCCATGGTAGAAAATGGCCAAAGCGCTGAACTAAACCAAGTATCTAATACGTCTTCGTCTTGTTTTAATTTAGTACTGTTACAATGTTCGCAAACCGTCGGTGTAGTTTCTGCTACGGTGAATTTTTCGCAAGCCTCACACTGCCATGCCGGAATACGATGTCCCCACCATAATTGGCGCGAGATACACCAGTCTTCGATATGATTCATCCAGTGTAAGTAAACCTTGGTCCACGACTCAGGTTCAAAGCGGATTGTTCCTGATTCAACGACGCGCTTAGCAGGCGTAGCTAAATCTTCCATTTTCATAAACCACTGCTCAGACAAGAAAGGTTCAACCACCGCGCCCGAGCGTGAACAATGACCAATCGACATTGTGTGAGGTTCTTCTTTTACGAAAAATCCTAGGGCTTTTAAATCTTCTAAAACTTTTTTACGAGCATCGACGACTTTTAAGCCTTGGTAAACGCCGGCATTTTCATTCATCTCGCATTTGCGGGTTAGAATATTAATAAATTCTAGCTTATGAGTTTTACCAATTTTGTAATCGTTGAAGTCATGAGCCGGTGTAATTTTCACAACGCCCGAACCAAATTCTTTATCAACGTAAGTGTCGGCGATAATTTTAATTTTACGGTTAATCAATGGAACTGTGGCGGTTTTACCAATGAGATGTTTATAGCGATCATCTTCCGGATTTACCGCGATAGCTGTATCGCCTAACATTGTTTCGGGGCGAGTGGTCGCCACGGTTAAAAGTTCGCCTGTTCCATCAACTGGGTAATTGATGTGATACATAAAACCTTTGGTAACAACGTGATCCACTTCTAAATCAGAGATTGCTGTTTCAAGCGGGCCACTCCAGTTAACTAAACGTAAGCCACGATAAATAGAATCTTTTTTATAAAGGGAAACAAAAACTTTTTTAACGGCGGCTGATACGCCTTCATCTAAAGTAAAAGTCGCGCGGTTCCAATCACAAGAGTCACCTAATCTGCGCATTTGATTGTAAATACGATTTCCGTATTCGTTTTTCCATTTCCAAATTTCATCCACAAATTTTTCGCGGCCCAAATCATGGCGTAGAATTTTTTGTTTCTTTAATTCTTTTTCAACGACGGTTTGCGTTGCGATACCCGCGTGATCCGTTCCCGGTAACCACATCGCATTGAAACCGCTCATGCGTTTCCAGCGGATCAATAAATCTTGAATGGTGTGATCGAGCGCGTGACCTAAATGTAAAAAGCCCGTGACGTTGGGCGGAGGTAAAATAATTGAAAAAGGAGGTTTCTTCGATTGGTCTTCAGCTTTAAAATAGCCAGCTTTTTCCCAGTCTTGATAAACTTTGGTTTCTACTTCTTGCGGATTGTAACGATCGGCTATTGTTTTCATGCTAATTAGAATATCAGGCTTTAACTCTTTCAGTCATCATTTGCTGATAGCCGCCATCGACAAGATACACGTTTGTATAAGCTTTTTTCTGAAGCTCGATAAATAAGGCTTCAGATTTCTTTCCATCGTCGCAAGTGACTACAATGGCAAAGTCTTTGGGTATTTTTTTAGCCTCTAAATCGACAATCGCACTGACTGGATTAGTTAAGATCTCGTAGTTTTCAACGTGCATTTTATTAACGCTGCTGTACCAGCCGGCTAGACTTGGCCCCATATTAATTAACATAAATGGAACCCTGCTTTGAATTAGGTTATCAACTTGGAAATAACCAATCTTATTCAGCACGTTTAGGCTCGGTCTTAGAAATTTTTTGCCCGGCATTTGGGATTGAATGAAAAATTGTAATTACGACGAATAATCCGATCAAAGTCATAAAGCCCGCCAAAATAAACGGAGATTGAATGGTCCATGCTCCGTACAAAGCGCCGCCCACTGCGGGGCCAATAATGCGCCCTAAAGAAGACATACCTTGAGTTGTTCCCAAAGCCGCGCCCTGTTCTTTGGCATCTACTAATAAAGAAATAGAACCTAAAGTTGAAGGGTTCGTGAAACCAATTCCGATCGCTAATAAAGTTTGTGTAAGTGCTAAAACAAAAATCGATTCGGCAATCGCAATTCCGCATAAACCCATTGTCATTAAAATTAGACCAAAACGTAAAACTTGTTTTTCACCGTATCGTGGAATCAGGCGGCGAACTAAAAATCCTTGAGTAAAGATCATAATAATTCCGACGTAAGCAAAACCAAAGCTAACTTCTTTGATTCCCCAGCCAAACTTATCTTTGACTAATAGAATTAGCGTAGCTTCCATGGTCGACATCGCAAGCGATGCTAAAAAGAAAATAAAAATAAGCGGGCCGACCGTTTCCATTTTGAAGTACTTCGCAATTTGGGCAAAGCGATTTTTCTTTTCCTGGGGTTCGGTCGTTTTCGATAAAGTTTCTTTTAAATTAAAGTACGCAAAAATAAAAGTTACTAAACAAATTCCAGAAACCCAGTAGGAACTAAAACTCATTTGAAAATGGGGGTTTTTCGACATATGCGTCGCCCATACCGTAAGGGCGCCACCGATCGCGGGGCCAAATAAAAATCCTAAACCAAAAGCGGCACCGATTAACGCCATGCCTTTTGATCTTTCATCGGGCGGAGTGATATCAGAAATATACGCCGATGCAGTCGAGATCGAAGCACCAAAAAACCCTGAGAACATTCGCGCCGCAAATAGAATTGGTAAGTTAGTTGCCTGTGCAAATAACAAATACGAAAAAACTTCGCCGGCTAAACAAATTAGTAAAATAGGGCGGCGTCCGTAACGATCACTTAATCTTCCCCAAAATGGTGAAAAGATAAATTGCATCAAAGAGTAAATCGAAAGTAGCAAACCCGTTTCAAGCGCGCTTGCACCCAGCTGGGTACCTAAAATTGGAATAATCGGAATAACAATTCCGAAGCCCAGTAAATAGATAAACACGGTCATAAAAATGACAATGAGCGGTTTTTTATTTTCAGTCATTTTAATCATAACTCGACCTTTGGGTACTCCCATTTGATTTCAACTCAGCTACACTGAAAAGGCTATGAAAAACTTAAATACCCACCTCTTTTTTGGCGTTCTTACTTTGGCTTTACAATCTCATGCAAGTGAAGTCTTTAAAAGCTTCGCCGAAGATAGATTTGAGTCACAAATTTCCGTGGATTATTTTAAAACCGAAGCCAATTACTCTTCCGAAGGTACATCTTCAGGTTTACCAAGTGGCAACAGTTACCAAATCACTGACATTCATATTTTAGGTCGTTACGTACCGTTGATAGATTTTGGTATTTACGCAGGATTAAATATTGGTAATTCACAATCGATTAACACGGTGGCGACTCGTAAAAATTCAACTTTGAATAATATTACTTTCGGTGCTGACTACTTACTTTACAAAGCCGATGCTTTTTCAACTTATGGTGACTTATCTTATGATTTCGCTCTAGAAAAAGTGAAGTCAGATACGGATTCAGTTTTAAACAATGATGGAGCTGGGCAGCTAAAAGTTGGTTTAACGTCGATTTTTGATTTTGGTGGGATCGTACCATTTGCACAACTAGGGCTTAATTATCGTACGCAAGGTCTTTCAACGTTATTAACTTACGGTGGCGGGATCGAATTCCGCTTTGAAAATTCGCTTACGTTGGGCGGCGCTTTGAACGGATACTTAACCATAAAAGAAGACTCAAATACCAATCAAGCTTTCGAGCGCGATAATATTACTTTGCGGGTGAACGGCGGCAGTAAACGTTTTTACGGAATTAATCCGAATAATTTAGATTCAGATATTTACTTAAAATATTCTTACGACCAAGATCTTTCATTTAAATTCGGTGGCGGAACAACTTTATTAGGTTCAAATAGCGCGCAAGGTTATCATCTTGGAGCAGCGGTGGTCTGGGGCATCGGCGGAAGGCGCGTTCGGTACTCGCGCCCAGTCCGTCGCGAAAATCCAGTGATTCAGCCGCGTCAGCAGACACCACATTTTCAAGAAGATACAAATGACGGTGTTAATCAAGATTACTTCAAACCAGTTAAGCCTTCGAAAGAAGAATACGTAAAGCCAGTTGATGAAGATTTAAAGATTGAGACTAAGGCGTTACCAAGAAATTCGACCCCGCCCGTAAATGATAAAGAATATCAAATTAAATTAAAGAAGCTGAAAAAGAAAAATCGCCCGTAATTTACGGACAATTTTTTACTTCATATCCAAATCAGGAATGCGCATCTTCGGCATAAAGCTATCGCCTTGCTCTAATAAAGATAAATGGGCTTGCGTCATCGCTTTCAAATTAGCTTCAAATTGCATACGCATTTTTTTAAGATCGGCGATTTGTTCGTACGTTTTCTTTAACGAATCTTTCGCATCACGCGTGATCATTTCCGCTTTTTGTTGGGCATCATTGATAATTAATTTTGATTCGCGTTCAGCATCGCCGCGCATTCTTTCGGTCATTTGTGAAACGCTGGTGATCGTTTGTTTTAAAACTTGATCGCGGTCTTTGTATTCTAATAAAGACATTTCTTTATCTTTTAAAGCTTCACGCAGAGAATTTCTTTCTTGTAATAAAGCTTCCATCTGGGCAGCCACGACGGTTAAGTAATCAGAGACTTCGTCTTGATCGTAACCCATCATTTTTTTTTCGAAAGTTTTGTGCGCGATTTCTGTAGGATAATGCTTCATAAATGTTCCTCCGTGAACAATTAAAAAATACACCTTTAGTATAGGACAAATTTGCCTAGGCTTCTAGGTGTCAAGTAAAGCCTAGACTTGTGAACTCGACCTTCAGCTAGCTATTTGGTGCTGCGTGAGATTTCTTGCGCGCGCATATTCGCTTTTTCAAAACTCAGTCTTAAAACGCGTTCCATTTCAAGCTCGCGCATTGAACTAAGCCCCGCCGCTGTCACGCCTTTTTTGGAAGTGACACGTGATTGTAATTCTTCGATTTCAATTCCGTCAGATTGGGCGGCCAGCATTGAAGCACCTAAAAAAGTTTCGATTGTCATTAAGCGGGCTTCTTCGTCGGTAAAACCACGCTCGGCGATCCAATCTTGCCAGTACATCATCATTTCAAAAACGAAACCCGTTCCGCTTGAGCATGAAATCATTAAGGCATCTAATTTCTCTTCCAAATCAACTTCAACGACCACGCCTAAGCTTGAAAATAAATCTTCCATTGTCGATGACACATAATCGTCGGACTCTTGGCACATAAAACCTAAAATTCCGCGGCTGATCAGCGACGGCGTGTTTGGCATCAGGCGCACTAATCTTCCGTCAGAAACTTGTTTTTCTAGAATTGAAAAGGTAATTCCGGCAGCTAAAGAAATTACAATTTGGTGTTCATTAAATGCACCGGCAATACTTTCGATGGCCGCGGGTAGATCTTGCGGTTTCATTGCTAAAATAACCACATCGCATTCTTCGACGACTTGTTCATTTTGCGCGCGCGTTTGTACGCCAAAAGTTTCTTGCAGCTTAATTAATTTACCCGGAGTGCGGTTTGAAATAATAATTTGCTCGGGACGAACGGCTTTAGATTGCACCATGCCTTTTACTAAAGCTTGGGTCATATGGCCGGCGCCTACAAATCCAATTTTCATCGATTTTAACAGCGGATTTTTAAACGAGTTCATCTGGTTCATCTACGGCCTCACTTCTTCAATCTTTCACCAAAAAGCATCGTACCAATTCGAATCCAGGTTGCGCCTTCTTCGAGAGCTACTTCATAATCTTGACTGGTTCCCATGGAAAGTTCATGTAAATTCAGCTGATCACCTAATTTTTTTAACTCTTTAAAATAAATTCGGTTTTTTTCCGCGTCATTTTCAAGCGGTGGCATCGTCATCAGACCAACTACTTCAATTCCTTTAAGGCCTTTGAATTGTTGCCATTGGTTCAAAAATTCAGCTTTTTGTAAACCAGATTTGGTGGCCTCTTCAGCCAAATTAATTTGAATAAATACTTTTTGAATATAATCAATTTCTAAAGCTTTTTCAGATATTTTTTTTGCCAGTTCTAATGAATCGACCGAATGAATATAGGCAAAGTGATTTTGTAAAAGCTTTACTTTATTTTTCTGGATCGGGCCGATCAAATGCCATTCAATATCTAAATTTTTCAGTACTTTTGTTTTTTCTATAGCTTCTTGAATATAATTTTCGGCGAAATTTTTTTGGCCTTTAGCGTGTAGAATTTCAATTTTTTCAATAGGCTGAAGTTTGCTAACGGCTAGTAAATTTTGTTTGGGCTTTAATTTTTTTACTAAGGCTGAAAATGCTGAATCCCCTAAAAATTCCATGCTCTAAGTTTGAAGAGTTTTTGCAGGGCTTGCAAGGGAAGTCCAACCACATTATTAAAATCACCTTCAAACTTTTCCACAAACTTCCCACCAATTCCTTGAATGGCATAGGCGCCCGCTTTGTCAGCGGGTTCTTTGGTGGCTATGTAACTCCAAATTTCTTCATCGGTTATATTTTTGAAGTGCACATCCGTTGTTTCAATATGAGACGCTACATCACCTGAGTCTAGGTCGATCAGGTAAATTGCGGTCTTCACCTGATGTTTTTTTCCAGATAATTTTTTTAAGTAATCATAGGCAATTTGGTTAGTTTCGGGCTTACCTAAAGCCTCAGATCCAAAGCAAACCATTGTGTCGGCTGATAGGATAATTCCTTCTAGACCTTCAACTAGCGCTTTTGCTTTTGCGGCCTCGGCTTTACGCCGGGCGATGTCGATTATTTGCTCATCTAGATTTAGGTTTTTATCAGGAATTTCCGATACATGAACAGGGAATGAGACAAATTGATAGCCTGCGTTTTTTAGAATTTCTGAACGGCGCGGAGACTGCGAAGCTAAGATCAGTTGTTTCATTACACATATGTTTACTTGAAAAGAGGATTCATGGGTAGTGCTGAACTAATGCTTTTTGCGGGACTAATTCTTGCGGGCGCAGCCGTGTATCTTTTTGTTTCATCTTTATTGGCCGGTAAACCCGGTGCAACGCAACTTTCTTGGGCGAGTGGAACTGAACCAATCAAATCAAAAAATGGCGTGATCAATTTATGTCGCCCATTGGTTCACCAATTTACTTTACAACATGCCGCAAAGATTAAATCAGAAAAATACCGTAAAAAAATCAGACATCTAATTAAAACGGGCGGGCTAGGTTCAGAGCTGAATGAAGATGAGTTTATCGGATTACAACTTTTTCTGGGTGTCGCCTTTCCGATTTTTTTAGCCATCATGAATTTTTCGTTAGATTTAGGATTTCCACCATTGTTAGTTATTGGCTTAGGATGTTTTGGTTTTTTAATGCCCGAAATGCATTGCAAGGGTACTAAGAAAAGCCGTGAATTAAGTGTGCGTGCAGACTTACCATTTTTTATTGATTTGTTAGCACTCTCCGTTGAAGCCGGCTTAGATTTTTTTGGAGCGATCCAAAAGATTGTCGATAAAGTTGCGACGAACGATTCAGTGCTATCCGAAGAATTTAAAACAGTTTTGAAAGATATTAAAATCGGTTCTTCAAAGGCAGAAGCGCTTAAAGAAATGGGCGCACGTTTAGATATGCAAGAGATCACAAGTTTTGTGGCCATTTTGATCGATGCCGAAGCTTCGGGCGCCAGTATTTCACAAGTTTTAAAAGACCAATCTGTGCAGATGCGTTTAGAGCGTTTTATGCGCGCTGAAAAAGCGGGGGCTCGTGCTTCGCAATTAATTTTACTTCCGTTGATGTTATTTATTTTACCCGCGGTTTTCATCATGGTTTTCGGGCCGGTGGCAATCAGCATGATGGGGGTTAAGTAATGCCTAAACTTTATAAAACTTCATCTGACGGAGCCGAGCTACTGATAGAAAAATTAGAAGTAGCCGAAAGTTTCTGGCAGCGCGGCCGGGGTCTATTGGGCCGTAAAAATCTTGAAGCGAACCAAGCTTTATGGATTATGCCTTGTAATAATATTCATACATTTTTTATGAAGTTTACGATTGATTGCATTTTTGTAGATAAAAAAATGCAAATTAAAAAAATTGTTAGCAGAGTTTCGCCATTTCGCTTTGTGGGCCCTTATTGGAAAGCATTTTCGGTGATCGAAACGTCAGAGGGATTTGCAGAGAAAAAGAAACTAAGCATTGGAGATCATTTATATGTGGTCAGTTAGAATTCTATCCGGCGGACAAGCTGGGCAAATTTATGATCTGAAGCTGGGTAAAAATGTTTTTGGCCGTGGAGGTCAAAGTCATTTTAAGGTTCAGTCTTTAGGTATTTCAAAAGAGCACTGTGAAGTGCACGTCTATAAAGACAAAATGATGATCGTGGATCTAAAATCAAGTAACGGTACGTTTGTTAACGGCGTAAAAATTCAAAATTCATTAGTTCGAATCGGTGATAAGATCAGTTTATTCGATATTATTTTAGATGTTATTCCAACTCCAGACATTCGTCCTAAAAATAATGCGGTACCAGCCGTACGTAATGCTCCAGTTCCGGCCTCGCAAAGCGGAGTTCAATTGCAAAACCATTCATTACCACAAGTTCCTTCGATGGTTTATCAGGGTAACGCCGCATTGCAAATGAATGCCTATGCCAACACAAATTCACCGCCGCAAGCATCTACAGCATCCGCGCCTCCTCAGATGGCATTTCAACAAAAAGCTGAGAATTACATTGAAAATGTAATGATGCCCGGAATTTACAAATTAGGAATTTTATTTTCTTTTAAGCAAGTCTTATTGGGATTTGTAATTTGTTTTGTTTTTGGGGTGACGCTATTATCCGTTATTCCGTTATCAACTATTACTAAAGAATCAAATGTGCACGAAGCAACGAAGCGTGCAAAATCAGTGGCCCGTTCGCTCGCAAAATTAAATGAGCAAGCTCTAATGAGTGGTCAATTAAGTAGTTTAAATGTTCAAGAAGCTCTTAAAGAGGACGGAATTAAAGAAGCCATCATTATTCAGCAATCTGATGGGTCAGTGGTGGCGCCGCCTGAAAAAGCGGGTCGCGAAATTTCAAATTCATTTACCATCAAAGTACGGAAAGAATCACGCGCGTTTGATGATCGCGTCGATTCAAATACGATTGCCGCTAGTTATCCACTAGGAGTTTACGATCCCGTGTCTGGTGAGCCTACGGTCAAATATCATGCGATTGTCATGTACGACGTAAAATCATTAAACTTAGATGATGGTCGAATTATCAGTTTGTTTATGCAAACTCTGATCATCGCTTCATTTTTAGGATTGCTACTTTATTACCTTTTTGCCCGCATGATTGAGTTTCCGATTAAAAGCTTAAATCAACAAATCGATCAGGCGTTAATCGATAAATCAGATCGTACGGAAGTACCGTTTGATTATCCAATGTTCCAAAAGTTAGTTTCGAACGTAAATACATTATTAAATCGTGCCTTAAGCGTCTCTGATTCAGAAAAATTAAATCAGCCGCAGCAAAATCGTGATTTAGAATATACAAATTTAGTAGAAATAATTTCGCATCCCGCGCTGGTGGTATCTGTAGATAATCGTATCATTGCTTGTAATGGGCAGTTTGAAAAACTTGCGCAAACGAATAAAGCGGCCGTTATTAATCAAGGTGTCAGTTCGTTAACTGATTCGGCTTTAGTACAAAACGTTGAATCTTTAGTCGTACGCGCGAAGCAATCTCCTTACGAAATGCATACCGACCGAATTCCATTTTCACAGTTTGAGTGCCAGATTTCTTGCCAAGCATTTTTAAATACTTTGGGCGAAGCGGAATACTTCGTAATGACTCTTGTTCCATCGGAGCCTAATTAATGTCCGCCGCTGTTCAGCAAAAACCTCAATTGATGGTTAAATTAAATGTGGTCAAGGGACCACATGCTGGACAGGTATTTCAATTATCTAAATCTCAAATTTCGATCGGTCGCGGTCCTGAAAATGATGTGGTTTTGTTAAATGACCCGCAAGTTAGCAGAGCACATGCACAGCTGGTTTTAGTTGATCGTGATTTTGAAATAGTTAACTTAAGCAAAAAAAATGCAGTTTTTGTAAATGGTGAAAATGTTGATCGTTGGAAGTTAGTAAATCAAGAAACTTTTATCGTCGGAGATTCAGAATTTAAATTAGAATATGATTTAGGCCAGGCAGTGGCGTCCGTGCCCGCAAAAAAAATGGCTCAGGTTGTACCGATTAAAGTGCAAGCGGCCGCTGCACCAAAAAATCAAGCCTTGGTTAGACCAAATCAAATGCCAACCGGTGCACCCAAAATGCAACGTCCAATAGGTCCGGCTCCACGGGTGCAAGCAAATGTTAACTCGCAAGCCCGGACGGTAAAACCAAGTTTATTAAAAAATTCGCGGGTTAGGTTTTATGGAATTATTGGTTTAGTTTTAGCAGGGTTTTTATTTTTTATGATGTCACCGGGTAAATCAAATTCGCAAAAAGCTAAATCGATCCTTAAATACGAAGATGAAATTGATATTAAGTTAAATTCAAAAACCGAAAAAGAATTGGTTGATAAGCGGGAAGAGCTAGTAAAATCGAAAGAGTCTCCACAAAAGCAACGTGCCGATGAAAACTTTATTAAAGGTATGCGTGATTTTCAATTAGGTAACTATTCCCGCGCGATGGACTTCTTTCAGGTTGTTCTTAACTTGCAAGCCGACCATGCTTTGGCACGCCGTCATCTTTATCTTGCAAAAGTGCGCTTTGATGAGCTGATCCAGGCTAAATTAATGCTTGGAGATTCTTATTATAAGAAGCATAATTTTAGTATGTGCGAATCGATGTATCGCCAAGTGTTAGATATGCTTGGAGATAAGAAAACAGATGATCCTAAATTTAAATTAGCTGAAAGCAAAACTAAAGAGTGTCGCTTAGCTGCTGAAGGTATTCGCTAATGTCTCGATTGAAAGTCTTACTTCGCGGAGCCCTGATCAGCGAAGTTCAACTGAATCCAGAAGTAGAGTATATTGGTGGGCGCAAAGAGGGCTCTGATATTCGTTTGCAAGCCGAAAAAGGTATTTCCCGCGAACATTTCCGTTTAAAATTTTCTGAAGGTCACTGGCAAGTACAAGCGGTTTCACGTTTTGGCGATATTTTTTCAATGGGCCAAAAAGTAGAGTCAGCAAATTTAGAGCACGGCCAATCATTTCAAATTCCTCCTTACGAATTTAATTTACTAGATGTTCCAGAATCCGATGTGCCATCTCGCGTTGGCCCAACTCCCGAGTACATTGAAAATGAACGTACGGTTATTGGAGCCGTTCCCCAAGTTCCATATATTAAAATGGTTAATTCTTCGGGCGCAGTGCGAGAAATGTTGCGCCTAGAAGTCGGCGACTTGTGGGCGGCGGGCCGAGACCCATCTTGTCAGATTATTATTCTTGATCAGCGCGTAAGCCGCCGACAATTTGAAGTGCATAAAATGAATGGCGTTTACACCATTTTAGATTTAGCCAGTGTAAATGGAACTTTTTTAAATGGTGCCCCGGTTTCTTCTACGGACCCGCAAACTTTAAAAAGTGGTGACGTAATTAGCGTTTTAGATAATTTGATGTACTTTGAGTTACACGATCCAAATTTTAAATACAAAGTTGATAAAATTGAAGTTCCACCGATGCAATTTAATCAAGCGGAAGAAGAATATGTCGATGAAAACTATCAAGAAGGTGTTTCGCCAGATGGGAATCAATATCCGGTAGAAGTTCCGGATATTAATCAGGATGGCAACTACGAGCAAATGCAGCAGGGGAATGGACCATTCACCGGAATGCCACCAAACGGAGACCCTAACCAATTCTATTCATTCGAAGAGCCCGCGGCACCCGTTGTTTTGACGCCGTGGAAAAAATTTCTAAATAATAAACCCTTGGTGGCTATTGCCGTATTAATATTTCTGGGTGCGATGTACGGGCTAAGTGAATACATGAATCCAGTGCCAGTGGTAAAAACGCTCGTCAGTAATCCAAACGATCCTTTCTCTCAGCTAACTGCGCAGCAAAGAAAAGAAGTCGAAGAAAATTACACTTTAGCTGAACAAATGTTGACTCAGCAAAAATATGATTTGGTTTTAGAAAAAATAAGTAAAAACGATAAAATATTAAAAGGGATTTCCTACAAAGAAACTGAACGAATCCGGATTGAGGCAGATCAAAGTTTAATGACAATGACACAAAAGTTGAACGACGAAAAAGCCATCAAAACCGCAGAGGAGAACGCCGCAAAAATCGCCGAAATCATTCAAAAATGTGAAAAATTACTAACTCCGGAAGTCACTTCAGAACAAATGAATGATTGCTTAGGGCCCATTTCATTAATCGATGCAACCCACATTGATTATATTAGATTAAGTTCTGCGGCCGAGAAGATTGTGTCTGATCGTCGCATCAAGGAAATTGAAGCAAAAAATCTTAGTACGCGAGTTGGTGAATTAAAAGATCTTTATGCCAAGGCAGAAAAAACCCAAGCGGCTGGTTATGCATTTAAGGCGATGAAGTTATACAAAGATGTCGAAAATTCAAGTTTGCCAGATCCAAATAAGGTAAAGGCCAAGGCGCGTTCGCGTATTGCCTATATCGAAAAGAAGGTTTCTGAAAAATCACAAAAAGGAATCACCGAAGCTGATACTTTTTTTCAAGAAGGCAAATTAAAGCAGGCCATTCTTACTTTGCGTGAATCTTTAATTTACGATCCAGAAAATCAAAAAATTAAAGATAAAATTGAAGCGAATACCCATGAATTAAAACAGCGCATGCAAATCCTCTATCAAGAAGCCATTATCGATGAAAGCTATGGCATGGTTGATACTTCGCCGGAAGGAAAAGTGGGTGCAAAAGATAAATGGAAAAAAATCATCGATATGGACATAAATGATGGTGAGTATTATAAAAAAGCGGTCATTAAATTACGTCGTTACGGAGCCATGTAGTGAATATTTTAACTCGTACGCAGCAAACAAAAATTAAATTGCCGGCTACGCAAGTCTATCAACTATTAGATAATCAGTTGACGATTTTTTTACGGCCTTGGGGTTCTCAAGATTATAATCAAAAAGTCATCGACGAGATTTCACATTATTTATCGTCGGCCCAAGCTGATATCGATGTTACTTCGCCATTTGATTTTCATGAAAATCTAACTAGTTTAGCTAACAAGACACGCATTGCTTTGCTATTGGCGCACGATTACTTTTATAAATCTGAAAATGCTACCGAATTTAACGTAGGTTTTGAAGCTACTATATTTTTTCAATTAAAAAATGAATTAGCGTGGTCAAGTGTAGGACGTTTTGGTCTTAAAAAAATTCAAAAAGAAAAAGTCAGCACCCTTTATGAAAGTGGGTCAGACCTAGATTCAGAAACTTTGTTGCCGGTGCAACTGATTGGGATTGAAAAAGAAATTGAAATACAGTCTGGTTCATTAGTTTTTGAAAAAAAGTTGCAGCTGCTACTGTATTCTTCATTTAACGGGGAACTGAACGTAACAGATACCCAAAGATCTCAAGTTAAAATTGAAACAAAAGATAACGACGCGACTTATTGGTACTCTTTGATAAAATCTGACTGAAGCCATTCTTTATCTGCCGACCAAATTCCCCAAATATTTTCTAGTGATAAGTTGAGCGACTGCCGGCGCGCTTCGCTAAACAGCGCTTCTTTTTCAGCTGCACTGATTTTAAGTTTTGCTTCAATATTTTTATCTTTATTTAGTAATGTTTGCACTGCGATAACCGAAAGTGGATTTTTAGCGATGGCTTTTTTGTCAGAATTTTTTAATTCGCTTTCTAAGACGCCAATTCGGGCATTTGGTTTTGACCAATACTCACGGTTTGCTAAGACCGCATCATACTGCGCGGTTCGAAAGTCGGTCCATTTCAATAAATTTTTTTGGGCTCTGACTAACGAAAGTTCTTTTTGGTTATCGGCCATAAATTCTTTTTGCGAAGCTGATAGATCAATGGTTTCCAAACCGTCGGTTAAAACGTTGTAAACTTCGTCTTTAGAATCCTCTAAATAGATTAAATTTTTATAAAGAACAGCGAATCGGGCTTCAATGTGTGACTTCCACGTATTGGCAGATTCTAAAATTAAATGGCGACTTTCATTTAGATTAAATGTCTCTGATGTGCCATCACCGGGTAACCAGAGTTGAGAAAAATCCCACACTGGAAATTGTAAATCGATTGGATTCTGAAAATCCGGAGCAATCGTTTTCATTAAGCTATATCCTAGGTCTGCCAAGGTCATTGCGCTATCGATTTTCCAATTAACTCCTTCATCACCTTTTTGCCGAGGTGGTTTTACAAATAATAAAACATGGGTGTTTTCAGAGTGTAAATTTGAAAAAGGGGTTTCACGCAAACGACTGTAAATCGACTGGCCTTGCAGACCCGTCACGACGATGTAATTATTTTCCCACAAATTATTTTTTTTAAGTTCGTCAAAAAAGTGCGCTAGGGTTTCATCGATTTTTTCAAAACTAGAAATTTCGCTTTCACCCTCGTTCAAATTTTCGAGTTCTGAATTATAGATTGTCGCGAAGTAAGGAAGTTTGCTTTCTAAACTCCAATTCAAAAATAAATCTGTTTGATATTTTAAATTTGAAAAATAATTTTTCTTTTCTAGAAATGAAGAATCATCGAAAACTTCAAAATCTTTAGACAGCCCAGTTTTTTTTAAAATACTGGGGCCGCCCGACCAAAAAGCTGTGCGGTAGCCGTTTTGCCCGGCTAAGGTTTGCAGTTGAGTTGTTTTATAATCAATTCGATTAAAGCTGCGGTGTAACTGATGCTGGTAAGGATATAATCCCGTTAACAAAGAACCTACGGCCGCCGCCGATTGAGTTGATGTTGTGTAAGCATGAGTAAAACGCAAAGCTTCGCGGCAAAGCACGCTTAGGCCTGAATTAGTTACGGATTTATCATCACTGCACGCAAAAGAATTAAACGAAAGGCGGTCGATGGCGATGATTAAAATCGAAGGTTTTTTCTCGGTCTGACAGCCGGTGACGGAGAAGATGAAAGACAAAAGTCCTGCTAAGCAGCAGCAAAAATAAAATAACTTCATTTTCCAGACCTTATCGAAAGACAGTTTTGACGGTTCCATTAACAAAATTGATAATGTTAGAAACTTCGTCGAAAGTAAAGGGGACCTGGGATGTTTGCTGAAAAAATTTTTGCAATTGCTCATTATGCGGATCAAGTAGTTTTAATCGTACTCGTTATCATGAGCGTATTATCGATTGGAATGATTTTCGAACGTTTTATGACGTTAAAAAAAATCTCACAAGAGAGCATTCGTGTCAGACAACGGATTAAGATGGCTTTACAAACAAACAGTTTACAAGACTTCGAAGATATCGCTAAAGATCCGTCCTCATTAGAGGGTCGTGCAGCTAGCCAAGGTATGAAGCACTTAAAAGAAACTGGCTTAAGTGGTTTCGAAGAAGTTTTTAATACTTACGTTTTAATCGAGCGCCCTGATTTAGAAAAATATTTAGCGGTGTTAGCGACGATTGCGTCGAATGCGCCGTTCATCGGTCTTTTAGGAACGGTATTAGGTATCATGAAAGCGTTTAATGATTTGGCGCAAGCATCAGATGCCGGGCAACAAACCGTGATGGCGGGCATTTCTGTAGCCTTAGTAGCAACCGCTGCGGGTTTGTTTGTGGCGATTCCAGCCGGTATTTTTTATAACTATTTTATTCGTAAAGTAAAAGGCATCTTAGGCAGTTTAGATAGCGTAAAAGAATTGGGTATCGCTTACGCGAAAAAGAAAGGTCTTTAATAATGGCTTTCAAAGCAGATTCTGGCGATGACGTTTTAGCAGAAATTAACGTTGTTCCGCTGGTTGATGTCATCTTGGTTGTATTGATTATCTTTATGGTAACGGCCCCGATGATTATGAAACCATCGATCAATGTAAACTTGCCGAAAGCCGCTTCTGGAGAAGCGACGACGCCAAGCAAATTAAATATCACAATCAGCAGCGACGGAAAATTGAACCTGGACGGTAAACCGGTCGAAGATCAAGATGTGCAAAGTACGGCACTGGAAGAAGTGAAAAAAAATCCAGACATTCAGGCGATTATTGCGGCCGACAAAGATGTGCCGCACGGTCGAGTGGTTTCAGTTTTAGATATCGTTAAAGGCGCCGGCGTAAAAAAATTCGCCATCAGCATCGATAAAAAATAATTATTCAGTCATTTTACGATTCGCCACTGGGCGAGTCGTGTCTTCCCAAGATCCATTTACGTTAATTTTTAAATATTTCAAATCAATCAAACGGTGAATTGCTTCTTGTGCTACAGAGACTTCAATTTGAAGTTTATCGGCAATTCGTTTGGTATCTGGAACAAAGTTTTTTAACTGAGTCATATCTAGTATAGCGGTGTGGTAAGATTGCGTGGCAACTAAAACGCTTTCTTTTTCAATATCTGAAATTGAAACAATTTGGTTTTTCTTTTTCAAAATAGAAATTTTAGTCAAAGCTTTCGCGGGCGCAGCTTGGGTAATGGCGTGGTTCGTTAAGTAATCGGGCCATTTTAAGATAGTAGAAATTTTGGCGATGGTTTCAACCGACAAATTTGCTTTGCCAGATAAGACTTTAGAAAGCTGGGCCGGAGAGATTTCGATTTCTGCGGCAAATTTTCTTAGCGAATATGCGGGATCTTGGGCAGCACGTACAGCTAATTCTTCAGTTAAGGCATCTCGCAAAGTCAAAGCAGCCACATGGACCTCCTGGGTTCTACGTTCTATCTATCAAATTTAGCGCCAGGTAAAAACTCTTCAGATCCCAGCTGGAGTATTTAAAATTTCTAGCGCTGGTCAGTTGTCAATTCGATCGACAACGAGTGTACCAGAGTGAAACGTATCAAAATAGCGCGCACAACTAACTACATGTTGCCCTCAAAAACACCGAAAACAAGATAATGAAAAAGTTTTTTTTCGATAACAAATATGTCATGATTTTTTTCTTCGCCTTATCAACGGCGACCGTATTTAGCATTGCGGATACTGAGACCGATCAGCCTGCCGCTCATAACCCCGCTGAAATGATCAGAGCAAATCCACAGGTGCTGGAAAAAGCTTTTGAAAGTAAACGTCAGCCGGCATCCAGTGCGGAAAATAAAAGCGCCGTGATGAACGTTAGTTTAAATTGCGAAGACGCAAATAAAAAAATTCAAAAAAGCACAAATGATCAACTGGTTATGTTAAGTTTAACTATTTGCGAAGAATTCAAATTAATCAGTTCGATCGCAATGACCAATGTTACAAATGGTTTTAAAGCGCAGATTTTTAAAATGAGTGCAAAAAATTATCGAACAGATTTTATTCAGCTAAGTAAAGGCACCAATATCCTACTGATAGAGTCAGTCCTAAAAGATGGGCACAAAAAGGTCCAAACGCTTGAAATATTATCAGGATCTTAACTCAAAGCAGTAATTTCTGGTGAATTCAATAGACACACTAGGGCGCATTCCATAAGTTCACCTGCTGTGATGACAGAAACCAATGTAACGCATAGCGGATTCAAAAATAGATCAGACCTTCATGTTGCGCGTAAAGTTTGGCATATGGCTGGCGTATTTGCGATTTTTACAGGTTGGATTTTCCTGCCTTACTGGCTAGCAATGACCATACTTGGATTATTGTGGGTGATGTTTGTTCCGGTCGACATCATTCGCCAAAATAATAAACTAGTTAATAAAAATTTAACTCAAATGTTTCGCCCGATCATGCGCAGTAGTGAATTAAACCGTTTAGCGGGAACAACTTATCTTTTAACGGGTGTAATTTTAATCGCACTTATTTTTAATCGCGGTATTGTTTCGATCAGTCTTTTATTTTTAGCCTTCGCCGATCCATTAGCAAGCTACATCGGAATCAAATACGGTAAAGATAAAATTTTTGGTCACAAGTCAGTCCAAGGTTTTATGGCGGCATTCGTAGTTTGTGCGACGGTTTGTTATTTTTTCTTATCTTACAATCATATTACGCAGCATTTAATAATCGCCAGCTTGTTAGCGGGCATGGTTGGCGCCGTTTCGGAGCTAATTCCTCTGGCTAAATTAGATGATAACTTCACGATGCCTGTGCTTAGCAGCGTTGGGCTTTCGATTCTTTTTTATTTCTTTGGTTTTTATTCTTTTTTTCCGCCATTATAGTTTTAACAAAGAGGTCCCATGGCTGATTCTAACGAACCTGCAGAAGGTTATTCAAAATCTGGCAAAAAATTAGGAATGTATATTTACGTTCTTCCTAATTTAATGACCACAGCAAATTTATTTTGCGGTTTCTACTCACTGATTTTTTCAATTCAAGGAGAATTTAAATCAGCCGCCATCGCCATCGTGATTGCGGCTATTTTTGATTTACTTGATGGGCGTCTAGCACGTCTAACTCATGCCACTAGTAAGTTTGGTGCTGAGTACGATTCACTTTGTGACCTAGTCAGCTTTGGCGTAGCTCCTGCAATGTTAATGTACCTGTGGGTATTGCAACCTTTTGGACGCGTCGGCATGATGGCTGCATTTTTATTTGCTGCTTGCGGAGCTTTGCGTTTAGCGCGTTTCAATGTGCAAGTCGGAGTCGTAGAGAAAAACTTTTTTCAAGGTTTACCAATTCCAATGGCGGCCGGTATCGTGGCCTCGTCATTTATGGCATTTAATGATTTAGGCTGGGACCCCATGGAGTGGCGCGGTCTTCTGTTACTAGGAATGGTGATTTTGCTTGCGATCGTGATGGTTTCAAATTTCAGATACCGTTCATTCAAAGATTTAGATTTGAAAGAGCGTTTGCCCTTTAAATATTTACTCCTGGGTATTGTGATCTTAGTAATTGTCGCGTTACATCCAGAAGTTATGCTGTTCGTATTATTCTTATCGTACGCAACTTTAGGCGCCGTTTTCGGAGTTTTACGTATCGGTAAAAAACAAAGACAAATCAAAGCCAGTGTTTACGCACCAGAACCTACAGCTGAACATGATTTGCAAGAAGAGCAGGACGAGAATTAATGAAAATTTGGAAAAAATCTCTGAAGGTCGGATTAGTTGGCGCCACGGGAGTGGTGGGCGAAACATTTATTAATATTTTAGAAGAGTACGCTCAACCTATCGCTGAGCTTCGCCCTTTCGCCAGTCAAAACTCCCTGGGTGTGAAAATCGAACTAGCCGGAAAAGAATGGCCCGTACAAATTTTAAAACCAAACTGCTTCGACGGCTTAGATATGGTTTTCTTTTCTTCGGGTGACGAAATTTCTAAAGAGTGGGCTCCATTAGCGGTCAAGGCCGGCGCCTTCGCGATTGATAACTCTAACGCCTTCCGTATGAATTCAGACGTGCACCTAATGGTTCCAGAAGTGAACGGCAAATTGTTAAACGAGTTTTCCAAGCCACAAATCATCGCGAACCCAAATTGTTCAACGATTCAATTAGTGGTGGCTTTAAAACCATTACTAGATAATTTCGGTATCGACGAAGTAACAGTTGCAACTTACCAAGCGGTTAGCGGCGCAGGCCTTCCGGGCTACGAAGAACTTTTGCATCAAACACAAAACTTCCAAGAGATGGATCACGCGGCAAAAATTTTCCCAAAACAAATTCTATTTAACTGTATTCCACAAATCGGTGGTTTTACAGAGGACGGCTTTTGTTCAGAAGAAACTAAAATCATGAACGAAAGCGTAAAAATTTTAGCGGCTCCCGATTTAAAAGTGTCCGCGTTCACCGTTCGAATTCCAGCATTGAATTCACATTCTGAAGCGGTATGGGTCACGTTGAAAAAAGAAGTTACCAAAGAAGAATTGATCAATGCCATGGGCAGTTTCGAAGGTTTGGCGATCTTTACCGAAGATTACCCAACTCCGTTAGAAATTTCTGGCGAAGAACCCGTTTTTGTTGGCCGCATCCATCAAGATCTTCATAATAAAAAGCGTTGGTTAATGTGGGTTGTATCTGACAATCTTAAAAAAGGGGCAGCCCTTAACGGATTGCAGATCGCCGAAACAATTTTTTGTTAATAATTCGGTAACCCACTCTAAAGTCTAGACAGTGTTGCATCCGCGTGATGCAATTAAAGTGTGTTTAAATTTAATTACTTCCTACTTACATTTTTCTGCGTGATCACTGCTTTTGCGGCTAGTGAAGTTGTTGTGGTTCCTGCCTCAATTACTATTTCTGGTGCTTCCAAGGTTGTTGCTGACGCAGCTAATCTCATCACAAATATTTACGGTGGAACGGCCGGTCTTGCCTGCGTGGGAGATGGCTCGGTAACCTGTAATAGTTGTACACCAAATGTAACTTTAACAGCGTGTAACCAAACCAGTGTGTATCCAGCTTTAAACTTCACCGTAACATTTCGTATTTCTAAAGATATAGCAGCCTCATCAGCTATTGCCGCGATCTACATGGCAAATGATGGTGACTCAGGTATAGGAACGCAAATTGGTACGGCTACTTTTAATAGTCCGACGGCAAGTGCGACGACAATCAGTATTTCAGCTCCGTGGTCATCGATTTGTGGAGCAAGCTGTAATTCAAGTTCAGACATTACTTTATCAAAAAAGATTTCTTTCGGAATTGATTATAATGCTTCAGGTACAGTTGATGCGGATGAGGTAAAGTCTTTGCCTCTTAAATTTCAAAATATTGCAGTTGGTTCGGCGGCGACCTCTCAAAGTTTCTGTCCGGCAACAGCGCAAATAGGAGCTTGTAACGTTACTTTGAAGTCCGGTGATCAAAAAGCAATTATCACAAATATCCCAGTTTTAATTGGTACAGATCCATCAGGTATTTTGTGGAATGGGTTAGCTTTTTTTCCGATTGAAGTAGCGGGTAATATGAGTGGTGATACTTTAGCCTTTACTTCTTTCAACCGTGGCTCCGTATCGCCGATTGTAAAAGACTTAGCAATCGGAACAAATAATAGCCTAGAAACAACTGATAATTATATTACGGGTGGTGGAATCGAAAACTACCACCGTTATTGTTTTGTTTACGGTTCAAGAAATTTAGCCGGAAACATTTACCGTTTTGTCGGCGGAGTTCCTGGTGCGGGCGCCGCGGCAGCCACGGCTTGTGTTACGCCTTCAAAGGTTGTTGGAGTACTGGATGATAAACATTGTTTTATCTCTACGGCAGCATTCGGTTCTGATATGGCTCCCGAAGTTCAAACGTTTCGCGAATTTAGAAATCAATTTTTACTTTCGAATACTCTAGGCAGAGAATTTATTAAATTTTATTATCAAGCGGGTCCGCCCGCGGCTGAATTTATTTCGCAAAGTGAAATTTTACGGGGTGCTGTGCGAGCCGCTTTGTATCCGGTGCTTGGCTTTGTTTATTTATCTTTAAACTACGGAATTTTAATGGCCTTATTTGTTTCTGCGGTATTATTAATTTTACTTTCACAGGTTCGATATTTTTTATTTGGTAATAAAAAAATTGCCGTCATGCTTTTGATTGTTTTATTAACTCCGTTGCTGCGGGCACAGCAAAAGCCGTCGACAAAATCAGTCGAGCATCCGGGCGCAGCCGAGGGTTTGATTCGAATTAAAAAAGATGGAACTTATATCTACGATTTAAAACGCAAATTGCGGAATCAATCCGGTCATTTGCGCGTGGGCCAAGCGAATCAGCCTAATATTACAATTGATATCGAACAGCGCGATGCCAGCGGGAATCCTTCGGGAACAAAAAATTTTAAGTTTGATGATTTCTACGAAGGTGCTTCAAAATTAATTTTAGGCTACGACTACGAATGGTTTCCATTTATCGAACACGGAAAACTTGGCTTGCAAGGTGGCTTTTCTGCGATGATGGCTTCGGGGCATGGGCGTCTAGTGGCCGTGCCAAATGATGCTTCTGAAGAAAAATTTACTTTCGTTACGGTGCCATTTACTTTAGGTGCGGTTTATCGTCTTGAATTAAAAGATAAACAATTACTGGCGCCGTATGTTTCGGGTGGCGGAACTTATTTATTACTTTCAGAAAAACGTGAAGATAAATCAAATCCTCATTTTGCGGGCGGGTTTGGTTTTTACGGATCGGGCGGGATGATGATTAATTTAGGTTTTATCGATCCAGAATCTAGTCTGACTTTGGATTCTGAATATGGAATCAGTAATATGTGGTTGTCGTTAGAGTTTAAAGTGGTCGAAGTGCAAGCTTCGGCATTTGGTTTTTCAAATCAGTATTTCAATGCTGGTCTTTCTTTCGATTTTTAGTTAGGTTCCAATATCACTTGAGGACCTATGCCACGAATAAAATTTACAGTTTCATACGACGGTACTGATTTTTGCGGGTGGCAAAGACAAAATCACGGAGATAAACCAAGCTTGAGTGCGACCATTACCCAAGGTCTAAAAAAAATCTTCGATCAAGAAATTTCACTCTTCGCCTCAGGTAGAACGGACGCCGGAGTACACGCGCTGAATCAGGTTTGCCACTTCGATACAACACGTCCTATTGAACGCCTAAAGGGCTTTAATTTAAGTCGCGCGATGAAAACTCAACTGCCCTCATCGATCGTTGTAAAAAAAGCGTGGTTAGCGCCCGATGACTTTCATTCGACCATTTCTCCGGATAAAAAAACCTATCGTTACCTCATTTTAAACGCGCCGCAGCCAAGTGTTTTTTTAACTCGTTACGCGGATTGGGTTTATCATCCCTTGAACTTAGATTTTTTAAATGAATGTTCAAAATTTGTCGTGGGAAATCAAGACTTTAAGAGTTTTCAATCGGTGGGAACGGAAGTGCCGCATACGGTTCGGGAAGTCTTCGATGCGAAATGGGAATGGCGCCGTCCGAACATTGCACAGTTTACAATCACTGGTTCGGGTTTTTTGAAGCAGATGGTTCGTAATATCGTTGGGACTCAGCTTCTCTTAGAAAGAAAGCATTTACCGGCAACTATAATGAAAGAAATCCTTGAGGCAAAGGATCGAAAAGTGGCCGGTCCACCCGCAGTTCCACAGGGTTTATATTTAATGCGAGTTTACTATCCTCTGGACCTTGACAATAGGTGCCTAGAACTTTAAAACACTCATTCATCTCTATCGGAGTAATTATGAAGACTTGGAACGCAAAAACTGAAGAAACTGATCGCAAGTGGTTCGTCGTAGACGCTGCTGGCTTTAGATTAGGTCGCTTAGCTACACACGTAGCAAACATCTTACGTGGTAAAAATTTACCAACTTTCACACCGCACGCTGACGCGGGTGGATTTGTTGTAATTATCAATTCAGACAAAATTGAAATGACGGGCGACAAGTGGAACTCTAAAAAGTACTACCGCCATTCTCGTTGGTTTGGTTCTTTGAAAGAAAAAACTGCTGAGCAAATCAAAGAAAACGATTCAGAATTTTTAATTTCTGAAGCGGTCCGCGGAATGCTTCCAGTAAATAAACTTTCTAAAACATTAATCACTAAACTTAAAGTCTACAAAGGTCCTGAGCATCCGCATTCAGCTCAACGTCCTGAGGCTTACGTAATCACTAAAAAAGGGTACTAGAAATGGCTGCAGCTGAAAAATTATTTTATGCAACTGGAAGAAGAAAAACGAGTTCTGCTCGCGTTTACATGAAGCCAGGTAAGGGTGAAGTTTCTATTAACGGAAAAACGGCTGAAGGCTATTTAACGCGCCTTCAATCTCGCATGGTAATCATGCAGCCAATCGAATTATTAGCTCAAACTGATAAATTTGATTTTCGCATTGTTGTAACTGGCGGCGGAGAGTCAGGCCAAGCCGGAGCAATCCGTCACGGTGTTACTCGCGCTTTAATTCTTTTCAATCCTGAATTTAAGGGTGAATTGAAAAAAGCTGGATTCGTTACTCGTGATCCACGCATGGTTGAACGTAAAAAGTACGGCAAACACGGTGCGCGTCGTTCTGGTCAGTACTCGAAGCGATAGCTTTCAAACGTTAATATTAAAGTTTTACAAATTATTGTTTACAAGGGGGATCGCAAAATCCCCCTTTTTTTATATAAATCCTTTGACTCAGGTTTGTCTCGTTTAGCTTTCAGTTAAAATCCTGTTAAAAACCTTTTAATATTTCTTGATCTGTGTTATTCTTGTTTAGTAAACAAAGCCCTTAAAGTTTACGATAAGGATGTTCCAGATGAAAAATGACAACAAGCTTGCTTCTTTCCTTAAAGAAAAACGATCTCAGTCCGGCCTATCGCAAAAAGACGTCGCGACGAAGCTTGGCTACAGCACCTCACAATTTATTTCAAATTGGGAGAGAGGTATTTCTCAACCGCCGATTCATACGTTAAGAACTTTGGCACAAATGTACAATGTCGGAGCCGAACAAATGTTTCAGGTGTTACTAGAGAATACGATGATCCAAGTTCAAGAGGAATTAAAGAAAAAATTCTATTCAGAAAACGAAGCCGTTTAGAATTTTATATAGCTAAATAAAGCAAAAGGAAGCTGATCGCAAGATCAGCTGCCTTTTGCTTTATAAAGACCCTCAAAAATCTCAAATTGGTACAAATTACTTTGCATAGCCTCTTCAGTTCGGTTCTTAACAGGACGAAAAGAACTTATCAATCTGGAGATATATGTCGAACGTAAAAATTTTAAAAAAAGGCGAGTATCTTTTTAAAGAAGGCGACAAAATCCAAACCGTTTTCATTTTACAAGCGGGTCAGGTCAGTGTCTGTCTACAAAAAGGTAAAAAGAATATCGATATCATGAATGTGGGTGCGGGTTACGTTTTTGCCGATCAAGTTGTGTTAGGAACTAACCAATACACTTACTCGGGTCTGGCAATTCAAGAGACCAAAGTTGTAGAAATTCCGATCGATGGATTCAAACAACAGTACGAAGGTCTACATCAAATTTATAAAAGTTTTATTAAGACAATGGCGGAAAAGCTTAAGTGGACACTGAACGAAGTTAAAACTTCACGCTTAGAAAAAAGCCCCGCGCCCTGTGCAGATGATGCAGTTCCCAAAGTATTCGGAATTATTTTTCACGTGGTTAATCACAAAGGCTTAAAAGATGGTAACAGCGCAAAAGTAGATTGGCTGACGCTGCGTCAGTACGCACAGCGTATTTTTGGTGAATCATTTAAACGTTTAGAGTCTGCGACACAAATTTTAGTAAAATTAAAATTAGCAGAATATATCTACGGTAAAAGTATTGATGATCCCGAAAAAGAAGAGATTCAAGGTTTCTTGGTTAAAGACTTAGTGGCATTAGAATCGTTTTTCGAATTTTATCAGTACTATTACTACAAAGGTGGTAAGGGCGAATTACTTAAATTCGATGAGCAAAATTATAATACTTTACGCATTTTGCTATTGGCTTACGAAGGTGTTGAGTCTGATAAATACGGTATTGTCTCGAAAGATTTTAGCGAAGTGACAAATCTATTTAAAGACTATGGCATTGGCTTAGCGGCGGGTCACTTTACTTCTCTTGAGTCGAAGGGTTTATTTTGTAAACGCAAAAATACTTCAGATGCCAAAGTTCTTTTACAATTTGAAATTAAAGAGTTTCGTACGCAAATGGATATTTGGAAAGTACTTAAAGAAATCGACAAGTGGAACGAAAAAGGTTTTGTTGATATCGCCGATGTCGATGAAGGGCCTAAGAAAAAACAAGTTATCGATGGTATTGAATGTACAGATTGTAAGTTTGTGATGGTACTGCAAAGCAAATTCTGCAGTGAATGCGGAGCTAAATTTGCTTCCGTAAGCTTGCCTTCAAACGCAATCAAGAAGGCTGCATGACAAAAAAACTATTGGGCCTAACTTGTGCGGGTTTCATTATGATTTTCTCTTTTCAGAATTGCCAGAAGGTTCCATTAGCTAATGATGTTGCAGCGTTGCCTTCAGTGGCTCAGCTAAATAATTCAAAAATTGATTTAAAAGATGAAAAATTAAATCAGGTTGATTTTGTTATCACTGAAAAAGAAACTGTCACGCGTGGTTCGCATACTTTTGATCTAATGGTTAATAAAACTTTGCAAATCAGTTTATCGTCGGGCGTATTTCAGGTTGTTTCTGACTTAGGCGAGGGTTTGGTTCCGTACTGCTTAACCGAAAGCTTAAGGCATGAATTATTATCTATTTTAAAAAGTTCACAAATTTGTATTGCACCGGATGAGCCAGCCGGGCAAGTGTGCGCGCAAGTTATTAAGCTTCCTTACGCACAAATTCTAACAGACATTGATCAATATGATTTAGGCTCGGCAACGGATAGTTGTGGTTCTGGAGCACAAGATTTATGTGGGTCGCAAGCAGATATGCTGAAGGGCTATGTGGCAGCCTTAAAAACTCAGTACAAATCTTTAAGCTGCCCCTAATTTTAAATAATTTCTAATCTACAAATCAATCAGAAGAAAGTTCTATAGCAGAACTTTCTTACAAATCACATCAAATGCTTCTTTTAATTTACTGCGGTCAGGTACAGCGCCTTGGGCAAAGTCTGGACGGCCTCCACCTTTGCCACCTAAAACTTGCGCAAAATCTTTTAATAAATCGCCGGCCTTAAATTGCGCATTCATTTCTTTACTAACCGAGATAATCACCGGATGCGAATTTTCGCTTTGCCCAATTACCACTACGATTCCGCGTGGAACTTTACTGCGAATTTGATCCGAGATTTGCGAAAGAACGTCGCGATCATCTAAATCCAGATCAGCAAAAATTAATTGAGCAGGTCCCGACTGTGATTGAAACTCTTTTGAATTTTTAATGATGTCATCCACATTCACTTGGCCAGATTGAATTTTTTTGATCTGCTTTTGTAAATCTTTGATGTCTTCTTTTTTCTCTTCGATCCACGCCGTAATTGGTTTATCCGGAGTGATGCCCGTGCTTTGGCGGGCCATTAATAATTCATCGGTATTTTTCATTAAATAATTAATCGCCGCCGTGCCAGTGATGGCTTCGATGCGGCGAACGCCGGCGCTTACGCCTGATTCAGATAAAACTTTAAAGGCGCGAATTTCGGCCGTGTTTTTGACGTGAGTTCCGCCACAAAGTTCAGACGAAAATTTCCCCATCGTTAAGACTCGTACTTGGTCTCCATATTTTTCGCCGAATAAGGCCATCGCACCTTTTTCAATCGCTTTTGCGTGTGGCATTACTTCCGCTTGTACGGGGTTGGCTTCAGAAATCTCGTTATTTACCAAAGCTTCAACTTTTTTAATCTCTTCTGTCGTCATCGGCTTATTATGGGTGAAGTCAAAACGAGTTTTCGAACTATCAACCAATGAACCTGCTTGCGATACATGGGTACCTAAAACTTTGCGCAAAGCCGAATGCATCAGATGAGTCGCTGAGTGATTTGTCGTCGTTTGACGACGTTCAGAAACTTCAACATGAGTTTCTACACTTTCGTTAACTTTTAATTCGCCCGAAATTATTTCGATATGGTGAATATATAAATCATTTTGTTTCGTACAATTTAAAACGCGCGCTTCGCCATTTTTTGCTTTTAGTGCACCTTGATCACCGACTTGCCCGCCGCCTTCCGCGTAAAACGAAGTTTCTTTCAAAATTGCAAATCCAGCTTGGCCCGCTTTAAGCGACACAGTTTCGACGCTGCCGTTTGACAAAGCTAAAATATTTGTCGACGACATCAAACCGTCGTAGCCAGAAAATTTTGTGGCTTGTGATGCAAATTTTTGTGAAAGCTCAAGTAAATGTTTCTCATCGGACTGAAGGCCTTTACCTTTCCAAGATGACTTCGCTTTTTCTTTTGAGGCTTGCATCACTTTTTCAAAACCGGCTTCGTCAATTTGTAAACCTTGTTCGGCCGCAATAACCGCCGTTAAGTCTGTCGGAAAACCGTAGGTATCATAAAGCTTGAATAAAGTTTCACCCGAAACCATCTGCTGATTTTTCTTTTTCATCAAAGCAAGTTCTTCGTTCAAAATAACACTACCGTTATCAAGAGTTTGCAAAAAGCGCGCTTCTTCATCGCGAATGGTCGATAAGATATGCTCTTTACGATTTTTAAGTTCGGGGTAAGCATCACTCATCACTTCAATTAAAGCTTCGCTCATCGCTGGTAATAATGAATGCTGAGCCGAAAGCTTTCGACCATAGCGAATTGCTCGACGCATGATGCGACGTAAAACGTAACCGCGCCCTTCGTTTGAAGGTAGTGCTCCGTCCGCAAGTAAAAATGAAGTTGATCGACAGTGGTCAGCTATAACACGAATAGCGGTTAGCTCGTCGAATTTTTGTTTTTGTTCAGCCGATAGATTTTTATGAGACGTGCCCGCATTAAATTCGCGAATATTGCTACGCTCCCAGGTAATCATACTTGGGTAATCCAAAGTTGATTCGGCTTTTTTCAAACCCGTAGTAATAATTTTTTGAAATAAATCTGTATTGTAGTTATTCCAACAATTTTGTACGGCAGCCGTTAAGCGCTCAAAACCCGCTCCGGTGTCGACCGAAGGCTTTGGCAGCGGAGTCATCTTGCCCGGAGCTTCTTCGTAGAACTGCATGAATACTAGATTCCAAATTTCTACGTAGCGGTCTTCACCGGCCTTGATTGATTCAAAAGGATCGCTAATTTTTCCAAAGTCAGGACCGTGGTCGTAGAAGATTTCGCTGCACGGGCCGCAAGGTCCGACGTCGCCCATTCTCCAAAAGTTATCTTTCTCATCTAAACGGAAGATGCGGTTTGCGGGTACGCCTTCTTGTTTATGCCAAATATCGGCTGCTTCATCATCGGTTTCAAAAACCGTAACGTATAATTTATCTTTTGGAATTTTAAGTTCGTTGGTTAAAAAATCCCACGCGTAGTGGATTGCATCTTTTTTAAAATAATCTCCGAATGAAAAGTTACCGAGCATTTCAAAAAATGTGTGGTGACGTGCCGTGAAGCCGACGTTGTCTAAGTCATTATGCTTCCCGCCTGCGCGAACACATTTTTGTGAACTAACGGCGCGGGTGTAGCCGCGATTTTCTAAACCTAAAAATGAATTTTTAAATTGATTCATACCCGCATTGGCAAATAGCAATGTCGGATCATTTTCGGGAATCAAACTAGAACTGTTGACATAAGTGTGATCATTTTTTTTAAAATAATTAATAAAACTATTTCGGATTTCAGTATTCGTCATCATGGGATCAAGCTCCTGCTTTTAATTCAATTATTTCTTCATCGCAACGACCTGCAAGTTTTTTACTTACTTCTTTTTCTGAGTGATCGCAGATTGCAACGCAACCCATTACCCTGCTTTTAGCTTCGCTTAGGCTTAGCTGGGAAGGGCTTTGGCTGTAAGAATTGGGCTCGTTGAAAGACATTTCCTATGCTAACGAATCTGCGTCAAGATGACAATCAATAGAGGTGCGTAATTTTTAAATCTAAACCTTTACTCTATGACTCAGTAGGTGAAGAAATCGGGTTCACTTAGGTATACGATACGCTTTATGAACACAGCAAATGAAAACCAAAGTCAGTATGGTCCGTATTCTCCACAGGAATTAGATCGGGCTAGTAAATGGTTACAAGCCCAAGGCACTCAATTCGAAATTATTCGTAATGATCAAGAGGCACGCGAATCATTAATGAATGACGGACAGAACTTAGTAAACTTAGCCGACTTACGGACGGGTATTTATTTAGCGCAGATTTTTTACATCAGCTTACCCACGGCAACCGATTTGCAGCGCCAAGAATTTGAAATGAAATTTACGTTGAAGGCAGAAAGTTTCCCGCATCGTAAGCAGTCTGAAATTCAAAATGACGAAGCGGTCTTACACTCTAGCAGTTTAAAAAATAAATTTAAAAAACGCGGCTGGGCTGCACTATTAGCCGTGGTGATCGTGGTGCAAATTTTAATTGTTTTATACAACATAGTTTCAAAGGAGTCTTAAATGGAATCATTCGCAATTATATCAATCGCTGTTTTGATCGTTATCTTTTCGGTCATCGGCGGCGCATTTGTAACGGTACAGCAGGGAACCGTGGCTGTTTTAACCATGTTCGGAAAATACCGACGTGTACTTTACCCGGGACTGAATTTTAAAATCCCGTTCTTGGAAGTGGTATTTCGTAAAATTTCTATTCAGAATCAATCGATCGAATTGCAGTTTCAAGCGATTACGCAAGATCAGGCAAATGTTAATTTTAAAGCGATGCTGTTATACTCAGTGATTAATCAAACGGAAGAAACAGTTAAAGACGTGGCTTTTAAATTTATCGATTTCGGAAGCTTCATGCAGACTTTAAATCGTACGGTTGAAGGTAGCGTGCGCGGTTTCGTGGCGACCAAGCGTCAGAATGAAATTCTGGGTTTACGCCGCGATATCGTCAGTGCCGTAAAAGATCAATTAGATGAAGATCTAAAAAGCTGGGGCTATCACCTAATCGATATTCAATTAAATGATATCAGTTTTGATGAAACAATTATTCAATCGATGGCGCAAGTTGTAGCCTCAAGCAATTTAAAAGCGGCCGCTGAAAATGAAGCGCAGGCAATGATGATTCGTAAAACACGTTCGGCCGAAGCAGATGGTTTAGCTATTAAGATTTCGGCAGAAGCTGAAAAACAAGCTTCGCAATTACGTGGGCAAGGTATTTCGCTTTTTCGTCAAGAAGTGGCGAAAGGTATGCATTTAGCGGCCGAAGAAATGCGTTTAGCGGGTTTAGATAGCTCATTTATTTTATTTTCAATGTGGACTGATGCCATTAAACATTTTGCCGAACAAGGAAAAGGAAATGTTATTTTCTTAGATGGTTCAAATGAAGGTTTAGATCGCACGATGAAACAAATGATGGCGTTAAGCAAAACCGAAACGATCCTTACGCAAAAAAAATAATTCTTAAATTTCTTTGGCTCGGTTATTCACATTGAGTCAAAGAAATCGGAGAGCTTCTATTATCTAAATCTGTAAATACGGCCGATCCGCAAGGGGTCGCTACTGTCACTGGTGAAAATTTGATAGTTGTCGCACCACTTTGAGTTCCCGTGTAAATCGTAGAAATTGTACCATTCGTTGGGTAACAGCAAGATGGGGTTTCCCATTTAACTGGATCAAGGTTACTGAAAGTTGAAAGCGCAGTGTAAGCGGCAGTGTTATGAAATACTTCGATTGCTCCGCTGGTAACAACTCGTGTTCCACTTGCGCGTGAACCTGCTAATGTTAGTGCAACGGTGGAACGTAATGAGTGATCAAAAATAACTTCACCTTCTTTGGTCTTAGCGATGCGGTGTAAACCGTTGATTGTAACCGAGCGATCGCCGATGGCGCCCTTGACCGTCGTTACGCCATTACTGCCCGTGATCGTCACGTTACTCGGAGAATAAGTGGTGTGATTTTCTGATGAAGTAATAAGATAATTTCCACCTGCAAAAGTTGTGGTGCTTCCGCTAGTTGCGCTGACGCGTTTTACGAAACAACTGTTACCAAAAGAAGTACAACAAGCATTTGTATTGTATTCTTCTTTCCATCCACCAGTTAAGGCTGCAGTGGCCGTTGTGCAACCATTCCATAAAACATCTCGAAGCGTACCGACACACGTAAAACCGGTGTGACTGCAGGCTGCTAGGGAGCGCACAGATGAATCGATTGTTACGGCCATGCTCATCATTGCGTTTGCGCCGACGGCTCCGTTTTCATCTGCCGCCGCCGTTCGGTTGGCTTCAAAAAGAGCTGATTTAACTACATTAATTAGGGCATCTTCTTTTGTGGCGTCTTCAATTTTTGCGCAAGCACTGCTGGCTAAGATTAATGCAAAAACAAATAGATTTTTAAGAATTAATTTTTTCATATTTCGCCTCTTTTTGGTTAACCTTGCCTATATTATGAAGAAGAACAATTTAAAAATTAATTCTTGTGCGTCACTCGAGCTGAGGACTAAGCTAGAGCCCTTATGATGCAAAAAATACTTCTTCTTACAGCTACTTTTTTTAATATCGGTAAATCAAAATACGCTCCGGGCACGATGGGCACTTTGGCCACAATTCCGCTGTGGTATTTACTTTCGCAGTTGGGTTCATTTACTTACATGGCGATCACTTTGTTATTAATTCCGGTGGGAGTTGCGGCCGCGCAGGCGTACGTTACCTATTCAAATACGCATGATGCGCAAGAAATTGTGATTGATGAAGTCGTTGGATATTTAATTACGATGGTTTGGCTTCCGCTGACTTGGCAAAGCGCCGTGATTGGATTTGTAGTTTTCAGATTTTTAGATATCTTGAAGCCGCCTCCCATTAGAAACCTAGATCGCAAAGTAAAAGGTGGTTTTGGCGTCATGATTGATGACATCGCCGCCGGAATAATAGGCAGCGTTATAATGCAGTTACTCTATACCCAGACTAATTGGCTAGGTGTGCAAATTACTACTTTGACAGCCGGGTAATTTACACACATTATACATATGTAAGTTATATGAAAGTAGAGCAGAAATGAATCATCTGACCTTATCAACATTTATCGTAAAAGCCACGACAGTACTGCGTGACAAGAAACTTACGGTGGGTTTTGCTGAAAGCTGCACGGGTGGACTTTTGTCTAGTCTTTTCACTGAGCTTGCGGGCGTCTCTGATGTCTTCATGGGTTCAGTTATTAGCTACGACAATAAAGTAAAACAGAAGTTTTTAGGGGTTTCGGAAGAGTCTTTAAAAACAGATGGAGCAGTTAGTTCAGCGGTTGCGTGGCAGATGGCTGAAGGAGCTGTAAAAGCTTTAGAAGTTTCAGTAGCTATAGCCATCACAGGGATCGCGGGTCCGAATGGTGGATCAGTGATGAAACCAGTGGGCACGGTTTTCATTTCAGTGGCTGGCTTAGGAAGTGAAACAAAAGTTTTTGAACATCACTTGAGTGGTGATCGGAAACAAGTGCAGCTGCAGGCATGTGCCGAAGCTGTGAAACATTTAACAAGTTTTATTAATGTGAAACATTAGAAAATTTAAAACAGAAAATAAACGTAGAAAAAAATAGGAGAGAACATGGCAGTAAATCAAACGCAAGCAGAAGCAAAAGTCCAAGGCGAAAGAATGAAAGCTCTCGATCTAGCTTTAAGCACGATCGAAAAGCAATTCGGTAAAGGTTCAATCATGCGATTGAATGCCGGCGAACAAATGCACGGCGAAGTCGAAGTAATTCCCTCAGGCGCATTATCATTAGATATCGCTTTGGGCATTGGTGGTTACCCAAAAGGACGCATCATTGAAATTTTTGGCCCAGAGTCTTCTGGTAAAACAACTTTAGCCTTATCTGCAATCGCGCAAGCGCAGAAAAAAGGTGGTGTTGTAGCATTCATCGATGCAGAACACGCACTTGACGTAAATTACGCTCGTAAATTAGGTGTGAACACAGAAGATCTTTTAATCTCTCAACCAGATAATGGTGAGCAAGCTTTAGAAATCACTGAAACACTTGTTCGTTCGGGCGCAATCGACGTATTAGTGATCGATTCAGTGGCGGCTCTAACTCCGCGTGCAGAAATCGAAGGCGAGATGGGAGATTCTCACATGGGCCTACAAGCTCGTTTAATGTCTCAAGCTTTACGTAAATTAACTGCGTCGATCAATCGTTCAAAAACTTTAGTTATTTTTATCAATCAGATCCGTATGAAAATTGGTGTGATGTTCGGTAATCCTGAAACAACTACCGGCGGTAACGCGTTAAAGTTCTACGCTTCAGTTCGTTTAGATGTTCGTCGTATCGGCGCCATCAAAAATGGTGAAGAAGTAACGGGTAACAGAACAACTGTAAAAGTTGTGAAAAATAAAATGGCAGCGCCATTCACTAAAGTCGAATTCGACTTAATGTACGGTGAAGGTATTTCGGCTGAAGGCGATATCTTAGATTTAGCGACCACTGCAAACATGGTTGAAAAATCAGGTTCTTGGTACTCATACAAAGGTGAGCGCTTAGGGCAAGGTCGCGATCAAGCAAAAGAATATTTCAAGGCAAATCCAGCGATAATGGAAGAACTTCGCGCGGCGATTTTAGCTAAAAATGGAATCGGTAAGTTATTAATGACTGACGCTGTTTCTGAATCTGTTGCGGGCGATGCATCGATTGAGCTTGATGTTCCAAAGAAGTCTAAGAAAGCTGCTCCGACTAAGGCTGGTAAGGAAGAGCTGAATTAGTAGTTGCGAAGTTGGTGGCACAGGCTTCGTGCCTAGTAGAGCTGCTGCTTTCATACTCTCGCTTCTGACGGACATCGTGTCCGTCAGATTCATGCGGTAGAAATTAAAAACCCGGGTAGTTTTGGCTACTCGGGTTTTTTTATGTTTGAAATAAATTTTTAATTTAGTTTTCGTTAGATTTTACAGTCGCTGCAGAACCTAAATGGGTTGTTTTTTCTTGTTGTAGTTCACAGTTGTAGTGGTCTTTGATTGATCCAGTGATTCCGTCTGGTAAATAGCTTGATACCACTGTTAATGGAAGTTCGCCGTCAGTGTCTTGCTCGAATAAACCTTTGATTTGGTAACCTACGGCCATATCAGCTTTGAATGTAGCTACTTTACTTTTATCTTTTAAGTTTTGAGCGTTGATTTGAATTTGGCCTAATTGCATTGCGCGGTCTTTTTTGATTTCGCCGTTCGCATTAATAGATGTTCTCCAGATTTTTTGCGGAGAAGTTGTTTTAAAAACTAAGGCTTCAGGCTTGGTGATGTGCATACACACGTAATTGAAATCTTTGATGTCTGATCGAGTTGTTGAAGCTGCCGTGGCAACCTGGGCAACCGTGAAAGAAACAACTGCAGACAAAACATATAAATTAATCGATTTCATAAACACCTCTTGTAACAGAGATATTCAAAAAGCGAACCATGTCTTAACTTGAAACGCTTCGCGTACTAAAGTGAGATACTTATGCTTTTAAAGCTTCTTCGATCGTTAAAAATACGTTATTTGTTTCACTTTGGTGCGAAGAAACATTGTTCACGTGGATCTAAACAGGGAGCGAACTTCGTCAAGCAAGGGCGACATATATTGACTATACTATAAATATGTCGTACTATTTTAAAGTATGATATCAAGAATATGTAAACTATCGAAATCAAACAGCTTTTTTGTATTTGGCGCGCGAGGAACAGGCAAATCAACTCTTTTAAAGAGCTTTTTTAGCCCTGATGAGCATACTTATTTCAATTTGTTGAGTTCGCAAACGGAATACCAGTTTGCGAAAAACCCAGATCAATTATCTCATATTTTATTGAAAATCAAAAAAGATACGCCGTTTAAAAAATGGGTCATTATTGATGAAATACAAAAAGTACCCAAACTGCTAGATGTTATTCACTCTGAAATTGAGAATGGGCATTTTCTGTTTGCGCTAACGGGTTCAAGTGCGCGAAAACTAAAGCGTGGTCAGGCTAACTTACTAGCTGGACGTGCTTTCGTTTATAATTTATTCCCGTTTACGTCACAAGAGCTAGGTAGCAATTTTGACCTGATGTCAGCATTGCAGTGGGGTACTCTTCCTAAAAATTTGAATTTAGCTGATGATGAAAAAACTAAATACTTACGAAGCTATGCAAATACATATTTAAAAGAAGAAATCGTTGCTGAGCAACTTGTTAGAAATTTACAACCGTTCACAAATTTTTTAGAAGTTGCTGCACAGACAAATGGAAAAATTATTAACTACTCAAAAATCGCAAAAGATATCGGAGTTGAGTCACCAACTATTAAAAGTTATTTTGATATCCTTGAAGAAACATATGTTGGCTTCAGGCTTTTACCTTTTCATGAATCTTTACGTAAAAGACAAAATCAAAATCCAAAGTTCTATTTTTTCGATAATGGCGTTGTCCGGGCGCTATCGAGAAGACTTTCTATTCGGATTACTGAAGCAAACTATGAGTATGGGCAGTTATTTGAATCGTTTATTATTCAAGAAATCACAAGGCTTATTCAGTATAATCAGCCGGACTGGCAAATATTTTATTTAAGAACGAAAGATGATTTTGAAATCGATGTTATTATCGACCGCCCGGGGTTACCGAGGGTTTTTATTGAAATTAAATCTACGAATAATATCTCAAATGAAAGTTTTGTGGGCCTTTCGCGCTTTGCAAAAGAGACGGGCTTAAAATCTGAGTATTATATTTTAAGCCAAGACAGCGCTGCATTTATCAAAGATGGTATTTCTTTTTTACCGTGGCAGCGCGGACTTGCTGAAATTGGTTTAACTTAAAAAACTGATATCAAATATTTTTATTAAGCCTTTAAAGCTTGTTCGATATCGCTAACGATATCTTTTGGGTCAGTTGTGGGCGCATAACGTTTTATTACCTGACCATCGCGCCCGACCAAAAATTTGGTAAAATTCCATTTAATCATCTCGGTACCTAATAAACCGGGCGCATTTTCTTTTAAATGTTTGTAAAGCGGGTCTGCATTTTCTCCGTTTACATCTACTTTTCCCAAAACGGGAAATGTGACACCGTAGTTTAAAGAGCAAAAACTTTGAATTTCTTCATTAGAGCCTGGTTCTTGTGAACCAAACTGGTTGCATGGAAAACCCAGAATTGTAAAAGGCTTCCCTTTCTCCATTTGGTAGACTTCTTCTAAACCAGCATATTGAGGAGTGAATCCGCATTTACTTGCGACGTTAACCACTAAGACAACTTTATCTTTATGTTGGCCTAGTTCGTATGAAGAGCCGTTGGTTGCTTTTACTGTGTAATCGAAGAATGAGTTTTTTTCTTTTGCCATGCCGTAACCATAAATGACTTCTTCATTTATGTAAATGTTAAATAAGCTCTGCCAGGTAATTTATGACATTGGTGACTCTAATTCCATGCTGACTTACGTAATCTTTTTTTCCATTCATATGTAATTGCATTGAATTAACATGAGGAAATTTATTTTTTAAATAAATAAGCGCTGGTGATACTTCAGCGTCTGAATATTTTGCTTCGATAAAAAAAATCGGCTTATTATTTTCAGTAATTACAAAGTCCACTTCACGGTGATATTTATCACGGTAATAGCGTAGTTCGATATTACGTCCGAAGCAGTCTTGCTGGTAAAAGACCCATTTTAAAATATGGACAGCTAGAAAGTTTTCGAAGCGGGCGCCATTATCTGTAACTGCATTCCAATCATATAGAAATACTTTTTGCGTTTTTTTTAATGCCTTTATTTTTGGTGAACCAAACGGGGCCAATCTAAATAAACCATACAGTCTTTCGAAAATATTAATCCAATTACTAATCGTTTTATGGCTAATCTGAATATCTTCACTTAAAGAATTAATCGACAGAGTCCCGCCGACCAGGTCGGGAATACGATTGTATAATATCTCCATATTGGCTAGATCTTGAATCATTTCATTTGACGAGACCTCTTGCCGCACGATCCGTTCGCGGTACTGCCTTGACCAGCGGTTGGCTTTAATTTTTGACTGAAACGAATAGGGTTCCGGAAAGCCTGAAAGCTCAAATAAATTTTTAGCATCACTAACAGATTTCATATTCAATTCATTGAATGTTAGTGGCATCAAGCGTAAAAAATGATACCGACCTTGCAGGCTATCGCCACCTTTGCGAAGTGTGTCAAGCTTAGCACTTCCCGTGACTAGAATTTTTTGCGTAATGTTTTTTTTATCATAAATACCCTTTAAATAATTTCGCCAGGTTTTATACTTATGAATTTCGTCGAAAATAATTAAATTTTCTTGAGAAAACTCTTTTGCAAGAATTCGACTTCGATCTGAATCGTTGTCCCAATTTAAGTAATCAAATTTTTTATAAAGTGATTTCGATAGAGTCGTCTTACCAACTTGGCGTGGCCCAGCAAGAAACACCATTTTTTCATCAAGATCTAATAAAATTTGTTTTTTAATGAAACGGTCCATGTGCATAGTATATGTACTTTTTTGGAGGGGTGTCAAATAAAGTATGTACTTTTTTGGACAAGTATCCAAAAAAGTACATACACTGTGATTTAGTGAGCCAGCGCAAGCTGGGTAGCTTAAATCCAAAAAAATCAACTCCACTAAAAAATAGCCAACTAGTTTTAGACGTAGCGGTTAGTTGTGCTGACCTTAACGCCAAAATCGAAGCTTTCGATAATCAAATTATCGTGCTTGAAAAAAATATCTTAGACTAGTCAAGAAGCTTAGGAGTGTCGAAAGCCGACGCTGATAATGAAGATATTTACGATGAGCAGTCGATAAAGTCGACCCAGCCTAGTTCGGAAGTTTTACCCTCTGACTTAGAGAACAGCGGCTAAAAAATAATATGCGTATTTTTATGAGACAGTTTAGCCTAACGGACTCAAGTCTTGTTGTGAGATACCGATAAGTAAATGTGAGGTGTCTATGGGAACGAAGATCACTTTTTCTTTACCTATTATAATGATGGTTGCGTTAATGTTTGCTCCCAGTGCGTGGGCTGGGCCTAATGATGTTGCATGTCCAAGACAAACTTTGAGTTATTGTTTCATAGATAATATTCAAGCCAGTAAATGCGTTAAGGCAAATAGTTTGACTGAAGCTTTGTCTTTGTGTCCAGGCGCAACTTCGGCATGGGATTTAAGAAATCCAGTTTACGGTGTTGGAGCAACTACGAATATCTGGATGTGTTCAAACAGTCTTTCTAAAATGAAAATTTGCTCTGACCCAACCAGAGCTGCTGCATACAAGCTTAAATGGGTACCATCCGGAAATAATGATAGTGATGGAAGCTGCTGGCAAACGGATAGTAAAGAGCCAGACAAATGTGATTTTGGTGATTTAGCGCATGAGGTAGCAGACACCCGTAAAGTTTGTTCAGGAGAAGGTCGTTTTTCTAATCCGAATTACACAAAAGATAATGGTCAGAATGATTGCATTTGTGATGCACCAACTTACAGAGATGACGGAAGTGGTGGATGTAAACCAAGTGCTACAAACACTCCTGCTCCAGCGAAAGATGCCACGCCCGCATTACATCAGTGCGTGCAAGATCGAATCGCGGCGGCGCAGGCTTGTGTAACGAAAGCTGATGAAACTAAAAAAATCTGTGAGAAATACAAAGAATCAAATCAAACAATGGACGGTCTTTCGTCAGCGGCTCAATCCGTTTTTTCTGGTTTGAGAAAGAAAACGGCGCAAGAAGCAAAGGCTGGTATGGCTGATACGAATAGTGCGCAGGAAACATGTGCCGTTTTGAGTTTAGCAACAAGCGGAAGTGCGTCTTTGTTAAATGCTTTCAAGGATGATTGTTCGGCAGATAAGTTTAAGTGTACTGAAACTTGCTCTGAATATACTTCAAAGCGTTTAGAAGAAGTCTGTGAAAAAGAAGCTCGTGTTTTGAATGGTAACTCGGCTATCAGTAAAAGCGATCAAGAATATTTAGATTATAATCAAGGCGTATTTTCTAAGAAACTAGCTCCAGCTAATGAATATTGTAATATAACTGCGCCGGCAGAAAATGATATGTTAGCTAAAATATTAGGTGATGTTCAAAACTCGCAAAAAGCTGCGCAAGATTGTGCTTGTTCGTACTCGACGGATGGAACAAGTACTTGCGGGCCAAGCACGGCGGCCTGTTTGGCGAATCCTTCTTTAGCGGGTTGTTCGACGAATCCTTACGCGATTAATTGTGCGCTGGGCGCGGGTGATTACAGTACTCCGGCTTGTGCTTGTTTGCGTGATTCTAGTTCGATTAGTTGCAAGTCGGCGTTGGCGGCGGGTATTACCAATGCGCAAGGCTCTGATATTAAATCGGGCGGATCGGGTAGTTCTAATTTTGCCGGTGGTGGTGCTTCAATTACTCCGGGAAATACGAATTGGGATACGAATTTAAATGCGTCACGTGCGGCGGTGTCTGGTGATCTTTCTAAAAAAGATGCGGGGCTTAGCATTGGTGGCGGTAATGTGAATGGGCCTGGCGGTGGTGGGCCTGGCGGCGGAAGCGGCGGAAGTGGTGCGGCAGCAGCGGGTGCGCCGGGTGAGGAAGATAAGTCGGCATTGGGCGGAGCATTTAGTAGTTTGAAATCGATGGTGGGCTCTATGTTCGGTGGCGGTAAAAGTTCGGGCAATGGAAATTCGAAAAATAATCCCAACGCTGATTTTGGTTTAAAATATAATAATCCAAGTGGAGTGCGTGGTTTGGCGGGTAACCGTAGCGGTTTTGGTTTAAAGCACGGCGATATTTTTAAAATGATTAATACTCGGCATTTAGATCAAGATAAAGGCGGGCAATTTTTTGATCCGTCTTATAATCCGAAATAGTTTTTTAAGTTATCTGTGAATGTAAAATCTGAATGGCTTCATTTTTTTGGTCGGTAGAGACAAAAAAGTGAAGACTGTTTAGCATTGAAAAACTTTTAAATATTTTAATATTATTTTTATTAAGCAAAGCTTCGCTGGTTTGCATTTCAGCATCTGATACGGTTTGAGAATACGTGACAGATACGGATGAATATCTTTTATTTTTTATTTTGTAAGTATCTTGTTTGGACTCAAACGTTTCAATCGCATTTAGAATTTCTTGTGGGCCCGTGATTAAATGAGTGGTTGATTCGGAATATAGAAATTGGGGACGACCAATTTGGTTTTTTTGTAGAACCTCGTTTAAATCTTTTGCGGCTTCGCTGATCGGTGCGTGCATTTCTAATTGAAAAACTTGGTCGAAGGAATTAATCGCGATGGCTTGCTGCTGCGTGAATTCAAAATCACTGGTGACAATCGTTCCGTCAGATAAAGAATTGGATGCAGGCCCAACATAAAGAATTACTTTTTTTTGTTGGGCCATTTCGACCGAGCGATGATGCAGAACTTTTGCTCCCCAGGAAGTCATTTCAATTAGCTGGCGGTAATTTAAATGTTTAATCGGTTTTGCATTGCTAACTAACTTTGGGTCGGCCGTGTAAATACAATCAACGTCTTTTAAAATTTCACAACGATCGGCATTTAAGTACCCGGCCATCGCCACCGCCGAAGTATCTGAACCTCCGCGGCCTAGTGTAGTAATTTCTTTGGTGATGGGAGATACCCCTTGAAAGCCTGCTAAGATCACAACTTTATTTTCTTTAAGTGCTTCTTCCACGCGAAATGCTTTAACGTCGATGATATTGGCGTTCACGTGAGACTCGTCGGTAAGAATACCGGCTTGGCTGCCCGTAAAGCTAATGGCGGGGCAACCGAGGTCATTTAAGGCCATGCTAACTAGCGACATACTAATGCGTTCGCCAACCGTTAGCAGCATATCTAGTTCGCGCAATTGCGGGCGGATTGAAACTTGTTTCGCTAGGTCAATCAGTTGATTGGTCGTTTGCCCCATCGCGCTAACGACCACGACGACTTGAATGCCGGATTGGTGTAATTCAAAAATTCGCTTTGCGGCGTGTTTGATTTTTTCAGGATCCGCTAAAGTAGCGCCACCGTATTTTTGCACAATCAGCTTTTTTATCGTCATAGAATTAGTCTAACGCGAATTTTTTGTTTTGATCACGGAAAAACTGACGGGCCATCGTGAATGATCCCAAGGGAATACGAATGTGATGTCCATCAACTTGTTTAGGAATGTAGCCAAGCAATATTTCGGCATTCATATCTTTCATCGCTTTACGAGTGATGTTCAGATAATCAGCCAACATGTCTAAATCTGTTCCGGACGGTGCCCACATCACTTCATATTGTAAAGGATATTGCGCTTCAATATTACGAAAACCATATAAATTGGGGGCTTTTGAAATCATCAATGCGGCTAAAATTTTAGGAACGTAGTCTTGAGTCTCTTGCGGTAAAGCGCCCGCTTTCACTAATTGCCAGTAATCATTGGTGCCATACTTTTTAATTCGGTTACGTAATCCGCCTTCGCCCATGTTGTAACTTGCGGCAACTAAATACCACGAGCCAAACTCTGCATGCAGATCTTTTAAGTATTTAATAGCGGCTAAGGTGCTTTTTTTAATATCGCGACGTTCATCAATCCACCATAGTTTTTTAAGACCATAGTTTTTTCCCGTACTTTCAATAAATTGCCAAGGTCCTACAGCAGAAGCTGTGCTTACTGCTTGTGCTGAGAATCCGCTTTCGATCATCACCATGTAGGCCAAATCAGTTGGTAAGCCGGCCTTTTTTAATTCGCTTTGTAATAGCGGCATGTACTTAGTCGATTTTTCTAACCAGTCTCTAAAAAAAGTTTTTCCACGAGTTTGAAAAAACGAAATCCACTTACCTACTTTTGGATTATAGGTAACGGGTAAATCAAAGATGAAATGATCCGTTTGATTTGTTTGTTTTTTTTCGAGAAGTTTTAATTTTTCTTTTAAAGTTAAATTAGCCGGAGCCACTTGCGCCGTTTTAGTATAAGCAATCATCGCGGGTTGCGTAACGCTGGCTTGGCTGACACAGTTCAGGCAAAGCACGCAGAAAATGAATAGGGATTTGTTCAAAAAGATCTTCATAAAGTTCTATTAGTATCACAAAAAAAAAGGTGTTTGGTCGAGAGGACATTTTTGACAGTCGAGTTTTAACTTGACGACAATTTACTGACAGGACCTAGTGAATAGTCTAGCCATGAAAGCACCTTTTCGGTTGTCAAACTCAATCCATGTAGTCGAGATTTTTTAAACTATTCAATGGTCGAGGCTAAGTCCTGATGGCACCTGCGTTGCTAAATTGTAATAACTAGGAGACTAGCGCGATGAGTTTAAAAGGTATCTACACAGCTTTAAGTGGTTCACTCGCTCAAACTTTAAAGATCGATACGATCGCCAATAATATTGCGAACGTAAATACGACGGGGTTCAAGCGCGACCAGCAGACCTTTAGCGAGTACATGACGGCGATGGAAAAAGAACCGCAAGTTATTCAAGTTCCGCGCGTTCCGGCTTCCATCGAAAGTTTCTACGATATTAATGGCGGCGATAAAGGTTACGTTGATGCTGCCGGTACATTTACAAATTTTGAACAAGGTAGTTTAAAACCAACGGGTGGTAAGTTAGACGTTGCCATCGATGGTAAAGGTTTTTTTGAAGTAGCAACTCCATCGGGCGTGCAGTTAACTCGTGCGGGTAATTTTTCAATTGATGGCAACGGCCAGTTAGTTACTAAAGATGGACATCCTGTATTAATGGAAGGTTCAAACGAACAATCCGCAGATCAAAGAACGGTTCGTTTTTCTGGGCAGTCGCAAGCTTATATTTCTGACGGCGGCGAAGTATTCGATGGCGAAAGAAATTTAGGCAAAATCTCTTTAGTGCAAGTGAATAACCCAGATGCTTTACAAAAGGTCGGCAGCAATAATTATGCTTTCAAGTCGAATATGGCTCCAGACGTGGTGGCGACCAAAACACCTAATTTAAAACAAGGTTTTATCGAAACCAGCAACGTAAACATCGTCAACGAAATGACTGAGATGATTATGGCGCAAAGGGTTTTCGAAGGAACACAAAAAGCTATTCAGGCCTACGATGCAATGTCAGATAAATTAATTAATGTTGTTGGAAATACAAAAGGATAGTACCCGATGATTAAAAGTTTAAATACAGCGGCAACTGGTATGTTAGCACAACAAAATAATATGGATACGATCGCTAATAATATTGCGAACGTAAATACCTACGGTTTTAAAAAAGGCCGGGCTGAATTTGAAGACTTGGTTTACCACAATATTAAAGAACCCGGACAAGCTTCAGGATTAAATTCCGTAAGTCCGAATGGTGTACAAACCGGTTTAGGCGTGCGCACGGCGGCGATTCAAAAAGATTTTACCATGGGCCAAACTATTATTACTAAAAATCCGCTTGATCTAAGCATCGAAGGCTCTGGATTTTTCCAAGTGAAAACTCCGGATGGTGATGTGGCTTATACGCGAGATGGTTCATTCAAAAAAGATGGCAGCGGCCGTATCGTCGATAAAAATGGTAATTCTTTAATTCCAGAAATTATCGTTCCGCAAACGGCGGTTTCTTTAGAAATTTCACCGACGGGTGAAGTGCGTTACATGCAAGATAAAGATTCTGCAACGCAAGTACTAGGGCAAATTGATATCGTGGGATTTATTAATCCAGCGGGTTTAAAAAATGTGGGTAAGAACTTATTTCTATCTACGCCAGCCAGCGGACAAGCCAATACCGCGCGCCCGGGGACTAGCGGCATGGGCTTTTTAGCGCAAGGTGAAATTGAAACAAGTAATGTGAATATCGTTGATGAAATGGTGAATATGATTACTGCGCAACGTGCATACGAAACAAATTCAAAAGTGATTCAAACTTCCGATCAAATGTTACAAACAGCGGTAAACGTAAAATGATAAAGTTTTTAATTGTATTATTCCCTTTAATTAGTTTTGCGAAAGCTCAGCCTGAGTTAACTTTTTCTTCGGCGATTGAAGTCTCGCCCCGGGCGGAAATTTCTGCCTACGATATCGTTGAAGCTAAAAATTTAGATGAAGATATGGTTTCTGAGTTAAAACAAATTCACATTGGTGATAGTAAAACAAACCGCATTGAAAAAATGGCTTTAGCTAAAATGTTAAGACCACTCAGAGCTCACTTTATCTTACCGAGTGAACTGAAGATTTTACGTAGTAAAAATGCCGTTTCACGTATGGAAGTTGAAAGAAAAATTAAAAATCATATCCATATGAACTGCGCAACTTGTGACGTGCAAATTCAAGTTTCTTCGGTTCCTTCAAATTTACCGAGTGACTGGAATTTAGATTTAAACGTGGACATGAGTAAAACTTCAACGATGATTCCTATTTATTCAAGCCGCCAACCTGATCGCAAAGGTTGGGTTGTTGCCGAAATCAAAAGATATCAAAAAATTCCGGTTTTAAACCGCTCGGTTAAAGTGGGCGACGTGATTACGGAAGATATGCTGGCATTAGAAAAACGGCAAATCACTAATTTGCGAGAGACCGCGCAAAATGCAGATTCGATTATGGGAATGCAGGCTGTGCGTTTTATGAATGCCGGCCAAACAATTTTATTTTCTGACCTTAAAAAAGAACAAGTGATGAAAAAAGGCCAAATGGTTAAAGCTATTTCCGGCAATAGTTCATTTGAAGTTTCAATGTCAGCCCTCGTTGAAGAGGGCGGATCAATCGGTGATGTCATTCGAATTAAGAATATAGATTCGCAAAAAGTATTTGCGGCTAAAGTTGTTGAACGTGGACTTGTGAGGATTGAGTAATGAGAAAACTGGTATCTATTATTTGTACCGCGATTATTTTACAAAGCTGTGCTAGCTGGTTAACTAAAAATGAACCACCGGTGGCACCCTTAGAAGAACCGGCCCAGGTTGAAGCTAAGTCAGACGTAAAAACTGAAACAATATCGGAAAATGATGAAGAACCATTAACTAAATTTTCAGAATTAAATAATATGGCGCCACCTTCAGATCGCCAATATAAACGTATGACTCGCCTAAAAATGGAAGAAGAGTCTGAGCTTTACGGCTCAGCCGGCTCTTTATGGAAAATGGAAGGTCAATCAAGCTATCTATTTGCCGAAAACAAGCACCGTCGTGAAGGTGACCCAACATCGATTAAGATGGAAGGTTCTGCTCTAAAGATGGTGGAAAGTAAAGTTGCGGTTATTCAAGACTTAATGAAGCAATTAGACGAGCAAAAAAAGCAAGCTGACGAAGATTCTAAAAAAGCCGATGCAGAAAAAATTCGCTTAGCTCAAGTGGAAGAAGAAAAAAAGTTACAAGCTGAGCGTGTGGCTAAAGGTGAAATAGTTCCGGCGCTAAGTGCAGACATGTACGCGCCAGAACCAGAAGCTAAGCGTGAGCCTGCGCAAGAGAAAAAACCGGTCGTCGCAGAAAAAGAAGAAAAAATCGATCTTAAGGATATCGAAATGGTTCCATCTAGAATCGTTGAAAAAATGGATGATGGTTTGTACCGCATCCGTGGCCAACAGTTTTTAACCATCAAAAAGAAACCTTATAAAGTCATCGCGACGGCTTTAGTGCGCGCGGAAGATTTCAATGATGCCGGAGTTAGTTCCAATAAATTATTAGATGCACAGTATGATGTAATTCACGTTAAAAGGACTGCGGAATGATGACCAAATTATTGATTAGCGGACTAATCTTTTTCTCAGTTACTTCTGAAGCAGCTCGTTTAAAAGATATTGCTAGCATTCGTGGAGTTCGTGAGAACCAACTCATCGGTTACGGACTAGTTGTGGGCCTAAAGGGTACGGGCGATACGCAGGCTGAATTTACCAGTAAATCTTTCGGTCGTTTAATTGAAAAATTAGGCGTCAAGTTAGATAAAGCTGATATTCAAAGTAAAAATGTTGCGGCCGTTATTATTACGGCTACATTGCCGGCCTTTGCTAAAGCGGGAAATCCTTTAGATATTACGGTCAGTAGCGTAGGTGATTCATCTTCGCTAGTCGGCGGAACTTTATTGCAAGCTCCTTTGCGCGCGGCGAATGACGAAGTCTTCGCAGTGGCGCAAGGTGCCGTTTCCGTGACGGGTGATGGTAAAGATGTTCATACCACTGCCGGTCGCATTCCAAACGGCGCGATGATCGAACGCGATATCCAAGCGGATTTTTCATCACGCAAAATGTACCGTATGACTTTACATAATCCTGATTTTACGACGGCGGCACGCACAATTCTAACGATCAATCGCGAATTAGGTGGACAGTATGCATCAGCTAAAGATGCCGGCACGATTGATATCATTACTCCGGCTTCTTATGAAAACAAAGGCGTCGAGTTAATGGCAACGATCGAAGCCATCGAAATTAATCCCGATCAAAAAGCGCGAGTGGTTATTAATGAAAAAACGGGAACGATCGTGATCGGTGAAAGAGTTAAAATTTCTAAAGTTGGTTTAAGCCACGGAAGTTTAACTTTAAAAGTTTCAGATGATAAAAATAAAAAATCAAAAGAATCTGCTGACGATAAAATAACCGTTTTAGATACGGGTGCAAACGTTGGTGACCTAGTTCAAGCATTGAACAAGCTGGGCGTATCACCAAAAGATTTAATCTCGATTCTACAATCTGTGAAGGCTGCAGGAGCTCTACACGGTGAGCTCGAGACGATGTAATTTATTTTTTACTCACTTACTCACAGGATGTGAATAAGTGAACGGGGAGGGTCCTCAAGTTTCATAACCAAGGAAGGTTCGGGTGCTGCAAAAAATGTTAGAATATCCCTCGCAGGAAAATTTTCACATCAGCTTAAGCAATAATAAATCAAGGATGATTGTTATTGTGGTCGCTTGCACTCGAAAAAGATCGCACGGATGCGATCGCGCAGTCAAAGGCGCAAATGAAATGACAGGAATCTCCCGACTTTTTTTATCCACCATCAGCCAAGAAGGCGAAAATAAACATGAGTGAAATACCTAAACTCAATAATACCCTGAATCCGTTAAACGCTGGGCCTATGGCCGAAAAGAAGAACGTGGTTACAGAAGAAAAGTTTCGTGAAGTTTCGGATATGTACGAAAAACATTTCATCCGTGAAATGATGAAGCAGATGCGTGCTACCGTTCACGAAAGTGGATTCATCAAACAAAATAACGCTGAAAAAATATTTCAAGATCAGTTAGATGATCAGTATGCAGAAAAATGGGGAAAGTCGGGCGGGATCGGGCTTTCGAACATTATTCACGATCAGCTGATGCAAAAATACGGAACTCAACTTGGCTTAAAACCGAAGATTGATAAGCCGGTGGGACCGATCGAGCTAACGAGTAAAACAAATTTTTCGGGTGCGGTTTCACAGAATCCATCAGAAAAAATTAATTCCACGACATATAAATTTCAAACAGCACCGGACCAACGTGCCGAACTTAAAAATCCTTGGGTCGGAACTTTGCTAGATAAAAAGTACTTAGAGATGGACCAGATGCAGTATCAGATTCAGCACGACAATGGGCTAGAAAGTCTCATTCTGACACGCGGAACAGGGCTTGGACCCGACCAGCAATTGTCACCGGGAGACAAAATTCAGGCCGGACAACAGCTAGGTTGGGTTAGTTCATCCAGCCCTTTGTTTTGGACTGTTAAGCCGAATGTCTCAGAATGATTTGGTGCAAACGTCTCTCTGTGATACACTATGAAAACGTTGGAGGTTTACGATGAAGATTACACATAATAAAGTCGGACAAAATTTAAATCTTTCTGATTCTTCGAAAGCAGAAAAAGCAGCCGAAAAAGGTAAAGCCAGTACGCTGCAAGATTCAAAAAATGCGGCTGCCGTGCAACCTGCGGGAATTGATGCAACAAAAGTTAATCTATCTGCTCGTGCACAAGATTTACAACAAATTAAGGATTTAGCGAATTCAGTTCCTGATGTTGACCAAGCTAAAGTTGATAAATTTCAAAAGCTAATCGATGCTGGAAAATACAAAGTTGATTCTAAAGCGGTTGCCGACCGGTTAGTCGATGAACAGATGTTCTCGTCTGGAAATGCTTCAAACGAGTAAGTAGTTAGTTAATTAATAAGTTCAAGGATGAGGACTTAGATGAAAGAAAAGATTTTTACAAAATTAGTTGGAAATTTAGAAGAGCTTACGAAGCAGTATCGTTTGTTATTAGACTGTGTTCGTAAAGAAAAAGAATTTCTAATTCAAACTCAAATTATTAAATTAAATGAAAATAATTCGTTGAAAGAAACGATCTTATTTAAAATTCGTGGCCTTGATGGCTTACGTTTAAATTACGCCGTTGAATTAGCACAACACGTGGGGGCCGATACCGTCGAACCTCGATTGTTAGAAATTGCACAAAAAATTGGTGGTGCGGAAGCGGATCGTCTAAGATCCATTCATTCAACTTTGGAAATCTTAACAAAAAGACTTGTTGATATTAATAAAGATAATGCCCAGTACGCTGAATCAGCTTTAAATAACGTGAATTCAGCCATGCAAAATATTAAAGATACTCTGATGGGAAGCCAAAAAACTTATCAGAAAAAAGGCGCTTACCAACCAAGTTTTGATAAAGCGGGACATTTAGTAAGCAAGGAAGCTTAAACTAAATTTTTGTTATTCGCCTGAATAGGGCAAAGAAAGGCTAGGATGGCCAAAATACATGGTTTGTTAGATATGGGTCGTCGTGGGATGCAAGTCAGCCAATCGGCTTTGCAAACAACGTCACACAATATCGCGAACAAATCGACTGAAGGTTATTCTAGACAGCGCGTAGATGTTCTTTCTAATCCCGCAGTCGATGAAGGTAAATATCGCATCGGTACCGGTTCAATGACGGGCGCAATTAATCGTACAAATAATCCTTGGATTGAAAAACAAATTGAAAAAGAAGGTTCTAACTTTGCTTACTTAGACGGTCGTTCCGGCGCATTAAGCCGTTTAGAGTCAGCGTTCAATGAACAAACGGTTAAAGGCTTAAACAACTCGATGACTGATTTCTTTAATGGCTTTCGCGAATTAGCAAATAATCCGGAAAGTTTAACTTCTCGTACCGTGGTTAAGGATAATGCAAACGCGATGGTTAAAAATTTCCAAGATATGGATCGTCAAATTGACGCTGTTAAGACAGATTTAAATAAAACAATCGAATCAGGCATTGGCGAAGTAAATGGTTTCACGAAAGAAATTTCTACTTTGAATGAAAAAATTCAACAAGTTGAAATGACGGGTGCATCGGCGAATGACGAGCGCGATCGTCGTGATTTATTAGTTAAAAAACTATCTGAAAAATTAGACATCTCTTACGCGGAAGATAATGTTTCAGGGATGTTAAATATTACGGCGGGTAAAACCGGAATTTTAGTGGCGGGTACTTCTTCGACGGCATTAAAAACATCGACAAATGAAAATAACCAAACACAAATCTTGTACGAATTAAGTCAGGGTGGAACTCGCGTTGATATTACTGATCAGTTCAAGCGCGGAGCCCTTGGCGGCGCGATTGATTTACGTGATGGTATGGTTACGGATTTAAAAACTCAGTTAGAAGAATTATCTTACAATATCGCCAACGAAGTTAATAAAGCGCATGCCGAGGGTTTTGATCGTTACAATAAAGAAGGCGTGCAATTCTTTAATATTCCCGCTGATGGCAATTTTAGTTTAGATCAACTTAAAATTAATAAAGCGATCAACGATGACGTTGGTAAAATTGCGGCGGGTTCTAAACCCAATGCGCCGGGCGATAACGCTACAGCTAATGTTATTCACTCGTTACAGTTTAAACCCGTCATGGGCGAGGGCCAATTTACATTTGATTCATTTTACAATGCAAAAGTTGGCGAAATCGGGATTATGGCACAAAGAGCGAACAGCGGTTTAGAATCACAAAAAAATATTGTTGATCAGTTGAAAAACATGCGCGAAGCAACCAGCGGCGTAAGTTTAGATGAAGAAGCCGCAAAAATGATTGAGTTTCAAAAATCTTTTGAAGCTTCTGCTCGTATCATCCGTATGGCCGATGAAATGTTCGATACAGTTTTAAACTTAAAAAGATTGTAATAGAAAGGTTCAGTAAGTGCGCGTAACTGATAAAATGAACCAAAGCCAAGTTTTAACCAATATTCAGAAGAATCGTTCTGAGCTGTCGCAGTTGCAGAATCAAGCGGCAACGATGAAGCGGGTGACCAAGCCTTCAGATGACCCAGTGGCCTCATCGAAAATTTTAACAAACCGCACTGAGAATAAAAACTTAGATCAATACGAAAAAAACATTTTCTTTGCCAAAAATTTTCTTGAAACAACTGAATCTACGTTAGCTCAGCTAGGTGAAGCCGTCGTACGTGCAAAAGAATTAGCCGTGCAAGCAGCCAGTGATACCAACGGTGGTTTGCCACGCGAAATGTTATCAACCGAAGTTGCGCAAATTTATAATTCGGTAGTTGAAATTTCAAATCGTCGTTTAGGCGAAAGATTTTTATTCGCTGGACAAAAAACTTTAACTCAGCCATTCAACCGTGAAGGTGAGTACGCGGGTGACGATAATGAAATTAGGATTGAAAATCAAAAAGGTAACTTCGTTGCGCTAAATTTAACGGGAGATCGTGTTTTCTTAGGTAATGGAGTGGGTAAAGATGGAAGCATCCGACCTTCTTCAGAAACTCCGACGACGGTGGATCAGTTACAGCAGCAAAAATTAGCGGAAGCCGATCGCCAGTTTCAAAATGAACAATTGGAAGAAAATAAATTAGAAACTCGTGGACCCGCTTCGGTGGGCCGTATCCAAACTCTAGGCACAAAAGATCCGGTAACGGGCGGCAGTGGCGTAAATATTTTTAATTTGATCAGTGGTTTAGAGGCCGCAATGAAGACGAATGATAAATACGGAATCCAAGATGCCTTAGAGCCTTTAGACCAGGCCTTGAATCAGATCAATATGGCTCGCGCCGAAATCGGTGGTCGTGTTAATCAGCTGAATGCCTCATCAGAAGGTATTCAGAAGACAATTATTGATAACAAAACTGTAACTTCGCAACTTGAAGATGCAGATTTATTTCAGGTTATGACAGATTTGAACCGCTCCGACGCGGCCCTGAAGGGCTCTTTGGAGACTTCCAACAAAATCCTAAACATGAGCCTTCTTGACTTTCTGAAGTAGAAGAAATAACTAAACTTCTTTTTAGTGTTTGCCGATATATCAATGAGCTTTGTGCAAATTGACAAAAGGCAAAGTGAAATGACAAGGAGTCAGTCATGCTCGTTCTTACAAGGAAGTTGGGAGAAAGCATCGCGATCGATGATCACATCAAGATTCGCGTGGTGCAGATTAAAGGGAAGCAAGTCCGCTTAGGCATTGAAGCCCCCAAAGATACAAAAATTCATCGTGAAGAGGTCTACATGGCCATTCAAGATCAAAATCATCAATCCGTTCAAGTTAGCTCAGATAAAGTGAAGAATATTTCAAAACTTTTAAAGCCCGAGTAGTTTCAACTCGAGGGCTTTTTGTAGGCTCTCTTAAGTTAGCACCCGCATCATTATCAATTAAAATTGCAAGGACCTCGATTTAGGTCCAGAATTTTATTAACCTTTCTTTAATTTACGTTTGTCTTATTTATCAGCAGGAGGTCAGTGTGGTTATAAAAACATCTCGTTTTGGCTTAGTTGAGCTAAAAGCCGAAGACGTTTTGACCTTAACCGAAGGCTTATTGGGCTTTCAGGATTTACGACAATTCGTTTTACTAGATGATCCACATGACGATATTTTTGCGTGGCTGCAAAGCTGTGAACTTCCTTCGGTCGCATTTCCAGTTCTTGAGCCCGAGCTTTTCGGACACAAATATAATATCTCTTTAAACCGTAACGATCTTGAGTCTTTAAAACTTCAAGCTAGTCAAACTCCGGCTTTTTTAACGATCATCACAATTCCAGATGATCCAACTCAAATGACGGCAAATATTAAAGCGCCGATCATTATTAATCTTGAGCAAAAAATCGCCCGACAAGTTGTTCTACAAGACAACCACTTAGCGATTAAAGAGCCTATTTTTACGAAGCTACAAAGTCGCGTGGTGCAAAATCCACTGACACCGATTAAAAGCCAAGGGCGTCAGTTTGATATCACTGTTAAAATTGGCGAAACAAATAAAGGTTCGGTTGACCAAGACATCTAATTATTTGATCCTGCCTTAATGTCATTGCTGCAAAAAGTATTTTTCTCAAAAGCTCAAGGGCTGATCGCACTTGGGCGTACCCGCGTTTTACAAGCCAGCGACCGCTTACAGCTGCCTCGTGATCTAGAGCCCGAAACAATTCCGTGGGATGAGTCCGCCGTTGATTGGACCGGACGAAATTTTTTTTTACTTTCACTACTAAAAGTTTCTAAAAAAAATACTCGTCGCGCGATTACTTTCCAGATTGTGGCCAGTCTATTTTCTTTTGCGACTCCATTTTTATTACATGCATTTATCACGCGTTTACAAAAAGGTATTTTCAGCACGCAAGATTTGTATGAACTATGTATTATTGCCGTTAGTTTTGGTTTATGCGGAGTAGGTAATGGTTTAACGATCCAACATTATTTCTATCAAACTTTACAGTTCAACCAAATCGCGACCAACTTGGTGAATAAAAAAATATTTTCTCATGCGCTGAAACTTTCGAACAGCGCAAAAAATAAATATCAAGTGGGCGACATCGTCAATTACATGAGTTCTGATTCGGATGCGATTGCGGACTCAAGTATTACCGTCATCGATTTATCGAACGCGGTTGTTTTATTAGTGGGTTGTACAATCACGTTATTTATTTACTTGGGTTGGTCAGCCGCGGTGGCATTGGTTGTGATGGGCTTACTTATTCCGATGACGCATCACTTGTCGAAAAGCTTTATGCATCTGGAAGATAAAATGATGGCTTACCGTGATCAACGTATGACGTTGATGACTCAGGTGTTGAATGCCATTCGCGTGGTTAAATATTTTGTGTGGGAGAAAAGTGTTTTAGCCGAAGTGGCTGAAGTGCGTAAGCAAGAAATTCACTCGCGCTATCAATTAGCTCGCGCGGAGATTTTCTGGGGACTAATCTATACATCGATTTCTTCGGTGGTCTTATTCTCGGCATTATTAACGCATGTTCTACGCGGTAAAACCGTCGATTTAGCTTTAATTTTTACGTGTATTTCTATTTTTGCGATTATGGAGGATCACTTTGGTGGTTTATCTAAATTTATCAGCCGCTTTATCAATATTTTAGTCAGTACCGACCGTATCACAAAGTTTTTGCAATCAGATACCGTCGTTAGTTTCGAAGCAAAGATTAATCAAGTTGATTTTTTAAAGCTAGAACAGCTTTCATTTGCTTTTTCGCCTGAACAGCCGTTGATTCAAAAATTAAACTTAGAAATTAAACCCGGTAAATCATTAGCAATTGTCGGCCCAGTTGGCAGCGGAAAATCAACTTTACTGCATTTGTTGTTATCTGAGTTAAAGCCCACTGAAGGCAGTGTTTTATTTTCGACGGCTTTAAAAGCAAAAGCCTATGTTCCGCAGGATGCGTATATTATTAATTCGACTTTAAAAGAAAATATCATCTTTGGTAAACAACATGTCACTGAAGCACAAATTCAAGAGGCCTTACGCTTGTCAGCTTTAAAGTACGATTTAGTTTCTTGGCCCGCGGGCTTAGATACTGAAATTGGCGAGAAGGGTGTAAACCTTTCTGGAGGCCAAAAGCAGCGGGTTAGTTTAGCTCGCGCTATTTTATCAGATGCAGATTTATTTCTATTAGATGATCCTTTATCGGCGGTTGATCCCAATACTGAAAAATGGCTTTGCGATGAATTAATCTTCGGCGCTTGGAAAGATAAAACGCGTGTCGTAGTGACCCATCGACTCGCATCGTTAGAAAGCTTCGATCAAATTTTATTTTTAGAGAATGGCCAGCACTTCTTAGGCACGTATAAAGAATTGTTACAAAGTTCGACAAGTTTTCAGAAGTTTTTAAAAACTCATCATGAAAATATTGTAAAAGAATTAAATTCGACTCATCAAATGTCGCAGTCACTGGCCGTAGCTAGTGAAAGTGGTGACACCACACGTATTACGGAAGACGAAGATCGCGCGGTTGGCGCGGTTGAGAAAACTGTTTACTTAGATTACGTGAATGCGCTGGGTGGACCTAAACCGCAGCGACGGTGGATTTTGATTTTACTTTTCGCCGCAGCGATTGCGGCCGTAGCGACTCCGCTCATGCAAAAACTTTGGTTATCGCAATCTAACAAGATGATTTCATTAACTCCGGTACAAATTATTTGGGTTTACGGAGCTTTAGGATTACTTACGATGATTGTTAGTTACTTGAATAGTTTGATCTGGACCAATCGCGGAATCGAAGCGGGAAAAACTTTTCATGATCAAATGCTTCGTGCGGTCTTAGCCGCCCCGATTCGCTTTTTCGATAGTACGCCCGTAGGTCGCGTTTTACAAAGATTCTCACGCGATATGGAATCGGTCGATATTCATCTACAGTGGAGTTTTGTCAGCACGATTCACTCATTCTTTCACGTGATGATGTCATTCTTATTAATTATTTTAGTTTTACCACTGGTGATCTTTTTTATGATTCCGATTTTGTGGATGTATTACCGAATACAAAATGATTACCGCCGGGTCGCACGCGAAATTAAACGCCTTGATTCACTAGCACGATCACCACGTTACGCGCATTTTAAAGAAACCCTGCAAGGCCTTCACGTGATTCGTGCGTTCAATCAAACGCCCTGGGCGATGAATCAATTCTACGCAAAGATTAAATACTCGACCGAAATTTTTCACACGCATTACGTAATTAATCGTTGGTTCTCGGCGCGCTTGCCGATGATCGGGGCGGGTATATCGACTGTGACGGGCTTAATGATCGTATTTTCTAGTTATCATGGTTGGATCGGGGCGGGCACAGCGGGTTTAGTTACGGTTTACGCGATTGATTTCTGGCGCCACTTAAATTGGGGAGTACGTATTTTTTCTGACTTAGAATCACGTATGACTTCGGTCGAACGTTTACATTTTTACGCAAATATTGAAGCCGAGAAAAATGTAACTGGTCAGTTAGCCTTGATTTCAGATTCATGGCCGCAATCAGGCGAACTTGAATTCAGCGGCGTTTCTTTAAGATATGCTCCGCACTTACCGCAGGTTTTAAAAAACGTAAGTTTTAAAATTCCTTCGGGCGCGCGTTCGGGTTTAGTTGGGCGCACAGGTTCAGGTAAATCGACTATTTTCCAAAGTGTATACCGCTTTGTAGATATCGAAAAAGGACAAATTTTATTAGACGGAGTTTCAGTTCATCAAGTTCCGCTTGAGCGATTAAGAAAAAATTTAGCGGTGATCCCGCAAGATCCGGCGCTATTCATGGGAAGTTTGCGCGGTAATATTGATCGCTACAATGAAGCCAGTGACGAAGTGATTTGGGCTGTACTGAAAAAAGTTTCACTAGAAGCTTTTGTGCGTGGGCTTCCAAATCAACTTCAATTCAAAGTTGCCGAAAACGGCGCGAACTTATCACAAGGACAGCGTCAGCTGATTTGCTTAGCGCGCGCTTTATTAATGAAAGTAAAAATTATTTTCTTAGACGAAGCTACCGCCAGCGTAGATGTGGAAACAGATGCGATCGTACAAAAAGTGATGCGTGATTCATTAGACGGAATGACTTTAGTAACAATCGCGCATCGTTTATCAACATTAGATAACTACGATATGATGATCGAACTTCGTAACGGCCAAGTCGTTTAGAATTTTATGAAAATAATATTGTAGTGAATCTCTTTTGTTCCCGATGTTTACTGTTGGCACGCTGTACCAACGGTAAACATCGGGGTGAAGAGGCTTTCAAGTGATTCTTAAATTAATCGATTAAAGCGGCTGGTAGCGACTTTTCTGCTTTAGCACCCAGTTCTTTTAATTTTTCCACTTGTGAAATTAAGTTTCCGCGACCTTGTGACATCTTACCCATGATATCTGAGTGCGCCGTTTGCGCTGAAGTCATTTTTTTGCCTAGATCTTCTAAGTCTTTTATAATTCCCGCAAATTTATCGTAAAGTTCGCCGCCGCGTTTCGCGATATCTAAAGCATTTTGCTGTTGGCGTTCTTGTTTCCACAAAGAAGAAACGGTTCTTAAAGTTGAAAGTAGCGTGGTGGGGCTAACGATCGCGATATTTTTATCCCAAGCTTGTTCAAATAATTCTGGTTTCAAGCGAAAGGCTAATGCAAACGCAGGTTCTAAAGGCATAAATAACATCACGAAGTCTGGAGAAATAATTTTCTCGGCTAAATGATATTTTTTACTCGAAAGATCATTTACGTGACGTTTTAAAGATTCAACGTGGGCCATTGCGAATTTTTCGCGTTCGCCTTCTGGAGCATTCACCGAAGCTTCGTAAGCCGTTAAAGTCATTTTAGAATCTACGATCAGATGTTTTCCGTCCGGAAGTTTAACAATGACGTCGGGGCGTAACATTTCTCCGCCCATGCCTCTCAAAGTTTCTTGGGTGAAAAATTCTTCGCCTTTACGTAAGCCAGAGCGTTCTAAAATATTTTCTAGAATCATCTCACCCCAGTTACCTTGGGTTTTATTTTCGCCTTTAAGGGCTAAGGCTAAGTTAGATGCTTCTTTTGACATGGTTTGATTTAGTTCGATTAATTTTGAGATCTCTCCTTTTAAATGGCTGCGTTCAGATCTTTCGTTTGAGTAGGTGTCTTCTACTTTCTTCTCGAAGTCTTTAATGCGTTCTTTTAATGGCTCTAAGATTCCCGTTAATTGACGGAAGTTTTGATCCGTCATCTTGGTTGATTTTTCGTCGAAGATCTTTTGCGCTAAGTTTTCGAATTGCATAGTTAGCTGCTTTTGCATGTCGCCGGTTTGTGATTTTTGTTGTTCGGAAGAAGCTTCAGTTAGTTCGTATTTTGTTTTCCAGGTATTGGTTTCGATTCTTAAGCGTGAATAGACCAGAAAGCCAACAAGTAAGCCCCCGGCTAAAAATCCTAAAACAGCTGCGACGATTAACATATATGCTCCTTAGAAAAGACATACTCAGGCTAACAAAATTTTGCTAGAATGTCCTCATGACAAAGACAAATGCATGGTTTTCAGCAGCGCGTCCCAAAACTTTATCCGCATCTTTGGTGCCAGTTATCGCCGCGACTGGCTTAGCACACGGCATGGGCTATCCCATTTTATGGTGGGTTGTAACCTGTGCATTGTTAGCTAGCTTTTGCATTCAAATCGGAACTAATTTTGTAAACGATGCGATGGATTTTAAAAAGGGCGCAGATACTGAAACTCGCGTCGGGCCGCTGCGCGTGACTCAGCAGGGGCATTTTACTTTTAAGCAGGTGATGACTTTTGCTTCGTTATTTTTTATTTTGGCGGCGGTTTTTGGAATTCCATTAGTTTTATTGGGCGGGGTACCGATTTTCGTGATCGGATTTATTTCGATTGCGATGGGTTATGCGTATACTGCGGGCCCGGCGCCTTTGGCATATCATAGCTTAGGTGATTTATTCGTGATTATCTTTTTTGGATTGGTTGCGGTAGGTGGGCTTTTCTTTTTACTGACGGGAACATATACCTTTGCGGCCTTTATCGTGGGTTTACAAATTGGTTTTTTAAGTACGGTGCTGATTGCGATTAATAATTTGCGCGATATCAATACGGATCGTTTAGTAAATAAAAAAACTTTGGCAGTTCGTTTGGGTTTAACGGGCGGACGCATTTGGATTGGCTTTTTATTATTAGCTCCGTTCTTTGCCGGTTACTACTGGTTGTATTTAGAGCGCTGGTGGGTGTACATCATACCGATGTTTGCGTTTCCACTAGGATTATCAATCGGTAAAAAAGTTTTCCGTACCGAGCCTAGTGCGGCTTACAATCGCTATTTAGCAATGTCTTCAGCTTATAGTTTACTTTTTAGTATTTTATTAGCGATTGGGTTTCATATTTAAATGAAAATTCAATATTCAGTTTATTCTTTAGTTAAAAAAAATAAAGTGAATGCGAAAGATTCTTCGTCGACGCGCGAAGGTGTTCTGCTAAAAGTCATCGACCAAGAATTCTGGGGAGTGGCTGATTTAGCGACTTGGCCGGAATTAGGGGATTTAACTTGGCAAGAAGAGTTAAAAACCAAGGGAGCTTTGTTCCAACGCGCGCTAAATTTAGCAAAAGAGGATTTAGCGGCCCGCAAAGAAAATCGATCTTTACTTAAAGACCAAACCGTCACTAATAATATTTTAATTACCGATTATAAAAATACGGACACAAAAAATCCGCAATTCATCGGGCAAACATTGAAAATTAAGGGTGATGCTGATATTCAAAGCTTAGCGCGCTTTATTCATGCTTTACCGGTAACGGCGAAACTTCGCATCGATTTTAATAATAGTTTAGATTCAGAATCTTTCGAAAGTTTTTTAGGTAAAATATTTCTAGCGGTCGATCGCATTGAATACATCGAAGACCCAGTAGCTTACGAAATTGAATTATGGTCAGGTTGGAATCAAATGATTCCGCTGGCATGGGATTTTCAAACTGTAAGCCCGGCACCCCACAGCTACAGTTACCGCATTGTAAAACCGACGCGTACCGAAATTCCGGTCAAAGTCGATTACACCCTAACTTCAGATATGAGCCATCCGGTTGGTTTGGCGCACGGATTAAGAATCGCCCAGAATTTTGCGTTAAATCCTTCGGGGTTTTTAACTTTAGACTTATTTGAAGAAACTGCATTTCATAAATACTTTGTAAAAACTGAAAATCAATTAAATTTCTCTGTCGCAGCTTTAAAAGATACGGGTATCGGCATGGCCGAAGAGCTAAACCACCTAGACTGGTTAGATTATGTTTGATTTTAGCGAAGGCGCTTACAACCAGTTATTAATCAATCCGCGCTTGTCAGATGAAGAGAAAAATATTTTCTTAGAGTTACACGAAGCCTTTGCCGACCAATTTGGCGTGAAGAATTATTTTCTAGTTCCCAGTTCGGGTTCATCAAAAAAAATGAATGAAAGTGTGAAGTTGATCGCGCTTCACCGAGATGCCGTTTTAAACTCGGCCAAACGCTTTAATGATTACTTTAGAGCAAGTGCAGAGCATCATTGGGGTTTAGTGCTGCCAAGTTTTCATGTGGCAGGGCTTGGTACTTACGCGCGTGCTTATTTAGCGGGTAGCCAAGTATTTGAAAATACCTGGAGTGATTCACAAATTAAATTTCTATCGATTGTACCTGCGCAGCTATATGACTTTGTTAATCAAAATCAAAATGCTCCAAAAAATTTACAAACGGTTTTAGTCGGGGCCGGAGTTTTAAATGCGGAAATCAAAGGGAAAGCGGTTAGTTTGGGCTGGCCGCTAGTCGAAACTTACGGAATGAGCGAAACGGCTTCGATGATTGCGGTAAAAGAAAAAAATATCCTGCATACTTTACCAAATGTCGAAGTACAGACTGAAAACCAGCAACTTAAAATCAAATGTAATTCTTTACTGACTTGTTATTTGCAAAAAAAAGATTCGCAAATTTTCATTACTCAGCCGGTTCAAGGCGGTTGGTATCAAACGGAAGACCAAGCTGCAGTAAACGGCGATCAGATAAATCTATTAGGCCGATCATCAGACTATATTAAGATTCTGGGCGAAGGGGTCTCGTTAGCCGAACTCAAAGACCGTCTAGCCGCCCTTTCGATTAAGCACCAAATTTCGCATGGCGCAGTCGCTTTGCTAGATATGGAAGACCCAAGGTCGGGGCATCAGTTAATTTTAGCTGTAGAAAACTCTGTAAATTCTGAGATAATAAAACGGTTGCTAGCGGAATTTAATCAAAGCTCTAGACCTTACGAGAAGATTAAAAAAACAATCAGGCTTGAGAAAATTCCTTTATCAGATCTTGGCAAAATTAGAACGCAAGAACTAAAAGAAATTGTTCTAAAGAAACTAAAGGCGGAATCATCATGAAAAAATATCAAGTACCTTGGGAAGTCGGTTCACTTTTTATCTGCACAAAATGCGGAGCAAAATATAACGAGCCCGAATTAGCTGAAAATGTAAAAAAACAAATTCGCAAAGACTTAAAAGAGCAAGATGCGAACAAAAAAGTACGCGTGATAACTTCGGGTTGTTTGAATATTTGTTATCCGGAAGAGCAAACTTTTGCCTTCATGCCCAGCCGTGGTGAAACCGAAGTTTACACGACAAAATTAGATGATAAAGAAGCTTACGAAGACATTACTAAGTTTTTGAAAAAGAAAATCTAAGTACCCATTCTTTTTTCGCTAGCCAATTCTTCATTCATGATTTTTTCAATCTCGTCGGCCTTCCATAGCTTACCTTTGCCGACTCCGGGGCAAAAGCTTTCTACGTCTGTCTTCCAAGATTTTGCGTTCATCACGTCGGGCCAAAAAGGCCAAGTGCGGCATTGGGAAGGGCGCCCTTCGTAAACCGAGCAGCGTTTATTTTCTAAAAACATACAGTCGAGGCGTTTAGGATCTTCTTTTAAATGCCAAACTTTTCCGGTTTGTTCGCAATATTTTTTTGTAAATTCACCGACGCGCATATTCATGTGTTTTGCAAAACGCCGGCGGTCTTCTAAAGTTAGAAAAACGTAACCGTATTCACCGTGTGAAGTACAGCATTTACCCGAGCCTTGGCATTCGAAGCGTAAACCATTTTGATAAAATTTTTCAGGGATAGCTTCATTACTCATGTGGTTGTCTCGTGATGAAAAGGTTGAAGTTTTGTTTTTACGACATCGGGTAAGTTTGATTTTTGAAAAGTTTTTGGATCAATGCAAGTGTGAACCATCCGAACTACGGCGTGTTTATGCGCACCTTGCAAAAAATCATACTGAAGCCTGAAAGAAGATGATGAAAATTCAATCACGCGCACCTGAATTTCGTAGGTTTCGCCGGCAAGAAAAGGGCGTAAATAATCAGCTTCGGTATGGCGAATCGGGATCAGATATTTGTTATCTAAAAACCATTCTTTCCACGTAAAGCCACAGGTTTGAATAAAGGCTTCGTAAGCGTCGTGTGCCAATGTAAATACATTCGCAAAAAACATAATGCCCGCAGGATCAGCTTGGTGGAATTTGATGTTCGCTTGAGATTTGTAGACTTCGGCCATGGACCAAGTGTATGCCTTAGCTTGCCTTGACTCAAGGCAAAGAATTAACAAAACTACGATGGCGTCATGGACTATAAAATATATTCTCCCCAAGATTTTCCGGCCTACCTACCAAAGCTTAATTTGCTTTATGATGACTTATTTTCGGGTGGTAAAGGTTTTCGTTCGCAATTGATAGGTTTAGTCAGCGAACCTTTAAGTTTAGCGACTTCGGCCCAAAATCTTTTAGGGCAAACGATCGAGTTTATTCACAATGCATCTCTTCTACATGATGACCTAGTCGACCGTTCGCAACTTCGTCGCGGCAAAAAAGCCGCTTGGGCAAAATACACGCCCGAGTACGCGGTTTTAGCTGGTGATTATTTATTAGCGCGTGTCATGGTGAACTTATCTAGCCACGGCAATATTAAATTAGTTCAGTACACGAGTGAAATTATCTCAGACTTATTAGAAGGCGAGTGGTTACAAGATTCAATCGTGGGCGATTTTTTTGTTACGATGGAGCAGTTAGACCGCGTTCACTTTTTAAAAACCGCTTCTTTATTTAAATGGTGTTTACGTGCCCCATTTATCGCACAAGAAAAGTACGACGTTAATCTGCACCAAATTTTAAACGAGATGGGTTCGATTTTAGGTCAACTATTTCAGCGCAGTGATGACCTACTTGACTTTGATATTCGTAATCAAGAAGGTAAAGCAGTTTTAGGAGACCTTAAATCAGGTTACCTTAATTCATTCGGCGCATTTATCACAAATCAAATGAGCCGCGCCCAGATTGACCAAATGATCAAGGCACATGATTTAACGGAAATGAAATTAATTTTTTCAAATGATCCGGCCCAAGCTGAGCAGTTGTTTTTGAAAAAAGTTTCTGACTTCGATCAATTAAATACGAAGCTAATCGAATTGTATGAACATCACTTAACTACGTTAGAGCAAATGCTAAAGGGTAAAGAAAAAGATCTTATTAAAAATTTAGCTCCTCTGACGGAGATTTTATACTGGCGTAGAAAGCCGAAAGCGTGAGATCCCATCGCTTTATCAGCGTAAAAAAAGCGGATCCACTTTTTTCGCAGTACTTATTAGGTAAAACCGCTGACGGTCTTCGCCCTATTCCGGTCGAAACATTTAATTTAGGTTCGCCGGAAGAGACCGTTACTTTCGAAATGCTAGAGCAAAAAGAAATTCAGCGGCCCTCCGTTTTTGAATTTGTTTCGCGTTTGATTAAACTACCTACATTTTTATTGATTTTAATGCCGTTATTTTTTGTTTTTACAAAAAACTTTGTTGATGACCGTTTTCGCGATCCGTTTTGTATCGTGTTAGCTGCGTTCGCGATGTTGTTTTTATTTGCGGGTTTAAATATCCGTAATGACGTCGTCGATCACTTATCCGGCTTTGACCGAGTAAATATCGCGTTTACGGCAAAACCGATCATGAGTGGTTGGGTAACTGCTTGGAAAGCGGCCCATATTTCGTGGATCTTGATTGGAATTTCTTTTTTAATCTCTTTACCCATTTTTATTTTGCAGATCGAGCTTTTTCGCATTCTGGTTGTGGTTATTGTATTGTTAGTAGTATCACAATTTTTTGAGAAAAATTCTTACAAGCAAAATTGGCTTGGCGAATGGACATTATTTCTATTACTGGGCCCGGCATTAGTTTCGGGATACCAAGTTTCATTAGGGGCAGGAATTGATACCGAAGGTTTAGCTTTTGGTGTTTTATGGGGCTTTGCCTGTTTATTTTTAATTCACGTTAATAACTTTAGCCACATGCTGACTTCATCGCAGGCACAAATTAAAAACACCATGACCAAAATGGGTTTTGATAAAGCCAAAAAATTTTTAATTGCCTGGTGGACAACTTATTTTGTTTTATGGTTTTTGTTTCACTGGTTTTATGGTGGGATGTTTTGGACCTTGTTTGGAACGGCGTTATTAGTTTTCTGGTCATTGCCTTTATTTTTAAAAGTTGCAAAAATTCAAAGCCCCATAGGCTCAAGTTTAAAAGAAATTCGCCGAGAATCTCTAAAAACATTTTTGATGATGGTTGCTATCTTAGTGGTCGAAAATCTTTGGTATATAGGGGTTAAACTGGATTGGACTCTTTAGAAAAGTTTATCTATTTAAAAGATTCCCCATCTGAACAGCTGTTTCTGAAATGGTCTGAATTTTTAAAGCAAAAAAAATTCAACCTAAGTCATTTTGAAAAAATTGATTTCACGGCACCGTCTCCGGTCATATACGATTCGGCGGGCAATAAATTCTCAATCGATTTTAACGAGAACAAATTAAATTATCATAAAAAAAAAGGTTCAATTAAAACTGAACTTTTAAGCCGGGCGATGGGGGCAGGTAAAGCGGGAAACCGCATTTTAGACCTGAGTGCTGGCTTAGCCATCGATGCAATTTTTCTGTCGCAGCTTGGTTATGAGGTGACGGCATTAGAACGCAATCCACTCATCTATCTGGCCTTAGAAAATGCGTGGGAAAAACTTGATAAGCCGATGTCTTTGAAATTTATTTTTTCGTCCGCATTAGACTTTCTACAAACTTCGCAAGCTGAATTTGAAGTTATTTATTTTGATCCGATGTTTCCCGAAAAAATAAAATCAGCCTTACCAAGGCAGGAAATGGTTTTATTCCGCCATTTGGTCGGCGATGACATCGATGCGGGTGAAGTTTTGCAGGCTGCTGTAAAATATAAAAATGTGCAGCGAGTTGTGGTGAAGCGGCCAATTAAGGCGCCGATTTTAGGTTTGAAGCCGCATTCGCAAGTACAGGGTAAATTAATTCGATTTGATTTATACGGAGCTCAGAAATGAAAATGATTTTATCCGCGATTCAAGGGACGCTATTAAGTTTTTCGTTCAGCCGCAACATGCAGGAAGCAATGATGAAGTATGATTTTAAAATCGATGCGCCCCGAAAAAACCTTATGCAGCTGTGTTTTTCTCCATTAGCGGCCTGGCCCTTCTTCATCATGTTAGGAATGATCTACATTGATCCAACGAAGTATGCTTTTACATTACAAAGACTATTAGGCGAGAATCGTAGTTTAGGTCTGTTTTTATTAGATGGCAGTTTGTCGGCGATGCTGGTTACGTTCGGGATATTTTTTATTTCAGAATGGGTCTTCAGAAAAGAATATTTGCTAGTTGGAATTGTATTCTACTTTTTAGCTAAGTCGGATTTACATTTACACTTGGCAACCGCGGCGGTTTTAAGCGTTTACTTATCGCGTGCATGTTATTTGTTTTGGCTTAAAAATACCTTAGAAAGTCGCAGCCGAAAAATCTGGACCATTGCTACAGCTTTAAATTTAATTGCCGTGATCGTTGTGGTAATGGCTTCGATTTATGCATTGGATTACTTGCAAGCTAACCAATACTTTTCAGGTTCAATCAGCGCAAATCGTTTTGAATTTTTAACTTCAATGGTCGTAGCATTTTATGCTGTTCCATTACTGTTTTTATCAGCTTGGGGGCATTTTTATGTGCGTAGGCGAGTTGAGCCCAGCTTTTTACCAATTTATTTCTCTACTTCGAATTGGATTTTACTTTTTAATATGAGTTCTTATTTGCAAAAGCTGCTTCTAGAAAAAACGAGCCACGTCTTAGCCGAACATAAAAAATCAGTGAAGCAATTCAACGAGATTAAAGATCAAAGTCCAGGTTTAGGTATGAATCATTTATTAACCACTTTAAATAAAGAGATTTCGTATCTGCAAGTGGCGTCTTCCCGGTTGACCATCGATTAGGCTCAGCTCAGAATACGTACATGGCGCAAGACGAATCGGTACAGCTGAAAAATAAAATTTCTGAGCTTGAAGAAATGCTGCAGATTAAAAATATTGAAGTGATGACCTATCGCCAAGAGCTGACTAAATTTTCGCAAAAGTTAGATAGCCTGATGTCGCAAATTGCGGGCGATATGAAAATGTTAGCAAAAGTTCAAAAAGCATTAACTCCAACCGAACTTCCCAATATTCCGGGATTTGAAATCAGTCGTAAATTTGTTTACGGTACGCAGTCCGGCGGAGATTACTTCGATGTTTTTGAGCATGAAGATAAATTTCGCTTCGGACTTTTAGTGGCATCTTCTTCGGGCTATGCAATGTCGGCTTCCTTTTTATCGCTAATTTTAAAAGTTTCACATGTTTTAGAAGCGAAAAAAGGAAATCCACCAGATCGTATTCTACAAGGAATTGCGGAAGATTTAAAACCTTTGGCTGGCCCCAATGATTTGACTCATGCATTTTATGCGGTCATTGACCGCCGCGATTACTCTTTAAAATTTTGTAGCGCAGGAAATATCGGCGCGTATTATATGGCGCGAGGAAAGCCTTTGCAGAGTATGAAGTCTACGCTTAGCCCATTCGGCCAGCAATTCACGGGACAATTAGCATGCGCAGCCATAGAGCTTGAGCCTCGCTCACGCGTTTGTATTGTAACGAATGGCTTAACTGATGTTTTAGGTTCAGATACGATTGTAAAAATCATGAATGATACGGCTAAGGCCGGCGTTCATGACTTACGCAACGAATTACTATTTCAAGCCCAACAAAAAACAGGTCTAGCAGAACCCTTGCGGGATCAGACTGTCGTCGTGATTGACGTCAAAGACAGAGTGATAAAGCTAGCCAAATAATCAGCTTTTTGCTAATTTTAAATATTCGATTTCAAATCAAATAAAGGAATTTTTATGGCAGAAGTAAATATCTATGAAGGCGCGATTGATAAAGGTTTAGAAGGCGTTGTGGCTTGTACAACGGCTGTTTCATTTATCGTTGGTAATACATTAATCTACCGTGGTTACACGATTGAAGATTTAGCCGCTAACTCGACGTTTGAAGAAGTGACTTATTTGCTTTGGAACGGCCGCATGCCGAGCAAATCTGAATTAGAAAGTTTCACGGCTGAATTAAATAAAAACATGACGCTAGATCCAGCGTACGTCAGCGTTCTTAAAACTTTACCAACAAATGTTCACCCAATGGCGTGGCTACGTTCGGCGGTTTCATTGATGTCTCACTGGGATACCGATGCAAATGATAATTCACACGAAGCAAATATGCGTAAGGCAGTTCGCTTAACGGCGAAAATGGGTTCGATTGTTACAGCATTCGAAGCAATTCGTAACAAGCGTGAAATATTAACTCCGCAAGCGGGTAAATCAATCGCTTGGAATTTTATGTATATGTTAAAAGGCACCGAGCCTGAAGCAGATATCGTAAAACTTTTTGATACTTGTTTAATCTTACACGCCGATCATGAATTAAACTGTTCGGCTTTTGCAACTCGCGTAACGACTTCTTCATTATCTGATTTACACTCGGCAGTGGTATCGGCAATCGGTGCCTTAAAGGGCTCATTGCATGGTGGAGCAAATGAACAAGTGATGGTGATGTTAGCTAAAATCGGCACCATCGAAAAAGCCCAGCAATTCGTAAAAGATGCGCTGGATGCTAAAGAAAAAGTAATGGGCATCGGTCACCGCGTTTACAAAGACGGCGATCCACGTGCGGCGATTTTAAGAAAATTTTCTGAGCAATTAACTAAAAAAATGGGTAAGCCAGAACTTTACCAAATATCGGCGTTGATCGACGATACAATGCAAAAAGAAAAGGGTTTAATGCCAAACGTCGATTTCTATTCGGCAACTGTTTACCATGCGATGGGAATTCCGACAGATATTTTCACGCCAATCTTTGCCGTATCGCGCATCGCCGGTTGGATTGCACATGCGAACGAGCAATACGAAAAAAATCGTATTTATCGTCCACGTGGTAAATGGCAAGGAAAAGAAAACCTGACTTGGAAATCAGCGGAGCAACGCTAATTCATGTTAAAGCAGCTAATTCTACTTATTTTAACGGCCTCCGTTCTTTCCTGTTCAACTTTGACCTTGAAAGATCCCGAGGTAAATATTACTTCAGTTGATGTTGCAAATATTTCGGCTAAAGATATTACTCTTAATCTAAAATTAAATATCGATAATCCAAATTCAGTCCCCTTGAAATTGGACAAGGTTAGTTATGCTTTAAAATTTTCAGGGCAAGATGTAACGGCTTGGGTGATTGACCAGGCGGTTGAAATTCCCGCGAATGGTAAAGGCGACGTTATTGTTCCCTTACGTTTTCAATACAATATGGTCAATAATCTAATTAGTAGTTTTATGAAAAAAACTTTAGAAAAAGAGTACGAATTAAAAGGTTCGGCGCAGCTAGGAATTTTAAGTATTCCTTTCACTAAAAAAGGCGAAGTTAATCTTACCCAGTAGCAATCAACTAACAGAGGCAGCTTATGTCATCGATCTTCACGAAAATTATTGCCGGCGACTTACCAAGTTACAAAATTCATGAAGATGACTTAACGATTGCGATTTTAGCCTTAGACCAAGTTAATCCAGGTCACGTGATCGTAATTCCTAAACAAGAAATAAACCACTGGTTCGACGTTCCGGCGGAAGCCTACACACGAGTTGGTTTGAACGCACAAAAAATTGCCAAAGCGATTCAAAAAGTAACGGGTTGCCCGCGCGTCGGAACTTTAGTCGCGGGATTTGAAGTTCCACATTATCATTTGCATCTAATTCCTGCCTGGAGCATTCCAGACTTAGACTTCAAGCGCGCAAAGCGCTTGCCTGAAAATGAAATGCTTTCGCTGAAAGAAAAAATTATTCAAGCTCTAGACTGAGTCATTTTTCCAATTTTTTATTACGCTCCGTCTCATAATGTAATGTTATACCAACCACAAAAATTTTCGTTTTGTGCTAACCGTATTTATCCATTATTCTTCTACTAAGCCGTTCTAACGGTTGGAAAGGAGGTGGTGTTATGAGTTTATATGACATAACAATGGCGGAGGTGTCGGCTTTTTAGCCGCACTAGCTAGACGCGGTACGAGGCCAATTAAACCTCCGCCGTAGCGTCATAGGGGCGATCGACAACACCCGCAAGGGATCCATCGGTCGCCCTTTCTTTTTTCACCTTGTAATTCAGTCAGATTCTCCTAAATTTAACAAATGCAGATTCATAGCTTTATTAATAATACTTCGACCTCGTTAGAAACCCAATTTACTAAAAAAAATCCTTATACTTCAGAAGTTTTGCACACGGTTGATTCAGCCGGAATGTTAGAAGTTGTAATGTCGATCCAAGCCGCGCAAAAAGCTTTTGCGGATTGGAAAACAAGTTCGCTAGAAAATCGTTTACAGTTACTACAAAGTTTTCATAATCATTTAGCCATGAGCAAAGATAGTTTTGCCAGGTTTGAAGCTCTTGACCAAGGTTTACCATTTGAATTTGTGCGTGATAACGGAATGGGCTCATTAATTACTAGTCTAGATAAAGTGATGCGCGAATTAAGCGGCCATAGGCCACAGGCCAATCAAACATTTACTCCGGTTGGCGTGGTTTCAATTATTTGTACATGGAATTTATCTTTACGCGTGATTGGCGAAAGATTATTTCCAGCGATTGCGGCGGGCAACGCCGTTATTATCAAAGTTTCTTCACAATCGCCCGTTACCGCCATGATTATGGCTGAACTTATTCAGTTATCACAGGCTCCTGCAGGTTTGATTCAAGTTATCACTTCTGATCAAGAGGATGTAAAAAAACTTTTGGTGACTCATCCAGGAATCAAAGCAATTTCTTTTGTGGGGCAATTAACGAACGCGACCGAAATTTTAAAATTAACTTCGGCGAATAGTTTGCAACGTTTTAAAAAATTGCAAATTTCATCGGGTTCAAAAAATTCGGCGGTGGCACTGAGTGAGCCCACGGATGAAATATTTAAAAAAGTTATTTCATCATTTGTAACAGGGCAAGGGCAGTTAGGCTGGAATTCATCTAGGCTTTTCATTTTAGAAAAAAATGAAGCGGCGTGGAAAGAAAAAATTGCTGACTACTTTATGAACGTAAAGCCTAGCGAATCAATCGATGACTCATCTTTATGGACGCCTTGCCTGAAAGAGGAATCTTTTAAAACATTCTCAGAAATTTCTGCCTTAGCCGTTTCCGACCAAGCTCGTTTAATTCAAACGTCAAAACCTGCGAACAAAAATTTCTTACCGATGACTTTTACCCAAGACATGTCGAACTGTTCAACCTTGCAGCAAGACCAGGTGATGGCTCCGTTATTTATTTTATCAACGGTAAAGTATGCATTTGATGTGGCAAAGTACTCGAACGTTTCCTACTTCGGCATGGCGGCACATTTATACGGCGACGAAGATAAGTTAGCGAAAGTGGCGGATTCGTTGGACGTAGGCTTAATCTGTAAGAATAAATGGTCAGTTCAGTTACCCGGTTCGGTGAAAGCGACAAAACAATCGGGTTTTGGTCTTCAAGATGATCGGGTTTTTGGCGATTTTTTTTCGAATGTCAAATTACTGACTTAAAACTACTGAAGTGAATGAATTTTGGCGCGAGTACGAATTTCACATTGCGGGCAGTGGGCTTCTTCTTTAACAACTCCCAGACCTAAGTTTTCGAATTTAAGTTCTAAAGCGGTATTACATAAAACACAATTACACTGAATTTTTAAATAAGCTTTTTGGGTCGAAGAATCGGCTTTTTCGTAATACTGAATATCTTTCATGAAGGCTCCTAAAATAGTGTGCGAACGAAGTAAATAAATACGGTGCAAGATAAGGGCACAAGACCAACGTCCGGAGCACGGATCTAAAAAAGCGCCTGTTATTCTGCAAAGTAGTCTTCATTCTGCAAAGCCCTCCGTAACAGGAGAAAAAACATGAAACATAAGATTTGGTTAGTCAGCGTATTTATTATTTTATCGTCGTGCATGAAAGTAAAAAAGAAGGGCGACGAAGCCGCCCCCGCAGAAGTAAAGCCGGTTGAGGTTGTTGAGTTGCAACAGCCCGCGATTGAACAACAGGCAGACAAGCCAATCGTAAAAGTTTTCAGCTACGAGTATGTCGTGCAAAACGGTCGATCATTTCAAGAAGTTCAATTTCATTTTCCTAGCCACTGGCCAAACGAAATCATTTTAAAAAAAACTGAGCTAAGCGAAAACAAAAATTCAATGCAAACGATTATTCGCCTAGATGATTCACGCACGTGGAAAGAGTCATTAGTGGGAGAGGTAAAAATTAGCTATCAATTTCTAAATGCACAAAAAGAAGTTTTAGAAGACGTCGAAGTTTTACCCGTACTTAATTTGCAATTAAGTGAGGATTTTAACTTAGCGCAAAAATTCAAATTAAACGCTAAAACAAAACATATTTATATTCAAAGTTTACGGATGGAAGAAAAAACTCATCTTTACTTAGAAGACTATTCAGGTTCAGTAAAAATCGAAAATCTACAATCCTCAACCGGTACAATTCAAACTTTTCCACTCAATCAACGAGCTGGATTTGAACAAGAAGGCCGCGCGGGAGGTTTATTACAAATCGAAATTTTCACCGCCAGCGGAGAATTAAATGTGACGATGGTTGGCGAAAATGGTGGTCACGGAAAAGCAGCGCGTGAGCCAGATGATACTTTGCGTGGTGCCAAAGGTGATGACGGAAGTATGCCGCTTGTTGTTTTTGAAGTATCGCCAAACCAACTTTTTTACAAAAATGTCTGTGCGCAGGAAGGAAGTGAGGGTAAAGACGGCAGCCGAGGCGCGCAAGGATTTCCTGGAGGAATCGGAAAAAATGGTGGTAACTCGGGTCGTGCAACAATTAAATTATGGGACGCAAATTTGAAAGTAAGTTCGCCTAATTTGGCAGGTTTAAAAGGATTAGGTCAGGTTGGTGGTCGCGGTGGAGCGGGCGGCGCGGCAGGACTTGGAACAGGCGGAGACCCTTGCAGATTGATGAAAAACGGCCAGCCCGGTGGCGAAGGTGTAAAAGGAGTCGAAGGTGATGATGGCCGAGACGGCGTAGCGCAAAAAAATTCGTTATTTTTAAATGGGCAAAAAGTAGACCTTTCGGAAAATTAAAAGCTCATTTTAATTTGGTTATCAAGCTGGTGCTTTTCAAAAGCTAACTGCACCAGCTCGGTAATTAAATCAGAGTATTTTAAACCCGATGCTTCCCACATTTTTGGATACATCGAAATTTTAGTAAAGCCGGGTAAAGTATTAATCTCGTTCACAAAGACCCGGCCATCTTTACGCACAAAGAAATCAACGCGGGTTAAGCCGTCGCAATTTAAAGATTGAAAAGTTTTAATAGCTAAATTTTGAATTTCTTTTACTTGTTCATCAGTTAATTTAGCCGGAATAACAATTTCGGCACCGTTTGGATCCAAATACTTCGCTTCGTAAGAATAAAATTCATGTTTAACAATTAATTCGCCGGGTAACGAAGCTTTTGGGCTTTGATTTAAACCTAAAACGGAACACTCTACTTCACGGCCATCAATAAATTCTTCGGCGATTACTTTTAAATCGTATTGGAAAGCATCTTTTAATTTAGGATCGAAATCTTCTGCACTTTTAATTTTATGAACACCGACTGATGACCCGGCATTGGCAGGTTTGATAAAAAATGGTGAGCCTAATTTTTTAACGATTTCATGGTAATTGGCGGGTACGGATTTTTTTAAAATCATGTAAGCTGAATTCGCAATTCCAGATTCAGTCATCAGGCGCTTCATGTACTCTTTATCCATACCAACTGAGGCGCTTAATACTCCGCAACCAACGAATGGCAAATTTAAGATACGGAAAAAGCCTTGCAGTGTGCCGTCTTCACCCATCGTTCCGTGAATAATCGGGAAGGCGCAGTCGATTGCTCTTTTTTCTTGGGTTTTAAATGAGAAAATATAAGGTTTTTCCTGGTAAGAAATGAGCGTAATCAAATCGGCTTCTTTTAATTCTTGGTCGTTTAAAGCTTTGTAGGTATCGAAAACGTTTGCATTAGAAAATTCGTACCAACTGCCTTGTTTAGAAACTCCGATGTATAAAATCTCAAATTTATTTTTATCAATTGCATTACAGATGTTACGCGCCGAATTCATTGATACTTCGTGTTCTGCTGACTTGCCGCCAAAAACAATCGCAATTTTCTTTTTCATGAATAAATTATGCCAAGATAAACTGAACCAGACAAGTTCAGTTTATCTACCGAAGGTATAGTTATTAACCGAATAGCACGTATCGGCCATTACTTTTTGCTGAGAGCTAGTTATCGTGTAAAGACGGCGATAACAAAGCTGTAACATTTTAGATAAAAACGGGACATCTTTACTAATCGTCATCGTGTAGTGAATACGTAAAGGTTTATTATCTTTATCTAGAACTTTGTAACTAACGGTATCAAATTCGATTTTACGAGCTTCAATGTAACATTGATTTACATTCGCACACTGATGCTGGGTCGCCATAGACGGAGAAACGCGTAACTTAAAATCAACAAAATGTAACTGGTAGCAAGCGGCTGCATTTTCGCCTTCGGCTTCGCAGGATGTGTAAGCTACGCTTTCAAGCATACGGAATAGATAAAGAGGAGGCTCAAGTTCTGCATTTGGCTTTGCCTCTTCATCACTTTTTTTGCTATTTTGTGTAGCTGGGTCTGAACCAATTTGATAACTCCACGAGCGGGGAATCGATTGTGAGGTTTGATTATCGCTGTAGATTGTTTTTGTTACCAAGCTATCGAATTTAATAGAAGTATTTGTGGCGACAACAGCGGTAACGGTTAAGTCTTGTTGTTCCAAGTTATAAGGGGTTCCGGCTTGAACGCTTTGAGATAAAACATAACTAGACGACTCATCTTGTTTAATATCATAACTGTAAGTTCCTAGGCCATCGCTAATTGCACTGAGCAGGGCCGCGGGTTTAATCGGATCACCTAAATTATCGTCGTCTAAGTTTTGTTTTTTCATGCACGACATATTAAATGATAATATCGCGGCGATTAGCAAAGCCGTGGTGATATTTTTTTTCATATAGAGTCCCAACCCCAAATCCATAATGGCATAGGAAGAAGTTTTGATAGTTTTTCTTTGGCTTCCGCTGACATGAAATCAAGCGCATGGATATCAAGCGGGCCAAATAGAATTTGGATTAGATCGGCTTCATTATCTAAAGTGTAAAGATCCATGCCGTAGCCAAAAACAATTTTTCCATTTTGTTCTTCAAAAACAATCAGATCTAATCCTTCGGCGCGGAAAGCTTTTTTAATTTTAACTAATAATTGAGTTTTATTAATCAACTTCAACATTCCTAAATAACCTTGATGGGTCATCGCGGCCTGAGCGCCTAATTGCTGATGTAAATTTTTAGAGTGGGCCGGAGTCATCACCGTTAACGTTTGTTTCTTTTGCTGGTGAATGTAATTAAATAAATCAATCAACGCGGGAGTTTGGCCGGCCCATTCATGAACGTAATTAATTAAATCTAAACCTTTACCTTCAACGGCGTAAGCCACGATTTGGTTTTGTTTATCCCAAGCCGTATAAAGATTTGAATTAGGAATTTTTAGAAATTGTTTGAAGTCTTCGTTTGTACGAAGTGCGTGAACCGTATGTTGTGAATAAAGTTTTTGTAAAGCCGCGGGGTCAACGTTGTTGCCGGTGACGAAGCGTAAATCTTTATTTTTAATCGGAGTTTCATTTTCAATCACGTAACTATAATCATAACCCGCCAATTCAAAACCCATTTTGCGGTAAAAATCAAATTGATCTGTCCATAGAACCACGACATCGCATTCTTGTTCTTTGGCGAGCTCGATGCACTTTTCAATATTTTTAGTACTGTACCCAAGGTGGCGGTGATCGGGATCGGTAACCACTGAACCAATCGCGCCAACTTTAAAAATTGCGATCGGAGTTTTAATAACAAGCGTTTTCAAAACCGCGTGGGCGATGATTTTTTCATCCTCACAGATGATGCTCATATTATGAATATTGCTTTGGGAAAGTGCGGTTGGATATTCGCTGGTGATCGGCCACTTATTATCTTGGCGAAGATTGCTATTTAAAAAATCAACAACTTGTTTGAGTTCATGTGACTCAGGTGTGCGCGGTCCCTGCATTATTCCCCCTAAAAGCTTTATTTTACATGGGTTTAGAGGCAACTTGATACGTCCTGAGAGGATGAATTTGACTTAGGCCCAGAAGTTTTTTACAATCAATCCACCCGGAGGTCCCCTTGGCTGATCTGTCGCAAAAATGGAAAGAAAATAAAGCTGGCAAAGTATTTGTAGACCAGTCTTGTATTGCTTGTGACGCTTGCGTTTTAGCGGCCCCGAAAAACTTCGCAATGCATGAGGATGATGGTCATGCTTACGTTTCTAAACAGCCTGAATCTCCAGAAGAAATCAGCGCCTGCAAAGAAGCGATGGAAGGTTGTCCCGTAGAAGCCATTGGCGATTTTGGCGACGAAGAGTAAGACTAAAGTCCTGTCGAAGACGGCCGGCCTTAAAATCCAGGCTTTGGATTTTAAGGCTACACTGAAGGCCTTAAAAAAACGTTATCCCGATGCACATTGTGCCCTTAACTTCGAAAATCCTTTTCAACTATTAATTGCCACGATTCTTTCTGCTCAATGCACTGATATCCGCGTAAATATCGTAACCAAAGAACTTTTCAAAAAATTTCCAGATGCTAAAGCCATGAGTGAAGCCACTTTGCCGCAAATCGAAGAACTGATTCACTCGGCGGGCTTTTACAAAAACAAAGCAAAAAATATTAAAGAATGCTGCTTAGTACTAGTTCAGAAATACCAAGGCCAAGTGCCAAAAACAATGGAAGAGCTTTATGAATTAGCCGGAGTGGGGCGTAAAACCGCAAACGTTGTGATGGGTAATGCTTACGGAATTGCATCGGGAGTTGTGGTTGATACGCACGTAGGTCGTTTAGCGAACCGCTTTGGTTGGGTAAAGACGCTAGACGCCGTCCGTATTGAAAATGTGTTGAATGTCATGGCTCCGAAAAAAGAGTGGGTCATGCTTCCCCACTACTTGATTAGTCATGGTCGTGCGATTTGCAAAGCCCGAAGCCCAGATTGTTCAATTTGTTTTCTGAACAGCGCTTGTCCGAAGCGAGGAGTTTAGGTAGGCTTAATCTATGTTTCAAGCTTACTTCGAAAGTATTAAATATGTTGGCCATCTATTACCAATTTCTTTTCTAAGAATTTTCTTAGGATATTTTTATATCGACTTAGCTTTAAAGGACTGGAAATTCTACAGCATAGGTAGCGGGGGCTTAGCGGATTTATTTGTGGAGGCTTTAAATAAACCGGCTTTACCTTCATGGTATCGTCTTTTATTAAGCGAACAAATTATTCCTCATTGGCATACTTACGCATTTATTTTAATCGGTTTACAATTTGCCGTTGGTATTTCTTATATTTTAGGTTACGTCGTGCGTCCGACTTCGTTGTTGGCGGTGTTTGTATGTTTAAATTACTTGTCAATTTCTAGCGTAGACCGCGAAATATTTTTTAAGTTATTAATCGCTTGTCACATTTTATTAGCTTGGGTTGGCGCAGGCCGCTGCTTGGGTTTGGATTATTACTTTTTTAAACGTCGCCGTGGATTGTGGTGGTAAATGAAACATTTTATTATTTTTATGGTTCTGATCTTTTCGGGTCTGTCATTTTTTTATTATCATAAAGAAGATAAAGCGCAGATGATTGAAGACCGCACGATCCGAATCTATGCATCATCTTCATTTATTGCGAAATGGGGTCCGGGCCCGGCTTTAAAAGAACTTTTTGAAAAACAAAATATTTTTAAAATTGAATTCTTAGAATCTCCAGATATTGCAATGACTTTGCAAAAGATCAGTTTTGAAAATAAAAATTCAACGGCCGATTTAGTTTTAGGTTTAGATCAATTCGATCTTTCGCGTCAAGCCACTAAAATTGAATGGCAGCCAATCACGCAAACGATCACGGCTGATTATGTTCCAGATATTGAGCGAGCATTAAAGAACCAAACGCGCTTCATGGCTTATGATTGGGCGCCAATGACTTTTGTGGGACGACAAGATATGTCCGTGCAAGTAAATCAATTAGAAGATTTATTAAAGCCAGAACTTAAAGGCCGCATCGCTTTACAAGATCCACGCACTAGTTCGCCAGGTTTACAAATGTTGATTTGGATTTTTGAAACGAAACCCACCGAGCAAGCGATTGTTTTTTTAAAAGCTTTAATGAAGCAAGCTCATAGCTTTTCATCAAGTTGGTCAGGTGCTTACGGTTTATTTAAGAATCGACAAGCTGACTTAGTATTTTCTTATGTGACTTCGCCGATTTATCACGTCGTGGAAGAAAAAGATTCAACCTTTGTAAGTCTTGAGATGAAAGAGGCTTTACCGTTACAGGTTGAGTTCGCAGGTATTCCGGCAACTTGTAAGAACTGTCAGGGAGCCGAGCAGTTTTTAAGATTTATGTTAACCCGTGAAGCGCAAAAAATAATTATGGCGAAAAATTATATGCTACCGGTTGTAGAGCGCGTAAAAGATGCCACTGAATTTGATGCCATTAAAGTTTATCGTACGGTTCCAGTAAAATTTTATGATCAAGATAGAATAGATAAGTGGATAAATCAATGGACGGAAATTCGCAAGAATGAAGGTCTTTAAAAGTTTTCCGCAAATCGTTAGATATGGTTTGCTGTTTTACTTTTTAATTCCGTATTTTATATTTATAAAATATTTTAGTTTAGATCTTAATTTAGATTACCAAGAATTATCTTGGGCTTTTAAAAACTCATTGATTCAATCAAGTATTACGGCGGCGTTGGTCACGTTATTAAGTATTCCTTTTAGTTTGGGGCTTTTTGCGTTGAAACCAACGGCCTCCTTGGTGGCTAGTAAGCTTTTGTTGATTCCCCAGATTTTACCAACCTTATTTTCTATACTGATTGCGTTTTCTATTTTGAATCCTTTTCCGATGGGTACGGCGGGAATTATTTTCATCTTTGTATTAATTCACTTAGGTTTTGCTACCGTACTGGTTCATAGCGCTACTCAAGAGAAGATGAGTGGTTACAGTATGAATAGCGAAATTTACGGAATCAGTCGCTTACAGTTTTTTCGCCGAATCTATTTTCCAATCTTAAAATTCGAATTATTAGCTACTTTTGTAATGATTTTTGTTTTTTGCTTTGCCAGTTTTTCGGTGCCTTTGGTGGCGGGGGGTGGTCGCGGAACTAATTTAGAAGTTTTAATATTCGAGAAAATATTCATCGGACAAAATTGGCCGGCGGCTTGGACGTTAAATATATTTCAAAGTTTGTTTATTTTTATATTAAGTTTTTCCATTTTAAAAAACCGTCAATACGAACCGCAGGAGTTTTTTGCCGGTAATTATCTCAGATCTAAATTAGGCTTATGCGGTATCGGTATTTATTTACTTATCTATTTAGGCGGTTATGCATTTGGGGTGCTCAAGTCACTGAGTGGCTTTGACCAGCTAATCACTTTCTCTGCCGAAATTTTAACCGCGACTATTCGCTCTTTTCAAATTCTAACGGTGTATTTAGCCGCCTGTTTTATTTTACTTTACGCTTGGATTTATGATTTTGTTAAAAATGGCAGTCAGAATATTTCGTCTCATCTTATTTCAAGCTCCACAATCTTGGTCAGCTTTTCATTTTATTTATTATTTCCATCGTCTAATTACGGTGACTACTTTAAAATTACTTTAGCGATGTCGATTCTATTTTTCCCTTCGCTATTTAAGAGCTTTCTGGAGAAACCTCTCGAAAAAATTAAATCTCAGATTTTCACTGCACAAATTTATGGGATAGACTCGACTAAGATTATTTCGGTCATTGTGTTAAGGCAAATAAAGCGCCCGTTGTTTTTATGGATCTCTTTTTTAGTAGTTTGGTTTTTAAGTGATTTTGCCATCTTAAAATCTTTAGGTGTGCAGCGTAGTACGATTGGCCTGATGGCCGAAAGTTTTTTAAGTAGTTACCGGCTTTCGTTAGCTTATTTGCTTAGTTTATATATTTTATTTTTGTGGCTAGTGACGATGGCGGCTATCTATTTTGTATCAGGAGTAATTGATGTCATTAATAAAAAATCTTCAACTTAAGTTCGACGATTTCTTGTTAGATATACCCGAACTTTCTATTCCGGAAAAAGGGGTTACGGCTTTTTGGGGGCATTCTGGTTCAGGTAAAACTACTTTTTTTAAAAGTTTGATCGGTATTCACAAACCAAAAAACTGGAGCTGGGATTTTAGCGGCGTGAAGTTAAGTGATTTACCTTTAAACGAACGTCGCTTAGGCGTGGTGTTTCAGAGTTTTGAATTGTTCCCGCACCTGACGGCCGAAGAAAATATTCGTATCGTTGCCGAAGCCCGCTATAAAGATCATTACCCAACAGAATTAATTGAATCTTACAAAGAAAAATTAGGACTTAATAAATGCTGGAATACCCAAGCACAAAAACTTTCGGGCGGCGAAAAACAGCGAGTAGCTTTAATGCGCGCATTGATCAGTAAACCACGCTTACTTTTATTAGATGAACCGTTCTCGGCACTAGATCCGCACCTGCGTAGCGAGGCCCGGGCGCTGGTTAAAAATCTGATTGCACAGTTGGATATTCCGGTCTATTTGATCACCCACGACGAGGCCGACATTCAGGCTTTAGCCCATCATGTAGTCGAGCTAAAGCAGGGACGAGTTGTCAGTGTCAAATCACTGAACAACTAAGTTCAATTTACAATTCAACTATTTTGGTTCGACTCTGGTGCGCTTACAAAATAAATTGCATGGTGATGAGCCGTATTTTAAGTCTTATTCTTATTCTGAGTTTTAGTGTTGGCTGCGGCCGTGCGAAAATTGATTCGGACGATATTATTGATGAAAATGTTTATGTTCCACTAAGCGAAGAGCAAGCGAAAAAATTAATTACCCCCACAATTTATTATATTCCTCAGCATGACGGCGTGAATGCCAGTTGTGCGGCCACTGATGTGAAATCTATGAAGGATAAAACCGGTAGATTATTGGCGACTGTTTGTCCTTCATTTTTAAAATTTTGTATTCTGCAAGGAACTTGCAAAGTTCTAGTGGGAAGTAATTTTATTTTGCTTCACTACAGTCAGGTTTCAAATAACGAATATATTTTTACCAGAGTAGATGAAAGCGTTTGCCGTTATGGTTACGGTACAAAAAAAGCCTGCGTTGATCCGTATTATTCAGTGGCGGCTGATCTTTCTATTTATAAAGCGGGAACCGTTATCTTTATACCGGCCTTGGTTGGCTTATTATTACCCGATGCTACCTTGCACGCGGGATATTTTATCGTGCGTGACACGGGCAGTGCGATACGTGGGTACGGGCGCTTCGACTTTTTTACGGGC
>JACMRL010000038.1 GCA_014376435.1 Bdellovibrio sp. | reverse complement strand
GCCTTCGCTTTAACTGATTCGGTTTTATGCCGTGACCAACAGACAAACCAAATTTCTTTTGCTAACTCAGTACAAACCCGCGCCGCAGATGCCAACGAAATTAATTTAATCACCTGGAATGCGCACAAGTACGCAGACTCACAATACTTTTACGACGTAAAAAATCTTTCTGTGAATGCCGACATCATGATGATTCAAGAAGCGATGCACTCTGATGGTTGGGAAAAAGCATTTGCTAGCCACATGCCGCTGTCATACAGCTTTTACAAAAGCTTTTGTGACTTCGATGATCAAGCCAACGGAGTGATGACCGCCGCTCGATATCCTCTACAAAATTCAGTGACTATCACCTCACCTGGTACAGAGCCTGGATCATTCACGCACAAAGTTTCTGGATATTCGGTGGTACAAATTAATAATCAGCTGGTTCACTTAATCAACACGCACGCCTTAAACTTTAACATCGGTTGGGCTTTCGAAGAACAGATCGATCAAATCACAAAATTGATCGCGCAACTAACAGGGCCCGTTATTTGGGCCGGAGATTTCAATACTTGGAGCCCCGGACGTAAAGAGTATTTAAATTTAAGCGCTGCAACGCTTGGACTAACTCATGTTATTCCACCAAACGATCCACGTAATTTAGTTTTAGATCATATTTACGTACGTGGCTTCACTGCTTCCAACACCGAAGTCTTAGAAATAAATTCGTCAGATCACTTTCCGATGCGAACCACTTTAAAATTTAAATAGTTTTAAATTACAAACACTGACAGTTCGAAGTCGTTGTATCGGTTTCGGTACAACTAAAAGTTTTCTCGCCTTTAGTTAACGAGAATGATTGAACTTTTCCATTACGTTCTACTAGCACCAGCTCTTCGCCTTCCGCGTAGTAAACCCGGCCGCCTTTTTCTTCGTTGGTCGTAGAAGAATCACCACGTAACATCTCTAAGCTTTCGTCTGATGCATCCGTTGCTTGGGTGGGCGTTAATTGTTGAAGCTCGGGCATGCCTTGTTCATTCAATTTATAAAGCTGAGTGTGTTTTACGGGATTATTATTATCTTGGTATTCAATTTCGGTGCGAATACGTCGCATATCGCCGTTCGGCGCGCGAACATCTAACTGGGCCCAATCATCCATTTTAACTACGACGTCACCAAGGGTGGGTTGTAAAGACACAACTAGATTATCAAAAGTAGGATCTGTCTTTTCTACTTCCACCGAAGGATTTACGCCTAAGCACTGACCTAATTGTTTGATGTGAAGTGAAAATGATTTCTGTACTTCTTCTAATTGCTCGCCGGCGCTTCCCGCCACCGTTGATTTTTCTTTAAGTGCTTGGGACTCAACTAATTGTTTTTTTATCACTTCTTCAGATTTTTTTTCGGTGTCTAAGCGCGCGGCCTGTGTGCCGTTATATGCATCGTTTGCATCATCGTGCAGTTCAGCGTGATCTTTCCAAAAAAATAAAACCATAACCGCTAAAGTAACGGCGATGGTTAATAGATAACGACTTTTCATAGATTACTTAATTAGACCAATTTCTTTTAGTCTTTGCATCAAAAATTCATGCGCCGTAATATCTGGATACTTTGCACCGGTACCACGGCACGACGGAAGACAAGTTAATAAAGATTCTGGATGTGGATGCATAAAGAACGGCATCGAATAACGAGACGTATTTTTACCGTCTTGTGGATTAATCACGCGATGAGTAGTCGACGGAATTACGTCATTCGTTATGCGCGCCAACATATCGCCCGCATCTACGATTAAAGCTCCATAATCGGTTTCAATATCTAACCAAGTACCATCGCGATCTTTAAGCTGTAAGCCCGAAGTCGTGGCCGCTGGTAAAATTGTGATAAAGTTAATGTCTTCGTGAGCTGCTGCCCGCTCGCAACGTGGATCAACACCTTCAGGAATTGGTGGGTAATGAAGTAAACGTAAAATAGAATTCCCTTCAACCACCATTTTTTTAAAATAATCTTTTTCAACTTGTAATGGATAAGTTAAAGCTTCCATCATTTGAATTCCCGCCATCTCTAGCTGTGAAAATAGTTTTTCAAATAAAGGACGAAATTCAGGAACGGTATCGTCTGGCCAAATATTTTTTGGATAGTACTTTGCAAACGCGTGACTGTCTTCAACTTCGCGGCCCACGTGCCAGAATTCTTTTAAATCTTTAACCAGTGAACCTTTCGCGTTCTCGGTACCAAATTTCGTGTAACCACGCTGACCGCCGCCTAATTCGGAAATGTAAGAAATTTTTTGCTTTTCTGGAAGAGCATAGAATTTTTCTAAAATTTGGTAAGATTGAGTTAATAAATCTTTTGAAACATCATGGTCTTTTAAAATAATGAAACCGTAATCCTTCATTCCGTGAAAAAGTTGTTCGATGAATTTAACTTTATCATCTTGTGATCCGTGTAAATACGAACCAAGGCTTAAAGTAGGTACTTTTCGTAAAGTTGAAGCGGTTTGATTTGTTGTTTCCATAGACACCCCGTTTGGAAGTAATTAATCACAAGTTAAGCAGAATTTCTAGTTGGTTGTCATAGGCAGAATACTGAATTTATTATACTAAAAATGGATAGCAAAGACGCTAGCCTCAGTCGCCGAGATAAATTCAAAGTGAATGTCGCCGTCATACAGCCTAAAAGCATGTTTATTACGATATGGCGATTGACCCGCCTCATAGCCTTTATAAATAACCGGGCGCGGATCTTGTTTTAAAGTATCGATGATCACTTCTTTAAGTTCATTTTTTTGAGTGCGACTCATCCAATTTTGCAAAATTTCCAAGGCAGAATCTGTAAAAGTGACCTGAATGGGCTCTAGCTGAACCTTCGCTAACCATCCGTTTTTAGCCTGGGGCACGCTTTCGATATGCGGCAGATAAGGTTTGATATCTAAAATGGGAGTGCCTTCAACCAAATCAGCGCCGGCAAATATTAACGTATCATTTTTAATTTCTACTAATTCGACTAAAGATAGTCCAATCGGATTTGGGCGATGTGGTGAACGCGTTGCAAATAATCCCATGGTTTCTCCGCCCAAACGCGGTGGATGAACTTTTGCGTGAAAGCGTACCGAATTATTTAAATGAAAAATAAATTGTAACCAAACATGTGAATATCCCTCTAAACCTTGCAAAGAAATTTCTGGTTGCAGGTCAGCGCGAATTTGTAATTCTGAATAAGCCTTTTTGACCAAACCCGGCTGGCGCGGAACGCCAAACTTATCTGGATAACAGGACTTTAAATAACCAATCGGTATGAAGGTAAAACTTTGTTCAGAACTCATAGGCTGTCTATAACCAATAAGGTTACAGGTTTCAATGCTCTTTACTGAATCAGTTGATTTCATCTTGAATTGCGGCAGAATTTAAATCTACAGAAGGGTTTTTATGAATAAAGTTCTTGCGACCGGGGCGTTCTTATTATTAACGGCTTTTACTTCCCCTGCATTTTCTTGGGGTGGTCGCGGTCATGCTGCCATTTGTGAATCAGCGGTTTTCTTAGTTAAAAATAAACAGCTGAAAGAATACTTACAAAATAAACCGCAAACTATGGCTTACCTTTGTAATATTCCCGATACTTACTGGAGAAGTTTAGCTCCTGAACTACGTAAGCTAGGCGACCCAGGTCACTTTATTAACGCCGAAAGCTTAGGTTTGAAAATCAAAGATGTTCCCACTGATTTTAAATCAATCGTTTCGACTTATACTGGCCAAGCCAGCAAGGTAAAAGAAAATGCGACAATTTATTCTGTCCCGGACGAGCTGGGTTCAAACTGGTGGAGAGCCGATCAATTCTATCGTCGCGCCATTGCCGACGGAGCCGCGATGAAAGATTTAGCCGCTCCAAAAAATTCTAAAGAAGAACAAAACGATGATCTTCCTTACAATAAAAACTTTTTCCAAATGATGGTCAACCTAGGTTTAATGGGGCATTTCATTGGCGATGCCAGCCAACCTTTTCATAATACCTCTGATTATGATGGCTATGCGGCTGGTCACGGTGGAATTCACGCCTACTATGAAGATTCAGCGGTGGCGTTCTTTGACGCAGATTTAGTTGCGAAAGTTACAAAAAAAGCGCGCGCGATGAAAACACCAAGTTTTGTAAAACAAAAAACTTTCATCGAGAATATGCGGGTCTTTAGTGATATAGCCGCCGAAGATATTAAAGAAGTTTTAAAACTTGATCCGGTCACAAAACCATCATCTTTAAAAATTGATAAGGGTATGAGTCTTCGTACTCCCGCCGAAAGAAAAGATGCCTCGGTCGGTTTGCAAAAATTCGAAAAATTAATTCTGACTCAAATGGCGCGATCAAGTTATCTGTTAGCCTATTACTGGGACGAAGCTTACAAAGCCGCGGGTGAGCCACCGATCAAGGCTTATAAAAGTTATCGCTTTCCGCATAGTCCTGAATTTGTAGCCCCAGACTACTTCGATACAAAATCGGCAGCGATTGTAAAATAATTTAGTAGCGACTTCGCTTCTTTCGTCGGTTGGAAGAGGAAGATTTTATTCGAATTGTTCCCGCTTTTAAAAGTAGAGCAATTCGTTCGATTTCAGTGTGCCGAGATTTTAGGTTGTCTAAATCGTCTAAAATAAATTGTTTTTGTTCGGCGTAAGGTTTAAAAGCTTTTTTATGAATTTTTCTATAATCTTTCAAGCTAGAAAAATTCCAAGCAGGATTATCTTTTAAATTTTTATGACTAACGACCAGCTGCTTGTATTCTTTTTCTAATGAATCCGCCGCCGAATAAATTTCAGAAATACTTAATTCTTTATGCTCCTCTAAAACGACGATAATTTTATTATATAAACCCTGCAAAACATCAATATCTTCACCATGGTAAGCCTTTGAAACACTTTGCCATATCTGATCAAACCATGATTTTAGCTGAGGTGTTTCATCAGATTCAAAATTATCGGGATGAATTCGTCTAACAATTTTTCGGTAAAGTGATTTAAGACGAAGCTGCTGGTCTTCAACTAATTCTTTTCTAGTGTTTTCCTGATTAAAATTTTTGCCAGCAAAAAACTCTTTATTTTCTTGCTGGCGCTGATCCAAGTCATCAATTAAATCATCAAAATTAAGATCCATATTACTAGAGGCAGTTTTGTTTAAAAATTTCTTAATTTTGACTGGAGTCAGTTCCCAAATTTTACGAAAAAGGTCTGGTCGCGAGCTTCTGGTCAGTACTTCAATAGCATCAATTACAAATTGCACGCCTTCATCAAAATCTCGCATTATTTTTTTTATTTTATCGTCTGATAAATTTTCGTAATAAAGAATTTCTTTTTTATATTTCGTTCGGGCCTTAGCGATTTTTTCTTGTTCAGCTTTAAAATACGCTTCGCCGTCATCATCATTATTATCTGAAAATTCAGATTCATCACGATCCTCGGTTTCGAATTCAGAGTCGATTTTCTGATTAATCTCTTCAGCTCTTTTTAATCTGGCCTGATCAATTTTTTCACGTTTGGCCCAATCGCCAAATTCGTATTCAGCTTGTTCATCTACCAAGAACAAAAAGGCTTCAGGCATTGAACTTCTTTTCGTTTTAGCAATTAAGACTAACATATTATACGCGGCGGCGGCCTTTACAAAATCGGCTCTAAGCTGATCAATTTCAGCCCGTAGTGGCTGAATCGTTAAATTAAACCAGTCCGTATACAGTTTAAGATCAGTTTCATTAAACTTTTTAGTCGTAGCTTCAATATCTTTTATTTTTTGTAACCAGTAACCCGCTTGTTTAAGTGCTTCTTGCTTAAGGGGCTCATTATCGATGACCAAGACAGCTCTAGATATAGATCTCATAGGCCTTGATACTCCGCTAATCTAGATAAAGCAAAAAAAAAGCCTTGGTGTTACCCAAGGCTTTTTGTATCAAATTTTTCTTTCGAAAAATTAGAACATGTAAGTCAAACCAACTTGAGACAATAATGCATTTGAACTGTAGACTTGAGATCCACCAGTTAAGATTGTTCCATCAAGAGAGATTTTGTTGAACTTAAGACCAACACCCGCTGCGAAAGCTGTGTTGTTAGTGATTGGATTTAACTCTTTAGAAGTTGTAGTAGCAGAAGTCTTCGTAGAGTTAAGTACCGGAATAGCTTGTGTGATTGAACCGCGGAAAGTCATCCAAGAAGCCGCATCAACCTCTAAACCCATAGTTACCGGTAAAGATAAAGTTGTAGTTGTAGTTTCAACTGTTGCAGCAGAACCGATTGCAGCGCCCGCGTTTACTTTAGTTTCGCTGTTTGTTAAACCAACGCCGTAGAAAAACTCAGAACCGTCTTTTTTAACAGTACTTACAGCATTTACACCGTAGTTTGTAATTGTGTATTTTCTAGTTTCTAAGCCCGCGTTACTTTCAACTTTGTATCCAGAATTTTGGATTGTTGCTGAAAGATAAGTTGTGTCTAACCACATACCGAAACCAGCATTCACGCCCATAGTTCCAGTGAATTTACCGTCAGCATCGTTAGAATAGTTATTAGCTAAACCTAGACCGATTTTTGCATCCATAGCGCCCATACGGAAACCACCGCGTAAGCCTAGAGTATCTTCTTTTTCGCTTAAGTTTGTACCACCAGCAACTTTGTTCTCAGCTTTTGAATAAACAAGTGTTCCAGCCCAAGCTAAATCGCCAGCTTTCATACCGTACGATAGATCAATTGGATTTTGCTGTAAGAAAGCAATTGCATTCGGAAAATAGTTTGTCGCTAATCCAGGTACAGCAGCATCACCGCGTAGACCAGTTGCTAATGCGCTTTGGTGACCGATAGCAAAACCAGCTTTAGCATCACCGAAAGAGCGAACAACCATGCCTTCAGCATTGTTTAGTCCGTTACGAGAACCAACTGCTGCTGATCCAGTTCCAGGAGTAGTTGTTGCTGGAGTTCCTGCTACAGGACCTGCGTTGCCTTGACCAGATTCAAGAGTTACATAGTCACCACCAACATAAAACATGTCAGCTGGATTGCTGAATACAGTTTGTGTGTCGATCAGGTGTGGAGAGTTGGCTAAAGCGCTGATACGGGCTTTAGTTGCGAATGCGTTAACAGAAGCCAAAGCTACTGCTAATACTAAAAGTTTTTTCATTTTGCGTCCTTTCGTAAAGTGCAAATTATGTTTAACTGTTTACGTTATGCTTTAAATCGTAATGAGGGCGCCAATTAAACGCAACTGAAAAAGTTTTGAGAGCCATTCGATTTACTTATAATAGCTGCTATTAATTTAGCATTGTGTGTACAAAACACACCACTTACCATGATCTAGGCTCCGGCATTAAGAATTTTTAAAATTGTTTTTCGATTTTTAAATTTACAATTTTTTTCAAGCAAAAATAACGGCAGAATGCAGATCCAGAGCCAGTCTCCGGCAGTTATTAAATGAAAAAACTCTGCATAATTTCAGCTTATGACTTATTTAATGATGTGAAGCGTTTGACTATTCATGTAGTAGCAAATGCCTAACGCGTTAGCTAAAGTTGCGCTGGGTCAAGTTACAGACAAAGGTCTAGTTGCTGGTGATTTAATACGCTGAATCGGTAGAGTTTTTATTCAATTCAACTACATATTGTGTTTTCAAACCTCGGACTGCTATCGAAAAGTCTGCTACCATGATATTTATCATTCATTAATAGAATAGCAAAAATCTAACTAACTAGGACGTGTAACTTAAATATGAGTGCAAATAACAAAACACTGAGTGGCTTTATCAAACGACACCCCGATGGATTTGGTTTTTTTATTCCTGATGATAAACAGCATCCTGACGTTTACGTACCTCAACAAGCGATGAAATCTGCGATGACGAATGACCGCGTAGAAATCACCGCTGAAAAAGAACGCGATGGCCGCTTCCGCGGAGAAATCGTTCGTATCACCGAGCGTTCACAAAAACGCGTTGCTGGAAAATATGTAAAAATGAACGAAAAATACGGCGTCATTAAAGATGAAGGCCGTGGCTGGGGACAAGATCTAAAAATTAATACAGATCAATCCAAAGGTGCCCAAGACGGCGAATTAGTTGAAGCACGTATTAATACGTTTCCTGATGAAGGCCCCTTCGTTGGTGAAGTCGTCGAAGTCATCGGTGATGCCAAAGATCCATTAAATGATATCAAGCGTGTTGCGATCACGCAGAATATTCCGGAATACTTTTCTAAAGAGACTTTAGAAGAAGCTAGTCACTTTGCTAAAAACCCTACAGAAAAAGATTTTGTGGGACGTACGGATTTACGACATTTGCCGATCATTACGATCGATGGAGCAACGGCAAAAGATTTTGATGATGCGATTTTAACGGAGATGACTGAAGAAGGTTTTCATCTGTATGTAGCGATCGCGGACGTAAGCCATTACGTAGCCGTGGGAACAGCGATGGATAAAGAAGCTTACGAGCGCGGTAATTCAGTTTATTTTCCTAACTTTGTAATTCCAATGTTACCCGAAGCAATTAGTAATGGTTTGTGTTCATTGAATCCTCACCTGCCGCGTTTGGCTTTAGTTTGTGAAATGACTTTTGATTTTACGGGCGAATTAAAGACTTCAAAATTTTACGAAGGTGTTATCGAAAGTAAAGCGCGCGTTACTTATGGTGAAGCGCAAGAATTACTAGATGGAGCGGCCGGTAAATCTTCGATGAATCATGAAGTGGCAAAGAAATTAGATCATGTAAAAGAAAACATTTTTCGCAGTTCCGATTTAGCCAAAGTATTAATGGCGAAGCGCTTTAAAGAAGGCTCGCTCGATTTAGAAGTAGCGGAAACTGAATTAGTGATAGATGCCGCGGGCGAGCCCGTTGACGTGATTAAATCACAAAGACTTTTTGCGCATCGTTTGATCGAAGAAATGATGTTATCCGCCAACGTAGCGGTGGCTAAATTTTTCGGGCAAAAAGAAGTTCCGGCAATTTACCGGGTGCATGAAGAACCAGCGGCTGAAAAAATCGAAATGTTACAAAGATATACGCATAACATGGGCTCTGAAGGCAAAATCTCGGGCGGAAAATTGCAGAAGCGTTTAACCCGCATGTTGCAAGAGTTTGAAGGTAAACCAGAAGCACAAATTATTCATATCCTAACTTTAAGATCGATGAGCCAAGCAAAATATACTCATAATAACTTGGGCCATTTTGGTTTAGGTTTTGATTTTTATACTCACTTTACTTCACCGATCCGTCGCTATCCTGATTTGATCGTGCATCGTTTGATTAAAAAATTAATCATGCCGAATAGTAATTACCAATTAATGACTGAAGAAGATTTGGCCACGGCAGGCACTTGGTTATCAGCCACTGAACAAAAAGCTGCGAAAGCCGAACGTCAAATTCAAGCCATTAAAAAAGCGCGCTTTATGCAAAAGATGCTGGGCGATGTTTTTGAGGGCCTAGTTAGCTCAGTCACAAAATTTGGCGTGTTCGTTTTACTACGCCAATTTAATATTGATGGTTTGATTCGTTTAGATGATCTTGGTAACGAGAAATTTGAATTTGATGAAGAGAATTTAACCTTAACTGCACCGCGCTCGGGTTTTACTTACAAAATGGGTGATACTTTAAACGTAGCAGTTAGCATGGTTGATGTTGAGCAAGGACAGATTAATTTCGTTCTGGAAAAAGATGCGAAAAACGCCGAAGCCATTGGTAAACGCCCAACCCGCAGACCGGAAAAACGCGATTCGGGCTCAAGCCGTAAATCTTACGCGAAAGAAGATTCTAAATTTGGTAAGAAAAAAAATCACGGCGGAAATAATTTTGGTAAAGGCAAACCCTCTTCATCTCGTGATGAAAAAGCGGTTACGCGCCCTTCTTTTTCTAAAAGTGGTTCAAAACCTACTTTTTCTAAAGACAGTCGCCCGATTCCATTTAAAGAATCAAAATCACTGATTAAATCGACTCCGATCGTAGCTCCGGCCGCAAAACCTGCCGGAGATGGTAACTATCAGCCGAAGCCGCGTTACGCATCTTTATCTGATTACCTCGATCAGAAAAAGAAAGGTTCGAATGAAGAGACAACAATCTCAAAGCCTGCTTTTAGGTCCGCTGAAAATCGGCAGAACACTGAAAAACGTCGCCCGGCTTCGAACGATTCTGGCGGTGTTCGCAAAGCACGGCCTGACAAATCTGGTAGAAAGAATAAATCTAGGTAGTTTTGTTCAGTCGAAATCAAAGGTTGATAAAGAACATTTATCTTTACCAACCCGAATTAAACTAAGCTTTGAAGAGCTGGGCCCGACATTTGTTAAATTCGGCCAGCTACTAGCGACTCGACCTGATTTAATTCCGCAAGATTACATCGATGAAATGTCTTTACTGCACGATCAAGTTCAGCCGCTTGATTTCAGCGTAATTGAACAAGTTCTGCGTGATGATTTAGGCCCTGATTGGAAAAAACATTTTCAATCTGTTGAGCCCACACCTTTGGGCGCGGCCAGCATTGCGCAAGTTCACCGCGCGGTTTTGACCGACGGTAAAAAAGTTGTAATTAAAGTTCAACGTCCCGGTATTGTACAAATTATAAATGATGATTTGAACGTTCTTTATTTTATTGCCGAATTATTAGAAAAATATATTCCCGAGATTCGCCCGTTTAATCCCATTGGCATGGTCGATGAGTATTTCAAAACTTTAGAGCTTGAAACAAACTTTGTGGTTGAAGCAAACAACATCCGTAAGTTTAAAGAACTTTTTAAAAATGAAGCCAAAGTAAAAATTCCCAGCGCTTACATGGATTTAACCACTGAGCGCATCCTTATTATGGATGAACTTGATGGTAAACCACTAAGCCATGAAGGCGCTTTAAATCAACCGGGCGTATCGGCCGAAGAGATTATCAAAGTTGGCTTACGTGCTTACCTAAAAATGGTTTTTATCGATGGTTTTTTCCACGGCGACTTACATGCCGGTAACTTTTTTATTTTTCCGAATAACTCGATTGGTTTAATTGATTTTGGCGTTGTGGGGCGTTTAAATTCAAAAACCCAAAGCGCTATCGTTAATATGTTATTAGCACTTTCAAAAGAAGATTATACGCGTTTAGCCTATGAATATGTAGATTTAGCGCCGTTCTCAGATAACGTGAATGTGGATTTATTTGCTAAAGAACTTCAGGCTTTAATTTCACCTTATTATGGTCTGACTTTAAAGCATATGAACGTCGGGAAAATTCTGATGTCGTCTTCCAGCGTGGCTGCGCAACATGGGTTGATGGTACCAACAGAACTGATGCTTTTCTTTAAGTCGATCGTTTCGATTGAAAGTTTGGGGCAAAAAATTATTCCGGACTTCGATTTTCTACAGCATATGCTTTTAATGGTTGGCGAAGTTTCTCAAAGCCAGCTTCAACCCACAAAATTAATCGATGAAGCTTCGCTCATCTTTCGCGAATCACGCGGTTTCTTTTCTGCATTACCTAGGCAGTTAGGTCTTATGTTACGTAGGGTGAATTCACCTGATTACAAAACAAAAGTTCATATTGAAGGGGTCGAAGAACTTCGTAGAAGCATCGAGATTTCATTTAATTTATTATTCTTGGGAATTATCATGGCCGCATTGATTATCGCGAGCTCGTTGATGTATCCACACCCCTCGGCGTGGTTGATTAGTGGCTTGCCGGCATTCACGGTGATTGGTTTTGTCTTAGCGGCGGCTTTAGGAATAGTCGCGTTTTTTAATTACATCAAAAAATCGTGAGGTGTTATGCAACAAATTTATTATGAACTAAGTGTCTTAGCGAAAGCTGTCCATTTTAAAAATTTATCGGGCGCAACTTTGCATGTAGGGCTTAGCCAACCACAACTTTCACGTATCATTTTACGAATTGAAGAAGAACTTAAAATTGTTCTATTAGACCGTTCCGCAAAAAGAAAATCAGGCTGGACGCCGATTGCGTTTGAACTTTCGGATATGTTTGAAAAATCAATCAAACGCTTAGAAAGCGAATTAATGAGCTTTAGCCAAAATCAAATGATTGGCGAACTACATATCGGCACACTCGAGGGGCTACAAAGTTTTGCCATGGATGCCTGTAAACACTTTTTCACGGAAGTGGGGGTTTCAAAAATCTTTATCGAAATTTATGACCTGAATGAATTAGAGGCTCATTTTTTATCGGGTCATTTAGATATTATTTTTACTTCTAAGTCTCCGGGACGTCAGAAATTTAAATATTTAAAAGAATTAGGATTTCAAGTTTTAGAAAAAATTCAAACCGATAAAAATTATGCCGTTCTTTCTAGTTTTGAATACGGCCGTGCTTCTAAAAAAGAATTTGATGATTTCAATCACGTTTTAGTTACGAATTCTTTAGCAATGCGACGCGAGTGGTTTGATAAAATCGGTGGGACTGGATTTTTACCCACGGAGGCAAAGCGCGGTAAGGCAAAAGAGCATGAGCCAGTGATGATGATCGGCACCGAGATTCTAAACCCGATGGTTTGGGAACAAATCTCGGCCTTTGTAGATAAAGACTAAATTAACGCCAGTAATGGCAAGTGTAACCATTAGGATTTTTTTGCAAATAATCTTGATGGTAATCTTCCGCGCTGTAAAAGGGCTGGGCCGGAACAATCGCCGTAACGATTGTTTTTTTCCATTTGCCCGAAGCTTCTACTTCGGCTTTCACTTTTTCTGCAGTTTCTTTTTGAGCTGCATCTTGGTAAAAAATAACTGATCGGTACTGGGTGCCCAAATCATTACCCTGTTGATTTAAAGTGGTTGGATCGTGCAATTTAAAAAAGTTTTGCAGCAATGTCTCAAAACTTATTTTTTCTGAAGCAAAAACAACTTCTAAAGCTTCCGCGTGGCCCGTGGATCCTGTTTTGACTTTATTGTATAATGCGGTTTCCGCAGCGCCACCGCAGTAACCTACTTCAGTTTGTAGAACTCCAGGTAAGGCACGAATTAATTCTTCGACTCCCCAAAAACACCCGGCAGCGAATACGGCTTTTTCTGTTTTCATTACTTAATTTCGCAGTCTAAGCTAGCTTGCTCAGTACCAACATTTAATCTTAAGGACATTGATTTTTGTGGGCCAAAACTGCTAGGAGAATTTCCCTGAGTCATTATATTCGATGGATTATAAATAATTTGCATGTAATTCATTGTTTCTTCCATGACCGAAGCTTCAAACGTGTAAGGCCCAAAAGTTTCGGTGAGGTATGCCATGCCATGATCATCAACGGGAATTTGAATTGTTTTAACATCGGGCTTACCCCACATTACACAGGCTAGTACGTAGTGAATCATTTATTTTCTCCCATTAAGCAAAGTAGTTCAAACATTGTATCAACGGCCGCCATCGCTGTAATTCCTGATGGATCGTATGGCGGGCAAACTTCAACAATGTCGGCACCCACTAAATTTTCAATTTTAAGTCCGCGCAAAATTCTTTGTGTTTCGTAAGTAGTTAAACCACCCGGAACCGGAGTTCCCGTGCCTGGAGCGTAAGCAGGATCTAAACAATCAATATCAAAACTAATATACGTTGGACCTTTGAACACCGGAAATTTTTTGATCACTTCCGCGAGCGAACCTTCGCGAATATCGTCAACGGTGACCACGTGAATATTATTTTTCTTTACGAAATCTAAATCATCGCCGCTAGCTAATGGGCCACGAATTCCTATTTGCATCATCTGTTTTGGGTTTACTAAACCTTCATCAACCGAATGACGAGCGAAAGCTCCGTGATGATATTCACAACCCCAGGCCGCCGGATAAGTGTCTAAGTGCGCATCGAAGTGAATAAAATTTAATGGCTGATTATATTTTTTACGAAGGGCACGTAAAACCGGAAGCGTCGTTGAGTGATCTCCACCGATGGATACAAATCTTTTATCTGAACTGACAACTTCAGTTACAAATTTTTCAATTTTTTCGTAAGTTTGCGCCTGATCGATCGGTACCGTCGAACAATCACCGATATCAGCAATTTTTAATTTATCAAAAATTGAAACGCCGCCGCGGGCCATATTAAATCCGCGCCCTAAGCTTGAATAATCACGCACGTTGGCTGGCGCAAAGCGTGCTCCGGGTCGGTACGAAACTCCGCCGTCGTAGGGAATTCCAAATAAGGCCACATCGAATTTTTCTTGAATCTGGGCGATGGGCAAACGAAAGAAAGTTTTAATACCTGAAAAACGTGGAAATTCTCGGCCGCTAAGCTGTTTAAATTCATTATTCATGTTGCCATTATCTGCAAAAATACAGTTGGTTACAAACGCTTTATCAATTAAAGTCATGTGTCATGGCTACAAAACAAAAACTCAAGTTATCGATCGACCAAAAAGATCTTATCGCTTGGTATCAAGAAAATAAGCGCACGCTGCCATGGCGACAAAATCGTGACCCTTATCGTATTTGGATTTCTGAAGTGATGCTGCAGCAAACAAGGGTCACTGCCGTGATTCCTTTTTATGAAAAATTCTTGACTCGTTTTCCTACGGTTCATTCACTTGCTAAAGCCACCGAGGGCGATGTTATTGAAATGTGGGCCGGCTTAGGATATTATTCACGCGCGCGCAACTTACACAAATCAGCTCAAACATTATCTAAAAGCGGTTTTTTAGATAAAGCGCATTTATTATTACAACTTCCTGGTTTTGGACCCTATACTTCCCGTGCGGTTTCTAGTTTAGCTTTTGGTGAACCCGTCGGCGTATTAGATGGTAACGTGATTCGTGTGCTGTCGCGCTTTTATGGTTTAAAACTCAAGTGGTGGGAAAATAAAGAAAAACAGAAGCTACAAGATCTTTCCGATAAATTAGCTTTAACCGAATTTAGTTCTGATATTAATCAAGGGTTGATGGAGCTCGGTGCTACCATCTGCACACCGCAAAAACCGCTTTGCTTGCTTTGTCCGTGGAAAAAACGCTGCGTGGCTTTTGCCGAAGGACTTGTGAATCAAATTCCGTTACCGAAACCAAAACACCAATTTGAAATTTGGAGTTGGACATTAAATCCCGTCATTAAAAACGGAAAAATATTTATGCAACCAAATCAGTCCACTCCATTTCTTAAAAATATGTTGTTTCCACCGGGTTCTGCGGTCGCGGTTAAAAAGAAACTGGTAAATTACGATATCAAACACGGCGTCACCAAATACGATATATTCATTCATATTGAAAAATCTTCGCTGAAAAGTGCCGGTCCAGGCGAATGGATTTCACTTCAAGACATCAAGAAAATAAATCCCACCAGTTTAATGAGTAAAATTTTGAAATTTATCGAGAAATAGCTTAAAATTATATAATGTTGAATGCTCTGCTAGCTTTATTTATTCAAATCGGTTACTCAGCCCCCCATCCATTAACGGGCTCATCAATCGTTAATCGCCCACAAAATAATATCGCCATGAGCCAGCTTGGTTTCAAATTAGGATCAATGCCCGCTAACTGGGTTTATAAAAATAGCTCTGATTTAGATTCTTTATCACTTGAAATGGGTCCAGAGGAAGAAAACTCAAAATCACTTCTTACTTTACGCACCGAAAAAGTAGCAGCTAAGACAGATTTAGAAAAATATGTTCGCCAGTATCTGCGTGATTATAATCAGTACGGCTTTGAAGTTGTGGGTCTTCAGTCCTACAAAAAAAATGTTACGCCATCAGTCATCGTTGATTTAACTCAAAAAAATAAACTAACAAAATCACGCCAAGTATTTTATCAACACGGCGATAAAATTGTTTTAGCAACTTGCTTAGATAATTTTCAGCAGTTTGATCATACGGTTGCGATTTGCAACCGTATCTTAGGGGCCTTTGAATGGCGCTAAACTAATTACTATATTTACGAGCTAATTCTTTAGGGCCGCGACCCAAATTCTGTTTTTGAATAATATTATCACGATATTTACGGTTGGATTGAAATACATCGTCCGTGCCAATTTTGATAAAATCAGACATACGCTTAGAGTGATAGGTGTCGTTACAAGTATATAATGCCGGAAAGTATTTTAAAGAAAACTTTGGTTTACCTTCTACCGGATCAATTTTATTGCGATTTTGGGTCATAATATTAATCGCTAAAATTCGCGTGATATCCGTCACTCGGTCTAGATTTATATTTGTCTTTGCTTTAAATGCTTTCAGATCTTCATCCGCCTCAACAGACGAATGGTACACCATCGCTTTTTCTTCTGTAAACTGGCAACGATCTGTTTTTTTAAAAACCTTACTGGCAAAACTATTTACTAATTTAATTAAATACTCGTATTTATATTCGGGTGTTTTTCCCGTTGGCATTTGCATTTCGGTATTAGCATTCGCACCTAAACTTGAATAATCATCTGAGTCCACTGGTAGAATTTCATATTGCGAAGCCAAGCCCAGTTGATCTAGATAAGTGTGGTTTCCGTAAATGGGTCGACCGTCGATCACGACCAAATTAATATCTTTTTCTGTCGTGAACTTAACTAAATTTGTATAAGGGTTTACATCTTGATAACTAGCAATAATCACACTACCCATCGCTCCGGGCGATAATGTGCCAATTGCAGTCTCTGAATAACCGGATGGATTCGTTTTCAAATCAGTCGACTTTACGACTTCACTGTGACCGATCATCTTGGCTGGATTTTCCGTCATCATTTTAAAAAGCTCTTCATCAATTTTTTCAAACTTATTTGTTTCTGATGAAAGCACTTGTTGCAACTTTTCGCCGTCCACATCTTTAATGATGTAATTACGCGCTACTTTTACTTCTTCTAAAACACTTTTTGTTCCGGTTGGCACCCAGTCTGAACCAATTGCTAAACGTACTCCAGCTTTAAAAGCCGCGCCCACATCTAAAGTTTGGCTATATAAAATTAAATTAGAGAACGGAGACCAAATCAATCCGATATCTTTTTTTGCTAGCTCGGGATAATCTTTTTGCGGAATACCTACTCCGTGCACAAAATTCATTTGCGGCATGTCTAAACCAAGCAGTTTTACAATTTCATACTCTTTTTGATTATACTCATCATCTCGGCGGCCTTCGGCTAAGTGAGCAATAATTGCGGAAGGCGGATTTTTTTTATTGAGAAAATAATTTTTACGGCCAGCGATCGTGGGATGAATCCAATAAATGTAACGGATAAATTTTGTAGGCAAATCTTCTTTTTGGCAAAGACTGACTAATTTATCTTGGTCTTTAAAAATTTTTAACATCTCTGGACTATTTATATTGGCGGCCGTTACGTCAATCGTTGGACAATATTTTTTAATTGTCTGTGTTAACGCCTGTTCGTAACTTTTACCCGTTTGAATTAATGGACGAAGTGAAGTCCAAACAAACTGCATGTCTTCTGGAATAACTAAATCAGTCGGCGCCTGTACCGAAGATTTTTGCGAGATATAGCTGTCCGCATCTTCGACTCGCTGAATTGAAAAGTTACTCACGCACGAGCTTGGTCCCTGCAAATAGGTCGTTCCTAAAACCATCACTTGTAATTCTGACCAACGGTAAGTGGCGCATTCAACGGCTCTGGCATAATCTACCCATGGATTCATGTTGCCGCTGACGGCAAATTTATAATTAGGCCAATCGCGCCATTCAAAACGGTTCGCAAATTGCCCTTCCGCCTCACCCCAGATCGGTAAATTATTTTGTTTAGTGTGTTTATGCAAATCAATCAATCCCGGATAGATCACATCATAAGTACTTTGCCCGGCTCTTTTCAGTTGAATGATTTTTTTATTTTGATTTTCTTTTTGGAAAGATTGTAAATCTTCTGCTTTCAATTGTCCGATTTTTTGAATCACCCGGTTTTGAATTTCAACGTAACCAAAAACGTAGGCGTGGGCATCTGTTCCCGCAAAATATCGTCCTGGCATTTGCCCAATCAAAACCAACGGCTTTATTTCTTGGGCCTCCGAAAATATTGAAAAAATGAGAGTAAAAAATAATAATAAAATTTTCATTACATTTCCTATAAAATATTTTCGTAAAGATACTGAATCATTTCAAAACCGAACTTTGTTGAAATTGTGCGTTCAAACTCGTCATTGATCCCATCTACATCGGTTGATTTCTGTAAATTTAAATTTGCTAAATTAGTTTTAGTAAATGCCCAGTCACCTGATTTAAGCATGGTTTTTACAGAGGCTGTTGAATCTTCAGATTGAATTTTTAAAAGTAGCTGATCGATCCGCTCAACAATTTGCTTCTGCTCTTTTGAGAAAACTCTTTTCAAATTCATGCGGGCCTTGATAGCTAAGTCTTGGGCGTAAGCGAATTGGGCTTCGCGGTAATTTGTCTCGCGATCTTCTACAGAATAAACAGCGACGGAAACATCTTTGAATTGAAGATCAATCTCTGACAATGCCTTCGCAATGAGGTGTAAATAAAAATCTTCCGTGGCGGAAGGCTTATTTAAAACTTTCGAAGCTGAAAGATAAATACCTAATTTCTCCATAACCCGGCCCGATTGGACAACTTTTCCAATGCGATCAATTTTTTCTTTGAATTTAGGTAACGACTCGGACGGAATCCAGTAGCTATACGGATCGTCCGCTGAACCGTCCATCCTTGCTAACACAACCACTTGCTTTTGAACGTCATCGATGAACTGACCGACTAATCTTTTACGCGCGTCGCCTTGTTCAGGTAAAACCCCATACAACGACTGCGCAACTAATTTAATATTTTTTAAACGCTCAAAAAAGTTTCCGCGCTGTAAATAGTTTTCAAAATAATTATCAAAGCGATCATCTTCCGCCGCCAGATTGCGCGCGTAAGAATCAACTTCAACGATGTGTGCTTCGGGATGAGTTTGCACACTTGAACAAGAGTAAAATAAAATCGACACAACCAGTATTTTTATTAAACGCAAGAAAACCCACTTTCATTTATTATAATACCCGTAAAATTGATTTTTTTGAGTGGTCAAACAAGTAAAACTAGCCGTTCGCAACTAGCCGTTCGCAACTAGCCTTATGTCTAGCCAATGAAACTCAACTCGCCTTGTAAACAAATAAATTTACAGTCAAAAGAAAAAGAAGTGGCTGAAGAAGAAAAATTTTGGCGAATTAAATTTGATGAAAGGGAGCTTCAAAAAGCTCCCTTTTTTTATCCGAAAATTTTACGGAAGAATGATTTAACTTTTTGCCCCACCGAAGCATTTGGATTACCTGGTAAGCTTGAAGTTTTACGTGCTACAGAATTATTTCTGAAACTTTTTGCCGCAGGCTTGTTTGCAGCCGCCGGTTTAAAATCTTTTGTCTTCGCAGCAGAACCGTTGCCATTTGGCGCGTGATTACGTGCTGGACGATCGAATTTTTTTCCACCCGGTGCTGGTTGACCATTCATCGGTTTTTTATCAAAACGTTTCTCCCCTAAAGGTTTACCGCCTTGGGGACGTGGAACCTGGGGTTTAGAAAGATCATTTGGAATTGGTAATTTCAACGGAGGTCCCGATTGCACCGGAGCAACCGGAGCTTTACGTTCGGGTCTTCCACCCTCACGACGTGGTCCACGATCAGATGATCCACCACTGCGAGGTCCGCCACGAGCAGGTGCGCCTCGGCCGCCGCCACCGCGTGATCCACCGCCACTGTTGGGACGATCGAATTTATTTCCGAAACCAGAGTCACTTGTTAATTTTTTAAAATCTTTTAGTAATTCAGCGTCTTCTAAAAATGCGGTATCAATTTTTTTCTTCGTGTATTCTTCAACGCGATACAAAGAATCGATATCGCGATCACTGATCAATGAAAACGCTTTACCTTCACGACCCGCGCGACCGGTACGGCCAATGCGATGTACATAAGATTCAGCATCTTGGGGCATTTCGTAATTCACCACGACGTCCACGCCGTTGATATCTAATCCACGTGCTGCTACGTCAGTCGCTACTAAAATATTTTGGTCATTCTCGGCCTTGAACTTTTCGATCACCTGATTACGTTGGCTTTGGCTCATTAAACTAGAAATACCCATCGCCGGAATATTATTGTTCATCAAGAAAGTCGCTACGCGGTCAACATTGTGCTTAAAATTTGTAAAAATCATCGCTTGCTTTGGATTTTCTTTTTTCAAAATCGAAAGTAAGAACTGTGGTTTATCTTGATCACCTAAGTGCATGATAAAATCTTTGACGTGATCTGCTTTAGCTTGGTCACGGCTGATATTTACTTCGAACGGCTCTGCCCCGAATTGGTATGCGGTATTTAAAACATCAAAGTTTAATGTGGCACTGAATACTAAAAATTGACGGTCGCGTGGAACGCGTCCCAAAATATAAGTCATATCATCTTTGAAACCCATATCAAACATACGATCGGCTTCATCAAATACGATCGCGCGAACTTGTTTAAGATCTACAAAGTTTTCTTTGTAAAGATCCATCAAGCGGCCCGGAGTTGAAACCACAAACTGTAAGCCAGAAGCTAAAGCTTCTTTTTGTTTGTCATAACCAGTACCACCATAAAGTGGATAAGTTTTTAAACCAGTGCCCGCCGCAATTTTAATCACGTTGTCATTAATTTGATCGGCTAATTCACGTGTTGGAACTAAAATTAAAACAAAGCTACGAGCGTTCCAATCTTTGATGGCACGTTCGTGATTTGGGTCTTCCATCGTACGCAAAATGCGTTCAATTAATGGAACTAAAAACGCGGCTGTTTTGCCAGTTCCGGTTTGTGCTAAGCCCGCTACATCTTTGTTTGATAAGATATGCGGAATGGTTTGTTGTTGAATCGGTGTCATCTCAACGTAGTTAAGTTTTTCGATGGCAGAAGTAAGACGCGGATCTAGATTTAGTTCAGAGTATTTCATGATTGATCATTGATATTAGATAGGCCGCACACTGTCACGGCTTAGGGGTCTTTATGCGTTGTGCAAATCAATAAATTTGCGCAGCACTGAGACAAATTCTTCGTATTTTTCGAAATGCACCCAGTGGCCCACCGATTTAATTTCGACACCCGTAATATTTGAATTAGCAGCCAGCATTTTTTGATAAGTTTCTGTGCTTAAAACGTGCGAATTTTCTCCGTGAATTAACAGTGTGGGCATCTGAAACGATTTGACCTCAGCCCACCGATCTTTCGCGTGACCTTCGCGCGCAATTTCTAAAATTGCATGCTTAGAGAATCTCCAATCAAACACTCCATCCGGCTTCTCTTCAATATTCGCCTGTAAAAAAAGCGAAAGTACGGGTGAGGGCTCTTTAGATTTAAATTTGCTAAAAAACTCGGTATCGAAAAAATGTTTAACTTGAGGTTTTGAGTTGAACGGAGCCGGAACAGAATCAAGCATGCGCTGATAATAATCAGTTATATTCACGTCCATGTCGGGACCCATATCTTCAATCGTTAAAGTTCTTACTTTTTTTGGATATAAATTCGCAAAAACCATGGCATTACGGCCACCCATCGAATGACCCACCAAATGAAATTTGTCCCAACCAAGTTCTTCAGTTATTTTGTATAAGTCTTCAGCAAAAATTTCGGGAGTATACCCCGTTTCAGGCTTAAAAGAACCCCCGTGACCGCGTTGATCATAAATCAAACATTGAAAATCATTTTCCAATCTTGAGGCAATCTTGCGCCAATTAGCTGAAAATGCCATCAAACCGTGAATGAACACGATTCGATCAGACTTATTTGTACCTAAAATAGAATAGTTAAAATTTTCTAGAAACACTGCACTTAAGTACTCGACTTGAAAACGAAGCTCAATTAAAAAGATAGGTTGAATGTCTGCACCAACAAATACTTCTTTACTGAAGCACTACACACAAATACTTCGCAGTGTAAAAAGCGCGATCGATCCACAAGCCGTCGGGATCTTGAAAAGACTTAAAGAGTCTGGCTTTCAAGCGTACTTGGTGGGCGGTGGTGTGCGTGATTTATTAGTTAATTTAAAACCAAAAGATTTCGATATCGCAACCAATGCGGCACCAAATGAAGTTCGTAAAAAAGTTCCATACTGTTTTATCATCGGGCGCCGTTTTAAATTAGTGCACGCTAGACGCGGCGATCAAATTTTTGAAATCGCTACCTTCCGCAGACCTGCTTTAGCCGAAGAAATAGCCACCGCTGAACAAGACGAAAATGCTTACGCGGAAGAAAACTTTTTCGGAAATATTGAAGAAGACTCTTTTCGCCGCGATTTCACCATCAATTCTTTATTTTACGATCCGATCGATGAAGAAATTATCGATCACTGCCATGGCTTAGAAGATATCAAAAGCATGACTTTACGAATGATCGGCGAGCCTAAAGCACGTTTAATCGAAGATCCGATACGTATGTTGCGCGCGATTCGTCTTTCACAAAAATTACAATTCACGATCGAACCTTCATTGCGCGAAGCTATTCTTTCACAAAAAGATGAATTGAAAAAAAGTGCTCCACCTCGTCGCCGAGAAGAGTGGGTTAAATTTTTCCGCTTGCCGCATATTGAAATGGCGCTGATGGAAATGTTCGATCTAGGAGTTTTTGAAACGGTAATTCCTAGTTTTCATGCGCTTTTTTCAAATGAAGCTCAGCGCGAAGAATTTTTATGTTACGTAAGAAGAATCAACTACGTGGGTTTTAATTTAGCCGACACGACTGAATTATTCTCGGCCGTTTTACATGCTTATCTTTGGACCGTTCACCCGCAAGGTTTCAATATTGACTCATTTATCGAAAGCGAAAAGTTTTTACTTTTCACCCGTGATGAATTAGGTATTTTCAAAGCCGAAATGGGAACTTACTTTCAGGCGGCGCAATTTATTTCTTCGTTAAAAAAGAAAGATACTTATTTGAAAAAAGGCGAACGCCGCCAACGTTCAATGGTTTTTCACGCCACGTTTGTGCTTTCGCTAAAATTGGCCTACCTCGCAAACGAGATAAGCCCAGCTGAATTTTTATTCTGGCTGAATGAGCGCGAACGCTTGGGAAATATGACTGAAACGATGACTACCATAGCTAATCAATAGTTAAAATCTAATCACTTCCTATTTGTCCGCCGTTCTCATCATCTCCATAAGCCGCATTCGTGCTAATTGCTACTGACTTAGCTCTGCTGCAGTTACCATCACGAATTTCAAAACTTGTTGAATATAGAAATGATCCAATTTTTTTAACTACAGGAATATCAACGATAACAGTATCAACCCAAACGTTTCCTACTAATGTGCTTTGTTGAAGTTTAGTCGTTGTGGCGTTTTTCATATCTAAATTGGTTTGTTTATTAAGCTTTTTTTGAACAATGCCAGCACCAGCTTTTTCAATAAGCGAAGATAAACATTTGTCACTAAGTGCAAATGAATTAAGTGTGGTTAATAAAATTATCGCAGTTAACATTGATTGTTTTTTCATAATTATTTCCTTTGTGTTAAAAATATTTTACATGCTTTGTTTAGCAATCTGTATTCCACTTTTTACCAAGCTGGTTCGATTTGTAGTCGCAAAGGTGTCTAAGCTATTAAGGGTGTTGACATTAAAAGTCAGCGTCTAAAAGTTCGACAGTCGAGCTTTTAGACGCTGTTGAAAATTTATGGCTAAAAATTTATTTATACTCATTGCTTCTGTTTGCTTTGCTTCAAGTGGCAATACTGTCGATTTGCAGTGTTTAACTAATACAGATACTGATCGCGATTACGAAACAGAAATAACTTGTTCAGGACTGGCTTAAATGAGTGCGTTGAATCAATTAATGATGTGACTGAGTTCTAAGGTTAAAGTTACTACCAATAAACAGAGGACATTTTATGAAATTTTCTTTAAGATATTTTTTTACAATTTTGATGTTGGCTTTCGCAGCACACGCAGACATTCTTGCCGACTTGAAAGTAAAAAAATGCCAAGTAAGACTTGATGGTAATATTATTACTCCGCGACTTGGCGAATACGGCCAAGCTGTTTATGAAGATGATAATGTGTCTGGATTAACCGTATACGTTTATCCTAACCCAGACGAAACTGTCAATTTAACGATTGTTAAAATTGCTTCTCCCGTCTCAATCAACGCGAGAAGCCTTAGCATAGCGACAAAGAATACTCAGTTTGGAAGTATCGAAATTTTTGAATCAAATCTTTGTTTTCTCGATGGAAAATAAAAAGGCTGTAAAATTGAATTTGATTGCAGCCAACTTAGATAATCAAGGTTTACGCAGAGTTTTAATCTTATAATTCAACAGCCGCATTAACAATCGCGCCGGAATCAATCCCGTGCTTACGGTATAATTCAATCGCGTTGTAAGCGCTTTGTCCGAATTCAGCATGCACGCCCAATGATTTTTGCTGAGTCGTAATATTGTTATTGGCACATTCGTGCGCGATAAAAGCTCCAAAGCCTAATAAAACTTGGTGATCTTCGGCCGTTATAATACGACCTTCTGTCATAGCTAAAATATCTTTTAATGATTTTGCATCAATTTTATTTAAACAGTTTTGATTAACAACGACTGAACCAATACCTTTTGTTTTTAAAATCTCGCTGGCTTGCAATGCCTCGCCCACTAAAGAGCCCGTGATCATCAACGCAACATTTTTCTTACCCGATATAATATTATTTTTTAAAATTTGCGGAGTAAAAGCTTTGTACGTTATTTTATTCTCGTCTGTCTTAAAAGACTTCGGAAAATTTTCGCGGCCTAAAAAGAAAATCGCCGAATGCGGATGTTGATCTTGTTCACGTGCTTTAGCAAAGTTCTCGATGACTTCCGTCATCACTGTTTCTGCTTCTTCGCTTGAACTCAAATTATATAAATCAACGCCCGGAATCGTCGCCAGCATCGACATATAACTTAATGCCTGATGAGAAGCTCCGTCGGCCGCATCTTGAAAACCGGTATGAGAAAATACACCAATAATTGGAGCTTCCGATAACATCGCCATCGTCAACGGTAGTGCGCCTTTGGTAACACCAAATTGTGCAAATGTATCAACGACCGGAATAAACCCCTGTTTTGATAAACCTGCCGCCGTTGAAATCATATTACTTTCGGCTACACCCACATCGATACTAGCTTGCGGAAATTCTTTTCTAAAACCCGCCACACCCGTCGAGCCCGGCAGATCGGAAGTGACAGAAAGAATCGGTAAACCTTTTTTAAATGCGTTAATCATCGCTTTAGAAATGCCAACTTGGATCTTTTCTCCGGTGTCAGGCTTAGGATTGGCTTTTAATTCTTTCTCAAGCGCGATTAATTCTTCAATCCACGGTTGGCAAACCGCTGCGACTTCATCGCTTCCATAAATCTCTTTAATAAAATCAGCTAATTCAGTCGGAGACTTACACGGAAACCCGTGACCACCCGAAGCAGATTCAGCGGTTTTCTTCGTGCCGATACCTTTAGTGGTTTTTGCCCACACGGCGACCGGTTGCGCAGGATTTTTCTGCGCTAGCTCAGTCGCAGTTTCTAAAGCCGTTGCACAAGCTTGCAGATCATTTCCTTTTTCAACTTTAATCACTTTCCAACCTAAAGCTTCTAGCGAATTAAAAGTCGGTTCCATAGAAAATGAGTCTTGATCAATTCGACCCGAAAGTTTTGTATTGTTATCAGTAATAATTAAAACATACGGAGCTAACTGCCCTTTTTTCGCCAAACCCGGAACAGCCGCTAAAGATTCTTTTGCTTCGCCCTCCATCGCCGCGCCATCAGAAAGTACGCAGTAAGTAATGCGATTGGTATTCGCTAATTTTTCCGCCAAGGCTAAACCTTGCGACTGTGGAAATGCAGAACCCAGTGGACCATTACTTAAATAAACTCCCGCCGGAAAACAATGAACTTCACCGTGACCAGTTAAGCCACTTTCAATCGAGCGAAATTTTTTCAGAGAATTTATAGTTAAACCCGCCATTTCGTAGTTAGCTTTTAAGGCGTACAAACCATTTTCGCAGTGACCTGCATCGTTAATGATATGTGAAAAATCAAACCAATTTTTTCCAGTTTTTTCCGCCTCGTGAAAAACTAACCCGTGTAATGCCGACATCAATTCTGCTAAAGCAGCGGGACCACCGTAATGAGAAGCCGCTCCGCCTAAGACCGCATTCATATCCATCAGCGCAACAAATGCGCGCGTAGCTTTCGGATCAGCAACCAAAATTTCTTCACCGCTTTGCAATTTTATTTTTTTTGCCAACAGCGGCTTTTTGTTTTGATGTCCGGCTAAGTGGTTTTTAACTTGAAGTGGTTTGATTTGTGTCATACTTATTTTTTATGACATCTAACTTATCTAATCAACTCTCGTCTCAACAACTGCGCTCACTTCCTAAAGTTGACTTGCATCGCCATCTAGATTGTTCAATGCGTTGGAGCACTTTGCTTGAAATCGCGACAGCCTTGAAGCTGGATTTTCCGCAAAACCCGCAAAAACAGCAGGCGCACTTCCTGGTAACCGAACCTATGGTTAATCTCGAGGCTGTTTTAAATAAATTTTTAATCGCGCAAAAAGTTTTAGCGAGTGAAGAAATTCTAGAACGCCTTGCTTTTGAAGCTTGCGAAGATGCCTTTAATGATGGGGTCAGAATTTTAGAACTTCGCTACGCTCCAACTTTTATATCTGATGGACACACCAAATTAACTTTTGAAAAAATTCATCAAGCTTTTTTGCGGGGTATTAAACGTGCAAAAATACAAATGCCGATGGCTGTTGGCTTAATTTGTATTCTGCAAAGAGTTTTAACCAACGATCGTTTAGATGCTGTTACAAAATTCGCAATCGAAAACAAATCAACTTTATTAGCCGTTGATTTAGCCGACAATGAAGAAAATGCTGAACCAAAAAGATTTGCACCTTATTTTGAAGCTGCACGCAATGCGGGACTACGCGTAACGATTCACACCGGAGAGGCCCCTAATGCCAAAGCCGGACAGTGGATTTTAGATGCAATTCATATTTTAGGCGCGGAACGCATCGGACACGGCGTGCAGGCTATTCACTTTCCAGAAGTGATGAAGACTCTGATTGAAAAAAATATTCCGCTTGAGGTTTGTCCGTATAGTAATTATTTAACTCAAGCCTTTGATAATTATGAAAGTCACCCTTTGAAGCGGCTGATCGATGCTGGCGTTCCCGTCACTTTGAATAGCGATGATCCCGGAATGTTTGCCTCAACTTTATCTGATGACTACTTGATAGCTCATCAACACCAAAAGCTTTCATTTATCGATTTTTACAAATGCAATGAAACCGCTTACAAACATTCATTCATCTCTGAAGCAGAAAAGAGCCGAGTATGGAGCCGTTAAAAGACTACTTTCCTGAAATCGAACCTTTCCAGACTGAGTTTTTAAAAGTTTCTGATTTACATCATGTTTACGTTGAGCAATGCGGAAATCCAAACGGTCGCCCCGTTTTATTCTTACACGGTGGACCCGGTGGTGGAGTTTTACCATACCATCGACAATTTTTTGATGCGAAATTTTACCGTATTATTTTATTCGATCAACGTGGCTCTGGTAAATCAACGCCAGCCGCCGAATTAAAAGATAATACGACTTGGGATTTAGTGAACGATATTGAAAAAATTCGCGCCCATTTAAATATCAAAGATTGGATCGTCTTCGGCGGTAGCTGGGGTTCAACTTTAGCTTTGGCCTACGCGATCACGCATCCTGAAAAAGTAAAAGGTTTAATTCTGCGCGGAATATTTTTAACTCGCCCATCTGAAATTAAATGGTTTTACCAAGAAGGCGCCTCGCAAATTTTTCCAGACGCTTGGGAGAAATATTTTAATTACATCCCGGCCGCGGAAAGAAATGATTTTGTAACGGCTTACTACAAACGTTTAACCAGCGATCATGCGGATACTCGCTTAGAAGCCGCACGTATTTGGAGCCAATGGGAGGCGGCGACTTCGCGTTTACACGTAGATTCGCAATCAATAAAAGATTTTGAAGAGCCAACCTTAGCTTTGCAATTTGCGCGTATTGAATGCCATTATTTTATTAATCATTCGTTCTTCAAAACCGATAATTATTTGCTCGAAAATATTTCAAAAATTAAGCAAATTCCGGCCACAATTATTCAAGGTCGTTATGACGTGGTTTGCCCAGTTCGCAGCGCCTGGGATCTTCATCGCGCATGGCCTGAGGCAAAACTTAATATTATTGCAGACGCAGGTCACTCGGCAGGAGAGCCAGGAATTAGATCAGCACTCATCGATGCTACAGAAGCATTCAAAACTTACTAACGCATTACAACATAACAAAGACTTATCAATCCTATGGTTTCAAATGTTTTGAATCTGTACCCAAAATGGGTTTTATTGCACCCACGCAAGAGGGGTCTTGCGGTTTACACATAGGGGGCCCAAATGAATACACGTACTTTAATCAATACACTTCTTGCGTTAAGCTTCGTTGCTTTTTTCGTATCGTGTACACCTAGCAAACCAACTGGAAACGTTAGTTTGCATAGCCAACAATCCAACATTATCAACGGTGTTGATTCAACTTCTGATTTTCAAAAACAAAACGGCGTCGTTGGCATTTACATCATGATTGAAGATGCAAAAGGCAATCAAGGCGGAGCCATTTGCACGGGCTCTTTAATCCGTAAAAATGTTGTTTTAACTGCAGCTCACTGTTTAACTTCAACGCCTGATATGCAAATTGTTGGCGGTATCGTGTTTTTTACAACTGGTATTGAAGAAGCAATGAAGCAAATGGATAAAGGCGATCATTCGAACCTTCGCAAATTTGCAAAAATCACTCACCACGAACTTTATACTGACGCAGAAGTTGTTGGTTCAACTCATGATGTTGGTTTAATTCGTTTAAATGAAGATGCTCCAGCGGGTTTTGAAATGGCGACTATTCTTCCGGCGGCACTAAAAGATTCTTTAATCGCGGGAGCATCTTTAACTTTATCTGGTTACGGAGTTAGCTCTTACATTAAATCTTCAAACTCAGAAGAATTTGTTGGCGGCGGTGACGGAGTTTTACGTCAGGTAGCAGGTATTAAAGTAACTGAAATTGATTCAACTGGTGAAGAAATAGTTTTAGACCAAACATCAGGCGGAGCTTGTCACGGTGACTCGGGCGGACCCGCATACTTAACAGTTGCGGCAACTCAAACCGCAGCAGCAAAAACATATTTAGTTGGCGTTACCAGCCGTGGTGAAGAGCCTTGTAACAAAGACAGTGTTTACAGCAGCACCTTAGGTTACAAAGCATGGATCGATGCAAATTTAGTAAAGATTTTGCAGTAACTCGCTAATCGCTGACGGATTATCTAACCAAATACGATGACTTGAAGAAATCCTCTTATAATTTAAGAGGATTTTTTTTTGCTTTAAATCCACTGCAATTTGCGCGAATTTTAGATCGCGATCACCTACCACCCAGGTTAACTTATCTTGATTAGATTTTATCACCGCAGATAAATCTTTTTGTTTTCCAAGTGACCACTCTAATAAAGATTTACGTAATTTTGCTAAATCAAAATCAGCCGCGTTTCTTTCGGGCTCTTGCGCAGAACCTTCAAAAACTTTTTGATCATTCCATCGTTGATTAAACTCAGTCCATTCATCTGGGGTAATTTGTGCGGCCCATTCACGGTCGTTACTGATGCGCACACGCCGATAATTAGTGGCGCTGTCGTCTAAGCCTGGGTTCGTAGATAAAAATACGTAATGATCAAATAAAGTCGGATGATGCTCCATCAAGTGAAGACCTAAGCGCCCACCTAATGAATAACCTACGAATACTTTTTTTGCCGATGCCGGAAGTTGCGAAATTTTATTGGCTAACTCTTTTACGTAAGTCAAAAAATCAGTGACCACTAAACTATCGGGGCCAAATAAATTTTCAGCGTGAAACTGCAGACCACGGTCCTCTAAAGGCTTACGCACTTCATTCCAATCACTAGCTTGGCCTAAAAAACCGTGTAAAGCATAAACTAGGCCTTGCGACATATATCATCCCATTCATCCCAAAAGTTTTTTGTTTGCTGTTCATCGGGCTGAATCTCGACCACCATATGATCCGACTTCATTTGCGCGAAGTCTGCTTTTGATTTTACTAAACTGTAATCCCAATTCCACATGGCCGCCCAAGATTTGAATTGAGTTTGATGAGCATTTAAAAATAAATCATTTTTAAAGATGCGGCTGAAAATTTGCCCGCCGAAATTATTTATAATCACGACGCGTCGTTTTGCAGATTTTAATTGCGGAGATAAACCCAGCGAAGCCAAATCATACAAAGCCGTTAAATCACCGATTAAACAAAATGATTTCGCATGCGCTTCAGACCAACCTAAATAAGTTGAAACTTGCCCTTCGATCCCGTTAGCCCCGCGATTTGCGTACACTTCTTTAGAAGCCTGCAACGAAAATTGATCCCAATGACGAATTGGTAAAGAATTGCCCAGATAAATCGGTTCGTTCGCAATGACTTCTGAAAAACACGCCACTAAAGAGGGTTCGCTATTTGGGTACTTGGCTAATAAAGCTAGTTTTTTATTTTGCAAAGCTTGATCAAGTTTTTTGATCGGCGACAAATAATCTTTTTCGGTCTCGATTAAAATCTCGTTTAATGCGTTGATCGGATACATCGTCGCATCACGCGCTAAGCCAGAAAATGCTAAATTTGAAAAATGCGTAACGGGCGTATGACTAAATTCACTTTCTAGATCGCGCCAAAAGCGCAGTGTCGGCACACTACCGATACGGATAACTGAATCACATAATTTATTTTGAAATAATTTTTTTACTAATACATCGCTTGAGTTAACTAAATACGCCGCTAGTTTTTCAGAATGACCTAGCTGACTCAGTGATTCGGCATAAACCGGTGCACCCGTATCTTGAATAAATTTAATCACACTATTTACATCAGACTTATCTAAACCGCCCAAAATAACTAATGGCTTTTTAGCCGTTCTAGCTGAACCTTTAACTTCATTTTGAAGTGATTTTTTTTTCAGCTGAACTTTTGGTGTATTACCAGTTGAATGTTGGTCAATTAAAGGTTCATCGAAACAAACATTTAAATGAATAGGCTTTTTAAAACTCCATTCAAACTGAAACTGCTCGCTGAAAACATCTAAGTCGTGCGTTGCTTCGACGTAGTTTAAAAAAAGGCCTAATTGCTCGATCGTTTGCGGTGATCCCGTACCCCGATAACTTTTAGGTCGGTCGGCCGTTACTAAAATGAGTGGCAAACCTTGGTAAGTCGCTTCGATCGCTGCGGGCAGTAACTCGGCGACGGCGGTACCTGAAGTTGTCATGATTGCGACAGGTTTTGATTCTGACTTCATCAAGCCTAAAGCAAAAAACGAAGCGCTGCGCTCTTCGAAAAAAGAATATATTTTGAAATTTTGTTCTTTAAGCGCCATCACTAAAGGTGCATTACGTGCGCCCGCACAAACGACGACCGACTGAACCTGAGCTTGGTTTAAAAAATCGAATACTTTTAGTGATAAATCATAGTTGGTCAATTTGCGAATCCCATCATTTTTTTTACTGATTCTCGCTTATTGCTGAGCTCGGTCAATTCATTTTCATAATTACTTTTTGCCGTAACTCCGCAGCCTGAGAAAATTTCAACTTGAGTAGCTTTGAAATGAAAGTTACGAATGGCGGCAACACAAAATAAAAACTCATGGCTGAAGATCGCAAATGGTGCCGCAAAGTTCTTACGTTTCAAAGCAGATTGTAGCTCACGTAAACTAGCATACTGATTTTTCTTCGCCGGAAATAAACCTAATGCCGCCGTCGGGTGTAAAACTTTAATTACTTCGATCGCTTGAATTAAATTTTCAACTTTAACCGCAAACTCAGTTTTTAAATGCACCAAATGCTTTAATTCAACCGCCTGCGTTTCACTTTGCTGGAGAGAGCTTAGAAAAGGAATATGACTCATTTTATTTACAATATCTTCGACCACAATTTCGTGTTCTTCACGGTTTTTAACGTCGTTCATAATTTCTATTGCGGCCGTCGGTGACTTTGCTAGCGTACCGGCTAAGGCAGTAGTTAATAATTTTTGCTCTGATAAATGCCATAGACCAATTTTTTCAGGCGTATGACCTACATAACCCTGTTGGTTTTGCCAGAAACCGTAAGACCAACCAAAATTTTTTTCAGAAATCAATTTATGCAAGGCCGCAGACAGATTTTTTTCATTGAATAAATTTGATGACTTTTGTGAAATAATCGGAACCGTTTTTTGTAATTCATCGGCCGCAAATTTTTTCTGACTCCAATCGAATTGCTCTTTGAAGGAAGCTTCGTTTGCTTTTTCCCAAGAACCCGAAAAATTTTCTTTTGCACATTGATCTAAAAAATTTTTAAACTCTTCACGCATCAGTAAAAAGCTACTTTGACCAACTAAAAATTGTGGTTGAGTTTGGCTCTCTAAAAAGTCCCAAAAATGTGGCTGAAAAATCACTGTTTCAGAGGGTAATATACCTTCTAAACTAGAATTCATAGTTCGAAAAGGTCCCAAAACCAAATTAAAGGTATCTGGTGATAACTGGAGGAAGGCTCCGGAACTTAAAAACTCTTTGAACTTTATTAAGGTCATGTTAGTTTGCTATACCACATGAACTGATATGTGACAGCTGAAATATTTCAGCTAAAACCCAAGAAGAACTCTATATGGCAAATTGCAAAATAGTTCGCATCGGCAACATTGAAATTGGTGGACCCAAGTTTACCGTTATCGCTGGCCCTTGTTCGATTGAATCTGAATCTCAGCTTAAAAACACCGCGAACTCAATCAAAGCTTCTGGCGCTAGCATTTTGCGCGGTGGTATCTGGAAAATGCGCACCTCACTGAAGTCTTTCCAAGGCTTGGGCGAAGACTCATTTCAGTTTATCAAAAAAGTTAAAACCGAAGTAGGTTTGCCATTAATTTCTGAAGTAACTGACGCCCGTCAAATTGAAGAACTAGCAAATGTGGTTGACGCTTACCAAGTTGGCGCACGCAATATGCATAATTATTCTTTGCTACGTGAATTAGGCCGCCAGCCAAAACCAGTGATGTTGAAAAGAAATTTCTCAGCTTTTATTGATGAATGGTTAAAAGCCGCGGACTATATTCTGAATGAAGGTAATGACCAAGTTATCTTGTGTGAGCGTGGAATTCGTACTTTTGAAACGGCAACTCGCAATACGCTTGATTTAAATGCGGTAGTTTACGCAAAAAAACACAGCTCATTGCCCGTTTTAGTTGACCCTTCGCATGCCGTTGGCATCAGTGAATTAGTTGCACCCTTATGCTATGCTTCAGCAGCTGCGGGCGCCGATGGTTTAATCGTTGAAGTTCATCCAAAACCTTCGGAAGCTTTATCAGATGGCCAGCAAGCTTTAACTTTTGAATCTTTTGACCAAATGATGCGTCAGCTAGAAAAAGTATTAAACGCATTCGACCGAGGTTTAAATCACGCATGAGCCAACAATATCCTAATCCCGAAATTATTCGTTCAATGTTTTCTAAAGTCGCGTCGGAATACGATAAAGCGAACTCAATTCTTTCCGTTGGTATTCATCATCTATGGAGAAAAAAAGTTGTTAAACTTTCGGGCGCCAAAGCGGGTGATCAAGTTTTAGACTGCGCAACCGGCACCGGCGATTTAGCGATTGAATTTAAAAGCGTCGTTGGCGAATCTGGAAAAGTTGTGGGTACAGATTTTTGCCCTGCGATGATGACAACGGCTCCGGCAAAATCTCAGAAGAAAAACTTAGATATTATTTTTGAACAAGCGGACGTAACTCAGTTACAGTATGCTAATCAACAATTCGATATCGTGAGTATTTCATTTGGTATCCGTAACGTGGGTGATCCCATTAAAGCTCTAAAAGAAATGGCGCGCGTTTGTAAACCAGGCGGGCGAGTGATGGTTTTAGAATTCGGTCAAATGAGCACTCCGGTAATTAAAGATCTTTATAAATTTTATTCTGAAAAAGTATTACCTGTTTTAGGCGGTCTGATTACCGGTCAAAAAGAGGCTTACGATTACTTACAAAAATCTTCCGCGCAGTTTCCGTGTCGCGAAGGTTTTATCTCGTTAATGGATCAAGCGGATTGTTTTTCTAGCTCAACTTACGTACCCGTTAGTTTTGGTATTGCGTATGTGTATACGGGAGTCGTTAAATAATCGTTCCCGCAATTTAGGTGTTTTGATGAAATTTCTGATTTCACTAATTCTATCGGCGCTTTTTTTTCTTGTGCTTCTAAAAATCTAATTGCACGGCTTCGTATAAAAGAATTGAAACGAAATACTTATATTTTAGCACATAGAAAATTATATGGGCACCGCTAGCTTTAACGGCCGTAACTTATTGAACATAAAATTTGCTGTTAGCGCGAATTTAGATTTTATCTAATCGTGACCATAGCAAATGATCGGCAATTAGTAACCACGTCATGGCTTCCATTACCGGAATTGCGCGGGGAACGATGCAGGGGTCATGACGACCTTTTTTTGCCGTATCTTTAATTGATGACGTTGGTTTGAAGCCGACGCGAAATAAAATTAGATCACCCGTCGTTAAGCCACCGCGAATTCCGCCGTAAGATTCTGAATTCATGTGCGTGTGAAAATCTGTACCTTTTTGAATGACGCTAGCGAAGCCATCACCGAATTCAAAAGCGGAAGTGGCGCCTAGGCTCATCATTGCCATGGCTAAATCAGATTTAAATTTATGGAAAATGGGTTGGCCTAAGCCAATCGGCATATTTTTAATTTGTACTTCAGCTACACCACCGTAGCTTTCGCCTTGTGCTTTTGCTTTTTCTAACCATTCAACCACGCGTTGCTCACGCTCTGATGGAAAGCGAGTTTTGAATTGATCGACGTCTACATTCCAAACGTTTTTAATTTCTTCGTCGTGCAAAACAAAATCTGAAATTTGCGAGGCATAGCCTTTCAGTTGAATATTTGGATTTAATTTCTGACACAACATTTGCGCGATAGATCCGGCGATTACGCGGCATAAAGTCTCGCGCCCTGATGCGCGGCCACCACCACGATGATCAACGTGGCCAAATTTAGCTTTCCAAGTATCGTCGGCGTGTCCGATGCGGGCTTCGGTTTTTATTTGGTTATAGTCGGCTGATTTTTGGTCTTGGTTTTTTACAATAATGCAAATTGGAGTGCCTAAAGTTTTATTTTCATAGATACCACTTAGAATTTCGGGAATATCATCTTCTTGTCTTGAAGTGGTTACTGAACTTTGCCCTGGCTTTCTACGCGCTAGGTTTTTTAAAAGTAAGTCTAGATTGAAATCAACTCCAGCGGGGCAGCCTTCAATCACTACGCCTAAAGCGGCGCCGTGGCTTTCGCCAAAGGTGGTTATCTTAAAAATTTGGCCAAATGAATTTGCGCTCATTTTGTACTCCAGTATTCTTGCTGCTTCAAAGCTTGTTGCTTAAACATTTCTAAGCCTGAAACATATTTTATATTTTTTTCGGCCGCATATTCAAGGCCCATCGAGTTTTCTACGTAATTTAGATCAATCACTTGGGCAATCTGCAGATTTTCATTGGGAAACAAGGTTGCAGTCGTACGAGGTGCAGCCCAGATTAATAATTTTATATTGGGCGCCTCCGTCATCATATTACGAAGCTGACCTGTTTGACTCGAGAAATAATTTGCATCTGGTAACACACTTTTTAACATTTCTAAGGTTCCACCGCCACCCCATACAGCGATTTGCGACTGGTCAATAGACAGATCTTTTACTAAAAACTGAAAACCCGCCAAATCGGTATTATGCCCGCTGATTTTATTTGGCTGCATCATTAAAGTATTTACAGATTTCAGTTGTTTTGCTTCTGTGGATAAATCTGCGGATAACTGATAAGCAGTTTTTTTTAACGGCGATGTAACGGCCGCGAAAGTTAAACCCAATTTTTGTAACCATTCAATATTTGCAATGAGTTCTTCTGCAGATATATCAATACGAGTTACAAATGTTTGTTGGGCTGAAAAATAATTTTCATGCTGCAACAGGGTGCGTGAAAAATAAACGGGTTTGCCTAAGACTGCAGCCCACTTTTTTGGTTTCACTGACGGTAGAGTTAACCATTCATAGGCCGAAGGTTGGTCGCTGATGAAACTAAAATTACGGATAAAATTTATTTTTTGAAAATATTTAGCTAGCTTGCGGTACCAAATCCATTTTCCTGAACTTGATCTGGGTAAAAAACTGCGATTTTCAGAATCTTGCTGTTGCCATGCGTAACCTAAGCGTAAATCCACAAAATTTTCCACGACTGGACAAAGTTTTAAATGACCCTTGTACGATTTCAGCTTTTCAATACCGACAGTAATTTCGTCGTCATGCGAAGAGTATATACTTGGGGCAATGCTTAACTTCTTTAAATTAACGTCCCAATCGATTTGAATCGCGGGATTTAAATTGATCTGATGATTATCGCGAACTGAAACTAACCATTTAAAAGTTGGATAGGCTTTTGTGAGTTCTTCGATCGTTTTAAGCTTAATCAAATCAGTGCGTAATTCGATTTGAGAATACTTTTCCTGAATACTTTCAATGTTCACAATTTCACTTTGCGCAATCGTGTAGTAAGCACCTGAAATTTGAAACCAATTTGTCAAAACCGACTTTTCAATCGTATTTTCTTTTTCGATTCCCTCTGGCATAAAATAAATTTGATTCGCGCGGTCTGAAAAACCCGCTTGTCTCTCGAGGTAACGTTTTCTCGATTCTTCTAAAGCGGAGCTTTCTGGATTTAATCGTGGCCGATTTAAAAAAATGCGCCCATCGGCATCGGTCGAGCGTGTGACAAAGATTACTTCATCGTCTTGATTAATTAGCCCTGGACTAAATCCCGCCCCTAGCGAAATAACATAAGCTCTGTTTTCAGCCCTTAGCATTTCGTACGTTTTTATTTCTAACTTACGAAAAGCAGCTTCGCCATTATTTTTAAAGTAATCTGATACGGACATCTTTGCGATTTTTTCAACCTCGTGATCAAGATCAAAGTGCGCTACATTCGGAAAGTAAGTTTCGTGTCGTTTTAAAAGACTGGTTTTACCAACCCCGCGGTGACCGACGAATACGCGCTTCATGGGTTAACACCGGTATGCTGCCAAAATTGCGGATAACTTTTTTGCACAACTTCGGGAGTTTCTATTTTAATATTATAGCCAGCTAATTTTAAAATTCCGGCGGCCATGGCCATGCGGTGATCGTGATCTGGATTAAAAGTTAAGGCTTGGTTTTTATCTTGTGCGGAAGAAAGACCGTAAATTGCTAAGCCGTCGACTAATAGTTCAGATCGAAAGCCCGCTAAATCTAGTAACTCTTTAGTCTTTGTAATACGGTCTGATTCTTTCAATTTTAACTGCTCGGCCCCGTACAATTGCGAAGTTCCCTTGCCCAAAGCGCACAGCACACTCAGTACCGGAAATAGGTCCGGAGACTTATTTAAATTTATTTCGCAAGCATTCCAAGAAGATTGTTGTTTAATTGTAAACTGATTGGCTTGTTGTTGAAACAGAATCCCCATCTGGTTTAAAATTTTAGTAAATGCCATATCTGGTTGAACCGAAGACGAATTCCAATTTTCAATTTGTACGTCTCCGGCAACTACGGCCGCCGCAACTAATGAAAAAGTAGAACTAACATCCACTTCAGAATGCAGGTCTGAACTGCTAGGCTTTTGGCATTTGGGAATACTTAAATGAAAAGAGGCTTCGCTTTCAACTAAGTGGTATTTTAATCCAGCGGTTTTTAAAATATCTAAAGTCATCCACAAATAGTCAGCTGAAATAATCGGCTTATTCATTTGCACTTGCAGATCGAATTCTAAATTCCAACTATTTAAGATGAGGCCCGAAGCAAATTGGCTTGATAATTTTGTATCGCACATCACGGTGCCATCGTTTTTCCAGCCTTGCGAGCGAATGATAATTTCATCGTCTTGAAATTCAACCTCAATGCCTAATTGCTTTAAAGTTTCTTTTAATTCTTTTTGCGGACGCTCTAACAGTCTAGCGTGCGCTTTAATAAACCAAGTGCCCGGCTTACGTGAAGCTAGAAAAGCAAAAAATCTTAAAGAGGTTCCACCCTGTCCTAAATAAAAATGGTCAGCGTAAGGAATACTTTCGATTGCTTTTTGCAAAACCTTTACATCGTCTGAATCGGTTTCGCCGATAATTTTAATTTGCGGATTGAAAGACTGAATTACCAGGGCTCGGTTCATCCAAGACTTTGAAGCTAATAAAGAACCAGCGAATTTAAACATTAGTATTCCGTTTTTTGACGGTGAATCTCGGCGATAATTTGCTCGACACTTACTTTTTTGCGAACGACCTGGCCGATTTTTTTAATAAAGATAAAATCTATTTCTGATTTTGAAGTTCTTTTTTTATCTTTCAACAGAAGCTGCCTCACACTGGCATCGCTAACTCCGGCTAGGTCTTCGCTTAAATTAATTGAAGTGTACGCCGATTCAATTAAATGCGAAATGCGAATGCATTCTTGCACAGATAACATTCCTAACTGATAACTCCAGCGAACTGAAAATAAAGTTCCCAATAAAATGCAAATACCGTGAGGCCAGCCATAGTGGCTTTCAAAAACATGTCCCATCGTATGGCCCAAATTTAATACTCGGCGTAGACCTAATTTTTCAAATGGGTCTTTTTTAACAATTTTATTTTTTGCTTCAATCGCGCCGGGTAGATTTTGGTACATCAATTTTTGATTTAATTTAAAAATATTTTTTTCTAAAAACTTAAAAAGACTTTGATTACCGATAACTGAAATCTTAATCACTTCACCCAAAGCTTCGATCATGCGTTCTGAAGGCTGCGAAGCTAATAATTGCTCGACCAAATAAACTTTGATTGCAGGATAGAAAGTGCCGATTTGGTTTTTTTGCTTGAGTAAATTAAGACCGTTTTTTCCGCCATGAGCTGAATCAAAGGCCGATAGCCAAGTTGAAGGTATATTGATGAAAGGTCGGCCGCGCAGGTAAATGCTTGCTAAAAAGCCTACAAAGTCACCAACGCTTCCCCCGCCCACCGCGATAAAAGTAAGTTCCGGAGTCGATGGAACATCCAGAATCGCAAGCTTTTCCAGGTTCTGTTTTAAAGAATCAATAGTTTTTAAAGTCTCACCTGATTTAAGAGCTATTTTAAACGTAAATACAGAAGCCCACTTTTTGAAGTCGGGGTTTTTATTTAGAATTGAATCATAAAAAAGCACACTTTCGCTTGGAAACGATTTAGCGGCTGGCATCTTTTTCGAAAATAAAACTTCTGTTTTTTGCACAGCTTAAACTAGACCTAAACTTCAATGATATCAAGCATTAGGCCGTGCCTCAGAGGGCTAAAATGCTCTACTATACCGTATTGTATTCATCGAAAGGATCACTTATGCAAAAAATTAAAGTAGCAAACCCCGTCGTAGAGCTTGATGGCGACGAAATGACTCGTATCATCTGGAAATTCATCAAAGATAAATTAATTCTTCCTTACTTAGATATCGACATTAAATATTTTGATTTAGGCATGGAACACCGTGATGCGACCAACGATCAAGTAACGATCGATTCAGCTGAAGCGATCAAAAAGTATAACGTCGGTATCAAGTGTGCGACGATCACGCCTGATGAACAACGCGTAACGGAATTCAAATTAAAACAAATGTGGAAATCACCAAATGGAACAATCCGTAATATTTTAGATGGTACAGTTTTTCGTGAACCAATCATTTGTAAAAATGTTCCACGCTTAGTACCTAACTGGACTGCACCAATCTGTATCGGTCGTCATGCGTTCGGCGATCAATACCGCGCGACCGACTTCGTAACCAAAGGTAAAGGTAAATTAACGATTACTTTTCAACCCGAAGGCGGCGGCGAAACAATCTCCCACGAAGTTTATAATTTCAAAAGCGACGGTATCGCTTTAGCGATGTACAATACGGACGAATCAATCATCGGCTTTGCACGCTCTTGCTTTAATATGGCTTTACAAAAAAAATGGCCTTTGTACTTATCAACTAAAAATACCATTCTTAAAAAATACGATGGTCGTTTCAAAGATATCTTTGAAGATATCTACCAAAAAGAATTTAAAGCAAAATACTCAGAAGCCGGTATCACTTACGAACATCGCTTAATTGATGACATGGTTGCCAGCTGCCTTAAATGGAGTGGTAACTTTGTATGGGCTTGTAAAAACTATGATGGCGATGTTCAGTCTGATACCGTTGCCCAAGGTTTTGGTTCTTTAGGCTTAATGACCTCAGTTCTAGTAACTCCGGATGGTAAAACAGTGGAAGCGGAAGCCGCGCACGGGACCGTGACACGTCACTACCGTATGCACCAACAAGGTAAACCAACTTCAACAAATCCGATCGCTTCAATCTTTGCTTGGACTCGTGGTCTTGAGCACAGAGCTAAACTTGATAACAATCCATCTTTAGATAAATTTTGTAAAAATTTAGAAAAAGTTTGTATAGAAACAGTTGAGTCTGGAAAAATGACAAAAGATTTAGCGGTTTGTATCTACGGAGACAAAGTTTCGGCAGATAAATATTTAAATACGGAAGCTTTCTTAGACGCGATTGATTCAAATCTTAAAAAAGCGATGATGTTATAATTCTGTCACCTGTCTAAGGTTACACCGGCTGTTATTGTTTAGACGATTTCAGCTGCGGTAGCGCTTCTAAGCAGGTCTGTCCTTTGCAAACCCGTTATTATGCGCAAATTCCCCCGAATCATTTTAAATTCTTATGCGGCCATTATGAACGACGATCAAAGCGCTTCGCGTACGATCATACGCGATTTTTCACGCATGGGAGTTGGCTTAGTTGTTGATAAAGAAATTTGCCAAGGCACCTTTATTTCAATCGTGTACCAAAATGAAATCGGCGAATATATTCAAATGAAATCTTACGTAAAGCATTGTCGCCAATTAAAAGATAATACTTTTTACGTAGGCGTTCAATTTATCGGAATTGAATCTAGAACTAAGACCGACCACGCAGCTTAGGGTCTAAATGATCACGCAGACCATCGCTAATTAACTGAGTTGATAAAATAAGAAGTAATAAACATAAACCCGGGATCGTCATCAGCTGAGGAGCTGTTTCGATAAAGTTTTTCGAATCACTTAGCATGGTTCCCCACTCTGGATACGGGGCTGGAATTCCTAAACCTAAAAAACCTAAAGCGGCGGTATTTAAAATAGCCTCACTACAACAAACCGCTGATTGAACTAAGATCGGCGTGATACAATTCGGAAATAAATGAGCCGTAATAATACGAAAATCAGAAGCGCCTACCGCGCGGGCCGCAACGATATAATCTTTACTGTTTTCAACTAGGGCGGCACTTCTGACTAAGCGAAACATCACCGGAATTGAAACCAAAGTTACGCTTAGGATCACATTTAAAATTCCGCCCCCCAAGATGGCCACTACAAATAATGCCAAAAGTAAACTCGGCAAAGCTTGAATACCATTCATCATCTGCACCAACGCTTGATCTAATTTTTTTCCGTAGTATGCCGAAATAATTCCTAAGCTTGCGCCAACGACAACGGATAAGCCGCCAACAAAAATTCCGATCCCTAGCGAGAGCTGTGCCCCCACTAACAGACGACTAAATAAATCACGACCCAGATCATCCGTACCCAAAAGAAAACGCGCCGATGGTTTTAGTAAAGCCGCACCATCGAACACTTCCTGATAACTATACGGCGTCCAGAAAGTGGCTAATCCGGCCATCAAGCAAAAAAAGATAAATAACGCCATACCTATAAGAAAACTTTTATTTTTCATCATAAGTTTACACTGTCCCGTAATTTTGGATTTACGATTTTAATTAATTCATCCGTAACGAAGTTAATAAAAACAATGATCAACATTGAGTAAAATAAACCCGCCTGTACGGAAGGGTAATCACGCGCTTCAATACTTTTCACAATCCAGCGACCAATGCCCGGCCAAGAAAATAAAGTCTCGGTCATAATGGCGCCCGTTAGTAATTGGCCGAATGCTAAACCCAATGCGGTTAAAATTTGGGGAAGTGCGTTTTTAAAAATATGTTTAAATAAAATTTGTGATTTTCTTAAACCTTTAGCCCGTGCGGTACGGATGTAATCTTCTTTTTGAATGTCGATAAAAGATGAACGGGTCACGCGAACGATCAATGCTAAAGAAACCGTTCCTAAAACAAATGCCGGCAAAGCCATGTGTTTTAATGCAGAAAAAAAAGCGTTCATCTGCCCCGATAATAAACTATCGATTAAATATAAACCCGTGCGATATGGAACGTCGAACTCGACTGAAATTCGACCTGATACCGGAAACCAACCTAATGTGACGGCGAAAAAAAAGATCACGATTAATCCCCACCAAAATAGCGGCATAGCAAAACCAATCGTTGATAAGCTAACGGCTCCGTAATCCCAAAAAGAATTTCTTTTGCTGGCGGCCAAGACTCCCAAAGCTAAACCCGCAAGGGAAGACCATAGCATGGCTAACATCGATAATTCAAATGTCGCCGGCCACAGAATTTTAAAATCATTCCAAACGGGTTGTTTAGTCACGATTGAATCGCCAAATTCGCCCTGTATCGCATTTTTGGTAAAAATAAAATATTGTTCTATAACCGATTTATCTAAACCTAGATTTTTTCTGATTTCTTGAACACGCTCTTCAGAGGCACCACGTTCGCCAATGATGTTAGTGACGGGATCTCCCGGAATCAGCCGAATGATTGAAAAGCTCATTAAGCTGATAAAAAGAAAAGATAGAATGAATTTTATAAATTTATTTAAGATCAACGCTTTCAAACTGCTCGTGGCCGAAAGGGTCTATGGTATAACCGATAACTTTATCAGAAATAACTTTATTCAATTTTGCGTGCGCGATCGGAAACCAAGGCTTTTCTTTTGTAAAGATAACTTGGGCTTTTTCGTAAAAGATAGTTCGTGAACCTTGCGCTGAATCAACCTTAGCTTTTTGTAAAAGCGTATCAAATTCTTGATTACACCATCTGGCGTAGTTACTACCCGCTTGAACTGCCGAACAACCTAGAAGCACATTCATAAAATTATCTGGATCACCATTGTCACCGGTCCAACCAAATTGAATCATTTGGTGTTCGCCTTTTTTAGATTTCTCTAAATAAACGGGCCAGTCGTAAGTAACTAATTTTACTTTGACACCGACTTTAGCTAAATCAGCCTGCATCAGTTCACCCAATTTTTTACCGTTCGGTAAATACGGACGCGAGACCGGCAAAGTCCAAAGTTCCGTATCAAAGCCATTCGGAAATCCCGCTTCAGCTAATAAAGCTTTTGCTTTTGTAACATCGTATGCGATCGCCGCCGTCGATTTATTGTAAGACCACATTGTCGGCGGAATCGGATTTTTAGCCGCCGTTCCTTGCGCGCGGTAAATTAAATCGATGTATGATTTTTGATTCATTGCTAAAGACAGGGCCTGACGAACTTTCAAATTATCAAAAGGTTTTTTCTGCGTATTGAAGGCGACGTAACTTACGTTAATACCTTCCGTAGAAACTAGTTTTATATTTTTCAGAGCTTTAATCTGATCGATATCTTGCGGTTGGGGTTCAGTCATTACATTGCATTCGCCCGCTTTCATTTTTTGTAGTCGAACCGTTGAATCAGTTACGATCACAAAAATTAAATTTTCAATTTTTACTTTACCGCGAAAGTATTGTTCGAAGGCTTTGTAGCGAATCGTTGAATCTTTTTGATAGCTTTTAAAAACAAAAGGGCCTGTGCCAATTGGTTGGATCTCTAAGGTTTTTAAGCCCTTGCCATTTTTTATCAAAGTATTTGCATACTCTTCAGATTGAATACTGGCAAAATCCATTGCTAAGTCGGCCAAGAATGGAGCTTCCGCTCTTTTCAATTCAAAAATAACCGTAAAATCATCGGCTTTTTTTACGTTTGCAATTAATTGGTCCAACTCCATCGCTTTGAAATATTCGTAGTTAGCGGCCGGAATCGCTAAGGGATGCTTTTTATCCATCTGGCTTTTGAAGGTATAAACTACGTCGTCAGCGTTAAACACGCGACTTGGTTTGAAAAAATCATTCGATTGGAAAGAAACATTTTTGCGCAGTTTAAAGGTATAAGTTTTTTTGTCTTTTGAAATCGTCCAGGATTCAGCTAAGCCCGATTCGATCTCGGTCGTTCCTTTTTTAAATTCGACCAAACGATTAAAAATCGCCTGCGAGCTTGAATTCATACTAACGCCGTCGCTGACTAACTGTGGATTGAAAGACGAGGGACTTCCTTCCATACATAAGACAAAATTTTGAGCAGCTTGCGCTGTCGTCATGAAACCTAAAAGACCTACAAAAAATAATATCTTTTTCATACCAAATCCTTTTTTTAAGAACTGTTTTCGAGTAGGATGTCACAAGAATGAACCTACTACAACTTCACAATGCAACGAAACAATACGGCGCTAAAGTACTTTTCGACAAAGCCCGTTTTGCAATTAATCAATCCGAGCATGTCGGGGTTATCGGACCAAATGGCGCAGGCAAAACTACACTTTTTAAAATTTTAGTTGGCCAAGAAACTTTAGATACGGGCGAATTAACCAAAGCGAACAAATTACGTATTGGTTATTTAGAACAAGAGTCTGATTGGACGCTGAACATGACGGCCGAAGAATATTTAACCGAGGAATGTATCAAACCCATTTGGGATCTAAAACAAATTGGTAAAGGCATTGGCCTTAGCGAAGCTCACTTTCAAAAACAATTATCTGAGCTCAGCGGCGGCTACCGCATGCGCATGAAATTACTTTATCTAATTGGGCTTGAGCCTGATCTGATGTTACTGGATGAACCCACGAACTTTTTAGATTTAGAAAGTATTTTAGCTTTAGAAAAATTTTTACAAGATTACACGGGCGCATTTTTATTAATTTCGCATGACCGTGAATTTTTACGTCGTACCACCGAGTACACTTTAGAAGTTGAGGGCCAAGAAATTATTAAATTTCCTGGTCATATTGATGATTACTTCGAACAAAAAGAAGAAGTCGCAAAAATTAAAGCGCAACAGGCGGCCAACTTAGATGCCAAACGCAAACACATTCAAGAATTCGTCGACCGCTTCCGCGCCAAGGCCACCAAAGCCAAGCAAGCCCAAAGCCGAATGAAGCAACTTGATAAAATGGAAACGATCGAAATCAAAGCGCTTCCCGTACGTAGTCGTATTCACTTACCCGTTCCGGTTCAAACTGGCAAAGAGGTATTGGTTTTAACGAATGCAGAACTAGGCTATGAAGGCCGACCAATCTTAAGCGATGTGAATTTAATTTTAGAACGTGGCGCACATTTGGGCGTAGTCGGATTCAATGGAGCCGGAAAATCAACTTTGCTAAAATCAATTGCCGGTCGTATTCCGATGTTAAGCGGAGACCGTAAGATCGGTTATCAAACCGAAATCTCGTACTTCGCCCAGCATTTGACGGAAGATTTAATCAACGAAGATACAGTGATCGAAGCCCTACAAAGAAAAGCTTACACCAATACGACCAAACAAGAGATCTTAGGTATTGCCGGTTCATTACTTTTCACGGGCGATGATATTTATAAAAAGATTAAAGTACTTTCTGGCGGAGAAAAAACGCGCGTAGCTTTAGGACAAATTCTTTTACAGAAAAAACCTTTACTACTAATGGACGAGCCCACGAATCACTTAGACTTCGATACCGTCAACGCTTTGGCTGAAGCCTTACATCACTTTGCCGGTACTTTAGTGGTCGTTAGCCATGATCGTAGCTTCATTAACCGTGTTTCGAATAAAATTATCGAAATCAGAAATGGTCACGTCGAAGTTTACCCAGGAACTTACGAAGATTATTTATGGAGTTTAGAAAAAGGCGCGCTCAAAGAGCGCTACCTAGTTGCCGATGAAATGGATTTTAAAATTAAACAGGCCAATAAGCCCGCCGCTGAATCTGATAGAAAGTTTAATTACAAAGAACAGTCTAAAAAAATTGGCTCTGAAATTAAAGAATTACAGAAAAAAATCTCAAAAGCTGAAGATCAGTTATTGCAGTTAAATAAAAATCTGGCCGAGCAAAACAATCTGCTCATCACCGCACAAGGCCCGCAAGCGCAAAAGCTAGCGATCGAGTCAGCGCAAACTTCTAAAAAGATTTCCGACATTGAAGAAACTATGTTACTCAATATGGAAAATTTAGAATCGAAAGAAAAAGAATTAACTTTACTTAAGCAGTAGCTAGCTTAAGCATTTTTTTAATCAAAGCGAAAAATAATACCGTGATTGTCATACCCAGAAAAATCCATTTAATGCGTGAACTGTACGCTCCGATGTAAAAAATTTAAATCTTGTCTGGTCCCCACTTCACCAAGTATCCTAAAAAAATGTCCGGATCGAATGTAATTTGGTACAAAAGAATTTCAGGCACAGAATCAACGTCTTTTAATATAAAATCAATCGCCAGTTGAAAACAGATCGTTAGAATTCCTTAGAACCAAACGGTCTTTACCATTTAATTTCTTTCAATCCATGCTTCTTTAAAAAAGCATTTGCTTGAGAAAAAGGTTTTGAGCCAAAAAAACCGCGATGCGACGATAACGGCGACGGATGCACACTCTCTAGCACTAAATGTTTTGTACGATCGACGAAAGCCGCTTTTTTCTGCGCGTAAGCTCCCCATAATATAAAAACGACATGATCACATTCTTCGTTGACCACCGAAATAATTTTATCGGTAAACTGCTCCCACCCTTTTTTCTGATGCGCGGCTGCTTTACCATCTTCAACGGTTAAAACACTATTTAACATCAACACACCTTGATCAGCCCAACGGGTTAGATCGCCGCTTTTGGGAACTTCGGCTCCCACATCCGTTTTTAATTCTTTGAATATATTCATTAGCGATGGGGGAAAACGAACTCCCTCACGAACTGAAAAACATAAGCCGTGCCCCTGGCCGGCGCCATGATAGGGATCTTGACCCAGTAAAACAACTTTCACGTTATCTAAATGAGTATGCTCAAGCGCATTAAAATATTCAGATGCTTTCGGATAAATAATTTTTTTAGCGTCGTATTCGCATTTTAAAAACTTTTTTAACTGAATCATATAATCAGCTTCAAATTCACCCTTTAAATACTTTAGCCAAGACAAATGCAATTTAATTTCAGACATATCTCGACATGATACATCGACCTAAGTCGAGACACACTCTTTGATTAATTGAGTCTAAAAATATTTGAAAAGACTTGGGTCCGTAGGACTTTAGAAGTTCGAATCCACATGATATTCTGGTATTCATTTGAACCTCAGAAAGGCAGGTACGTATGTCTCAAAAGAAAAACTTTCTGAAGAACACCCTGGATCTGATTGAAAGCGATACGGAAGTAAAATCATATATCTATCAGCAGATGATGGATTTTAACCCATTCGTCACCCCCGAAACTTTGGTGATGGTGATCGCGCGCGACCCAAACGGTGTCTACACCTCACAAAATCCAGACGAAGCTAGCGAAAATGAAGATCAAAACGCGGGGGTTTCAGACTTCAAATTTCGTATTGCAGTCATTCTGAAAGATAAAGATACCTCGATTGAGGCCGAAGCTTACGATAATGATATTTTTGCCGCGATTCGTTTGGCTAAAGAAAATCTATTATCTCAATTAATTGAAATTCAGAATGAATTAGAAAGTTCGCAAGACCGCCTGCGGGCAATTCAGCAGGCATCAGATCATAAACCCGTTCACTAAATCTTAATACAGTCCGGATATCGAAAGTTAACTTCCGCCCACTTGCTTATTAAAATAGTTAAACCTAAGGTTATAACATGACAAACCAGCCTCCCGAGAAAAAACTGAATCGTCGTAAAAAATTACTTATCTATAAAGATATTCAAATTGAAATGTTTAAAATTATTTTTTGGAGTAATTTATTAACGGTGATGGTGGTTTCTGGAGCGGGTTTTATTTTTATTTCTACGGTACGTAATTTAGCGATCGAGGCAGACCTTGCGTATATTCCCCGAATGTTTGCAATGTTGTCAGAGTTTATTTGGATTTACTTTGTTTACTTAATCATTGGCGTTTTTTTTGTATTTGGTCTGATTTTCTACGCTTGGTTGCGCATAAGTAATATGATCGCTGGTCCACTTTACAATATCCGTCGTCAGTTAGAAAATTATGTCCGGACCGGAGTATTCAACAAAGTTGTTCTTCGCAAAAAAGATAAGATTCAAGATTTTGCAGAGCTAATCAATGAATCAATTCAGCTGAGCCAAAAAGATAAATCAGACAAAGTAAATAAATTTACTTAAGGTCGGCTTTAACTAAAGTACCGATTAGGTCTTGTAGCTGCTCGAATGCCACTGCGTCTGCGGGCAAGGTACTTTTTAGCTCGGTGGTTAATACGGGTGTATTACGCTCCACCCATAAATAACGGCCCAAACTACCAGGAAAATTACCTAAACTTTTCCAAGGCAAATAAAAATACGACGGCGCTTTTTTCAATTTAGGACCATCAAAATCAAGTACGTTTAAAGGTGTGTGAATTGAAACTACAAAGTCAGGTTTGAATTCTTCTAAGTGCTGAATGATACATTGAACTTCGGGTTCGCCACCCGGGGCAAAGCCAGGAAATTTGCGAACGGCTTTTTGTTCTTTCTTTTCCCACATCTTAACGGCATCGGCCGTCCAATCCACAGTTGGAAAATTACGATTCAGATCGACACCTTTTTGATTAGTACGCGTTTTATTTTTAACACCGTCAGGGTTTACCACCGGAATGATACGCCACGTATTGCGCGCATCCACTTTCATCAGGCGTTCCATCCAAAAACGTCCTAGCGAACCCGCCGGAGTTTCATCCCCATGAATCAAGCTCATCACCAATATTTTCTTAGGTTGTTCTAGTTTACTTTTTCTATCCAAGTGAAAAATTGGTGCGCCACTGACGCTGGCACAGCCTTCTTTTTTTTCAACTTGCACACAAATTTCGTCTAAAGCTTCTTGTTTAAAATAGCTTTTATAAACGCCTAAAGAATTTAGACAAGACTGTCTCAAAGAGACCGACTCGGACTGAGCTTCCGCTGAAACACAAAGTAATAAAAGACACATAAAACGAAACATTTTGGGAAGTTCAACATAACAGATGAAAAAAGTCCTCATGTTTTTTCGGACTTCACCGAAAAGTAACTAGACCTAAGGTCAGGAGGCACATTCATGGCGACTAAAAGCAGTTTCATCTTAGCAATTCTTTTCATTGCAAATCCGATTTTGCTCTTGTTTTTTCAAAATTGCTCAGTAATGCCCCACCGACAAACTGCTTCCGCTCAATCCGAAAAACCTGCCCAACCTGCTGATTCGAAAAGATTAGTTAAAAATAATTGATTAAGGCTAGACCCTATTGACTTACATATAAATTACAGTGTAACTTATATGTATGAAAAAACTCAATTCGCCCCTCCCCTCATTATCGGCTAAAGAGAAAGCAGTTCTGCAATTTATTGAGACTGAACTCTTGTCCAAAGGCATTTCACCGTCTTACCAAGAGATCTGCGATCACTTCGGATTTGCTTCTTTCAATTCAGTGCAGAATTATTTGAAGCAACTTTCTACGAAAGGCTATTTATTGATTCCGCAAAATCAAAAAAGAGCGATCCAAATTCTTCACTCAGCCGGTGACTTTCATAAAGATTTAATTGAGCGATTACAGGTGCCGGCAGAACCTTCTCGTGTCCCTTTCGGTCAGTCTTCCCCAAGCTATGAAGATCATTCGAAGGTTCTGCCTATACCTTTTTTAGGTCGGGTCGCCGCGGGTCAACCCATCGAACGCATTACTGAAAATGAATTTATTGATATTCCTCGCAATTTAATCAAAAGCGCGAAAGATCTTTTTGCCCTTCGCGTAGAAGGTGATTCGATGATTGAAGAAGGTATCTTCGATGGAGACACCTTAGTTATTCAATCACGTAAAGAAGCGCGTGATGGAGACCTCGTGGTGGCTAGTGTTGAAGAAGAAGCGACGGTAAAACGTTACTTTCACAAAGCAAATCCAGCGACGCCCGAACTTGGTAAACTGATTGAACTACGTCCGGCGAATAAACGCTTAACATCGATGTGGTATTCAGCCAGCCAGGTTGAAATCAAGGGACTGGTTCGAGCCCTGATGCGATCGTATTAATTTCTTGAGGAGAAGCTTTAGTTGTTAGGAAAATCTTTCCTAGACTCTATCTTCTCCTCGACTTGTTCTTCCCTTCTGCTCTCTGCAAAATATCTATATGAGGGTTTTTTTTCTTGTTTTTTCATTCTTATTTTTTTCTTCCGTAGGATTTACGCAGAATTTAAAACTGTCTGAAGTTCGTAAAATTTTTGCCGAAAATAAACTGGATAAATATATAACCTCGGGCCAATCCGTAATGGCTTATTTTGACGAAGTCTTTATCAAGGTTTCAAATCCGTATAATTTAGATGGTGGTTTTGCCGCAGAGTATTTTGATTTAGAATATCAAACGCATTTAAGACCAAATGTTTCTGAGCCTTACCTAACACTTTCAGAATTAACTCATGATACCAATTCACTACTACGATTGCATCGCAAATATTATTCTAAAATTAAAAACCAAGTTTTCTTACGCAACTATTTTCAAACTGCGTTCATTGGCATGCTACATACCGTAGAATCAATTAAAAAAGTTCAGGTTGGTTTTCCACAAGACGGGTATAATGTTTTAACCAATCTAATTCTAGAACAAGGCCGTATTGTAACCAGTGATCAAAAAAGTTTAGTAACCATGACGGATTTCTGGTGGGACTACATCTGGGCTTATTTTCAGAACTATCCGGTCGACTTAGTTGAGTTAGGTAATCAAAAATTGCGCGGCGTTTGGCTAAGCGAAAAACGGGATGACTACCGCAAACGTATCGAAAAGTTTCTAGCCTCTTATTCAATGTTAGCTTTACGTAAAGGCACTAACCCGATTATTTTTCGCGATATCACCAATCAGCTTTATGTGCGTCTTTCTAAAAATGCCTACGAGATTTATAGCTTGCGCAAAGATGAAAAAGCCTTAACCAAAGCGCGCATCTTTAAATACAAATATGAAACACGTAGTGGATTAACCGAAGATGCCGAAAGAACTAAACGTGAAATTGCCCGCGCCGGTTTAACGACTCGGTTTAAAAAATTATTCACTGAGCCCGTAGAAATTTTTAATGAACGCGGAAGCTCGTTTGTGAATAGCGTTTTGTCTGCAGCCAGTCGCTTTTTCTTTAGTCTGTACTCTTTTATTAGATACTTGGTTGGATTTTTACTAATTACATTTCCTTTTGATGGAGCTTTTATCGTAGCCGGATTAATTATTTTATCCGTCGAAGGACGCGAACAATTTAAAAAAGAATTTTTAGCTAAGCCTAAACTTTTGGGCTCTAAATCAAAACCGATTCGTATGATGAAAAAAACTTTCACCGTATTTATTAGTTTTATGACTCGCGTGGTGAATGATTCTGTTTTTGGAATTCAAATGCTTATTTACTCGTACACGAGCGATACAATTAATCGTCACGTTCGTATTGGCAGTTCGCTGCTGATTTTTGGAATGGGGCTTTTCTTTAGTTCAGCTCGTACGATGGTTGAATCTTTTGTTGCGCAGATGGCTTTATAAAAATATTTTGTGAATAACAAATTCACTTAATAAAATCTTGGGCTTTGCGCCCCAGATCTTTTAAATAGCCACGCACGGTATCGTAGTCTTTATCTGCCGCTACTTTGAAATCTGTAATATGATACATATCCAAAAGCACTTTTGCGCCATCTTCCGTCTTAATATATTTTTTCAAAGACTCGGCAATTTTATTTTTTAATTCTTCTGGTAAATCTTTGCGAAACGCCAACGGATCATTCGGAATTGGTCCCGTCAGTTTTAAGATTTTAATTTTATCGTACACATCTGGATACTGGGTTTTCACCAACATACGCGCGTCTTTAATACTGCCGTCATCGTCTGGCGGAGTGTAGAAAGTAGCGCCCGCATCTACCTGTCGCTGATACACCGCCGTAACAACCGCATCGTGTCGCGAAGCGAATACTTGCTCTTTAATCACGACACCTTCTTGTTTGAATAACCTTAGTGGTAGGATATAACCCGAGGTTGACGCCGGATCAACGAACGCAAATTTTTTACCATTTAATTCTTTAATACTTTTAGGTCCATCAACACGCGCAATAATTTGCCCGTAGTATTCATCACGCCCGCGGTTAACTAACTTAAGTTTCGCTTCGACTCCATATTTTTCATTCGCCAAAATATAACCGAAAGTATTGATAATCGCCACGTCCGCTCGCTTAGATCCAAAAGCTTCAACGACCGCGACGTAGCTAATTGGTAACTCAACGACGACTTCTAAACCTAGATCTTTTGTTAGGTAGGCTTGCAATTTTTTTCCGTTATCACTTAAGCCCTGCATGTCTTGCGCGGGGATTAAATAAAATTTAATTGGATTTTTTTTACTGCCTAACTCGTTATTTTGAGTACAAGAAAATAAATTTAATACCACTAATAAAGAAAATATGAATTTAAATAGGTTCATGATGAGAACATAACTGTAGCCTTTTGGGCTAGCAACCAAAATTCTTTCGGCCCACGCCTATTTTATTGTCACCTTGACAGTTACAAATCAAGCCTCACCTTTGCAACAAGGAAATAATAAGGTTTTAACCTTCAAGGAGATCCTATGATACCAACCGGTTCGTTCCCAGTTCTTCCGCTGAAAAACACCGTCATTTATCCCGGGGTAACGCAAGCCCTGAAGGTTGGCCGAGACAAAAGTCTGCGCGCAGTTGATTTAGCAAAAGAAAAAAATAATTGGATTTTTACTTTAACGCAAAAAAATCCAGAGAAAAATGTTGAGAACGTCGATGATCTACACGACATCGGTACTCTTTGTAAAATTGAATCTATTAAAGGTAATCATGACTCAGGCTACTTTGTGGTGGTGCGTGGTTATTACCGAATGAAAGCTACTTCTTTCAGGCCGGAAAGCGATGTATTTGAAGCGTTTGTAGAGCGCTTAGATGACGTTATTGATGCCGATAAAGTAACGCAGGCTGCTTTATTATCTAGTTTAAAACAAGTTTCTAAAGAAGTTTTACAACTAATTCCAGGCAATACTGAATCAGTCCAAGAGGTGGTCGATGCGATTGAAGATTTATCTTTATTATCACATATGGCGGCCGCTAATTCTGAAATTGCTTTAGAAGAAAAACAAAAAATTCTTGAGATGACTCATTTGCGGATTCGTATCATGCATTTATTATCGTTATTAAATGATTTTAAAGAAAACTTACGCGTACAACAGGATATTCGCCAAAAGTTAACCAGTAAAATTGGGGCCAACCAACGCGACCATATCTTGCGCGAGCAAATGAAAACGATCAAAGAAGAATTAGGTGAAGGTGATGATACTAGCATCGTTGATACTTACCGTAAAAAAATTACCGAGGTTGGCTTAGCTAACGAAGCTTTAGAATTAGCGGAACTGCAACTTAAAAAGTTAGAGAACACAAATTCTCAATCGCCTGAATATCAAATGATACGCTCGCATTTAGATTTTATGTTGGCCTTACCTTGGAATAAATCTTCACCTGATCAAGATATCGATTTAGAAGACGCCAAACGTATTCTAGATGAAGACCATTATGGTATGGATAAAATTAAAAAAAGAATTTTACAGCATTTAGCGGTGCTTAAAATTAAAAACGAGAAAAAAGGTTCAATTCTTTTATTTGTCGGCCCTCCCGGCGTCGGTAAAACATCTTTAGGCCAAAGCGTGGCGAAAGCTCTTGGTAAAAAATATCAACGCATTAGCTTAGGAGGAATTCGTGATGAATCCGAAATTCGCGGGCATCGTCGTACTTACATTGGCGCTTTACCTGGTCGAATACTGTCTGCATTAAAAAAAGCCGGCGAAAACGATGCAGTTTTTGTACTGGATGAGATTGATAAATTAAGTCGTAGCTACGGTGGTGACCCCTCAGCCGCGATGCTGGAGGTTTTAGATCCGGAACAAAATACTACATTTGCCGATCACTATTTAGAAGCCACATTTGATTTATCAAAAGTGATGTTTATTGCGACGGCAAATTCATTGGATACAATTCCACTTCCGTTACTGGATCGGATGGAAATTATTGATCTAAGTGGTTACACCGTTGCCGAAAAAATGCATATTGCTAAAAATCACTTATGGCCAAAACAGTTAAAAGAATATGGTTTAACGAAAGATCAAATTGAAATCAGTGAACAAGCTCTACTGAAATTGATTTCACACTACACTCGCGAAGCGGGCGTACGTGATCTGCAAAGAAAATTAGGCGAAGTTTGTCGAGCTCGTGCCGAGAATGTTTTAAAATCAAGTGAAGTCATTAAAGTTGATTTACTTGATATCGAAGATATTTTCGGTTCAGAAAGATTTACTTACGAAGTGACCGATCAGTTAACTACTCCAGGAACCGTTACGGGCTTGGCTTGGACACCGGTGGGTGGAGACATTTTATTCATCGAAACTGCGCTGGTACCGGGCAAGGGCGACCTGATCTTAACGGGACAGCTGGGTGATGTGATGAAAGAATCTGCGACGATTGCTAAATCTTTAGTGAAAGCTAGATTACATGCATTAAATCCAACTTTTGATTTAAGCCGATATGATATTCATATCCATTTGCCAGCCGGAGCGATTCCTAAAGATGGTCCTTCAGCCGGTATTACTTTACTGACTTCTTTAGCTTCACTGGTGACTAGAACTCCAGTCAGTTCAAAATTAGCTATGACCGGTGAAATCAGCTTACGCGGTAAAGTGCTACCCGTCGGTGGTATTAAAGAAAAAGTCATCGCGGCTCATCGTTCAGGCGTAAATAAAATTATCATGTCTCGTCGAAATGAAAAAGATTTGAAAGACGTGCCCGAGGATGTAAAGTCACAAATTGAATTCACCTTCGTTGAACATATTAACGAAGTGCTTTCAGCGGCTCTTAACATTGACTTAACTAACTGGACTGAGGATTTAATTTATGGTCAGAATGACAGCGACTTACACCGGGGAAAAACACTGCAAAGCTAAGCACGAGCCTTCACAATCAATTATTGAAACAGACGCGCCCACTGATAACCAGGGGCGCGGCGAAAAGTTCTCGCCAACTGATTTAATTGCCGCTGCTTTAGGTACTTGTATATTAACTACAATCGCGATTGTTGCTGAACGCGATGGTCACGATATTAGTAATTCGACAATTTCAGTCGAAAAAGAAATGAATCCAAATCCACGTCGCGTGGCTAGCCTTAAAACAGTTATCAATATGCCAAAAAATATTCCCGAAGATTATCGCAGTAAAATCGAACACGTGGCCAATGCCTGTCCGGTGAAGAAGTCACTTCATCCCGACATCGTAGTGCCGGTTGAAATTCGTTACACGCTTTAATTACCACCAATTTTTATGGCGAGCTAAAATCTTGTTCGCTATACAAAAATCACGAAATTTGTGATGCCTTTTTTTATTGTACGGAATTTTAATGTGCCGAATTTTAATTAAATAATCTTCGGCTTTTTTAACGTTACGATCGCTTGAGCGCCAATCGGCTTTAATATTATTTAAATTTGCGACTTGATAGGCGGTGATACAACCCGTTTTATCAATATACGGATCGAAGTAACTCATCGCGAGCGCTTTTAAACTATGGTAAAAAGGCGCGCGACCACGTAAACCCCGGTCACTAGATTGCGCTACCGCGCCCCAAAGACCTTTTTCTTTAAAAACGAACATCACGTGATCAAGATTATCTAAACTTTCTAAGCTCATTACTAAAGGTGGATAACCTCGGTGCTCTAAAATAGCAGCGGCGATAAATGCACCTTCAAGACAGTGGACGCATTTACTTTTTAAGCCGCGCTTAGCCGATTGAATTGAATCGGATTCATTATACTTCAATGAACTAATAAAGCGCTGAACTTGCCGTGGAGTTTTGTATTTTTGTGAAAACTCTACAAAAATACTCAAACTTGATGTCCCGAGGGCAGATCAATGACTTGAACTGATTTTGTCGTAGACCTAGCCACTTCTTTGGGTAAATGTTTTTGGATCGTTTCAATCAGGTTCGCTTTAAGTTTATCTTTTCGATAGTGCTGATTGTAAATCACGCTGACTTCGCGTGAAGGAACTGGATTAGTAAATTCTTTTAATCGCTTTGAAGTTTTCATGTCCATCGTTGCTAAAAACGGTAATAAAGTAAAACCGCTTTCTTGATCGATCATTTTTTTCAAAGTTTCTAAGCTTCCGCTCTCGAATAGAAGTTGTTTATTCAGATCAGACGTCTTTTTACGGTTTTTACAAAGTAATAATGATTGCTCACGAAAACAGTGACCGTCCGTCAAAAGCCAAAGTTCATTCGAGTTTAAATCTTTTTGTTCAACTTTGGCAAATTTAGCCAAATTTGATTTCTCAGAAACATAAGCTAAAAAAGGCTCGTAGAAAATAGGTTCTGATTTTAAACCTTCATGTTCGATGGGCGTAACTAGTAAACCAATATCTAAATCTGAATCATCGAGCTTTTCTAAAATCTGTGATGTTTGTAGTTCTTCAACCACTACCCGTAAATTTGGATTCTGCTTCATGAAGTCTTTTAAGAATAAAGGCATTAAATACGGAGCCAAAGTCGGAATAACCCCGATGCGAATTTCTCCTCTGGTTTCATCTTTATCTTCAATCACTAATTCGTTAAATTTAGCGGCTTCGCGCAAAATGACTTTTGCTTGCTTAATTAGCGCTTCACCGGCTTTCGTCGTTTTGATCGGCTGCTCAGAGCGATCAAATAAAATTAAACCGATCGCGGCTTCTAATTTTTGAATTTGCATACTCAAAGTGGGTTGAGTTACTGCGCAACTATGGGCGGCCTGACCAAAATTTTTGAATCGGTCAACGGCCACGATATAATTTAACTGCGTCAACGTCATAACTTCCTTATTTAAACATGAGCGGAATCGTGATCGACGATGCCTGGCTTGTTTTCGGAAAAATCGAACTAGCGAAAATCTGTTTAAGCTCTTTAAGCAAGTACTTTTCATCAGCCTGAACAGACGAAAGCGATTTCAAAGTACTGGTTAATAATTTCAACTGCTGCACGTGCCCTTGCGGACTAACTTGCAAACGAAGCGATACCGTACCATTCAGTAATTCAATTTTAGAAAGTACATTGCTTAGTTGAGCGAAAGCTCCGTCTAACGCTTTTTGCACTTGCGCCGTTTTCAATCCACCAACGACGTAAGGTCTTGGGTTCACAAACCAACCATGTACAACTAAGCGAGCCTTCAAAGGATCGCGAGTACCCTTTACTTCGCTTACTCCATGCGGAAATCGTGGATCAAACACAATCAACTGATTCATCTTCGAAGGAATTAATTCAACAAAGCTTTTATATTCATATTTTTTTTGCTCGTTGAAATCAGACCAGTAATTTAGAGTTTTTTCTTTCAAAATTAAGGTCTCGCCGCCACGAAATTCTTTTTGATTAGGCGTTAATGAATAAACAAAGGCCCATGGTCCATGCGGAACATCTGAATGCAAATTTTGGTAACACCCATCTACATAATAACTCAACCACGGAGGCGAAATATCGTGGCAACCTAAATTTTCGCGGCCCCATTGCACCAAGTGTGAATGAAAATCTTGATATAATTTTTTAGAGAAATAATAAAACGCGGGAGTGCGAATTAAATGATACTGGTCTTCGTCGTACCAGTAATCCCACACAAAGCGCTTCGCATCAGTCGCTTTAGCGTTTTTAAAATTGTCGACAAACTCTTGTCTTAGCTTTTTTGAATCTGAATAAAACTGTGGATAAACAAAATAATTTTTCATGCAATCACCGAATTAATTATTCGGCTTTTTTTACCTTTTGAAAAATACGGCCAAATAAGCTCTCACCCTTTGAATTCTTCATCTCGATTTCGATGGTATCGTTTTCTTTCATAAATGGAGTCGAAATTTTACCATCGTTAATTTGTTCCAGCGTGCGCTTCTCCGCTAAACAGCTTGAACCCACCGTTGGGTCTTCATTGGCAACCGTACCACTGCCGATTAATGTTCCCGCCGCTAGATCGCGGGTTTTTGCCGCGTGGGCAATTAATTGTCCGAAGTGAAAATGCATTTCTTTAGCATTTGCTTTACCGAAAAATTCACCGTTGTAGCGAACGTCTAAAGGCAATTCTACGCGACCGTTTTTCCAGTGCTCACCTAATTCATCAATCGTTAAGGCAACCGGAGATAAAGCTTTGTTCGGTTTACTTTGAAAAAAACCAAAACCCTGCGCTAGTTCACCCGGGATAAGTCCACGCAAAGAAACGTCGTTAATTAAAACAATTAGTTTAATATGTGATAATGCTTTTTCAGCAGATACGCCCATTGGTACATGATCAGTAATCACGCCCACTTCGGCTTCAAAATCAGTTCCGTGCGCGAAATCCACTTGTGGAATCTCATCCAGTGGAGCTAAGAAACGGCCGCTCTCGGCTTGGTACATCAAAGGCACAGTCAATAAAGTCTCTGGCACTTCGGCATTACGGGCTTTACGCACCAATTTAATATGGTGAATAAAGGCAGAGCCATCTGCAAATAACCAAGTACGCGGTAACGCTGAATGAAATATTTTTTCATCCGTTACTTTTTCAGCGTTACTTAGTTTTCCGGTATTTAAGTCATCAGATATTTTTTTTAATAAGGGTTCTACGCTGGACCATTTCTCAACGGCTTCACGCATTGAAGGAACCACCGCACTAGCGCGCACAAAGGATTTTAAATCTTTCGCAATAACAACTAGTTCGCCATCAAGAGATTTTGATTTTAAGGTTCCTAATTTCATAAAGAGTCCTAGTCAAAAGCGATCATTAAGTTAACGCCCGCCGCGCGAGAATTCGAAAGACCTTTAGCTAAATCGCCCGAAGTGTTTTCGAAAAAGATATTGATGCCTAAACTTGGAGTAAATTTAAACTGTGCGCCGATTGTGATCGGAATAATTGTACTTTTGATTTCAGATAACGAACCTCTATTTACTTCATCACCCATTTTAATCGCTAATGATGGACCTAAGTAGATTCCTGCGTACTCTTCAAATTTTAACATAAAGAAGACCGGCACTTCTACGTAAGTTAATTTACCTTTCGTTTCGATTCCTAATGTTTCAGAGCGGAATGGTCTTTCTGAGTAGAACAAACCTGTTTTTAGACCAATGCTTGGAGTTAAGTTTAACACCGTAGATCCACCTAATTGAAAGCCGATTTCTTGTTTGTTCGAAGTCGCGCCGCTAATATCCATCGTATTCCATTTAAAACCGACTTCTAAAGCCGGCATTGAATAAGAAATATTTGGTGAATTTTTCTGAGCGAAAACAGTTGCAGACAAAAGCAGTATACCGATTGCGATAATTTTATTCATAAAGATCTCCTGTGTAAGCAAAACTTTACCAAGAGTTCAGGACAAAGACTAGTAGACCCATTGCAGCAATATGTGGAGAATACGTCTAACCTGGTTTAACATGAGTTATGACGCTTTATAATTATTTTCGTAGCTCAACTTCTTATCGCATACGCATCGCTCTGCACTTGAAAAACCTTAAGTTCGATTACAAAGCGATTCATCTATTAAGTAATGGCGGAGAACAAAACTCTGCTGAATACCGAAAATTAAATCCGATCGGTGGTTTACCAACATTATCGGATGATGGAAAAGTGATTTCACAAAGTGTCGCCATCCTTGAATATTTAGATGAAGCCTTTCCTGATACTTATCAATTACGTCCTGCAGATATATTTTTAAGAGCAAAAGTCAGACAAGTTTGCGAAAACGTAAATTCAGATATCCATCCATTACAAAATTTAAAAGTAATGCAGTACTTAGAAAAAACTCACGGTTATTCACAAGAAGACAAAAACCGATGGGCACAGATGTGGAGTGAAAAAGGTTTCGCGGCGATTGAAAAAATAATCGAATCGACCGCTAAAAATTTCTGTTTCGGAAATGAAATCACGGCCGCCGATCTATTTGTGGTACCACAAATTTTTGCAGCCGCCCGCTTCGGTTTTGATATTTCAAGATTTGAAACACTTAATCGCATTAACGAGAATTGCATCAAGCACGAAGCATTCATCAAGGCGCACCCGTACCGCCAAATCGACACCCCGGCAGAGTTGAAGCTTAGTTAGCCGCGGTCAAAAAATAGAAAGCTCCATTTATCGATGGCCGGAACAAACACAAAAACTAACATGCTAATGTTGGTCCACATAAAAAAAGCAAACCATCTTTCTTGCGCATCCGATTTATAAACGCGAAAAAATTCTTTTAATAACATAAATGCAAACGGAAATACTAAAGCCGCAAAAAACCAGCTGGAGTGTAAGAAAAACGGCGAAGCAATCGCCACACCCGCGTAAGTAAAAGTATAAAGCCCTACATGAAATAAAGTTTTATGAACTCCCAGCGCCGTTGGTAAAGTCGGAATACCACCTAACCGGTAATCTTCTTTATATTTGATCGCCAACGTCCAGAAGTGCGGCATCTGCCATAAAAACATGATCAGAAATAAATAAACTGAATCAGAATTTAAAATATTAGAATTATTTACTGCATACCCAATCGTGATCGGCAACGCTCCCGGAATTGCGCCCGGAACTGCCGCAAAGATCCATTTCGGTTTCCAGTACATTGTATAAAACACGTTATAAAAAAGTACGGACACCAGCGACAAGTGACCCGCCATCGGTGAAAGTTCGTACATCATTCCTGTGCCCGAAAATATCATCGCTAAAGATAAAATTAGGCCCGCGGCAGGTTTAATTTTCCCACTAGCGATCGGACGATTTTGTGTACGGGGCATTTTTTGATCTAACTTATATTCTTGAACCTGATTCAGGGCCAGGCTACCCGAGCTAAGAAAGTAAAGACCACCTACGAACCACAGCAAATGTCTCCACTGAAAAGCCTGCTCAATCTCAAAACTGGTCGCATAGCCGGCAAGACCGGCTAGCAAAACAAAAATCACAATTCCGAATTTTGTCAGACTGCTGTAGGTTTTAAACACAAAACTAAAGAACAGGTCCTTGAAAGACACGAGTATAGATATCTAACATACAAATTCCGAATAAAAGCGCTAAGAAAATAAATCCTGTTGCGAAGATGATGCGGTTTGAAGGTACATCATATTTTAAATGCATGAACCAAGCCATCACTAGGTAAGCTTTTACTGCCGCAATCGAAAATGCGATGATCGCCGCAAATGGTTCGAAGTGTTCACGCAGGGCGTGCGCACCAACCGTTAAAAAAGTAAGAAGGAACAAAGCCCCCGCTACTTTTAAATACGTACTTAAAGGCATGATGTGATGTTCATCGTGCGCATGCGCTGAGTGATTATCATGTGATTGAGTGTCGTGATTACTTGCCATAATTTCTCCTACCCGACCAAATAAAGTAATGGAAATAAAAAGATCCAAATTAAATCGATGATATGCCAGAAAATTCCGACACCTTCGACGGGCGTAAAATACTTTTCGTTAAAATCTCCGCGCATATTTTTAATGATCACCCAAACAATTAAACCCATTCCGATCAGAACGTGAATACCGTGAAGACCCGACATACAATAGTAAAAACCAAAGTACATACCTAAATTAGCGTGTTCCGGAGTTCCTTCGTGCATGTGTAAATAACGGCCCGGATATAAACCAAGGTGAAACTTATGAGTGTACTCGAAATACTTAATCGCCATAAAAATAGCGCCGCAAATAACCGTAATCGCTAATGCAATCGTTGCTTTTTTATTTTGCTTCACTTGAATAAAATAAATACCCAACGCCATCGTAAATGAAGAGAAAATTAAAACTAGCGTATTTACAAAACCTAATCTCCAATCAAGATACTTCGCACCTTCGGCAAACATTTCTGGATAGATCGAGTGAAAAATTACATAACCGACAAATAAACCGCCGAACATTAAAATCTCGGTCACCATGAACAGCCAAAGACCCTCTTTGTTTGCTGCATATTGATGAGCCCCATCGCGAAAATGAGACGCGACTGGAACTCCGTTGATTAGCTTACTTGTACTCATAAGGCCCCGCAGTCACGATTGGATCATGTTCAAAGTTATGCATGATCGGCGGAGATTCAGCATGCCACTCTAAAGTTTTTGCTCCCCATGGATTTGCCGGAGCTTTTTCGCCGCTCGTTAAACCACGAATGATTGTGTATAAACTAATTAGGAAACCGATTGCGATTAACCAAGAACCCACCGTTGAAATTTTATTTAACTGTTCGTACTCAGGCACGTAATCAAAGTAACGACGGGGCATACCTTTCGCACCTAAAATAAATTGCGGAAAGAAAGTGACGTTGAAACCAACAAAGATAAATACCCAGGAAACAATCGCCGCAGTTTCATTATACATTTTACCGAACATTTTTGGGAACCAGTGATAGATACCACCCATGATTGCCATTAATGTTCCACCCACCATTACGTAGTGAAAATGGGCTACCACAAAGTAAGTATCGTGAAAGTGAACATCGACCGCAGTAACCGCAAGCATGACACCCGTCATACCGCCGATTGCGAATAAGAATAAAAATCCTAATGCATATAACATCGGAGCCGAAAACGTAATCGAACCTTTGTATAAAGTCGCTAACCAGTTAAACATTTTAATTGCCGTCGGAACTCCAACTAGCATGGTTAAAAACGAAAATACAATGCCCGCAACTTCAGATTGGCCCGACACAAACATATGATGTCCCCAAACGAAGAAAGATACGGCGGCAATACCGATGGAAGAGTACGCGATCGCCGTGTAACCGAAAATAGTTTTTTTCGAGTAAGTCGTGATTAGCTCAGAGATAATTCCCATCGCCGGCAAGATCATGATGTAAACCGCCGGATGCGAATAGAACCAGAAAAAATGTTGGAATAAAACCGGGTCTCCACCCAGTTTAGGATCAAAGATTCCTACTCCGAAAACGCGCTCCATCGCTAATAATAACAGCGTGATCGCTAAAACCGGAGTCGCTAATACCTGAATGATCGCCGTTGAATAAATCGCCCAGGTAAATAAAGGCATTCTCCAGAAAGTCATTCCCGGCGCACGTAACTTATGAACCGTAACAATGAAGTTTAAGCCCGTAAGAATTGAGCTCATTCCCATGATGAAAGCGGCAACCACCATCATCACCACTGACGTCCCGGTACGAATAGAATAAGGAGTATAGAATGTCCATCCAGTATCGATTTTAGAAAAGAAGAACGTACAGACAGCTAAAAAAGCACCCGTCATAAATACATACCAGCTAAGTAGATTTAAACGTGGAAAAGCCACATCTTTTGCGCCGATTTGTAAGGGTAAAAAGAAGTTACCGAAAATCGCCGGAATTCCGGGAACGATCACCATGAAAACCATGATGGCTCCATGGTAGGTCATTACTTGATTATAAACATCGCCATTTTTTAAAATTTGACCTACGTTAGCCGTCGTATTTGGGGCGAAAAGTTCAAGTCTTAATAATAAAGCCATGATTCCGCCGACAAAAAAGAAAAATAAGACGGAGATGAAATAAAGAATCGCGATGCGTTTATGATCTAGCGAAGTGAACCACGATAAAAGCCCCGGTTCTTCATTGATATAACTTTTGCCAGTTGATACATGTTCCATTTTTTACCTCTTAATTTAAACCTTTAATGTATTCAATTAATGCTGCTAACTGAGATTCTGAAAGTTGACCTTGAAACGACGGCATCGGAGATGGTTTCGGATATCCCGTTGCAATGTGGGCTTGCGGAAGCAGAATTGATTCTCGAACGTAATTTTCGTCGAATTTAATTTTAGCTTCACCATCAACATTTGCTTCAGTTCCCCATCTTCTCCAAAGCGATGGACCAATTTTAACTGCTGCAGAGTCTACGTTGTGACAAGAAGCACAAGCGCGTGTTTGAAATATTTTAGCGCCTTGCTCAGCTAAAGAGAGCAGCCCAACTTCAGATTCTTCCGTCAGCCACTTGTCGAATTCCTCTTGCGTAACGACTCGCACTCTCGTCATCATCGCCGAGTGAGAAGTTCCGCAATACTCTGTGCAAAATACGTGAAATTCACCCATTTTTTCAGCGCGAAACCACATCGTTGTATATCGACCGGGTACCGCATCTTGCTTGATACGAAAACTTGGAATGTAAAAAGAATGAATTACATCTTCGGACGTTAGAATTAATTTAACGTCACGGTGAATAGGAACAACCAGCTGTGTCGACTTTACTCCATTTTTGTAATCAATCGCCCACGCCCATTGTTTACCTGTAACTTGAATCTCCAGTGCATTTGCAGGCATCGAGCGCATTTCATGGTAAATAACCCAGCCCCAAGCAAAAACCGTTAGGAAAATAATCAATGGGACCACTGACCACAAAACTTCCAACCGAGTGTCGTGCGTGATGTATGGCGTTTTGTCATTGGCTGTTTTGCGCTTATACTTGACTGCGAAATAGATCATGCCGCCGATTAAAATTGCGCACGATACGAAACTCACAATAATAAGAAATCCGTAAAGATTATCTACTTGTTTTGCGATTGCGGTGCCCTGCTCGGGCATAAATGTACCTGCCATAGCGGATTGTGCCAAAAATAATTTACTGATTAGCTTACCCATAAACGGTGTCATTTTCCATTCTCCCTTTTAGCTCGTATCATCACTGGGATTAACCACAGCGCAAGAATTGCGATAGTCAAAGCGCCCGCTAATTGCATCACACGATACACCTGCAAACCATACTTAGACTCATGACGATCATACTTGAAACAATACAACATAACTGAATCTACGATATTACCAACTTTACCATTAGAAGCTTCGTTGAGAGCTAATTTTACATCGCGGGGTTCAAATTGAATTCCGTGTAAGTATCTAGAAATTTTTCCATCAGGCGCAACCACAATCGCCGCAGATGCATGTGACCATTCGCTCACTTTTTCATTCCAACGATAATTAAAACCTACTTGATTCATGAGGGTTTTAATCGTCGCTTCGTCCGCCGTTACAAAATGCCATCCATTTTCGGTTCCGGCACGATCGTAAACCTTCAGGTAGCTTGCTTTTTTCTTAGTTGCTACATCCGATTTTTCGCGCGCATCAAAGCTGAACGCCACGATTTCGAATTGATTTCCGGGAGACCAATCTACAGATTTCAAAGTTTCAGTTAGACCATTTAAATGAAAATTACACAGGCCAGGACAGTTAAAATAAACCGGGCTTAAAATAACTGGTTTATGAGAGCTAAAAAAAGTAGATAATGGAACTAATTCGCCCGCTTCAGTTGTTACTTTTTGTGTTAGATCGATATGTTGACCGATTTTTTCCTCGATTTTAACGCCGGTTAATTCCTCCGGCATTTCAGTCGCAGCTTTTAAAGGCTCTTTTCCTGTGTAGGCAGCCTTCATTCCCGTCGAACCATTGCTTAGGGCTGCGCCCGTAGCAACGTCATCTGCCTGCGCAGAAAAATTCAGAATTAAAATAAAAGAAACTAAAATTAATTTCACGGAAATTGATTCCTTAGTCGGCCGATTTTGCAAACGTAGCTATGTCTTCAAGTTTATCTTTTGTTTTATTATTCGTGATCGTTTCAATGTAATTTAAAACAGCCCATCGCTCGGTCGGATTTAAGGTTTGTTTGAAAGAAGCCATTTGCGATCCGGTGATACCGTTTTGTAAAACTTTAAAATGGCTAATCATGCCTTCTCCCGCTTTCCAGTGGCCTTCGACAAGGTTACGCGCTTCTGCGATACCACCCACAAGATTACCTTTAGCTCCATGGCATAACGCACAGTTTTGTTTGAAAATTTTTGCGCCAGCTAAGGCGACTTGTTCGTTTTCAAGCCAAGGCTCTTTTACAGTTGTTAAATCAAACTTAGGTGCATCTGCGGGTGTGGGCTCAGTTACGTTTTCATTCAACGTTACACCTTTATTTACAAACACGATGTAGAAGAAAAACAGAAAAACAAAAGCCATCGCGCCAATGAATGCGATTAAACCGCTTCGATTATGGTGGTCATGATTATCAGCCATGAAGTAAGTCTCCTTAATTTTTCTATGAGCATTTATTTATAGCACAACAAGTTGAGTCTAGCAATCTAAGTAGTCAAAATCCTTAGAGCTTTTTGCGCCCTAAATAAACAATTATAAGTTAATCTCAAACCCGACCTTAATAGATCTCGACTCGTCAAAGTTTTCTAGCTGTATCAAAGTAAAGGAGTGTCCCACGTAAACTTCCGCTTATTATTTTTTACATTTGCCTGCGTACTAAGCTTATCAGCCTGTAACAAAGGCTTTACCTTAAGAATTGGCGATCAAGATCTTTTCGCATTTGGTTCGCAGCAAGCCTGCAACTTTGTGCAAAACTCTCAAGGTATCCGGGTTTCTTGGAAATCATCAGTTCCCATTCATTTAATTATTACCTCATCAGTTCCGCTTGAGTTTGATGCTTCGATCATTAAGGCCGCCCAAACTTGGAATAGTCGCGCATCAAACCTAATCGAAGTTCATCGCGATAATTCTTATACCGCCACCCCATCTTCCGATGGAATTAACGGAATTTATTGGATGAGCGACTGGTCGGAAGACCAGGGTGCCGAGCAAGCTCGTACGTCGATAAAGTGGGAAATCAGTAAAATTCAAGAGGCTGATATTAAAGTAAATGCAAAAAATTTTAGATTTTACTCGACCGGAAGTGCGAACTCCGCGGGCAGAGTCAATTTAGAAAGTCTCATGCTTCACGAGTTTGGTCATGCGGTGGGTCTTAGACATATTTCCAATTTAACCAGTGTGATGCAGCCGAATTTAGGTTCGTCCGTTGATCGCAACAATCCCGGAGATGTCGACGCGACCTCTCTAAACTGTGAGTATTAATGAGAAAGTGGTTAATTTTATTTGTGATCGTCGATTTTATTTTTGTGGGCTTAGTTCTGCGAATTTCAATGCAGCAAGAACGCCAAATCGCCAGTGTTGAAAGCGAATCTAACCTAAGCGCAGGGCAACAAAACAAATTTGAACTTGTTAAGTCTTTACATTTTAAAGCAGATAGCCAGCAACTGGTTTTACAAACAGAAAAATTGCAGATGATATGTGAAACTTCGTCTTTAATCGAAGTAAAATACCGCGCCGTTAATGTGGCCTACGCGGGCGCTCAGCCAACCATTACGCATACATTCTCATGCGTAGAGATTAAAAAAGATTTAAGCCTAACTACTTTACAAACTAATATGTCTGACTTTATTTCAATGCAAAAAAATAAAAAGCTTAATTTAAATGTTAGCCAAATGACGGCCGCGCAGGTCTACAGCGATGAAGATTTTCCAAGTGATTGGCAGGTTTCAGAAATTACCGTAACCGGCCCCTCTACTTTCACCATCAATCAATTTGAGATTGAAAAAGTGCACGCGAATAACTCATTCAGTTTTACAATTACTTCTGTAAGATAATTTGTTCAGTTACTTCTTTTTCAGATTTAACCGCGGGCGCGGGAATCGCTTTTTTGTTTTTAGCATCCGATGATTTTTTAACGGCGGGTTCAGGGTTAGCCGAACGCGGATATTGACTGATTACTTTATTATGCAGCTTGTTCAAACGACCTTCTAAAGTTAGATCACTTTGCATACCCTCAATACTTTTTACTTCGGCACGATTGTAAATTCGGCTTTCTTTAACACCTTTTTCGGGAAACTTTGTTTCGTAATCAGAGCGCAGTAAGTTGTAATCATCAGTCATTTTTTGCAACTTACGATGCTCGACCTGGATTTGTTCATTTTTATTATTTTGTTCGCTACCCGTCGATTGTGATTTTTCTATGATCAAATTTTTAACTAAAATATCTTGCGCTTCTAACTTAGCTTTTGCGTCGGCTAATTTTTTTTGAACATCCGCCCACTCAGAACTTTGTTTGCCCGAATAAGCCTTGGTTCCAGCGTCTGCTGCCGAAACTTCTTCTTCGCTTTGCGCGAAAACTAATTGCGCAAACAATAACGTCGTTAAAATAATCTTAACTAAGTACATTTTGTTTCCATTTTTTTTCTACATCTAAAAATTGCAATCTTTTTGATAAAATGTAGGCTTTAACGGGGTTTAATTTTTCTAAATAAATTTCACCATTTTTAATTGAACGCATCAGTTCGTTGGTTTCCCAACCAAAGCGCGAATCATCAATCGACTCTTTAAATAAAGTTAAAATTTCAACCGTATCTAAACCCGAAATTTTTAAATCATAATTCAAACTAGCCACTTGAGTTTCTGAATTTCCGAAATCAGAAATATCTTTAGCGGCATCGCTAAAACTTCCGAAAGCTTGCACGTGTTCGGGCTGATCTAGGGGAATATTTTGAAGCGTTTCAAAAAGATTTTCTTGTAAGCCGCTATTGCCAAGCGAACTTAATTCGGGGGCATCAATATTGTCTTGAATAGGTTCAACCACGGCGAATTCGTTTTGATTAAATTCGACGATAGGCTCTACATTGGATTCACCGTAATCATTTAAATTTAAATCGGGTGCGGTGGGCGCCGTAGAATCATTCATAGATTCTTCCGGCACATTCATATTACCAAATTCAGGGTGACCATCGAAATTAATAAAATACGCCGCCTGGCACGCGACGCATGTATAAAGACTTCCGTAATTCTGTTCAGTGATTTTCACATCGGTCTGACAGTTAGGACAAATCATTATCTTCCTTTTTGTTTGCGTCGTTCAGCCCGATTTACTTTGCGATCGTCATCATTACTTGGCGGACCGGCAATCATACGACGCTTTGGCGGCTGCTGTTGTTCCGCACGCGCTTCCGCCGATTTACCTGCGGTAGTCATATCTGCAAAAGCATTCGATTCAGAATCTGAAGGAGCCGAATAATTTAATTCGCCATCATCAGAATCTGAAGGCTTCAATCTTTGCAAAGCTTCTTCCATACCTTCTGGCACTAATTGAACGCGCATCATTTTTTCAACGGTTTCAGTCTTGATAATGTTGCTTAAGTATTCAAAAGCTTTGAAAGCTTCTTTTTTATATTCAATTAAAGGATCTTTTTGGCCGTACGCACGTAAGTTAATACCTTCTTTTACTTTATCTAAAGTATAAAGATGTTCTTTCCAACGCTGATCAATCGCATTCAACATGATCATTTTACTAATCTGCTCGAAGTAAGGTCCCATTGATTTCTTTTGATGTTCAAAAATCTGTTTCACTTTTGTAGTGATCTCAGTTTGAATTTTTTCAGCTGTTGTATTTACGCTCGTATCGATTTGAAAACCAAATTGCGCCATTAAACCAGTGTTTAAACCGGCTAAATTCCAGTCTTGGGCTCGTGCATCTTGCGGCATATGTGTATCTAACATAACCGAAACCACATCGCCTAACATATCTAGTAAAGACCTTTCGATCTGCTTACCTTCTAAAATTTGGCGGCGCATTTTGTAAATTGCATTACGCTGCATATTCATCACGTTATCGTAATCAAGTAAATGCTTACGAACATCAAAGTGATGTCCTTCGACTTTTCTTTGCGCGCCCTCGATCGCATTGGTAACCATTTTGTGTGTGATTGGTTCGTCTTCCGGAATATTTAACATCGTCATAATTTTTTGAATACGCTCACCATTAAAAATACGCATTAAATTATCTTCTAAAGATAAGAAAAAGTGCGACTCTCCCGGGTCACCCTGACGACCGGCGCGACCACGTAACTGATTATCGATACGACGAGATTCATGTCGTTCCGTTCCGACGATGTATAAACCACCGGCTTCGATTACTTGTTTTTTCTCGCGCTCGGTTTGATCTTTATATTTTACTAAAGCTTGGTCGTACTCAGCACCCTCGGCCGAAGGAACTTCCATTTTAGCTTGAATTTCAGCGTTACCACCTAATTTAATATCAGTTCCGCGACCGGCCATATTTGTAGCGATGGTGACGGCACCTTTACGGCCCGCTAACGCAACCAATTCAGCTTCACGTTCGTGATGTTTCGCATTCAAAACTTCGTGACGAACGCCTTCGTTTTTTAACCATTTAGATAAAGTTTCAGATTTTTCAATCGAAGCCGTACCCACTAAAACCGGCTGTCCTTTAGCGTGACGTAATTTAATATCTTCGGTGATCGCTTTATACTTAGCTTGTTCCGTTTTATAAACGGTGTCTTCTACGTCATCACGGCGAACCGGCATGTTCGTCGGAATCACATTAACGCCTAAGTTATAAATTTTTTGAAATTCGACCGCTTCTGTATCAGCCGTACCCGTCATGCCCGATAATTTATCGTACATGCGGAAGTAATTTTGAAACGTAATGGTCGCTAAAGTTTGATTTTCATTCTTAACTTCAACTTTTTCTTTAGCCTCAATCGCTTGGTGAAGACCATCACTCCAACGACGTCCCGGCATTAAACGACCCGTGAATTCATCGACAATCACAATTTCACCGTCTTTAAGCATGTATTCCACATCTAAACGGTAAAGGTGATGCGCGCGTAAAGCTTGGTTTACGTGGTGAAGTAATTCGATATTTTGTGGATCATAAAGATTGTCTAATTTTAAAAGCTTTTCAACTTCTGAGTTACCCTCTTCAGTTAAAGTGGCCGATTTAGATTTTTCTTCGATCGCGAAATGAACATCACGCTTTAAGTACGGAATAATTTGGTCAATCGCATAATATTTGTCGGTCGAGGCTTCCGCCGGACCCGAAATAATCAACGGAGTTCTAGCTTCATCGACTAAAATTGAATCACACTCATCCACAATCGCGTAGTGCGGAGCACGCTGTACGTACTCACTTAAATCAAATTTCATATTATCACGCAAATAATCGAAGCCTAATTCATTGTTGGTCGCATAAGTAATATCTGCTCCGTAATTTTCTCTGCGCTCTTCATCGGTTAAACCGTGCTTAATTACGCCCGTCGATAGACCTAGCCAGTTGTAAATTTGGCTCATTTCTTCGCAGTCACGTGTTGCTAAGTAATCATTAACCGTTACAACGTGAACGCCTTTACCAGTTAGAGCGTTTAAGTAAACAGGCAATGTAGCCACTAAAGTTTTACCTTCACCCGTACGCATTTCTGCAATCGAGCCACGATTTAAAACAACTCCACCAATCAACTGAACATCGTAGTGGCGCATTCCTAGAACACGCTTCGAAGTTTCACGACATACAGCAAATGCTTCCGGTAAAAGATCATCGACCTTTTCGCCGTTTTGTAAGCGTTTTTGAAACTCAGGTGTTTTAGCTTTTAACTGATCGTCGGTTAACGCTTGCATGCCGGGTTCGAGCTTATTTATTTGCTCAACCAGAGGTTGAATTTTTTTAATTTCACGTTCGTGTTTTGTGCCAAATACTTTGGCTAGAATTTTTTGCATCATAGCTATCCAGAATAGGCCTTCAAGACTTAATCGGCAAGCCATACCAAGTCTATGCTCGATGGCGCACAATTAACTGAACCAGACTAAAGTTTAGAGCCTTGATTAAGGAGTAAGCTTTGTCGGTATCCTTCAAATATAACCACGGCAACGGCCGTTGCTAAATTAAGGCTTCGCACCGGACCCGTTTGCGGAATCGTGACGGCTTGTTCTAAATTTTGATTGATAATTTCGGGAGGCAAACCCTTTGTCTCTTTTCCAAACACAAACCAATCACCTTTTTGATACTGAGGTTCATAATAAGTTTGTTTAACCTTGGTCGTCAGATAGAAAACCCGTGTTGGATCTTCTACTTTTTTAAACCAATCTTCGTAAGTCGGATAATAAAACCACGTTAGGTGCTGCCAATAATCTAAACCCGCGCGTTTCAGCTGCGTGTCGTTAATTTCAAAGCTCATTGGACCAATTAAATGTAATTCGCAATTTGTACCGACGCAGGTACGGCCTATGTTGCCCGTGTTTTGGGGAATTTCAGGTTCTACCAAAACGATACGGAATAAATTTTCGGCTTTTTTTGTTTCTGACATCTATGTTTCAACCATTCTAGATCAAATGGTTATAAACTTCTTTACCTAAAGAACTCAATGCTAAACGTCGCCCTTTGTCGACGATCAATTCTAGCTTCATCAATTCTCGGTACAAAGTTAGATCATCAATCGGAATAATATCGCGACCCTTAGCCGCCCCTAATTTCATCACGTACAATTTTTGACGCTCCGTTAATTGTTCGCTCATCGGCGGCTCTAACTTCATTAAATCTTGCCATACCGTACCGGCAATTTTTTGTGCCTTCGCGGTTAGCTTTTTTGGATTATAAATATAAATTTGCGCTTCTTCTGAATCACCCGAAGATTTTTGAATCTGAATGGTCTCGCGTTTATGTAAACCCTTTGCCGGATCAGACGCATGAACGCCGTGAAATGCATCCATTAGGGCAACCAAGGCATCATCATGCTTTAGTTCGACTAATTGGCCTACAATTTCATCATCGCCCTCTTGCACGATGACTGGAAAACCCGCAGGCAAACGATAGACTTGCCCCCGAATCGTGGCTTTCTCATAGGAAACAATAAATGGTCGCAGTTTTTGAAAATGCAGCATGCCCTCGGTCCATGAACCGATGACAAAAAAACGCATTGTCGTCATGAATCCCCCTCTGATCTTTTGACAGCAAATGTTTTCTGAAAGTGAGTGAGTTGTAACAGACACACTCTGATTGCGCAAATTTTTAAGTTTGCGTTAGCGTGACAAAATTTGACCCGTCGGGAATTTAAGTTAAAATGACTTCAATTAATTGTATTTATCCGAAATCGTCTTGACGGGCCAACAGAAGCCAAATTTTGGGCATACATTTTTTTGCACACTTTTTTAGGGAGAACCGCGATGGCAAAAGATATTACGACGGGCGATATTAAAAATTATAATGTTCACATGTGGTACCAAGAAGACGAAGACGGTATTATCACAATCGGTATCAATGAAGAAGGCTTAGCCGACATCACTGAAATCACGGGCGTTGATCTTCCCCCTGAAGCAGAAAAAGTTGAAGCCGATGTTTCAATCGGAACAATCGAAACTGACGATGGCCCACTAGATATTTATTCACCCGTTGCCGGAACTGTCATCGAAGTTAACGCGCAAGTATTAGAAGAATTCTCGATCATTCAAGATGATTCCTACGAAGAAGGTTGGTTATTAAGAATCGAACCAACAGAAGAGCTCGATGAAGATGAAGACGACGAAGACGAGGATGAAGAAGACGACGACGATCTTGACGAAGACGATGAAGACAGCGACGAAGACAAAGATTAGTGCAAATAAAAGAATTTCTGATCAGCGACATTGAAGCGGTCAAAAAATTCACCGATGCGCAAATCGGCGTCGGTTACTACTCATTCGATGAACTAAAAGAAAATCAAAGAAAATCGGTAACGACGAGCGGAGAAATCAGTTCGTTTGTTTTATTAGATCCAACGACTCAAGAAGTTAAAGGTTTACGTTTAGCTTTTCCTCCGGGAAATTGGGCCGGCGGAAAGGGTGCAAAACTGCGTCCGGATTTATGGCCGTTTCAAATTCACGAAGCCGCTTACTTTCAAAGTTTATTTTTATCCGCCGAACTACAAGGCCAAAACTGGGGCCCCAAACTTTCACAAAAATCGATTGAGATTTTTAAAAAGCTGGGCGCCAAAGGGATTATCACGCACTCGTGGAAAGAATCTCCGAATAATTCTTCGTTTCGTTATTTACAAAAAATTGGCTTTCATACAATCATCGAACATCCGTTGTATTGGATTGATGTGGATTACGTTTGTCCGCGAGACGGAAAACCTTGCCGCTGCACTTCGATTGAAATGTTTTTACGCTTTGAGAAAGAATCGGCATGAGTATTTCTTACTGGTTAGATGAATCAAAGACGAATTCGAAAAACTTTGACGCCGTCATTATTGGCGCTGGTATCGCGGGTCTTTCGACTGCTTACTGGTTAGAAAAAAAAGATCCCACTTTAAATATCGCCATCGTTGATAAACATTCCTTAGGCTTTGGAGCCTCTGGACGCAATGCGGGTTTCATAACTTGCGGATCGGCAGAGCACTTTAATAAACTAAATCAACAATTTGGTTTTGAAAAAGCGATCGAGATTTGGAAATTCTCTGAGCAAAACCGTGAGTTACTTAAATCCGAAATTATGCAAGACGACGTATCTACTGTAGATTACTTATCAACCGGTTCTTGCACGGTGGCTGCGTCGGAAAATGATTGGACCCGTTACCATACTATTTTTGCAGATATGCAACGAGCAAAGATTGATGTGGAACTAATTGATGAGAAATATTTAGCTAGTCAGTATGGGGTTAGAAATTTTCAAGGCGCCATTCAGTACAAACACGACGGCGTGATTCATCCGGTGAAGCTTTTGAAAAAAATTAAATCTCGCTTGAACAAAACGACTTTCTTACTTGGTGAAGAAGTGTTTTCGGTCAAATCTGAAAATGGATCGTCGTTGGTCAGAACTCAGCATCATCAACTGAATGCAAAAAAAGTATTTGTTTGTTTGAATGGTTTTGCATCGATGCTTTTGCCTGAATTAAAAAACCATGTAAAACCACAGCGTGGGCAAATTGTGGTGACCGAAGCCTTACCCGCTTTTGTGAAAGGACCTTGTTACTTAACGAAACATCTTTGTTACTTCAGGCAATTACCGACGGGTGAATTACTAGTTGGCGGATTTCGTAATCACGATATTGAGGCCGAAAACACGGCTTTGGATGAAACCACTGATAAAATTCAAAAAGCTTTAACTGAATTTACACAAAGTTATTTCCAATCAACTACAAATGTAAAAATTAATTATCGCTGGAGCGGCATCATGGGCTTCACCAACGATGGCCAGATGATTATTGGCGCGCATCCGTCTAAACAGGGCGTTTACCTAATGGCGGGTTGCTCGGGGCACGGGATGGGGCTTAGTTTTAACAGCGCCCGCGTAATGGTTGAGAATTCTTACGGAGCGCAATTACCTAGCCACTTTGATATTAAGCGCATTCAGTTTTAATTAAGGTTTAATATTTTGAAAGCCAATCGCGCTTTTTAATTTATAAATTTCGTCTTCATTGGCTGACTTAGCCGCTTTAACTTCTTTTAAAACTTCAGAAATATTTAAACGCGAAGAAACTCGCGCCGTTTTTCTACCCTCTTCATCCACCGTTTGAATATATGAAATATCAAATATGCCGGCAGATAGACTTAACTTTGAAACTTTTAAATCTGAGGCTTCATCTAAAACTAAATAACTACCATCCACATCAAACATTTCTCCATCACGGTGAAACGAAAGATAATATCTTGATCGGCGCGGCGAATCTGAAGATCCTCCGTTATCAACCTGTACAAATCGAATCGCCATGGATTGACCGGATTCTTTTTGTAAGACAATAACTTGTTCAATCAATGAGGGAATAATTGCGTCGGTGGTCGGCGTAATGTCAGATACCCCGGCGAAGCCTTGGGCGCTAGATAACATAATAACCGCGATAATTGATTTAAACATCCAGGTCTCCAGACTTGAATGTTTTGCTAGAAACATGCCCCTTCATTGGGGATATATTTGATCTATCAGGTAAATGTGTCGAATTGGTTTACACTATGACGATTAAGTTAAGTCTTTTTCAAAGACGATCTTCAAGTCACCCTGATCTGGAATAGTACCCGTGATCTTAAATCCGTTCGCTAAGTTTAATGAAATCATATTTGTGAATTGATTACGCGAGCGCGCTTCAATTCGCTCGAACTTCTGTTGCTTGCACCATTCGTGCTGCTGGCGCATTAGTTCACTGGCTAAGCCCAAATCTTGATATTCAGGCCGAACTGCGCCTAACCACGAATAAAATTTTGTATCGCTGATCGCGTAGCCTAACTTCATTGCTACGGATTTTTCGTCTTCATACGCTAACAAGCACATAAAGTTTTTCTTATCTGCAATCTTCGCTAAAAACTTTTTCTGATCAAAAGCTTTTTCGAAACAAGCAAGATATATCATTTTAATTTCTTGCATTAAAGAATTAGAAGTTTGATCAAATATTTTGTATTTGAATTCAATAGGTCGAAAGCGCGGTTGTTTAATGTCGGCGATAACTACATCTTCGAAAAACATTCCTTTCGGGCGAACCCAAAGCTTTCCGTGGTCGTTTTCATACAGCGTTTCGTACAACGCTAGCTCTTCCAATGTTTCTGAATGGCGAACGATTCCCAAAAATTTGTAGGGCTTATTTTTGTAGTGGCGAAAGAAACGTGTTTTTAACAGATTCATGCTTCGTTACTTAACCTGCGACGTAATAAAATCCAACTTAAAACCACAAATGCCGCCGCGATCAAATACGGTAATCCCGCAAACGGAATTGGGCTATCGGGTCTAATACCTAAATTAAAAGTGGCCGTATAAAGTATTGGCGCCGCAATCGCCGCTAAACTTGATAACGCAACTAGATCACCTTGCAATTCACCCTGACGATTTGCTTCAACTTTTTTAGTCATGATTGACTGCAAGCACGGATTCGTTAATCCCGCCAAACAACTTCCTAACATAATCGCGTAAACCATCCAGCCATGGGTCGCAAATGCATAAAGCGTAAAGCCGATCGCATTAAAAATCAGACCAATGATTAAAGCTTTATTTTCTCCCCATATAGGCACTAATTTTTTCGTTAAGACTGCTTGGCTGACTCCGTAAATTAAACCTACAAAACTAAGCGAAAGGCCCACTTGTAAAGGACTCCATCCAAATTTGTATTCCGTGTATAAAGTCCAAATGCTGGGGTGAGAACTTCCCGCCAGCACCAATAAAGAATAAGTTAGTATAAATACCAAGATTGGAGAGGGTTTTAAAATTTTAACAATCGAAACAAACGGATTTATTTTTTTTAATTCAAAAGGTCTGCGATGCTCGGGCGCTAAAGATTCTGGTAAAATAAATAACCCAAATAAAAAGTTTAGAAAATTTAAAATGGCCGCCGCGATGAAGGGAACCGTTGGGCCAAAGTGACCTAATGCTCCGCCTAAAACGGGGCCAGCAATAAAACCAATGCCAAACGCGGCGCCGATCATTCCAAAATTTGCCGAACGATTTGAGTCATCAGAAATATCTGCGATGTATGAATTGGCGACTGTCATACTTGCGCCGGTTAAGCCAGAAATTACTCGGCCAATAAATAATAACGGCAATGTTGATGCAACCGCCATAAAAACATAATCAACGGCCGAACCTAATAACGAAATTAGTAAAATAGAACGCCGTCCATAGCGATCCGATAAACTTCCTAATATTGGCGATGCGAAAAATTGCATCAACGCGTAAACAGCCACGAAATAGCCAAATAGTTTTGTTAATTCGGTCGGGTCTGAAATAAAGCGGCGTAGTACATCAGGCAGTACGGGCATGATTAAGCCGATGCCGACCATGTCTAGAGTGATGGTTACGAAGATGAAGTAGATTGATTTTTTATTTGCTGCTGATTTCATTTAGGTAGATTTCTGGAATATGCAGCAAAAGTCAAAAAATTAGTCGTTCATCGAACCTAAATGTTCGCCGTTCAGACGAGTCTGCTCGCGGCGGCGTAAGAATAAAGTTCCCATTTTTTTACGAGTCGATGTTGCCGAATATTTTTTGAATTGTGGAAATAACTCTTCTTCCTCTTCATCGATATGGTCTTTTAACATTTCACAGAAAATCTTCATCTGCGTAATTTTACGATCTTGATCTCTTAAGCGGCGGATGCCTTTTAAAATATTTTCGTGGATATTGTGCTCTTCGATGCTCTCTTTAGCGTGATCTTCAAACTTCGGATGGTGATCAATCCGGTTTAGTAATGAATATTCTTCCGCTTTAACGTGCGACAGAACTAATTTTTCTAGTAGTTCAAAACTTTTGTATATTTTTGCCGGCGTTGCGCGGTGTGATTTAACTTGTTTCATTAAAACGCGCATGGCTTCGTGGTCTTTTAAAAGAAGTTTAACGACTCCTTCCGCGCTTGGCTCAACGTGCAATTCTGATGTTTTTTTTAAACGTGATTTTTTTTTCATTTAGTTCTCCCGATTTTTTGAATATAACCAGTCAGGCCAAATGCCACAATATTTTGCTAAAATTAAGATATTTTGTGTGGAATTTCGCCCCTATAAAAAGTTATTAGACAATTTAAACCGAGCCGGATATTTTACAAAATTCAAAAAAGGAAGTTCTATGAAATTAGCGTTAGCGTTCGTTGTGTTTTTTACTGCAAATTTAGCTTTAGCCGAAGAAAAACAAGGCTGGGAACACGAGTCTACTTTAGGTGTAGTTAAAGTTGGTGGTAACTCAAATTCTGAAAGTTACAACGGAAAGCAAAAGACTGTTTATACAATTAATAAAAATGCTTTAACCTTAACGGGCCAATACTTAGAAACTAAAACCACGGGCGTACAAACTGCCAAAGCGTGGGATGCAGCTTTACGATATGAATTTATTATTTCTGCATGGTGGTCTGCATTTTTACAACACGGGGCGGAAAGCGATTCTTTCGCGGGCTATACACAAAGAGATAACTCTGATATCGGTGCCAAATATTTTATAATTCAAGACGATAATGAAAAGCTTTTTACTGAGGCCGGTTACCGTTATACAAAAACTTTATCTTCACAAGCGGCCCCTACCAAGTACGAAAGCTACGGCCGTTCATATATTGAATACACGCGTAAATTTAATGATTCAGTCAGCGGAAAAGTATGGGTCGAGTATTTGCCAAATTTTAGTGATTCAGAAGCTTACTTAGTTAATTACGAACCTTCAGTTACCGTCTTAATGAATTCACTTTTATCTTTAAAAGTGGCTTACCTAGTAAAATACCACAATAAAACTTTAACTCTGAACGAGAAAAAAGAAGATACTACATTTACTACTGCCTTGGTGGCAAAGTTCTGATAAGCTTTTTTGATGTCACTGGCCGCCTGGGAAAACTTTTTTAAACCTGAAACACGCTCTAGCGGTCAGGTTTATTTTCGTAAAGGCGTCGTTACTTCATCGCAGCCGTCCGATACCGAAGTTCAAGCATATATCCGCGGCGCCAGTACTTTTAAAATTACTTTGAAATCTTCTGACGTGGGTAGCCCGTTAATCAATGCGGCTTGTAATTGCCCCGCAGGTAAAAAAAGAATTCTTTGTAAACATATATGGGCGGCGCTTTTAAAAGCCGAGCAAAGCCATCCAGGATTTCTAGATGAAAAAACAGATATCGAAGTGAGCGAGCCTACTTCTTTATTAGTGGCCAATAAAAACGTTTTCCAAAAACCTACATTTACGCCTCGCCCGCCTTCACAGGCGCAGTTAGATTCACAAGCGGCTTACAAGGCAAAGCAAGCTGACTACCGCAAAGAACAATATCAAAAACAAAAGCAGCGCCTAAAAGACCAAAAGCAATCTAAGAAATCTAAAAAAGCAGTAGTTGCAGATGCTTTTGAATTTCCGGCGGATGTGCAAACGGCCGTTACTTTTTTTTCTATGAATGGTTTTCTGATGGAACATCCATTGAACGCCACCGTCATCGGAATGGCGAAGAAAAGATTATCACGCGTTTTTCACCCAGATGTAGGCGGATCACACGACGAAATTATTGAGCTTAATAAAAATTATGAAATCCTGATAAAGTTCGCTAAAGAACCAGAAGCTAAATAATTACTATATTTACTACAAATCGCTTTGCGACACGATCGTAGCCGTCACCCAAGTTGAGCCCTTCACCGATTTTATTTGCAGATCGAACTGGCGCGTGCCGTTTTCTATTACGGTTAACTGCGCTTTACGGTTAATTGGCTTCGGTGAAACAAATGTACATTCGTCTTTTAGTGGTTGCGATAAAACCATCTTTCCTAAAATATTTTTATAAAATGGTTCTTGCGAGGTAACCGCCCAGTCAGCGATCTCGCCAATTTTTTTGCCTTTTTCGAAAAGTATAAATGCCATGTGATCCTTGCTGTATTCAGATTTTTTGATCGAAAAAAGAACGGCTTGTTGAAATCCTTTGGGAAGTGAATTTTCTTTGTACTGATTGCGAAAAGTCATTCCTACCTTGGTCATCACATTTTGCGAGGCTAAGTTTGATTTCATGGCTTGCGCACAAACTTCAACCGCATCTAGTTCATTGAATGCTTTTTCAATCAGGGCTTTCGAAACTTCGGTCGCGTAAGATTTTCCCCAGTATATTTTTTTTAGACGAAATCCTAAAAATAGTATGTTTAAATTTTCAGCTTCATCTTGCGATGGAAACAAATGAAACCAACCAATGAAATTATTTGTTTCTTTTTCGATGGCCACCCAAACGCCGAATTGATCATTGCTGTGTTCAAGTAAAGCCGATACTCGCGCCATCATTTTTTTAATATCGTGACGATTACTTAGCTTACCGTTGGTTAAATACTTCATCACTTCGGGATCACTATCTAAATCAAGAAGAGCATCTTCATCTTGAGGTGAAAACTGTCGCAGAATTATTCTTTTCGTTTCTAGATATTTTTCCATCTTGATAAGAAGCTCTTCTGACTAAAACTACTTTTCAGTTTTTTTAGCTTTAGCTTTGGCCTTAGCCTTCACTTTTACACGGGCTTCTTCAATTTTATCAGCCGCGTGGCCAAGTTCAGTATTAATTTTACCGTTGATTTCAGACAATTCTTTTTTAATATCTTTTTTTGCTTCTTCAGCATGTGCGAAACTAGCAACCATAGTTACGATCATCGCCAAAATAATTTTTTTCATTTTCATCCCCGTTGTTAAATAGCCAGCAAAATTGCTTCGCTTCGAATAATAGTTACAGATTTTTAATGGATTGCCAACACGCAAGGTTTTTCTGTGACAATTACTACGGTTGAATTAAAGCCTGAATAAAAAAGATCACGGCAATCAAACTAAACCCAAAACTAACTAGCATAAATCTTTTTCTACGCGTTAAAACCGTTATCGCTGTAATTGCAATCGCCACCTGAAATAAGGTAACCGCACGCGCCAAAATCTCGTGAATTTTTAAGTGGTGTTCGGACTCTTTTTGTAATTCTTCTGATTTTTCTGAGATTTCTTCCTGTTGCTGCTTGTACTGATCTAATTTTTCTTGATCACCCTGATGGGATTTTCCCAAACTAGCCAAAACTTGCATTTTATTTTCTAAGATTGCCGCCTTAACACCTTTTGCTTGATAGTAGCTCCAAGAATCTGACGCCTTTATTTGTGAAATCATCGCTTCATTTGAATGATGACCCGCAAGCAAAGAAGCAAGTGCCGCAATAACTGCTACAATGGCCGAAAATAAAGCTGTTTTACTGATCCAGCTTTCTTTAGCATGATGAGCTGCTTCGTTGATACTTTCTTGCGTACTTTCTAGCGGAACTTCAATTTCTTCCATATTAACTCCAGTTGCTGTAATGTAGTTGTGGCTTCGTCTTTTGCCTAGTCTTTGCCGGTCATATTATGCAAGTTTATTTGCTAGCTAAAAAGAGTAGCCAATGGCAGCTTCGTCTAAATATTTCCATGACTTAAAGATTTATTTGCAACAGAGTGCTAATTACGAAGGAAAATTTTCTTTGGGCAAAGCAGTTCAATTTCATATTCTAAATACCTTGTCTCAAGCTTTGATCGAAGTTTTTGAAAAAGGAAAGCACGCTGATCGCATGATTGATAAATACATGCGAGTTAATAAAAATTGGACCGCCGAAGATCGTAGTTTTTTTGCGGAAGCCGTTTACGGAATTATCCGACACAAAAGAAATCTAGAATTTATCGCCGAATCAGAACAGCTTTGGCTCGTGATCGGCGCCTATTTAGTAACTAAGAATTTAAAACCAGTTTCTCGCCCCGAGTTTAGAAATATTGACACCGCAAAGGTGCAAAGTCGCATGAAAGCTCAAAAACCCGCAGCGATTGAACATTCGTTTCCAGATTGGTTATTTGAATTAGGTCAAAAAGAATTTGCGGCTGATTGGCCCGCGATTATGCAAAGCCTAAATAAAGAACCTGAAATTTTTCTACGCACGAACACGTTAAAAACAAATATTGAAAAGCTGATCAAAGATTTGAAGGCTGAAAAAATTGAAACCATTAAAATAAAAAGTAGCGTGACACTGCCTGACGGACTACATTTAAAAATAAGAAAAAACGTATTTGCCACTCAAGCCTCTAAAAACGGCGAATTTGAAATGCAAGATGCGGGATCACAATCTATCGCCGCTTTATTACAAGTTCAGCCCGGCCAACACGTCGTCGATGCCTGCGCTGGCTCTGGCGGAAAATCGTTACACCTAGCTTCTTTAATGCAGAATGAAGGCAAGATTGTCGCCATGGATATTCACGATTGGAAATTACAAGATCTCAAGCAGCGCGCAGCCCGCGCCGGAGCCACCATTTTACAAACTAAACTGATCGATTCGCCTAAAGTGATTCAACGTTTGGAAAATACTTTCGACCGCGTCTTGATCGACTCCCCGTGCTCTGGCCTAGGCGTTTTACGCCGCAATCCAGACACCAAATGGAAATTAAATCCTGAACAGATCGTTACCGTTTGCGAATTACAAAAAGATATTTTATCCAGATATTCAGGAATGTGTAAATCTGGCGGCACGATGGTTTACGCCACTTGCAGTATTTTAAAACGCGAAAATGAAGAACAAGTTAAATGGTTTTTAGGTTCCGCGGCGGGCAAAAACTGGTCGTTAGTTTCTGAACACCGTATTTGGCCGCATATTCACGGCTTTGATGGTTTTTACGCAGCCGTGTTGAAAAAAGCTAAGTAAACCTTATAGCGAATCGCCTAAATTTATCTTAGATAAAAACTTATATTCTGATTTTTTACGAGGAACAGCTAAACAGCACGTAGACCCCAACAAAAATAGACCCATTTCTTCGCCGCATTGAAGTAATGCACCAGGCGTAAGGTGCTCATAAATTTTAATCTGCCCCACACCCATGCCGCCCACAAAAGATAAAAACCAACGCTCCTGATTAGCGCTTTCAATTTCTACAACCAATCTCTCATTCACAAATGCCGGTTCAGAAACTTGACGATTCAAATAAAGCCACGGTCTTAAAAAATTAAGCTGCCCAGGTATTTTCTGAATCGATTTTATAACTCCCTGAACTGGAGAATGAAAGCGATGATAATTATGATTATGTAAAAAAATATTTATAAAAAAATGAGAACCAGGAATCTGATTGCCGATTCGACCAAAAATATTACGCACCGAAAAATTGCGCCCCTTCACATTTACTAATTTCAACTCAGAAATGATACCAGTTTCGCAAACCAGGCCTTCACACGGCGAAATAGATTCGTGCAAAGGTTGAAACACTTTACGCAATCGACGAGTAAAAAAATCTTGAAAACTTTGGTATTCATTTTTTCCCGACGCGGGACTAAATTTTTTCATTTCTTCGGCGCTGATTCGATATCTGACTGCAAACGGTCCAATAAATACTTTTGAAAACTTAGTTTTATAAACAATCGACCAAATAAAAGAAACTGTCTTCTGAATTGTCGCCGGAAGTAAATTCCAAAAAAATTGGGCAAAATATTTATTAAGACGGGTAATCAGCTTCATTCAATTATTGTCACAAAGTCGGGTAAGTTTTTAAAGTCTTCGGATGAATTAAAAGATCTGTGCCTTTATAAATTCGCGGTGTTTGATAAAGGCGCTTTACCGCCTTAGCTTTTGGCATATGATGATAACGATCACCGTACTGCTGTTTCAATACCGCATGTACTTTTTTGGCATGGTATGGAGACATCGTCGGAAAAATATGGTGTTCCACGTGATATCCAAAATTTAAATAAATAAATTCTAAAATGGGGTGATTCGTTACCGTTAAAGAATTATCTAGAGGATCATTCGTTCGGGTTAATGGGCTTAAGTTATGATTGGTCGAGATGTAGCTCATCGCTCCGTAGTTTTGCACCAAAAATGGAATAACGGCTAACCACAGAATATTTGCTAAGCCGATCAGGTAAAAGTATCCACCCATGCTAATCAGAATCAACGCAAATTCTGCGGTGACTCGGCGGTGATTCATCTTTTCCCACATTTTATTTCCAAAACGCATCACTGACTGATTTAAAATCGCTTGAAAACTAAACCAGTAAAAAAAGTAAAGAAAACTAACTGCGCGTCCAGAACCCGGACTCAATTCAAAAACAAAACGCATAAATTTACTTCTTCGGTAGATTCCAATGGGTGGAAAAGCGTCTGGATCTTGAATTAAAAGTTGCGTATGACCATGGTGAAGATAGTTGTGCCAGTATCTCCAGTAAGTTGGCGAGATAAAAAACAAACCAAATCCAATAAAACCCAATACATCTTGAAAAATCTTATTTTTTACGATCACCCCATGCATGGCCTCATGAGCGAAAAAACCTAAACCGGTATTAGCCACTCCTATCAAAACACCCGCGACTAATTTTACGAACCAAGGTAAATCCAAAGTTAAAACTGCAAAAATTAAACTTAAATTTAAACTAATAAAAACAACTGGGTATAAAAGTCTCCACGGAGTACGGCGAAGAATATCTGCAGGCAGATGCTTTCTTAATTCTTTTTGATACTGCGGAATCGTAAATGAAGTAGCCGCAATGACCGCTTCGGACTGTAAATTTTGTAATTGAGTATTGATAACAACCTGCTTTGAAATTTGGCAATAAAAGTTTTCTTAAATTTGACTCAACAATTACAAATACTAAGCCTTATGTAAACTATAAAAAAGTCATCTTTACGCCCGTAGCCGCCTCGATCTGGTTCACTAGCGTAGACTCGTATTCTGTCGCAATCGATACAGCTTGGCCCGTACGCCCTGCACGACCCGTACGACCAATACGATGAATATACGTTTCTACATTTGAGGGTAAATCAAAATTAATAACCAGCTGTAAAATATCAATATCTATCCCACGCGCAGCGACATCAGTCGCCACTAGAACCTGCAATTTTCCGTCTCTGAACGCACGCGTAACCTCATCACGATTTACTTGTTTTAAATCTGCGTGCAAAACTTCGCAAACGAGGTTTTCGTGCTTTAATTTTTTGCCAATTTCATCAACCGCTAGTTTAGTCCGGCAAAAGATCAAGGTACACTTTGAGGGGTGATCTTTCAGAATTTGCATTAAAGTTTCCATTTTTTGCGGTTTTTCAGCCGCGTAAATGAATTGTTCAATTTGTAATTTGCTTACTTCGGTTTCTTTTATCGTGATTCTTTCAGGATTTTTTTGATACTTGTGACTTAAATCGTTCATCACTTCAGGAAATGTGGCCGAAAAGAAAATACTTTGTCTGTCTGATGGTAATAAATCCATCAGTGAAGTTATCTCTTCTGCGAACGCATCATCCAACAGTCGATCCGCTTCATCCAAAACAATCATTTTTAAATTTTGTAATTTGAAATTTAGATTTTTAAAATGTTCTAAAGTTCTACCCGGAGTTCCGACGATTAGATGTACTCCCTGATGAAGCGCTTTGGTTTGCTCATCCATGGGCCGGCCGCCAATCAACTGGGCTATTTTAAAATCACGTAGGTATTTTGAAAATAACTGAGCTTGTTTTAAAACTTGATCACAAAGCTCTCGGGTTGGACACAAAATCAAAGCTTGGGGGTGACGATTTGAAATTTTAATTTTTTGCAGAATAGGAATAATAAACGCCGCCGTCTTGCCACTGCCGGTTTTTGACTGACCGATTAAATCGCGCCCGGCTAATAATACGGGAATACACTCAGCCTGCACTTGGGTCATTTCGGTAAATCCAGTTTCAGCAATAACCTGCATGATTTCTTTAGATAAATTTAATTCTTGAAATTTTTTGATAGCTGCCTGCTTTTGTAGATTATTAAAACATCGAAATTTCGGTCGGACCATATATTGTAGCCAATAATTGTGCTAGCTCTGGATCTCGATCGATTAAGTGCTGCCGGTCCATAATTTCTTCAGAATTAGTGGTCCCTAAGCCTACATCAAACCAAATTTGCGTAGCTACGGCCCAGTATTCAAAGCTATTTTCCATCATATAAATTTTTGCGTGGTAGATGTGTTTATTCACAGCATTATTATAAGCTTTTCGAATCAGTTCGACGTCTTCGCGGTAAAGATGCATATGAATTGCATGTGCAAATTCGTGAACCATCGTATCACCATTCAAAAAACCGGTAATAAGACTATTTTCGTTAACAACACACATAAAATCTTCCGCCATTCCGTCCAAAGTATCGCGTTTACGTGTACCACTGATTCGACGCTATAATAGCAACTTTGTATTTAAGTTCTGACAGACGAGTTCTAACGTATTTTAAGTTAGCAAGCATTTGATCAACCACATACCATCTCTCTAAAATAAATAGCCATGTACTTACGTTAACAGTCCTGGCAAGGTTTATCCATGATAACCGTTCACCACTTAAAAAAATCTAGATCGCACCGGGTACTTTGGCTGCTTGAAGAACTTCAAATTTCTTATAACTTAAAAATTTACGAGCGCGATTCAAAGACGAACCGGGCGCCGGCAGCTTTAACTAAAATTCATCCGCTTGGCAAATCGCCGATCATCACCGATGGTAAAAAAGTAATTTCAGAGTCGGCGGTCATTCTAGAGTATATTCTTGATCAATATGGTAATGGAAAACTACGGCCCAAAGATACACAGTCGGCGGCGTATCAAGATTATCAGTATTTTATGCATTACACGGAAGGCTCTTTCATGCCTTTATTAGTTTTAAGTCTTATTTTCAACATGATGCCTAAACAACCCATGCCGTTTTTTGTAAAACCAATTATGAAAGAAATCTCTAAAAACATTCACAAAATTTATATTAATCCACAAATTCATCTTCATCTTCAATTTTTAGAAAAAAAATTGAAAACGGAAAAATGGTTCGCGGGAAATCAGTTCTCGGTCGCAGATATACAAATTGGCTTTGCTATACATTGTGCGAAGTCGTTGCTGGCTGAAAATTTTAATTATGCACGTTTAAATCAGTTTTTGAATGAAATTGAAAAAAGACCTGCTTACCAGCAAGCAATTAAAAAGGGTGGTCCAGTTGATTTATGATCTGCTTTTAATCTTGCTTTGATTTGACGACAAGCGTAGCCTGACAGTATGAAAAACGAAAAACTATCATTAGTCCTATTTGTTCTTGGCTTTGTCTCAATCATTGCATCTATCGCCATTTGGTACATAGCCAAAGAACCAGACTTAGCACACGGCGAGCGTTTCGGAATTTTTGTTGGTCTGTGGGCCCCGACATTTTTTATTTTATCAGACCGCATTTCTGAAAAAAAAGCGTAATTAAATGTCTGAATCAGATCTAAAGAGAATAAGACAAAAAAAGACCTTGGTTGCCAAGCTGTTTATATTAGCAGCAGCCTTTCTTTCGATGATATTTTCGATTTATCTTTTTCACACGGGTGACAATCTCAATGGAATTTTTGTCGGTATCTGGGTTCCATCCATTTTATCGGCAGGTTGCCTAATTATGATTGGCTACAATGAGTAGCGATATAATCCTTCTTTTCGGATTATTTGTCCTAGGCATTTTCTTCATAGGTATTTTTATATTTTTCCGATTAAAATTTGAAGAAAATAAGTCACCGTAGCAAATATTTAAAAAATAAATATGTGGCTGACAAGAGTAGAACCGTAAAAGTCATCGCCATCCCCACGACGCGAAATTTAAAATTTTCTTTTGTATGGCTAACTCCAAAAGCATGAGAAAATCTCCCCACCAAAAGTAAAATTCCTAGGGTGTGAACAAAAGCTGGTAAAGCACCTTGCGTTTCGACTAAGTAAATCATTAACAAACTTAAGGGAACGTATTCAGCAAAATTTGCGTTCACTCGCACTGCTCGAAGCATTTGATCGTTACCGATATCACCAAGACCAATTTTTAAGGTTCGTCGCAATTTAATTATACGTATGCTCAGCACTACAAAAAGTGCCGTTAAAATCGCTGCATATGGAAGAATATTTAGCATGTATTTTCTCAGTTCACATTTGTATCTATAGTTTGTGTAAAGGAAAGATAATATTAATTTTTTCGTTAATATTGAACAACTGAATACGGTGTCCATTGCCAAAAATTAGCCGCTCTAATAAGATTTTAAATTAGATGATTAGACTGTCGGAACGCTTAACTATTGTATACCAAAACCTAATCCAGCAAAAAGACGTCTGGGACATCTGTTGTGACCACGGCTACCTTGGAACGGCCGCCTATAAAAGCACGAATTTTTCAGATATTTATTTTGTTGATCGCGTACATACGATAATGGAAAAGTTAAAAAGTAAATTTCAAAAATTCGTATTTAAAACTGATTCTACATCAAAAGCTTACTTCATCTGCACTGCCGGGCAAAACATCGAAACCCACGTAACCGGAACCCTCTGCATTACCGGAGTCGGAGGCTTTACCGCCTTCGAAATATTGAACGGCTTATCAAAAAACAATTTTCTAAACGCAGACCGACTTATTCTTGGTCCGCACCGGGACGAAGCGAAACTGATTGAATTGATTAAAAATTCTTTAAATATGAATCAATACGATCTGAAATCTGAAATAAAAATTGTTGAAAAAAATATTCAGCGCAGTCTTTTTATTTTAGATCGAATTTTTTAGCGAACTCATCCTATTTTATATACGTAAGTCAAAGCGCTTTGAAGGTTTTGACATTTGTGGGGGCCGTGGAACGATTGTTCTGGATGATACTCTATGATAATTTGGTTTAAAGATTTTACTTATTTTCGACTTAAAAAATTATTTTTTTATTTAGGTTATGATTTTCAAAAGCTAAATACAAAAATTGGTCGTGATCCGTTTAAAGATATCAACTTTATTTTAACATATAAACCTGACCCCGTTGTTTTTGATATTGGCGCCAATACGGATAAACTTGTTACTTTCTATCAGCAGCATTATCAACAGGATATGCTTAGCTGGACAGATGCTTTATTTAAAAAAGACTAAAACGTAAATAGGTTAAAGGAGTTTACAAAATGAACTGCGCTAATTACTAAAAAATTGTAGCCTGGTTCATAGGTTACCGTACATACACCATCAGGTAATTTTCTGGGTCAAGTTTCCCCATCTCGTTTTAGGTCTAGCCGCTAAATTACTTTAGTGTTGCAATCCGAATTGTTCAGCCTATCGTTAAGAACTGAACTAGTATTCCCTAGTTCGCGAAAACAAAGGATCCAATGAAAAAATTAAAAGTCTGCGAAACAATTTTTAAAAAAGCGGCGGGTGTTGCTTTTCTAATTCTTCCGATCACTGTTTTTTTGGGCTGCAGTAAAGGCGGCAGTGGCGCTTCTTTTCCAGCAGCCACGTCGGCAGGGGTTGGTACGGGATTGGGCGGCGCAGGAAGAGGCCCTGCACCAGTTAATTTAAATTCTGCAGGTAATTACATCATTCTTGCGCAATCTGCAATCACTGACGTTCCCACATCAGCGATCACGGGCAATGTTGGTTTAAGTCCAGCGACTGGAGCTGGAATTGGAATTGCTTGCGTTGAAATCACGGGCGTTGTGCAGTCCGTAGATGCTGCGGGCCCAGCTCCTTGCGTTGTAACAGCGCCCGTTACTTTGACGGCAGCAATCGGTGATAAAGGAACTGCTTACACGGATGCAGCGGGCCGAGCCCCCGACTATACAGAATTGGCGACAGGGCTAATCGGTGGTCTTAATCTTGGTCCTGCGACCTATCGATGGAGTACGGCAGTTTCAATTCTTTCTACCTTGAAATTAACCGGCGGTCCGAATGATGTTTGGATATTTCAAATAGCGCAGGGACTTTCAATCGCCTCAGGTACTCAAATTATACTTGAGGGCGGCGCTTTACCGCAAAATATTTATTGGCAAGTTTTTTCAGCCGCGGATCTTGGAACAACTTCCGTTTTTAAAGGAACGATTATTTCGCAAACTGCCATTGTGATGAAAACCGGCGCTTCAATAAATGGTCGTTTACTAGCGGGTACCGGCGTGACTCTGGATCAAAATAGCATTTCGCCTTAAGTCGAGTTGCATAAGAATTTCAAAATCAGCTTAGTACCGAAGTAAACGGCTAAGCTGATTGTTGAAGGTCGGTGGTGGCTAGTAAGATTTTGAACCTCAATTTGCAGTCACCATAAATTTTTTGCTTTTAGTGTCAAAATTTTATAAATCTAAAAAAATATTTAACTCAACAAACTGAGTCTGGCGACAGACGCAAGCGGCTTTACAGTCCCACTGTTTACTTCGATTATTTAAGTATAAACCAAGCCAGTGTGATCTAGCTCATCTTTAATACGAATATTTTCATTCTTTAAAAAATCATTTTCTTTTCAAATTTTCAAAGCTTTTTCGTCGGAAGTAAAATAAATCTACGAAATAATTTTTTCAAAGTGAACTGGGTTAAACCTTGGGTAGATATATACGCCGCCGAATATAAATTCCAAATCATTCGCACTCATTAAAATAGCTTCGCCTCTATCGAGTGGCCTCGGCCAAGAAAACTGAACCGACCTAAGTCTTTTTAACCACCGCGCAAACCCACTTCGGACGAAATAGAGAATTTTAATATGCGTGCGTGGTTTATTCATAAAATAAATAACGAGTTCGTCTTTAGATCGGATTTCATTTCTGAAGCGATAATCATACGAAGCGCGTTAATACTTTCCCGAGCCATAACTGCTCCTTTTTCAATCCAATTATATAACATAATATGAACTAGTTTTGCCTGCGAGCCATCTTGCAGCTGCAACTCATTGACTGACTTTGCAACAGCACGCTCATTCGATATGTAAACGGAAGTCACCACAAGTTGAGCCTTTAACGATTCAGAAAATGCATAACCGCCACCGATGCCTGTCCATATATCGCTAAAGGCCCATCTGAAAAATCGATAGCCAAGTTTAAATCGAGTAAGATGCTATTTTCGCGTTGAATCGCCCGTCGCTGCACAACAATCATGTCTTTAAATAAAGAATCAATTTGATCAATGTTTTCGTTGTCGACTAGCATCTATTGCGGCGCAAGAAAAAGTTTAAAATCCTCACCTGCCAAAAGAACGGCAAGCTTTTTATCGAAGCTAAAAGCTGATTTGAAAAAGACATCGGCGTGATGATCAAGCATTTTTATTTGGACCTCTAAAAATCCTTGTACTTGACCTTCTACATCGACTTTATACAGGACGGAATTGGATGACTGCTTCAGTATTTTTAAAACCTTGATGTGTACCATTTCATAGGTTTTAGATGGGTCAAATTCACCTTCAACTTTTTCAAGATCGAAAGATTTTCCGACTAGGTTCTCGACAGATATTAAATCATAAAGCAAAAAATCTCCTCCACCTTCAGGTCGTTCGAACCAGGTTTGGCTTCGTGCCTGTTCACGTCGTTTCTGATTTAAAGCCGCATGAATTTTTGAATACAAAAGTTTCGGAACTAACTCGACACGAAAAATGCCCCAGTCATCTTCGACATCAAGTGGCGTAAAAATATTTTTTTCGGATGTGAAATTTCTCATTTTTATATTACTGAAGGCAAAGTCAAAAAGAACCCAGCGCTTGCCGTCCCAGCCCAACTGATCCGCTCGGAAATCTCCGAAATATTCGTAGGCCCAGGTTGCTTGAGCAAATTTAATTAAGCCTTTCGAAATATCATTGTACTGCTGAGCAGATAAATGTAGTTTTTCAGGGCTTGAATAATTTTTGGTAAATTCACGCAAATCAAACTGTAGATTAATTTTTTCGACCACCAAAAATTTAGGCACGCGACTTCGTTGTAAATCTAATTTGACAACGGGAACTCCGACCGCATCAAGCTCTTGCTGAATTTTTACAAAATCATTGATGAAACCAAACAGCACTTCGTCGCGCTTGGGCTTTTTTATTTTTCCCTCATTAGGATCTATTTTAGGAATACGTAAAACCAAACCATCTGTCGTTTCAACGACTAACGTGGTTTGTCCCTGCCCTAAAACTGTCTTAACCTGAAAGCGATCGCCGCCACCAAAATCAAGAATATCGCCAGGCTTTGTCTTGAGTAAAACCTTCCCGTAACGTCGTCGGCTACTCTCGTTCTTATAAAACACTCGCGTTGGGCCTTGGCTTTCTTCAGTAAACAGTTCCGTGCACCGTAAAGCCTTTGCCTCAGCGAGTGGCCCTTTTAGGTAAGTCATTGTCAAAAAGATCATCAAAAATAATCTTGAAGCGGCCTGGTATTTTGTTTGAAGCGAGTAAAAAATCATAACACTTTAGATTTGCAAAGATGAGGCTGACTTCAAAGTGTCCGCTCAAATAGGGATAACTCCACCAGAATCGACCGCATTGAAGAGGGGCAACCTTGGTCAGTATAAAGCGCTCGGCACGGGGCTTTTTGAATTGAAGTTTGATTTTGGCCCTGGTTACCGAATTTATTTCGCCGTTGATGGTGGCGTTGTTATTCTGCTGCTTTCGGGCGGCGACAAAAGCCCACAGCGAAGAGACATTGAAAAAGCTCGTAAATACTGGACCGATTATTTGATGAGGAGAAGAAAATGAAAAAAGTAAAAGTATCAAAAAAATCGCCTTCATCTGACTACCGTGAAGTACTTATTGAAGAGCTCAAGGGCGATGAGAAAGCGCAGTATGCTTACCTGAAAGCATCGCTTGAAGAAAACAGTGATATGCCTGAAGTTTTCCTGAAAGCCGTAGAGACCGTCGCCAAGGCTCGCGGATTCAGCGGCTTTGCAAAAAAAACTGGACTGAATCGCGAAAATCTTTATCGTATTTTTTCGAACGAACGAGCTCCCCGGCTTGAGTCGCTAGTTAAAATCTTAGATGCTCTTGGGTTCAAGCTCACAATCACTCCGAAAAAAGCTTCATAGTAAACGCAGAAATCGAAAAACTGAGCCGTGAACAGATTAATTTTAGACTTCGTCTCGAAAAATTGAACCTGAGAAAGAAGGCTATATAAATTCAGAATCTGAATTCAACTTGCTTCACGTGCAGGCGGCGCAAGATTTTTCATGGTAAACTTTTTTTCGATTCTCCATCGCAAGCTGAAGACCAACTTTGAGTTCTGCAACTTTCTTCGTGCTCCACAAATTTAAATAAATTTCTCTTGGCGTTGCACCTTTAAAAATTGCTTTTGGGATATAGTCATTATGCTCGTTGAAATAAAAATTTATTTTATTTTCTACATCAGATTTTGACAGGAGTTCTTCGGTGTTAAGAAAATTTGATTTCAAACTTCGAAACAGTGATTCTGCCATCGAATTCGAAAAGTGGATGTCGACTCTTACAATCAGCCGTCTTAAGCTTTTTGATGTTGTGAAATTTAAAACTCGCGCATTGTCGTTTTCTGGACCACCATCCATAATCACTTTTGTTTCTTGCAAGCTTCCAAGACCGATTGCCTGTGCCTTTGCTTTTTCAAGTAGACCTACAGTTGAACGGCCACCGATTTCTGAAGTCACTTTCCAAGCAATGACATAACGCGAGAAGTTGTCATACACAATTTGGATATAAACAACTTCATTATTTATTGTTTTAACTTCGGTGACATCGATGTGCCACATTTCATTTGGCATTTTCGCTCTGATGCCAACTCTTTCGACTACCCTCTTCGTTATCGATCTTGGCCGTAGCCAACCAAAAATTCGATTATATTTGTACCCGCTATCAATCGAACAGAATAAAAAATTTTCTCGTTGAGCCAGTAGGCAAAGTGAATGAATCGTAATGTGGGAATATTTTTTTGACGTCACAAGACGTTTCATGATTTTTATTTCATCCGCTGTGAGTTGTTGCGGTCTTCGCTGATCACAAGAACCAACTTCACTTTGACACAAAAAGAATTCTGAAAGCCACTGACCATAGATTTTTTTAGAAAGCGTAATTGCTTTTAGACAATCACTAATTCTATTCAACTTCCCAGCATCTTGAATTGCTGCGACAACTTTTTTTCTTTGCGGCCTAAAAATCGGTTTACCTGAGCTAAATCCATGGTGATAAATATCACGGACCCGGCTGACCAGATTCAGCAGTGCTTGCTGCTGATCAATTTTACTTTGCAGTTTTTTGATTCTTTCTGATTCAATAAATTCAGGCGCTGTTGACTTGACCCGCTTGGATTTTTTTATCCAATAAAGCGCTGTAGTTCTTGGAATTTCGAGCTCAGGATAATGGTATGGATTATTAGACTTTGCGACCTCTAGCTTTATTGAATCGGGATAATGCCGATAATATTGCGCCGCACCCATTGTGTCTCCAATCCAATTTCCAGCAACTGTCGAAAATTCGACAGTTTTCGGTGAAGAACTCGAAAATGCAAACAAAATCAAATGGTTGATGAGCAATTGTTGGCTGATTCATGGGTTCAAATTTCTCCCTCTCCGCCAATCTTCGCCGCTCAATGAAATGAGCGGTAATTTTCTCAAGTCAAATTAAGCGGTTACACAAACAATAACACGAGCAAGCATTCAGTGAAATGTTTCAACATATTTCGCGGCATTTCAAAAAATGGTAGGGTTTTGGTAGGGTCCTGGTAGGGTTCACTAAAATCGAAATAAGCCTCAGTTCAGCAAAGTCAGCCACTCTCTTCTTCCAAAGTTTCTTTTTTGAAACTCAAGCGAAGGAGATTTTTTATGACTCGATTTATTTTTTGGGCTTTCACTGTTGGTCTTGCAATTGGCTATGGGCCAAAACTATTCACCGCTACGGTTAGAATGGCAAAATCTGCAATTCATGCCCACCAGTACGACCAGATGAGCTATTCTAAATTTACGAAAAAACTATTGAATGCAAAGCCAAGAGCTTCGCACTCAGATTAAATTCAAAAGGGCACAGGCCCAAATAAAAAATTTATTTTTAAAGCTTCGATTAGTTTGATGGAATTTTCTGTCATCTATGATCGAGACTTTCTATTTTGGAGAGCTCCATGCCTTCAGTCATTGCTTATGCGTCTTTATCAAAAAATTTAAGGAATTCAAAAAATACTTATAAAAAACTAATTCAACACTGCAAAAATCTTGATGAGCCTTGTGACATTTATTCCGAAGAAGCAGATCCTGATTCAAGCACCAGAAATTTATGGGACCATGTCATCCAAAGAATTAAGTCTGGCGAGGTAAAAATCCTGATCGTCCCAAATTTTTTTCATATTGCTGGGGACGCACAGAAGCTGCAAATCGTCCTATCGCTGTGTGAAAGAAATCACACCAAGCTTCAATTTCTTGATGACGGTGGTGGTTTATGAGTTTGGATGACAATTCAAAATTAACTTGTTGTTACGTCAGAGTTTCAACGTTGGACCAAATTGGAGGCGCTGAAAGTCAGACAAGAGCGCTCATTGACTGGTGTCAGAAAAACAGTATTACAAATTTTGAGATTTTCACAGATCACGGGATTTCCGGGGCAAAAGAAAGCCGCCCAGCTTTAAATCGCATGATGGAAAAAGTCGAAGCAGGCTTAGCCAGGCAAGTCGTGGTCTTTCAGTTTTCACGATTTGCCAGAAGCACGACGCATCTTTTAAAAGCACTTGAAAAATTCAAAGAGAAAAAAGTACGCTTTCATTCCATGTGTGAAGCTATAGATACAGAGAGCCCAATGGGCTTGGCCCTATTCACGATTTTGGGCTGTCTTAGTCAGTTAGAACGTGAATTAATTAGAGAACGTGTTCGTGCGGGTATGAGGAATGCGATTGCAAAAGGCATAAAAATTGGCAGAGTTCGAAAAAGAAACGATGCTTTAATTCACTCTCTTTTAGAGGCTGGGCTTTCGTTTCGCGAGGTTGCAAGAATTGCAAAATGTTCGCATGGCTCTGTTTCGGCTTCCAAAAAAGAATTTCTAAAAAAGAAAGCAGATGCAGAAAAAATGAAAATTGATCAGCTCACGAAAGATATTGGCAGTGGTCAACTGAATGAAACAATTGAACAGATGAAGGCCATGAATCTGGATGACCAAGTCGTCAAAAAAGTTCAAGAAAATATAGAAAACAATGCCAGAGAAAAAGTTCGTGAAATCCAAGGTGTCGTGGGGTACGAAACTTACGATTGATTTTTATTCGGGTGAGTTCCTTTTGGGGAGCTCACCCTTTTTTTGTTCGAAGTGAACAAAAAGCCGCCTTTTAGATCAAACCTAAAGATTCATTATCAATCAAAAAAGCACTGAGCTTTCCTGCCCACCGCGCTACTCGCAAAAGAAACGGGCCCCATTTTTTGGAGCCCGTTTGATGTGGTTATTTTTAATATCGAGTGTTTTTGAGGTCACAGCGCATAATTTTAAACGTGCCCAAGTCAGGGCACGTCCAAATAAGATTTATAACAACTATTGCGAAATAGTTCCAGTAAAGCTTAATTCAGATCCGTCGCCGCCAGAATACTTTTCTGAATCCTTGATATTCATTAAGATTTTGCCAGAGGAATCTGCTTGAAATGAAACCTGTACAGACGTTTTAGTTTCGCCAATATTTGTTACACTTGAGTATGTCATATTGGTATCTGTTTCTGAATAGCTAACCTGCATTTCGGGCATATTAATCGCTTGAGAATTTACTCCATAAGCAGCAACTAGTCCAGTACGTGCTAATACAGCATTAAGTTCAGCAAGTGATTTTCCTTCGACTGCTTTAACTTCTGAATTAACTTTATCTGCTGATTTGTGAAGTGAAACGAATCCGATCGTTCCAACAGCTAAAATCACAACTTCATCAAATGTATCGCAAGGATTAGCTCCATTTCCACCCTCTTGCAGAGCATTTAACATGCGACCCTCTGCGACTGCTGAACAGTCGGAAATTTTGTGTTTCCCAGCCAGTTTCTGGAAGGGTATTTCCGAAGCGTGTGTGATTGCTGATGTCATCACTGCTAATAAGACCGTGATTATTTTTTTCATTTATTCTCCTCGATACAAAAATTGGTTTTAATTTGTTCGAAGATTAATCTGGTTTAAAATAAAAATCGCCTGTAACTATTTAGACAGCAAAAAGTACCTGTCGAACTTGTGAACAAAAACAAATCCTACTGAAGCCCAAAAGCCATATAATCACGTATAGCTTTTGAAGCATGGTAAATGGGGACGAATACTATGCGGCCGCCCCTTTCACGAGTTTTTAACAAAGAATTTAGAAAATAAAAACTTCGTCCCCACGGCCATGCACGGAAAGGATCGCTTTGCTGGCCAGGTCATCAATACGATCCTTACTGACTTTTCAAAATATTGATTCCCGCCGTTTTCCAGTCAAAAAATAAAAATTATTTAATTTTAGATATATTTTCGTGGGGACAAGATGAATAAATAAAAAACGCCGCTTTTGTTGCGGCGATTAGGATAGCTAATTATTTTCAGAAGGAAGGGGTTTTATTCATCGTGCGAGCTAATTTCACAATGAAGGCTGTCATTAATTCGTTTCCCTCGTAAATTTTGAGGAACTTTAGAAGAGTTGTCGAACAGTATCTCAATATTATCTACACTTTCTACGGTGCTGATATTGTAAAGATGAAGAACTTCAGTATCTTCGCTTCCAACGGTATTTTCATCAAGTTTTGAAACTTGAATTACTTTAGATTCTTTTACCTGAACTTGAAAATTTTCTCGGTCAATTCGAGTTTTACCGAGGTAGACACCACCCGAAAAACTAGTAAATTTTCCATCCTCAAGTGACTCTGAGAATCTGTAGAGTTTACCTTTACAGACTGTATTTTTAACATTGGTTAAACCAGCGGCTAATAATGTCGAAGAAATTAACATTATACTTAAAATTGACGCTCTCTTTTTCATGGATCTTCCTTTAGTTTGAATACGGTCTAATATTTTATCTAAGTAGCCATATTGCAACCTACGCGCCATAGATTTTTTAATGCTACAAAACCCAATCCAACTGAAGCCTAAATGCCATAAATTCGAATATACCTTTTGAAGCCTGGTAAACGGGGACGAAAACTAGGCGAAGTCCATTTTCACGAGTTTTTAACAAAGAATTTTGAAAGTTAAAACTTCGTCCCCACGGCTCTGCACGGTATGGATCGCATTACTGGCTGGTCATTTTAACGATCCTTACTGACTTTTCAAAATAGCGATACCCGCCGTATCCCCGGCGAAAAATAAAAATTATTTAAATTTAGATATTTTTTCGTGGGGACAAGATGAATAAATTAAATACGCCGCTTTTGTTGCGGCGTTTGGTGTAACTAAAAATTTTCACAGAGAAGGGTTATTGATAACGCAAGGTTAAATTTTTCAAGCTGCAATATTAGAAATTCTAAAGTAATTAAAGAGTTAAGGAACAAAACATTAATTTGAAAATTTCTGGCCGCATCTGGTAGCGAGCAATCTTAACCATAAAAAAGCGCAGACATAAGTGACGGTAGCTTTAAAGTTTCAAGCTAGTTTATCGGTACTCATCGCAATTTGGTCAGTGCTTTAATGGTCGTGATTTAATTATGACGCTTCTTCCGGATGGAAATATTTATTTTGATAATACGGGCACAAGTTTTTAAAAACCCTCGACCCAAGCTCGGCACCATGTATCCGTGGGGTCCGGCGCATAAGGAAATGCATACCTATCAATTTGAAACTCGATCACCTTTTTTTCATAGATGAACCCACAGGCTTCGTGATCATTCTGATTAAATCGCATTTTAACTTTAAATGTGATTCCATTCTCTAACACAAGCGTTCTTTGAAACGAATTATTCGTCATCACGCCGCGAACAGACTCGGCCGATATATGGGCCGTATATTTTTCTACAGCAGGTAACGCGGGCACATCGTAATTAAATAATGGCTCCACAAATCCTGTAGTTAAAATAATATCAAATCTCTCGTCGGAGCTTGTAGAAAGGCTATAGATAAGCCCCGACATGCGAAGCGTGTCACAATCTTCATGATTAAGGCTTACAACACCTCTGAGCTTGGAATCAAACATTTGATAGAAGCCCGAAAAGTCAGGACAAGCGCGTGCTTCGGCTTTGAAGTAAACCAACAGTACACCACAAACTAACAAAATTAATTTTTTTAACGACAATTGCATCCATCCTCCATCATCTATTTTGCAGATTCTGATTTGAAATTCAAATCAGCTGCATCAAGTATCACGTTAATTTAAGTTACAGTCTTTGAAAGCCCCATGTTCTAAATACAAACGACCTGCCTTGCAATGCACGGCAGCGGCTCCCGGTAATTTAAAAATAGCGGGATTTACAATATAAATTGTACTAAAAAATCCTTGTCGGGTATTTTCAAATTCGACGATATCCAAAACTTCATTAAAATCAAAATTGCCACCAATCCATATCTCAGCACCCAATACAGTTATGGTTTGCTCAGATTGAGTTTGATAATCACTGAATTTTATGAGAGACAGCTTTTTTAAAAATCCGGTGTCAGGATAAAAGGCTTCAGACTTCCAGTCTTTGATCGGAACATCATCATTGAGAAACTCAGCCGGATGAAAAAAATTAATTCCTTTAAAGTAAATCGTTTTATACCCAAGGCTGTGCAAAAGCTCTGCGTAGGCTAAAGGCGTCTTCGCAGAATCTTGGATCATGTCTGCGAAGTAGAGCGAGTTAAGATAGCGAATAGGCTCCGCCGAAATCAACTCTGAAAATAAAGCTTCGTGGTAAAATATTTCATGTAAAATTAAAACGGCTTTTTGATCATTATCTAAAGCCGACCATAGTGCCGTATTAATTGTGACTGCCGGGCCGTATTCGTACCAAACAATATTTTTTGCCGTATTTCTTTGGATGGCAATTTGTTCAATATTGCAGCCTTTAGGAATCAAGCTTGGATCTACATCAGGAGTCGCCGGAAGAGGCGTATCACGCCAAGTGATACCCGCATCAAAATGCCGATACCACTTGATATAGCGAGCGGCGCGAGGCGAATCTAAAGCTGCATCCCGCCCTAGTGCCACAAGCACTTTTTCTTCCACAGAAACTCCAGGAGCTCCTAAGCTCACATTGTGTCCACGTAAAGTGCGTGATTCAAAAGAGTCTAAGACCTCCGCAGAAATGATGTTATTTTTTGCATCTCGACAAACAATAACTTCCCCGCCATTACCTACATCTCGGATACCGGCAAAAGTACTCAGATACGAAAAAATTAAAATAATTAGTGTTACAATTGATTTCATTAAAAACTCCCTACGGCAGAATCGATCGACACAACACCGCCTTGCTGGTCCCACTCGACATAACTTTTTGTTTCTAAAATTTTATCCGCAGAAATTCTGGTGCCTTTATCGACCAAGCAGCTTTTAAGCTTCAAAATTTTATCGAATTCATGGAAAAAAGTTTTTCCTACTTCATTCGACAAAGCATCACCCAGGCAAGCAATTGAAAGTTCTGTGCCCGCCACTTTGAATTCTTTATTTTCGGCGAGACAAAATCCATAGATGATCCAGTCGTTATATTTGTAGTAGTCCAGCATTAAGTCTGAACTCCAACTCGGTTGTTTGAAATTGCAAACTCGAATTTTAACGAATTGACCGTCCATTTTCAGCATACTCTTTACCGACACAAGATGGGCTTTAATAGGACCGCCGCCGAATTCATCTGTACCGCCCGGAAGAAAGCCCTTGATTTTCTGTGCGTAAACTTCAACTCCATTCACATCAAGTTTTTCAAGACCTAGCTGCCTCATATAATAAAACTGAAAATACGCACCTAAGGAAGGCTGATTCGTATAAGTGTAATACAGAACTTCTCTTAACTTACTCAAAGAGGCTTTATCTGGAACTGTTGGTTGTGCAAAAATTTCTTTATAGAAAAACGTCTCAAGCAATACGTAGGCTTGGGTGTGCGGCGAGAAAGTTTGCCATAAATCTAAATCAAGTAAAAATTCTTTTTCATGGGGGCGTGGAGTTTCTATTTGTGCCAAGACTTTTCGAATTTTGCATTGAGGATCAAGATTCGAATTTTTTTCCGTGCTGACCAGTTCAATACCCGTGGCCATCACTGTGTTTGTAGAAAAATCTTTCCAATACTGGCGAAAGCGATCCGCTCGTGTGGGGTTATACATATCTAAGCGCTTCATCAGCGTTTCAAATTCAAGATCTAAGCTTGTATTTGCGCTAACAAGTACCATTGGTCTGTATTCATAAGCCAGCATCGAATAATCAATACGCTGATTTCTAGTTTCACAAACTACCGCATGCCCACCCATTTTCTGAAAAGCAGCCCCTGCTGGCGTTGTTAACAGCAGAAAAGAAAAAATCCGAATCATTGTAATCATTGTTCTGTACCCTCTTCAATCAGGTTAAATAACTGAAACGAAAGACAATACACAGCATTCTTGTTTGTTGCAGATGTGTACTTATTAGCAAAATCTAAGCGAAACTTACGTAACTCCGCTTTAGCGGCTGTGAGCTGAGTTTTATCTAAAGAAAAAACGGTCGAAGAAACTTCTCGCTGCTCGACGGTTTGAAAATCTAAGGCCTGCAAAGCTTTCTCTAAAATCTGGCGATGAAATCTGCGAATGGCCAGCGACGGAATGTTTTCGCCCACTCCTGTGAAATCATCCGTTGCGACCCACTTATGATCCTTCGCTAGTATTAATAATCCCAAACGCTGTAAGCGATCGACAGATTCCTGTACAACTTTTTCCTGAAGCCCTAGCTTTTGGCTGAGCCACTGCGTGGATTTTTCTGAAGACGGGCATTCAGGTAGACCCACAAGTTCTAAAATCGTCATGTATTGCCAGTCTGAGATAACGCGAAAAGCATCCAAGCTGATATTTTCATTTGTTAGAGATTTTCTATGCTGGATTCGTAAAAGTGCGTTTTGTTTTTTTTCAGAACTTTTTGAAAATCGAGCCTCAAATAAATCGGCAAAATTTTCGCAGTTAGAAGAATTTAAATTAATTCTTGCGCCCGATTTCAACGCCATTATTCTAGAGAGGCCGTGGTGTCCATTCAGTACTTCACTTAATGTCGAAGGGCTCAGCCCAATATCACGCGCAAAGGCTCGCAGTGAGTAGCGAGAATTGCGCATAGAGCGTTCCGCAAACTCAGCTCGCAAGTAATCCCGTGGATCTTGGTAATAAGTGGGCACATGGGTCAAGGACATAAAAGGTATATAGCCCACGACCCAGTGATGAATCAATGATTATTCGAACATAGTGTTCGAACGTGTACGAGCTTCTAAATGCAGGCCAGCTAACTGAAATAACTCAAAATACAAGAAAACGTGAAGCAACGAATCTTTTGGTCAGTCCAAAATTCAAGTTTCCACGATGATGATTTTTTTTTTCAGATAAGCATCGGCGTTCGATTTTCAGTATCGTGAACTAATCCTATGCGACGCCTAATATTCGATTAGAGCCCAACCTTTTGCGCGAAACTACGGCCGCAGTCAGTAATCCTCAGCCTTTTAGTATTTCTTAACAGGGTTCGGTATATTCGCTGTCAGATCAAATCTATTGAGGCTTCAAAAAGCTCTGCCGGGAGCGTCCGGCGAAGCGCCCAAGGACATTTGATTATTGACCAGCCAAAGGTGCCAGCCAATGCGCGCGGAAATCGAATGGAGAGGCTGGGCTTTCGTTTCGCGAGGTTGCAAGAATTGCAAAATGTTCGCATGGCTCTGTTTCGGCCTCTAAAAAAGAATAGAAACAAATCTGAATGGATGAGCTCCAATTTTTCTATGGGAACACCGGCTAATCCTACGTAAGTACTTTTTAAAATTTGACAGTAATTTTTAGATTGTTTGATGTATTGATTATAAATCTTCAAGCTTGGCAGTAAGTTTTTTGCCATCCGTTTTGCTTTACGATTATTCGCGATGTCCTGTTTTGAGTTCACCTAAAAAGTATAACTTCATCTATTCAAATTCGTAATATGGAGCCAGATCTTAGTACGGCCCTTCTTCTATAGATTTGATAAAAATGAGTGCCTTTATAGGGTATCGCAAAAACATGTGCTCAAAGTCAAACGGCTTCGCCAATAAAGGCAGAGCCGTATTTTATTTTACTGCCTTGGAAGCAAGTGCTTTTGCATCCCTATTTTTCTATCTGAAATCGATCTGGGTGCAACAATCTTTTATACGAACCGCTGGAGCTCTGTAGTCTATAAATTTTGGGAAATGCACAATGTTGTGACGTTAGGTCTTCTATAGTTAATCATTCGGGTGAACTAAATTTTGCGAAGATTACTTAAACAAAAATCTTGTTCTATATTGTCGGCATGATTACTAATAACATCTGGCCTGACTCAAATAGCTTTTGCAGTAGCAAAATTTCGCCATTAAGTTTTACTTCGGTGCCAATACTTCGTATTGGCAAGTAATTGGATAATTATAATCAGTAGTAAATGCAATTCCATCTTCGGTCCGTTCAATAGTGTATTTTCCTACACTCGACTTGTTTCCAAAAGATCCTCTTGAATAGGTTTCAGCTGTAATTTGTAAGGAGTCTTTCGAGTCTTTTACGGTTACATATGCTTGCCAACTATTACCAAACATTTCGCCAGATATAGTGGAAATTCTTCCTTGATTAATGAAAGATCCTTTGAATGAAACGAGTACGTTTGTGATATAAATGTCACCTTTAACCTCTTGAATCCTTAATTGAGATCCGCATTTTTGATTGTTTGCATCGATCGCTTTTATCGAATAGGTACCATGACGAAATAAGTCTTGTAGAACCGTATTTTTTGTTTCTGACGCGAAAGTAGAAAATGAACTCAAAAGTACCAAGCCAAAAAATAATATTTTCATAATATCTCCAATTTTTTTTAAGCGATCATTCTATAACTTTCGATTGCAAAGGGTGTTCTATAATCATAGGGGTTTTATTTGATTAGGGAGTATAATGCTGACCAAACAAACTACATGCGCCGATAATAGTCACTATCAGCTACGTTCGTTATTTATAAAGAACTTCGGGACATCAGCGGAGAATTTTCTTCAAATAATGGGAGTTATTGGGGTTTTGTTGATGGTCTTATTTTTGATTTTAAAAAAGAGAGACATCTAGGACTTTTCAAGGGTTTAATTTTATTAGCAATAACAGAATTATCTTTGAAAGGAATCGAAGATGTCTCAAAAGAAATTAAGTCTAAAGGCCGAGCTACGATTAATGATACCGATGCTTTCTAAAGAGGCCAACCAATTAAAAGACAATGAAGCACGCAGTCGATGGATGCGGATTAAAAAAATAGCCCTGAGCCCCAAAACGATTGAGTCGTGCTGTGCAAGTGCGGGCGTCTCGGTGGATTATTTTACGAAATGGGGCACACGGTTAGTCAAATCACGAAGGTTAAAAGGGTTACTTACAAAAAGCAGAAGACCGTATCGGTCACCGAATAAAACGAAGCCACGGTTAGAAAAAGCGGTTTTAAAGATCCGAAAAGCAGAACCTTATCTGGGGCCGGATAGGATCTCGGATCTGGCCGAAAAGCTTTATTTCTAGCCACTCAATCAGTGAAATCACTTTGAGTTTTGAAAAACTAGCCGGCCAAGTTGTATTAGTTCCACCGCTAGTTTTAAAAATCAAAATAGAATCTTCACCTTATGCAAATGGTAAATACAAACCATCAAAAATTAGTGTGGTGAGTTTTGTCGGAAATGGGATCATACCACCGGGAGCAGAAACTTTTGCAGTACTTTTAAGTGGTGCAACAAACGGTATGGTCAAAGCGCAACTGACTGAAGCCTTGAAGGTTGATGGTGTGAGTCTTCTTGACGCTGGGACCTTGCTTATTGGCGAAGGACAGTCATCAGACGAAAGACTCTTCGTTAGATTTAACAAAGCCGTTTTTAAAAATGGTAAATTCATCAGAATTTCGTAAGCGACTTAACAGCCCCAATCTAAAAAACATAAATATATCTTGATACTATCGGCCAACTTTTAAAGGAGGCTAAATGAATCAACCAACCACAGCATTGCGGGACGAGTACTTAAACCATATCAGCACCCAAAAAACTTCAGATTTATCTACAGCAGCTTATTGTAAGCTGCATAATTTGAATTTGAATAAGTTTTACCACTACAAAAGTTATCGGCCCGCCGAGGCTAAGGGCAAAATAAAAATTGTGCATAACTTTACACAAGTAAAAATAAAACCAATCGAAGATGGTTCCGGAAAGCAATTATCGACAGCAGCAAACACATCACGACATGTCGTTGGTGGAATCGATCCCGAATGGCTGGCAAAATTTATTTTTACATTAAGCCGCTGCAAGTGAAATCGATTCACGAGTTTACATCAATATTTATCCACAGAGATTATGTGGATATGCGAAAAAGTATTAGCGGGCTTAGTATGATTGTCGCTTCAGAGATGAAATTAGATCTAAAAGCGAATTCATTATTTATATTCACAAATAAACCGCGCACGCACATTAAAATTCTTTATTTTGACCGAAGTGGGTTTGCGCTGTGGTTAAAGAGGATAGGAAGTTTAAAGGCCACATTTGATCATTCGATGAAGTATGAATTCATTAGTCGTGGTTTGATTTCGCCAGTTTTAGTCTGAAGTTTCAATAAATTTGTCAGGTTTGTGCTAGTGTCGGTGTTGATTTTTTGAATTCGCCTTGGAACTTT
>JACMRL010000037.1 GCA_014376435.1 Bdellovibrio sp. | reverse complement strand
TTAACTTCTGCAAATATCTTTGTGGGTAACGTTTCCAACGTTGCACAAGACCAAGTACTTTCAGGTGATGCGTCGATTACGAATGCAGGCATTTTATCATTAACTCCGATCGTAGTTGCAAATACTGGATCGAAGATTACGTTCGACACAAAAGGTCGCGTAACAGCGTCAGCCTTATTGAACTCAGCTGATATTACGACGGCTTTAACTTACACTCCGGCATCGAATGTATTAGCGAACGGAAGTATGTTTGTTGGTAATGTATCGAATGTGGCGACAGCAGTAACAATGAGTGGTGATGTTTCAATTACAAATGCGGGTGTGGCAACAATCACAAATGGTTCAATTACAACTCCGAAACTTTTTACAAATCCAGGGGTTAGTCGTCTGATCGCAACTGACTCTACGACGGGTGCGACGTTAGCTCCGTTAGCATGTACGGCGAACCAGATTTTAAGTTGGAATGTGACAACAGGTTGGACGTGCGGAAGTATCGTATCTGCTAACTTTGCTACGCAAACTGCGGGCACGGTGTTTTCTGGTCCGGCTACGGGTGCAGCGGCAACTCCTACATTCAGAGCTTTAGCCTCGTCTGATATTACGGCAGCATTACCATTAGCGGCTTACATTCCGGGTGGAAATAGTTTTGGTGCGGCGGCGAGTATCGGTACCAACGACAGTAATACTTTAACGATCAAAACGGCCAACATTACACGCTTAACGGTTGATACGGCGGGTGGAGTTCAAGTATCTGGTCAAGCTTGGTCGAATGTACAAACAGATATCGTTAGTAACACATTAGTTTGGAATGCAAATACAGGTAACGTAATGAGATGGACACCACCAGCGACGGCAACATCGGTTCAAATCAATAATATGAAACCGGGTGCGGCTTATATGTTAGTGGTAAGTAATAGTGGTACAACGACGATTCCGTTTGTTTGTTACAGTGATGCCGGCGTTACATTTTTAGGCGCCTCGGGTACTCCGGGATTTGTACCGGCCAATGGTAACCGCGTAAATGGTGGACTAAACAAAACTGTTTATACACTGATGAGCGATGGAGCGAATTGTCTGGTCACTTGGATTACAGGCTACTAAGCTTTAACATTTGTTCTAGGATGGTATGAAGTTTTTTTGCCTATTTGTTTTTATTTTAAATATTTCTTTGGTTCAAAAGGCTGAGGCACAATTTGTTGTGCCTTTTTCTTATTGGAAAAATATGACAGCTGGTCTGACTATTTCCGATGCAACTATTTTCAATTTAGGAATCTTACCACTCAATGCTGCTGCTCAAAGAACGCTAACGTTAACTAACAATGGCGCAACGATTATTAATAATTTAAGTGGTACAAACTTTGCGATAACTCAGTTTGGATTTCAAGGCGGAACCTACCCAGGCTCGGGTGGTACATGCGGTATTTTTTTATCCGCGGGATCTAGTTGTACAGTTGTGATTACCGCCCAGTCTGCAAGTGCCGCTACTTACAGTGATACGATGACAATTAATTACACTGATGCACAAGGTGGTCCTTATATTTCGCGGCGACCGGTTACCGTGCGGGTTAATAGTTCTACGGTAACTGGCCTTACGCTTAATTATATTTCTGGTACTTTGCCCATTGGAAACACTCAACAAGTAAAATGCATTGGCTCTACATCAGATGGTGGCAGTATTGATTTAACTAGTTCCTGCGTATGGTCTTCGGCTAATGCCGCCATTGCTTCAGTGAATAATACGTCATCAAAAGGTCTTATTACCGGAGTCTCTAACGGCGGACCAATTAATATCACGGCAACATTTGGCGGGTTTAGTGCCACGGTAGCGGTTACAGTTGCTGCAGCCGCACAAGTTTTTATTGATCAAGGTGACGGATTGTTTGGAAGATATTTTGCCGCGCAGACAGGTGCATCGCCCGAGGGTGCTTTTACAACTTTAGTTAATCAACGCATTGATGCCACCGTCGATTTTTTGTGGGGAACAAATCCCGCAGGCGGAGTGTTAAATTACGGAATACATTGGACCGGGCAAATTGTTGCGCCGACTTCGGCAAGTTATTGTATCCAAACAATATCAGATGATGGCGTTCGTGTTTGGATAAATAATACTTTGGTCATAAATAATTGGACAGATCACGGACCCTCTCCTAACACAGGAAGCTTTACTTTCGTTGCTAATCAAAAATATCCAATCTATATGGAAATGTATAATAATGCGGGAGGTGCGGTGGCCCGACTTCAGTATGTTTCCGGTGCGTGTGGAACTCCAGTGGCAGTTACGCAACCCTATCTGTATTCTATAGCAGTGCGAGCTTTAGATTTCCGACAATTTGTCGTGCCCGCTTACACCAATATGGTGCGAGCTTATGCAATGAACGGTACAGTAGGAGCCATCGCAAATGGCGCAGCGGTTACAGGAATTAGCGGACTTGGTGCACCAGGCGCGCCACTGAATGCCGTAGCCTCTAACGTAAATGGAACCGGAATGGCCTACGTCACGACCGACAGGTCGCAAGCAATTTCTTTTGATGGAGTGGACGATTACGTTTCTTCGACTGAGACAACAACATTTCTTCCGGGTGGTTCTACGGCGCGTTCCATTTCGGCGTGGGTTAAACCTTCTGCCCTAGGAAGTACTTTACCAATTATGTATTGGGGAGCCAATACGGCAAACAACGGATACGGTTTAGAAGTTCTTCCAAGCGGAATCATCAGGCACAATATCATAGGAACTTTTTGTGACTCATCGGTTTCAATCCCTACGGCGACTTTTAGTTTTGTAACGGTGACTTTATTGGGAACAGCCGGGCAAATTTATATTAACGGACAACTAGATTCATCGTGTACTTTTGGTGCAACTCCCACGACAACGGTCAACTTAACAACTGTTTATATTGGAAGAAATTTAGCGAATACAAATTTCTTTTCCGGACAAATTGACGATATTGGCATATGGAACGTTGTTCTGACCGCCGGACAAGTGAATACATTATATGAACGAACGCGAGTCATTAACCCGCCTTAAGATTACTGAATCCACGCCTGATAAATAGCTTCTAATTGCAGTTGGCTTTTCTTATTCAGATAAGGCTTCAAAGTTGATAAATTTTTATAAGTTACTAAAGCCGTTGTCACTTCAACGTTATTATCTAGAAGATCTGAAGAATTATTCTTATAAAAACGTTTCGGAAACGAATACATATTTTTATTTAAAGAATAAAAAATATCTAAAGCGGTCCAACGGTAAACATCAATTTTTGTAGCTTCATAAGTTTTAACCAAGGTCTCGATCGCCAATGTTTGATCAACTAAATCAAAATCATTACTCAAAAATTCGCCGGCAACTAAAGACATTTCTTTTGCGACTAAACCATTACTTTGTACTAACTGACTAGATAAATAATTTCCAAGGGCCACAATCAAAAGATGCAAACTTTTGCGAGCTTTAACCAAATCATTAAGAGATGAATTCCCGTCCGCATCTAATTTTTTTAATAATTCTGACTGGGTGTTTTCAATGGCCTCTGTCGCGCGGTAAAATTGTAAAATAGAAAGCTGGAAGCGACACAAGTCACGCGATTTAATATTTTCTTTCCGAAATCCATTTTTTAAATCTGTAGCGGCCGCTAAAGCCACCGGCGTCGAACTGTTATCAATACTTTGTACGGGCAACAAGCCGCCATAATTATCAATTAATACAATAAGCGAATCACTACCTTGCATTAGTTTTAAAGTTTGACTGGCCACCGATAGTACTAAAGGTAGCAAATCATATTTGGCAAAGAACAGACGGTGTGAACTATCTGCATTAAGTTGTTTTAAAATGTCTTTGGCTTCCACAGCCGATAAATTTTTATCAAAGCTTGAATTCTTCCAATCAGCCAACTGATCGACGTAATCAGCCATCGTTAAAAGAATTTCAGACTGTTGATTTAGTTTAATTTCTGAATTATTTGATGCCGTGGAATCCAAGTACTGGCGTGCCGTCGGATGAACTAAAATTTGGTCTAGATCTTCTTGAATTGTTTTAGATTTTTGCTCGGGCTCTTTGCTAAAAAGTGGTAAGTGTAAAGCACCCTCAATTAGTTCAAACTGACTTTTAATTAAATCACTTGAATCTGTTAAATAAGGAAGCTGCTTTAATTTATTACGAATATAAAGCGTTTGCGTTTCTAAATCCATATTCGAGTCATTTTTATCTAAAATAAAATTTTCGACCGAGGCAATTTTATTTAGTTTTAAGAAATCCTCGAAGCCTTCAGAAAGATGGTCGCGAAAATTATTTTTTAACGTAGAAAGCTCACTTTTTTTCTGTTTAACCGATATTAAAATTTTACTTGTTACCGTTTCACCAATTTTAGGAACAGAATCCGCGGCTACGGTATTTACGCGGGCTAAAACGTAGTCTCTACCGCTTTGATTAATTAGAGCACTAATTTTATCAACGCCAAATTTTTCGATCGCCGGATAAACGCCCATATTCAAAATTAATTTCGTTTTCAAACCGTCACAGTTTTTTTCGGCTAAGCATTGAACATCGGATTCACTTTTATCAACGAAAAATTTGTATAAATCTTCGTTTGCGGATTTAAAGTACTCAATTTTTTGTTCGGCATCTAATAAAGACCAAACGATCGCGACCGCCTGCAAAGCCGTTTCTGGGTTGTTGACCGAATTTAAAACTGCGGCTAAGTTTTGTCCCTTACTTAAATTAGTTTGGTCTTCGGCACTTAATTCAATTTCTGAAGCCTTCACGAATTCACTAATTGCATTCAAACTAGCAATCAAAGAATTACTTTGAGTTAGTTTTTCATCAAAATTATTAGCTTCGGTCAGTAAGCGCTTGCTTTCATTTTTTAGTTGCTCTAAAAAAATTTGCTTAAACTCAGGAAGTAAATTCATCGCGCTTACTTCTGCGGTGATAGAATTCAAAAAAGTATTGGCGACTGCCAGTTTTTCTTTAAATTGTGTTTTTCCGGCTGCCTGGTTTAAGTTTTTTTTCTGAGCACGAATCATTTCAATGATTTGGTTTGAATTCTCAGAAATCTGGTTATCCACATCATTTAATGTGTTATCAACTTGCGGTTTTATTTGCTTATAGACTAAATCCATGTAAATCGACTGGTCAGCTTTAATTTTTTTTGTATTTAGTTTTTTTTGTAAGTCACTAAATTGTGAATTCGCCTTCAAAGACCAGTCATGGTCTGAATTTATACTTGCTAAATCAAACATTGCTTCGGTTTGTTGCAAGCGGCTTTTAACATCTTCAGCTTGAGTTAAGTTCTGTTTTGTAAAATTAGAATCTGCAAATGCATTCGCATTTTCTGCTAACAAATCACGATCTTTATTTTTTGGCCCCAAATCAACCGCCGTATTTTTGTAAGCAGGCTCTTGCAGCTTTGGGGCGCAACCTACAAAAATGAAAATAAGAAATAACTGTAAAATAAATTTCATAAGTGCAGTCCCCTAGAAAAAAAGTGTTAAGGCTAATTCTTGGCCAATACGTCTTTCAACATTTCGTCCAGCGATGGTGTCAAAAATCTTTAAGCTGATGTTCATTGGAATCGCCGATTTTTTAGAAAGGTAAGATTTCACGCTCGAGTAAATGACTTCAGCCGATACTTTTTGCCAACTAGCTGAAGTATTTTTTGCTAACAATTCATAACGCAAGCCTCGAGAACCCGTAAAACGGTCTTCACTTTTGGCTCCGACTTTATAATCTAGAGAAAATTGGAATGAGTCACCAAGGGCTATGATATTTTGAAAGCCAACTTCTAAGCTAGTACCTTCCATGCGCTGAACCATCTCCTTTGAATCTTGATCGGGTAACATATCTGAATCGCTTGTTGGTACACGCGCTTCGATTTGATCGGGCACCGCAATATTGAGTGTGGTATACGGAACCATTTTCCAGAAAGTACCTATGTTGTGGGCGTACGCAATCGTGTTTTCCAAAGTTGTCTTGTGGAAGGTATTTAAAGCCAACAAATCATCTGCATCGTAGGCAGGACCGGTAGGTAAGCTTAAGGTTGCTTGATGTACGATGCTTTGATTTGCGTCCTCATAAAGCTTAAACACACTAGCTAATTGGATATCACCGATAAACTGTTGATCACGATCATCTAATCTTTTGTAACCCTTAGCTTCGAGTGCTTGCTGGGTCGATTCGCCAATATTCGTATTCAGGGCACGATCTAAATCTGCCGACAGCCCAGAAAATTGTGAACGATAGTAATCAATATTTGAAAATGATTGCGAAAGTTTGACTTTATTTTGGTAACGAATAACCGGAATACCAATTCCCACTGACCAATTTTTTGTAATTCCGCGGCCTAATACTGGAGCCATATATTTAATTTCTGGCTTCGATTGAATATCCAAGGTTCCTAAGTTTAAAGAGTCTCCTAAGTTAAATGCGCCGAAACGATTTAACGAAGCGATCAGGGCTTCAGCTTGTGAATTTAATTGGGCTAAAGTCCGGGCGTTAAATTCAATCGCTTTATAATCAGTTAATCGCATTAATGAACCAGATTCGGTATATCGCTGCTCAAGTCCGGTAATTTGACCATAACGAAAAGACGGACTATAAATATCAGCGGGCAAAGTTTCGATCGAAGCTGCCAATGAATTTAACGAAAATAATAACGGTAAAAATATGAACAATTTTTTTACAGAAAACGTACTGACGTTTTCAGGCTTAAAACGACACAAAATTTGACACTCGATAAAATTATTCACGGTGCTTTCCTCCTGGCAGCGACTGACTTCTTAGCTAGTCTAATCGAAGGTCTGTATAGCCAGATGTGTGCCACCAAATATGGATTTTTTTTTAAGCATCCCGTACAATAAAGACTAAAGAATATGATTTCTTTATCTGGGGGCTAGGATGGCAATGCGTGTATTATTTTCTATTTCAATTTTGTGCTTGTTTGCAGGATGTTTCTCAAGCCAGGTGCGCTTACCTTCTTCGGTGAATCAAGTTTATCAAAATTCAGAAATTCAACAAGTGTTAGGAATGGCGGCGCAAAATAATATTTTATTTCACATTTCCGATGTAACAATTCGTGAAGTTGAAAAAACTGAAATCGATCAAAAATGCCGCGAAATAGACGAGCCTTTGTGGGCAGAAAAACTTTCAGTGTATTTAAGTGAATTCAGAAAGCGCCCTGAGTTACTAACGCGCTTTCATATCTTAGAAATTAAACGCGGCGACACTTCACAAGTGCAAATTCAAAAAGACTTAGACGGAGCCGTAACGGTTTCTATCCAATTCGTAAAAATCGAAAGCCGTGGCAAAGTACAATTAGAAAGTAAACTTCCCTGTAAAGGATCAATCGCAGAATATCTCGGCCGCGAAATTGTAAAAACTGATTTTGATTTTCCAACGATCGAACAATTCACCGCTATTTTACAAAAGCAGCCCGAGCGCGCCTTAGTCCCAAGATTTCAATTCTCGAACGAATTTTTATCTTACTTAGCAGAGCGTGGAGTAATCTTTAAATTCACGCACGAGATGTCTTTTGAGAAAACAACCAAAGGTCATTATGTTTTAGCTGATATTATGAACCAGTTATCAGAAGATTCAAAACAGCCTTTTCATAAACATTTAAATTATTGGTTCAAACAAATCTCAGAAAAAAGTACGCAAGCTCAGGTGATTCAAATGTTTGGTTTGATTTCAGAAAAAGATCTTAAATCGGGAATCAAAGTAGAGTCTGAAGGCGATCACAAAATCCGCCTAATGGGTGAGTCAGATTTAACTTACGTCTACACCAGCTACTCGGTTGAAAATGAACAGATCAAATTAGTTTCGCTCAAACAGTTGGATGACTGCTTGCAAACTTTCACCACCGATATGACGGGCGTTAGTTTTCGTAAACCAGCCTCGACGGATAAAGAAAGCTTTCTTCGTCCTGGCTATTCTTGCTCATTGGCGCCTCGAGTTGAGGCGGCGAAGTAATTAATTTGTTTGAGTAGTTTTCTGATTCTTATCAATCCACCAAAGCAGCGCTAAGCCGGGCAGCGCCATCAACCCGCCGATGTAAAAGAAATTAGCCCAACCCACTTCAGCTTGTAAAATTCCACTGAATCCCGAAAACAAAGTTCGGCCCAGTGTCGCCACACTGGTTAACAAAGCAAACTGCGTCGCGGTAAATTTACGACTAGTAATCGAAGCAATGTAAGCCGTGAACGCCGCGGTTCCCATTCCCGTTGCGAAGTCTTCAAATAAAACCGTGGTCGCTAAAGACCAAATCACCGGCCCCGTGTAAACCACCAACGCAAATGAAGCAGTTGATAAAGCCTGCAAAATTCCAAAAGCCCAAAGGCATTTACGAATTCCAAATTTCAATAAAGCTAATCCGCCAACAAATAATCCGGCTAGTGAAGAAGCTAAACCAAAACTTTTAGTGATCACGCCGATTTCGGCATTGTGAAAACCCATGTCTTTATAAAAAGGAGTTAATAAACTTCCGGCGATCTGATCACCTAATTTAAAAGCGAAAACAAAAAGTAAAATGAAAATCGCTTCGGGGCGTTTAAAAAATTCAATAAATGGTGCAACCACGGCCTCAATGATGGATCGTGGGGCTGCTTCGCGCTCAGGCTCAGGAACAAAGAAAGTAATCAGCGAACATAAAGCCATTACCCCCGCCATTATGTAGTAAAGTTGATTCCAAGAAATTTTATTTCCTAAAATATCGCTATCGGCTACGAATGAGACCCCCACTCCGCCCGCAACAAGCATCGCTACACGGTACCCGTAGACGCCCATTGAAGAACCCAGGCCAATCTCTTCGTTTGTTAAAAACTCTCTGCGGTAAGCATCAATCGCGATGTCTTGCGTAGCACTCATGAACGCGACGAAGACGGCCCACATAGCCAACGAGGTTAAATCAAGCGTGGGCACCTGCGCCCCCATCATCACGATACCGCCCACTAAACCAATTTGAGAAAGAATCATCCAAGTCTTACGGCGCCCGATTTTTTCCGAAAAGTAGCGATCTAGTAATGGCGACCACAAATATTTAAAAGAGTAAGCTAAACCTACCCAGCTAAAAAACCCGATGGTTTTAATATCAATTTTATCTTGCGCTAGCCATTGCTTCAAGGTCGCGCCAGTTAATAATAACGGCAGGCCGCTCGCAAAACCCAAAGCGAAAACGATTAGCATATTTTTACTGAAAACTTTTTTCCAGATCGAGCCCGCATTTAATTCATTCGACTCAGACATGGCTGTTAACGTCTTTCCGCATTTTCCACAAAAACTGACTGATATAAGGACGACGAGTTTCACCCGTTGTTACCATCAATAGTTTTGTAATTTTTAAATTTGTCGGGTCGGTTAAAAGTAGAATCAGCATCTCTTGAATAAAATTTGTATTTAGCGTGATGTAATTATCTGTTCCGACGCCCAGCTGAACATTCTTTTTTTCCCACCAAGAAAAAGGATGATCTTTATAATCATCAAATTTTCCCGTTAGTTTATTATTTGAAGAAGGCAGAGCAATCAACGAAACACCTTTTTGGATTAGGCGATTTAAAACGTCATGCTGGTATTGTTCTACTTCACGTGCGCTGTGAAATTTTGCTTTTAAAAAGCGAGTACGATCTTTTTCATCTAAAACCTCACCCGATAGAATTTTTTGTAAAACCGCGCGGTGATTGGCCCAGCTTAAATCCATTAATTCATTATAATCTAAAGTATTATTTTCGATCGTCATGCCAGCCATATTATTTTTAATTACGCGCTGGTAAAGTTTATGAAAATAAAGATTCGGGTTAATTCCTAAACTAATTCCGTGCTCTAAAGTATCGATGTGCCAAATATTCATCGCATTGTCGACGGCTTGAATACCTTTTTTTAAAGTATGCCAAGTTTCGCCGTGATGAGATTTAATCTTGAAACCGCGGTACTGTAATTTTCTGAAACCATGCTGAAGTTCAAAGAAGTGTTCTTTACGATACATCTCGCGCTCGTCACCGACGGTATCTACATCTAGCAAATGCTCACCCAAAGACGGGTGCTTTTCGATCAGACTTAAGATTTCATCGACTTGATACATAAAATGGTCTTTGCGTGCCGGAAACTTTGCTTCGTCGAAATAAGTCGTTTCTTTTCTAAATGATGGAGACAGAACAAAATTAAAATCTTTATTCTCGCTTTGAAATCTTTTAAAACCATCATATAGACCAAGTAAAACATCTTCCGAAGTAATCTGATCTAGCCCGGGAATTTTATCATCCGATTTTGAGGTCGCACGATTTAACATAAACTTTAAACGGATTGAACCCACGTTATGACGATGATAAAGCTCGGTTGCCATATGGTAAGCGGCATCGGCATGAGCTTCGCGCGAGATAAAAATTAAACTGGCTAAAAATAAAATTCTTAAATAAGTCGTGAAGCCTTCCGTTTCTTTTAAGCGGATTAATTGATCCACATCTTCGGCCGAAGTAATGGGCCAAGCCTTCTCGCCGTAAATATTTTTAATTTTTTTTTCGTAAATATTGGCGTGCGGACCTTCGATTAAAGGTCGTAATTTCGACCAAATAAATTCAGCCGTCAAAGATCCCGATAAATGAATATGCTCTTCCTGATATTTTAAAGGAAAGCGACGAAAAAATTCTTCTAAGACTTGATTGAATGGATGCTTACGCAAAGTTCCGATATTAATTTCATTAATAATAAAGCGATTTAACAGACCTTTAAATTCTACAACCCAACTGTAAGCCTCATGATTTTTATTTTTTAGTGAAGACGAAAGCATCAGATCTAAAGTGTCGGCTAAAGAGATGCCATTTGTTTCGGAAACGATCTCAATAAATTCTTTTACCAGTAGCTTGTGCGTGAGTGATATAATCATCTGTAAACAGTACTAGTTCTGCACCCACATGTACATGACTTTATGGGGTCCGATCAGAGGGATATCGAAGATATGATCTAATGATTTAAAACCCAATTTATCATAGAAAATTTCGGCACTCGTGCGCGCATTAAACCAAAGTAAATCACAACCGCGAGTTTTTAATTCTTCCAATGCTTGAGCGATAATAAGCGAACCTAGACCTTGGCGTTGAAATAATAGATCAGTCGCCATGCCACGTAAACGATACGGCACTTTAGCTTGCGGAAATTTTTCGTACGCTTGCTGTAAAAATGTTCCGTTGGAAATAATTTTTTCGTTTTGAAAAATTCCTAAATGAAAGCTAGAAGCAAAATTATCTTCCGCATAATGGCAAAGCTCGATTGCCTGGCTCGGCCGCAAAATACGCGAACGCAAATCAATCGTTTCTAGTGCAGAGATTTTTTTAACTACATATGGCATGCAGTTAATTTACTTAATTTGCTTTAAACCGCAAGTAATCTAACCAAGAGACGGGCGCTCCGCCTTCGATTGTATCGTATTCGATAATCGGTAACCATGCGGGCGCTTTCGCGGGTCGCAGTAACGGCATTTTTGCTTTTTCAGGAGTACGATTTGCTTTCGTTTGATTACACGGACGACACGCTGTCACCATATTGGTCCACGTTTTTGGGCCACCATGCGAAGCAGGTAAAATATGGTCAATCGTTAATTCTTTGTAATCAAGTTTTTCAGCGCAGTACTGACACGTGTAATTATCACGGATGTAAACGTTTTCGCGACAGAAGCGGACTCCCTCGTGTCGTTTTGGTCTGATGTAGGTCTTTAATCTTAACACGCTCGGTAATTTAAACGCATCATTCGCGGATCTGGCGAAGGCTGTGTGGTACTCGAGTACTTCAACCTTATCTTGAAACCACATCAGAATTGCTTTTTGCCACGAGATAATACGAAGAGGTTCGTAACTTGCGTTAAGGACTAGAGCCTTGAAGCTTGTTGTGTAGGCGTCTGCGATTGCCAACATATATCTATATTGTAATGTATCAGAACTGATCGATTCAATAGCTAATGTTTTATACAGAATATAACTTTTCGTTATCTCGCTTTTGCCTTGTTCTGATACTTTTTTACATATAAACTGCCGACTAAACCTAGACTTTCGTACAGTCAAAAGATCGAAATCACGAAAGGCCGGCAGCCATGTCTACTACCCATCCACAAGTTATTGCATTCACTTATACTTTAAAAAATTCAAACGGCGAAGTTCTAGATAAGTCTGAGCCAAATCAGCCAATGCCTTTTTTAGAAGGTCGCCAACAAATTATTCCGGCCCTTGAAGCTGAGCTTGTAAAAATGCAAGAAGGCGACAAAAAAGAAATCATGTTAGCCGCCAAAGATTCTTACGGAGATTTTCGCCAAGATATGATTATGGAAGTTCCGAAAGAAGAACTAGCTCATCTTAAACTAGATATGGGCGCACACCTGCAATTACAAATGGAATCGCAACAGCGCGTAGTCAAAGTTGTGAAAATTTCAGACACACACGTAACTTTAGATGGTAACCACCCATTAGCGGGCGTAGATTTAATCTTCGATGTCGAGATTATGTTAATCCGCGAGGCGACGGCCGACGAAGTTATCCACGGCCACGCGCACGGTTTACACGGGCAAGCTCACCACCACTAAGGTTTAAGCGTGCGGAGCCAGCGCACCTTCAGATTCTCTGTGTAGGCTGATTTTTAGCCATTAGTTCAGTTTTTGGCTCAAAATTCTCACTACACAGGTAATTTTGTTGGAAAATTCTTAAAATGGCCTTAAATTCTCACTATAGAAAGAATTTTCGGAGGTTTGAATGAAATCTGTGCGTATTCTGGACGAAAAAAGCTTAGCCAAGGCATTAAAGGCCAGACGTAAAGAGCTACAAATCACTCAAAAAGCATTGGCTGATTTTTGTAATCTTTCGCACAACGGAATCAGTCGAATTGAATTAGCCGATTCAGACATTAAATTATCATCGCTCATCAAAATGTCAAAAATTTTAGGATTTAAAATCATTCTTGGAATGGAAGAATAATGAATCTGTACGTTTACTTTGAAAACCAAAAAGTAGGAACACTAGTGCGTAACACAGATTTAGTGTATTCATTTTCATATACCGAAAGTTGGCAGAATTCAAAAAATAGCTTTCCACTAAGTCTTGCAATGCCTTTAACACAAAAAAAGTTTCAAAATAAAATAACCTTGTCGTTTTTTGAAAATTTACTACCGGAAGGAGATCTTAGAAAAACTTTAGAAAATGATCATCACATCAAAGGCACGTTCGAATTTTTAGAAAATTTTGGTCAAGATTGCGCCGGCGCATTTGTTGTTACCAAAGACGAAAATTTTTTTGTAAGACAAAGCTCTCAAGGCTTAGTTGAAGTTCCGCTATCGACAATTTATGAGGCGATCAACAAAAAAAAGCCGGTTGCCGATGTGATTGCGGCGATGGATCCTGGCTATCTTTCCTTAGCGGGCGCTCAAGATAAGTTTCCCGCTATTTATAAAAAAGGCCGGTTTTATTTACCGCAAGGCGGGGGCGCGACGACACATATTATTAAAACGCCGATTCAGCGTAAAGGAATCAAAGAATCAGTTTATAACGAATATTATTGCATGCAGCTTGCGCGTGAAGTTGGATTTAAAATTCCCAAATGTCAGATACTAGACGGCCCACACCCGCTATTTATTATCGAACGCTATGATCGCTCAAGCGAAAAAAGAATCGTTTCACGTATTCATCAACAAGATTTCTGCCAAGCTCAGGGGATAACGAGCGAATTTAAATACGAAGCAAAAGGGGGTCCGAGCATTCAGAGAAATTACGAACTTATCTTAAATTCAGTGGCAGCGAAAAAGCGATTACCCAATGCGGAAGATTTTTTAGATTGGATTTGTTTTAACCTATTAATCGGCAACAACGATAGTCATTCAAAAAATATATCGCTGTTATTTCATGATGGAAAAAACGAACTAGCACCTTTTTACGACCTGATATCTACGGCCATTTACCCAAGCTTAAAAAAAGATTTTGCCTTTGCGATTGGTCAACGCACAGATTTTTCAAAAATCGGACTAAAGCAGTTCAAGCTATTAGAAAATCAATTACAAATGAAGCCAGGAACATTTCATCAACGCATAAATGCCGTGATCAAGCGTGTAGAAAATAAAAAAGACAACTTAGCAGACCGGATTGAGTCAGAGTTCTCTCAAGCAAGAATTGCCAAACGTATTTCTGATTTGATTGAAAGACGCATTAAAGGGTTGCGGCAGCAAGGGGTGTAGGTGCTGTTGAGTGTTCGAGTTATTTGACCACTTCGCATTCACTCATAGCACGGGTGATGCAACGAACTTCAAATTCATCATCGTCGTTATAAACTCTGTGTTTATCGCATTTTTATCTTCAAGAAAATATCCTCGTATAAGCGGAAAATAAAAGCGTGTGCGAGTTTGCGTAAGGCCCTCCGCGGATTGGGGCTCGATAACTTGCCACTGGTTCGGTTGAATTTCAGCCTCTACCCAAGCATGCATTCCAGGCTTTTCCGCACTAATGTGGTATCCGACGACAATTCGACTTGGGATTTTTAAAGCTCGAGCGATGGCCGTAAACAAGACTGCATAATGTTGACAAACCCCTTTTTTCCGATCTAAAGCTTCTTTAGTTGTTAAAGCTCTGACTTTTTCTTTTTCGACCATGTCGTAATCATAAGTATAATTTGAAGATAAATACTTTAGAATTTCTGCGATTTGCTGCTTACGTTGCGAAGATTTTAACAAAATCGATTGAGCGATTTTTTGAATTTCTGGTAGATCCGACTGAATCGTGGAGTTAGCTTCTAAGTCTATAGGTTTCACGCGGTCGTTAAATACCGGTGGATAGATTTCCTGCATTTTAAAAGTCTTAGATTTTTCATTTTCTTCGATCAAAGTAGTTTTATAATAACCCGCTAAATTGTAAGAAAAATCCTTATTCGCAATCAAAAGGTAATCACTATTTGATTGCTGGTAATTTGCAGATAGCTTTGATTCAAAATAGCTACTTCCAAGCTGTGCTTGGCCCAACGAAATTTGAGATCTGAATGCTTTAGGTAAAGTCCAAGATTTTTTATTTATTCCGACGTAAGTTGTCAGTTGTACTTCGTTGGCAAAGTCGATTTGCATGATGACTTGAATCAAAGTTTTTTTATTTATAGATATCGTAATTTGTCGGCGGTCAAATTGAAACGTTTTTCCAAATCCACCATCGGTGCTCGGCGATAAAGTCTGCATTTCGATGTCAGCAAAGCCCATTCCGGGAATAAGACTAACTGCATTGCTTACAGCATCAAGAACGGAAATAGATTCTTTTGCGGCATTCATCGAAAGAAAATCGATACTGTTTTTCCCATCAGGAATAACAAAATCTTTACTCATCTCTTCGGTGGTCTCACTGTCGGTAATTGTTTTCAATTCGTAGTGGATAGATTTTTTTTCATTCAATACAAAATACGCAAATGAAGTTTTTATTAAATTAAGATCGCAGTTATTATTCACTGAATATCTTTGCGTTAACTCAGATTTCTCATCTAAATTTCTTTGTTCGGACTTAAGCTCAAAGTACATTGGCTTCGCCGAATTTTTGTCGTTAAGGCCAAGTGTGAAAGAAATCGCTGCTTTTTCGCCATGACTATCAAAGCCAAGGGTTTTTTTAATTTCTTGAATTTGCCCATCTTGCTCGTCAAAGCTATAACTTTCTGCGATCGGACTAGTGTGCAGAAGTTGATTTGCCAATGCGATATTTTTTTTAAATTGCATTTCGTCAACGAACTGAATTTGATTTTGTTCGAACTGTTCACGAATTTTATTTTCGCAGGCATTTTGTGAGTCGCTTGTTAAAAAAATTGTCTGAGCGGTCACGTTATCATTTTTTGGTGAATCAGAACTCTTATTACAACCACTGAAAATAAATACGAATGCAAAAATAGAATTTAAAAGAAGATAGTTTTTCATAGGCTACAATGTAATTGGAATAACTCAAACATTCGCCTGTAACAATTTAGACAGCAAAAAGTACATAATCGCCCAACTGTTTGGCACCTAACCACCACCAAAGTATAGTGTGCATTGGGTATTCAGCTCTCTCAAACACCGCCCAAACTCTTGATTTTTGATTCGCTTTATGAAAAAACTTGTGTGAAGAGAGGGCAGCTTTTAGCCTAATCAAACAAGATCCCGTGTCTTTAAGCTTTTTGCTTCCGGGGTTAAGAACAAAAACGCTTTCGGAGGACGAAATGGCAAAAAAATTATACGTAGGGAATTTAGCATTCTCAGTGACTGACGACGAACTTCAACAAGCATTCACATCATTTGGGAATGTGTTATCTGCTCGCGTTGTGATGGACCGCATGACGGGTCGTAGCAAGGGTTTCGGATTCGTAGAAATCGAAGACGATTCACAAGCTGACCAAGCAGTTGCTAAAATGGATGGCCAAACAATCGGTGGACGTCCAGTACGTGTTTCTGAAGCAAAACCACAAGAAGACCGTCCTCGCGGTGGTGGTGGTGGCGGCGGTCGTGAAGGCGGCGGAAACCGTTACTAGTTTTTGCGCAAGCTAACATAAATATTCTGCTCGGCAGATCATAAAATCCCTGCTCTGCGGATTAAAAACAGATTAAGATCTTAGGCCTATGCTTAAGATCTTTTTTTTTACCACATTACTTATTTCGCAAATCGCGTTCGCTAAGAAAATTGTTTTTTTAGGAGACTCGTTAACGGAAGGTTACGGCGTCGCTCAAGAAGCGGCCTTTCCTCAACTGATTCAGAAAAAAATCAAAGCCGACAAATTAGATTGGACCGTCATCAGCGCAGGCTCAAGCGGATCAACTAGCGCTTCTACATTAAGTCGCTTGAAGTGGGTCACAAAAGATAAGCCCGAAATCGTTTTTATTCTGATGGGTAGTAACGATGGCCTACGCGGATTAAAAGTGGAAGAGACTGAAAAAAATCTAGGCCAGGCTTTACAGTGGGCGAAAGAAAATAAACAGCGCGTGATCTTAGGCCAACTTTTTGTTCCACCTAATTACGGAAAAAATTACGAAAAAAAATTCTCAGAAATTTTTCCGCGCTTAGCAAAAAAATATAAAGTAACGCTTGCGCCATTTTTATTAGAAAAAGTCGCGGGTAAACCTACGTTGAACCAAGCCGATGGAATTCACCCGAATGAAAAAGGTCACCTCATTGTAGCCGACAGCATTTATGCTTTCTTAAAGAAAGAACTATGAGCTTAACAATAAAAAATCTTTCAAAAAGTTATCAAACCGGTAGCGAAAAACTAGCGATCTTAAAACACCTTAACTTAGAAGTGCCGTCCAGCGCCGTTGTCGCAGTTGTCGGGGCATCCGGCAGCGGTAAATCAACTTTTCTTAGTCTTGTTGCGGGGCTAGATAGCTTCGATGAGGGCGAGATTTTAATTAATAACCAAACCATTAAAAATTTATCACGCGCTGAAATGACAAAATTTCGAGCCGAAAATATTGGTTTTGTATTTCAGCAGTTTCATTTGATTTCACATTTAACCGCCTTTGAAAACTTAAGCCTACCTTTAGAAATTCTTAATCGTTCGTTTACGGCAGCCGATATCTTAGCCCGCTTAGAGCAAGTTGGCCTTCATCACCGCGCCGAACACAAACCCACCGAGATGAGCGGCGGCGAATGCCAACGCTTAGCCTTAGCCCGCGGTTTAATTACGCAGCCTAGCTTATTATTAGCGGATGAGCCTTCGGGAAATTTAGATAGTGAAACTGGCGTGAAGGTTATGAATTTATTTTTCGAACAAGTGCGCCGCACTAAAACGACAACGGTATTAGTCACGCACGATATGGAATTAGCCAAACGTTGCGACCGTATTTTCGTTTTAAAAGACGGAAGTCTGCATTGAAATTAAAGACTTTATTAAAACTTAGCGTCTTAGAATTAATCCGCTTTAGAAAGATCACTTCTTTTCTGATCTTTAATTTTACTTTAGGCCTAGTTGGTTTTTTCTTGCTACAAATTTTTCAGCAAAGCTTATCGGCGCAGACGGCGGAAAAAGCCCAAGTGGTTTTAGGCGGCGACATTTCGATTAACGCACGTCGCGCATTTTCCGAAGCCGAAATCAAAACTTGGGAAGCAGAAATTCCGTTTACCGAGAAAACTCACTTTTATTCTTTATTTTCAATGCTGCGAACTAAAACCGATGCGCGCTTAACAAGCGTCGGCGTGTTTGATTCAAATTATCCGCTGTACGGGAAGTTTAAACTTTCTAATCAAGGTTTTTCGTCTGATAAGGCTCGTGTTTGGGTTGATCCCGAAATACAAGAAATTCTAGAATTAAAATTAGCCGACTTAGTTGATATTGGTGAAGCGCAGTTTGAATACTCGGGCACCATTGTTGAAGATCCGTCCCGCTTATTTCGCGGAGCAGGCTTTGCGCCGCGAGTTTTAATTCACTCTAACTACTTAGCCGCTTCGCAACTGATTAAGCCAGGCAGCACATTCAGCGAAAACTGGATATACAAACTGCCACCCAAACAAAATATCGCGGCCATTAAAAATAAAGTCGAAAAAATAATTAAAGATCCGGTCGTGCAAATTGAGTCGGTGGCGGATAGCGAGCAAGATTCAAACCGCGTTTTGAAATACTTTACCGATTATTTAGGGCTTGTGGCGCTAGTCGCATTGGGTCTGTGTTTTCTGTGCGGTAGTTATCTTTTGCAGTGGACTTTTCAAACGAAAAAGAAAAGTATCGCCATCTTTAAAACTTTGGGCCTAAGTGACCGTAAAATTTTAGCGATCTATCTTTTACAAAGTTTAATTATTGCCGTGGTTTCGTGTTTGTTATGTATTTTATTTGTGCGTTTAGTTCTACCTGGCATGCAAAGCTTGGTAACAAATCAGTTTCAGTTACCGATCGAGTTGAGCGTGGATCTATTATCATTAATCATCATCTCTTTAGTGGGTATTATGGGACCACTACTGATGACAGTTCCGCAAATTCTACAAATCTTTGAATTGCAGGCGCTTGAGTTATTTCAAAATGCTTCGATTGATACCCGTCGTAATAAACTTTATTATTTTTGGTTAGCTTTTTCACTAGCGCTATTCTGGGCTTTATCCGTCTGGCAAAGTCATTCGGTTAAAGTTGCCAGCGGTTTTGTCGGAGCCTTAGTATTTCTAATTATTTTATTTTCGTACTTAAATCGCTTCATTTTGTTTTTACTCGAAAAGTCGGCCGCAAGGTTTTCGTGGTTAACCCGCTATGCGATAAAGGGCCTAACTCGCCGGGCTGCCTCAACTAGCTTAGTTTTTACTACGATGAGCTTAGCTACTTTAGTATTAAGTTTACTGCCGCATTTGAAATCATCAATCTTGTCTGAAATTCGACCCCAGCAAACTTCACAAATTCCGCAGTTATTTTTATTCGACATTCAGCCTGAGCAAGTAAGCCCTTTGCAAAAAATTTCAGAAAATGTATTAGCTGCGAAATTAAAATTTAGCCCTTTAGTTCGTTCGCGTATTTTAAAAATCAACGACCAGCCTTACGAACGCATCGTGCAAGATACGGGTTTTCAAACTCGTGAATCCGAAAACGAAGCCCGCTTTCGTAATCGCGGGGTTAATTTAACTTATAGCGATACCTTGCAGCCTTCGGAAGTTTTGGTGGCGGGAACATTTAGCGGAGTCAGAACTGACCAAAACGAACTTCCGCAAATTTCTTTAGAAGAAAAATATGCAGAGCGGGTCGGAGTTAAAATTGGTGATCTGATGACTTTTGATGTACAGGGTACAGAAATGCAAGCGCAAGTTAGTTCCCTTCGCCAAGTGCGCTGGACAAGTTTTCAACCGAACTTTTTCATTTTATTTCCCAAAGGAGTTCTAGAAGATGCTCCGCAAATTTTCTTAACTTCAGTTTCGCAAGAAATGAATCCCGTTAAAAAGTTTCAGCAAGAGGTTGTGCAGAAATTTAAAAATGTTTCGGTGATTGATGTTTCGAAAACAATTCAGAATTCTTTAAAATATATCGATCAAATGTCATTAGGCTTACAAATGATGGCGTGGTTGGCGGTTTCGGTTGGATTATTTGTTTTTATTATTTTATTAAACACGCAAATCCGCGAGCGTTTGCAAGAAATGAACTTGGTGCAGATCTTGGGAGCCACCGAGGCCCAAATCAGAAAAGCTATTTTTATTCAATTTTTCGTACTGATGAGTATCTCAATCGCCTCGGGAATTCTGCTGGGTTTGATAGCGGCGAAGCTGTTACTAACGTTTTTGTTTAACATTAGTACGGTTTATGATTGGCAATATTTGGTGTTTTTAGCGGGGCTGATCGTGCCGATTTCATTTTTAGCGATCTATTTCGGGCTAAAACCTCTGCAGAAGTTAAATCCGATGGATTTAATTAGACAGAGCTAGGGCGATTTAATTAGACAGAGCTAAAGCGTTTATTTAAATTGAACTAATGCTAAGCCCCGCCCAACTACTTTCAATTCAAAAAGCCGCCGTTTTGATCAAACAAGGCGACGTAGTCGGTTTTCCCACCGAAACGGTTTATGGCTTAGCAGCTCGTATCGATTCAGAAGAAGCGATTAAAAAAATATTCTCAATCAAACAGCGTCCGTTTTTTGATCCACTGATCGTGCACGTGAGTTCTTTAGAACAAGCAAAAACTTGCGCCAAGCAATGGAATAAAATGGCCCAGACCTTAGCCGAAGCTTTTTGGCCAGGGCCTTTAACTTTAGTTTTACCAAAATCAGAATTAATTTCAGATTTAATCACCTCGGGCTTAGACAGCGTCGGCATTCGTTGGCCCTCGCATCCAGTCGCACAAGTATTAATTCAAGCCGTAGGCGTACCACTCGCGGCACCTAGCGCAAATAAATTTGGTCGCACCAGTCCGACCAAGGCACAACACGTGCGCGAAGAATTTGGCGATTCAGTTTACGTGATTGAAGCTGGGCAAAGCGAAGTCGGAATCGAATCGACGGTTTTATCGGTGAAAAAAATCGGCGATGAATACCAGTTAGCCATTTTACGTAAAGGTGCTTTACTGCAATCACAAATTAACGAAGCCCTTCAACAGACTAAACTGGACTTTAATTGGGCCCAACAAATCGATAAAAAAGAAGCTCCTGGGCATATGAAGCATCACTATATGCCAACGGTTCCATTTATCATTTGCCGCAATCCCAGCATGAAGCTTTCTGAACTGTCGCTGATTTTAAATACTCGCTTAGCTGAACTACCGGATGAAGTTGAGGGCGTAAAGATTATTAAGCCAACGAAACAGATTCAAAAAATCGAATTTTTAAAGTTATCAAACGATCCCACGCAGGCGGCCCGGGAAATGTACTCTCAACTTAGGTCGGTAAGTTTACGTAACCCTGAAGCACTTTGCTTTATTCAGCTGCCACTTCATAGCGGAGAAATGTGGGAAAGTGTTTTCGACAGACTATACAAAGCAGCGTCTTTGATTGTAGACTGATCGTATATGTTAAAAGATACTAGACCCTCGGCCGTAAAAGATATTTTCAATAAAATTCGAGCTACCTTCAGATTTTTATTCTTTGCATTTTTAATTCTTTGCTTTTTTGTATCCGCAATTTACTTTTCAATTCTAAATCGTGATCTGGTCAAGCGTCGTAAAAAGCTTTTACAAAACTCAGCTTTTTACGCAAAGTTCATGTTAAAAGCCTTTAACGTCGAATTAATCTGTAAAGAAAATATTCCAGAGGACGAAAACTCATTAGTGGTGGGTAACCACATGGGTTTTATCGACATCGTTTGTTTACAAGCTTTGCGCGGTAGCGTTTTTATTACTTCGTTAGAAATGAAACACACGCCGGTGCTGGGGCAAATTACCGATTTAGGCGGTTGCGCTTATGTAAACCGTAAAAACCGCATGAATATTCACGAAGAATTAAAAGGCATCACTGAGGTTTTAAAAGAAGGCTTCCGCGTCGTTCTTTACGCAGAATCAGTCGCTTCCGACGGTGAGCGCGTATTGCCATTTAAAAAGACTTTAATCATGTCCGCAGGCTTAGCACATAAACCAATCCGCCCCTTTGTATTTAACTTTCGCAGTGTTAACGGTGGCCCGGTTTATTTTTCACAACGTGATTCTTTATGCTGGTACGGCGACCAAACATTTTTTCCGGCAATTTGGCGTTCACTGCAATTAGATGCAGTCATCTGTGAAATCGAATTCTTACCTTTACTTTTTCCTAATGTAGAAGACGACCGTACCAAGGTGGCTAATTTACTTCACCAGATTGTTTCTGATAAATTTGTTCCGTTTTATCCTTCGATGAATATGGAAGTAGACGCTCAAACGTCAAATATCTTAAGCCACTCACTGTAAGCCGAATTTTTCAATTCGCCTTTTGGAATAAACTTCAGCGACGCCGAATTAATACAATAACGTACGCCCTCAGGTCCGGGCCCATCGTCAAATATGTGTCCTAAGTGCGCATCACCTAATTTACTGCGAACCTCGGTGCGTGTACTCCATAACTTTTTATCTTCTTTAAAAACTAAAGTACTTTTGCTGATCGGCGCACTAAAACAGGGCCAGCCCGTGCCTGAATCAAATTTGTCTTTTGAAGTGAATAAAGGTTCGCCAGTCACTAAATCCACGTAGATACCGTCTGCATGGTTATCCCAGTATTTGTTATTAAACGGAGGCTCGGTGTCTTCGTGTTGAGTCACTGCGTACTCTAGCGGAGATAAAGTTTTTTTTAGTTCTTCAGGACTTAGTTTTTTGTAGTTAGACATGCTTTTAAAACTCCTCTTGCTGAATTTGCAACAAATAAAGAATAAATATGCGGTGCCGATTCTAATTCAGCAACTGAAATGTCTTTTTCTACTAAGTCTTTTTTTCCTAGAGTAGGCAGGTCAATGCTTTTTTCAGAAAGCGCGTAGCGGCGGTAGACTCCATTTACGCAGCCTGAATCTAAAGTCGGGGTAAAGACTAGATCTGATGCAGAATTGTAGAAGAATAAATTAAAGCGACTGGTTTCGGTCAACTGTTCTAAGCTATTAAGCGCTATCACGTCATCGGCGTCGGCACTTTTTGATTTAAGTAATGCCACCCACTCATCGCGGTCGGTCCATTTAAAGTTTTGTGGGCCACGGCCGGCAGGGTTCATCTTGGAGGCAATAATTTCTAGTCGCACGGGATCACCCAGCAAAACTTTATTCTGTATTTCGTAAGAGTTTCGGCCTTTTTCTTTTTCAGAAAAAAATAACCTGACCATTTGCTCTTCACCGACCGTAGATTTTAGTTCTAACTCTAAGCGGTCGTAAACTTGTTGAAACTTTTCTAAAGGAAAATCTGAAAAAAGAAATTGGTAGGCTTCAAAGCTTCTTTCGATGTGATATTTTTTTAAATAGATTTTTTTATTTTTGAAAACAAAGGTATCAAGCACATCACTTCGTAACATGAAGGCTACCTGTCTTTAAAAGAAATTCATCCCATTCGCTTTCCGGGTCAGAATCGTAAACAATTCCGCAACCGGCGTGGTAGACTAGTAAATCATGACTTTTGATAAAAGTACGTATCGTTAAATTCAAAGTGAAATCATTTTTTTGCCACCAACCTAATGTGCCGGTGTAAGCTTGACGTCGGTAAGGCTCAAGCTCGTTGATTACTTTTAGGCTTTCGATCTTCGGGCAACCCGAAATCGAGCCGCCCGGCATTGTTTTTTGTAATATGCTAGCTAGCGGCTGATCGTTCGAAACTTGAATTTCTGAATAAGTATGCTGAATATAACCCAGCTGCATTTTTTCGCGATGTTTCGTAACTACCGAGGCTTGATTTTCATCTAAGTTATTTAAATCGTTTCGCAGTAAATCAACAATCATCGAAAGTTCAGCTTCTTCTTTTTCGTTTTTGTATAGCGAAGTAGAAAAATCTTTTTCAGCTGACGAGCTTCCCTTAATTGGGCGTGTGATTAGTTGGTTCTTTACTCTTTGCAAAAACAATTCAGGTGATAAGCTGATCAGCGAATAATTTTCATAGGGTAAAAATGCTTTGTACTCAGAATTAAATTTAGCTTGGTAATAATTAAAAATATCTAAACCCGACTCATTACAGGCAGCTGCTAATGGAGCCGTCAAATTTACCTGATAGATACGTCCCTCAGCGATTTGGCCTTTGATGATTTTCACCTGCTCGGTAAACTGCTCACGACTTACTAAAGGTTTAAACTGATGCGAAATATTTTTTACATCCCCGGCAGTGATTTCGGCTAAAGTTTTAAGTGCATAATTTTGAATTACAAAAACGCTAGCTTTTGATCCGTTATACAAAGCTTTTTGCGCGCTCATTGAATCAAACTCAAAATTACATTGAATGACTTTCATCGCATTAAAAAATTCTTTCTCAATTGTATTTAAAAAATCTGCGACCCGCATCTGCGCGGGGCAGTGATGAACCTCATAGTCCAAGCTAAATATAAATAAATCTTTTTCGTAAAAACAAATCAGCGGCGTCATCGCTGTAACCAGTTATTCAAATACTGTAGATGTAGGTCAGCGCTCTCGGTTAAAAAAGATTCCGGGTGAAATTGAACCCCCAGCCACTTTTTTGTTTGATGCTTTACCCACATCGGCAGCTGGTCATCGGCCGAGACCGCTAAAATTTCGAAATCGTTTTGTCCTGATTCAAAATCACAATATAAAGAATGATAGCGTGCGACTTTTTTGTTTTTTAAATTTTCTAAATCATTATTTAAAATACACAGCGCTGATTTTTTTCCGTGTAGCGGTGGAGAATAAGGCTTTACCGAAACTTCCAAGGCTTGGGCCATCATTTGAAGACCTAGGCACACCCCAAATACGGGCGTGTGCTTCGGAACGGATCGGAGCCAATCAAGAGTCTGCGGGTAATCGATCGGATTTTTAGGCCCCGGGGAAAGAACCACCAAAGTATCAGCTTCGATCTTCGGCGCCGTTTTAAAAAAATCTTGATGATTAAAAACTTCGATTTGAGAACACAGGGGCTTAAGCCAGTGTCGCAAATTATAAGTAAAAGAATCATCGTGATCTATTAATATGGCCTTCATTATTTCCCTGAAAGCGCTCAAAATAACATACTCGAAAAGGGAAGGGCATCCTGCAGACTCCCGATATCACAAGCGGCCAACAACAACCACTTACGACAAGGCAATTACATAACTAACAACTAACTGAAGAAACCAAATTCCGATGTTTAACTTATCGAAATGATTACGCTTTTTAGATACAAATCCTTTTGAACTCATGAACAACTCCATGTAGATCCCCTCGTTTATTTACACATTACTTATATATGTAGATAATATGTAAATAAGACTAAATCAAGAATTTCACCAACTAAAAAGTGAAAACTAGATGATCGAATGGGGAATTACTTCACGACAATCGATCTGAGTATAGCGCATTGCGCTAAGGTGCGGTAAAAGAAGGCATCATTAATATCGAGGGGGGCTTCGTGAATCTAAAATATTTGTTATCTTTCGGTTTACTCATCCAATTAACGTCGTGTGCACCAAGCTTAGATAAATCAGGCTTCAGTGTGAATGAAGATGCTTTGAAAGAGATGAACGTAATCGATGGTGAAATCGTCATCGAACGTAAAACTAAAGCTGCACGAAGTGTGATCGCAGTTGAATTAATCGATAAAGATCGAAAAGTAATTACTTACTGCACAGGCGTATTGATCGGCGCAAATACAATTTTAACTGCGGCCCATTGTTTTAACGATCAATTAGTTCCGGGTGTTACGGGATTTAATGTGGTGTTTGAAACGCGCACGAAATTTATGAAAGAACCTGTACGACGTATCGGTTTTGAATATGTTCAGCATCCACAATTTAATACGGCCACGCGTGAGTGGGTATTGGAAGATGGAAAATATATCGATCCTAAATTGCATCCTGAATTCAAAACTAATAGAGTTAAAATTTTTGCTGGTTTACAAAATGATCATGATTTTGCGGTTGGTGTATTCAAGGGTTCAATCCCTCAAGGTTTTGAAACGGTCGAAATTGATCAAGATGCAAATGCCAATTACGCCGGTAAATCTATTTACTTCTACGGATACGGCCGTGCCGTTGATTATCTTGATACCAATGGAAAATACGATACTTCAACCGGTCAGCTTCGTAAAGGTACTGCCACGATTGATGTGGATTACCCAAATACGGAAGATCGGTATTTTACTTCAAGAAAATCAAAAAATTCGCTTTGCCAAGGTGATTCAGGTGGGCCGCAATTTTTCAACGAAGGTGGCGTATTAAAGGTTATCGGAATTAATTCGGCGGTATCGGTTGATGAAGATAGTAAAAGAGTTGACCCGAGCATTGCATCTGGCGACATGATAAGCTGTCGCGGTCGTTCACAAGTTGCCAAAGTTTCGGCTTATGCAGACTGGATTTTAAAAGTACAGGCCCGATTAATCAAAGATTTGAAAGAGAGTAAATAATGAAAAATAAAATATTAGCTGCGTTAATTCTATTTTCCTCGATCAGTGCTTCGGCCGGATACTCCGGCGTGTATGGTTACGATCGCTGGGTACCTGAATTAATTAGTGATTATCAGGACCAACTATTACAGCCTACAGCGCTTGAACTGACGGGGCAAAGCAATGCCAGCCAGCCGCAAGTTTGTGCTCCGGTTTATTCCGTAGCAGTAGCAAAACGATCATTGGATGTACGCTATGCCTTAGGCTACTTCGATGATTCGGATGGTACAGATAAGATTTGGAACAAGATCAACTGGGGCCGCTCGCCAAGTTTAGATATTGAAATCTATTTTGCACTACGTGAGGCCTTGACGAAAAAATGCAAAAATGGCCGTCAGGTTTGTGGTTTTCACGAGTCCGGAAATCCAGAAATGGGAAGCACGGTTTACAGTAAAACGATTAATTTATTAGGTAATTCAGTTGATGTTAATTTAACTTTGACTCACGCTTCGGCCTCCGAAGCTTACGATAAAAATATTTCGGTGCTAAAAAATCGTCAGTCGATGCTGACAGCTCAATCCGACGAAAATTTTTTTGGTGGTTTAGCTAGGGCTGATATCGTTTTTTACAACGGCCATTCGCGCAATGGTGGTGGTCCTGACTTTAATCCGCCCGTACTAGATTCTCACGGTCACCCAGATTACGAGGGCTATTACAAAGTAAAACGCATTGGTATTAAGCGCGTGATTGAGGGGATTAAAAAAAATCCAAACCAAGGACTTATTTATGGTTCGTTTTCATGTTTTTCAGCTTCACATTTCCAAGGTATACTAGCGAAAACAGATCCAAAATTAAGAATGATTTTATCGTCAGATGTAATTGATTATTTTAAATCATTACAAGCTTCGATTGGTTATTTAGAAGGTTTAATGCAGGGCCGCTGCGGTGAAGATTTGGCACAATTTGCAAAACGCGGCAGCTTATACAAAGAATTTAAAGGTGTTAATTTTAAATAGTTATTAAATCTAATTAAAATTAAAAAGCCATAATCTGCATCGGATTATGGCTTTTTTTATTTGTAAAGTTAAAGCGAGTTCGGGACCAGTCTTGAGTAGATTTTATTTCTTGCTCAATATTTTCGGTCACATAAAAAGCTTCTCCCCAGCTAAATACCACTTTTTTGTTGGGGGTCTTAAATAACCTTATCAAACTCAAAAATAAATTGTCCTGATCGACGTAGGCGCACTCTCTCCAGGGAAAATAATCAACGCTAAATGGTTGAACCAACACATCACTTTGTTGCGCAATTTCGAATAGACCTTTTTTCCACGGTTTTGATTCGGTTAAACAGGTCGTGCCCGAAGGAAAACCCGCCAAATGAATTTCGTTAGCACGGTTATCGAATAAATTTTTAATTTTTTGTCTGGCTTCACTGCGCGCGTGGCGGTTATCACGACTTACGAAAATCGTACCAATACGTTTTGCGGCGGCGCCGATGATGGGCCACCGGGCGACCTCTTGTTTTGATAAAAAAACGGCTTCAGGGCAAATCGCTAATAAAACAATGATATCCAAGTAGCTAACATGGTTACCGACTAAGATGCGCCGAGATTGACTACTCGGTTGATTATTAATTTTAATCTCAAAATTAAAACGTTTTAAAATATCTAAAGCCCAGGCTTGTTTCAGTTTCGTAATCGAAGCATTTTTTTTATAAGATTTCAGAAAATATTTAAAAGTACTCACGAAAATAAATAACGTCTTCATTAGATTTGTAACCACGATTAAAGGATGACTTTCGAAAAACTAAACGTCACTTCAAGATTACGTTAAGATCACGCTCTTGACGTAATCCTAACTTTTTAATCCGCCTCGGCAGTGCTTCAATCTAGTAAGGGGGTACTATGGTTTCAATGATTGATAATGTGATTCACAAAAGCCAAGTCTACATGACACGCCTTTCAACTTGGAAAAATAAAATCGAACTGCAGCTAGATTTTGGACCTTACCAACTTAAAATTGCCCAAACAAAAACAGAAGTGATCGATTGCTTCCGTTTACGTCACGAAATTTTCTGTAAAGAGATGGCGGGTCGCTCTACCAAAAGCGGCTTGGATTATGATGAATACGATGCGATCTGTGATCATTTAATAATTATGCATCAACCGACGGGGCAAGTTGTCGGCACTTATCGAATGAATTTCTCTGAGACCTCATCGAAGTTTTACACCCATTCAGAATTTGAAATTTCAAGCTGGCTTGAAGATCAAAGCGAACCTTTTATTGAACTTGGCCGTGCCTGCATCCACGCTGATCATCGCCGCGGTGCCGTGATATCGCTTTTATGGAGAGGTATTGCTGAATACATGAAGGCTTTAAATGCCGATAAGCTGGTGGGTTGTTCGAGCGTTAAGGTGACCGATACCCGTTCGGCTGCTTTGATTTACGCTTATTTCCAGCAGCGGGATCATTTAAATGACGAGATCTTCTTTCCGCGTGAAAAATACCAAATGAAAGATTACTTGTTTTGGTTGATGGTTTTCTCTCGTGGTCTGACTGAGGCTCAAATTCTTGAAGCGGAAGATAAAATACCTTCGTTATTAAAGTCATACATCAAGGCTGGCGCCAAAGTTTGTAGCTACCCAGCACTTGATATGGATTTTAATTGCATCGATTTTATGACGGTTTTAAAGCGTTCTGAGATGGATCAAAAGTTAGTTCGTAAGTTTAGCGCGTAGCTAATTTGACAACCTGGATAAATTCGTTAAGCTAAAATTTAGCATGGCTATTTAGTTGGCTACGTACCCAGGTTGGAGATTTTATCGTTCGCTTAGTTGATCGCCTTTTATTTGCATTACTTTGTTTGGTTCCGTTTACCAGCGTTGTTTTGTCCAATGAGATGATATTTCCGACGGTAACCTTTAAAAATTTTGTATTTAGAATTTTACTAAGTCTTTGTTTCGCAATTTCAAGTTTGCTTATTTTTAATCACAAAAAGTACAATTTATTTTTGGTACTAAAATCTAAAATAACTATTTCGTTATTCGTATTTTTGCTTATTGTATTACTGGCTGATTTGCTGGGTCCGAACTTTTACGTTAGCTTTTGGTCTAATTATTCACGGATGGAAGGTTTTGTAACGTACATTCATCTATTTATTTTGTTCTTACTGCTTTCTGTTTTTTTGAATACTTTAAAAAGATGGTTTGTTTTTTTCAACAGTATTTTAGTATCTTCCATGGTTCTGTCTGTGTTTGGAATAGCCCAGAAAATGGGATGTTATCCTTCAGATTTTATTGAACGGGTTGATTCACTTTTGGGAAATCCGATCTTTTTTGCAGTTTATACGGGACTTTGTTTTTTCATCGCACTATTCTTTTTTGTTGCTTCTGCAAATATTAAAAAAAATCGATTTCTAAAATACTTTTATTTAGCGGCCTGCGTGCTGAACTTGGTATCAATCTACCTAACTCAAACCAGAAGCGTGATTTTGGCTTCAATAGCTGGCTTGATAGCGGTCGGTCTTTATTACGGATTTACTTTAAGGAAAGCTCAGTTTGTTATTTGTCTTTTAAAGAAGTTAGTTACTGTGACATTTACTTCATTTTTAATCGTGACGGCATTAAATTTTTACGTATCGCAAAATCAAGATTTAATGGATCGTTTGGCGTCATCTTCATTTGAAGATGCTTCGGCTCATGAGCGTTTACTTATTTGGAAACAGACATTTGAAGCCATCAAAGAACGCCCGGTGCTGGGCTGGGGCCAAGAAAGCTTTGCCTATATGGCGAAGTATTATCTGCCGGGCCTTTGGAAACAACCGGGGCAAGATCGCGCGCACAATATTATACTTGAGCTTCTGACTACGTGTGGAGTCGTCGGCTTAGTTAGCTATGCAATTTTTTTCATATTTCTTTTCACTGTTTTATTTAAAAAAAGCAGCTTAGATCTATTTCCAGATCAAAAAGCTTTTTTATTCGGCGGTTTGGTATTTTATTTGATCAATAATTTATTCGTTTTTGATAATATCACCAGCTACATTTTATTCTTTAGCGCAGCCGCTTTTATAAACTTTATTTATATACAGCAAAAGTTAGATATAATTAGTACAAAAGAAAAATTCAATAAAGTTTTAAGTTATTCGTTTATTTGTATTTCAGTAACTTTAGCTACTTATTCAGTTTGTCAAAGTATTGAAAATATTCGAATTAATATAAGCTTAAAACGCGCGGCAAATTCGCCAAACCTTTTTTTCGTTCGGCTGGATGGAAGCTTAAAATTAATTATAGAAAACATACTTGAAACTAAATTTTTCGCTCATTCAGAGGCAGTCGAACAAACGATGTTGTTAGCCATGCGCGCGGCCACCCAGCAAGCAGATCCAAAGGTCAGGCAGTATATTTTTAAGGTGGCAGACGCCGCTATAAAAAAAGAAATTTTAGACGATCCGGGGAAAACATATTTTCTATATTATAGTGGTGATTTTTATTTAAAATACGGTTTAGTCAATCAAGCCGAAGCAAATTACATCGAAGCCTTGCGGCAGTCTCCGAATAATCAACATACGTTAATTGCTTTAGGTAAATTGAATGCTAGCAAAAACGATTACGTCAAAGCCCTTTCTTTTTTTAAAAAAGCCGCGCAACTGGATCCTAGCTTTCCCGAAGCACAAGAAATATATGCAAATTCTCTACAAGCTGTGCAGAACAAAAATTAGCTATGTTCTTTTATTTTTTCGATCACCCACATGGGGTCATCTAAAGTTAGATCATGACCCGCAGTGGAATGCACCACCAGCGGCATTTGCCATTGTTCAGCAATTTTCAAACTACATGACATATTGACCAAGTGATCTGCGTGGCTAGTTAATATCAATACGGGCTGCTGCGGCTTTTCAGAAAAATCTGCTTTTGACGATAATTTTATTTGTAACATAAAATTTATTAACGAGACTGGGTGTTCGCGCTGAAATTGGGCCAATAGCGGCAAGTGTGGTTTCCATTTTTCTGGACGATTCGATGTTAAGTTCATAACAGTAGTTTCAATTATTTCTGCATTTGAGTTCATCAGACTTTTTAAAATCGTGAAATAATTCTTTGGATTTAATCTTTCGTGCGATGGACTTAAAGAAGAGCTGGTATTAATTAAAACCAGTTGCTCAACTTCGTGCGGGTGCATGGCGGCCCAGCGATTGGCGATCATGCCGCCCATCGAAATACCTAGTAAGCCAACGGGCTCAGTGATTCCGCCGACTTGTTTTCTTAGGTAATTAACTGTGGCATCGATCGAGCTTAAACTTCTTTCATTAAATAAGTAGCCGTTGCCGGGGATTTCTGGGCATTCAACGATATCTAGATCTAATTCTTTTTTTAAAAGCTCATCAAATCCTAACCAGTGAAAGCGGCTGCGTGTTAGTCCACGAATTAGAATCCAGCGTTTACTTTTCATAATAGGCCTTACGTGCTTCGGTTTTTACATTTTCGCGCAGTCGGGAATCCATCTTAGTCCATACATCACTGGAAGCTAAGCTATGAGTTAAGAAATCAAATAGCGGACGATGGCGGCGAAGTGTACGATTCAGGCGATGCTTTTTGATTGGGTTGAACAAACCCGTTTTTGAAAAAAGTTGCAGTGGATTTTTTTTTACCCAGATCCAAGAACCCATTTCTAAAGTCAAAGGCAGATAAATTTGATTTTCTTTTTTATGATGTAGAAAACAGTAATCCCAAATATCTCCGTGGGTCAGATAAACCTTTGATTGAGGCTCAATTTTATAAATATGGTAAGGATGAGTTTTCTGCAAAAGCTCAAACAGTAAATGAAGTTCGGCTAGCTGAGTAAATTCTTTGTGGCTATTCGCAAATGGAAACCACAGCTGGTCTTTAAAGCCAAATCCAGAATGAATATCTAACGAAATTAAACAATGAGTGCGGCTTAAAATATTTTTAACGGTCTCAATTACAAATTCAGTTTCTTTTTCGACGACGTTACCGCGGTACCAGGGAAGTTTTTTACTGTAAAGCTGTCCGCCTAGTAACGACGGAACTTTATCTTCGGCTTCAATCGGTGCGTTTCGCATAATGTCCACGCCAGAGCCATTCGAGCGGGTCGTTTCAAAATATCCCACGGGATTTACTAAAGGAATAAATACGACTTGAATTGAATCTAACATTTTTTTCAGAACGCTATCCCACGAAAGTCTTTCGTGAAAACTATCTAATAATGACAAAGCTAATTGTGCACCGACGCGCTCTAACCCGTGAACGCCGCCTGTAATCAGTAAAGTAGGGGCTTCTGGATTTCCGTAATGAATTGAAACCAGTGGATAAGTCTGTTGTTTGTGTTGAAAAGTCGAAAAAACTTCGACGCGCGCATGATCTTTATAAACGGAATAGTTTTTGATGAAATTAGCTAAATCACTCACTTAACGAGTATCGGCGTCAGCGGTGAGTGATTCAACTGTTATAATGACAAGATTGCGTGAGGACTACATTTCCATTTCGGGTTCGTTTGATTTCAAACCTTTTTTCTTCATTTTTTCAACCAACGTGGTGCGGTTTAGCCTTAAAAGTAAAGCCGCTTGGTTTTTATTCCAGCCGGTTTTCTCGAGTGCCTTTAAAATTAAGGCATTTTCGAATTGATCGACTGCGGTGTTGAAATCTAAACCTGATTCAGGAATTTCGACTGACCCGGTTTCGGCATAACTTGCCGCGTGTGATTTGTATTTTGGTGGAAGATCAATCACTTCAACAACGCCCGTGCCTTTTAAAATGCTAAGACGTTCGATTAAATTTTCTAACTCACGAATATTTCCGGGCCATCCGTAATTTACTAAACAGTTCATCGCATCTTGCGAAAATCCGGCAAGGGCTTTGCCTTTCGTGCGGTTAAATTGAGTAGTGAAGTGACCTAATAAAATAGGAATATCCGTGCGGCGTTCGCGTAAAGCGGGGATTTGAATGGGAATCACATTTAGACGGTAATAAAGATCTTCGCGGAAATTTCCTTCTTTAACGGCTTTCTCCATGTCCACATTGGTCGCCGCAATTACGCGCACATTCACTTGCACGGATTTGGTGGCGCCAACGGGCTCGAAAACTCTTTCTTGTAAGGCGCGTAAGATCTTAACTTGCATACTTGGATCTAAATCGCCAATTTCATCTAAAAATAAAGTTCCTTCGTCGGCTAATTCAAAACGGCCAATGCGGTTTGAAATTGCGCCAGTGAAAGCGCCTTTTACGTGACCGAATAATTCGCTCTCTAATAATTCAGAAGGAATTGCGCCGCAGTTAATTGCAATGAAGGGGCCTTTGGCGCGAGGAGAATTATAATGAATCGCCCGCGCGATTAATTCTTTACCCGTTCCTGATTCGCCCATGACTAAAACGGTTGAATCAGAATTGGCCACGCGTTCAACCAATGAAAGACAAGTTTTAATTCCTTCGCTTTCGCCGATGATTTGTTCGAATTGGTATTTCGTACCTAATTCATTTCGCAACTGTTTGTTTTCTTGTTCAAGATTGCGGTGAGAAAGTGCTTTAACCAAAAGGCCCATCAATTCTTCAACATTAAAAGGTTTCGTTAAAAAGTGATAAGCACCTTTTTGAGTAGCTTGAATAGCAGAATCGATTGTAGCGAAACCCGTTAATACAACAACTTGAGTCAGCGGAGAATGTGCTTTAATTTCGGCGATAAAATCTAAGCCATTACCATCCGGTAAATTCATATCAATGATGGCGATATCAAAAGGTTTATCCGGAGACATGAAAGCGCGAGCTTCATCGATACGCTGAGCGGTCACAACTTGGTAACCTTTACGGTCTAGCAAACGAAATAATGCCGTTCGTAATGTTGACTCATCATCCAATATCAAAACTCGCGTAGGCTTCATGAAACTTCCTTCCATGGTGGTTTCTTAAGTAATCTAACAACAGATTAATTCAATTTTTGACGGAGGTGTCAAAAAATCTACTACTCAGACTTAATTCAGGACTTAAGAAAGTTTTAACCTTTTGTGCGGGGAAGGGTTACCAGCAGCTGAATCCACGCGGGTTTTGGTTCGGTAATAATCGCTTGAAAGCCTTGATCTAAAAGGCTTTTCTCTAAAGTAATCAAAGTCATATCATTGGTGTTTGCCATGACATCATACGGACCTAAGTTAGCCTGAAAGCTTAAATAGGAATTGATTTGGTCCTGGAAAATTTTTACCTCGACTAGCCCTGTAAAATTCGCCTGACTTAAACGCTTAAATTTTAGCTTTTGTAAAAAAAATTGAAAAACTAAATGAATCGAATTTCTAAAATGCAACGAAGATACTAAATGTTCTGCATCACCATGCGCGGCCGATTCTGAATCAGCAAAAATCACTTTTAGATTTTCTTTTTTTAACTGCATCTGTAAAAGTTCTAAATTTTTCTGCAAAAGTTTTAGCAGTGACTGCGATTCAAGCTGAAAAGAATCTTCCTTGCGCGAAAAAATTAAAAGCTCCTCAATAATTTTTTTCATCCGCAAAGCGGTTTGGTTCATCATTTCAATATCATTTTGAAAAGGATGGTTGGAAGCTAAATCTAATTTCATGATCTGTAGATATGATAAAATTCCACCCAGTGGATTATTAAGCTCGTGCGCGATCGAACTTGAAACCAAGCCTAACTCGGCTAAGCGGGCCGTCTGTTGAAATTTATGCTCGACTGATTTTTGTTCCGAGATATCTTCGTAAAGATGAACCCAGTAATCATGTTCTTCGTCGTTGTCTAAATTAAAGTGGCTAGATTGCACCCGGAAAGTCTTCATTTCTTTTTGCACTTCGAAGTTTTTTCCTAAAGCACAACCGACACAAACTGATTTGCGGTTAAAAAGTAGTTCATAACATTTCGTTTTATAGTGAGAGCCCAAAGTACTTTGTTCGGCGGCTAAATTAGCTTGCACAACTTGGTAATGACGGTCGATCACTAAAATAGGATGTGGAGATGAGTGAAAAGCCAAGTCAAACAAACGTTCACTTTGTTGAAGCGATTGTAAGTTGAACGAGCGGCTTAGATTAATTTCTAAAGTTTCGCTTAATTTTTTAAAGTAATCTAAATCAACTTTGCGGTATATTTTTTTATCACCTTTAAAAAAGTAAACAAAAAATATTTCATTGCGAAGTTTAAGTTCGTTTTTTGCGAAGGTAGAGTCAAACTGAGCAGTAATATCTTTTTCAAAATTAGCTACGTCTTCATGTTTAACAATTTTAAGCCAAGTTACTTTGCTGTAGCTAGCCAACAGCTCATTCAGTTGGCTTTCGGCTTCTTGTAAATTTTTAACTTTAGAGGTGATGTATAAAGTTCTTCTTAAAAATTCAACGCGGTTATTGATTTCGTAAATTTGTTTACGACTTTCAATTAAGTTTTTTGTTTTCTCTTCCAGCTTTTTTTCTAGTTCTAATTTGATAATTTCATACTCAGAGTTAAGCTCGGCCGAAAGATTTAAATAAATCTGATCTTGGTTTGATTGGCTGACATCGTCCCACAGATTCATTAAATAATCGTTCGTCAGAGAGGACCGATCAATGAAAGCGTCGGGTTTGATTAGATTATAGTTCTGCGTCGAAAGCTGTGCATCATCCGCGTGAACTAAGAGGATCCGCGAAACTTCATTTTTGATTTTTTTCGTGTGAATGGCCGCGGCAATTTCGGTTTCTTGCGCCATGGTTGATTCGCAAATTAAAATCTCAATGGCGTATTTGTTAGATTTTAGATCATTCGCCGTTAGCCAAAGCGGATCATACTCTTTAAATAAAGTTTTAAAAGTTTCGCTTTTCGCTAAAAAAGCTAACTTTGATTTTATAACTTGCATGCGGCAATTAGCTCTGCGTGAGTACGAATATGGAAATCTGGTTTGTAGCGTGGATCGGTGACTAAATATCCACGGTTTTCACCAAATTCAAAATAGCAAGCTTTGGCACCAATTTGTAAAGCATCGTAAATTTCTGAAGATAAAGAATTACCGATGCACAATAAATTTTCAGGTTGATAATTTCCCTGTTGTAAAATGTCTTCGAATACGGCTTTTTTTCTTTTTTTATCTAAGCTGTTAACCACGTAAATGCGTTCAAAGTCATTGGTTACGCCCAAAGCCACGGCTTTTTGTTTTTGAGCTTGATCTGCCCCGGCCGTAACAAGGAACAGTTTGTATTTTTTTTTTAAATAATCCAAATTTTCGCGGGCGCCTTTAAGCAAGGGTAACTGGTCTGGTAAATTAGGTTCGTAGAATAAACGTACGGCTTCGGTCGAGGCTAACTTAGTTTCGGGGGTACCGTATTGGCTAGCTAACTTTTCAAAAACTTCTTTGTGTGAAGTTTCTTTGATCATTTCTAAACGAAATTTTTCACATTCCTCCAAAGTTAATTTAAGACCGGCTTTAATTAAAACACTGAAAGCTTCGGCCGATGCCTTAGGGACCAAAAGGCCAGTCGTATCTAACAGTGTATCGTCGAGGTCGAACGCGATGGCTTTAATCATAGAATTAAGTGTGCCGCTAAAGACACAATTTGCCTAGATCTAAAAAAAAAGTGACTGACGAAGAGCATCGCTAATGGTTAAAATAATTGCATGAAATCAACAGCACTTATTTTAGCAGGCGGACAGGGCACGCGCATGAAAAGCGCCCTTCCAAAAGTTCTTCACCCGGTTGCGGGTAAACCAATGATCGTTCGTATTATTGAAAGCTGCCGTAAGGCCGATGTGAATGATATTCGCGTCATCGTAGGGCACGGACAAAATTTAGTAAAAACGGTTCTAGAGCCGTTGGCAATTCACACGTATGTACAAATAAATCAACTAGGTACCGCTGATGCCGTGAAGTCTGCTGACCTAGATTCAATCGAAGACATCGTTATTATTATGAATGGTGATCATCCATTAATTTCTGCGCAAGAGATCAAAAATTTTATTTCTGATTTCCGCGAGCAAAAACTAGATGTAGCGGTTGTGACCGTTGAATTAGCTGAACCCGGCGAGTTTGGCCGCATCATCCGTAATTCAAATAAACAGTTGGTTTCAATCGTAGAAGCAAAAGATGCCTCAGCGGAAACTTTAAAAGTTAAAGAAATTAATACGGGCATTTATGTAGCAAAAGCCGAAGTTTTACAAAAATATATTCCATTGATTCAAAATAATAATTCTAAAAAAGAATTTTACTTAACCGACTTAATTGACCTAGGTTTGAAAGATGGTTTAAAAGTTCAGGTCCTACTTTCTAACAATGTTGATGTCGCCCACGGCGTGAATAACCAAGTTGAATTAGCCCGCGCTACAAAAAAAGTTTTTACTCAATACGCAAATAAATTAATGGAAGGTGGCGTGATCATGATTGATCCGGCCACTTGCTACATTGAAGAAAGCGTCATCGTTGGTTCGGGTTCAGTTATTTATCCGAATGTTTTTCTACGTGGCAAAACAGCGATTGGTGCATTTTCTGTAATTGAATCAAATTGCATGATTTCAAACTCAGTCATCGGCGATAGCGTGCAAATTAAAGCCGGTAGCTACATCGATGAAGTGATTGTTAAAAATAATGCCTCCGTGGGTCCCTATGCTCGTTTACGTCCGGAAACAATCATTGGTGAATCAGCGCACGTGGGTAATTTCGTCGAGATGAAAAAAGTAAACTTCGGTAAAAAATCAAAAGCCGGTCACTTGACTTATTTAGGCGATGCCGAAATTGGTGAGGAAGTAAATATCGGTTGCGGCACAATTACTTGTAATTACTCGGCCGACAAAAAGAAATACAAAACCGTCATTGGTGACCGCGTATTTGTAGGCAGTAATACTCAATTTGTGGCACCGGTCACGGTTGGTAACGATGTATTGATTGCTTCCGGTACCACGGTAACGAAAGCGATCCCCGATGGCGCCTTAGCCTTATCGCGTACGCCCCAAGTCAATAAAGAAGGCTATGCTCAAAAACTGATGAAAAAAACGGAGTCTTAAAATGTGTGGAATCGTAGGTTACTTAGGCTTTCAAGATCCTAAAAAAATTATTATCGATGGTTTAAAAAAATTAGAATATCGCGGCTACGACAGCGCGGGTATTGCGGTGGTTGATAAAGGGCAAACGAAACGCATTCGTGCGGCCGGCAAACTTAAAAATTTAGAAGAAAAATTAATCAATGAACATTTCAGCGGTCACTTAGGCATCGGGCATACTCGTTGGGCTACGCACGGTGCTCCCGTCGAAAAAAATGCGCATCCACACCAAGTGGGCGAAATCAGTTTAGTTCATAACGGCATTATCGAAAATTATTTAGATATTAAAAAAGATTTAATCGCGCGTGGGGCAAAAATTACTTCCGATACAGATTCAGAATTAGTGGCGCATTTAATCAACGAAGAAATTCAAGTCACTAAAAATTTACTCTTAGCCGTGCAAAAAACTTTAGGTAAATTAATTGGCGCATTTTCTATAGTGGTTATTTGGGAAAAATCTCCGGACGAAATTATTGCTTTTAAAGATGGCCCGCCATTAATTGTCGGCGTTGGCGAAAAAGAATTTTTTATCGTCAGCGACGTGCAAGCGGCGCTTCAGTACACAAAAAATTTCGTCTACTTAGAGGACCGCGAAGTTGTGCATATCCAAAATAATGAAATTAAATATTTTTCTGCCTTAGGTGCTCCGTTAAAAAAACAAATCGTTCAAGTTGACTGGAATACGGAACAAGTTGAAAAAATGGGTTTCAAACATTTTATGTTGAAAGAAATCTACGAGCAACCCCGTGCCGTTGCGGCCGCGATTCGCCCGCATTTAAACACCGAAACTCACCAAGTTGAAATGCAAACTTTGGGTTTTGTAAAATCAAATGCAGAAATTTTTAAATCCATCGACCGCATTATGTTCGTGGCTTGTGGAACCAGTTATTACGCCGCGATGGTTGGAAAATATCTAATTGAACAAGCCGGCAATTTACCCGTTGAAATTGATGTGGCCAGTGAATTTCGTTACCGTAAACCAATCGTTCCCAAAAATACTTTATTGATTACGATTTCACAAAGTGGTGAAACCGCCGATACTTTAGCGGCCATTCGCTTAGCGAAAGAAAAAGGCGCATTAACTTTAAGTATTACCAATGTACAAAAATCTTCGATTGATCGTGAAGCGCATGGCCACTTATACATGAATTCAGGCGTCGAAGTAGGTGTTGCTAGTACCAAAGCGTTCACTAGCACGATTGCATTATTAAATGTTTTAGCTCTGCAAATTGCGAAAGACCGCGGCGTTTTAACTGCTGACCAAGAGAAAAACTACGTCACTCAATTATTGGCCGTTCCAAGTCAACTCGAAGTGGTATTAGCTTATGATAAATATTTTTCTGAGGCGGCTAAAAAATTACAAGAGTTCAAAGGCTTTTTGTATTTAGGCCGTGGGGTTAGTTACCCAATCGCCTTAGAAGGCGCTTTAAAATTAAAAGAATTAGCTTACATGCACGCCGAAGGCTATGCCGCGGGCGAGATGAAGCACGGGCCCTTGGCTTTGATTGATTCAAATATGGCAATCGTTGTTGTAGCTCCCACAGATGAACTGATCGAAAAAACAATTAGTAATCTTCAAGAAGCTAAAGCACGCGGCGGTAAAATTATTTCGATTGGGACGGGCGAAAATGCAGCTTTACAGTCGATGAGTGAATATTATTTGTCGATTCCGGCTTCTTCGTGGATGGCGCATCCGTTGCTTTCTGTGGTGCCATTACAGTTGATGTCGTATCACTTAGCGGACAGTTTGGGTTACGATGTGGATCAGCCTAGAAATCTCGCGAAGTCAGTAACGGTCGAGTAAAAGAATTATTTAATAAATCATAATACCCAAGGACGCTATCGACGAATTCAACCGTTTCGCGTCCGCGGGCAAAGCCAAAAGTTAATTTTGAATAGTATTTTTCTTGTTCTAATTTCGGAATCACTTTTTTAAACTCATACCACCGAGACGAATTGTAATTTAAAGCGATGGCAAGCTTACGGGCATCGCGCAAATGCGCCCATCCAATGTTGTAAGCCGCTAAGGCTTGCGTCCAACGTTCGTAGCTTGAGGCAGTTTTAGGCGTCTTATCGTAAAAATACTTTAAGTAAACGGCGGCACCCTTGATGCTTTGTTGGGGGTCTTCACGGTCTTCAATACCCAAGTGCTGAGCTGTCTTGGTCGTAATCTGCATAAGGCCACGTACGCCGGTGTAGCTGCGGGCGGCATGATCCCACTTCGATTCTTGGTAGGCTACGGCGGCTAGTAATGTCCAGGGCATATCCTGCTCTTTAGCCGCTTTTTTAAAAAACTTTTTCCACTTTGGCAGTCGTGAATCGGTGTGCTCAAAAAATCTTTGGTAAGCTAAAGCCGAGATCTGAAAATCATTTGATTCATACTGATCCCAAATATGACGAACTTCATTTTTTCTGACTTGTTTGTTAAACCAACCTTGAAAAAGCGAATGGATATTTTTTGAAGCAGTCGTGCTGAGCCAAGAAACCGGAACGGCGTAACTCATTTGCCAAACTTTTTTAATTTTCGGATAACTAAGTAATGATTTTTCCGCCACGCGAGAGTCGGCTGCAAAACAAAAAGCGTTTTGCTCTAACGACTTCATTTTTAACTCCAGGTAGGTTTTTTTAGTTTCGATAATGGGGTTAGCGGTAAATTGATTTCTAAATTTTTTTAAACCGGTAATAAACATTAAATTATCTGGAACATAAATCGGCTGCGCTAAAGTGAGTGGGTTTGAACAAACCACCGAGACGAGCAGTTCATCATAACCCAAGCTGGGTTGGCCCTGTAGATTAAGAGTTGATAAATCGGTACGGATAAAAACTAAATCGATTTCTTTATCGCTGATAAGTTCGTTTGCTTTTTCAAGGCTAGAAATTTTAATAAATTCAGTTTTTAATTTGTATTGATTAGCAAAAGCCGTAACTAAATCTTTTTCGGGACTTTTTGTGTAAAGATCTTGGTGTATACCGATGCGCAAAACCTGTTTGCTTAAGCCCTGTGATGCTTGTGTTTCATTGAAAAAAGCGCCATGGCAGCCATTTCCAATGAAAATAAACACACTCGTAAAGATTGCTAGAATTAGCATCATTTTTGACTTTTTATGCATGTAAGGTTCACCTATCTATTCTATACAGACACAATGGTCATGCGAAAATGGTGCATAAAATAATCAGATCATCTCTGTAAGCTTTCAGAGACAAAATTGGCGCGCGGCGTGCAAAATTTTCTTAGGGACAAAGTGTCACACAGTTACAATAATACAGGGTATGTCAGGTTGGATCGAAGTCATCGCAGGTTCTATGTACAGCGGTAAAACGGAGGAATTAATCCGCCGAATTCGTCGTGCGCAATACGCAAAATTAAACGTACAAGTTTTTAAACCGATGATTGATCAACGCTATCACCAGACAAATGTAACTTCGCATAATCAAACTCAAGTTGAAGCGACTCCGCTAGAAAATATTTCTGATATCTGGAATCATTTAAAAAATTCAACTCAAGTCGTTGGCTTTGATGAGGGACAATTTTTTACCATGGATTTGGTGCAAGTTTGTCGTGATCTTTCATCACGCGGCATTCGCGTAATTGTTGCAGGTTTAGATATGGATTGGAAAGGCCAGCCTTTCGAACCAATTCCAACATTGATGGCGATCGCCGAAGAAGTTACAAAAAATCGCGCGGTCTGTATGGTTTGCGGCGAGCTTGCAACGTACTCGCAAAAAATTAGTGGATCATCTCAAACACAAATCGAAGTCGGGGCTGAAGACTTTTATGAAGCACGCTGTCGGTTGCACTTTGCGCCGATTGTTGAGCAAAAGCCGTCAAGAAAGTTTGATAACTTAAATCAAAGCCCTACATAAAGAAGTTCGTAATACCGGCGGAGAAGCCGGTCTTTTTTTTGCCTAAAGCTGGGCCGTCCAAGAAGTTAAAGTGGTACGGGCTTTCTCGATTTGTTTAATTTTCTTTTCTTTTTTATCTTTAATCGGCTCTGGCCAAGGCGGAATTAACGCAAAGTTGATATTCGTTGGCTGGAAATTTTTCTCTTTAAATGGATCGGTAATCGCTTCAAGCAAAGAACCCATCGCTGATTCACGTGGTGGTGGTGAAAAAACTTTGTCGTTTAATTTTTGCTCGATAAAATTTGCTACTAATAAACCAATACATACGGATTCGAAGTAACCTTCTACGCCCGTGATTTGTCCGGCAAAAAATAAATAGGGATCTGATTTACTGGATAGATCTTTATTTAAACGCTTCGGTGAATTAATAAACATATTGCGGTGAATGCTACCTAGTTTTAAAAACTCTGCGTTCTCTAATCCCGGGATCATTCTAAAAATTCGCGTTTGTTCGCCGTAAGCCATGCGGGTCTGAAAGCCTACGATGTTGTAGGCCGTGGCTTCTTTATTATCCTGTCGCAACTGCACGGCTGCGAATGGGTATCGACCTGTCTTAGGATTCGTTAAGCCAACGGGTTTCATTGGGCCAAAACGTAAAGTTTGCGGGCCGCGGTCGACCATAACCTCGATCGGCATACAGCCTTCAAAAAAATTGGTGGTCTCAAAATGTTTAGGTTCGATTTTTCGTGCGTTCTTAATTTCTTCAATGAATGTATTGTACTGAACTTTATCCATCGGGCAGTTGTAGTAATCGGGTGTGCCCTTGTCGTAGCGATCTGCCTTCCACGCAATTTCTGTATTGATTGATTCCGCGTCAATGATCGGCGCAATCGCATCGAAGAAATATAAAAACTCATCACCGAAATGTTTTTGTAAATCGTTAGCTAAAGCTTCGTCGGTTAACGGGCCGGTAGCGATCACGGCGGGGCGGGGAATTTGGTTCAACGAAGTAACGACGTCGCGCTTAATTTCAATTCTGGGATGAGCTTCGACAAGTGCAGTAACCGCTTGGGCAAAGCGTTCGCGGTCAATACCTAAAGCTTGCCCGGCCGGAACGGCGTGATCTTTAGCGGCTTTTAATACGAAAGAATTTAAGTGTTCGGCTTCCCATTTAAGCTGACCCGTCGCTGAAACATCAGACAAACTGCCAAATGAATTAGAACAAACCAATTCGGCGAAGTCGGTGGTTTTGTGGGCTGGGGTTGGTTTAACTCCGCGCATTTCGTATAAAACGACCTCAAAGCCTTTATTAGCCAGCTGAAGAGCACATTCACTGCCGGCTAAGCCAGCGCCAACCACGGTAATTTTACGGGATAATTTCGACATGCCCTGATGTAGACTTTCCTATCGAAAAACGCAAGTTCTTGTGCTAAAAAATTCCTATGTCCGATAAAGATTTTCGCTCTAAATTTAATACCAGCGCCGAGGTTCTGCAGCAGCTTTTTCAAGATAAAGCGGGCCCCGTTTCAGACCAGTATAAACGCTGGAAACTGTGGATGAATTGGAAAGAAATCGTCGGTCCAACCGTGGGTGAAAATACCGAGCCCATCGCTTACCGCCACGGAACACTTTGGCTGTGGGTGAAAAACTCGGTTTGGATGCACCAAATGAGTTTTATGATCGAGCCAATTAAAAATTCGGTAAATGAAAAATATCAAAAAGGTTTCGTTAAAGAAGTGCGGCTGACTTTAGATCGCCGCATGACCCCAGAAATTTCTAACGAAGATTTTAAAAACAACGTTAAGAAATTTTTTAAAGAGTAGCTTTTTTCAGTAAAACAATGAAGCTAAACTAAAGCGCAAAATATAATCCTAAACTAAAAATTCGTAACTTAGCCAAACCTGCGTTGAAGAGTTCTTAATCCGGCGTAATCATTGCTTGATATTTTGTCCATTACTGAGTATCGGAATAGTTTCAATAATCCAGCGAGAGTAAAAGTTTTTTCTCGACGTATAGTTAACAAAACCGAAAGCTTCTAAAATATTCTGCTTCAAGTAACTGACGCAAGTTTTAAAATCTTTACCCCAATTCACAACCCTCGAGAAAGGCCGAAACTCCCAGAAGCCACGGTTCTTGTTCAGTATCTCAGGTGAGGTCTTTCTTTTTGACAAACTTTCCCGCTTCACTTTCGCAGAGTGGGACCCATCGCCCGCGAATGAATTCCCGCGGGCCTTCAGAAAAAGTCTAAAACTTTGCTGACCCATCACGTGACTGGCAATTTTACCTGAAACGGCTTTGATAAACGCACGGTAAAGCACGCGGTTCGTGATTCTTAAAAGCAAGTGAATGTGATTACTGTTAATCGCTCGCTGGTAAATCCGCACGCCGAACTGTTTTGCAAAGCGGGTGATGATATAATCGATATCTGCATAGTTTTTCTTAGCTAAAAAGCTATCGCGACCCATCGCCCACTCGCTGCGAAGTACAAAGTGAATTGAATCTTTTCGTGATAGCGGTCTGATGGATTTACGGCGGTTTTTGAGTAAGGCACCGCCGAAGAATTTAGTTTGAGTTTTAAGATCACGGGAGTTTTGGAAGAGCGAAAGTTGTTTTGGTTTTTTCATGGCCCATTCTGATTTCAAGGATGGGGCGATGCCCCCGAAGCGCCGAAAGAATGATGAGAGAAGAGCGCAGACGGGGATCGGTTGAAGACTGTTTGTGAGCACCTGGCAAAACGATAATCGTTGTGGGTGATCTTTCTACACGGGCATGTATTGCCGTATAAGCTTTCTGAACGCATCAGATTAGTATTTTAAATTTCTAGAGGTGGATCTTTTTGAGACTTTTAGCATTGTTAGACTTTAGTCTGTAAAGAAATTCAACAAATTAGCCGATAAATAACTATGCAGATTTGTTTAGGTTTTATGACCTATTTAAAGAAATTCTTTTTTCTTTCCATGCTTGTTTTCATGAGCGTATTTTCTGTATCTGCTGCGCTAGCTGCACCGAAGCTCATTTCATTTCAAACTAAAATCTACAAGCCCGACGGTACTCCGCTGGAAGCAACCTCGGTTCAGTTTAAGTTTTCTTTAATGAATCCATTATCAACGTGCGTGATTTATTCAGAAACATTTTCAAATGTAGATCTATCAAGTTCAGGCGGCAGTGCTGTACTTGCGCTCGGTGATCCGGTTAAAGCGGCGCGCAGTTATCCGGTCTTGGGTACCATGAAATGGTACGACGCTTTTAATAATAACACGCCGACCTACACGTGCCAAACAACGGGAACTTTTTCGCCCAGCTTGATTGATAATCGCCGGCTGGTGATGCAGTTCAACGACGGCAGTGGTAACGGTTGGCAAACTTTGCCTCCGATGGATATTAACAGCGTACCGTTTGCGATGTTTGCAGAGTCTTCAGAAAAGCTAGGAATTAATACGGCCGCCGATTTTATTTTGGGTACAGCAATACCTTCATGTACTGGATCAGATGTATTAACCCGAATCGCCGGAACTTTTTCTTGTGTTACGGCTGCGGCCGCAACTTCGATGAACCCATCGGGTTTGTTAGCGGGTGGTGCCGCACCAGGGCAAGTATTAAAATTTAATGGTACGAACTGGGTCCCTTCTTCTGACAGCACCGGCGCAGCAAGCGGTGTGACGATGGTGAGCTCTACAAATTCTTACTTATCAGTAGCGGCCGGTACATCGACTCCCGCGTTGACCTTAAACGTCGGAACGGGCACCAATACAGTTGCCGCAGGTAATGATGCAAGAATAACAGGAGCCTTCCAAGCTGCTACAAGTTTAAGTGGTGATCTAACGGGAACACTTTTGAACCCCGTCATTGCTTCGGGTGCAGTCAATAATGCGAAAATTTCAGACGTAGCTTTTAATAAAATTACCGGAAAGCCAACCACACTTTCTGGTTACGCAATTACTATGACTTCGAATGATGTTACGAATGCCTTGGGATACACGCCATCAAACGGTACAAGTGCATTAACTTCGGCAAATATTTTTGTAGGTAACGGATCAAATTTTGCAGAAGGTCGTGTACTTTCTGGCGATGCGACGATCACAAACCTAGGTGTACTAACAGTTAATAACGGTGTCATTAATAACGCTAAAATTTCTGACGTAGCATTTAGTAAAATTTCCGGTAAGCCCACAACGCTAGCCGGATATACGATTACGATGATATCGTCGGATATAACAACAGCGTTAGGTTACACACCAGGATCTGGCGGAGGCACGGTTGGTTCAGTGACTTCGGCAGCTACTTCAGGAAATCCAATCACGGTTAGTACTTCGAGTACTTCTCCATCGATTGATATTACGCGCGCGACAGCTTCCGTTAATGGATATTTAGCCTCTTCAGATTTTACTGCATTTGCAGCAAAATTAACCTCAGGATTAAATTCGGGAAGAATTTTCGTTGGTAACTCTTCGAATTTTGCGGAAGCATTTGTGATTTCAGGTGATGCCACGATTTCAAATACGGGAATACTATCGTTATCAAACTCAGGTGTTGGAGCCGGCACCTTCTCAAAATTAACGGTTGATTTAAAAGGTCGCGTAACAGCAGCTGGAGTTTTAAACTCTAACGATATTACTAATGCGTTGGGCTACACACCAGGATCTGGCGGCGGAACCGTCGGTTCGGTGACATCGGCAGGCACTTCGGGAAATCCGATCACAGTCAGTACCTCAAGTACTTCACCATCGATTGATATTTCACGTGCGACGGCTTCGGTGAATGGATACTTAGCGGCTTCAGATTTTACTGCATTTGCAGCAAAATTAACCTCAGGATTAAATTCGGGAAGAATTTTCGTTGGTAACTCATCAAACGTTGCGGAAGCATTTGTGCTTTCTGGTGAT
>JACMRL010000036.1 GCA_014376435.1 Bdellovibrio sp. | reverse complement strand
CAACTCATAACCCGAAGGTCGTAGGTTCAAATCCTGCCCCCGCAACCAATTTTTCTACAAGAAAAGTTTATAAATACCTGACATTACATCGAAATTCGAATCAATCAAAAGCTACAGAGTGAAATCTTGTAGAATTGTAGAGTTCAAGGGTTGGGCAGAAGAAGCCGAAGAGTGGGTATCATTCATTAAGGTTCGAATCCGAACCAGACACACTGTAGAACAAGAAGAATCAGAAAGAATTTAGAATATAGAACAGTTAGAGAGAACAGCCGAAGTTGCTGTTGAAGAAGAAGTCATGTTTCGCGAAGAATCGTATGCAAATCAATTAGAAAAAGAACTTAAGAGAATTATTCGTGAGGCGGGATACGCCAATGTCGGGATGATTTATAGGAAGTTTTATAAGGAGTCGGATGTGCCTCGAAAGGTATTGGAATTGTTTCGCTAAAGTCACTAGCTTTACAAAGCACATGAGGCTCTCAGATATTCAAAATAGTAATTAACGCAGTCGTATATTGTTATTTTGTGATGATTGTAAGTTTTAAATATAAAAGATGCGCGATTCGGGTGAACTGACCCACCCTATTCGGTGGATTGACCCACCTGGTGACGACAGAACTGCTGTTCAAGTCAGCTCTTAATTTATAGCAAGATTTTTTCCTTTTGGCAGATTTAATGCTGCTAATTTTTCACGGTACGATGGACCAATAAGTTGTATTTTTTGGCTTGGATTTTTCAACCGGTCGACGATCGCTTCAGCGTCATTGGCAAAAACATCAAGGATAAATTTGCTTCGCAGATTTTTCTTACAAGCGATATTGCTAAATGTGTTTTTCCGGCGCCAGTTTTTCCAAGTAAAAGTAAATTTGTTTTCTGATGGATAAACTGCAGATGCATCAGATCCTTGATTTTTGGCTTCGTTAACCCGCGGTCATAACTTAAATCCATATCTACAAGATCCGCTTGAAGTCTAAACTTTGCCCGTTTCGTAAGAGATTTTGATAGTCGATCTTTTCAATAATGTTTTTCATCTTGCAAAAGAAAATTTAAAAACTGTAGCGGGTGAAGTCCACTTTTGACAGCTTCGCTTGATCTGGATTCAAAGTTCTGATGCATTCCGATTAATCGCATTTCGTAAGCGAGTTGACGTACTTGTTCATTCATATTCATTTTCTCTTTATTTTATTGTTGTTGGTTCATTGCGTAAATAACCGTGGTTTAAATCGCGCTTCGGTGCTACCACCGTTAGCTTGCCACCCCCTGACTTATGGAATAACGCTGCTGACTTAATGTAGCCAAAGTGCATGCGGTTAAATAATAATCCCTGACCACAGGCGTATTCTAAATTCAGGCGATCCACTTGTTCGGATTGAACAAGGCGTAATATCCCCTGAGCGCGTCGTAAAAATTTTAATGGATACTGATCTGAAAATAATTTTTTAATAAATTCATCTGTCTTCACACCAACTAGACTTGCTTGCCGAAGTGCATGTTTTATTTCAAAGCGACTTGCTGCTAGTTTTTCTTCCGGATAGTGTGCCTCGATGGTTGAAGCCCGTTCATTGCTTTTAATTTTTACATGCATACATAAAGCTTCACCGTCGATAGAAAATATTTCTACCGTGTTGTTCTTAACCCGCACCTTAACTGTTAAGCCAACATACTGATGTTGAACAGAATAGAATTTATTTTCCACGTGGACAATTCATAATTACTTTTCTGCAAGACCTGTAATAAATGTTTTTCGTTTTCAAAACGATCTAAGCGGCTGACGCCGCCATGATCTTTCATTGCGCTTTGATTCAATTTTTCTAAAAATATCTTAAATCGATTATTTAATTCGCCTAACGTGTAGAAAACTTCGTTACGGACTTCTTGAAAAAATTGCCGCTGTATCACGCCGATTCCAGCCTCTACTGCGGCCTTGTCGCGCGGCTTATATGGCCTTGCTGGAATCACGGCGAAGTCCCAGTGGTTTGCAAACTCAAGCATCGACTGATTCGTGTCGGGATCATAAATGTGCGCTTTGTTTACCGCTGATCTAATAGAAATTCACCTTTCGTTAATCCACTAAATGGAAGCACGCCAACAAACAGCTGCGTCTTGGTTTTTTGTCCCGTGGATCGATCTGTAATTGATATTCCGTCAGCAAAATAAAAAAATATTTTATCGCCGGGGTTGTGCACTAATCGCATCGTAACAACTGGTTGTTTTAAATACTGACGACGATACTGATGATAAAAGGCACTGTAGGTCATCTGTTCATTAAAACAAATTTCCTGCCACTGCGTTTTGATCGTAATTCCGCTATTAAAATTTAAATGAACTTTGCTCCAGTTGATTTTTTTTCGGCAGTTGACGAGAACGCTGCCAATTCAGAATGTAATATTGTTTTATTGTCATTATCGCGAAGAAAATCACGAACTGTATTTCTTGCTAAGCTTAACGACTTCGCGATTCTGCGTACGCCTAAATTTTTCTCACGCAATATTAGTATTTGCTCTTGTACGTTCACAGATATTCTCCGTTTGTTCATCAAACCCCCATTTTAAAAATGAGGATCCAATGATGAAAATGATCTGTCGTTATCGTCAGTTTACGCACTGCTCGTATTCGATTATAGGTGGGTCAATCCACCGAATCGCTTGGGTCAGTTCGTTTGAAAGGGGTGGGTCAACTAATCCGAATTGGGTGGGTCAGTTCAAGGCGAATCGGGCACTTTTATTCGATTGCGGGAGGCTACTAAGCGTATTTCGCATAATTTTCATTAAAACATTCTCATATTAAAACACAGTGTTCAGTGTGGCATACAGTGATTAGAAGTTCTGCGCTTTCAACGTCGGAGTTTGCGGACAAGTGGCTTCGACCTTGTAATGTAATGCTTATGCAAACAGATTTATTGACGAAGTTTTTTACTAAAAACAGGAAAGATAGTTTCTACTTTTTTCTGCCAACATACCCGAATAGAATATTGTAACGGGATTTAATAGTTCTTCAAAATATCGAACGCAGGGGTCTTCATGACTAATAATAAGAAATACAAGTTACTGTTACTTACCACCTTTTCATTTATAATCACCACCACACTATTTCAAAACTGTTCTCCGGTAAAGCTTGGTATCAGAAATTTAGGTCTATTAGGTCCAAATTTTTCTGAAGGCTTATCCTACGCACCGAAATCTGTTAGCGGAAGCCAAGTCATTACTAACGGCAATGTGGTATTAAAAGAATACCGTCATAAATCCAGTAATCGCTTTTTCTACACAAGTCGCACGCAAGATCAGGCATTACTTGATACAACTTTTGCTACTTTATTTGAAGTGACGGGTAACACGATCACGCTTAAAGCCGTACAAGATGCAGGATTTAGTCCTGTGTATCGTTTGTTTAATAAAGCAGGCTTTCATCTGTACACAGCAGATCAGACAGAGCAGGCTCCGCTACTAACCAATTCAAGCTGGCAAGATGAAGGCATCGAGGGTTATGCGATTACGATAAACCCAAATACAAGTTGTCCGATAACTTCGGCTGCTACACGCCCTGTGAGCCGTCTACTTCATGCAGGAAATGGTAAGTACAGATTAGTCGCAAATGATACTTTAAAAGCGCAGCTTATATCAAATGACTATGTTGATAAAGGCATTGTGTTTTGCGCAGTGGACGCTTCAACTGTAGTTGTCCCAGTTGTGGTAACCCCACCGATTTGTAATGCACCCAGTTGTGCTAATCCACCGACCGGCTATACTTATAGTGGTTCAACAATCGTCAACGGATGCGTAACCTCATGTGGAAATTTAATTCCAATAGCTCCTCCTAGCTGCGGAAGCTTGCCAGCTGGTTATACAGCAAGTGTTTGCAGTGGTTTTTATAGAAACACCGGTAACGCGCAAGTTGTAAATTACTGTGATTGCGTGGGTAATGGACCACCACCCCCACAAAACGCATCATGCACTTTAGGTACAACAACAATAGCGCACGGAGCCTCTGTTACGGCGTATCAGGCAGCAAGCGTTACGGCACCTGCAACATGTCAGTCACAGACGAAGGCTTGTAACAATGGTGTACTTACGGCGACAACCAGAACTACGGATAATTTTTTGTACGCTGCTTGTACGGTGGTTCCTTTAGTTGTTGGCCCGCCAGCGCCAACGGCTTGTGTTGCCGGGCGTGTGGACTATGCTCGCGGCCCGTATAGCGGCGTAACGTTTACAGGCGTACCTGTAACACCCATCAACACCTTCACAGGTCACGTCGCATCTTTTGAATTTACACCATCAGGGCCGAGATTTGCGCCTTATGTACTTTTGGCGTTTATCGACCAAGGCGCTGTATCGGGAAAAGAATTTACTGTGTCGGAGTGTCCCGGCGATTTTAATCCATTAACTTCCCAAGCTATTCCCTATGGCGAGTTGGCTGAACATACGCACGGTGACGTCTACTTAAGACTCTACACTGATGCTGCAGCATTTGCGGCCGCCCCGCTAGGCCCATATGTGCTTGCGCCACCAGCTCGACGATTCTATTTAAATGTTCGCACCAAGTGGTGTGGTGGGCCTGGTTTGGTTGGTGGAACATGCCGACCTTTTTATTCGTTTGCGGGAAATGGCTAAACTAACTCATTATGGTATCGCGCCAAATGGTGTGGTGAACCAGGTTTTGTTGGGGCCAATTGTCGTACGGTTGTCGGCTTTTCAGGATGTAATTAGCGAAGCCATTACGCATTATATTTATTCCGATAGATTAAAGCTGAAAAATATTTGGCCTCAGTATGCGCGCTGGGTTTCCCTGCTGTGTAAACACATCTTGATTAAAAACTTTGAAAGCATAGTCATTAATGCAAACTTCATGAAGGGTTAAGATCCGTAATTTTCATAAAATTGACTGCGATCCTAAAAATCTAGACCAGCGAATAAAAGGATTTTTTGAACTGATTCTAAAAATATCAACAAAGTGAGTTTTTGAAAAGGGGACGGAAATCTCAATTTTCAAAAGGTGGTCCTTTGGCGTCACCAGCACCAACTAGTTTCAATAATCATACTTTAAATTACCATCAACTTTGAAGAGCCTTCTTTTTAAAATGCAGAATTTAACTTTTAGATTATTTTGGTTGTTTTTTTTGAATGCTAATCGGTGGAGAATTTTTCGGTACTTCGCCGCCTGTCGTCGGCGCCTCAGATTGCAAATGAATTAGCTTTCGATTGTAATCAGCTGTTAATTTTTCAACGGCTTGATTCAGTTCTTTATCACGCATTTTGCTAGCTTTTGTGTTAAGTTTCTGAACTTCTTTTTTATACCAATTTTGTATCGCTTCAAATTTTAAATTGTAATCCTGAAAGGGCTTCATCGAATCACTAACTTGATCTGCTGTTGATTTTATTATCGCTGATTTCGGATTGGCCTGAATCTGTTGTTCCTTTGCGTTTAATATTTGACCGCCCATAATATTAATAACAACTTTCTGAGGCATCTCTTTTTTTTGATCATCATAGTAGCTGATTGTAAGCTTTGGAATAAAGGCCGCGGTGCTTGTCTGCATAGTCTTAGTGGGAATAAAAACATCGACGCCGACATTCCATCTTTGGACAAGTTCATCCTTGTTTTCAATAGTCACAGGTTTTGAAATACTTAATTGGCCAAAAGTTACGGTGTATACTTTTTCACCTTTAAAAAAGAAGATAACGACAGGTGTTTGATCTGTGATACCCGTTTTATCTGAATTCCAGCTTTGGGGTATATCAACCGCTGCCTTCAGCACCCAAAGCACATGGTGACCTGTCACATAATAAAAATCGCCACGCTCTAAATACTCTTTATCTAAATTAGAAAAATATTGATCACGCCCCCAAGTATGCTTAAATCTGTTCTTAGCAAAATCAAGACTGATATAATCTTGCCCATTTTGACTTTGAAAAACTTGTGCATCTTTATTGTAATTCCGCGTGGAAGGGACAGGGGCCATAGCAACTCCAAATAGAAAAATAAAAATGAAGAACAACGTTTTTGAAACTAGTAACACCTTGTTACAATGTTTAGCTATTTTATACTTATTGTCTACTTGATACAGTGTAAATTTTTTTTTCGATTCTAGATTTGAGTCCAACTTAAGGCCGTACTAAAAGAAAATATCTGAAATGCCGATAAATTAGTCTGGCGAGTCACGAAGTTCTATTGAAAAAAAAATCTTTTATAAATCGTCCAGGTAGGCCTTTTTTGTGAAAAACTTTTGTTGCTTGTAGCTCTGTTTGAAATAACGGGGCGTTTTTATTCACCACGATTTTCCCGCAAAATAGTCTTCGATTTTGGTGATGTAGATTTTTTCGACGTGAATGCGGCGGGGATCACTATTTACAAAAGTCAGTCAGGATCGCTAAAATGATCTAATCAGCAAAGCGATCCGTTCCGCGCGGTGCCGTGGGCACGAAGTATTTATTTTCTAAATTTTTTGTTAAAAACTGATTAAAACGGTTTTAGTTCGTTTTCGTCTCCGTCGTAAACGCTTCAAAAGGTTTAACCAAATATATTAGCGCTAAGCTTTAGTTGGATTAAATTTCTGTACTAAAGTTTATGTATTTCTTTATTCTTTATTTCTAGCCTAGGCCGATTTCCCCTAGCGGGTAATTCATTGGATAGCGTACTGTAATGACAGGTAAAATAAATTTAAGGAGAAAAAATGAAACGTAATTTGAATTTAGGTTTTTTTGTTTTAGTAACAGCTTTCGGTGGTTTCTTAGCAGTTAGTGGCTGCGGATCATACAGTAGCGGCACCGCAAATTTTACAACTTTTTATGGTGCAGGGAGATAATAATGAAATTTTATAAAAATTATCAGATTCTTGCGCTGTTTATCGCGCTATCTGCATCGAGCTACTCTTACGCAGGAACCAACCCAAGCATTGCTCAGTTAAAAATTTACGGAGTGGGCGTAGCTAATAATGCCGATTGTAGTAATGCTACGATTGTTGGTCTCAATTCAACCGGTACTACTTTTGACATGTTGATGAATCCAACTATAGTTAGAGGCAGTGTTGCTGCAGGTACTTATAATTGCATTATTCTTATCATGGACGCCACGGTGACTTTTACGCCAGCAACAGGCGCAACAGGTTCCTGCACAGCTGGAACGAGCTACGGTCGCGTACTTTGTCAAACAGGATGCAGTTACACAGCATATACGGTTGATGCCAACAACCTTGCCGTTTATGGCGGCTCGACCCCATCGACTGCAGCTTCTTCTGCAGATCTAGCAAACGCTCCGAAAGTAATGCTTTTTCTAAGTACATCATCAGTCGGTAATGGAATGAATGCTTTCCTTAAACCTGGAACAGGAGTTTGGTCCAATGGTTTGCCACTACTTGCACCATTAACAGTTAGTGCAACGGGAAGTACAGGAACTTTTGTTACAAATTTCGACGGACAAGTTAATGGAAATGGCGGAACTTGCGACCTGATACAACCGTCTTTTACTTTCCGCTAAATGAAGCCAGGCTTGGTGTCAAAACTAAGACCGCAAAGTACTTTTAATTGCTAGCATTTAAGAATCACTACTTAAAAATGCACACGGCGCTCTTTTTCAAGAGCGCTGTTCAGCGTTTATTTTTAGATTTCAAACTGAATAAAAAGCACATTCAAATTCACAAAGCCTGTCAGAACCGAGTAATTTAAAGCATATCAGCTTAGGTCTTTGGCAAGTGAAGGCATCTTAAAAAAGTTCGTTGTAAAAACTTTCTGATCAAGACATTCGCGAATTTCTGTTAAGCATTCTCATTTTAAAACACACTGTTTAGAACAGTGTTCAGTGTTGCATACAGTGATTAGAAGTTTTGCGGTTTCAACGACTGAGTTAGCCAGCACGTGGCTTCGAACTTGTAATGTAATGGTTATGCAAACTGATTTATTGTCGAAGTTTTTTACTAAAAACAGGAAAGATAGTTTCTACTTTTTTTAAGCAAATTATCCGAATAGAATAGTGTAACGGGATTTAATAGTACTTAAAAATTCGAACGCAGGGGTTTTCATGAATATTCAAAAGAAATACAAGTTACTGTTACTTACAACATTTTCATTTATAATCACCACTACACTATTTCAAAACTGCTCGCCAGTAAAGCTTGGTATCCAAAAACTAGGTCTACTAGGTCCTAATTTTTCAGAAGGCTTATCCTACGCACCGAAATCTGTTAGCGGAAGCCAAGTGATTACTAATGGCAATGTGGTATTAAAAGAATACCGTCATAAATCCAGTAATCGGTATTTCTACACAAGTCGTACGCAGGATCAGTCATTACTTGATACAACTTTTGCTGGCTTATTTGAAGT
>JACMRL010000035.1 GCA_014376435.1 Bdellovibrio sp. | reverse complement strand
GTTTCGGCCTTTTTCACGCGTGGTGAATTGGGGGCGTGATTTTAAAACTTGTGTCAGTTATTTAAAGCAGAACTTCTTAGAAGCTTTTGGCTTTGTGAAGTATAAACCAAGAAAAAATCTTTATGCTACTTGGCTGAAACAAGCGGCGCCTGATTTAAATACCGGGTAATATATGATTTATACGTGTTAATGCATAACTCGGCGTAACCCACACATCTCATAATGAGCCAGTACGCAGATGAAATCTAGTCAGCAGTTATGCCCATTTTGTCACTGAGCCAAATAGATCGAATTCATTTGCATTGAGCAGGACTTTAAATTGCTTAATGATTTATATGACTCAAATTATGCTTTTTATCTTTTTAACATTAAGCTTTAATTTTTCTTGGGCTTGGCCACCGACCTACGGGGCTGAATTTGAGTTTTTTCATCCGAAATTAGATTGGGATAAAAAAACGATTCGTGGCCCCGAGGCCATGAAGGCCAAAGCTGAATTTATGGAACAAATATACATAGCATGTAAGACGGCTGGTTGTACGGTTACAGAAATTTCAGGGAAGTTTACAACAGACTACCGCGTAACTTTAAAAAATTCATGGTGGTTTGTGGTTAGCCACGATCCTAGCGTGATCGAAGTCACAACAAAGCCTTCAACTTTAGCTGAACTAAAAGAAAATAAGGAAAATATTAATTCGCTTATTTTTAAGCCTGCGCGCAATGCTAAATTTACGGTACATCATTCAGACAATGCGCATTTTAATTTTGGAGGTCTTTCCGCATTTGATAATGATCCTCGTGAATTTATGAAATTTTTTTTAGACTACCATAACAATTCACATCTTGGACTGGGAACGTTGGGTCAAGATTTAAGTAACGCTCCCCCTCTTTCTTATTTAGGTAAAGATCAAAGATTAGCTCTAAAAACGATAGCCGCTGAAGTCGAACAAGGTAAGTTTAAAACGCTTGCAGAAGTAACCACGGCAATTATGCAGAGGGTCTACACAAAAACCTATGATCCAGATTTTGCTGATCCAGTTCATTTTCAAGCAATCGGATTAAAATATCTTAAGCAAAATAATATGCGAAAACCCTATACTGAAATCATCGAACTACAGGTTTTACTCGATCTAATTCCATTCGTAGACTTCAGCACCGTGGTAGATCGTCCAGTTGAATTAAGAGCTGTGTGGTCTCAAACAAGTGCAGAGCATTTTATTAAAGTTGCTGAACTTATTGAAGGTCGTCTCGCATTTCTAAAAACTCAAACGGGACCACTTGTTTATCAAAGTTCTGAAAGAAAAAAAATTAATACATGGCAAGAGGCTAATACAAGATTTTATATTTACGTGGTCGAAGCCGGCCTCGATTTTAAAAAATTTAAATCGCTTTTACCTAAGGAAGCCCTAGATTACGAATTCTCTGAGTTTTTAAACGAAGATTTACCCTTGAGAGAACGCGTCGAATCGCTGCGCTATTATACCGATTTAATTGATATTTCTAGCTGGTTTCGGTCTTATAGCGAAAATTTAATTAGAACCGGTGGATTTGAAAATGAGCCGCACATTAGAACAATATTACAGAAAATTATTAAGGTAAATCTTAGTTTAAAACCAATGAAATGCTCAGCGCTTTTTGAGAAAATTCAAAATAATAATGCGAGAGCTAAATGATATGCTTTTGAATATTATTTCATTTATTTTTTGTTTCGTTTTAAGCTTAACAGCTTTTAGTCAAAATCTTTGCCAAGATTTATTTTTAAAAACTCCGGTCATGAGTGTGGCTCAAGCGCGAATTCAGGTTAATAAAATTAAAAGAGTAGCGCGCGAAATACGTGCACAAGAAAAATGGTATAAGTATCCATCGCCAGAAAATATTGAAGTCTCGTCAGAGCTATTGAAAGAGACCATCGAATATTCAATTGAGAATTTAATGCGACTTTACCGCGAAGCCCCTGAAACAGCCGCCATTATTGATTTAAAAGAAACAAAATTTAACTTAGGTGGGCTGAGCTTAGAGTTAATTACAACCAAGGTTGCAGCTTCAGCAGATAAAGTACTGATTGAAAAATTGATCAGCGAACTAAAAGAACTTCTTAAGTCTGATAAAATTAATTATTTTAAATATTTGCGATTAACTCATATCAGTACCTGGGTCGCATCGGCACAGACGGATAAAGCCTCTACGTTTTGGGAGATCGCAGCACGCAATCTTTCACAAGTCATCGATGGAAAAATTGTTTGGAATCTTGAAAAAAGCGAAGCGATTGATGCGGTTAAAAAACTATTTAAATCTGACCCCTACAACGTGCCCGTCATCGTTAAAGACTTTTTTGATTTTGACCATTTCACCGAGCTGTGGATTTACGGCGTGCGACCATTAGGCCTTGATTACTCTAGACAAGTTTATTTCGATAATGAATCTGGAACATCGATCTATTTTATCAGTCACGATATGTTCCACTATGGTAACAGCTCAAGACGTTTTTTTAGAGACATTAATAAAAATGGTAAACAAAAAGAACGCATTTTGTTCATTTCTTTAATCAAACAAATTAAAATAGATAGCTTATCTCCAAAAGAAATTGCCGCAATCAAATATGTGCTTTTTGATCTCTTGCATGAGCAAGGCACAACTCTGACTGGCCAAATGCTTAATGTAGAGAAAAACTCTAAGCTATTAAGATTCTCAAGCTCAGCCGAAATAATCGTTGGAATTACCCGTGATGATTACAATGCCGCCATAAAATACATTTACCAATTTTTATTGTCGCAGAAAAAAGACTAGCTGACCGTTTTGATCGAAGTAATCAGCTCGCCCACTTCACATGGTACGCAGCCTACTTTACCAACCACGACTCCTGCCGCAAAGTTTGCGATCATGCAAGCTTCAGTCAAAGGTAATCCAGCGGCCACACCCAGCGCAATGGCTGCAATCACGGTATCGCCCGCTCCAGTGACGTCAAAAACTTTACGCGCGAACGTTGGAACGCGAGTTACTTCGCCTTGCGAGAAAATCGTCATGCCATCTTGCCCTTGAGTTAAAACAACTTGCTTAGCGCCCGTCATTTTTTGCAACTCGCGTCCTACGGTTAAAACTCGCTCTGCGGGGTTTTCAATATGATCTTCGTGAATTTTTGTTAAGGCCAAGGCTTCGCTGTAATTCGGCTTAATCAAATCAACGCCTTTATAAAATTCCGCAAACTTAGTTTGGTGCGGATCGACCATTAAAAATTTATTTTTAGATTTACACAAAGCCACAATTTTTTCTACTAAAGTTTGAGATAATAAACCTTTGGCGTAATCTTCTAAAACCACTACATCACAATCTGAAATACTTTTTTCAACAACTGCAAATAATTGTGCTTCAGAGCTTGCCGATAAACTTTTACGAACTTCGTGATCAATGCGCACTAAGTGATGTTGACCCGACATGATTCGCGTTTTGCGCGTGGTTGGGCGTGATGAATCGTAAACTAAACCTTCGGATGAAACTTTTGATTGCTTCAATAAACTTTGTAAAATCTCGGCTCCTTGGTCAGAGCCCACAACTGAAATCAGCTTTACTTGCCCGCCCAGGCTAACCACATTTTGCGCGACGTTAGCCGCTAAGCCTAGGCGCTTGTCTTCGCTTTCTACGTCTAGAACTGGAACTGGAGCTTCTGGACTAATGCGCTTCACCGCGCCCAAGATGTATTCATCCACTCCCACATCGCCGACGACTAAAATCTTTTTGTTTTTAAATAACGAAATTTTTTCAATCAATGAGGCCCGAACGCCGGCATCTACATTAAGTGGCTGAATGAAATTTGACATTTGGTTGTCTCCTGTAGCAAGGATAGAGCCTATGCGATTTTCCAACCAATATCAAAATCTGATTTACCAGCCCAATTATATCCATAAGAATCAGAAACAAGAGATCTTGGATTACCTTTCTACACTGCACCCTATCTGGGAAATGCGATTTTCAGCCTCAAATCCCCCACCAGCTGACGAGCCTAACCGTCAATTACTACGCCCGGTCTACTGGCTGGGAAATTGGCAATTTGCTTGTTTGAACTATTACCATCCTCCGCAGGGAATTCAAAACCGCTGCGTACGTGCCGAAGATTATCCGCAAGTTTTACAACAAATTGTCTTCGACATCGAACATATGGTCAGACAAAAGTTTTCGCCTAAAGATATTCCTGATAAATGGCATTTGAATACGTGCCTAGTTAATTTCTACGGAGACCAAATTTCTGAAACTGGCGCGCGTACGGATTGCGCACGCGTGGGCGAGCATAAAGATTTCGAACCGGGTCCGGTGGCGTCCGTATCATTCGGCGAAAAAGCGATGTTTCAGTTTGTTAAAAGCGCGGGCAAGTCTTCAAAAAGTGAAGTCGTACTGCAACAGTGGTTAGAAGATTCAAGCCTACAAATTTTCGGCGGAGATAAATTCAAGAAACAACTTTTTCACCGCGTACAGCGCGTAGAAGATAAAGGTATCGTGTTTAAAAATTTGAATACGACCAAGTTTGAAACCAGAAGAATTAATTTCACATTTCGTTACGTGCCCACTGAGCACGTCAGACCTTTTGATAAATTGCCGGACCATCTACAGGCCGACGTAAAAAATTATGTGACTGAGTTGTCTGGGAAATCTGAGTATTGGAAAGAGCAGTTATAGCTTAAGGTGTGAGCGCTAAACCCTTACGTACTAAATCAACTACGTAGCTCCACTGATACACCGGCGAAAAGCCACAGTGAATACCCCGGTCATAAATATGATAATTCACACTTGTAAAATCACCGGGCTGCTTTTTAGTATAAATCATTTCCGAATTAAACTCATTAATCACGAGCGGGTCCTTCGGCGTCACCACAATACTAATCGGCGTCGTCACTCCCTGATAAAGCGGCCAAAAATCATTCAGCTCATAAAATGATTTTGAATTTTGCAAATGCTCTGAAAAACCTTTCGGCCACTTCATCGTTTTTACTTCCGCTTCAACGTCTGCCACTGATGTTAAAGGCTGCTTGCGGTCGCGATTTAAAATGTCTAGCAAAGCTGGAGTAAAGCGCGGCTTCAAATCAAAAATGGTCTTCCACCACTGGGAATCTTTCATTTCTTTGGGATAACGATCAAAAACTGTATTCAGTCTGCGCGCATTCCATAAATCAATCAGCGCTTGCGAAATTCCGGTTTGCGCATGGGCATCAAAAGTTTTTTCCAAATTGATGAGCGGACAAAAATCAACAATCGACTTAATTTTTTTTCCATTGGACTGATCTAATAGCGCCGTCACAAATGTACCCGTTCCGCCCATACTTAAGCCGATTAAATGAATATCGCTGAGTAAGTTTTTAAAAGGCGAATTAATTTTCGTTATCTCATTGAGAATTAAAAAAGTTTGTAAACCCTCGTCAATTCCCCCAAAAGATAAGTTCTGATTCTGCGAAACAAAGGCGTAGCTAGTTAAATTCTCTAGCAATAGAAAATTAGCGCCCAAGTCTTCATACACAACTTTCGCTAAAAATCTTTCCGCTAAAACTTCATCGACGTTACCGTGAATTCCCATTCGTATAATAATTAGCGGGCGTTTTTTTTGAAAATCTTGAATGCCAAAAAGCCCGCGCACTTTTAAATCGGGCTTTAAATGAAACCAAACTTTACGAAAATGCTGGGTATCAGATAAATCAAATTTGATTGATAAGTTCTGCATCAGCTCTTGCATAAAAAAAGTTGTGTTACGCTCGATTACCGGTGGTGTCGAGATTTTAGGCTGTTTATCAGGTTCCCAACCAAAAACTTCATTTAACAGAGTTTGTAAAATTCGCGGGTAAGTCGATAAAATCTGACCTTGTCCCGAGGAAAAGTCTTCAATTTCAATTTTAGTCGAGCTTATTCGATTCCAGCTTACGGACTGCTCACTAGGTGCGTCAGCAATCGCGGAGTTCGCAAAAAAAATGCTGGTTAGCACAAGAAATGGGTATAGAGTTTTTGCTCGACAGTTCATACACCATTTTCTACACTCGTTTGATTCTATTTTTAAGGAGTTTCTTATGTCTCAACAGCAAAATAATTTAAATCCACAGTCTGAAGCGCATTTACATGGTCCACTTTTTCAGAATACCTTACAAAATTTTGATGAAGCCGCGAAAATTATTAATTGTGATCCAAACGTAGCCGCACGTTTACGTAAACCTCGCCGTAGCTTAACGGTGTCGGTTCCAGTTCGTATGGATGACTATACGGTCAAAGTTTTTACTGGTTACCGTGTTCAGTACAATTCTACGTTAGGTCCCTATAAAGGTGGAATTCGTTTTCACCAAAACGTAGATCTGCCAGAAGTTGTGGGTATGGCGGCGTTGATGACTTTTAAAAATTCAGTTTTGGGTTTACCATTGGGTGGAGCAAAGGGTGGAGTTTGCGTTGATCCAACTAGATTATCTCGTACTGAAAAACAAAATTTAACTCGTCGTTACACTTCTGAAATTTCTGCTTTCGTTGGACCGAATAAAGACATTCCGGCTCCGGACGTTGGAACAGATCCTCAAACAATGGCTTGGTTCATGGATACTTATTCTCACGAACAAGGTGGCTATGCACAACCGGGTGTTGTTACTGGTAAGCCAGTTGAAATTGGTGGATCTTTAGGTCGTAATCATGCAACCGGTTTGGGTGTCATTTACATCACCGAGCGCGCGATGGAAGTAAACCAAATGCAAATGGCGGGTTCTCGCATTGCGGTTCAAGGTTTCGGGAACGTGGGTTCTTTCGCTGCGAAATTTGCGCACGAACGTGGAGCTCGCGTCGTGGCGGTAAGTGACGTAACCGGAGGTATTTTTAACGGTGATGGTTTAAATATTCCGGAAGTAATTGAATACGTAAAACAAAACAAAGGCGTAAAAGGATTTCCTGGTTCACAAGAAATTACGAACGAACAACTTTTAGAAGTTGAATGCGAAGCTTTATTACCTTGTGCACTTGAAGGCCAAATCGATACTCACAATGCTGAAAAAATTAAAGCTAAATTGATTATCGAAGGCGCAAACGGTCCCGTAACAAATGCGGCGACGAAAATTTTAGATAAACGCGGAATTTTCATTGCTCCAGACGTTATTGCAAATGGCGGTGGCGTGATCGTTTCTTACTTTGAATGGGTTCAAGATATTATGTCTTTCTTTTGGGAAGAAGCTGATGTTGATTCGAAATTAAAAGCAATTATCCTTAAAGCTTTCGATCATGTTCACAAGTTCAAACTTGAAAAGAACATCGACATGCGTACGGCGGCAATGGCCGCATCGATTGCTCGTCTTGAAAAAGCCATGCTACTTCGTGGCTTGTACCCTCGCTAAGGTTTTTTATGAAACCTTGGTTGTGGCTACCTCCAAAATTAGCGCATGACTTAAGCCCACTGGGTATTGATCTTTATTCTTTATTACACCCCGAAAGAACTCCGATCTGGAGTTCTTTCACCTGGAAAAATCTTGTATTCAAAAATCGTTTAGGCTTAGCGGGCGGCGTAGATAAAAACGCCGACCACTTACCGGCTTGGGTTCGCCTGGGCTGCGGTTTTGTAGAAATTGGTACGGTCACCCCGACTGCACAAAAACCAAATCCCGGAAAAATTTTCGATCGTAGCATCGAAGATTCAGCGCTTTGGAATAAAATGGGTTTTCCTTCTGCGGGTGCCGCCGATGTATTTTATAATTTAAAAAATTTTAAAGCGGATTCACAATTACCGATATTTATTAACATTGGTAAAAACCGCGCCACCCCAAATGATATGGCGCACGTTGATTACGTCAGTCTAGTTCAACATTTTCATTCGATAGCAGATGCATTTGTCGTAAACATCAGTAGCCCCAATACGATGGGCTTACGCGATCTTGCGAAACCTGAAGCCTTAGAACTTTTCTTAAAACCTTTAGCTACTTCACAAAACCAATTAGCCAATAAAAAACCGATCTTACTCAAACTAAGTCCTGATCTGGAAACCGATGATTTGAAGCGAGTGATCGATACTTCCGTCAAATTTGGTATCGATGGTTTCGTCCTAACAAATACGACCTTATCCCGCACCACCCAAAAATCCTTCCCAAATGAAGGAGGAATTTCAGGCAAACCCTTACAACAGCAGTCAAAAATGGCTCTGAAACTTGCAATCGCCCATTTAGGTAGCGAAAAAGCAAAAAAACTGGTGGTTTCGGTGGGGGGAGTAATGACAGCTGAAGATGTTTTTGAAAGAATAAGCCTTGGTGCCGACCTGGTTGAAGTTTACACAACCTTGATTTTCTCGGGCCTTAATTTTTTCAGAAAGGTCGCAGCTAAAGCCGATGAGTCAAAACAAGAGTTTTCCAAATTCTGATTCAACTAAAGCTGCACCTCGTAACAGTTCTGGTACAGGACTTCCGCACAAACCGCGCATTAAAAAAAATTGGATTCCCGTCTCTGCTGGAATTTTAAAAAAAGATAATCGTGTTTTAGTTGGTCAACGTCCCGAAAATCATACTTTAGCAGGCCTTTGGGAGTTTCCCGGCGGAAAAATCGAACTGGGCGAATCTCCCGAAGAAGCTCTCAAACGCGAACTAAATGAAGAACTTGATATTGAAGCAGAAATTGGCGAACTAAAAATTGCCTGCACCCACTCTTATGGCGATGTAGGAATTGTTATTTTATTTTATGAAGTTTTATTTTGGAAGGGTGAACCTAAAACCAAACACCATATGAATTTGGAATGGGTTACCGCTAAAGAATTAACGAAAAAAAATATACCCGATGCAAATCGTAAAAACCTGGATCGTATTTTTAAAGCCTTTCAATTACGGAGCGACGTGTGAACCATGTCTTGCTCTACTCAAGAAAATCAAATCCCGCGGTTGATTTACTAGTTGAAGAGCTGCAGTCGATTGGCTTTACCGTTGATCAAACCCAAAGCCTGAACTTACCACGCATTATTTTAAATCCTTACAATACCGTACATTTCCTGATTGAAGAATTTCCTTTAAGCATTAAAGAAGTTTTATTTATGAGTTTGGTTAAATCTTTGGGTAAGGCGACTATTCTTTCGGTTTACAATTTTAACAATAAAATTTCTAAGAAAACTTTTAATTTTTTATGCCCTGACGTTTTAAGCGTGAGCCAAACAAATCATCTCAAATTTTTTCGCGCTTGGGATTGCAATAAAGTGATTATTCCACAATTACCAAGCATACGAAATTTATCACGCCGACCACGTGTAGATGAAGAGTGCTCAAGTTATTTATTACCTTTAGAATCAGATCTTGAGGAAGCGTGCGCGATAAATACGTCTCAAGATATTTACTTTGATGCTAGAAAACTTTTAACATCACGTGACTCAAGCTCTCTTAGAAAAAACTGGGCGCGGTTATTACAAAATAAAAAAATCGCCGCCAATTATCATTTAGTTTTATCTGAACAAAAAGTAGAACAACTCATTAACGAAGAATCGGTCGCAGTGATTTTAGCCAATACGAAAATGTCGCATACTGATTTTACCCAGTGGCTTAGCCTAGTCGTAAATCGTAATAATTTGGTGATCTTAAACGATTACCAAGCGACCGGTTTTGCCCAAGCCTGGACTTCTGGCCGTAACTGTTACGTGGTTTCGTTTTACGAATGGGTCAAAGACGTAAACCAACTTCTAAAAAGCCCGCCTGATTTGAAGATTAAAACCTTTTTTAAATCTTCTCAGTTAGTTGAACCACTGATTAACAATCTTTCCAGACTGTACACAAAAATTTTGCATCAAAAGACTTCCCTGCTATCGTCCCCGTCAGCTAACATATATAAATGAGCGAAAACCACTTACCAGAAAGATTACGTATTTGTCTAATCGGGCAAAAAATTCCTGTATTAAGTCGCTCAACCGATACCGGACTACTGTGGCCATTAGCTCGCGGATTAACCGAACGTGGTCACGAAGTTACAATTATTTCTACTTCGACCGCTTTAAAACGACCTGAAGTTTTTCGTGATGGCATTCGCGCCTACTATTTAAATGAAGGCCAACCTCAGTATAAAACGGTTCGTTTTTCAGATGCCGCTCACCGCAAGTTTGTGGCGCTTAATCAAGAAAAGCCTTTTCACATCGTGCATAGCTTAGACGAAAGTGGATATAAAATTGGGCGCCATAAAAATAATTTAAATATCTCTATGGCCTATGATGTCGAAGCTACGCAGATGGCGCAGTTATTTACTATTTTATCGCAAAATCAAAATAGCTTTCGTAACAGCGTGCAAATGGCGTGTAAGTTAGTGTTTCGTTTTTTACAAACTTACTTCTTACAAGACCGCTCACTTTTACAATCCGCTGACGGTATTTTTGTGACGACTCCGCAACAAAGAACCATTTTAGAGCGTTATTATTTATATCCAGATTTTCATACCTACACCGTTCCTTACGGAATTAATTTGGGTGATTTAACTCCCAAATCTGAGTCTGAAAATTTTAAACTTAAATTAAATATTCCTGATAATGCCCACATTATTTTGGCTCTTTCAGACTTTACCAGTTCTCATGAAGTAAAACCCTTGCTGAAAGCTTTCGAGCGTGTGGTTTTAAAAATGCCAAATACCTATTTATTATTATTAGGCTCTGGTCCCCAATGGAAAAATGTTGAATATGAAATGTTAAAGTTAGCGCTGGGCAGCCGCGTGCTGATGCCCGGCGATGTTACCGCCGAAGAGATGCTTGATTGCATTCTTTCTTCACCGATTTACGTAGATTTAAGTGCGCGCTCGACCGGGCTTGAACCCAGTTTGATCGAAGCCATGGCCCAGAAAAAAGTGGTGATCGGTTCTGAGCTAAGCCCGATCTCCGAAGTTATCGAAGACGGAGTTGATGGCTTCCTAGTTCGTCCTGCCGATGTTGAAAGCCTTTCTGCCTTACTTGATAAACTGATTACCGGTCACGACATCAATAAAGAAGAAATTGGCGAACGAGCCCGCAAAAAAGTGGTCGAAGTTTTCAATCGTCAGAAGATGATCGACTCACTTATTAATGCGTATAGTCAAATTTTGGTAAATTCTGGACGCTTTAAACACCGCGCAAGCCCCAAGAGCTTCTTTTCAAAATCAAAAAGAACAGTATAATAAAAGTGATTTCAATAACTTAGGGGTTCTAATGACCAAAGCGGATCTTATCAATATTGTGTCTGAAAAATCGAGTATTACGCGCGTTAAATCCGAAGCGGTTGTGAATACAATTTTCGATACAATGGTGGAAGCATTGATGAAAGATGATCGTATTGAAATTCGTGGATTTGGATCATTTGTAAATCGCAAATATGATTCTTATAAAGGCCGAAACCCACGCACGGGCGAAGTGATCGCCGTTGAAGAAAAAAAATTACCCTTCTTTAAGGTCGGAAAAGAACTTAAAGAAGAGATCAATAAAAGCTACGCTAAATAATTACTGACGCAAATAACGATTGCGGGCTGCTAATTTGACTGCAATCCAATCCCGATAAGAATCTGTTAATACTAAAGTTGCGTTTCCCTTACAAGCATCACTACTTAATGGTGAAGAGCTTACGTAAGAATTAACAGCTAAAATTTGTAATTCACCATCGATGCTAACTAATCCTGGTCCACCCGAATCTCCACTACAAACTCCATGACCAGATGTTTGATCAAGCAAAACTTTTTTCTGAGTTTGATCGATTGTGTATTTTGACGAAGGCAATTCAGTTTTACGTAACATTCCTGAAGATCCCATTTGATATCCGATTGCTCCGTAACCGAAAAAATAAATAGAATTTTCAAGGGTCATTTGTGCGGGTTTTGCTAATTTATAAATAGGATATTCAACTGGAATATCTTTTTTTAAGAAAATCAGTGCTAGGTCTCCTACTAATTCATTTGCCGGAGCATTATCAATATAAGCTTCGTGCACAACCATTTCGTTAACCGAGGAAACCATTGCAACATCACGCGCATCAAAACCACTTTCACAACTTAAAGCTGTGTGAAAAATCGCGAGATAGTTTTTTACTAAGCCTTGGGCACAGTGAGCCGCCGTTAATAATACGTCACGAGCAATCGGAGTAGCTGTACAGATTGCTCCCTTTGTATCGAATAATAAAACAACGCGTTTTGCATCGGCATTTCCAGGATAAATACGCTCACCACCTACAATACCGTTGCTTTTTTCTACCGTGGTTTTTACTAAATCAGATTCTGGGATACAATGCGCGTTGGGATTTGGTGACCTTGGGGGCTGCGCCGGGCCTGGTTTTTGTAATGGCGGAACTCTTCCCATCGCATTCTTTGAATCATCTTTAGAACATGAAGAAAAAATTAAAAAAACGATTAATACCGAAGCCAAACGTAAATCTGCAGACATTAAAACTCCCCTAAAAAATTTAAAGAAATCTAACCAGCTTCTTGGTTAAATAGTACCTGCAAAGGCGTCATTGAATTAATTACAGTTTAGAATGTTTTCTTTAAGCTTTTGATGTCTTTTATATTCGCCAAGGCCATGTACAAACGTTCTACCCCAACCGCAATGCCTGCCGAGGGTGGTAAGCCGTAATCTAATGCTGCAAAAAACTTCTCATCCAGCTCAATCGCTTTTTTGCCCAAAGCTTTCTTTTTTTCAAGATCTTCGATGGCACGGGACTTTTGTAAGTTCGGATTATTTAGTTCGTGAAAGGCATTACCTAATTCTAAGCCTTTCCAATAAACTTCAAATCTTTCGGCCCAACCATCTGCTCCCACGCGCGCTAAGGCCGCTTGGTACGGTGGATATTTTTCAACAAATACCAATCGATCTTGGGGCCATTGATTTTCAATTTTATCCATAAAAATTAAATAAAAATAATCATCAATCGAGTTCGCTGATTTAACGTCGACATTTAACTTTTCTGCTAGTTGCTTTAATTCTGCCGCGGTCGTCGTCGGTTTAAAATCAAAGTTACAGTATTTTTTAAATAAATCGGGCATGGTGAAAGTAAGAACCTCTAAGGGTCGGTCAACTTTCATTTGATCGGCCATTTGTTCGATTAATTCAATTATGTCCATCTTGATTGCCGATAAATTAGCGAATGCACGATACCATTCTAGCATGGTAAATTCAGGCTCGTGTCTTTCGGTTTTTTCACCATTCCTAAACACGGCCGCAATTTCAAAAATTCTTTCGGCGCCTTCAACTAAAATCTTTTTAAGATTTAACTCAGGCGAAGTGGGCAAGTAAAACTTTTGCTTAGCAGAACCAATTTCACACATTGTTTCAAATACATCTAGGCTAGGCTCGGTGCCTGGGCAGGTTACAAGTGTTGGAGTTTTTACTTCTTGAAAACGCTTTTCACCAAAAAATTTTCTTAAATTCGTTAAAAATTCGAACCATTTTTTTTGCTCGGGCCAAGCCTCACTACGTACCCCCCGAGAGGTTAGATTCGGAGCTAACAAAATCAGCTGGCTACCACCCATAATCGCCACCAAGTCGCCGTCGATTAAAACATCGCCGGCCTTTGTTGTCTGGTGATCTTTAAATTTCCACTCCGTCAGATTTTGTACACCCAGTCGAGTTTGCTCGACACGGCCCCATCTCAAGGCTCCGCGCGGCATTTCAGGATATTGCGTCCAATCGTTTTGTAAATACTGATCTCTTGTTTTGCTCATCTGAAAAAGATCGCTTATAAACGAAGTCTATGCAAACTGAAAATAATCAAAACCTATTTGTCGCAGAATTCAAAAAATATAAATCTGAAGCCGATTTTGTCGCCTTTAAAACGGTCAGCGAAAAAAGTCGTGATTATACAGTTCGTAACGGCAAGCCTGATCAATTTTATGAATCAAATGATTCTGGTTTATTAATTGAAGTAATGAAAAATGGCCACATCGGTTACGGAGCTACCAGCGAATTTACTTCTGAAGGCATTAACCACGCTTTTAAAAAAGCAATGGCGATGACAACCGCAGCTGAAAAAAATTCGGTCTTTAAATTTACCGAAGCGATTCGCCCGCCTTCAAAAGGCAGCTATGAAACATTACGCTCACGCAAGCTAGATCAACTTTCATTGGGCGAAGTCTACGATTTTTTGAAAAAAACTTCGTTGGCTTTAAAAACCAACGATAAAATTATATCGGCTACATCTGATGTGATGCTGATCGAAACTACCCAGAACTATCTTTCTTCTGCGGGTGCTGAATTCACACAAGATTTCGACATTATTGTTAATTCAATGCAAGCAACCGCACGCGATGGCGCCGAAACTCAAACTCGCTCTTTGCACGGCGGCCGTGGTAATTGTCTGCAAGCGGGCGCTGAATACTTTAATTTAGATAAAGCTTTGCAAGAATGTGAACAAATATCTAGAGAAGTTCTTGAATTACTCACCGCCGATAACTGCCCATCTGAAACTTGCGATGTTATTTTAGCTCCTGATCAAATGTTGTTACAAATTCACGAATCGATCGGGCACCCTCTGGAATTAGACCGAATTTTAGGTGACGAAAGAAATTTTGCCGGCTGGAGCTTTGTCGAAGCTGCTGACTTCGGAAAGCTACAGTACGGAAGTAAAATGATGAACGTTGTTTTTGATCCGACCGTTGCTCATGAATTGGCTAGCTACAAATTTGACGAGGCCGGTAACCCCGCTCACAAAAAATATTTGATTAAAGACGGAATTCTTCAAGCAGGTCTAGGTAGCTTAGAAAGCCAAATGCGTTCGAATCTTTCGGGCGTCGCGAACTCAAGATCAAGTTCATGGAATCGCGCCCCGATCGACCGCATGGCGAATATAAATCTTGAAAGCGGAGATAAAACCTTAGAACAAATGATCGCGTCGGTCGAACGTGGGGTGATCATGTTTTCTAATAAATCTTGGTCGATTGATGATTACCGACGCAAATTTCAATTTGGTTGTGAGTATGGTCGACTGATTGAAAATGGTAAGCTAACAAAAATTCTAAAAAATCCTAATTACCGCGGTGTGACCGTTCCTTTTTGGAACTCGCTTTCGGCTCTATCGAATACAACCGAAACTTACGGGTCGCCGTATTGTGGTAAAGGTGAACCTAGCCAAGTGATTCGCGTGGGGCATGCATCGCCGTATGCCCTATTTAAAAATATTGAAGTATTCGGCGGTGGTTAATATGAAAAAATATTTAGAATCATTCTCGCAAAGACTTTTTGCTGATTTAAAAATCAATGAAGAGGTTTCGTTGGCTGTTTCGTCAGAAGAAAGTGATTTTATCCGCTTTAATCAGTCTAAGATTCGTCAAAATACTTCGGTAAATCAGCACGATCTGATGCTGACTTATCAATCCAATCAACGTCTTTATAAAACAAAATTCAGCCTGACACTCGATTTAGAAGTAGATTTGAAATTTGCCTTAGCAAAAATTAAATTACTTCGCGAACAATTAAATAACACCGATGAGAACCCTCAGTTTTTTGCAATGGAAAACAACGGCACTTCTGAAGTTTATAAAAAAAACGATCGTCCCGATACAACTCAGCTGATGGCATTAATTTCAGATACTTTTAAAGATTCGGATTTGGCGGGTTTCTGGACGTCGGGCCCGATTCGTCAAGCTTCGATCAATTCGAAAGGTCAGTTCCATTATTTCGAGACTGATTCATTCTTTTTTGATTACTCGCTATACAACGGGCCACGCGCGGCTAAGGGTTTTTACTCTAGTGCGCAGTGGAATGAAAAAGCTTTTTTAGCAAAAGCTCACGAAAGTAAAAATACATTATCTTTGCTAAGCCGACCGCAAGTTAAAGTAAGCCCCGGTGCCTACAAATCCTACCTTGAACCAATGGCACTGGCCGAAATCATGGGAATGTTCAGCGGGGGAGCTTTAAGTCGAAATTCTTATGAGCAAGGATATGCACCTTTAAAAAAATTAAACGAAAAAGAAAAACTATTATCAAAACAGTTTTCTTTAATCGAAGATAATACCCTAAGTTTTGATACCCACTTCAATTCGATCGGTGAGATTGTTCCTGATAAATTACCGCTCATTGAGAACGGGGAATTGAAAAATTTTCTTACTAGTACTGCCACGGCAAAAGAATACAAACTTCAGTCGAATCAAGCCGATCCAACGGAAGCTTTGCGTTCGTTCGAAGTTAGAGCAGGAACTCTAGAGAAAAGCGAAGTACTTAATAATTTAGGCAAAGGGCTTTACCTATCGAATTTACATTATATCAACTGGAGCGACGTGCAGGCAGCACGTATAACGGGTATGACACGTTTTGCATGCTTTTGGGTCGAGGGTGGCGAGATTGTTGGTCCGATTCAAGATTTGCGCTTCGACGATACGATTTATAATTTGTTCGGTGACAATTTCGGTGCTTTTACAAAGCATCAAGAAATCTTCACCAGCACGTCGACTTATTTACGTCGTTCCATGGGTGGAATGAAAGTCCCTGGGGTAATAATCAACAGTTTTAATTTTACATTGTGATTCAGGAAAGAATGCCCTATAAGTAAGGCAACTTCTTAAAGGAGAAACCATGGCTCTTACCAAATTCCAATCTTTCGTAAAAAAAATCTCTGAATCTCAAAACGTAAAGAAAGTGATCGCTGACCTTCAAACTCTTTCAACCGATGTACAAAAAGTTGTGAAGCAAGTGAACACAGACGACGCAGTAAAAAAATATAAAGAAATTATGAAAAAAGTTTCTAAGCGTGAAGCGGAATTAGAAAAAGAAGTCAAAAAAATGACGGTTAAATTTAAAAAATCAGCTTCTGAAGCTGAGAAAAATTTAATGGTTTACAAAAAGAAAGCTTTAGAACAAAAAGCTAAAATCGAGAAAATGTTTAAAGGTAAAACTTCAGCAAAAGCAGCGGCTCCAAAAGCGGCTTCCAATGCAAAGAAAACCGTTAAGAAAACTGCTAAAAAAGCAGCTCCTAAACGCACTACTCGTAAAGCGTAGTTAACCAAACAAACATTTGCTTAAAAAGATCTCAAAAAACGGCTCCAAGCTTAGGTTTGGGGCCGTTTGTCATTTAACAGCCCCAATGCCAGGGGCGATCTTTTATGTTAGTTTTATCCAAACAAATCTAAGGGGCTATTATGGAAACTAATCCAACGCTTACCCAACTTTCATCACAAAACGATTTTCAACGTCGTCACGTCGGCCCTTCTGAAACTGACAAACAAGCGATGCTAAAAGAATTAGGTTTTCTACATACCGACGAAATGATGTCGAAGGTAGTGCCAAAAACAATTTTCACAAAAGATAAAATGGATATCGGCGACGGAATTTCTGAATACGAAATTTTGGCGCAATTAAAAGAGACCATGAGCCAGAACAAAGTTTTTCAAACTTTGATCGGCATGGGTTTTCACGACACCGTTACGCCGTCAGTAATTTTACGAAATGTTTTCGAAAATCCTGTCTGGTATACGGCCTACACTCCTTATCAACCAGAAATTGCTCAAGGGCGCTTACAAAGTCTTTTAAATTTCCAAACGATGATTTCAGACTTAACTGGAATGGAGATTTCTAACGCTTCATTACTTGATGAAGGGACAGCGGCTGCAGAAGCAATAACGATGGCGCATGCTGTATCCAAAAAACAAGACATCAATGCATTCGTAGTTCATCCCGACGTACACCCGCACGTAATTGAAGTCTTAAGAACTCGCGCTGAGCCTTTAGGTTTAGAAATGATTATTCAAGATCCGACGCAATATGATTTTAAAAAAGAAATTTTTGCAGCTCTATTTCAATACCCAACATCTTCCGGAACAATTGAAGATTACAGACTGATTACACAAAAACTTCACGACCACGGCGCATTAGTTGTCGCATCGGTTGATTTATTAGCGATGACTTTATTAACTCCTCCGGGTGAATGGGGTGCTGACATTGTTGTCGGTAACTCACAACGTTTTGGCGTACCGCTCGGTTTTGGTGGCCCTCATGCGGCTTTTTTAGCGACAAAAGATGTTTATAAGCGCTCACTACCGGGTCGATTAGTGGGTGTTTCCGTTGATGTTCATGGAAATCAAGCTTTGCGTTTGGCTTTACAAACACGAGAGCAGCATATTCGCCGTGACAAAGCGACTTCGAATATTTGTACCGCGCAAGCACTACTTGCTAATATGGCCGCTATGTACGCCGTTTATCATGGACCACAAGGTTTAGAGAAAATTGCCAAGCGTATTCATCGTATGACTCAAATTGTAGCGACTGGTTTAATGAAATTGGGTTTCAAACTTGAATCAAAAAATTACTTCGATACGGTTAAAGTAAAAACTTCTGATATCTTAGCGTTAAAAACGATCGCAGAGAAAAACGAAATTAATCTTAGAATTTATGATGATGGAGTTGGCTTTTCTTTAAACGAAACGAATAACTTACAAACTTTAGACTTATTGTTGATGATCTTTAATAAAGGCCAAGCCGCTGGCTTCAAAGCGGCTGATCTTGAAGAAAACTTATTGGTTGCGATACCGGCGGCATTAGCTCGCAAATCTAAATACTTAACTCACCCCGTATTTAATTCTCACCATTCTGAAACTGAATTGATGCGCTATATTCACAGTTTGCAGAATAAAGACATCACTTTGACTCACTCGATGATTCCACTGGGTTCTTGTACAATGAAGTTAAACGCGGCGACAGAATTAATTCCAGTTTCTTGGCCCGAGATTAATAAAATGCATCCGTTTGCTCCGTCTGAGCAAACGAAAGGTTACTTAACTTTAATTAAAGATTTAGAAGCAAAACTTTGCGCGATCACGGGGTTTGCGGCGGTTTCTTTGCAACCAAATTCGGGCGCGCAAGGTGAATACGCGGGCCTGTTAGCGATTCGTGAATTTTTTAAAGCGAAAAATCAATTACACAGAAATATTTGTTTAATTCCTTCTTCAGCACACGGAACAAATCCAGCTTCAGCCGTGATGGCCGGTTTCAAAGTTGTTGTGACAGCTACGGATGAAAACGGAAACGTTGATGTTGCAGATTTAACTGCGAAAGCTGAATTACATAAAGATAATTTAGCTGCATTAATGGTTACTTATCCTTCCACGCACGGAGTATTCGAAGAAACAATTACGGATATTTGTGAAACTATTCACAAATTCGGCGGGCAAGTATATATGGACGGCGCAAATTTAAATGCGCTGGTTGGCGTAGCTCGTCCCGGAAAATTTGGTCCTGATGTTTCGCACATGAATCTTCACAAAACATTTTCAATTCCACACGGCGGCGGCGGACCGGGCGTTGGCCCCATCGGCGTTGGTGCGCATTTAGCTCCTTATTTACCAAAACATTCTTTGGTTAAAGAAGCGGGTCCCGCAACTGGATGCAACAGCACGACTTCGGCCCCATGGGGCAGTGCCAGTATTTTACCAATCAGTTGGTCATACATCACCATGATGGGTGATGTAGGTTTACGTGATTCAACCGTGACAAGTATTTTAAATGCAAATTACATCGCAAAAAAATTAGCTCCGCACTACCCGATCGTTTATAAAGGTAAAGAAGGTTTAGTGGCGCACGAATGCATTATCGATATTCGACCCTTGAAAAAATCTCATAATATTGATGTGGTTGATATCGCAAAACGTTTAATGGATTTTGGTTTTCACGCTCCAACAATGTCTTGGCCGGTGGCCGGCACATTGATGATTGAGCCCACTGAGTCTGAAAGCAAAGCAGAGCTTGATCGTTTTTGTGAAGCGATGATTGAGATTCGTAAAGAAGCCGACTCTTGCCCAGATTTACTTCGTAATGCTCCTCATACGGCTGAGATTTTACTCGCAACTGAATGGACGAAGCCTTACACCCGTGAAAAAGCGGCGTATCCGGCGAAATGGATTAAAGCTAATAAATATTGGCCGCCAGTGGGTCGGGTTGATAATGCTTACGGCGATAAAAATATTGTTTGTTCGTGCCCACCGTTAGAAGATTATAAGTAGGAATGGTCCAGAAAAAAGTTTTACTTATCAGACTAGATAAAATTGGTGATTTGATCTGCACTTTACCTACAGACCAAATCATCGATGCAAATCAGTATGATATTATCTGGGCTTTGCAAAAAGGCATGGGTGGTATTGCTGATCTAGGTACAAAAAAAAGAACTTACTTTGAATTAGATAAAGCTGACCCCGAAAAATCTGCAAAAAAATTACGAGAGCTTTTAAACCAAATTAAACCTGACGTAGCGATTAGCTTTCAAGCTCCATGGTGGGTAAATTTTGAATTATTCAAGGCCCGCGTGCCTATTCGGGCGGGAGTCAAAAGCCAGTGGCATAGTTTTATGTTTTTGAACAAAGCCATTCGCCAAAAACGCTCGCTCGCGAAAAAGCACGAACTTGATTACAATGTTGAATTAGTTGAAAAAGCTTTTAATTTAAAATCTACAAAGCAGTTTTTACATTTTGAAATTAACACACCGAAGGATTTATCGGTTTTAGCAAAGCACTCATTAATCGCAAAAAAATATATAGTTGTTCATCCTGGTATGACTGGCTCTGCACTCAACTGGTCACAGAAACAATACATCGAATATATTTTAGAGCAAACTTCGCAAAATAAAAACGTTGTTATCACAGGAACCCCAACCGATGAACCTTATCTAAATGAAATACGTGAAGCCGTTTCTGCAAATCCAAATGTGATTTGGTTACAGTCAAAATTAAATACAAATGAACTGGTGCAGGTTTTATCTCAAGCTGAATTTGTAGTCGCTCCGTCAACTGGTGTCGCGCATATCGCCGCAAGCTTGGGTGTTAAAGTTCATGGTATTTATTCACCCGTTCGCGTCCATCACCCGCGTCGCTGGGCCGCGCGCGGACCTAATGTAGAAATTCATGTGCCGATCGTTGATTGCCCCGGTATTCATTCTTGCCTGGGTGCTGCCTGTAAGTATTTTTATTGCATGGATAAGTTGAAAATCTAAAAGGCCCAACGACAATTCGCTAGAAAACAAAAAGCCCGACTCAGCTTTGAGTACTAAAACGGTGTAAACGTTGAAAGAACCTCAAACCAGATCGAGAAAAGCCCTGATTACTTTAAGAAATAATAAAATAATTCGAGTTTTTCTAGGCGGCCCCAGAGCAGGCTACTTCGCCTTTTGCATTTTTCGGGCTTAGCTGTTACAAATATTTTATGTTTCCATCTACCCCGCAACATTCAATGCAAGTGATCGCCAATTCTGTTCTACAACTTTCTGATTTTTATATTAAATATCCTGACCGCGAAACTCCGTGGAATGAAACTTTCTGCCAAATTGCGTACCGAAATTATTTTTTACCGCTCAACCAACTTCGTTGCGCAAAAGTGATCGAGCGCGGGCAAGTCGTTAACTTTTTCCGGGATCTAACTCACTTTGTGGATTGGGGATCTGGCCCAGGGACCGCAAGCTTTGCCTTAGCCGCGAATGATCAACTTAAATCACAAATCAGAAAACAATTTTTGATCGATATTTCAAGCGGGCCACACCGTACGTTTGCGGATTTACATAAAGACTTAATTAATCCTGAACTTTCAACGCGCTTAGAATTTGAACCTTTTTTAGATCAAAAAAATAGAACGTGTTTAGTATTTTCATATTCGATGACTGAAATTGCAAAACTTCCTACGGGTTGGGATCAAGCTGAAGCTTTAATGATTTTAGAACCCTCAACTCGTCAAGATAGTCGAAAGCTTTTACAACTTCGCCAGAAGTTGATTGAAAAAGGTTATTCTATTTGGGCGCCGTGTACACATCACTTAGATTGCCCGCTGCTAACAAAATCTGAAACTGATTGGTGTCACGATCGCTTTGTGGTTGATGCACCCGAATGGTTTTGGAAAGTGGATCAACTTCTGCCAATGAAGAATAAAACGATTACCACAAGTTATTTATTAGCTCGCAAAAAGCCTGCTCCGGTGCTTCCGAAAAATGCAGCGCGCTTAACTGGCGATTCACGCGAAGAAAAAGGTAAAACACGACAAATGGTTTGCAGAAATGACCAACGTGAATTCTTAACTTGGATGCACAAACAAATCGAGCCGCAAACATTTCCTCGAGGTGAAATGATCGAAATAAATGAAAATAACGAATTAAAATCAAACGAGATTCGCGTCAGAAACCCGTGTAAAATTTTGAGTAAGATTTAAAAACAAAATTTTTAACTTAGTGTTTAAAATTAAGATGTCTTAATGTAGGTGTTAACTAGTTCGTAAAAATCTCGATTAGACTGATAGGAAAACAACTAACGGGACCGGCTTAGCGATGCCACGAACGGTGACGATCAATGCGCAGAATAAATTAGTTGTATCAGACTCAGGTAATTTTAAAGTTCATAAATACGAACTTGATGGAACATTTCTTTCTTCGATTACTTTTTCAGGAACCTCGGCACTTTACCCCTATTGGGGAGCATCGGTTTCGGGCATCATGCCGGATGGTAACTACATCGTGAACGAGTACAACAATGGCTACACTTTACGAAAAGTTTCATCCGTCGATGGATCTGAGATGCATTAGCTTACATCTCAATGATACAAGTCAGGCGGTAAAATCAGACTCATTGTTTTACCCTCCACAAGCGTGAAATTCTGAAACGCAAAACTTAAAATTAATTTTATTCTAATCATCTTTTTTGCTGATTTTTTTAATCACTCACTGCATTTTTGATGACGCCACCTTGGGCCCAATGCTAAATATTTCCCATGTCAAATACATCACAAAAAACTCCGCTTTTCGACGAACACGTAAAACTTGGAGCGCGCATTGTCGACTTCGCTGGCTGGATGATGCCGGTACAGTATGAAGGCCTAAAAGAAGAACATGCGCACACGCGAAACGAAGTTGGTTTATTCGACGTTTCTCACATGGGAGAAATTCGCGTTAATGGACCCAAGGCAGTTGAAAGCCTACAGTGGTTAACAACGAATGATGTAACAACTTTAGAAAAGGGCCAGGCTCACTATTCATTGCTACCGAATGCCCAAGGCGGATTAGTTGACGATATTTTCGTTTATTGTATCGAGAAAAATGCAGACTACTTGGTTTGCGTAAATGCATCGAATAAAGATAAAGATTTTAAATGGATGACTGAAAATAATAAAGGCGCCGACATTACGGATGAATCCAATATTTGGGGACAGATCGCAATTCAGGGTCCAAAAGCTTTAGAACTCTGTGATGCCGTTTTTGCCGACGGCCCCTCGCCGATCAAAGTTTCGGAAATGGGACGCAATCAAATCAAAGTTGGAAAATTTAAAAATCACACGATCATGATCGCCACGACGGGCTACACTGGCGAAAAAGGTTGTGAAGTATTCATCGACACCGAAGGAACTCCCGCCCTATGGCAGGCTCTTCTGGCTAACCCAAGCGTAAAAGCAAAAGCGATTGGCCTTGGAGCTCGCGATTCTTTACGTACCGAAATGAAGTTCTCACTTTATGGGCACGAAATTGATGACACAACGAATCCTTACGAAGCCACTTTAGGTTGGGCCATCAAACCAAACGCAAAAGACTTTTTAGGCAAAGACGTAATTCTTAAAGGTAAAGAAGGCGGCTTAAAGCGTAAGCTTGTTGGCTTCAAAATGCTTGAGCGTGGCATTCCCCGGCAAGGTTATGAGATCAAAAAAGAGAATGGCGAAAAAATAGGCGTAGTAACTAGCGGAACTCACTCGCCAACGCTTGATGAACCGATTGGAATCGCCTATGTTGAGACTTCGTTTTCAACCGAGGGTTCTAATTTTTTTGTCGATATTCGCGGAAAATTAGTTAAAGCTTGTGTCGTGAAAACTCCTTTTGTAAACAAAGGGTAACAATTTTTATTTTTAGCTAATATTTAATATTTTTTTAACAGGAGAATCCCAATGGCTTTTATCGTTCCAGAAGAATACTATTACTCGAAAGATCACGAATGGGCTCAAGTTGACGAGAATATCGTTACCGTTGGAATCACTGAATTTGCCCAAGATCAATTAGGCGAAGTGGTTTATGTAGATCTTCCTGAAGAAGGTCAAAAAGTTACCCAGAACCAAACATTCGGTGTAGTTGAATCGGTGAAAGCCGTTTCAGATCTTTATGCTCCAGTTTCTGGAACCGTTATCGAAGTGAATACTTCTTTAATGGACGATCCTTCATCTTTAAACGACGATCCAAACAATCAAGGTTGGTTAGTTCGTATCGAGATGGACTCTGAAAAAGAACTTGCTAACTTAATGCGCTCTCCAGAGTACAAAAAGTTAACGGCTGAAAAGTAGTTTTTGCTTTTCCAGTTTTAGTTAGTTAAGACTATTTATCTGTTTTCGTCTGTGCCCAGTTGGTGGAATTGGCAGACACACTAGGCTTAGAACCTAGCGCCGCAAGGCATGGGGGTTCGACTCCCTCACTGGGCACCAAATTTAAGAATCGCATTAAAAAGCTGGCTGATAAAGTCGGCTTTTTTTATGCCTCAAAATGCGCGGGTGGTGGAATTGGTAGACACGCTGGTCTCAGAAGCCAGAGCCGAAAGGTGTAGGGGTTCAAGTCCCCTCTCGCGCACCAAATATTAAAGTACTCGAACTCTGATCTCGGTAGCATTAAAATGCTTCTACTTAGTAAATAGCAATCAGACCTAGATTCATTAGTCTTTGAACGAGGATTGACAGCAATTCTTGCTCCAACACAAATTAAAGTAATAAAAAAAATGTAACTCCGCTACCGCTTGCAAATTCTAAAAATTTACCAGAGCTTGTAAAAGAGCTTCACTAATACTTCTATTGTGTTGCTTCAAAACTAGAGCAGTTTTAAATTGCATTCTTAGTAATTGAATTGGGTTAAACCATGCAAATTGCCACCAGCTTCTAGATCCTTATTTCTCATCTGGCACATTCCAATTTCAGATAGTTTAAGAATTTATTACATGCCTCGTGCAGTTCTACCAAAGAGCGCTCCATAGGTTACAAGGACTTATGGGATTATGAGTTTAAAAAAACAATCATTCGTGCGCATTTGTTTGATCGGCCTGACGATTTGTGGCACCTTCGTTGCAAAGTTTGTAGACGCGCCCGGTATTGGCGCCAAAAGGTAACCACTTTTTAAAAACAAAAAGCCTACGGGCAAGGGGAAAATATGAATTCAAAAACACTAGTAGCAGTAGCTGCTTTATTGTTAGGTTCAGCAGCTTATGCTGAAACAACAACGACAACAGAAACAACTTCTACAGTTAAAATGACTGAAGTTGGTAACAACGCTGAAAATCGTAAGAACATAGACGAAGAAATCACGAATGCAAAATTACGTGCTGAAACTGGTTCGAAAAAGTTATGGTCTTTCGGTTCTTCTTTCTCTTACGCTGGTGGATCAATTAAAGATCCTACAAGTACTGAACGCCCTCAATTAAATGATGGTCAAGTGTCTATTGATCCAACTAAATTAACGGGTCAGTTGTCTGTTAAGTATCGTTTAACTGATCATGATAATTTAAACGTAGGTTTCGGCGTAGAATATACTCCTGAACATACAGCTAATAAAGTAACTGGCGAAAAAGTATCTGCTAAATCAAACGCTTCTACTCCATACTTAAGCTATGGTCGCGTTTTCAAAGCTGGCGATGTGCAAAACGTTCTTGATGCTACGATCAGTAAATATACTGCTGACGCTGACGTTAACGAATCTCACTTAAATTATAATGCTTCAGTATCTCACACGATGATGGTTTCTTTAGGAACATCTAAAGCTGAAGTCGGACTTTACAGCTTTTTCTCTCAAGAAATTTATTCTGAGCAAGCTGGTGACAACACTGTTTACCAATTCGGTTTAAATCCAGTATTTGAATATGCAATCAGCGATGCAGTTTCTTTCAGAACTGTTTCTCGTTGGTTAACTTGGTCAGTATCTAATGCTGACAAAGAACGCGGTACTTTAGCTGGCCAAACTCAGTCTATGGGTGTTGGTTTCGCGGCTACACGTGATATCTACTTGTACCCGAACATGCAATGGAAATGGTCTCGCTTAACTGCTGACCAAACGACTGTTGGTTTCGCAGCTAACATCAATTTATAATTTCAACTTTAGTTAGTTAAAATTTGAATTTAAAAAACCCACTGAAAAGTGGGTTTTTTTTTGACTACACGTTAACGAAAATTTTCAAAAAGTGGCTTTATCAAATACAATAAAAATTTGAAAAATTATTTGATCTTTTATTAAGCGAATTTACAGAAAAGCCCACACGATCACCCAGTAAAATATTAACTTTTCCCGCAACCTGAACCAAGGTCTAGGTCTGACTTTGCATTTGCGAAATTCTCAGTTCAAACTTACTCAAACCATTCCTGAGGAGGAAAAATGAAATCATTACTAGTAACGCTTTGTCTATTTGTTGGATCTTTTGCTATGGCTAACGACGCAGGTTGCGGTCTTGGTGGTATGTTAATTAAATCGAACACAAAATTAATGCAGATCATAGCTACTACACTAAATGGTACTTTTGGATCTCAAACTTTCGGTATCACTTTCGGTACTTCTGGTTGTTCTGCAAACGGTATCGTTCAGAACGACAAACAAATTCAGTATTTCGTAGAAGTTAACCAAGCTGAATTAACTCGTGAGATCGCTCAAGGTCACGGCGAAAAATTAACTACTTTAGCAGCATTAAACGGTTGCGATACAGCTGAGCAAATCTCTGCATTCAACGTTAAAGCTCAATCATCTTTCAAAACAATCATCCCTTCTGCAAAAACATCTGCGGTTGACTTTGTTAGCAACATGAAATCATCATCTGTTGCAGATGCATGCCACGGTTCGTAATCTAGTTTTATTATCTGTTTTTATACTGAGTTATCAGTTTCAAACCCCGCTCGCGCGGGGTTTTTCATTTTCTGCACAGACAATCGCCGATAAAGAAATTTATCTAAAAAAAGCAACTAAACTTGAATTATGGAAAGACCCGCAATGGATCCGCCTGGGTCATTACGAAAATAAAATATCTGGTTATGAATCTAGTTTTCGCGGACCTTTATTTATTGATGAATTCGGTTTTAAATCTCCAAAAGACGAATTACTTAAGACGATTGAAGCATTCTTCTCTGAATCAAAAGAACTATCAGCAAAGTATAAACGTCACCCCCAATGTCAGTTTTTAGCGCGCAGACGCTGGCTAGGGGCCCGGTTAGGCTTCGAGCCGACTGACTATATGGTTTGTGAAGAACGCCGCGACTGGAAAGCTAGTCTGAACGTTAAATCAGTATCTATCGTATTTGCCGCGTCTGACTTAAGTAACCCGGCCTCTAGCTTTGGGCATACTTTTTTAAAATTAGTAAATCCACAAAATGCCCGCAATAAAGATTTAATCGACTATGGAGTCAATTACGCCGCTAATGCCGATCAATCCGAAGGTTTATTCTACGCCATGAAAGGCTTACTAGGAATGTACGGTGGAGTCTTTACCATGCTTCCGTATCATCAAAAAATTCGTGAATATATTAATATCGAAGGCCGTGATATTTGGGAATACCCGCTTAGCTTCAACACGGATGAAGTCGACTTCTTAGTTGATCACTTACTCGAGATGGAAAATACCTCAGCACCTTACTATTTTTTCACCGGCAATTGTTCATATCATATTTTACGAACACTGGAAGTTATTAGACCCAAACTTGATTTAGCTTCAGCATTTACAAGTTTTGTTATTCCAATCGATACCGTAAAAGTTGTGCAGCGCAGATCCGGCCTGATTAAAGATCGCATATTCAAAAAATCTCTAAAAACTGACTATCTTGAAAGCTACACGCACTTAGATCTTTTGCAGAAAAAAGCATTAGATGAAGCTGTTGATAAATTAACAATCTCTGCAACTTATCAATTAACCCCGAAAGAAAAAGCCGAAGTTTACGAAACGGCGATGAAGTATACAGCCATTAAAGCTTACCGCACGGGTAAAGACTTAGATAATGATGTCTATAAACTTTCCTCCGCCCGATCTTTATTAGGACCGATCACGGCTGATTCAGAAATTCATACAACTCAGCCGCCCGATGAAAGCCATGATTCGTCAGCTCTGTATGCCGGTGCCGGCATATTAACTGAATCAACGGAAAATAATATCCCCCAGCAAAAATACTATTCACTTAAATTTCGTAGTGCCTTTCATGATTTAGAACAGCCTGACTTCGGCGCGGTACACATGAGCCAAACTGAATTAGGCGGAATTAATTTACGTTATTACGATGAACTGAAGAAATTTTCTTTACATAAATTTACGTTGCTGAATTTAATTAATACCAATCCAGTAACCCAACTAGATAAAAATATTTCCTGGAAAATCCGCGCTGAAATCGTCGATCAATGGTCACCAGATGCAGAAGGCGGCGGGGGGATGAGTTTTGATTATAACATCGGCGAGGCGACTAGAATGTCATATTTTTTAGTGGGACGGTACTGGCATCAAGATGAAAAAGACTATTTAGCTGGCGGCCCTGAGATACTTTTTATCACCCGCCCAACAAAAACAATTGGATTTTCTACAAGCCTAACTTACTTCGGAATTTTAAAAAACGAGGCTTTCTTTCGAGTTAAATCAAAAATTAATTACAACGTAAAACAAAATTACGACTTACAACTTGAGGCTGAAAACTTACTGAATAAGCAAGTTGATGTACAATTTCGAATCTTGAAAAACTTTTTATTTTAAATTAAATTTTAGGTGTCGTTGTTTTTTCAAAAACGCTTTGAATTTTTTCAACAAGCTCTTTTAAGGTATAGGGTTTGTAAACTAAACTGGTTGCACCCAACGCTAATGCTTTTGCTTCGGTAAATTGAATTTGTCCGGTTATAAAAATAAACGGAATGATAGAAAGTTTTTCGTTTAAAACTTTTAATAAAGCCGCACCATCCATGCGCGGCATTTGCAAATCACAAAGAATCAAATTTATTTTATTACTCTGTAATTTGAGTAACGCATCTTCACCGTTTGTAGCCGTATACGTTTTAGCGCCTAAGCGCTGAAAGATATCGTACAAAGTTTCACGAAGGTCAAAGTCATCGTCTACAATTAAAATATCTACTTGCGACCAGTCAAATTTCATTGGCTCATACCTTATCAACTTTTTATCAAAAGAGTACTGAAATCTTAAGCGGTTACGCGCTGACAAATAAACGGTCAATTTTACCCAATTACTTCAGCGAAATTTTCAAGCAACGTAACTTTACGACAAATAGTTTTGAAAAAATTCAGAATAACGAAAGTGTTTTTAAGTTAAGAATTTTTTCTATCTTTTCGCTAATTAGTAGTTTTCTATTTTATTATTTTATGTCTAGCGTTGCTCCTACGAACATAGATTGGTTTTTAGGTCGCAATTTGATTAGAATTTTTCTTTTTTTATATTTATTTGTTCGTTTTTTGATCGTATTTCATTTATTTGGGCTCGCTACTTTTTAAATGTGCTTAGCTATGTATATATTTTTATGTATTTATATCTGTTGCACTAAAATGATTGGTCTATATTTTATCGCTGGTCGTATTTCGTAGTAATTTCAATTATGTCGACCATCGTGTTAACAATGGGTCACACGCAGTTATTTTTAGCCGTTGATGGCTTCGATTACCGCAATCAAGATTTTTCTACTGGCGCTAAAGGATATTTTATTTTGCTTAACAATGAAGAACCGACACAATTTTCTTTACAGAATGAAGCCATTGAAAAATATTGAAAGCGGAAAGGCTTATTAATTAATTGTGACTTTTATAAATACTTTCTGGGCCTGAGAAGTGCACACAACTAAAAACTAATACGTATGCCCAAAACCACCAACCCCAGCCCACTAACAAAATAGTTAACACTAATGTTGTCCATTTTAAGCGTGTTGCTCCGGCAAAAAATAAATAAGCACATAACATTGAACCTAAAATTAAATCAAATTGAAAAAATTGCGAGATCACGTTTCCAAAATGCAAGCCGGCATACACCAGTGGAATAAACTCGCCACCCCAGAAACCTAAGGTAACTGATAATAAAGTAACGAATAGTTTAATAACGACATCACTAGGCTGGGCCGCCAAGTTTTGTATATTTTCAAGTTGTAATATTCCTAAACCTTGAAATTTTCTAATTCCGGGTAAACCTAAGAAAATAGCCAGCGCACTGGCCGTCGATATCTTTACCAAAACTGAATGACGCTGAAAATAATCCGATAAATAAAAATACCCTTTTTTATAAACACGCATCATGTACCCAGCTAAAACACCCGTAAATAGAACGAAGAAGAATTTTTGAAAAAACGAAAAATTTGACTGAATTTGAAAACTTTCGAATAAATGAGGCGTTTTTAGGGTTTGCATAAGTAAAGACGCCGTCATCGCTCCAATGAAGGCGTAAATTTTTTGTTTTATCGACGTACTAAAAACTTCCATGATAAATATCACGGATACAAGGGGCTGCCCTACAACCGCACTAAATCCAATCGTCAAAGCGATGGGTCCCCAAAAATTCCATGATAATTTGAATAATCTGACTAAACCTGCCGACATCAGAATTACGGTGCCTTCTCGCCCCACGCTAGCGCCAACTAAGTGGCTTAGCGAAGTTCCAATAAAATGAAAAAAACTCATTGCTGGACTCCAATGCTGAACTAACTCAATGTGTGATTTCGTCACTTCAGAAACCTTAGACGGAAAGTATAAGGTGCGTTTTTTTATTTCGAACAAAAGAAAAAGAACGGCTGGCAAAGCAATTAAGTGATAAGGAATTTGCATTTCGTTCCAAATCAAATGCTGAAGCTCAATCCAACGTAGTGTTTTAAAGAATAAAAAAATCAATAATCCAATCAAAAGCCCCAAAATTAAGGTGACGGTAATTTCCTTCGGCGTCTGATCGATCATTTTTCGGTTAGAACTTTGCATAATATAAAAATGATGATACACAATTTGCAGTGAAAACTGAAAAAGAATTTTCTGACTATTTTACATCGCACTGCTCGCATAACGCGGCAGATGAAGATTATGTAGTGCAAATTTCTAAAACTTACTGGAGTGATTTAACCACTCATCTGCAGGGCTACTTTGAATACGATCGGCGCTTAGCAATCACGCAAAAAGCCGCGCACTTGTTAGGGCAAAGTTTAGCCATTCACCCACGCCAGACCGTTTGGGCCAACGTTATACGTGATTTTGTAGAGAATAATTCTTGGGGTCATCCCATGGTGATGAAAAAGCCTAAAGCGAAACGTACCGAAGAACAAAAAATTTTCTGGCAACTTTTTAAGTATATTTGGGCCTTTTTTCAATCAATGATTATTATTAAAACAGCCGTTTATTTTTTCGGGCTTGAATCGACACAACATCCCGACCGAGTAAGCGGTGTTTGGGTTTGGTTCTTTTTTAGTTTATCAACCACTTCACTTTTATTTTTCGCTTTTCGCAATTACGGCGATAAAGACAATTAATTTTTCTGCCTAATCGGAAATACCATGATAACTGCTGATATTAAGAAAAAGAATCCCACGACTCCACCAAAATAATTTGCCAGAAGCTGTGGATTTCCAACGGAAGCATCAATAATGGGTCCCGCTAAAGCAATCGCCACCGCGCGCGAAACCTTTGACGACATTTTCCATAACCCTAAATATTGACCAGAAACAATTTGTTTTAAATTATCTTCTTTTTCTTTCAAAAAATCAGAAAGAAAAATTTCTAATACGACCGCTACACCAATTAAAATTCCGCAAAAAATGCTCGCAACCGAAAAAACAATCCAAAAATCTACATTTTTAAAATGCGGAAAAGTGGCGATCGTCGACACACCTAACATTGTTGCCGAAGCCACAATTAATTTTTGCTTATTGTAAAACTTTGTTAAAACTACCCATAGTGGAATTGAGACTGTAAATACTAACAAAAATCCTACCAAGATTGTCTGGGTCTGCTTTTCCGTAAATTCTAAATACAGCTTGTAATAATATAAAGCCAAAGTCGAATTCAGCCCTAACCCACAATTCACAACAAAGAAGGCTGAAATAATTTGAAAAAATTTTTTGTCTTTTAGTAAAAACGCTAACGATTGCGACTTCGATGTATACTCAGGTTCGATCGCCTTAACTTCTTTTGAGTTGTAAACCGTGTAAGTCGCAAATATGCACGTGATAAAAGTAATCAGTGCTAAAACATAAACCGAATTTAAATACGGTTGAGACTGAGTGGCCTCTTGCGTTTTCGTTAAAAATAATGCGGGTACCGCCAAACCTATAAATGAACCAACGTTGAAATTAACAAGCCGACTGCCAATCCAAATTTTTCTTTTTTCATTATCATGCTCTAGATCATTCGCAATCGCATAAAATGGCACTGAAAAAAGAGAAATCGCAGAATTAAGAAAAGAAGAGATAAAAAACAGTAACACCAAGGTCAACCATTCATGGCTTGTATTTAACCTCCACAGCATAATAAAAAACAAACAAATGAAAAAGGTTGCGACGTATAGTATACTTTTGCGATTTCCATTTTTACGATAATAAGAATCGCTGTAAATGCCAATCCAGGGATCAACCACGGCATCCCACATCACGCTTGCGCCAATTGCCAGGCTAGTCCAAGAAGCGGATAAGCCTAAAACACTGTTGAAATAAATAAGTAGGTAAACTTTTAAAAAGATATCAATGCTAGCAGGACCGAGCTCGCCGAGTCCATAAAAGATCGGACGTAATTTATTTTTGATCATCTGCTAAAACATCGCTTTCTTTAAGTGCCATGTACCCGAAAGCAATCCAGTAAATTCGATCTGCGATTCCCCCAATAGACAAATGAATATGATAAATGAATAAAATAGGCAAGTGGGTTAGAACATAGATCGAAATTATTTTTAAGGCATCGCTTTTTGAAAATAAAGTTTTAAAGCTTGCAACTCCCAAGGCCGAAAATCCGTATACACACAAAAAAATCAAACCCCAGCCGCCCAGTACTCCGGCCGAAATAATAATATTATGTGGGTCTTTGTTCGCATTATAGCCCGCAATATCTGCATCGTTTGCCGTAGAAAACTTGGATAATAAACCTTGTCCTAGCCACTGATTTTTTTGAAAAATTTCAAATCCACGTTCGACCTCTTGCCAGCGGGATTCTAAACCATCTTGGGCTGCCCGTTGCCCGATTGATTCTTCGCCTCGAGCTAATCCGACCGCATAGTTAGAAATATTGATACCAAAAAATATGACAATCAATAAGCCACTGATCGCGATTGAAGATTTTAACATCCGATTACCAGCTGTTTTAGCGCCGAAAAAGATCATACACAAAAACATTCCTAAAAAAACCGCGGCTAAAGAAGAGCGTGTTCCTGTCAGAATTAGTAGAAACAACGCTACTAAAAAATGTAGCCACTGTAAGATGTGATGAGTACGTTTCAATTTTTTTGAAAAGATAAAATAGAACAATGTAAAACAGGCAATCGTCGCACAACTAACCATATGTGGAATGTGCTTAAAAACTCCGATAAATCGACTGCCTTTAAAGCTTGTATCCGGCGAGATAATTAACAACACCAAACTAATCCAACAACAGGCCACCGTAATCTTTTTAACAATCTCGACAAATTTTTGCGGAGTTAAAGATGTTGGAATAACCCGCCCATATAAAAAAATAGTAAATACTGCCATAATCGCCGAAGCCATTTGTAGCACCAAAGAATTATCGCCATTAACAAATAAGGCCTGTAAAAGAGTAATTGATAGCAAATAGATACTAGTTACAAAAATAAAAAAACGGTAAAATCTGGCTTGGCTGTATAAGGGATTTGCCTTCCACAGCCAATGAAGACAGAACAATCCGCCAAATATCATATTTAGCGCTATGTTAACGTAGGGATGTAAGCCACTTTGAAAAATGATCGGCCCCAATTCGCGGGGCATGCCAGGCAAAAATGCCAAAGAAATTTTTGAAATAAAAATAAGAACTAATAAAAAAAATATCACCGTTTATTTGGCGTATTTTTCAATTAAAATAGAAGTTAATACGATGCTGGTTAATAGAGATACAATGGTAATTGTGCGGGAAACTTCATTTGAAATCCAAGGTTCTTTTTTAGGAATGTAAACAAAATCATCTTGAGCTAAACGAAATGGCTTGGCGTCCGCCGAAGATTTCATCAGCTTTTTAACATCTAATTCAAAAACACCCGATTGAGTCGGATCAATTTTTCGAACTAAAATATTACTTAAATCTGCATCTTCAGTTCCACCCGCTAGTGTAATTAACTTTAGAATGTCGGTATTTGTCGGAATGTAGTATAGGCCTGGTTTCTGTACCGCTCCAATTAACTGTACTCCAATCAAGCTTTCTTTTGGAGAAGAGCGATAAATATATTCGGAAGCCCGCTGCGGTTCTTTAACTTCAAAATAGTTTCCTTCTGCGTGCGCAATTTGTGTTTGCAATAAAAATAGAATGCCCATTCCAACGCGGATCATTTTTTGATACATATCAACCTCTGTTCTTTATTATGACTTCTAGGTTTCCAGGGTCAATCTAGACCAATAGCGAGTTTTGCTTTTAGCTGGGCGAAGCTCTAGTCATTTTTAGGCAACTCCACTAGACTTAAGTAAACAAAATGACAGGGAAGTCTATGGAATTAACTCAAATGCCAGAACATGAAAAAATATTTAACGAGATCTGCACAAAGTTGAATGAACTTTCGCAGGTTGAAGAAACAAAGTCTTCAAAAGACCGCGTGGCTCAATTAGAAAAGATGCACAATCAAGTTAAAAACTTTCAATACGATTTGTTAGCTACGCACGAAGATATGCAACTTAAAATTCACACGCTACAACAGATGACAACTTCAAATTCAGATTTAAGTATGCGCGTGCAAGAATTAACTGAACTACTAAATCAAGAGCGCGGACACAATTCAAAACTTTCTACTGATTTAGCTAGATCACTAGATCTTTCGTTAAAATTGCAGTTAGAAATTCAAGAAATTAAGACACGTGCACTGCAAGCTCAACTAGAAGATCGCAAAATTCACCAAGAAAATTATGAATCAATGAAGCGGCAGATGACTAAAGAAAAAAATGAGCTGCTGAACACCAATGAAGTGTTGATGACGGAAATTAAGACTAAAGAAGCCCAGGTTGATGAACTTAATCAAAAAATTAACGAATTAGAAGTCGGCATGGGTGAATTAGACAAAACGACCATCGAGCAAGGTGAAACGATTCAGCACTTAATGTCGGTCGCCGAAAACAAAATCGTAGAGTTAAAACTTTCTTTTGATCGTTCGCAAAATGATTTGTTAAATGTGAACGGCGAATTGACCCAAGTGAAAACTCAGGTCGATCTTTACAAACAAGAAAACTACTCTTTAAAAGATTATATTAACAAGATGACTCAATACCAAAAACAGATGTTAGCTCAGCAGGCACAGGCTTTAGGAGCTAATCCACTTGGTGCATGACCATTTTTAGATAGAATCCTTCGGGAAAATTCATCAGGGTTGGGTGATCCCAGCCCTGCCCTCCGAAGACCACGCATCTAGCATTTTTTCCAGATCTTAAAATTGATTTACGAAGTGAATCTTTAAAATCCTCTAACTGAACTAATCCCGAGCAGGTACAAGAAACGACGACGGCGCCTGGAGCACACATCTTAAATGCTTGAGCATTCAGTTTGAAATAGGCGTGCAAACCTTGGTGAATATCTTTTTTGTTTTTCACAAACGCGGGTGGATCAGAAATAATAATATCAAAATTTGTCTCAGTCATATCGGCTAAGTTTAAAACGTCTTTTTTATGCGTAAAAACATGAACTTGGTATTTCTCAACATTCTGCTTAGCTTTCGCTAAAGCCATTTCAGATACATCGACTAAGTGAACTTCGCAGTCAACTCCCCAAGATTTTAAATTGGCCACGATTTGTGCTGACCACTGACCCATATAGCAGCACAGATCTAGTATACGAATTTTTTTCGTACGTAAAAAATCTTTTTGCTGCGACAAATGTTCAAGCAGAAGCTTCATGTTAAAAGTTTGATCCAAGAAAAAACCAGTTTTTTGGCCATCAATCAAATTAACGCTAAAAGAAATTGTTTTGTGACTATCTAAAACGTTTTGCACTAGAATCTCAACGTTGGTTAAGTCTTCGTCACCCACCGTTTTTAAAATCTTGGCTTCTTCTACGGGAATGCCTTCAAGCTTGCGGATATTCACATCGTTCCGCTGCAAAATTAAAGTATGATCCCAATCAATTTTACTTAATTCGAACTTAAGACTTTGTTCGACTAATTTTTTAAGAATTGTTTCCCAGTTTTGATTGCTCTGAAAGGCTAAGTCCATACCCGAAGTTAAAAGTTGAAAAGAAAAAACTTGGTATTCAACTTCACCTTTAAGTATGATGTAACGGTCTAAAACTAATCCAGGCATTTGATCTACTTCAGAGTAACAAAGCCTAAAGCTTTTATGAAATCCACATTTTTGGCGGTAGATCCAGGCTTGCACCAAGCGCTCAGTTAAAAATTCTGGCGCCGTTGGGTTTTCATCTTTTGCTAAAAAACTAATCGCACGAAAAGAAATTAAAGAGTGGGGATTGCCGTAACCCCTAGCCATAAAGTTACCTTGAATATCTTGAATCTCTACGGGCTCTCCGGGTTTGATACTTTTTGGGCTGTCTAAAAGCTCATTCGAAAAAACCCAAGGGTGTCTGGAACGTAATCTAGCATCATGACCTTTTTTTAATTTCCAAATTTTCATAAGATTAACTTTTCCAAGATAAAGTGACGTCTTTAACCGGATTCTGGAAACTTCTTTTTTGTTCTAAACTTTCATTCCACTCTTTTTTCAAAGCGAAATACCATTTAGCTTGCGTATCAGAATCATTGATTAACATTAGAGAAGGATCGTATTTTAAACCCTCTTGCTGTTTCGTAACGGCATCTAAATCTTGCCCCAGGAAGGTTTTACCAAATCGTTTAACCAGTGGTTTGGCTAAAGATAGCCAAGGGATATTCCAAAAAACCATTTGCACCACTTGAGTTTTGTTTTCGGATAAAGGCATTAAAGCCGTTAGCGAATAGAAACTGCGTTTACCAACTTGTACGTGTTCAACGCGGGTGCCAGGAATACGAAAAGTAATTTCTGTCGTGGGCTCGCCACCCAAAATTTTATATGCTTTAGAATTTTTTGAAGGCTTGTGCCGCTTCATTTGAAAACCATAATCAACTGGGCCAAAGTTTTTACGTTTTTCGTAAGCAGATTTTGAAGTTCTCCAAAACCAACTTTGGTGTACATAAGGACCGTGCGCAGGGTCCATGAGACCGATCACCGCATGATCGATATGACACGGGAAAAGTACAATGTCACAAAGGTTTGGCGTAGAAAATGGATCGATATCACTAAAGACAGGTGGTCGTGGAGCTAAAGTCTCATCAAAATCAGCATCGCCCATAAAAATCCAAATCCCCCCGTATTGTTCGATCAACGAATAAGATTTAATTTTAATTTTAGTACAGTCTAATTTTTGCTCACTAGTTAACGAGGGGATTTCGCGGCAGACGCCGCCGCCATCAAACTTCCAACCATGATAAGGGCATTCAACTTTATCCTCAACCACGCGACCAAACTTAAGGGGAATTCCGCGGTGTGGGCAAATATCACGAATTGCGCTGACTTCACCCGTGGATTTTCTAAAGAATAAAATAGGCTCGCCCATAATTTCTAAAGATAACATTTTAGTTTTTGCTAATTTTGCCGAAGGTACGGCTAGGTACCAGTGGTTTTTTAAAAGTTCGTTCATGTTGCGAACTTTCTATTTTTTTCGGCTAATTTAAAAGTATTTCGCATTAATAATGCGATCGTTGTAGGCCCTACACCGCCCGGTACGGGAGTGAAAGCCGATAAATGTTCAGCCGCACCCGCACTACTCACGTCTCCGACGAGCCCGTTTTCTAGTCGGTGAATACCCACGTCAATAACAACCGCATCTTTTTTAAAATCAGTAGGTTTAAAATATTCAGGCTTACCAATCGCTACAAAAACAAAATCAAATTCTTTCAGACGACTTTTTAAATCTACCGTTTGGGAATGCGCCAAAGTAACCGTGGCATTTTTTTGAGTTAATAAATGAAATAGTGGGAGTCCCACGATTAAGCTACGGCCAATCACCAAAACATTTTTTTTCGCCACATTCAGTTTATAGAAGTCTAACATCTCGATAATTCCAAACGGAGTGCAAGACGCGATAATTTGTTGACCCGTAACTAATAATCCCAAAGAGGAACTAGTTAATGCGTCCGCATCTTTTTCTTTTGCAATCAGATCAGAAAATTTTTTTGCATCTAAATGTGTTGGTAAAGGTAGCTGCATCAAAATGCCATCGATTGAAGAGTCAGAGTTTAATTGTTTTATTTTTTCAGTTAGATCTTTTTCAGTGATATTTTCAGCGAGTTGAACCAGGCTAGATTTAAAACCCAATTTTTCACAGGCTTTTTGTTTATGCTGAACGTAGACTTGGCTGGCCGGGTCTGCGCCCACTAAGATTACGGCTAAATGCGGAAGGCTCCAACCCGAAGATTTCCAGCTCTGTAGCTCGCTCGTAATTTGTTGGTAAATGAAATCCGCGACGGGCTTACCCTTCAATTCAATCATACGCACCACCCGACTTTAAAATGATCTGAAACTTAAAGAAAATCAACGACTTATATACTAGCTTGATGCTTGACCCGTCTACGTCATTAGATTAGATTGCATTTTATTCTCATTCTCAAAGGGAGGGTTCTTGTGGCAGATAAAGTGAAACTTTCAAAAGACGGAAACTCGATTGATTTTGTTCAATCCGAAAGCATGCCGACTTCCGTAAAAAAATTCCGCCAAAGTCCTGAAATTGAAGGCTTTTACCGCTTCATTTTTGAAAATGACTTACAAAAAGAAGCTTACGAAATCATGGAGCGCATCGTAGGCGTTCGCAAAGCTAAGAAGTTAAAAGAAAAACAAGATGCTCAGCCCGCTAAGAAATTAGAAGCGGCCGCAAAAAAAGTTGAAGCCGCTAAAGTAGCTGCGCCAGTAAAAAAAGATATCACCGTTCAAATTAAAAAAGCTGTGATACCCCCTAAACCAGCTGCCGTAAAACCGATAGCTAAAGCGGCCCCGACAAAAAAGACCGCTCCTATAAAAGCGGCCCCGCCTGCTAAAAAAAAGGTAGCCGGTAAAAAGAAGTAATTCGAACTGCGGATTTAATCCCGCAGCTAGCTAACCCAATCAGCGCAGCTAGCTTGCATAGCCTCCACTCAGGAGGCTTTTTTTATGTCTAAAATCAAAACAACCAAAGTTCAATTACCCCGCAAGCTTAATAACAAGGGCCAAGGCATGATCGAATATATGATTCTGGTCGCCTTGATTGCCGTGGGTACCATCGGCGTCGTTAAAGTCGTTGGTCAAAACGTAACGAAGCAATACGAAAACATCAACCGGGCCATGGGAGCTAAAAAAACTGAGAAGCTAGATCTTGATAATGTCAGCAATACCAATCGCAAAGATCTTTCAAATTTTATGGACGGCGCCAGATAATGAACCAAAAAGGCCAGGCGGCGGTCGAGCTAAGTATTTTTGGCCTATTTTTAATGACGACGATACTTTTCACCGTTCGCATTGGCCTGGCGATTCAAATGAATATTGTAATTGGCGAACTGATCGAGTCGGCTCACCTTTGCGAACTTCAGCGAAGGCCTTCGTGCCGTCATAAGCTTCAAGCTAGCTTGAACGATTTTAATCTAAAAAATGTGAATTTAGTTTTTAGAACTACCAATGATTATTCTTACATTCAACTTTACGCAAACACCGACTTAGGAAAAATTTTTCAAAAAGAAAGCGAGCTAGCGCTTGAACTTGATGTTCCTTAATAATAATCGGGGCTCGGGTGCTGTCTTAGCTTTGACGATTCTTCCATTATTATTTTTAATCTACGGTACATTTGCGCTAACTGGATATTTAATTCAGATAAAAAGTCGCGTGCGCAGTACCTGCATTCTACAAAGTATTGAGCTACAGAAAGAAATGATTGGCTTTGAAAAAAAACTTTTTCAATTAAATCCACTATCGACTACACTTCGTCTACGTCTAATAGCGGCCGAAGCTCAATTGCTTACTTCGGCGGGTAATCCGGTCGCTATCGCGGCTGCCCTGGCGCAAATTGCTTCAATTCGTGAACAACAGCAAGTTTTAGATGGAATTCAAAAAACAATTATAAAGACCGCTCATTTCAAATCTCAACTAGCAACGGCGGCGATGCTTTTAAAAATTCAAATGCATCTTCAAGAAATGGGTTCAATCTGGCAATTCTACCTGACTAGCTTTAGCGCGATGTACGTAAGCCATGCAGCGCAGGTGGCAGTGGAACCGGATTTCGAAGATTTAGCTCCCAACTACGGACTTACTTCTGATTACAAGACGGCGCAAAAATTGGTCTTAACTTGGCAACACTCGTATCGAACAAAACAAGCTCCGCAGCGAATAATAGACTCGGCCAACCAGTTTGAATTTACATGCGGTGCGGGTCCAAACAAGAAAGGAAACCAATGGTCGGTCGAAATCAACGCGGGCAAGTTCTAATTGAATCTGTCTTTTTGCTTTTAATAATCACCTCAATCTTGATCGGCTTTCAGATCATGATTGATCACCAGAAAAACCAATCCAGCCAATACCGGCTTTCCAAATATAGAAAGGATTTACAGGATGAAAAAAATAAATATCAAAACTTTAACGCAAAAGAATAGACCCTTGTTCATCGCATTCTTTATTTTTATTGCGGCATTTATTTTACTTAATAAAAAATCTGACGATGTGAAGGCTCCGTCGATTGAAAAAGTTTATGCCGATACGTTGATTCCTAAAGGCTTCGTACTGGTGCCGATCGAACTTTCTAACATCGATACCATTTCAGCCTTAATTGACCAGTACGGAGTTATTGATTTGTACGCAGGCTCACCGAGTGAACGAGGCTCACGCCGGATTGCGGGTAAAATTAAAATTTTGCGCGCTCCGCTGAATCCACAACAGTATGCGGTTTTAGTTCCAGAATATTTATCAAAAGATATTATGAAAGTGGCCGGCCCGTTCTGGGCGGTGGTTCAAAACCGCAAAACGGATGTAGAACAAAAAGAAGAAGTTTTAGCAAAGCCAATCGCTATTGAATATTACAAAGGAGGATAAGATGAATTTTCTAATTATTTTAATGATGTCATTTTTTTTAATGCTAGTTAATCAAGTTTGCTTTGCGGATACCTTATTAGTGCCCGAAGCTAATGTTCCATTTTTAACTTACCGCGAGTCTTGCGAAAAAAATTCTTACGTTTGCACAGATAAATTTTTTTTTGACCGCTATGTCGCAAAAGAAACACCACAGTTCGATGAGTTGGTAAACTCAATTGACCTTTCTGCGAATGTTTATATTCAAAATTACGCAAAATCGCTAACGACCGTTTTACAAAACGAAATGCTTTCGGAAGAGCAGCTTGAAATGGCTTTAAAGCTAACTACTCAAGTAAAAGAACTTATTGCAAATAAAAACCAATTAACAATGCTTGAAACCGAGTTAAAAAAAATTAAAGATTTTTTAACGAAAATTCCTAACCCTGTTGCCGTTGAAAGTTTTGTGATCTTTTTTAAGAAAAAAATGACGCAAGATGATTTTAAAAATTTTAAATCAAGCTTGTTAAAAGTTCCGGGCGTATTTATTAAATATGCTTCGCTTCCCGAAGAAATTTCAACCCGCTCAAAAATAACCGATTCGCAAGTTTCGCTACTGACGGGAGCTTGTGAAAGCGCCCAACTAACTAAAGATCTTAATATCGTGGGCTGGCAGCCTTTGGCCGTCGGGCATTGTTCTTTTTCGGAAGGTGTTTCGGCCGCTTCAAAATCAGTTACGCAAACCTTAAGTAATAATAAAAAATGGATTGTTACCGGAGCCGTCGTTCTGGGCGCCGTATTGCTACTAAACCATTACGAAGTTCAATTTCAGTTTTAATTATAACAAAGGCTGTCCGTCAAAGTACACTTGGCGGATTGAGCTTTCATCGAATTCAGTCCAACTATTTGTCCATTTTAAATCGCAATGAGCATGATATTTTTTCCAGTCATCTGCTAAAGCTGGAATCGATTTTTGTGCACTTAATTGTAAAGCCTGAAGGTTTCTTAAAAGCAAAGAAGGTTCAATCGGAGCATCGCTACCGAAGTCGAAAGCGATTTTATTTTTTCTTAAAGCTTCCCATGGAAATAAATTTTTAAGTAAATCTACAGGTAAAACTTCTGGTAACCAAGAATGATCACTGAGCCAATGACAAGGCTGCATATGACAAGTGATATGTAAGGGCTTCATCAGTTGAATTGTTTCAGGTCGCACGATTTGTACGTGCTCCAAATGTAAACGGCCTAAAATTCCTTCCGCCGAAACCTGGCGGGCCGCCAATACAACTTCGTGCACGGCTTGATCGCCGATTGTATGAATCGCTACTTCTAATTTACTTTGCCAGATCATTTTTAAAGCTTGTTTGATTTCGTCAGTTGCCCAGCTCATCATTCCATGAGTTTCGCTCTGCAAATAGTTTTGCGATAAAAAAGCGGTCTTTGAACCTAGTGATCCATCGACGAATAATTTAACCCCGTGAATTTTTAAAAACGGGCTGGGATTTTTTTTCATCGCACTGATTTCGTTTAAGACTCGCGGTAAATCCCCAAGGTTTTCTGCAGTCACAAAACTATCTACACAAACACTAATTTTTTTATCATCCGACATTTGCGATAGAATTTGCCACGAATTTAAATTCATTGATAAATCGCGGGCGTGCGTGAAGCCACCTTGATTTAGTAGCTTCTGTGATATTTCAAAATGAGCTTTTGTTTGCGCATCGGTAAAATGCGGCATCATCAATAAAGCGTTGATATGGGCTTGATCAAATAATACGCCGGTTACTTCACCCTGTTCATCACGCGCAATCGTTCCACCAACGGGATTTTTGGAAAAGTCGTAGCCTTTTTTTGTTAGAGCATCGACGGCCTTTGAATTAATCCATGAGGCATGGCCATCAACGCGTGATAAAAAAACGGGTGTGTCAGGAAAAATTTGATCGAGCGTTTTTTTATGCGGAAATTTTTTTGAACTCCACTTGTTTTGATCCCATCCAAATCCTTGGATCCAACTTTCACGGTAGTACTGTGGTTTAATTTGTATATTTTGAATTTCTAATTCAGAAGCTAAGGATTGTAATTGTAATCCGGCAGCCACTTGGCCAATCGCTAAAAAATGAATGTGGCTGTCGTAACAATTTTTAATTGTCTGAATCATATTCCTATTCATAAACGAATAAAAAAAAAGAGACTAGCTTTAACTAGTCTCTTTTTTGATTTTTTTCTAAAAATTTAATTTAACGGCTTCGATTCGTCGTATTATTAATTGTTGTACCGATTGGTGTGTAACCCGTGCCCGTGTTGTAACCTGCACCCGCGCCAAAGTTAAACGAGCCATTGATTCCACCCGCATAGCCGCCATTTCCATTGACTAAGCCTGTACCACCGTAAAGAGATCCACCACCACCGCCACCGCCAGAGTACGCGCTTGAGTAAAGCATCTGTAAGCGCATCTGTAAGGAAGAGATCTCTTGCTGCACTTGCTGAGCCTGCTGCTGAACTTGTTGTTGTCTGACTAATTGCTGCTGCTGAGCTTGCGCTTGCGCTTGATAATATTGCGCTAACTGCTGCTGTTGCATTTGTTGCTGCTGTAACATTTGTTGCTGTTGCTGCATCAACTGCATTTGGTATTGTGAATTTCCAAGGCCGAACTGTCCGCCTAATCCATTTTGTCCTCCGAAGGGACCACCTAATCCTGCTTGACCACCTAAACCGGCTTGTCCAAATGGGCCGCCGAATTGTCCACCTAAGTTGCCACCAAGTTGACCGCCTGAATTTCCATATGGATTTCCGAACGGGCCGCCGTTACCGTAAAGGCCGTTTGCACCTAATTGTCCGCCTAATCCATTTTGTCCACCGAATGGACCGACACTAAATTGTCCGCCCATCTGACCGCCTAAGCCTGCACCCAATCCACCTTGTTGTGGACATGGCCAAGTAAAACATAACGCTAATCCTGAACTGCCATTTAGCGATCCAGGACCATTAAATGTTCCGTTACCATTAAAACCAGGATTGTATGCGCCGCCGCCTAGAACGTTACCGTACATATTATTTGGATAACCAAATGCTCCACCAAGACCGGCCGCCCCGTTTGCAAACGGACCGTAAGCATTGTTACCAACACCGTTTAAGCCACCGTTAGCTCCGTATACATTGCCGGTTCCATTAACGCCAGCTGCGCAACCAAATGAACCTTGGCCAACTCCGCTTTGCGTAGCACCGTAAACTCCTGCTAAAATAAATGGTGCGGCTAAACCAATACCGGTTCCGTTACCTTGTCTAACTTGGTAACCCATTTGAGCATCGTATTCCATCGCTGCTTTATCGTAACTTCTTCCGTACGCGTAAGCACCAACTGCTAAAGCACCGTTAACTAAAACCGAAGTCCAATCTTTTTTTGGAGCTTCGTAAGCGTAACCACGAGCCTCTTCCTCACACTGAGGACAATTAGCTTCAACTGATTTTCTTGATTTATATCTTTCACGAGTTGTTTCAATTTTTTCTTCTTGCTCTTCGATTTTCGCTTCTAGATAAGCAACGCGATCAGCCGCATTACCTTGTTCCATACGAACTTTGCGATAATCAGCTAAAGACTTTTTACATTCTACAGTAGATGCCGAAGCTTTATATTTATTTCCTGAATCTTTTGCTGGTTTTAAATTAGCATCATCACAAATAGATAAATCGACCGAACCTGAATTCGAAGTAGAATCGCCAATACAATATCCGCCAACGTTTCCTTTTGAATCTTGCGTAATCCAAGAGTTACGGATTGATTTCGGAATTCCATCGGCTAATTTGCCACAATCTGTATTTTTAGATTGAGCTTGATCATTATTTTTTGTTAATTCAGATTGCTGTGACGGACCGCCGCCTTCTGCTTTACCTTTTGCCGCTGATTCTGCAGTGACTGCCGCCGCTGGAGCTGCAGGAGGAGGGGGGGTGTTAGGTAAGCAAGAACGATTAGTTGGATGAGTTACGTATTGAGAACATTCTTTCCCATTTTCAATGTGAACTGAAAGTAAAAATTCAAGTACGTCAGAAACTAAGTGCTTAGAAAGTTTTTCTCTTAATACATCTAATTTATCGGTGGCTTTTTCGACGGCGGCTTCTTTAGAAACTAAATCTGATTTTAATTTCTTTAAAGTTGCGCGTTCGGATTTTTCTTTATCACTCATGTCGACTGCGCCGCTACCCGTTTTCACGTTGTAAGGACATGCTTGAGTTCCACCGTAATAACCTGAACCGTACAAGCCGGCAGATCCTTGAACGGAACCCTGAAACTGCGCGTGAGCTTGGTTTGTAAACACAAGTCCCGACAAAATTGCAGAGGTTGCAAAAACGAAATTCACTAGATTTTTTAGCGACATAGCTGTCTCCTAATATTGATGATCGTATCACTCTTCGACACTTTGACTGGTTTTCTATAATCAAAAATAGCCTTAGGTCAGAAATTGCACTTAAATCTAGACCTAAGACAAAATCTCTCGATAAAGTAAGCTCAATGGAAAAACCTTATCTGCTTTGTTTAGATGACGAGACCGACAACCTAGACGCTTTAGAGCGTATTTTTAGACGTTCTTACAACGTCTTGAAGGCCTCAACACCCGAAGAAGCATTCAACATCCTAGACAATCAGCCAGACCTAGCCGTTATCATTTCGGATCAACGCATGCCTTTGATTACTGGGGTCGAATTTTTAGAAAAGTCGATTGTCTCACATCCAGACAGTGTACGAATTTTATTAACGGGCTACACAGATATTGAATCGGTCATTGGTGCCGTAAACAAAGGCCAGATTTATCGCTATCTAACTAAACCTTGGGACCCGGTTGATCTTTTAAATACGGTTGATCAAGGTTACGAAAAATATAATTTAAAAAATGAACTGAAAGAAAAAAATAAGGCTTTAGAAAAAGCTTTAGATGATTTACGCAGTTTAGATAAAGCAAAGAATCAGTTTATGATTTTGATTAATCATGAATTAAAGACTCCGCTGACAACGATTTTAAGTTTTACTAGTTTGATGAAAGAAACGCTTTTATCTGACGAGCAAAAGCTTTTTACGGACCGGATCATGCGCTCTTCAGAGAAATTGAAAAGCATTATTGATGACGTATTATTGATCGTAAAAGGTGAAGTTGGTTTGATTCCGACTCGTAAAGATGTGATTAACGTAGAATCACTTTTAAAAGATATGCCGGCGGACATTAGTAAGTTATTAAATTCTAAAACTCAAACTTTACGCATGAAAAGTGAATTAGAAACAATCGAACTTGATCCGCAGTTATCTAAAACCGCGTTTTTCCGCGCTTTACACAATGCGACCAAATTTGGTGTGGCCAATAGCGAAATCTCGGTGCGTGTTTATCAAAATGTCCCTTACCGCATCATTATCGCGATTGAAAATAAAGGCCCGCAGATTTCTGCGCAAACGATTGAAAAAATCATGAAACCTTTTCAGCTTGATGAAAATATCATGAATCATTCGATCGGCATGGGCTTGGGACTTACAATCTGCCATACCTTGATGAAAATTCAAAATGGCGAGCTTAAAGTAACTAATCACGACGGCGGAGTTCTGGTCGAACTTTTATTCCGCTAGCCGAATCTTTATAAGCCTAATGAGTCACTAAGCTAGAGCTCGCTTTTGAAATAGCGCTCTGTATGAAAAATACAGCCGTCTTCACTATTTTATTCGTTTTCCAAACCTTGGTTTTCTCTAAAGAAATTATTACGATTGAGCTGGGTCAAGATCACTTAGTTAAGCAGCGTGCTTCTAAAGTATGGGTTGAAAATCCTAAATTAATTGGCGTGCAGACCCGTGGTTCGCAGATTTATTTAAAAACTCTGGGCATTGGCAGCACACAGATCCGGTTAGATAATGAATCTTATACCGTGGTCAGCACACCGATTGGTTCACTTAAAACTTTTAATGATTGGACCAAGCTTGCAAAAAAATTTTTGGGTCTACAAGTCGACTTCTGTGAAGAAGTTGTTTGTTTAAAAGGAAAACTTTATCGCTTTGCCGACTATGAAAAAGTAATTGATTTGATCAGAACAAACGGATCATCTTTATTTTGGGCAGTTCAGCTTGACGAAAAGTTAAAGCATAAGGTTTCAGTTCATATTGAAAAGTATTTGCGCGAAAAAGGCTTAACCCCTTTGAAAATCATGTTTGGCGAACCTTGGAAAATTCAATTTAGTGCTAAAGACTACGCCACAGATTATAAAAATACTTTGCAGCAAATGGGGATTTTGGCCATCGAGAATAAACAAAAAATTGAAATCGCTGATAATATTCGCGTGGCCGTACAGATTACAGAGATTAAAAAAGAATTTGGCCGCTCTCTTGGTATTAAGTATCCCGGAACTTACTCGGCACAAATCATCGATGGCGCGGCCCAAGTTTTACCAATTGATATGGCGGCGGTCGCCAGTGAAAATCAAGGTAACATTAAAGTTTTAGCTTCACCCACTTTAATCTGTCGTAGCGGCAAAGAAGCAGAATTTTTTGCTGGTGGTGAATTTCCGATTCGTATCCTTAATTTCAAAGTAAATGATGTCGTTTGGAAAAAATACGGGATTGGGATGAAAATTAAACCTGTGATTGATTCCATCGGACAAATGAGTATTCAAATTGAGTCTGAAGTTTCTAGCTTAGATAAAAGCACAACGGTCGACGGCATCCCGGGCATTCATACCCATCGCGTGGTTAGCCATTTTGATTTGATCAAAAGCCAAACGATTGCTTTATCGGGCTTATTAAAAAACGAAACTGGCGAAAGCAGTGAAGGCTTACCATTCTTGAGCCAAATTCCTATTTTAGGAACTTTATTCTCTAGCAAAGATTACCGCGAAAGCCGCACGGAACTGGTTATTTTTGTAACTCCGGAATTAATGAAGCAAGAAACGGTGGTCACTAATGAATAACGATGTTTACAAAAAAATAGAATCTATTTTTTCAAAACAAAAGAGTCGTATCGACGTCGATTGGGATTCTAACGAATCAGATATGTCACTGACGGAACGTTTCCAAAATTTAATCGATGTAGAAGTTGCCAGCGAACCTTTTTTGGTAAAAAACCGGATTATTAATGAAATATCAGGTTTAGGACCATTAGATGATCTATTAAGCGATGCGGATATCACCGAGATTTTGGTTAATAATTATCAAGAAATATTCTATGAAAAAAATGGGAAATTATCACGTTACACGGATCACTTCTATTCAGAAAATTCTTACGTTGCAGTTTTAGACCGACTTTCTCAAAAGTGCGGAAGCTACTTAAACCGCGAAAAGCCTTTTGTAGAATCACAGTCTGGCCGCTTGCGGATTACAATTATCTTTGGCGAGCTTTCACGAGGTAGCAGTTTGCTTTCAATCCGTGTGCAGCCTAAAAGCAAATGGACATTAGAATCTTTTTTAGAAAAAAAATGGTGCAACGAAAGTCAGATCAACCAGATTAAAGACATTTTTCAGCAGAAGAAAAATTTTTTAGTCGTCGGTGGCACGGGATCTGGCAAAACTAGTTTTTTACAGTCTTTACTGCAAATGTTAAACAAGGAAGAACGCGCCGTTATTATTGAAGATACTCAAGAGTTGCAGCTACCCGATTCAGCCAGTGTATCTTTACTAACACGACAAGATCCTAGTCGCTCGGTCGGTGATGTCGGGATGGATGATTTATTAAAGCGAGCGTTACGTTTACGCCCTGACCGCTTAGTTATCGGTGAGATACGCGGGCCCGAGGCAAAATCATTAATGATGGCGATGGCTACAGGACATGACGGTAGTTTTGGTTCGCTACATGCGCGCACCGCTTTGGAAGCCTTACTACGACTAGAGATGCTAATTCAAATGGGTGCCCCGCAGTGGAGTTTACAATCGATTCGTAAATTAATTGCGATGACAATTCAAAATATTATTGTTCTAGAGAAAAAAGATGGCTTTAGAAAGCTTCAGGGAATTTATGAAATTTCTTCGCTAGAAGAAACTGGATTCACCCTGAATCAGATTGATCAGGGTGAATCTTTTTAGCAATTAATTGGGTTTAACTTCTTCGACAGCTTTCTCAGCTTGCGCACTTAAGCGAATACCTACCTCAACTAATTGATCGCGACTAACTCCGCTTGGTGCATCGCTCATCAAACACGATGCCTTGGCCGTTTTCGGAAATGCGATAACGTCACGAATAGCTTCAGTTTGGGTTAATAACATGACTAAACGGTCCATACCCCATGCAATACCGCCATGTGGTGGAGTTCCATATTTGAGTGCATCTAAGAAAAATCCGAATTTCATTTCGGTCTCTTCTTTGGACATACCTAATAGCTTAAAAATAGCTTGCTGAATTTCGTTACGGTAAATACGAATTGATCCGCCACCCATTTCATAACCGTTACAAACTAAATCGTAAGCTTTGGCTAGCATTCTTGGATAAGCTTTTTCATTTGCATTGATCATGTCGTCAAAAAATTCATCCGCCGGTGATGTAAAAGGATGATGTCTTGATACCCAACGCTTATCGTCTGGCGAATACTCTAGTAATGGGAAATCAACAACCCACAAGAAATTGTATTTTGTAAAATCAATTAATTTTAATTCGCGGCCCAGTTGCACACGTAAAGATGATAAGGCTGAACATGCTTGATCGTAGTCATCGGCGACGATTAATGCGCAATCTTTTTGCGTGCAACCGACTTTAGTAAAAATTTCTTTTAGCTTTTCTGGCGTGAAGAATTTTGCGATGGGCGAATTAATGCTGCCGTCCACTTCTTGCTTCATCCAAACTAAACCTTTAGCTCCATTTTTCTTCGCCAATTCAGTTAGCTTATCGAATTGGCCACGCGTGAATATTCCGCCGCCTGGGATGTTTATTCCGCGCACAATTCCGCCCCGAGATAATGCATCGTCAAAAACTTTGAAGCCTGAATTGGCCAATACCGAAGCTAAGTCTTGAATTTCTAAGCCAAAGCGTGTGTCTGGTTTATCAGAACCGTAACGATCCATTGCTTCGAAGTAGCTCATACGTTGTATTTTAGGTACATCAATTCCTTTAATATTTTTCCAGATATGACGAAGCATGCGCTCGTTCATTTCAATAATATCTTCGGTGTCGATGAAAGACATTTCCATATCAATTTGTGAGAACTCAGGCTGACGATCTGCACGCAGGTCTTCATCGCGGAAGCAACGGGCAATTTGGAAATAACGGTCGTAACCGCCCACCATCAATAATTGCTTTAAAATCTGTGGAGACTGTGGAAGAGCATAAAAATTTCCTGGATTTACACGCGACGGAACTAAATAATCGCGCGCGCCTTCGGGAGTTGATTTGAATAAAATCGGAGTTTCAACTTCAATGAATCCATTATCAGATAAAAATTCACGCACTAAACGCGCGACTTGATGACGCATTATTATATTATTTTGTAAGCGAGGTGAACGTAGATCTAAATAACGATATTTTAATCTTAAAGTTTCGTTTACGTTTTCATCGTCGATTTGAAATGGCACGGTGACTGCCGTATTTAAAATCTCGCAACGTATAGCTTCAACCTCAACTTCGCCCGTTTTAAGTTTTGTATTTTTCATTCCATCGGGACGGGCCCGCACGATACCTTCTAAAGCAACCACGTATTCTCCGCGGAAATCTTTTGCGGCTGATGTTTCGGCCTTGTTAGGGTCAAGAACGATTTGCACTAATCCTTCGCGATCTCTTAAGTCAATAAATACAAGACTGCCGTGATCTCGTCTTGAGTTGACCCAACCCATCAAAACTACTTTTTGACCTACGTGTTTGGCCGTTAAACTTCCTGCATAATCTGTTCTTTTTAGTTCTCTTACAAATTTCATAACATTTATGCTCTCATGGAAATGAAAGCGCAGTCAAAACTGAACTTTTAATGGGGTCCATAAGTTTGACGGGGTTAGACACATAGTTTTCATAGACGAAAACCTGACAAAGTCTTACCATTTGTGCATGCCAAAATTTAAATTTGAACTACCAGCGCCAACAGATTCAGCAACTGCATTTAAGAAAATTAAAGATTTACTGAGCGGTGAAAATGATTTTAAAAAATTTGATCCTAAAGTATCCAGTACTTTTGACGAGTCGGCGAGAATTTGCCGCGTGACCGGTAGCCAGTTTAAGGCCGAATTACAGGTTCAAGACAAAGGCTCAGACTCTAGCAATATTATGGTTGAAGTTGATCTGCCTTTCGCACTGAGTCTTTTTAAAGGTAAAATCCGTGAAGCTTTAGAGAAAAATCTCAAGAAAATCCTCGCGTAAAAATGGCAGTTAAGAAAAAAGTTGTTCGTAAGATCAAACCTACAAAAGCCAAGGTAACTAAAAAACCTGTGGCCGACGATGAACATCGTGCGGTTCAGGCCGAGGTTGTTTCAGACGATGAACCTTTAGTACTTAAACCAACTGATGAAGAATCTAATGAATCTGACTTTGATGGCCGCGACGTCGTAGAAATTACTTCGAAAAAAACAACGGAAACTAGCTTAACTACCACCCGCGATCCACTTTCACTTTATTTAAGCGAAGTTCGTAAATATCCAGTTTTAAGTCGTGAACAAGAACTTGAGTTTGCAAAAAAATATTACGAAAGCAAAGATCCCGCGATTGCCCAAACCCTGGTGAAATCTAATCTACGTTTCGTCGTTAAAATTGCGGCCGAGTATGCCAAATTTTCAAATAAATTAATCGATGTGATTCAAGAAGGCAACGTTGGCCTGATGCATGCCGTGAAAGAGTTTAACCCTTATAAAGGAAATCGACTGATCACCTATGCAGTGTGGTGGATTCGTGGCTATATTCAAGAGTATCTGATGCGCCAATTTTCAATGGTTAGAATCGGCACGACGGCTAACCAAAGAAAACTTTTTTATCAACTGCAAAGACAAAAACAAGAATTAGAAAAAATGTCTTCTTCAGAAAATATTGCGCTAATTTCTCATAAATTAGGAATTCCACAAGACGAAGTAACCGAAATGGCAAAGCGTCTGAGCTCACGCGATGTAAGCTTAGATAAGCCCGCTGGCGGCAGCGACGAGAGCGCGACTCCACTTTCTGCACTACTTCGCAAAGAAGATGGCAGCCTACCCTTAGATGAGCAGTTAGCTTTGGAAGAACAACTTTCATTACTCATGTCGGCCATTGATTCTTTACGTAAAAGTTTGAATGAGCGTGAAAAAATCTTATTAGAAGAGCGTATCTTGAGTGATGAACCTTTAACTTTACAAGAAATTGGCGATAAGTACGGAATATCAAGGGAAGCCGTACGCCAAACTGAAGCACGTCTGATGAAAAAAATACGGGAGGCTATGATTGCAACTTCTACTTAAATCATTTTTATTATTAACATTTTTAATCTTAACTTTGGCTTCGTGCCAGTTATCGCCCGTGGAAGAAATTCAAGATGGCTCGATTCAGACTAAAGAGAATTCTTTTGCTGAAAATGATAAAATCGGTTTAATCCGTACGGAAGCTATCCCTTCGACGTACTTTTTAAAATTAGGGTTTTTGTGCGAACCTGAAATGAACGAATCTTATACAAAAAGAGCTGCTTCATTAGTTAATCGTAAAATATTTGCTTTATTTTTTGGAAAAAATGATAAATTTTTAGTGAAAAAATCTTTGGTTTTTAATTCGAAGCTGATTGCCTACGTTGAAATAACGGCACCAATTTATGATCGCACTGAAAAAATTCAACTGCAGGTGAAAAATAGAACTCTATCAGTAACTCGGGATTACATGAACAGACCAGTTCTGTTGCCAGATTCGGTCTGCGATAATTAGATAGCTTCTAATTCACCAGCGGCGATTGTCGCCGCTAGTTTAGCGCGTAAACGGGTTACGGCTTGAGCATGAAGTTGCGAGACGCGTGACTCGGTCACGCGTAATACTTGGCCAATCTCTTTTAAATTCAAATCTTCAAAGTAGTATAAAGATAAAACTAAACGCTGACGTTCTGGTAATTCTTCGATGGCTTTAGCTACCACGTCTTTAACTACTTTTACATTCAGTTGATTAAATGGATTTCCAGATTTTGCACCTTCTAAAAGATTCGCAATTGATTTTTTATCTGAATCGCTAAAAGTTGGTTGGTCGTCAATCGATAATAAACTTACCGGACGAACTTGATTAACCAAATCATGAAATTCAGTCATTGGCATGTTTAAACGGCTAGAAATTTCTTCTTCCGTTGGATAACGACCTAGTTCATTTTCTAAAGCCGCGATCGTACGATCTAAAGCTTTTGATTTATCACGCACTGAACGTGGAACCCAATCTTGCGAACGCAATTCATCTAGAATGGCTCCACGAATACGGAACTCAGCATAGGTTTTAAATTTGTTATCGCGTGTTGGATCCCATTTATCGATCGCATCCATCAAACCAATAGAGCCGGCTGAGATCAGATCGTCTAATTCAATATTTGGGGGTAAACGAATGGCAATTTTTTGCGCAACGAATTTAATCAAAGAAGAATACTCTTTAATAAGTTCTTCTTTTTGATTACGCTTAATATTCTTTTTGGGTTCTTCTTTATATTTTTTCAGAAGATTAGCTTTTGACATCGATGGACCCCTCTATACTTAACTTTATCTGATTCATACCATTCAACAAAGACTAATCTGCTTAAGCATGACCAGAGACTGGTCTAAATAAACTGTCTAGACCATTAACACCATTACTTATTGATGGAGTCAGTTGCTGCTGAGAGACCAAATCCATGCAGATTGCCTTTACAGCCACCGATGAAATTGATTTAGGGTCCTGTCTTAAAATGAGACGCTGTAATTGGTTTGACAGCTTTAACTGGCTATCAAAAGGAATACTGCGCTTGTAAGAAAGACGAACTGGTAAAAACTGTTGAACCACTTCCGCAAATCTTAGAAATAATTGTTCGCCTAATTTTTCATTTCCAACTTGGTTACAAATCACTGAAAACTTTTGTGTTTTATATTTTTGGTAAAGAACTTTAATTAAAGCATAAGAATCTGTGAAGCTAGATGGATCTGGCGTCAAAATCACGCAGCAGTCATCGGCCACTGAATTTAAATGGAGTACGTGATCGTGCAAACCTGGGGAGGTATCAATTAACAAATAATCGTACGCAAAATTCATATCTGATAAGCGTGAAATTACTTCCCGGCGTTGAAATGCGTTTAAGTGACATAAACTATAAAGGCCATTACCACCCGCCAGTAAATCCACGTTATGGGCCGCTGAAGTAAGGCATTCTTTTAATGGCATACCGTCGACTAGATCTTGTAAGTTATTTTTTGGATGAACTCCAAAAAAAATATCTACGTTCGCCATTCCCAAATCACCATCAAAAATTAAAACCTTTTTCCCTAGCTGCGAAAGGCCTAATGCCATATTGCAAACTAACGACGTCTTGCCAACGCCACCCTTGCCCGATGTGATACTTACAATTTTCATATTGAGGCTTCCTGCTGGTGAGAATGTTGAGCTTGAGTAGACTGGGTAATTTGTAAAATAAGATCGACCACTCGTTCGGGAGTCGCTTTTTCAAAATCTTCCGGAACTTTTTGGCCAATGCCGAATGCAAAAAGCTCGGTCGGAATTTTACGGATAAAGTTATAGATATTTCCGTGCACGTTGGCTTCATCAAGGCTGGTAAAAATCACATCGTTAAAACCGAAACTGTCGTAGCGCTTTGCACATTCAATCAAATCTGAATCTTTTGAAAGACTACTTAATACTAAATGCGTTCGTAAAGACTTATAAACGGGAGGAGACATGCGTTTTAAATAATTTAACTCGTCTTGGGTACGCATATTTAAGCCAGCGTAATCAACTAATACATGATCTAACTGCTCAAGGTGGGGAATGACATGAGCCCAATCTTGCTGCGAGCGTAAACACAAATACGGAACATTTAGAATTTGTGAAAAAATCTTCATTTGCTCAGATGCGCCTACTTTAGAAGTATCGGTTGTAATAATCGCTACGCGCTTACGATGATTTAAGATCATGTCGCTGGCTAATTTAATTAAAGAACTGGTTTTACCTGCGCCCGAGGGTCCGACAAATAAGTGAAATTGCTCATGCGCCATTTCTACAACTGGCGTTGAATCTAAAATGTACTTTGCCATCCAACCATCAACCGTATTTTTATTCTGCTGCTGCTCAGCCGGGATTTGTTTTTGCGCTTGAACCACAATATCAGCCGCGATTTCTGGTAGAAGGCCACGCTGAACTAAACGCTGATAAGAAGTACTCATTTGGTAATGCACGCCCATGTCTGCGCCGGGATGAGCTTGTACAAAACTTTGGGGTACAGATCTAAACTGGGTCATTACTTGTTTTAAAGTTTCGATTTCGCGTTTTAAAGATGTAACTTCCATATCATTCCATACTTTTTGCGCGACTTGCGTAACGGATGGAATCACGGTCGTTGTGGGAGACGATGCACTTACGTTTTGCTCATTATCAATATCAATGTAACGGCGCTCGGTCATTTTATACGGAGTGGCCGAAACCGCAGCTTGCGAACGCGCCGCTATCGCTGCAACCGAACTACCCGTTGGCTTTGAGACTTGAGAGTTAAGCTTGGCAACTTGATTCTCAATCATTTTTTGCATCACTTCTTTTTGATTTTTTGCCGGACTTTTTTGAAATTTTTCTTTATTTTTATCAGAAAATTTTGATTCAACAAATTTTTTGTTGTTCAAAATATTTTCTGAATAAGCCGCTGTCACTTCGATACTTTTTTCTCCGCCTAAACCAAAACCTTTGGTGGTTTCTTTAGCCGAAAGAATAATTGCATCAGGACCCAGTTGGGTCTTAATCATTTCGAGTGCGTCCTTCATTGATCTGGCTTCAAACTTTTTTATTTGCATATGCTATCCCTACTTATGCCAATTCGACTGTTGCTACCGATTGCACTTTTGCATCAGTCGTTATTTCATTATGTGACAGAACGATCAGCTGCGGAATAAACCGCGATACCAATTTAAATATATGCCGACGTACCGTCGGACTGGTTAACAGAATTGGCTGACCCGCAATTTCTGGGTGCGATTCAATTTGCATAGCAATATTTGAAATCATTTTAGAAGCGGATTGTGGGTCCATCACTAACTGCACGCCTTGTTCAGTTTGTAGCAATGAATTTGAAACCGTTTCTTCTAATTTTGAATCAAAAGTCATCACATTTACGTTGCCATCTTCGCCCGTGTATTTAGCCGTGATTGAACGAGACAATTGCTTACGTACTGATTCAGTTAATAAGTCTAAATCTTTTGTACGTGCCGCTTCGTCCGCCAAAGTTTCAAAAATCGTTAATAAATCACGAATAGAAACTTGTTCTTTTAATAAATTTTGTAATACCCGAACCACTCCACCTAATGAAAGTGCGTCTGGAATAAGATCTTCCACAACTTTGGGATGAGTTTTCTTAAAATTATCCACTAACTGTGAAGCTTCTTGGCGACCTAATAATTCATGCGCATGGGTACGAATCATTTCGGTAATATGCGTCGCCATCACGGTTGGTAAATCAACTACCGTGTAACCAGCTAATTCAGCTTTTTCACGGTTCACTTGTGAAATCCATAAAGCATCTAAACCGAAAGCGGGTTCCTTCGTTGGAATACCGTCAACTTTTCCACTGACTTGTCCAGGATCCATGGCTAGCAATGAATCAGGACGTAAAACTCCGCCGCCGATTTTATTTCCTTTTACTAAAAAGCGGTATTCACCCGCCGCTAACTGTAAATTATCGCGAATATGCACGCTCGGTACGACAATTCCTAGATCTAGAGCAAATTGCTTACGGATCGAAGCAATACGCTCTAGTAAATCGCCCGATTTACTAGAATCAACTACATTGATTAAACCGTAACCGACTTCAAGCTCGACCATATCCAGCGGCAACATTGTTTCGACATTTTCTTTTTTAGGCGCGGCTAACTCAGCATCAACTTTTTTCTTTTCATTAGTAACAGCTTCTTTTTTATATTGAGTAATTGTCCAAGAAACCGAACCTAAAATAATCGCGATCACTAAAAATGGAATTGTTGGTAATCCGGGAACTAAACCTAAAACCGCTAATACACCCGCCGTGATATAAATTGCGCGCGGATTCATAAATAATTGGCTAGTCACTTCGGTACCCATATTTTCGCCCGAGCTACTACGGGTAACAATCATACCCGCCGCGATTGAAATAATAAGTGCCGGAATTTGTGCTAAAAGGCCATCACCAATCGTTAGCATCGTGTAGTATTTAGCGGCTGTGGCTAAATCTAAATTTTTTTGCATCACGCCCACTAATAAACCACCGACAATATTGATCACGGTAATAATAATACCCGCAATCGCATCTCCGCGGACGAACTTACTAGCACCATCCATCGATCCGTAAAAATCGGCCTCTTGTTCGATCTCTTTACGGCGACGTTTAGCTTCGTGTTCGTTGATGATACCGGCATTTAATTCGGCGTCGATCGACATTTGCTTACCGGGCATTGCATCTAAAGTGAAACGGGCTGCAACCTCGGCCACGCGGCCCGAACCTTTCGTGATTACCACAAAATTGATGACCACTAAAATTGCGAAAACGATAAAACCAATTACGTAGTTATTTCCAACCACGAAATTACCGAAGGCTTTAATAACGGTACCAGCCGCTTCGGGGCCTTCGTGACCATGAGTCAGAATTAAACGCGTAGTCGCCACATTGAGAGCCAGTCGAAATAAAGTCGTCATTAAAAGTAACGACGGGAAAGAAGAGAAGTCTAAGGTTTTAGTAATATATAAAGCCGTTAACATAATTAAAATACTTAACGTTAATGAAATCGTTAACGCTAAATCTAATAAAATTGGCGGCAACGGAATAATCATTACGGCAATAATCGCTAATAATGCAAACGCGATAAATAAATCCGTATTTTTTGTAAACTTATCGAATTTTTTTACGAATTGAAAAATTTGATCCACTATAAACCTCTCTCCGCTTGAACATTAGAAGTTGTCGTTTTCTTCTTTTTACGACGTAAACGGTAAACATAAGACAGCACTTCCGCGACCGCTACGAATAGATCACGCGGAATCACTTGGCCGACCTTCATGGTTTTGAAGATAGTACGAGCTAAAGGTTTATTTTCTATAATCGGAATATTATTATCGCGGGCGATTTGTTTGATTCTTTCGGCCATGTAGTCTGCGCCCTTAGCAATCAACTGTGGAGCTGGTAATTTATCTGAATAGCGAATGCAAACGGCAATGTGCGTGGGGTTTGTAATAATCACATCGGCTTTAGGAACTTCACTCATCATTTTACGAGTTGCTAATTCACGTTGCGCTTTACGCATACGCGCCTTAATCATGGGATCACCATTCTGAGATTTTTGTTCTTGCTTGATCTCTTCTTTGGTCATCATCATTTCTTTTTCTAACTGCCACCTTTGAAAGAAATAATCTCCAATAGCTAAAACCAGCATAAACATGCCCGTGCCGGTTAATAGCTTAAATAAAATTCCACCCAAGTAAGTCATCATTTGTTCGATGCTTAATCCCGATAAATATGGAATTTTTGTAATTTCAGATTTTAACAGTATGTACATGATAATTCCAACGGCCGACATTTTTAAAATGGACTTAACCAGTTCAGCAACACCTTTCATTGAAAAAATACGACCTAATGCATTTAGTGGATTTAATTTGTTAAAGTTGGGCGTTAGCGCGTCTTCAATTTGTAAAAAGCCCGTTTGCAACAATTGTGAGGCCACACCGATGATGAGTGAAATAAAAAACAAGGGGCCCGTTAATAAAACGAGTTTATAACCAAGGTAACCTAAAACTTTAGGAATGTGGCCTTCGCGAACTTCAGCGATCAGCTCGCCACCCATCGCGCGATTAAAAACATCAAAAATATTTTGTAAAAAATAACGTCCCAATACATACATCATGCCTGCGCCGACCAAAAAAAACAGCGCCGTGCTTAATTCACGTGTCATTGCAACTTGGCCACGCTTACGGAATTCTTCCCGCCTTGCGTCCGATGCTTCTTCTGTTTTTTCGCCCTGATCTTCTGACATTTATTCCCTTTAAAGCGTTTTCAAAAATTTAAAAAATTCAACGTGAGTCAAATCCATTAAACCGGTCATCTGCATTACCAAAAGCGGTAAACTAATAAAAATAACCACAAATCCAATTAATGAGGTGATTGAAGCGGAGGTAACTAATACGTTAATTTGCGGAACGGCACGACTGACTAAAGCAATTCCCACCTGGATGATAATCATCGCAATTAACACCGGAGCTGCGATCTTGATCCCAACGATAAAAAAGCTTTGGGCTTTTAAAGTCATTTCGGCAAAAGATTCAAAATGAAATTGCAGAAGTGCCACGGGCGTAACCGAAAAACTTTGTACTAAACCTTGGATCAACATGTGATGGCCATTTAAAATTAAATAAATTAAAGTGCCGATTAAAACGTAAAATTGTTCCATGGCGTTACCCATGGAACCCATCATTGGATTGAACATCTGTGCTTGGCCCAAACCTAAAGAAACTGAAACTAGTTCTCCGGCCATCGATAGCCCGAAAAAATAAAGTCGGGTTACGAAACCTAAACATAAACCAATCGCTAATTCGCGGGCCGCCAGCATCAATAAATTATTTTCTAAATCATGTAATCTAACCAGCGCATCGCTTGTAGCCACTGATTTAAATACCGTTAATGTAAGTACCACTGAAAATAAAACTTTCAACGCCACCGAAATCGACGGCGAGCTAAAAACGGCCGACGAAACAATAAACGCCGTCATTCTAAGAAGAATAAGTCCAAACATTAAAATTTGAATTTCATTCAACTCGGAAAAATTAATCATTAAGGCCCTCTAACAATCGTGGCAATACTATCAAACAAGTTAACCGTGTAATTGCTCATGGTATCTAGCATCCATGGCCCAGCTAAAACTAATACGATGCCGATCACGGCCATCTTTGGAACAAAAGTTAATGTGTTTTCATTAATTTGCGTTAAAGCTTGAAAAATACTGATGATCAGACCGATCACTAAAGTGCTTAACAATAACGGCGCCGAAAGCATCGCTAAAGTTTTTAAAGCATCTTGACCTAGTTGTATTACGACATCTTCACTCATCTAAGTCTCCTTTATCCGAAGCTCTTAACCATCGAACCAATTAACAAACTCCAACCGTCGACTAAAACAAAAAGCATAATTTTAAATGGCAAAGAAATAACCACTGGTGGAACCATCATCATCCCCATCGCCATCAATACGCTGGCGGCTAAGATATCGATGATTAAAAACGGTAAGAAAATAATAAACCCGATCATAAATGCTGTTTTAAGTTCTGAAATAATAAAAGACGGAACTAAAACCAATGTCGGAACATCGGCACGTGTTTTTGGTTTTTCAATTTGCGCGAGCTTAACAAATAAGGCCAGATCTTGGTCGCGGGTTTGATTAAACATAAAGCGTCTTAACGGACCCAATGTATTTTCTAAGGCAACGTCTTGGCTAATCGTTCCGTTCATATAAGGTTGGACAGCTTTCGTATTGATTTCGGTGAATGCCGGACCCATAACAAAAAAAGTTAAAAATAGAGACAAACCAACTAACAACTGGTTCGGCGGCATCTGCTGCACGCCCAACGCTTGTCGCAAAAAAGAAAGTACGATGAGAATGCGAGTAAAACCCGTCATCATAATTAAAATCGCTGGTGCTAAGGTTAAAACCGTTAAGACTAAAACCATCTTGATCGCATTGACCACTTCATTAGGACTTTGGGCAGTTTTGAAGCCCATATTAAAAGTTGGCAATGTAACTTGCGCAAAGGCCCACGAGCCCAAAAACAAAATGGTCAAAGGCAGAACCAGCTTCATCCACTTCACGAAAAGCTCCTCATCGACTTAATTTTTTTAGAAACAGAGTCTTTAACGCCCGAAAACGAAAATTCTTCGTCTAATTCGTCAACCATGTTTGCTTGAGATTGCGCACGATTTCTGCCGGCGCTGCTAGTTTCTTTAGACAAAGTATCCGCAAAGTTTTGTGGTGCTTCAGCCGGAACTTCATCATCAATTAGAGATAATGATTTGATCATCGAAATATTTGCATCGGTTATACCAATTAAAATCGATTCGCCTGAAACACGGATGATCGCTAAGCTTTTCTTTGGACCTAAGTAATGCTGCGAAATAACTTTGATTTCCATATTGGATTTATTAATTTTATTAGAACCTTTATATTTTCTGACAAAATAATAAGCCGTGCTTAGTAGAGTGAATAATACAAAACCCGTAAAAATAATGCGCGTTGATGAACCGCCCGCTTCAACCGCTTTTTTATTAGCTGCAATATTCAGGGGAATCTGATCTTCAGCTAATTTAACGTCCACAGTTGTTGCCGCAGTAGTTTCTTTTACGGTTTCATTTACGACGGGCTCAGTTGTAACAGCTAACTTAGCTTCTTCAGCCGCGTAAGTCGAAAAACTAACCAATAATAAAATACCGAAAATTGCTTTCATCATTTCAAATGCTCAATTCTTTCTGAGGGAGAAATAATATCTGTTAAACGCACGCCAAATTTTTCATTCACTACCACGGCTTCACCGCGGGCGATTAATTTATCATTTACTAAAACTTCCATCGGCTCACCGGCAAGTTTTGCTAACTCGATCACTGATCCTTGAGTCAGGTTTAATAACTCGCTGACCGGCATTTTAGTGCGACCAAGTTCAACCGTAAGTTTTAAAGGAATATCTAAAATCAAATCTAAATTACGATCTTTAACTCCTCCGCCACTGGTTTTAACTTCCGCAACTTTTGCGGTTTTTTCTATTTGGTCTTCGAAATTGTCTGCTGCGTCGTTAGCCATAAAATCCCCTTATGCTTCTAGTTGCTTATTTTTCAATTTGTTTAGTAATTTGCATTGCTACAGTACCGTGATGAACTCCGTAGTAGCCCTTAAATTTTTTAACATTCTCAACTTGCACATCAAGTTCACCAGATGAATCTTGAGTCAGCGGAATGATATCGCCCACTTTTAATGTCATTAAATCTTTAAGTTTAATTTCGGTTTCACCTAAATTAACTTTGATATCGACATCAGTTTCTAGAAGCTGTTCTTTAATGATAGACGTCCAAAGTTTTTTATCGGTTTGATCTGACTCAACCTGAAAACCAGTTGATAACTTCTGTTTGATCGGCTCGATCGTAGAATACGGAATGACGATGGAAATGGTTCCAGAAGCTTGTTCTAATTCTACGTCGAAGGTTGAAGCGATAACCACATCCGTCGGTGGAACAATTCCCACGAACTGTGGATTGATTTCAGTTCTTTGGAACGAACAACCAATTTTTTCAATGGTTGACCAAGATTGCTCTAGATCATTAATGGCTAATTCTACAACTTTTTTAACAATCTGTAATTCGATTGGAGTGAACTCTTTATTTTCTAATTTTGCATAGGGACGGTCCGCCCCGCCAAAAAAAGAATCTACTAACGCGTAGGCAAGTTTTGCTTCAATCACAAATAAAGCTGAACCACGCAAATTGTTAAAACGCAGAACGCTCATGCAAGTTGGGATCGGTAACGTATTAATGAACTCGCCGAATTTTAAAAATTCAGTTGAAGTTAAGGTGATCGATGCAATTTTACGTAACGCAGATGATAAAGATACGCGAAATGAACGCATGAATTTTTCATAAATTACTTCTAGCTGAGGTAAGCGGCCGCGGATGATACGATCTTGGCTGGTTAAATCGTACGAAATAATATTTCGTGTGTCTTCTTTAAGACTTTTAACGTTTGAACCTAAATCTGACGTCTTTACTTCGCCGTCAGTAACGGCGGCTAGTAGAGCATCAACTTCGCTTTGCGACAAAATTTGATTCACTTGCGGGCCCCTTAATTAGTTGTAGATTAATTCGGTAAAGTAAACGTTCATGATCTTTCCCTTACTTAAGAAAGAATTCACATTGTCTTTAATTTCGTTACGTAAAGCATCTTTACCTTCTTTCGTAGAGACCTCTTCGTAGCTTTTGCTAGAAAGAATAATAATAATAAAATCTCGGATTTGCGCTTTACGATTATCGATCTCTTGAATAATTTCTTGGCCTTTAACTTCAAGTTCCATATTCACTTTAAGAACTTTGCGGCCTTTTGAACCCGCTAAATTCACGATGAATGTTTCTAAGGGAATAACTTTTCCGACTTCATCAGTTTTTGTGTGTTCTTCTTGTTGCGTTTTTTGTTCGCCATCAATCACTTGCTCAATGCCAGGTTTAGCGGCTTCTGACTTTCGAGATTTCCAAACCATGAAACCAACAAATGCCACAACAGCCATGTTGATAACGACAAGGGCGATTAGTAAATAAGGCTTCGATCCAGATGCTGGTGCGGTGGCTGCGGGTGCTGATTCTGTTGATGCTTTTTCTTCAGCCAATTCATCCTCCTTGATTCATTGCTGCTAGGCTCTAAAAATTTCTAGACTTGATTCCATCAAAATAGAGAGCAACACAAATGCCAACTAAACCTACGTCGAGATCCTGTGTGGAAATGGCACCATCGTCAAAAAAATGAACTTCCACAGCGCAAACTAGCCGTGGTCTAGGAAAAAATAGGTTATAAAGCTGACTGGTCCTGTTAGATTTTTGTCGTTGTTCGACTAGGACAATGTCGAGTTTGTGTTTTACAAAACGGTTTTAGATGGCTTTCGTAAATGTCGTATTTCGGCTAAAAATTTTTCTACTAAAATTGGATTTCCGGCCACGATGCTTTTTTCAAATGGGCTATGCGGGGTACCTTCGTAGGTTTTTACCACTCCACCCGCTTCTTCCACTAAAAGTTGCCCGGCAGCCGTATCCCAGGGCTTCAAATTTTTCTCCCAAAATAAATCAAAAATTCCGGAGCTGACTAAAGCTAAATCATAAGCGGCGGCACCTGGCCTGCGAATACCACGAGCGATGCGCACAAGTTTTGAAAAAATATCTAACTGTTCATCTAAGAATGCAGGTTCTTCGGCAAAAAATCCCGTTGATAATAAAGCGTCAGAAAAATTTTCGGTTTTTGAAACGCTGACTTTGGCGCCGTTACAAAACGTGCCTTCTCCTCTAAGAGTTGTCCAGGTTTGGTTTAAAACTGGCATATCAATAATGCCAATTTCAATTTGCCCATCGACTTCAAGCGCCAACGAAATACAGAAAATTGGAAATTGATGAATATAATTTGTCGTTCCATCTAAAGGATCTAAAATCCAACGAGCACCTTTCACTGACTTAAAAGATTCAACATGATTAAGATGACTAGTTTCCTCACCTAAAAAATCAACTTCGGGATGAAGCTTAGCTAAATGAGCTTTCATCAGATTCTCACATTCACGGTCAGCTTCACTTACTAGACCCGCTTTTTCTTTTACTTCAATCCGGTTAATTTTTCCAAAATATCCCAATAAACAGGCGCGGCCCATTTGGACGGCTTCGAGAGCGGCAAGATAATGGGACTGATACCTAGACTTTTCCATATTTTTTTACTCCGAATTGACCATTTTTTCATCTTTAGGCTACACTAAATAGAGTCGGTAAAAAATTTATTTTTGTGAGGCCATGATGAGTCAAAAAACGAATACGATGATTAAGTTAGCGCTGGTTTTTACGGTTGCAATTCTTTCGTTCTGCGTTGGAATTTTCACCGGTAAAATGTTTTCAGATAACCAACACAAGCTTGCGCAACTTGAACCCCAAAGTAAACCGGCTTCGGATCATCAAGAATTTGCTAGCGGTGCTGAAAGTGCAGCGGCAGCTACGGATGCCGAGAAAGCTTTAGAAACCGCTACCTCTCCAACCAAGGAAACAACCTTAACTGATTCTGAAGTTGCAAAAATTGCGGAAGAGTTTGCTTCCGATGATTCTGGCGAAACAAGCATCGAAGAAAAACCAATCGCTACCGTAGCGGAGCATTCTGAAAAAGAAATTAAGTCTGTTCCAGCTACCGTCAATAAAGCAGCAGCCGCTAAAGCGACGCCTAAATCATTAACGGCCAGTGCGATTGAGCAGTTAAAGAAAATGGAAACAGAGCAACGTACTCCGGCTAGCATTCCTATAAAAAAAGAAATCCTTCCTATGCATTTCACGGTACAAGTTGGTTCATTTCCGACTGAATTCGAAGCACAAAAAATGACGAAAGATTTATTGGGCAAAGGCTTTAAAACTTCTTTAATTCCTGCACAAGTGAATGGCCAGACGTGGTTTCGCGTCAATGTAGGTTTATTTGGCTCAGTTAAGGAAGCTCAAGATTACAAAAAAGATTTCCTAGAAAAGACTCAGTTAACTTCGGCATTTGTTCAAAAAGTTCAGAAGTAAAAACTTGCTCCGATGCGTACCGCAAAAACCGGTACGTATTGCGGGTTCATATTCACCGAATATAAATATTTAAAATCTGCTTCGACGACTAGTATCTGGTAACGACCTACCACCGACGTACCCACCGCAAAAACTTGATCAGGATCCGACTTCAAACTTGAACTACCAAAAAAATTTGTGACTACTTCCGCTTGTACGCTGCCGTAAAAAGCGTTGGCGAATAGTTCGATAGATAAGGCCTCATCGACTGAACTCTTTTGAAAAACACGATAACCCGCGCCTAATAGGTATTCCGTCGTACTTTTTTCGATCTTTAAAGTCTGATTGCCCGTTTTTTCATTCTGATAACTGCGACCAAAACTAAACCGATAGTCTTTATATTGATAGGCTAAGTTCAGTTCTATTAAAGGCACACCAAAAAGCCCTTTATAGCTTTGCAATTGGCGGGTTTGCTCTACCGAGTCTTCGTAGCGTAGTTGAACTTGAATTGGCATCATATCAATGCGGCCCATATCTTTTGCGCGATCCACGGCAAAAACTTTAGCGCTCAAGAAAAATAAAAAACTAAAAAATATTTTTTTCATCGAGAAGCTTTTTCGGCTAATTTTTTAGCTTCGACTTCACAAACTTTAATTTTTTTATCATCCGTTAATTCTTTATTAATATACTTGGCCAAAAATTCACAATCTTTATCGTTTAAAGCCAAGGCTGTTTTAGTCATCTTCATTTCTTGCGCGATAAAATTAAATAAACCACCCGTGGGTAGCATTTCGGTTTCTTTCATTGCGCTGAACTGCGCACCCATACTCGTTATGTATTTAAAAATCATTTGTGCCGTTAATTTTTTTGCTTCGCCAAGGGCTATTTTTTTATTTTCTACCTGCATCGTGGTAAATGTCTTTAAAAAGCGCGCGTACGGAGTACCCACCGTGTAAGCGTAATTTGCTAAGCCACTGCGAGGGTCTTTCGTATTTTTAACTAAGACTTGAATTTTATTTTTAATATTGGCGTCAGTCTCATAATACCCGACGGCGTAATCTTCAAGATTTAGTGTACGAGAATCTTCAAATTCAGGTAAAGACCAATTTATAAAACTAGCATCGCTCGTATAAATCCAACCCCAGAAATCAGCCATGCCCTCATTAATACCGCGCAAATAAGTCTCGTTAAAAAGTTGCGCATTTTCTTTTTCACTCAAACCAGTTGGATCGCTGATCTGCAAGCCTTCGGCAGGTTTTGTCTCATCACTATGAATTGAAGCCGCGTTAACTAATATTTTTTTATTCTGAATCGCGGCACGAATTACAATTTTATAAAACAATGAATGAAAATGCTCGTGGGCGATGATTCCCGCATTCATCGAAATGGGTAATTCATTTCCCGTGAATGGCACAAACATCATCGAATCGGTTTGTCCGTTATAAAAAGCATTATTACGACGAGTTGAATTGTTCTCAATAATTTGTGTCTCTAGCCCTACGGAACGCGGCCACTGGTTAATACCTTCGGCGCCGATTACTTTATCGAAAGCCGCTAAGTTTTGCATGTGGTAGTAAATCGTCGCCATTTGCATCGACACCATATCAGAAGGAACAAAAAAAGAATTTGTACGAATGAAGTTTGCTTGCGGGGCATTTCCGGTCAAATGATTATCTTCAGATCCGGGAGCATAAAAAAATCGTGCATAACTGCCCGAGACTTCTTTAAGATTTGAAATTCCACTTAGATTAACTTGCTGAAGTGAGTAACTAGTTGGAGATGTTTGAATACCGATCTGCACCGGCACATCGCCCGTTGCATCTTCCAAGGCTGACTTGCGTCCGCAGGCCACTAAAATTAGCATCAAAAATACGACAGAAATATGACTTTTTGAAACCCTTAGCATGACTCCCCCGAGTGCTATAATGGACTGCGTCAAAAATAGACTATTTCATCGAAAATCTCAATTTTTATGGGTATTTATGTGGGCTAAATGAATTCTCATGAAACCATTACACACCAATTAAACCCGCCCCAGAAGAAAGCCGTCGAAACTTTAGACGGCCCTGTATTAATTCTTGCCGGAGCGGGCTCGGGAAAGACACGTGTACTGACTCATCGAATGGCCAATATCGTGGCTTCGGGTGCAGCTTCAACCGATGAAATTCTTTGCGTTACTTTCACCAATAAAGCCGCGAAAGAAATGGAACACAGAATCTACAAACTACTAAGTGATTTGGGAGTTTCCGTAACGCGTGATATGTGGGTGAGCACCTTCCACTCGTTCTGCGTGCGCATTTTACGAAAACATATCGACTTACTAGATTATAAAAAACCATTCACCATTTACGATTCCGGCGATCAGCTGGCGATGGTGAAACGGGTGATGGGTGCGTTAAATATTAACGATAAAATGTTTCCAGCAAAAAATTTTCAATCCCGCATTGGCGGAGCTAAAATGAAAGGCTTGCTGCCCGAGGCTTTGACGGCCAACAGTAAATCAACCATGTTCACCATGGATCCTAAGTCGTTAGAAGTTTACACGCGCTACGAAGAAGAAATGAAGCGCGCGAATGCTTTAGACTTCGATGATTTACTAGTAAAAACGTACGAACTTTTCCGCATGTACCCGGCCTTATTAGAGCAATATCAAAATAAATTTCGCTACATCATGGTGGATGAGTATCAAGATACAAATCATATTCAGTATTTATTAGTGCAACAGCTTTCTAAAGCGCACCGCAATCTTTGCGTAGTGGGTGACGAAGACCAATCGATTTATTCATGGCGCGGGGCCGATATCTCGAACATTTTAGATTTTGAAAAAGATTTTCCCGAAGCAGTTATTGTAAAATTAGAAGAAAATTACCGCTCAAGTTCTAATATCGTAACGGCGGCTACAAAAGTAATCGCGAATAATACGCAGCGAAAAGAAAAAACTTTATTCACCAGCAATCCTCAAGGGGCGCTGATTCAGGTACGCGAAGAACGTAATGAATACGATGAAGCCCGCTACGTCGCAAAAACAATTCAAGGCATGCTTGATTCGGGCAGTGGTAATTTAAACGACTACGCAATTTTCTATCGTACGAATGCACAATCACGCGTACTGGAAGAACAGTTGCGTGCATTAGCCCTGCCGTACCGTCTGATCGGCGGCATACGCTTCTACGAACGCGCTGAAATTAAAGACGTACTAGCGTACTTACGCTTATCCATGAATTTTCGCGATGATATTGCTTTAAAAAGAATTATCAACGTACCGGCCCGCGGTTTAGGTAAAACCACCGTAGAAACGATTGAGCAAAAAGCGAATGAGTTAAGACTTTCATTATTTGAAACACTTCAAATCGTAATCAACGAAAAAACTTTTAATGCGGGAACCACTTCTAAATTAAGACGCTTCAGCGACTTAATTGAAGATTTAATCACGCAGCAAAAAGCTTTTAGCCTTTCACAATTTTATTCAATCGTTTTAGAAAAAACAGAATACGTACAAAACTTAAAAAAAGAAGATACGCCTGAGGCCGAAGCCCGCATCGAAAACTTAGAAGAGTTAGATAATGCGATGGCGCAGTTCGAACACGAACGCGGTGAAGAAGCGACTTTATCAAATTATTTAGAAGAAATGACTTTAGCCTCTGATCAAGATCAGGTTGATGGAACAGCAAACTCGGTCACCATGATGACGATGCATATTTCTAAAGGTTTAGAATACCCCTATGTTTTTATTGTCGGCTGCGAAGAAAATTTATTTCCTTCAAGACGTGGTGATGAAGAAAATCCGGATGATATCGAAGAAGAGCGCAGATTAGCTTACGTAGGCATGACCCGCGCCCGTGAAAAATTATGGATGACTCATACAAAAATCCGCCGCGTGTGGGGCCAAGAGCAGATGAATCCACCTTCACGTTTTTTAAAAGAAATACCGAAAGAACTGACTGAGTTTTCTTCGGCCGTATTTTCAGGTAATACTCCCCGCTTTGCCACGGGTGGACGTTTTGGCTCAAGTAGTTACGGTAAAGAAGCTAATGACGATGATTTTGCCCAAACCAGTTATTCTGACGATTACTCGCAAGACGAATCGGTTTTTCAGGTTACTAAATCAAGTGGCTATGAAAAAGGTCAGCGCGTACGTCACCCCACATTCGGACCCGGCTCCATATTTGCGACCGAAGGGGACGGCGATCATTTAAAAATTAGTGTTTTATTTCAAGATAATACGATTAAGAAATTTGTCGCTAAATACGCACGCTTAGAAAAAATCTAATTGCTACAAATAAAAAAACCAGCGATGAAGCTGGTTTTTAAGATCAATATTTTACGAATGATTTAAAACGCAAAACCCATCGCTACCGAGTAATACTGTGAAGGGCCGGCGTAGTTATTTAAGTTATCGTTAAAGAAATTTCCGAAAGCTAATGTCTCTAGACCGATATTAAAGTTAGCATCTGTTTTGTATGTAACTCCCATTTTCCAGATTGGACCGATGACGGTTTCATCTGATTTAGAAGTACCATTATTTGAACCATCTTTAACCATGGTGATACCCGCACCCGGTGCAATAAATACGCGAACGTTATTTGCATCAACTAGATTAACTTTTAATAGTCCACCAAAAGACATAATTTGTGAAATCGCTGGCACGCCATTTTTATCTTTGGATAATTGCAAAAAGAAATATCCGCCGCCGCCCCAGTTACCGTTCATACGAGCGTAATCAGCACCTAAATTTAGAGCGCCCGCGGTCATACCTAACAATGCAGTGACTTCATTATTTGCATAGTAAGAAGGCGCATAAGTTGTGGCCGTGGTTGTTTGTACCGTCATCTTTTGTGATTTACGTGTTTGCGCAAATGCCGTTGTTGATAAAGCTACCGTTAATGTGGCAGCTACTAAAATTGCTAGGCTTGTTTGTTTCATTTTTTTTCTCCCGTTTTTTAATTTTTTGACTGACGGATTTCATTCCACTCAGCTAAATACATTTCATAATCCATTGGCTGCACGATTTCGGTAGGCTCGGGGTTAATGTATTCTGCATGCACCCCATCCCAACCGACATACTCTCGTTTTTCTAACGAGACCGATTTTTCAAAATTTGGAACGTAATAGGTTTTACCCCCACCGTCCGGAATATCAACAGATAATTGCGGCATCGCCAATCCAGAAAGGTGTCCCCATAGCTCTTTTTGTATTTGTAGTGAATTTTCAACCGTCGTTCTTAAGTAGTCAGTTCCAATCGATGGGTCGCATTGAAACATATAGTAAGGTTTTGCCCGCAAATAAAGCAAACGACGCGATAATGCCTGAACAATTGCAGCGTGATTATTCACTCCATTTAATAACACCATTTGATTCATGACCGGAATTCCGTGATCGACTAATCTTTCGATCGCTTCAGCGGCCTCGGCCGTTAATTCACGGGGATGATTGAAGTGGGTCATTAAAAAAACAGGTTTTGACCGACGGATTATTTCAACTAAGTTTTGCGTGATGCGCATCGGGGCCACCACTGGCATACGTGTACCAATGCGGATGATTTCAACGTGCTCAATTTTTCTTAAATCCGTCAATACACGCTCAAGCTGGCCATCAGAGATCGTTAGCGGATCTCCACCAGATAAAATAACTTCACGCAGACCTTTTGTTTTTTTAATATAATCCAAGGCCTGTTCGTATTCGCTTTTTTTTATAAAAGCCTGATCAGCCCCGGTGAAATGTTTTCTGGTACAGTAGCGGCAATACACGCTGCAAATATCGGTAATTAAAAATAAGACCCGGTCGGAATAACGGTGAATAATTCTGGGTACCGGATTATTTGAATTTTTTCTTTCTCCTAAGGGATCTAACTGCGCTTGCTTTGGATCATAAAGTTCTTTTTCATGCGGAGTTAAAATACGGCGGATGGGATCAAGATGATTCGTGCGCGAAGCTAAACTTGCGTAATACGGAGTTGAGCGAACATTAAAAAGTTGCTGACCTTTTTCGAACGCATTTTTTTCACTTTGGTGCAGATCAAAAAAAGCCGCGTAATCTGCGTGAGATTTTAACGATGAGCGCAGTTGCCAAGCCCAATCTTGCCATTGGTCTTGGGTCACGTTGCTAGGTCGTGGGGCATTTTCAAACTTCAGTTTCATTCTTTGTAGATATTTGCCAGAATCATTGGTAAATGGGAAGGGATATAATTAAATAATGATATCGGCCGCAGAGGTATTAAATTAACCACGGTGCATTTTATTCGTAATATGATGTCATATGGGATTGCATTTAGTAGACCCAATCATAGCAAATCGATTTTTCTTTTGGCGCTCTCGGAGTTGGCAAATTAACTTTCATTAAAAAAATGTTTCAGCCTTGAAAGTGAAACTATTTACTGGAAAAAAATATTCACGAAATTTTTAGCTAAGTTGAATGCTGTTGAAAGGATCAAGATTTTCGGAATACTTTTTTAAAGCACTTACTTTCGGTTGAGCCGTTTTAAGGGCCCAGTCTTTGAATCATCAAATTCGCCGAACTGTAACTTGGCGAACCAAAATTTTGTTGAGCCTCTAATTGGACGTAATCATTTGCTACTAAGTTAACAATCGTACTACTCGTATTTGTACCTACAAACCCCGTTGATAAACTGACTTGCGCATAACTACCCGCGATCATCGTTGATCCGTTCAGAGTCATCTTCGTGTAGGTCGTCATAGCCGAGCCAGTCCCATTATTCCAATTCATTTTGTAAGTAATCATGTATGTTCCAGAAACCGAAACTGTCATCCTTTGCGGATTAGTTACCGTGCTGTGGCTGACATTATTAAGCCCTACATCACCCGTGACCATCGTAACTGCACCCCAAGTCGGTGCCGCGGAAATTACCGCACTTGAATCCGTGTAAGCCATGCCATAAGCCGCCAACCCCGAAGTAGCCGCCGAAGTTTGCGTCGTGCCATCCGGAAATTTGACTCCGCCCGCGGTCGATTCGATTGTTCCAGTGACGGTTAGCTTGCTGGATGGTGTTGTCGTGCCTATGCCGACGCTGCCAGAAGCTCTGTAGGTATTACCACCGCTTCCACTCCATAATGCTTCTGCGGATACTCCACCTGGCTCAAACAGTTGAATCTCGCTGAATTTTGGATAGTATCCTGTTCCGGAAACGTCCTGTATAGTTACCCGATGGTAACGATACGCTGTCGATACGTTAATTCCGTCAGAACTTGTAACAGTTTTCGTTCCTACGAAATTTCCAAAAGTCGAAGAATAAAGCGTTGTCCAAGAACTTCCGTTGCTTGAACCCTGCAAGGTCAAAGTCACGTTACCACTACCTGCACTGAAACCATAGTCTGTACTGCCCGAGGCTAAAAGTTTCGTCACGCGTTTGGCTACACCACTTCCCCAATCTTTACCAACCGCGCCGAGGCCGCCCGCGACAGATGTGCTGGCACCGGTGAGGTAATCTTGATTTGTATTTCCATCGAATGCCGCGGCCAAACCGCCTCCCGAGATCATATCACCAATCAGTGTTCCAACATTTTGTGCGATTGCCATATCAGCGATTTGAACCTGATATGGAACCCAGCTAGTTCCGTTCCACCCTAAAACTTGGCCGGTCGAAACTGATCCAACGCTGACGTCTGAAAGAGCCGAAAGAACCCCGCTGCCGCTGATTGCAGGAGTATAGCCCAAAGCAGTTGTCACATCGTTCGAATTGATATTTGTACTGGCCGTCACGCGACCTTTAGCATCGAAAGTGATCTTTGTACCAGTTCCCGCGGTTACGATATTTGCTAACACGGGCGATGGGTATGTACCGGTTAAATCTCCGCTGGCTGTTCCTGCTGGTGCACGCGAATTTGTTAAGCGTGAATCGCTACCTTTAACAACTTCACTTACACCGGCGTCGCCGGCCGCAGGTACGTTGAGCGCTGCAGATGTGCCTAAACCTAAATTCGAACGAGCCGTGCTTGAATTATTAAAAGTAATTATTCCTAAATTAGAAATTGTCGCATCACCGGACAGAGTTACCGCCGCCGCCGCATTGGAAGAATTGCCCACAAAAATACTTCCGTTAGTCAATGCCGGTATTCCGCCACCACCACCGCCGATTAAAAACCCTTGTACATAATTTCCTTCGATTGGTGCTGTCGCCGCCAGTGTACAAGCATTTGAACAATACGCGAAGAATTCTAGGTAATCGGTTGTTCCATTCATTTCGGTCATATAAGTAGTGATTGCGACAGAATTGCTTGATGTTGTGCGTGTAAAATTGAAACTGGAACTGACACCATTCTTAAAAACATAATGTTGAAGATAACTATCTGAAGCCACAGTTAGACCATCTGCATAATTATTAAGAACAATAAAATAACGTCCGGCCACGGTGGGTTTAAAACGATCAGTGGCTAGGTTAAAAGAATTTCCTATATCAAAATTTTTTGTATCCCAGTTGATCAGCGTGACCGTACCCGCCGCCAAGCCCTGGTCTGCAGTCAATCGTGCTCTGAAGCTAACTTCAGACGTGTCCGACATTTTTGCCCAAGCTGAGTTTTTATAAATATACAAACTTGAATCTGTCGTATCGTAAACAATTAAACCTGCCGCCGGTGTTGCAATCGCTGTTCTTTGTATTGCCGTCATGCGCGGAGGCAAAAAACCTTTTGTCGTGCTTGAAATATCTAATAGTGAAGAAGTTGCTGGCGTTGTAGTTCCGACACCGACACTTCCCGTAGTGTACGAAATATCTGAGCCACTTGTATTCCACTGACTTGAACCTGTACCAGGCGTATAACCAAGCGCCGTTGTAATATCCGCCGAGTTTAAATTCACTGAAGCGGTGACGCGACCTTTTGCATCGTAAGTAATTTTTGAACCTGTGCCTGCGACAACAATGTTTTTCAAAACAGGATCCGGATATGTTCCGGTTAAATCACCGCTAGCTGTTCCCGAGGGCGCGCGCGAATTTGTTAGACGTGAATCGCTACCTTTAACGACTTCTATAACTCCGGCATCACCTGATGAAGCAACGCTTAATACCGCAGAGGTTCCCAGTCCTAAACTAGATCGTGCCGTCGCCGCATTCGTTATTTCGCTTAAATTATTTGATGGGCGCAAAGGAATAAAAGATAATGCCGTAGTTACATCAGCAGACGTCAACGTCGAAAAATTTGAAAGCTTAGCTGCGAAAATCGTAAAATCTGAAGAAGCTAGGTATCCATTTACCGACGCTGTCGCTTTTGTGATATCAATCGAAGGCGAAGTGCTCGATGCACTGACCGTGATCGGATTTCCTGAAGTTGCTGCTGAAGTGACTGAACCAACGGTCCCACCACCAACCGCTTGCCAAGACCCATCACCCCGTAAAAATTTAGTTGTATCTGCAGAACCTGTTCCGAGTCTGGCCGTCGAAAAAACTCCCGTAATTACTTTTGATGTATCTAAAACAGGAATATCGCCCGACGCTAAGGCGGAGGTACCGGTCACGCGGCCTTTGGTATCAAAAGAAACTTTTGTTCCCGATGAAGCTACACCTAAAGTGGCCAGTGATAATAGACCTGTATTTGACACCGTGGCATCGCCAGAAAGCTGAGTACCGACGGCTATGTTTGATGCGTTACCAACAAATATATAACTAGAGGTTAAACCTGAAGCTACAGGCACATAACCAAGTGCCGCTTCAATAGCTGTTTGATTCGCATTTAATTTATTACTGAATGTAGTAAAGTCTGAAGAAGCTAAGTATCCATTTACTGAAGCTGTCGCGCGCGAGATATCAATCGAGGGAGAAGTACTTGAAGCACTTACCGTGATTGGGTTTCCTGAAGTTGCCGCTGAAGAAACTGAACCAACCGTTCCACTGCCCGATCCTGGCGTATAACCTAGTGCTGTAGTAATATCACTTGAGTTTAAAACCCCAGATGCTGTCACACGACCTTTTAAATCAACTGTCAATTTAGAGAAAGTACCGGCACCAACGCCTGTATTTGATAAAGATAATATGCCTGTATTTGAAACCGTGGCATCACCAGAAAGCTGAACACCAACGGCTATGTTAGAAGCGTTACCGACAAATATATAACTAGAGGTTAAACCTGAAGCTACAGGCACATAACCAAGTGCCGATTCAATAGCTGATTGATTTGCATTTAATTTATTATTGAATGTTGTGAAGTCGCTCGACGCTAAATATCCATTCACCGATGCCGTCGCGCGCGAAATGTCAACGGAAGGCGAAGTGCTTGATGCGCTCACCGTGATTGGATTTCCCGCGGTTGAGGCCGCCGTAACCCCTGTTACGGAACCAGTACCTGAAGCAATGTTAACGCCATTTATTTTAAAATTCCCTGAGACATTCACGTCGCCAATGACATCCATTTTATAGGCTGGCGTTGTCGTACCAATACCGACGTTTCCGGCTGGTGCCGCCAAAGTTCCCGTACCTACTCCGGTTGCAAAAATTGTATTACCTATATTTAGAAAATTACTTGTTGCAGCCGCGGGTGTATCAACAGCACCTGAGGTTCCGATTAAAATGTTATGACTGCCGGATATAAGATTAGTTAATCCGACCTGATATCCCAGTGCGGAATTATTTGAACCGGTCGTCAATGCGCCCAGGGCAGCCTGTCCAGTCGCGGTATTGTTCCCTCCCGTCGAGTTCGAGTAAAGTGCGCTAAACCCAGTTGCTGTATTAAAACCACCGCTAGTATTTGAAGACATCGAGTTTGCTCCGATCGCCACATTTATTGAGCCATTCATATTAGAGTAAAGAGATGAGGCGCCCAAACTTGTGTTAGATATTCCACCATTATTTGCTATCATGGCTCCGTAACCGATTGCCGTGTTGTCTGACCCAGTCGTATTGACATTAAGGCTATAATTTCCATTTGCTGTATTTCTAGATCCACTTGTGTTTAATCTGATTGATGAATGTCCAGTCGCGGTATTGTTCCATCCCGTCGTTACCGGATTAAGTGCATTAACTCCCCAAGATGTATTCAATAGTGCGTCATTTAATAAACCAGCTTGAACATTATTTCGCTTAAGTACGACATCATTGTTATCGGTTGTGCCGACGAAGTTTGTTCCCGCCGCTGTTCCAGCGTTTCCGCTTAGACTCCAGAAGCTACCGGTGAAGTTAACACCATTGACTTTAAAATTTCCAGTTACGTTGACGTCTCCCGAGACAGAAAGCGCGTAAGCCGGAGCCGTGGTCCCAATACCGACGTTACCGCTCGATCTTGAAATATCACCACTGCCGTTTGTCACCCATTGCGAAGAAACTTTGTTATTGAACGTCGTAAAATCGCTCGATGCTAAGTATCCATTCACTGATGCCGTCGCGCGCGAAATATCGATCGATGGTGAAGTACTCGATGCACTAACTGTAATTGGATTTCCAGAAGTCGCAGCTGATGTAACTGAACCAACAGTTCCTCCACCCGAACCGGGCGTATAACCAAGCGCCGTCGTAATATCTGCAGAATTTAAATTCACCGAAGCCGTTACGCG
>JACMRL010000034.1 GCA_014376435.1 Bdellovibrio sp. | reverse complement strand
GAAATGATATGGAATTCGTGGATTAACATATCGACTCATGAACCCACCGCAGCCAATGCTCTGCAAAAAATTAACACACAGCTCTTCTCGGGTACCGACGCTCTCGAGGTAGAAAGACTATGTATTGCTGTCGGCCAAAAGAAGCTCTTGGGAGAGTTTGCTAAAGCTGGTAAAGTCTTAAAATGAGCAAAACAGAGACTAAACAAATTGTTAAAACCATTGAAGGCAGCGCTAATTTACCATTAAGCCGTCGCAAAAATCGTCGTAAATCAGGCTGGTAGTTTAAATCATTTACAGTTACCATTGAAGTATGACGTGTTTAGTTGCAATTGAGTCCGACCCAAAATCCGCCAAGATCATTGAAGAATGCTGGAAAGATCTTGCGAAAGACTCAAATGCAAAAGTACTTGTTTACGATAGCCTTGCAACTTTAGCCGCGGAATTTGCTAAGCCTGAAAGCAGCGCCGATAAGATCGTTATCTTAATGGTACCCGTCGAGATCTTAGGTGCCGATCCTGAAAAAGCCTTGGTTGATTTAGCCACACTTTACAACTGCGATATGTTGGTTTCATTATTCGATGACCCCGCTAAATCAATCCGCAAATTACAAAGTTCGATTACAAAAAATTTAATCTATAAACCCATTGATCCAACTATTTTTAAAGAACACACACGCTTTGTTTTATTTCCCGCTAAAAAAGTTAAAACCCAATACGTACACACAACGGTTTCTAAAAATAAACTAGAGTCTTTAAAAAAGTTTAATTTTACGCAGTTGTCCGAAGCTGGATTTAAAATTGGAAAACAGTATCCATTAGAAATGGGAAAAGCTTATAAGTTCTACCATCATTTTTTCCAGCATCAAAAAAACCAACATGTCTGGGGACGCGTTGTGAATGAAGATGATACCAGCTACGAAGTGATTTTCGCACAAATTAGCGCCGCCGCTTTAAATAGCGTTAGAAAAAAAATTGCTAGCGTAAAAGTAAGATTCAAAAATCCAAGCTGGAGAGGCCTTACAAGCAATACCCAAACCGGCATCGATATCGTTATTCACATTGACGATGAAACAATCGCGATGACGATTCAGCAATTGATTGAGCGCACGTACTCTGCAAATCTAATCATGCATAAAAAAGATTTTAAAACAGCCGATAAAATCCAAGCCGACCTGTTAATTACAGATTTAGCTTATGAAGAGGCAATGCTTAAAAATGAATTTATTGAATTGCCCAAAGTGATTCGCTTATACCAAGAAAATTTAAACCGTGATGAAATCGAAGAACGCCTAACCCTTGAATACATTCGTACGGAAAAGCCGCTAGATAAAGCCCATCTAAATAAAGCTTTGAAATCGATCTATCCATTAATAAAAGAAAAAGAAACTTCGCAATTAACTACGATTTCAAACGAAGGCGTTATTAGCCTATCTGAGCAAATGATCGTCGAAGAGTTTTCTGAGGCCGCGATGGGCTTTAATCATTCAAATCAATTTAAAGTAAATGAAATGATTGATATTGCCTTAACTCAAGAAGACGAAACTGACTTAAAAGAAATGAAAGTTAAAATTCACTACGTGGATGAAAAACCTTCTGAAAAAGTTTATTTTCACCAAGGAATTTTATACGGCATGAAGGATGAGTTCTTAAAACAAATGCGTTTGTGGACTTTACAAATGCATATCGAAAAAAACAAAAACAAATAAGCGCCAGAAAGCGCTTATTCTGTAACGTTATTTAATTTACAAAATCACATTTCGCCTTAGCCGCATTAATCTTACAATTTAATACAACCGCTCCGTTTTGATCTTTAAAAATCCAGTTCCATTTCTTAAAACCTGTACGTTCAAAAATTCCGTAACCAAAGCTGCGGGCGGTTTCACTCGTCGTAACCATTTGCTGATTCATAATCTTACGGCCAAAAGGGTCTAAACCCGTACCCGTATGACCAACAATCGCCTGAATCGCATTTTTCTCCGTGGTAATTACTTGTTGATTGTGCACGTGACCCGATAAGTAATAATCAAAGTGCGTAGCCCCTGCTTCGGTCATCACGGATTTTAAATTATCTACGATTGCTAAAGGCTCCGCATCTTCGGGGCTTGGAAAAAAACCTAGAACCGGGCGGTGGGTAATTAACCAAATTTCTTTTTTTCCTTTAAGGGCTAAAATATGTTCATCCATCTTTTTAAAAATGGCAGCCCATTTTGCGCGATCTTCAGGTTTTAAGGTTTTACGATCCTCAAAGGATGAATCATCAAAATTAATTAAAACCAAATCATCCATCTCGATCCATTGATATGGTTCAATCTCGTCACATTGATCTTTAAACTTTTTATCAATCGGAGACAAGGGCCCCCAGCCTGAATACGCGCGCGCGCATTCTTCATGGTTACCACGCACAAGCAATAGCGGAGATCGTTTAAACAATGGCTGACTAGGGCCGTAGAAATCATCCCACCAAGCATCCCAGCCATAACCGATACTTTTAGTGTACATCGGGCAAAGTTTTGGATCGCTACATTTTTCACGGTAATGGTAATCACCGGTGTGAATTGCAAAATCATAAGTTTCGGCCGCAATCGTTTTTGTGATTTGCGGATACGGCCACTCACTTGGCTGATTACAATCTTGATACCGAGCGCCCGATTTGCTTTCTTTTAAACGGCAACCGGTATCACCCAGGACGGCGATCTTAATATTTTTAGCGTTGTACGAATTTGGTTTTAATTCTTTATACTGAACTTCGGGCCAAGCTTCTTGAGTCGCCGAGATCTCGACCACTTGAATACCTTTTTCGGTGATCTTCTGAACTTGAAAAGTTTCAAAAGGAAGTTGCACCGATTTTGGAGAGGTCTGACAACCTCCCCAGACAATTAAAATACTACTCAGAATAATTAAATTTTTCATTCTCACAGGCTAAGTAACTTAGCCTTTGAAAACAAGCTTAGAACGTCGCTTCTTTTTTCATAAGATCTTCAATTTTAAGACCTACATGAGATTCCGAGCCAAAAACTGTTCCCAATTTTCCTTTAGCAAAGTGCTCTGCCGCAAGCTCGTAAGCTTTAGGCGGTAACGCTACATACTTAACCGAAGTTACAACTGCTGAAGCATGCTTTAGGTAATAATTAACGAAAGTTTTTACTTCCGGCTTTTTCGCCGAAACGTCGCTCACGTACAAAAATAAAGGACGCGATAATGGGTAGTAAGTTCCGTTTTCAACGGTCTGCTTAGAAGGTAAAATACCCGTTTTAACTGGCGCTTTTGCTCCACCGATAACGGCTAAGGCTTTTAAAGTTTTTTGGTTTTCCATGTAATAGGACATGGGAATATAACCTAAAGCACCTTTGTCTCCCGCTACACCTTTAACAATCGTGTTATCATCTTCTGAAGCCGTGTAGTCACCGCGTGAAGATTTTGCTTTTCCAACGATTGCTTCCGTGAAGTAATCAAAAGTTCCTGAATCAGAACCTGCACCGTATAATTTGATGTCGACGGCTGGCCATTTCGCATTTACTTGATTCCATTTTTTGATCTGACCTTGCGCCGATGGTTCCCAAATTTTTTTCAAATCATCAACCGAAATTTCCGTTAACCAATCATTCTTTTTATTAACTACGATCACCGCTGCATCGTATGCAATTGGTAACTCGAAATATTTAATATTAGCTTTACGGCAATCTTCCATCTCAGCTTTAGTAATTGGACGAGAGGCATCTTGAATATCTGTTTCACCACGACAAAACTTTTTAAAGCCGCCGCCCGTTCCAGAAATACCCGCCGTTACTTTAATTGCATTCTTTTGCTCGATCTGAAATTCTTCGGCCATTGCTTCCGTGATTGGGTAAACTGTGCTGGACCCATCAATTTTAATCATGACAGTTTCGGCTTTTGCTAAACCAGATACCAAAGTTACTAACGTTAACACTTTTAAAAAACTTTTCATAAAACCTCCGCTTTATGAGGTTAATTGTGTAGAAGTTTCTTACCCAGGGCTTGTCAGTATTTCATTCAGACGCATAGCCTTAAAAATGCCGCATAAATACACATTATCCGCTTTAAAAACCCAATAATAATGCGCAACATTGACAAAGTTTTCGACCCTAACTAGAAACAGAGTTCGCGTTTAAAGAAACGACCGTGGTGGGGTAGCTCAGCTGGTTAGAGCAACGGAATCATAATCCGTAGGTCACGTGTTCAAATCACGTTCTCACTACCAATTTTTTTTCTAACGTTACAGACAAGTATAGTTCTTTGGATGCGTCCAAGGAAAGTTTCGCCGGAAATGAGCCTCTGAGTGAAATATCAAACCTGCAGGAATGCGGGTTTTTTACTTTTGTTCGCAATTTTTCAGATAAAAATTTAGCGATTTTTAGAGAGAGAGAGAGAGAGAGCTTGGAGAAAATTCCAAGTTCTTTTTTTATTTTAATAACGCCTCTCGCTAACATTTTTCAAGGGTCTATACCGAACAAAGGTTCTTCTTTTCGAGGCTCTGCTCACTTAATACCTTAGAATACATTTATTGAATGCCTCTTCCAAATTATTAATATCCTCGAGGCTTTGGTAGGAATAATATACTACCGATTTGCGTCTTATGTTGTGATGAATGACGATTCTATTTTCTTTATTTATATAAAACTCATTAGAAAAGTAATAATCCTTCTGACAATTTACCTTTTTTAAATTCAGGAACGATAACCCTTTAAATGTAATGTCCAGTAAAGAGTTTAATTGATCTTCATCACTTCCCTGCTGTGGATATATAATTAATGATTCTACCTTCTTGCCCTCGCTAAAAGAAACTTCTGACTTTAATATTTTTTGATTCTTGTTGAAATAATACCATTTACTTTCTATAAATTTTTCATTTTTCTGCTGAGGCTCTCCAACCTTACTAACAACTATGCCAGGTGTATCGCCTAGCTTAATCAGATTAAATGTTTCTTTCGAGGATTGATTATTATACGAAGTTGTACATCCTAACAATGTCAGTATAAGTATTCCAAATAGAAATTTCATCTGCACTCCTTCTTTAATTTTAACTGCTTTTTATATCGGTTATTAAACCAATCAAACGCCTGGCTATTGTCGCTCTTAAGCTTTTCCGGATTCAGAAGTAAATATTTAAAATTTTCAGCAAAGTCTTCTGTCGGGTTGTCATGCGCCCTTCTGCTAACAAATGAACCATGCTTAGAATAAGTGCCTTGATTGTCTTTTTTCCATCCAAGTTTTTTTTCGTATTGTTGTCTATCAACAGAAGAATATCCTTCATAAATAGAATGCCCTATCTCATGCAGCAAGACATCCTGTATACTCCAGGAAGGATGTTCAAACGTATTATTATACAATACAATTATTTTTCCGTCGTAAGATGTAGAGCCCGGATTAATTATATCTATCGACTTTTTCATTCGATAAATACCTTCTAACGGTAGTTTTATTAAATTATTTGGTATTCGAGCTAGCAGGTCTTCGATGGGTTCTTTTTCGTCTTTACTCCACTCTACTGTCTTTTCCGAATTATATTCCCATTTTCCCGGGCGCCCATCTTTAATTTTATTTTTCCAGTAAAGATTAGGCTCACATTTAGTATTACAAAATTTTTCACATTCTTGCGAACAAGAGAAAGTGCTCATTTCCATTTGCAGAGTCGTACATTTGCTTTCGCAGGCTTTGTCATTTTTAGAAATTTTTGATTCGTTGAACCAATCGATACACGTATCAGCAAAGCAAAAATACGGAATACACATTAAGAAAATAATGGACTTAAACATTAATTTATTTTACTCAGATACAAGTTGGCGTCAAGCTTTCAGACATCAGCAGTTCTTTTAAGGGACATATCACTCGCCATCATCATCCGCAGATTAAGTATCAAGTTTATGTTCTGAACTTCCCCCGATTCCACGGACACAAATATTGTGTTATAACTAGCCGTAATACGGCAACAAGTGGGAGAACCTTATGGGCATCGAGAACGCAAGAAAGTACACTGACGATTTTAAACGTCGCGCAGTGGATTTAGCAAAAGAAATCGGTAATGGCGAAGCCGCAAAAAAGCTTGGCATTTCAGTCGGTAACATTTCGAACTGG
>JACMRL010000033.1 GCA_014376435.1 Bdellovibrio sp. | reverse complement strand
TGAGGCAAGTGGTGTGCAGTTTAAATTTTCGCTGATGAATCCACTTTCAACTTGCGTGATTTATTCTGAAACTTTTCCTTCGGTTGATTTATCGTCTTCGAGCGGTAGTGTAGTCTTAGCACTAGGTGCTGGTACACGTAGTTATCCGCTAGCGGGTGGTATGCAGTGGTACGATGCTTTTAATAACGCGACAGCGTCTTATACGTGTCAAGTAGCCAATGGTCCTCCGCCAACATATTCTCCGGGGTTAACTTCAAATCGCAGATTAGTGATGCAATTCAATGATGGTAGTGTGAACGGGTGGCAGACTTTGCCTCCAATGGATATCAATAGCGTACCCTACGCGATGTTTGCGGAACTAGCAGAGACTGTTCCGATCACTGGTCTATTACAAGGCGGGGCAACGCCCGGACAAGTATTAAAGTGGACAGGTACCAGCTGGGCAGCATCAACGGATAACTCTAATGCTAGCGGCGTCAGTAACGTTAGCAGTGCTACTAGTTATTTATCTGTGGCTAACGGCGGAACAGCGCCTGTATTAACTATTAACGTCGGTACGGGCATCAATACGGTTGCAGCGGGCAATGATGCACGCATTACCGGAGCTTTTCAATCAGCGACAAGCTTAAGCGGAGATCTAACGGGAACTTTACCAAACGCAGTGATCGCGGCGGGTGCGGTGACGAACGCAAAAATCACCTCGATGGCGTTTAGTAAATTAACGGGTGTTCCTACAACTTTAGTAGGTCACGGTATCACGATGACATCATCTGATATCACGACAGCGTTAACGTACACGCCAACTATTTCCCAGTGGGTAACCAATGCCAGTAGTGACATCACATACACTGGTGGCAACGTCGGTATCGGAACGACAGCGCCGCAAAGTATGCTTAATGTTGCGGGTAACGCCACGATCGGGTCGACATCAATCGCTGGACAGCCGAACGGACTTTATGTGCATGGAAATTCCGGTGTTGGAAATGTTACCGCAAATTCCAAAATGTCCATTTGGGATAATCCATACGGCTGGGGCATGACAAATGATGAGCTCCTAAGCATGCAAGGCTTTCCAGGGTTTGGCTCAGGTTTTAAGTACGGAATAAGAGGCAATTTAACTAATACCTCTGGATTTTCTGGACCAATGACAGGCATTAGCTTTGATGTATCGTCAAACTCTACAGCGTCAGGTCAGGCCTTCGGAATTTCAGGTGCAGTAACGAGCGCCAACGCGGCTACCTACGGCGCAGGGATAGCCGGGTCTTATCGACTTGCAAGTACGGGCTCGTACACCCTTGTTTATCCAAGCTTTTTAGCCGGCGGTAGTTTCAGTTTTTCAGGTTCAGCTACCGGAACTGCCACCGAAGGCCATGGTATTATCTCGCAGATTTCGCAAGATCCCGGAGGCTCTTTGACGTCGGCTTATGCCGGTCGCTTTGTTATCAGAAATGGCGGCGGAACAATCACCAATGGGTACGGCGTTTATATCGATCCCGTAAATGCAACTCAAAAATGGGGAATTTACCAAGCCGGCGCTAGTGATTCAAACTATTTCGCTGGCAACGTCGGTATCGGAACGACAGCGCCATCGGGACAGTTACATGTTAGAGCTCCAACTGATGGTGCTACGAATGGCGGGTTTATTTTTGCGCCAACAAATTTTAATTCTGGTACTCCGTCAGTGGTTCAAAGTTATCAAAACGGAAATAGTACGCAAGGAATTGACTTACTTAGCTATGATTTGGGGACTGGAAATATAAAAGCTGGCTCACAACTGCGAAACGATGGAACGATTCGTTTTTTAACTGGATCAGCAGGCGCAGCAACTGAAAAATTTAGAATTGATAGTAATGGTAACGTCGGTATTGGCACGGCTTCGCCAGGTTATGCGCTTTCTGTTGTAGGTGATGTGAATGTAACAGGCGCATTTCGTGTAAACGGATCTGTCATCGGTGGTGGTTCAGGTACAGTAACAAGTGCAACCGCTGCGGCAACTTCGGGAAACCCAATCACGGTGAGTGCATCAAGTACGTCACCATCGATTGATATCTCGCGCGCGACGGCATCAGTGAATGGATACTTAGCGGCTTCAGATTTTTCAATCTTCTTGGCTAAAGGTTCTGGCTCAGTAACAGGCGCCACAGCTGCGGCGACTTCTGGAAATCCGATCACGGTGAGTGCGTCGAGTGCTTCACCATCGATCGATATCTCGCGCGCTACAGCTTCAGTAAACGGATACTTAGCATCTTCAGATTTTTCAATCTTCGCAGCTAAAGGCTCCGGATCAGTGACAAGTGCAACGGCTGCATCTACTTCGGGAAATCCGATCACGGTGAGTGCATCGAGTACTTCGCCATCGATTGATATTTCGCGGGCGACGGCGTCAGTGAATGGATACTTAGCATCTTCAGACTTTTCAATCTTTGCAGCTAAAGGTTCCGGATCAGTAACAAGCGCAACCGCCGCATCTACTTCAGGAAATCCGATCACGGTGAGTGCATCAAGTACTTCACCATCAATCGATATCTCGCGTGCGACAGCGTCGGTGAATGGATACTTAGCATCTTCAGATTTTTCAATCTTCAACGCTAAAGGCTCTGGATCAGTAACAAGTGCGACTGCTGCCGCTACTTCGGGAAATCCGATCACGGTAAGTGCATCAAGTACTTCACCATCAATCGATATCTCGCGTGCGACAGCTTTAGTAAACGGATACTTAGCATCTTCAGACTTTTCAATCTTTGCAGCTAAAGGCTCTGGATCAGTGACAAGTGCAACGGCAGCCGCAACTTCGGGAAATCCAATCACGGTAAGTGCATCGAGTACGTCACCTTCGATTGATATCTCGCGTGCGACGGCTTTAGTAAACGGATACTTAGCATCTTCAGATTTTTCAATCTTCAACGCTAAAGGCTCTGGATCAGTGACTGGCGCTACATCTGCTTTAACTACAGGAAATCCAATCACGGTGAGTGCATCGAGTACTTCACCATCGATTGATATTTCAAAAGCTACGGCTTCAGTAAATGGTTATTTATCTTCTGCGGATTTTACAACTTTTAATAACAAAGGTTCAGTGAATGGTGCAACGGCTGCAGCAACTTCGGGAAATCCGATCACGGTAAGTGCATCAAGTACTTCGCCATCGATTGATATCTCACGTGCGACGGCTTCAGTAAACGGATATTTAGCGTCTTCAGATTTCTCAATCTTCTTGGCTAAAGGTTCGGGATCAGTGACTGGCGCTACTTCTGCTTTAACTACAGGAAATCCAATCACGGTGAGTGCATCGAGTACTTCACCATCGATTGATATCTCTCGCGCGACGGCATCAGTGAATGGATACTTAGCATCTTCAGATTTTTCAATCTTCGCATCTAAAGGGTCAGGATCCGTAACAAGTGCAACGGCAGCGTCTACTTCAGGAAATCCTATCACGGTGAGTGCGTCGAGTACTTCACCATCGATTGATATTTCACGCGCGACGGCTTCAGTAAATGGATACTTAGCTTCTTCAGATTTTACGACGTTCAATAACAAAGTTTCTTCGCAATGGGTTACAAACGGCAGTGGTGATATTTCAAGATCGAGCGGTAACGTCGGTATCGGAACGACTACGCCGGCTTTTCCGTTATCTGTCGCGGGAATTATTCACTCGTCTTCCGGCGGTTTTAAGTTTCCGGATGGAACGATTCAAGCCACGGCTGCGTCGGGTGCTGGTGTTGCCGGGCCAAGTTTCTATGTGAATAAAAATGGAGTTAATCAAACTGTAACGGCGGGAGTAACAACCAAATTAACAGGTTGGAGTAAGGTCGTAAGTAACACCTTTGATACAAATAGTAATTTCGCCGCTGATCGCTTTTTGCCTACGGTCGCCGGTAAGTATTTAATTACGGGAAGTGCATATTGTTTTCCAACAAACGGTAGTTATTGTATTGTTGAGATCAGAAAAAATGGCGCGATCGTTTCTGCAAATTATCAATATTCATCTACAGATGCGAGCCCGATTTCATCGGCAGTAGTTGATATGAATGGTACGACAGATTACATTGAGTTATACGCACAAAACGGTGCATACACGACAATCGGTGGAACTAATCAGTATACATATTTTATGGGCTCATTACTTGCGCCGCTGGCAAGTGGGTCAGTTGCGGGCACGGGAACCGCTGGCTATCTTCCAGTGTGGTCAAGCTCGACCAACCTAACCAACAGCCCAATCGCTGTCTTAGCTGGAAACGTGGGTATTGGGACGGCAAACCCCTATACAAAACTATTTGTAGCAAACGGTGAGCAATTTATTGACTACGGTACAGGCGGGGTTACAAATGGGGGCGCTCTCCGTTTAGCTACCAACGCCAACGAAGCATTCATTGGTTCAAATCATTATTATAATGTTTCAAGCAAATACGCACGTGCTGGCGGAGCTAGCTACATTAATTTTGATATAACAACTACGGCAACTGCGGGCGATATTACTTTTAATACCGCACCAAGTGGCTCCGCTGACGGAGTTGTGACTTTCACGCCAAACGTAACTTTCAAGCAAAGCGGAAACGTCGGTGTAGGGACGATAAATCCGCTCGCAACCTTAGAAGTGAACGGTGGCGGCGGGATCAACGTTGCACCATCCATTCTTAGAAATACAACCGTAGCGGGCGGAAATTATTGGAAGGTGGGTCCTGACGGTAATAACAATTTTATTATTTATACCCAAGCAAACGCTGGAGTATGGATGTCAGCCGGTGCGACAAGTTGGAGTGCTGGATCGGATTCAAGAATTAAAAAAGCTATTAGACCGGTAGAAGATGGTCTCAGCAAAGTCATGCAGTTAAACGGAGTAACTTACCTGTATCGTTCAGAAGACGACCAGGCTGCGCGGCACGCCGGAGTCATTGCGCAAGACGTTCTTAAAGTATTACCAGAAGCTGTATCTGAAAAAGACGGTTTTCTTGGCGTAAAATACACAGAGTTGATTCCTTTATTGATAGAAGGCATCAAAGGCCTATACGCACAATGGAGCGCTGACAGTTCATTGATTCACCGAAATCTTGCCTCGTTAAAAGATCAGAATAAACAGCTTGAAAATGAAAATATCGCCACGAAAACGCAGCTTAAAGAGGCTAGTGAAATACTTAATAAGTTACGTGAAGATAACAAAAATTTGCAGGAATGGGTCTGCACCAAAGATCCGGCGGCACCATTTTGCAAAAATTAAAATATTATTGCAGAAAAAACGAGTTATTCCAACTAAGCGAAAGCCCACTTCAGCGTAACGGTTTCTCCGGCTTTAATCGCGCACTCATTCGCTAAAAAAGTTTCACCGTTAATCTTAACAACTTCACCTTGTTTCATGCAGCCCAACTTGGTCGTAACTTTTAGTTGTTCAATCTTAGGCTGTAAGACTTTAAAGCTGAGATGAAAAAACTGTTCAGTCTTCTGCATTTTTTTGACGCTGATAATTTTTTCTTGAATAAGCTGTTCAAAATTTAGCAGGCTCACATTTTTCTGGTGAAATTTAAGTCGGTAATTTCTGTTTTTCGATTTCAGCTCAAGATTTAGTTCCGAATCAATTTCAAAAGTGGCGCTTGATTTACGAATTTGTGAATTCAGCTGCGTCAAATTATCCTGGCAAAGTTGCATACATATCGACTGGATTTTGTGGTTGAATGCGCCGACCGGGTGGGCTTTTGATGCAATCGACTTTGGAGGCAAAATAATTTTTATTTTATCTAGTACCGATTGTGATAAATAACTTTCAATCTGGTAAAATTGAATCAGCTTCTGCAATATGCCGCTTTCAATCACGTGAGATGCCGTGTGATAGTTTGTCGCCGGACTTGAATTTGTAAAGTCTAAAGCGATCGACTTTACATTTTGTCGTTCCTCCGCCGTAAACTTTAGTCTTATAATTTGATTCGCAGACGTTTTGTATTGGCAATCGAAAGAGCCGAGGGCTTTATTAGAAAACTGGTGTTCGAAGACTTCTTGCGTCGCCTTGAGCCAAAGCGCCTGGTTCTTCGGTTACGCTAAATTTTTCATAAGTGAAGTTTGGCTAGCAATCACATCAATTTTACTTTTTTCGTTTTCAAAAAATTCTTTAAGTGCAATTGCATTTTCGTTATTGTCGACTAAGGCCTTCCATACAAATTCATTTTTTTGATCTTTTTCATAAAGTGGAGTCGGCGGAATTTAAAATCAATCAGCGGATTCGGCTCATCCCAAATTAAAAATAAATTTGCGTCAATCGCGGCCACAAAAATCAATTTTAAAAAACTGTAGCCACCATTTTTAGGATCATTCATGAAGAATAGATCTTTCGGTTGGGGATTTAGATATTTTTTAACAATTTGAAAAGCCACAAGGCGGGTTGTCGTTAATAATTCTGAAGTGCGATCGTTCGAAGATAGCAGTGTTCCGTCAGAATTTACTGTTGAGCAAGATTTAAATGACCACATTAATTGCCGAATTTGATTATGAATTAAAGCTGCGTTCATTTCGTAACTCGCTTCATGATTTCTTTCGTCCATGAAAACTCGTCCGCGCGAGCGAATGAATCAGATTTACCGACCAGCGGAACCAAATGCTGCAAGGGTCCCAACAGTGCGACCGATTTATTTTGTGATATCTGCTTAATCTCGGTCGCAAGCCCCTCAAGGATAAAATTTTTCATTTCGGTTTTACTGGTTGATAGCAAACTTTTTAACTGACCTTTTTCTAAAACTGAAAAGTGATTATCAATTTTCTTTTTTTGCAAATCTGAATTCATTTTCGGAAATAAAATTTGCATATAGTTATTCTCAGCCAAGTCCGACTGAAATGCATCGATTACCAAAGGCTTCATTCCGCGACTCGCTAGTACCGGGCCGGGTTCGTACTGCATTGGCTTCTTCGCCACATTCAGCATCGATAACTGGTCTAATTTAATTTCTGAAAAAGGATGCGGAGTTAATTCAGCCGCATCTTTGTGATCCGTTGGTATCGGTACAACAACCCCAGGCTACAAACTCGATGTACAGGGCGGAGATATCAACGCATCAGGAAGCGTTCGCGCAGCGGGTGTTGCTTTAACTTCGGACATCAGATTTAAAAAAGATATTCAAACTTTAGATCTTTCGTTGGAAAAAATTCTTTCTATTCGCGGTGTTGAATACAATTGGCGAAGTTCAGAATTTCCAGCGCGGCAGTTTTATGATCGTCATCAAATTGGCGTAATTGCCCAGGAAGTAGAAAAAGTATTTCCCGAGGTTGTCGATACCAATAAAGATGGCTTTAAGTCTGTCAACTATCCTGCCCTGGTAGCTCCGTTGATAGAAGCTGTGAAAACGCTCTACAATCGCATTACAGGCGTTGAGGATGATGTTAATGCACTCAAGATCAAAGATACTACCAAAGACCGTGCGATTGCTTCTGTGAACGCTAAAGCCATTAAACTCGAGACTGAGAACGAAAAGCTTAAAGCTAATGACAAAGCCAAGGATCAAAAAATTAAAGAGCTTGAGCTTCGTCTTGAGAAAATCGAGAAAGCTCTCAATTCAAAATAAACGCACTTTTCATCGTGCCTTTTCCGGTGTCCGATTTTTTGGATGTCCGATGATCTGAGAGCCTCTTTTTAGGCTCATTTCTAAGCCCAAAAAGAGGCCCTCAGAAAATCTTTTCGGACACAAAAAATGAAAAATTTCTGTGTCCGAAATTTCAAAAAAATCGCGTTTGTGTCCGACAGGTGTCCTTTTATTTTTAGCAATTTTTTGAAAACTGCCATTTTCGAACACGAAATCGTCGGACACAAACCACCTTTGACCAATCCTAAGACTGCGCAACAATCCTCAAAAATGGAACTGCTGGTGCCGAATCCGGAACTGGTTTTTGCGCTGGAGCCGGCTCGTTTGGTCCACCCAAAGACACAATGTTAACTGCTTTCGCTAAATGCTCAGGCGTTAAATGGGCGTATCTTTGGGTTTCTTCAAACCTTGCACGCCCTAAGAGCTTTTGCAGATCGTAAAGACTTCCGCCGCTCATCACAAAATGAGAGGCAAAAGTATGCCTCAAATCATGAAATCTGAAATGGGTCTTAATCTGCGTTTTTTTCTGTGCTCTTTGGAAGTACTAATAAATATGACCTTCATCGAATGGTTTTCCATAGGATGTGCAAAAGACATATTCAGGGTGCAAGTTCTGATTTTTAAGCTCCATCAAGGCATGCTTGACGATATCACTCATCGGAATGCGTCTTTGTGAATTTCTGGTTTTTGTTGTATCAGCAAGACCATTTCGATCTCCTCTTTTGACATGAAGATATCGGGTTGGAGTTGCCCTGCTTTGTTCCGCAAAAGTCTATTCTTTTGCTATACGTACATAGTTTTCATAAATGTTTCAACCTAGAATAATAAGGATGAAGCATGTTCAAAAAGAACTCAAAGCAGCGATTCGGCAAAAGTACGGGACTGTTGAAAAATGGGTCAACGCCAATGAAATCTTGAACGGTCTTTTTTGTAATTTCATGAAGGGCAATTACAATCAGACGGTAAAGACCTTGGAATATTGGATCAGTACCGTCGATCGTGAACTAAGTACGCGGAAGAGAAAATAAACATTGAATTTATCAAGCGTTTACAAGGATTTAACAAACAGTACGGTTAGTTGTACGGTATGAATATAGGAGGCATGTATGGATAGAACAAGTGCCGATCAATTTAAATCAAACATGAAAGAGTGGATGGAAGCAGCTCGAAGCGAACCTGTTAAAATCACTCGTAAAAGTGGCGAAGCTTTCATTCTTCTCAACGCAGAGATTTTTGAGAAAATGCGGCTTGATCTTGCTCGCTTACAGGGACTTACAACTAGTTTATTAGATGTTGCTCAGGGGCGCGTAAGTCCTGCGACCGAAAAATCAACGGCAGATGTTTTTGCTAAAGCCAAGCAGAGCGTACTTTTGGCTAAAAAAACAAGAAAAGCTGTAGGTTAATGGAAGAATTTGACGTTCAAGAATCCGACAAGTTTAATATTGAAATGGAAGAGGCCGTGTTTTGGCTTTATTCCCACAACCTTGAGCAGTCTCAAGAATTTGCAGATAAAAAATTGCTCGAGCTACAGCAAGAACTGAACGGCTTAAAAAGTCATCTTTAAAAAACTCCACATTTCGGGCAAGCTGATGAGATCCATGGGGTCCGCCGCTTTCCTCTCTATAGTGTAGCCACCGCCGACGGTAACAAGGGCTAAATAGGCTATTGTTAAAACACCATCAGCGATTTTTTCCATATTACTAGCTCCCTTTTCTATTAGTTTTTTGCGACACATTTTTTTTTGATTTTCCATCCGAAAAACCACTTTTTGTAGCAGCTAACGACTTGAGGGAATACCGCATTACAGGTATCGAGGATGATGTGATTGCGCTGAAGATCAAAGATGCTGACAAAGACCGTGAGATTGCTTCGGTGAAGGCTCAAGCTCAATTTGAAAAAGCGGCCAAAGACAAAGAAATTGAAAAACTAAAACAAGAAAACACAGCGATAAAAGAACGCTTAGAGAAAATCGAGAAAGCTCTCAATTCAAAATAAACGCACTTTTCAACGTACTTTTTTGGTGTCTGATTTTCTGACAAAAGTCGGTTAGCCTTATCCGCCAGACAGTAGCACTGGAACGGGTGGAACCAATGGCCGCGTAGTTCTTATATGTAATTATTTATCTTTATAATTTAAAATTAAAAATGTTCTGATCGAACTCGTTATATTCTTCGTATCTGGTTAAATCATAAAGTTGTTGGCGGGTTTGCATCAGCTCGACCGCTTTTTCTTGGGTACCATCGCGAGTTAAAATATCTAATCCGCGCTCGGTGGCGCCCATGGCTAAGCGTAAAGTTGTCACGGGATAGATCACCATGTTGTAACCAAAATTAGTTAACTCAGTCTTCGTGTAAAGACGACCTTTACCAAATTCAGTCATGTTCGCTAGAAGGGGAACGGTGATCGCTTTTCGCATCGCTTCGAATTCTTTTTCATTCTGTAAAGCTTCTGGAAAAATCATTTCTGCCCCGGCATCAGCGTAAGCTTTGGCGCGGTCGATCGCTTTATCTAAACCTTCGCTCGCGCGGGCATCGGTGCGGGCAATAATTAAAAAGTTTGAGTCTAATTTTTTTCCGTTTACGGCGGCTTTTACTTTTTTAATCATATCATGGGTCGAGACCAATGATTTATTATCTAAGTGACCGCAGCGTTTTGGATTGAGTTGATCTTCTAAATGGCAGCCCGCTAAACCTAATTCAATAAATTCTTGAATGGTGCGGGTTACATTCATGGGTTCGCCCCAACCCGTATCGGCATCGATAATTGACGGAAGGCTGGTCGTGCGCGCAATCTGACGACCGCGTTGGCCCACTTCCGTTAGAGTGGTTAAACCTAAATCGGGATAGCCTAAATCATTTGATAAAACGGATCCCGAAATATAAACGCCATCAAAACCTTTTTTCTCGATCATCATGCTGACTAATGGAGAGAACGAACCTGGAAACTGTAAAAGTTTTCCGGTTTTTAATTGTTCGCGAAAGTTTTTTCTTTTTTCAGCGGCGGTTAATTCCGGAAATAGCATATTAAAAAATTCCTTTGGTATCGCGTTTGTTATTAACTAATTTATCAATCGGAATCTGCACATTCAACTGCTGAACTTCGGCCGCCGTTAATTCCGGTAAGCGCTCACATAAAGAAATAAAGCGGTTGCGCTCTTCTTTAGTGATAATGTCTGAAGTTAAAATATCAAACTTACGGATGTAATCAGCACGCTTAAAAGGTTTTGCTCCGGCGGGGTGCGCATTCGCCACACCTAATTCGTCGATAATTGTTTCGCCGTTCGCTAGAATAATTTCTACGCGGCCACCGAATTGTTTTTTATTCGGGTCTTTATCATGATAGCTAGCGGTCCACTTAGGATCTTCCAAGGTACGAATTTTATTCCATAAACGAACCGTATCAGCACGTTGTGCGCGCTCGGGCGTGTATGAATCAACGTGATGCCATTTACCATCTTGTACAGCTACCGCGAAGATATACATGATCGAGTGATCTAAAGTTTCACGTGAAGCTTTAGAGTCCATTTTTTGTGGATCGTTTGCGCCCGTGCCAATAACATAATGTGTATGATGAGAAGTATGAATCACGATTTCTTTTACATCGTCCCAGTTTTTAGTTTTTGCTAAAACCGCATCGCGCATGCGCGCCGCCAGATCAATCAAGGCTTGTGATTGATATTCAGCCGAATGTTCTTTTGTGTAAGTTTCTAAGATCGCACGTTTTTCTTCACCTGGTTCAGGTAAAGTAACGGTGTATTTTCCATCTTTGCCGTCCAGCATGTAAGCGATCACTGAATCTTCACCTTCATAAATTGGTGATGGTGCGCCTTCGCCGCGCATGCAACGGTCAACCGCCTCGATCGCTAATTTACCCGCGTGCGCAGGGGCATATGCTTTCCAAGAAGAGATTTCACCTTTACGCGATTGACGCGTCGTGAACGATACGTGCACGGCTTGTTGAATCGCTTGGTAAATTGTTTCCACTGGTAAACCTAATAATGAACCCGTACCGCCGGCCTGAGCCGGAGCTAAATGGGCAATGTGATCTTTTTTGTGTTCGTGTAAACAAATCGCTTTAACTAAATCAACGTGAATTTCATAAGCTACCGCCAGGGCGCGAATTAAATCTTTACCCGTTTTACCAGCTTGTTGAGCCACGGCTAAAATTGGTGGGATATTATCACCGGGATGAGAATAATCCGCCGCTAAAAATGTATCATGGTAATCTAGTTCACGAACCGCAGTGCCGTTAGCCCAAGCGGCCCATTCACACGAAAACTTTTGATCGTTCGGCATTCCAAAAACAGTTGCCCCGCCGGCGCGTGGATGAGCTAAAGCCATTGATCTAGCCGAAGCGACCGGGTGACGATTGCTAGCCGCGATCGCCACTGAAGCATTATCGATCACGCGATTGATGATCATATCAATCACATCATCTTTAATGACTGCGGTGTCGGCGCATAGTTCGGCCATTTTCCAAGCTAGTTGATCCTTGCGGTCTAATTTTTCTTTTGACGGATAAACACGTAGTTTGTGTTGTTGCATGAGGTCTCCCTTAAATAAGAATAAAGAAGACTAAAAATTACCTTAGAAAACGCCTATCGACAAATGAAATGCACCTTCATCTTCGCCTTCTTTTCTATCAAGTTTGTGGCCGTATTCTAAGTTTAAAGGGCCCACCGGAGTATTATAGCGTAGACCAATCCCCACGGCGTCGCGCCAATTATCTTCAAAACTAAGGCGGTCGACTAAAACTTGTCCGCCATCGTAAAAAATGGCGCCGCTTAAGTCCCATTTATTAACCAATGGAAAACGAAGTTCTGATTTTACTAAATCGTAGGAGGCAAAAGTTTGCATTTTAAAATTGGCGCCGATCACGGCATTTGAAGGGAAAAATTCGCTCGAGCTAAAGCCACGGATGGTACTACGACCACCTAATGAGAAGCCCTTTTTATCAAATGGAATTCCAAAGCTTAAGCCTTTCACATCGCGTATGTAGCCCGCACGATAAGATTGCGCGAAAACAATTCCAGTTTCTTTAAAAGGAATATAAAAAGTTGTTTGGCCATTCAGTCTGATAAAATCATCGACCTTACTACTGCCGGTTAATCCAGAAGCGTACTCGATACTAAAACGCGAAAAGCTTCCCTTAGTTGGGTTAAATAAATTATCTCGGTAATCAAAGTCAACGGTGGGGCCGGTTGAGCCAATAACTAAATCTTGACGTAAAGGTTCTCCGGTATTGGCTAAATACTTTGCTTCATCTTCTGGGGTAATTCCTTTATCAACGTAAGTAGTCACGTTAAATAGATCCCAAATTCCGGTTAAGTGCGAAGTGAAATCTTGTTCAACCGAAAGCACCGTGGAATTAAGCTCGGTCACTTTACGAAACTCAAAATTAGAAATTGCGCGAGATCTGGTTAAATTTAAACGTAGGCGGGCGCGTGATTCAAATAAGTAAGGCTCTACCGCACCTAAAGTAATTTTTGATTCAATGTAGGCGATGTCTGCGTAATTATAATTTCCTTCGGCGCGAGCAGATACTCCACGGCCCCAGCCACCAAAATTTCGGTAAGCAATTCCAGTATAACCGTGCACGGTTCCGTTATTTTCATTGGTAACCCCACCGCCGATGGCAAAAACTCCGGGGTCGCGCTCGCTGACTTTAATTAAGACAGTTCTTTGTGCGGTGTCGGTACCGGCTTCCAGGGTAGAGATATCGACCGAGCTAAAGTGACCGGTACGAAGTAAGCGTGAAATAGATTCGTTGATTTTTGCGGGAGTTAAAATATCACCCACTTTAAAATCAATTTCTGTTAAGATGACCTTGTCGTGCGTTAAATTATTTCCTTCAATTAGAATTGATTGCACTTCAACTTTTGGACCCTCTATTATTTCAAATTTAAGATGGGCTAAAGTATTTTTTTCCGAATAAGTCATTAAATCTTTAGATTCATTTAATAATTTGTATTCAATGAAGCCTAAGCTTGCGTAATAGTTTTTTAAATTAATCAAAGCTTGTTCTAAAGAAAGTAAGCTTAGGCTTTGGCCCGGATTTAATTTAATTATTTCTAACAAAATTTCACGAGGTACCGATCTTGCGCCAAGAAAGTCAATTGAAGCAATCGTGACTCGCGGGCCTTCCTCCAGCTGGATGGTGACTTGTCCTTCTCTGGGAATATCTCGATCGGTCATAATTTGGACTCGGCCAACGCGCGCGTTGACGTAGCCGTCATTTTGTAAATAAACGACTAAATTTTTTACGCCTAATTCAATATCTTCTTTAATGTAAACTCGGCTGCTTACTTTAGCCGATGATAAATCTAAAAGTTTTGAAATATAAAATTTTTCATCGCGAGAGTACTGCCCGGTGATCCGAATTTTTTTTAGTCGGGTATAAGGACCCTCTGAAACATAAAGGCTTAGCACGATAACGTTCGCCTTTTTGCGCTCGGATAAAGCGACCTCGATGTGTGGGTAGCCTTCGCTAAAATAAAAAGTTTTTAATTTTTCAACTAATTCGGGGCCAAAGTTTGAATCCTTTGTGTAATAAGTGTTTAGTTTCAAAACGTCATCTTCCAGCCTAGAAGTGGTAAATTCGACTAAATTTGAAAGTTCCACTTGGTAACGTTGCGAAGTCTTAAATTTATAAACGACCCGCGCTTTTAATTCGTCTGCGGAAAAAATAACCTGCGGAGATGTGACCGGGATCAGATAATAACCATGTAAGTTTAATTCAGTTTTTAGACGTACATTCAGTTTATTGAGGTTCTCCTGAGTCATCATGTCGTTTAAAAAATTTACCTCGAGAGCGCGTTCAATTTCTACAGTTGAATCTGCGTCCAGGCCCTCGATTTGAATTTTAGAAACCCTAGTTCGTTTTTTAGTATCGATGTAAAAAATGACGGTTTTTTTAATGGTTGATTCAGAGATAATTTCGTAACGAATTTCGGCGGTGCGATAGCCCAAATCTCGGTAGTATTGAACTAACTTTTGACTAGCGAGCTTTAAATTCTCTTCGTCCAACGCATTTTTCAAGGTTAAGTTTGTCAGGGTGAGAGCTTCAGCTTCGGAAAGTTCTTTTAAACCTTCGAATTCAATTTTATCCACGTTGGCGGAAATTTCACCGACTAAACGTAAGCTATTATCACTTTCAGTTTTAACAATTTTTAAACTGTTGAACTGCATCTTTTGATCTAATTTCTTTAAAATAATATTAAGATTTTCTTCGCTGAAGGTTTTTTCTTTTAGCTCCGGCACGTCTTTTTTCATTTTCTGGGCGACGTCGACCGGCCAGTCACTTAAATTTAATTGATAGCGCACTTGCGCGTAAGCTTGGCTGAGAACTAAATTGACGAATAGAAAGAGTAAAACGATTTTTCTCATTTAAATTCTTTCTTATATTCGAAGTCTAAACCCAGGATGCCGGTTTCATTGGTGGTGCTATTACGAATTTGGTCTTGTTGATTGGTTTCTTTATTTTGGTAATTTAAAATCACGGATTTATTCGGATTAAATAAATATTGTAACTTCCACTCTTGTTCTTGGGTGTCTCCGGTCAATGGTCGCGAAAAAGATGCATTTACATTTTTTTGAATTTTACGACTGACGACCACTTTTGGTACTGCAATATTCTTAGTGCTATCTACTGTTGGCGCTAGTTGAACAGTTAGGCCTAACTTTTCTTGAATTTTTTTATTAATGGTTGATTGGTTGCTGATGGCCGCCAGAACTTCTAAGCCAGTCTGTTCTTGTTGCGTTTTAGAGCTGAGTGTTGAATCGGCTTGGGTAGATGTAACTCCCAAGGCAATCAATGAGAAAATGTCCGTATCGCTTAATGGCGGTTGGCTGGATGGTTTGATCGAAAGATTTTTAACCGGTCCCTGAATCAATAAATTAATATCATAATCAGAAACGCGGGCGTTAGCGGAAATGTAAACTTCGGGATTAATTGATCTAGCGGGTGGAAAAATGATCGTCGCCGTTTGCACATCAAAAGGCTTATCTTTAAAAAACATTTTACTGCCACTACGAATATCAATCCGGCCGGTGATTAGTGGATTTTCGGGAGTATTCGATATTTTTAGTAAGCCGGTTGCTTCGCCTTCCAGTAAGCGGTTCTTAACGATCACCCCTTGAGAAAGATCAACGGTCACATCAAGCATCAGTGAGGGCGACTGTTGTTCACTTTGTTGAATCGGTAAGAATGGGCTTGAGACCAGCGACGTTTTCGACAAACCATCATCTTCACCAAAATCTTTAGTCACAAGACCACGCATGACTTTATAATTAATTTTTGCGGTGTAAGGTAGCCAATTTCCGGTAAAAGAAATATCGGCGCGACCGGCGGTGGTAATTTGATCGGGAAAAGTAAGTTCTACGTTATCCGCGTCAGCTTGTAATTGTACGACAATATTGCGTGGTCCGCGTATATCGATTTGCCCCGCACCCGAAACTTCGCTCTGTCCCAGTTGCGCTGTAATATCACTTAGTAAGATTTTAGACTTAGAGAATTCGACCGGCGTATTTATATTATCGATTGGTAAAGGAAAACCTTTGAAACCAATCTGGCCATCCGTTAATTCGCCGTTACCGAAAAGTTCAAAACCAGCGCCGCGTAATAATACTTGGCTATCAATTTCTAAGCGTCCCGAAATAGATTGTGAAAAAGGTACTAAAAACTGAAAAAGTTTAAGTTGTAGGTCGGTCGTAATATTTAAGCGAACTTCTTCCGACTTAACTGATCCCATTTGAATCCTAAGGCTATTTTCTTGTCCTTTTAATTCAAAGGGCTCCATTCCGGTTAAACCATTTTTGAAAGTTAAATAAGAAGGCTTAGCAAGCTTCAACGATTGCGAGCCGCGAATCAGTACGAAGTTATCGATACGAATTTGCCCTTCCGAATTTTTTAAACTCCGGGTATTCGATTTTAAATCAATTTCCGCATTTACACGTGAGTAATATTCGTTGCTGGGTTGGGAAAGTGAAATTAAAGGCAAGAAAACGAATGGATTCAGATCGTGTATTTGAAGTTTTAGATAAAAATCATTATTTGCATCCCACGGCCACTGCACATCGGACTGAATCTGACGGCCTAACATTTGACCATTAAATTTGAAATATTTTTTATCAATAATTACGCGTCCCTGAGATCCCGGATAATCAACGCCCTCAAAACTAACTTGTTTGGCATTAAAATTAAATGCCAGTTCTGGATTATCCAAATTACCACTGACCAAACCATCTAGCCAAATCTGTCCCGACACTGCCGGAGCAATTTTAATTAAATGATCGACTTCGTCAAGTTGTAATGGTTCAGCTCGCATTTTTAAATTAAATTCAGGAGTTTTTGCAACGGTATTAATAAATCCATCAATCGTCGTCAGGCTGCGTGATTTTTTTAAAATTACTTGGCTAAATTGAATTTGCTCACCATTTGCGGTCAAATTTAATTGCAGCTGTTCAAAATTTTCACCCGCCACTTGGGCTTGTTTAAATTGGGATTTTAAATCGTAGGATAGTTTCCAAAAATTGAATGGTCCATCAAGAATAATTCTGGCCGAGCCTTTGCCGGAAAATTCAAAAGGTAATTCAAAACGGGTTTGGATGGCGGTTTGCACGTCAGCGGCTTCCAATTGCGGAAAGTTCAAGGTTGCATTTAAGTTGGATTTTAAAAAATTGAAATCTAAAGAACCGTTATATTTTGATTTTCCAATCGTACCGGTGACTTGATTTAAATACAGGTGGCCTTTTTCGTAAACCATATTGGCATTAACTTGGCCTAATTTAAATTTTTCAATTTCTGCATTTGTATAAGTTGTTTGTGCATCAATTATGCCGGCGTTTGAATCTCCAGTGGTGGTACCCTTTATTTTTAATTCGCCATGAAAATCAAGTCCCGCCAAAGTTTCAATATCACTAAAGCTAATTTTATTTGTATCAAAATTAATTTTAAAGCCTTCTTTAAATTTAACTACGCCGCTACTGGTTCCGACCGATTGGCCAATTTGCAAGTTCGTCTGGTAAGTGGCTTGCTCGGTGCTTAAAGTAAATTTACCATCCGCAACCGCTTGCTTAATTTTAACAATATGAAAATCTTGTTTCTGATCTGTCTTGACCCAAATGTCTTTAGCAGAAATTTTTGCATCACAATTTAAAAGCAACGTCGGTTCAAGCTGACCTTCGCAAGTAGCCCCGGCTGAACCTAACACGCCTGCCGGTATATTATTTAATCCCAGCGAAACAAAAAGTTTTTGTAGATCAAATGACTTTAGATCAAGCTGGGCTTTCAAGTGGTAAGGACTTTGTTGCTGAATTTCAATATGATGAAGCGAGGCGGCGGCCGCCGGATGTTCTACGTCAATTTGATTGATAAAGACTTGATTCTTTTTAATTTCGGCCGTTACTTGTGCCTGACCCAATTTAAAGTGATCAATCGAGACTTGAGTTGTTTCAAATTTAACTAAGCCGTTAATATCTTCAAACGATTTTAAATCAATTGAGCCATTCAGTTTCACCGATCCGGTAACGGTGGGGAAGCGCGTTCGTTGTGGAAATAAAGTAAGTCCAATATTACGAACGTTCTCGAAGTGAATATCGCTATTAAACTGTAACTTCGCCTGCGGGCTGATTAAAACTTTCTTAATTTGTGGTAATTGTCCGGATACCGCAAAAGAAGAATCCATCGCTTTTAAATTCAACTTAGAAATATCCAATGAGGTTTCTTTGAGTGTTACATCAAAATTTATGGTAGCGGTTACATTTTTTTTATTTTCAGAAGCCAACACAGAGATGTTTTTAGCGCTTAACAAAAGACGATTTTTATAATTTGTGAAAGCAATTTGCGGCAGATCGAAATCGACCTCAATCTTTTGCTTTGGTTCGATCAGTTTAAACTTTGATGACACAATAAAAACTTTTTCAATCGGGATTTGCGGTAATAATTTAAATACTTGTTCCATCGGTAATTCAGTAGCTGGTTTATCTGAAGAAGGGGGAATTACAAAAGACCATTCGGCGCCATCAATTTGAATTTTTGAAAAGCTAATTTGACCTACCAGCAGCTTGAACGGGTCTAGTTGGGCTTTAACATATTCAATGTGTAAAGGTGCGAAGTCTTTTAAATCGTTTTTAAATTGCAAATCGATATCGCGCGCACTCATTTGTAATTTAAGTAGTGAAAGATTCATTTGGTCGATTTTAATATCAACAAATTCTTGTGAGCTACTTAGTTTCGGAATTTGATTTTGAATGAGTTGAATCACTTGAGGTTTGATCACGCCCAGCCACAAGCCCGCGACGAACACAATCACTAATAGGGGGCTGAAGTAAAGGCTGATGGCCTGCACGCGTTTCACAAAGTTTTCCATTCGTATAATAATGCTTCCGTCGATCGATAGGAAGTAACTTTGTTAGACAGAGCTTCAAGAAGTTGGATGGCAATATCTCGCTGACCTAAGCCATAGTAAGCCTGCGCCTTCAAATAAATGGCACCGTAAGTAGACTCCGGTGTAGAAGCCATTTTCGGCTCAATGGTTTCAATATGTTTTAGTAAATCTAGAAAACGTCCAGACTCATATAAAATTTCAGCCTTTAACCATTCGCTGGCGAAAGAGACGGGTGCTTTATCAATGAGCTCTAAGGCAAGGTCGAATAAATCAAACTGCATCGCCAGCATCGTTAAATTATAAATTTGATCTGGCTGTTCGGTTTGTAAACGATTGGCCAGGGCTAAGGTTTGTTTACGCAGATTTTCAATGAAGTCTTGAGTTTCCGGATTGGTTTCATCCGGAACTCTTTTCCGGGAAGAAATTGAACGCGGAGTCGAACGGATTCGGGCCAAGATTTCGTCGGCTTTTTTTTCTAGATGTGCCTGATGTAATAGTTTTACTTCTAGATCTTGCGGAAAAACTTTTACTAACTGCTGTAGAGTTTGTTCTTCTAGGTCCTTAAGCTGGTAAAGACGGTTATGATTAAGCTGTGCCAAAAGTTTCATTTTGGTCTGCAGCTGTTCCCCTTCAAAAAGTTGTTTATAATTTTGTAAGCGAGATTGTAAAGTCGGAATTACTTGCAATAGGGCTTGCGCCTTGTAGCAACTTTCTTCTTCCGGTTGCGCCTTTAAACCCATTTCAATCAGATCAATTAATTCTTCGCTAAGTTGAGCCTCAGTTTGTAAAACGGCCTGGGTTAAAAACCCCCACGGAAATTGCGCTAAAGAATTTTTTCGTAAACATTTTAAGTAAAATTTAAATAGTAGATCAATTCTTCCGGCCAATATCAAAAAATGGCTTAAGCTTTCGCTTTCGAAAGGGCTAATGACATCATTTTTTTCATATTTAGAAAGAATTTCGTCGCAGATTGTTTCAAGGGGAAGACCCTCTTGAAACAAGGAGTGAATTTCCAGTTCAAGGCTGTTGTTACCAGCCAAGGCGATACTCCGTACGAAGCATCATCGAAGTAAAATTAAAATTACTTCTGGTTAACACGTTCAACGTAGTCACCTGATTCCGTATCGATGCGGAGCAAATCTCCCTCCGCGATATGTAAAGGAACGTTTACGACTAATCCAGTTTCCATCGTCGCATGCTTCGTTGCGCCAGTGACGCGGTCGCCTTTAACGCCCGGGTCTGTTTGCGCTACTTTCATGTTCACGGCTTTGGGCACGTCAACGACGACTGGTTTTTCGTTATACATTGTGATTGTCACAACTAAATTTTCGATTAAATAATTTTTTGAATCGCCCATTTCATGATCCATCATCGATAACTGTTCATAGTTAGTTTGATTCATGAAGTTGTAGCCATTTTCATCTTTGTATAAAAACGTCATCTCAACATTTTCAACATTCGGAATTTCAAATTTCTCGCCCGATTTAAATGTGCGTTCTAAATTTTGACCGGTTAAAAGATTTCTCATTTTAGTTCGGGAGAACTGGTTTCCTTTTCCGGGTTTTACGTGCTGGAAATCAACAATCACAAACGGCTGACCCTCAACCATCATTTTTAAACCCTTTTTAAAATCACCTGTTTCGTACATAACATCTCTCCGTTTGGGCCCGCACATTTACGAGCAAATTTTTAATATCAGTATTGAATGAAAGATTAGTCTAAAGGATGGAATTTAAGTCGACAAGAGGTGGCTAGCTTGACTCTCGATTCTGCGCAGCAATTCTTTCAAGGCTTTCATCTTTTTTTCATTTATCACATGACGACGGGTTTTCGATTGGGCATCTAACTTAGGTTGAATAAAGGCCGACTTCTCGTAAGAAGATAACTGCAGGCGGCGACTATCAATTTCCGGATGAGAGCCATATTTTTTTGTACAGTCGTTAAGCAAATCAATGGCCTTTTGCTGTTCATTACGAATGATCAGCGCATCGATGTAAGATATGATGCGCATTAAACCATCTGGAGTTGCCGTCCAACCTGTTTCTTCACGGACTAAGGTGGGCTGAGTCAGATGAGTTTCAGGCAGTTGCTGCATTTGAAAAAGATCTTCATCGTATTCATCGGCCGTTAGAACTTCTAATTTTGCCACTGCTTTACGCGCTAAAGGATGCGTGGGATTTAAAAAAAGAACTTTTTTAAAGCTGCTTAAGGCTTGTTTTGCTTTTTTCATTTCTAAAAAAGCTTCGCCCATTTCAGCCCACGCCCGCCAATTTTCGGGAGCCAGCTTGGTCGCTTCGCTCAGAGGAAAAAGGGCTGCTTCTAGATTTTTTTTAATTTTAAAAATTCGGCCTAATAGAATCAAACCGCTGACGGAACGCGGATGAAATTTTAAACTTTGGGTCACTAATTGCTCTGCTTCGGTCACAAGCTCTCTGCCTAAATAAAGCTCGGCCAAACGAGTGAATTCAGCTGACTTTGGATTACTAGCTAATTCGATTTGCAATTTTTCGATTTCATCAACTTGTGTCATCTTAGTTAAAATCGTCTCACTTTATTGACTCAATGAAAAGCTCCTTGTTGAATAAATAAATGATAATTCTTGGTATTGACCCCGGTTCACGATTTTTAGGTTATGGTGTGATCTCCGTACATGCAGGGCTCATGAAGCCGATTGATTTCGGTGTTTTAAAATTTGACGCTGAAATTCCGTTGTCGGAACGTCTGCAGTCGATCGGTCAAGGCGTGCGGCAGTTGATGGAAAAATATAAACCACAGCATGTCTCGCTAGAGAAAATATTTTTAGGAAAAAATGCCGACAGTGCTTTTAAAATGGGGCACGCTCGCGGAGTGATTATTTACGAAGCCTTGTTAGCCCAAGCCGAAATTTTTGAATACGCCACTCGCGTGGTAAAAAAAGGAATCACCGGTAGCGGTTCCGCTGAAAAAGAACACGTGCGTGCGGTGGTTACAAACTTATTAAAAATTGGGCCGGTTAAATCACTAGATGCTTCGGATGCCTTAGCCATGGCGTGTTTCCATGCTTCGCAACTTCGCGTGATTCAGATTAAAAAACGCCTTGAACGGAGTGCGGTATGATTGGTTTACTCGACGGAACGGTTTTTGATGTATCGAATGATCACTTCATTTTAACGGTGGGCGGAGTTGGTTATGATATTTCTGCTTCCTCACAAACCTTGGCCGATATTCATGTTTTATTAGGTCAGCCTTTAAAAGTTTGGATTTATTCGCACGTGCGTGAAGATGCTTTTCAACTTTTCGGTTTTTTAACCAAACCCGAAAAAGAATTTTTCATGATGTTATTAAAAGTAAACGGCGTGGGGCCTAAAATGGCTTTATCGATTATGTCGGGCGCACGCGTTTCACAAATTCAAGATTGGATCGAAGCCAGCGACGCCAAAGCTTTATCGGCCTTACCTAAAGTAGGTAAAAAAACGGCTGAGCAAATTATTTTAACTTTACAGGGTAAACTGGTCCGCGTGGATCCAAAAGTAAAAGCGCCCAAAGTTTCAGAGACCCATCGTCAAATTTCTTCGGCTTTAGTGAATTTAGGTTTTAAAAATCAAAACGTAGACCAATTTGTTTCAACCTTGGCAGTCACGACCACCATCGAAGAAGGTGTTCGCGAAGGCCTAAAACAACTATCGGGTAACTTATGAGTCGAATGATTGAAAGCGAAATGCAAGATCCAGATGTGAAGTGGGAGAATAAGCTTCGCCCGCAAAGCTTTGACGAATTTCCCGGTCAAAATGACGTCAAAGAAAAAATGAAAGTCTTCGTTCAAGCCGCTTCAAAGCGCGGTGAACCTTTAGATCATACATTGCTATTTGGCCCGCCGGGTTTAGGCAAAACGACGCTCGCGCAAATTATCGCACACGAATTAAAGGTGGATATCAAAGTTACTTCGGCGCCAGCCATTGATAAAAAAGGTGATTTGGCGGCGATGTTAACTAGCTTAAAGCCATTTTCAGTTTTGTTTATCGATGAGATTCATCGTTTGCCACGTGCCATTGAAGAATATTTATACACGGCAATGGAAGATTATTATATCGATATTGTGACGGGTGATGGTTTAGGTTCGCAATCGATGAAGTTTCAATTAGTTCCATTTACTTTGATTGGCGCTACGACGCGCGCCGGTTTATTAGATAATCCATTTCGTGATCGTTTCGGTATTCAAGAACGTTTACAGTTTTATGACCGTGAATCTTTAAAAACAATTTTAATTCGCTCCGCTCAAATCTTGGGTTTAACCATGCATCCCGATGCCGCGATTGAAATCGCGCGACGCTCACGCGGAACTCCGCGCGTCGCGAATCGTTTATTAAAACGCGTCCGCGATTACGCCGAAGTAAAAGGTGATGGAACGGTCACGATTGAATTAGCAAAGTATGCGCTTGATCAGCTGGGCGTCGATAAAAATGGTCTGGACGAAATGGATCGCCGTATTTTAAAAATTATTTTAGAAAAATACGATGGCGGTCCAGTCGGAATCGAAACTTTATCGGCAGCTTTGGGTGAAGAATCAGAAACTTTAGAAGAAGTTTACGAACCGTTCTTGATTCAAGAAGGTTTTATCCAGAAAACTCCGCGCGGACGCATGTTAACTAATTTTTCAAAACAATTATCTTTATTGGGCGGCGCTGAATAAGCCCGTTCTAAAAACAAGCGCCCACATAAATCCGCGACAGAATAATCACATTCTCTTTTAAATAACGATCTTCATCTTTATCACGACGGCGTACATTTTGTTGCGTGCCGGTGGTGGATGAAGAGTTCACTTGCGAAACGAATGGGCCAGATAAACCAATCCAATCAACTCCGAAGGTATAAAAACTCCACTGCCACTGATTACCAATCGTAAACGCGGCCCCAAGCGAGCTTCCGACGAAGTCTATTTTTTCATAGCTGCTACCCAGCACCGGATCTTCATAGCGGTAATCAATGCGTCGGTAATCAAGACCTAGTTTTAAATAAAAACTATTGCCGGTGAATAACTTCAAGTGAGCTCCGGCCACATAAGAAAGAATCGTGTAGCCACTCGAGCCCCAAATGAGTGGGTTACTACCCATCGTCAGCTCCATTTGAAAAATAGTATTCGGATCGACGTAATAACCTAGATGCAAACCTTTTAAATCAGAAGCGGCCGGGCCATAGCCCAAAAGCTGCGCGGCCACCAAATATTTTTTATCTTGGCGATTGGCGGCTGATTCGTCGGCGGCGAATAAATCTAAACTCATCATTAAAATCAAAAATAAAATACCGTTTTTCATAATCCCTCCATTCAGCTAAGTCTTAGTATTCCTTATAACTTAGTTAAATGGTACGAGTTTGATTTCAATTTTATTGTTCTACAGCCGTTACTCGAATCAGATTTTCACGCAAAGTGCGCTCATCCACCCAATAGTTTCCTTGCGTATATTTTACTTTCTGGGACTTCATCAGATCGCCGTAAGAATCTCTAATTTGATATTCGCAAACATTTTTCGTCTCACTAAATCTTCGACCAATAATCACGGAAGCGTGGCCCCCCTGTCCCGAAACACCCACCATACCCTTTTCGAATCCTAAAACGGAAGGCTCTTTTTTATCTAATTTTGTATTCAGTAGTTTGAGCGCGGCGAAAGTATCGGGTGCACCTTCAACGTGAACGCGACTCATATTTATTTTAATTTTTTCTTTACAATTAGCTTCTCTCAATTTCAACATTAATCGGTCGGGATCTGTGCGATCGATAATTTCGGCGATTTGTTCAAAGCTCAAATTTTTGAACAAAGATTTTACTTTAAACGTCATGTTTTCGCAGGCATTTTTAGTGATCGCTCTAGATTTAACTTTGATGTGATAAGGAGCTTGACGCTTTTCTCCCAGGGTTTGACTGCCAAGATCTGATGGCAAATCTACATCGCTGCACACACCTCGATGGATGGCGATAGTTAATGCCTGAGGTTCGTAGCCATAGTCGAAAATCCCATCTGTAATAGATTCTTCGAGCTCAATCTTATTTCGCTGAGAAGTCTCTGCAGGATTAATCAGATTTTCTTCATCAATAATTTTATTTTCAACAAATAATTTTTTGTAAAAAGGACTTAAATTTTCAATGCGGTCCCGCCATTGTTTTTTATTTTGAATTGCGTATAAAGAAAAATTGTTGTGCAAAATAGCTACATCAACCATCGAGACGCGTTTTTTTGCATACCACGAAAGAACATCGGCCGAGGCCGATGCGTAGCACCAGGCTGTGTCTTGTTGATTACGAACGGGTCCCATATGTGTGGTATCGACGGACTTGCTCGAACAGGATTTACGTGCTTCGTTAATAAAGCGTGGACGGCTTTCCATGATATCTTTCATGGCGCGCGGATATTCTTTTGTATTTCCGTAAACGAGGTCGTGAATTTTTTTATAACGTTCAATTGATAAATCAACGTCAATATTTTCGTAATTATCTAAAATGTAATTTGCATTACGATTGAGAGTCGAAGTGATGTAGACTTGTTTTAAATTTTTCTTTTCATCTTCGCTTTCCAGAGACTTAATATGTTCCGCTGGGCAAGCTATTAGCTTTTGGTAGAACTCAACGATGTATTTATTTTTTAGCTCAAGCTGAACAGAATTTAAATTATTATCCGCAATCGTGCGTAAAATTCCTGAAGGCACTAAGGTACTACAATCTTCAGCGTTAACCTGTGCCGAAAAACATACAAATAAGCTCAATAAAAAAATGGTTTTCATTGTTAAAATCACCCTATCTATTCGGTATCTCAAAGCTCAGGTTAAAGGTCCTGTTGCAAAATGAGACGGCTAAAGAGTATAGTTATGCAATGTTCTTTCAAAAAACCATTCGTAAAGCAGTTCAAGTTGAAGGCGTGGGAATTCACTCTGGTGAAAAAACAACTCTTCGTTTTAAGCCTGCACCGGCAAATACCGGAGTTTATTTTATTCGCGCGGATTTACCCGGAAAACCTTTTCTAAAAGTTTCCGCTAAAAATGTTCAGGCGGTTAGTTACCAGACCACTTTAGGAAATTCAGTTTTTCAGGTGGCCACGATTGAACACTGCGTATCTGCCTTGTCGGCATTAAGAATTGATAATATTTATATTGAATTAGATGGCCCTGAAATTCCAATTTGTGATGGCAGTGCAAAATATTTTCTAGAAGCATTATTAAAAGCTGAATTGATCGAAATGGATGAGCCTAGAAAATATTGTTACATTACCGAACCCATCTCGTACAACGAAGGTGATAAAGCCGCTTACGTTTTGCCCTATCATGGTTTGCGAATCAGCGTGATGATTGATTTTCCGCATCCGGCGATTGGTTTACAAAAAATTGACATAGAAATTAACGAGCAAACTTTTACGCGTGAATTAGCGAATGCGCGTACTTTTGGATTTTTAAAAGATGTGGAAGCGATGAAGGCGGCGGGCCTGGCACGCGGCGGAAGTTTAGAAAATTGCATCGTCATGGATGATAACAAAGTGGTAAACCCCGAGGGTCTACGTTTTAAAGATGAATTTGTACGTCATAAAATGTTGGATGCCCTGGGTGATTTAGTAACCCTTGAAATGCCTCTGATGGGCCATATGGTGTTACAAAAAGCTGGGCACGATGTGATGAATAAGTTGATTAAAAAGATCGTAAGTAGTCCGAAGTCTTACCGTTTCGTCGAAATGGGGGCGGATATCTCAGCCGAGACCAAGAAATTCGCTAATTGGACCCTTTCTTAGCCGCGCCTTAAGTTTAAGCAAAGCTTATAATATATTTTTGCCTTTCAAATGCCTAACTGGTACGTTTTTGACTCTTCAACTAACAGATTAAATAACAGACGTCATACTTAGGAGATAACTATGATTATCGGAATTCCAAAAGAAATTAAAATCAGCGAAAATCGCGTTGGTTTAACTGAAGCAGGCGCACGCCAGTTCGTAAAAGAAGGTCACACGGTGATCGTTGAAAAAGACGCAGGCGTGGGCAGCGGTATTTCAAATCAAGATTACGAAAAAGTCGGCGCAAAAATTATCGATACAAAAAAAGAAGTGTACGCAACCGCTGACATGATCATGAAAGTGAAAGAACCACTTCCAGATGAATACGAATTAATGCGCGAAAACCAAATTATTTACACTTACCTTCATTTAGCGGCAGAACCTAAATTAACAAAAGTTCTTTGCGAGAAAAAAGTAAAAGCAATCGCTTACGAAACGATCCAGTTAGAAAATGGTTCTTTACCATTATTAACTCCAATGTCTGAAGTTGCAGGTCGTATGGCAACGCAAGTGGGTGCTTTCTACTTACAAAAAAATCACGGTGGCAAAGGTATTTTATTAGGCGGAGTAACGGGAGTTATGCCCGGTAAAGTAACGGTTATCGGTGGTGGTGTGGTTGGGACGAACGCAGCTAAAATGGCCGTGGGCTTAGGGGCGCAAGTTACTATTTTAGACGTTAGCACCGCTCGTTTAGAATACTTAGATGATATTTTTCAAGGTCGTTGCCAAACTTTATTCTCGAATGCAAAAAACATCGAAGATTCAGTTCGTGAATCTGATTTAGTAATCGGTGGCGTTTTATTAGCGGGTCAAAAAGCTCCAACTTTAGTTTCTAAAGAATTAGTTTCTCTTATGTCTAAAGGTTCAGTGATCGTCGACGTTGCGGTTGACCAAGGCGGCTGTATCGAAACTTGTCGTCCGACATCACACACCAACCCAACTTACGAAGTCGACGGAGTAATTCATTACTGCGTACCTAATATGCCAGGCGTTGTGCCAAGAACTTCAACTTACGCTTTAACAAACGTAACTTTGAAATACGGTTCAATGATCGCGGCGATGGGCGTAGAGGACGCAATCGCAAAAAACAAAGCCCTAATGAAAGGTTTAAATGTTTACGGCGGATATGTTTGTTACGAGCCAGTCGCAAAAGATTTAGGTATGGAATACCGTCCGTATAAGATCTAATTCTTGAATGAAAAACTAATCTAGTTTTTCAAAAAATTTATTTTCTAAAAAAGCTCTTCTTTGCCGAAGAGCTTTTTTTTGCCTAAAAGGAAAACCAAATATTTCCCCATTCTTCCGTTCGTAAAACAGGTACGCGACTTTTCTGCAGCCGCACTAACGTCTGTCGATGAGGGTGCCCGTAACGAGCCCGTCGAGCGGAAGAAACGGCCACACTTAGATTAGGTAGTTTTCGTAATAACTGTAAACCCGAGCTGGTACGGCTGCCGTGGTGGCCTAATACCAGTAACTTCACTTTAGTTAAACCCGTGAAGGATTTACTCCATTTTTTTTCCTGCGCAAGGGGAGAGTCTCCGGGAAGTAAAATTTGATTCGCTAAATAAATATTTGAAGACTCATTCACGGATTTGAATTGTAAAGGGGCCCAGCTTTGAACTTTTTGTTCGCTGGCTAGGCACGAGGGTATATTTAAATTTATTATTTTTTTAATAGACAAATTATCGGGGCGAAAAAGTGGTTGGCTTTCCCAGCAAACGCGCGGTAGCGATTTTACTAAGTAGTTTAAATTAATATAATGATCTGCGTGCCAATGGCTTAAATTCAAACGATTTTCTTTATACGCACAGTTGGCTAAAAGTTTCCCCCGAATATACTTAAATGAACCGATCTCTCCACCAAAATCATAGTGGGTGCAGCTAAATGGTAAAACATGGGTTACCCATAAACCTTGCCCGGTGTTCCAAATAACCCAAGCGTCACGATTGTCAGGCGCCAAGGCCCAAGGCAATTTGAAAAAGACTAAAAGAAAACAAAAGCAAATATATTTATGCATGCCAAGTGCCCGATCTCTTTTTCCGCATCCACGCAAGGTGCGCAATAAGATGTAGTAAAAAAATAAGGGCCCAATTAAAGATGATTAAAAAAGTCGGGGCACTGTCGGGCTGAAATTGCCACTGCATATTAATTTTTAGTAACAGCCATTTGCAAAATTCGATCAAATAATCAAATAGCGGATACATTCGTGGAAAAAACCAAACCAATAATCCCAGCGGGAAAAGTAAAAATTCAAGAACAGGAGTAAAAAAAAGATTAAGCACAATCACTAACGGACTAGGGATTTGCAGATAAATCAGTAGTGGTAGTAAGGCAAAAAAGTAAAGACTTTGCTTAAATAAAAAAGATTTGTCGCGAAAAAAATCTTGATTCAAGCTGACGACAAAAGCCGCAAGCCAACTAAGTTGCAGACTAATTGATTGTAGCCAAGCCGGTTCAATCAGCAAGGTAAGCAATCCAACAAGTAGTAGACAAAAATGTTTTGGCCAAAAAAGATGTTTAGAGATTAATAGACTAGAAAAATAAATCGCAACCAGCGAGCGGGTTACCGGGGAATTAAACTCACAAGCTCCGGCATAGATGAATAAAGTCGCAAAAAATATTTTCTGCGACTTTCCCGGAGACAACCGATTGTAAATTTTTTGTAATACCAAAAGGTGTGCACCCGAAACAACGAACAGATGAATTAATCCAGAACTAACAAAAATTTCTGAGATATAAAGGCCTGAAAAATTTTCGGCACAAACTAAAGCTTTCAATTCTGGTAACGCAGTAGAGTTTTCAGGCAGCCGATTTATACAGCTAGCGTGTAAAAAAGTTGTTAAAGGTTCAAGAAAGCTCAGCGGCGAAATCCGTACGAACGCTAGCAAACTAAGCGAAACAAATAACAAACCAACTATGTGCATAAGCTTTTATGCAAAATGAATGAGCGAGGATTTAAGAAATCGAAACAGAAAATAAATTGTGATGCACATTTTCAGCATTAACTAAGTAATTTCAATATCTTAAGTGTGGTTATAATAGCAGCAAAACGCTGTAAACCTTGATAATCAATAGGTCTAAAGTCTAGAAAACACTGTTTTGAACAAAGTTTGTGGATAACTATGACTCTGATCGTTGATTCAGTCTCAGCTATCCAGTTTAATAAAGGAGGAGGCATCATGCTACGACAACCATCTTTAAAAAATTGTGCTCTATTTTTATCAGCAATTTTACTTACGGGTTGCGTAAGTGCTCATAAAAAAGCGGCGGCCACTTCTCGCTCTCGTTCTGCGAGTGCTGTTTACCGGGCAGATGATCTTCCATCAGTGACTAGCGATCAAAAAATTATGCAAGAGCTGACTGGTAAAATTGATCAAGCGGCAATTTCAAAAGAACAATTACGTAAGCAGCCTTTATCAGTTCAACATTTTTATGCCGGACAAAAAGCAGCTGAACAAAAAAATTATATCGTGGCCATTAAACACTACAATACGGTGATTAAAAATTATCCTCGTTCGGCACAAGTGAAGCCGGCCTTATTAGCTAAAGCAAAAGTTTATAACGAGATGGGTTTAACTGAACCAGCTCAGTTAAATATGCGGTTAGCACAAATAAAAAAAGTGAATGTTAAATCACAAACGGCCAAAAACCAAGATAGCCAAAAAACGACGAAATAATGAAAATCATGCTACTTTCTTTCGTATTTATTTTAATAAGCACGCAAGCCCAAGGACAGACTGCTTCGGCCGACGCAAGTACTTCAACTAATCTGGTACGCCCGGTCGTCGTTGATGAGTTAAATAAAGAAAGTAGTTCATTCATTGGCGATGCAGATCCTTTAGATCCATTGCCAGTTAAAAAAGAAAATCTCAAAGAAGATGACGAGCCCGTTTTAGAAGATATTCGTCAAGTCATCGACGCGCCGGCAAAAAAGAAAACGGCAAAAAAAGTAATTAGAAAAAAAACGACAAAAACCAATGCAAAAAACACGCTTAAAAAATCTTCGAATAAAAAAACTGCGAAAAAATCTTCCGCCCGCCCGATCAATCCCGCTGATTTAAATAACGATGATCCAGACGCAAATATTGAAAATCGTTTTCATCAAGTTTACCAACGTAATAATGCGGCTCCTACTTCTGAAGAAGCTTGGTCGGTGGCTGCCGATGGACGTAACGCCGAAGTGTATACGGTACAAAAAGGTGATACACTATTTACCATCAGCCAAACTTTATTTGGCGACACGCACTTCTGGCCAAAGATTTGGGCCTTAAATCGACAGGGCATCACCAATCCTCATCAAATTTCTCCGGGAATGAAAATTTATTTCTACCCAGGATCAGCCGATGATATGCCTACCTTAGAAGTGGGCGAAGCTTTTGAGACCACTGCGTCTAGCGCATCACCCGCAACTAAAATAAAATTATCATCACGTAACGGCGTACCTACGCCAGTTCCTGATACTTTTCCCATCTACCGAAATGAAAGATATTACACAAAATCAAAAGTGCTGATGGTTCAGTTAGAAAATAGGCCCACAATCGAACATGTTTTTACCAATGATATTATTTTATCAGATAAAATTGTCACTTCGGATGTAACAATTCCGGTAGAGGCTATTTCTAAACAACGCTGCCAAGAAAATTTAATCATCAAAGATGTTAAATTTCAGCCCCAGTCTCAAGGGCCCTACACAATTATTGAAAGTGTGTTTCCCGTTGAAATGGCGAATGTAAAAATTTATCCATACCGTATCATTGGCGAAGCCGAAGCAATCAGTGATAAAAATTTAAAAGTTTTACGCTGCAGCCGCGGCCTAACGACGGAAGCAGTTTTAGTTCCGACCAGCAGCTTACCGCAGGTGGGTACCAATAAAACCAGTCAGCAAATTGATGCTTCATTAATTGGTGGCCCCGATGTTAACGAACAAATGCTTTATACCTTCCACCAGTATGCTTATGTCGATCTGGGGCAGCAGGTAGCAGAACCTGGACAAGTTTTTAAGATCAAATCGCAAGTAACCGATACAATTCATGGACAAATTAAAATTATCGAAAAATTTGGTTCCTACGCGGTCGGAGTCATTACTGATATTAGTGACACGGTTTCACAGGGTGATACGGTCATTCCTTAGTTATCTTCATCACCTGGTCTATTTGCTGGCCTACAAATTGTTAATAGCTACTTTATGACAAATGCCTATTTATTTAAAGTGCTACAAAGACAAAACAAGTTCCGAAATCCAAAACACCTCACCGCGCTACCGACGGATTTAATGTACACCGCGGAACAGCTTAGCTCGGCCCAAGAATATATCGAACGGCTTTCGCGTTTAAATATTAATTGGACCTATCCGGGTGATGTTTTTTATCCGAAAGCTTTTTACAAAATGAAAGAGCCACCTTTATTTTTAGAATATCAAGGCCATCCGTTCTGGTGTGAGTATCAATTTATTTCGGTCGTAGGCTCAAGGCAGATTTCGCCCCTGACCGAGGCCTGGTTAAAAAAACACTTACCGGGTTTCATCAATGGCTCAAGGTTAGGGACGGTCAGTGGAGGGGCGTTTGGTGTTGATCAGCTAGTCCATTCGCTTTCACTTAAACATGAAAGGCCAACCATCTTTGTTTTACCTTCCGGGTTAGAAAATGTTTATCCCAGTAATTTGAAAAAATTTAAAACCGCACCCTATGCAATGCTTAGTTGTTTTTTGACAGAGTTTGAGTTGGGGCAAAGAATTCATAAATCGCACTTCTATTTTCGTAATCGATTAATTGCGGCCTTAGGAGAAATGACTTTAGTTGCGCAAGCGACGTTAAAAAGCGGAAGTTTACTGACGGTTCATCACTGTTTGGATATCGGTCGCCCTGTTTTAACAATTCCCAGTCATCCAGAGATCTGCGGATTTGAAGGAAATCTAAAGTTAGTCAGTGAAGGCGCTTATTCTGTTTCGAATTCTGAGCAACTGCTCGATTTTTGGAAGGCTGAATCTTGGTCTAGTGCCATTGAAAATAGTCGGCCCTAGCAGCGGTAGGTAGTATTTTTTGCTTTGATCACTAGATCTAGTGGTTGATTTTTTTTAAATAAATAACATAAAAAAAATGAAATTTTCTAAAAAAAGCCTTTGAAAAAAAATGAAATGTACTTCTAAATAGATATTAGGGAGGGGCGATGTGGTCAAGGATGACCCCAGTAGTACGGAAGCTATTGCATCGTCTCGTTTTTTATAATCCCTCAAAAAAATCAAAAAAATATAGATAGACCTAGATCCTAACAAGAAGCGGCAATGTTTCTGATTTTTATAGGTCTTAATTCCAAGACTTACGAAGCTGATAAACTCCGAAGATAGTAAATAGAAAATTTGGAATCCAAATGCCCAACCAAGGTGGCATTTTGCCAGAGCGCACCATTGATTCGAAGCTTAAATAAACAATCCAGTAAAGAATAATGAAGCCCACGGAAAGCACGAAGCCCGAAGCCTTACCACTGCGACGATTTGTTACGATTCCGAAACCTACGCCAATTAAGCTAAATACCAAACACGCAATCGCCAGGGCCGAACGCTTATGAAACTCTATATCAAACTCAAAACGTTTATCTTCGGGCGTAAGAGGGTTTCCGCGCAATACATTTAGTTCATGTAAAGTTAAAGACGGCGCCGATTTTTGCCGCTCTTCCAGCTTGATGGGATCGTTTAATAAAATATCGTAAGAATCAAAATTAATCACGGTGTGGGATTCACCCTTACGATGAATTTGTCCGCGAAATAAGCGCAGCAAAACAGAATGCCCCGGATGAGTTTCATCCGGAATAATTTGTCCTTCCGGCGCAATGATCGTAAGCGGTGCATCGGGTTGTTTCTCATCGTAAATAAACAAATTTGTTAATGAGCCTGATTTTGATTCAACTTTATTTGCGTAAACCACCAAATCAAAAAAGCTCTCTGAGAATGTGCCTTCTTTAATAGAAGCGGCCGCTTTTGTATTACCTAATTTATTAATCAGTACTTCAAACTGGCGGTTACCCCACGGAGCTAGGTAAAACGAAGTTTGCGAAGATAAAAATGAAACTAAACATGCAAAAACAATCGCGGGTAAAACCAGCGTCATACTGTTTACTCCCGCCGATTTGAAAGCAATAATTTCAGAGTCTTGTGAAAGGCGGTTGTAGGTCATTAAAACTGCGAATAATAAACTCATCGGCAGTAGCAGTGGCAAAAAAGAAATACTCATGTAGCCCATAATTTTTAGTAAAACAGTCCAACGTAGGCCATGTACCAAGATGAACTCAGTCAGGCGCAGCGCTTGAAACATTAACAAGATACAAATAAAGACAAAAACTCCCAACAAGAATGAAGGAAGCATTTCAGTGATTAAATAGGAGAAAACCCGTTTATTTTTTAACATGAGCTGTCTTATCTTAAACAATTTCTTTGCCCAGGTCATGACGCTGATTCTACAATAGACCAATGGATAGAGTTTTATTGCTAATCGATGACATTCAGTATGCCGGCCACGTCGAAACAACACTTCGAAAAGTCGGTTTTGATCCTGAAACGGTCACAACCGAGTACAATTTGCCGGAAAAGCTTTTAACCTTCAATCCTGACTACGTTATCGCCAAAGGATCATCCGCTAGAGTGTCTTCTTTAAGCATCGGCAAGAAGCTTAAAGAGAATGCTAAGTACCTTGGAAAAGTTATTTTAATTTTTTCTGACGAATCACGACCTGATCCCGAAGATTTAATTAAAGTGCGTATGGATTTAATGTTGTTTGAGCCGATCAGTGCACTTCGTTTAGTTGCGCATCTTTTGACGTTAACCACGATGAACAAAGAAGCCATCATGGATAAACTTTTAAGGTTTGCTCACACCGATCCGCAGTTCAGAACAAATGAGCAACAAATTTTAAAATCAATCGGGGCAACCATTGATTCGGAAATTCAAATTATTACCGGTGATGTGGGTGAAAAAGAAGAATCCGTAACCTTAGATGAAAAGGCTTTGATGAGTTTTGGTCAGCCAGAAAAACCAGCCGAAATAAAGCCTGCCACCAAGACTTCTGCTACGCCGGTTGATGATAATGCCGATTTTACTTTAAGCGATGAGTATAAAAACCAGCTTCAAAGCGAACTGAAAGCAGCTGACCAAGAATTACCTCTGCGGATTGACTCTTATAATCGCGCGATAAAGGATGTTGATCAGGATTTGAAAAAGGGTCTCAGTAAGAGGCAAACTAAAAATAGCAATAAAGAGCTTTTTTCTAATATTTCAGAAGATGAATTAAAAAAGCTAGATGCAGAACGCAGAAATTTTGCTAAAGCACTAATGAAAAAATAAAGGAGAACTGATGGGCGCAAATACAACTTCGGTAACGGATGCAAGTTTCGATAAAGATGTAATGAAATCTTCAACATTAGTGTTGGTTGATTTTTGGGCTGAATGGTGTGGCCCTTGCCGAGCATTAGGACCAAAGCTCGAAGAAATCGCGCAAGAGATGAGCTCACAAGTTAAAATCGTTAAGATGAACGTGGATGAAAACCCGCAAACCCCGGGTCAGTACGGTATTCGCGGAATTCCGGCGATGCTTTTATTCAAAGACGGAAAACAAGTGGGTGAGTTAGTTGGAAATCATCCAAAAGAAAGCATCACTGAACTATTGAAATCATTGGTTTAATTTTTTGATTCGCTGAGAAGAGCTTAATTCAACTGAATGTCGGCTAGAAAAATCTAGCCGACATTTTTTTCAAAACTACTCTTCGCTTAAAACTTTAACTTTGTACTTAGCAGTTGAAGAACAAGTTGATTCAACATCTTCTTTGCTGCATTTCATGCGGCCACAAGTCATCGAGACAACTTTATTTTCTTTATTCATCTCTTTAAATTCTTTTTTCCAATCGGTGCAGGCCGTTTTCCAATTTTTCTCGGCACTTTTCATCACGACTTCTTTATCGCCGGTGATTTCTTCTTCGCCTTCAGACAAGGTGTATTTCTTTTTAGCAGCTACATCACCTTTTTTGATCGAGATCGTTGTCTCTTGAGCTGCATTTACGTTATCAAGTTTAACACCGACGTCTTGCGCGTGGGCAGTTAATGATAATAATGCGATTAATAAAATACTCTTTTTCATAATAAAGTCTCCTTTGGGTTTAGAATAAATAACGACGGTAAGCAATACTAGAAACCAAGCCTAAGCCCGCCATCGTGGTTAACATTCCGGATCCACCGTAACTCAGCAGTGGAAGTGGCACGCCCACGATTGGTAAAACGCCGATCACCATTCCGATATTTACGAACATATGCCAGAAGATGTAGGCCGTTACTCCAATGGTTACCAGGGCACCGTACTTATCCCTGGCTTGTAAGCCAATCTCGAAACAGATTTTGAATAAAAAAGCGAAGGTAAATAAAACAATTAAACTGCCGACGAAGCCCCACTCTTCTGATAAAACGGAATAAATAAAATCGGTGTGTCGCTCGGGTAAAAATTCAAGTTGTGACTGGGTTCCCATACGAAAACCCTTGCCGAAAAATTTTCCGGAACCCACGGCAATTCTAGATTGAATCGAATTGTAGCCAGTACCTTGAGGATCTTGATCTGGAGTTAAAAAAGTTAAGACGCGATTTTTTTGGTAATCTTTTAAACCGTATTTCCACGCAACCGGTAGGGCGATCATCGCCGTCATAATAATAAAAGCTAAAATACTTTTGCGAATTTTCACAAAAAACAGCATGGTGCCGCCGATGAACATCAGCATCATCGCGGTTCCTAGATCGGGCTGTTTAACGGTTAGGGCAAATGGAATAATAATCAGTAACACGGGTAAGAATAATTCGCGCAGCCCCATTCCGCGACCCATCGAGTTTCGATTCAGTAAAATTCGGGCCAAAATAAGAATAATACATAACTTCATTGTTTCTGAGGGTTGGTAGCGGAAGAAATGTAAATCAATCCAGCGCTGTCCGCCCAGAACAACTTTACCTTTGAAATCGGTATAGACGAGCGCACCCACATTCAATGTATAAATAATCCACACCAGTTTATTCACCCACATGTAATCCATGAAAGTTAAAATAAAAAAGATCGTCCATCCGCCAAGTAGCCAAACAATTTGTTGAACAAATAAAGATTCAACTGCGTTGGAATGAGGCCCGTGAGTCGCGCTGTATAAATTAAAAAGCCCAATTACGTTTAAGCAAAAAATTAATAAAATCAGGCGTATATCAATACGATTTAAAAAGTTTCTTTCGTTTACATGCAGTCCACGCAAAGCCATTAGTCTGCCCCTCCGCTTTCAACATGAATAAGTTGTACTGGTTTTTTTTCACCGCGCTTAAGCGCATCGGCAATAATTTCTGGATGATACTTTTTAAAATAAGCCTCGATTACATCACGCACGATCGGAGCGGCGCCAGGATTTCCGTGACAACTGTGCTGTGCCAGTACGGCCACTGTAATTTCTGGCTTATCCCAAGGCGCCCAGGCAACAAACCAACCATGATGGCGCATATGTATTGGACGATTTTCGCACTTAGAATAAATTTGATCAGCGGTGAAGCTCATCACCTGGGCGGTTCCGGTTTTGCCGGCCATTTGCACGCCCGGAATTTTTAAATTTTTTGCAGTTCCACGTGCGCCATTTGAAACCCGGCGTAAAGCTTCTTTTACGATACGAAAAGTTTCCGGATCAATTTTATAACCATTGGGCTGAGTTAAAGTCACATCACGAACAACTTCGGGAAATCGTTCGAACAAAATTTTACCGTCGTGATCGACCACTTTTTTAACAATGAATGGTTTTACAACTTTACCTTCGGTAGCGATGGTATTGTAGGCCAAAGCAAGTTGCAGCGGAGTAACCGTTACGTAACCTTGACCGATTGCCGTACTTAAATTTTCGCCAGGTTGCCATTCTTCACCGCGGATTGATTTTTTCCACGCTGAATTTGGTAGGCGTCCCGGAGCTTCGCGGGCCATTTCAATTTGGGTGCGCTGACCTAAACCTAATAAGCTAATGTAATTATACATTTTATCAACGCCCAGCTTAATACCTAATTGATAAAAGAAAACGTTACTGCTGCGCTCCAGCGCATCGTAAACGGTAATTAAGCCTTCACCATTTTTATTATGATTATGGTACCAGCGGCCGCCGAAATAAAATTTTCCAGGTGCATTTAACTGCGTTTTATCGGTAATCACTTTATCTTGTAAGGCGGCCACCGCCACCAAAGGTTTAAACGTTGATCCGGGAAAAAAATGATCTTGAATTACTTTATTGCGTAAGGGCTTAAATGGATCGCTGGTTAATTTATTCCAAATTTTTGTTGGAATATCGGCTGCGAAAATATTGGGATCAAATGATGGAGCATTCATCCAGGCCAAAATTTCGCCGTTACTTTTCATCGCGACTAAAGCGCCAATACGATTCAGACCAGTAAAAGACTTGTAAGCCGCTTCTTGAATATCGCGATCAATGGTTAAAAAAGCACTGTTGCCGTGAATAGAATCTAAATCTTTAATCTTCTCGCCGTAAATATTCGGAATTTCGGTAACAGTTTCACGTCCGTGAGCATCCACTTGAATATAACTTACTCCATCGGTACCACGAACTTTTCTTTCGAGATACTCTTCTAGACCGCTTTTTCCGACGCTATCACCTTGTTCGAAAGTGATTTCGTTACGATATTTTTCATTTAGCTTTGAGATTTCGTTTTTTGAAATTTCTCCGACGTAACCAAACAGCTGCGCGCCATTTTCAACTAACGGGTAATGACGTAAAATAGACTCGCGAATTTCTAAGCCTGGAGTATCAAGACGTACTCGTTTTAAGCGAAATACTTCTTCGCGGGATAAATTATCTTTTAAGCGAATCAGGGCAAAGGGGCCGTTCACTCTTTTGTTTTTTTGAATTTTTTCAATGACCTTCGTCGGCTCTAAACCCAAAACCGGGCCGACTACTTCGGCTAAGTCTCGCATATTTTCAATATACTGAGGAGAAATCACAACTTCGAAGCCGGGTAAGTTTTCAACAAGTGCTTTTCCATCACGGTCCAAAATCAAACCACGTGGAGCCGCAATTTTATTTTGCTTAATTCGATTTTTCTCTGAAAACTGACGAAGCTCGGTTCCTTGAACTACTTGTAACCACGCGAGGCGCAAAATAAAAATACCGATTGTGACCACGATAAAAATAGATAAATTTTTATACCGGCTTTGAAACTCGCGGGCTTCATCTGGGTTACTGATGTATTCGCTCATGATTCCATCTCTGGTTTCTCAGGTGAGCGTGACCAGTCATTTTTCTTAAATAAAGATTCATCGCACCACTGTAGAATAAAATAAAGTGGGTAGCTAAAAATGAAGTTTACTAAAATTTGTAAAAGTCGATCCGTAAACATGATAGAAGTCGGAACGCGCTCGATCGTATGAGATAAAACAATATAGCTGATTTGAAAAACAAAACTGCCACCCAAACAAAATAAGATAAACGAAAAAACTCCCGACATCTGCACGCGGTTTTTAATCAGCCACAAAATACTGAAAGTAATTAACAATGTCGACCAAACCATTTTTAGCGGTAAATGCGAAAAGCGGGTTAAGCAGAATCCTAAAAAATAAATATAGAAAATAGTAAACAATGGGGACCACTTTAAGGTAAAAAACAGAATCATTAACAGCCAAATTTGCGGTCCCGGAATCCACGGAATCAAATGTGGCCAGAAGCTTGTTTCGAATCCACAAGCCAGAAAAAAGAAAAGCGTGAAAACGAAAATTTTGAAATAGAATCGTAGGCGAAGCGTTGTCATTTGGAAGCACTAGGTTTCGTAGTTTCAACGGCGCTTACGTCAGTTGCTTTCTGCAAGAAGTCTTCCAAGGCGGCATGCTTTACAATAAATACTTCTTCCACTTTGTTTGCATCGACGACGGGTTTCAAATCAATAATTAGCGAAGCGCTTTTTGTTTTACGCTCTACATTCGTTACAACTCCTAATGGAAAGCCTTTCGGAAAAATATTATCTAAACCGCCCGTGACGATTAAATCACCCGGCTTAACGTCTTCGGTACGTTCTACATATTGTAAAACGCATAATTCCGGAGACTTGCCTTCAACGATGCCGTGCGCGCGCGTTTTTTGAATAAGTGCGTCGACCACTGAGTAACGGTCTGTTACTAGCATCACATGAGATGTAAAGTATTGGGGCTTAAAAATATAACCAACGGCGCCAGACACGGTTAAAACTGCCTGGCCCGCTTTCAGGCCATGCTTTGTGCCTTTATTAATGGTGATCGTATTATGATCAGGGACTAAATCGCGGCCAATGACTTGCGCCGGAACTAAATCCATTTTCGTATTTTTTTGAAAGTCTAGCAGTGTGCGTAATCTTTCAAGCTCATTTTGGCTTTCGGTCATTTGATTCAGACGAGTTTTTAGTTCGTCATTTTCTTTTTGCAAATTAGTATTACGGATTTTGATATTCAAAAGATTCAAGTACTCGCCCGTTGTTGAGCGCACACCGCGGCTTAGGTTGGCAAAAACAGCTTGAGTACTTTCGGCTAAGAAGCTGAATGGCTCTGTGAACCACGTATTTTGAACCTTTTTTTGCTCCATGTTAATTGAGATCAAAGGTAAGGATAAAACCAAAAGTAATATAAATGCTTTTCGAATATTAAAATTAAGAAAATTCAATGAGGGCCTCTTCCTTAAAACGATAGCAAATAAAGAACGAATTTCAAGCTCAGTTTGCAGATTTTTTTGACCGAGAACTAAGCGTAAATATTTTCTTGAAAAGAGATTCAATTCGTGAGGTCATAAAGAGTCTTAAAATTGACCGACGAAGGAGCTCATCGTGAAAAAAACAAATTCGAATATGATCGACGATATTAAAAAAGGCTTGGCAGAAAAGGGTGTTTCCACTCGTAGTATTGTGGCTTTCTTACTTTTCGGGATGATCGTGTTAGTATTCGTGTTATCTGACTTGACGGGTCGCCATAAGGGTGGCGGTGCGATGGGGCAAGCCGCTGAAGTGAACGGTGAAATTATTTCGATCAAAGATTTCCAAGACGAAGAAAATCGTTTAGCTCAATATTACGGACAACTATTCGGTGGCCAATTCGATATGACCGCACAAAGATCACTTCTGCGCGGTGAAGCAATGAACTCATTGGTTAGCAAAGCTCTAGGCGCACAGGCTGCGGAAAAAGAAGGCATCTACGCAACAGATGCTGAAATTCGTCATATGATCACACAAGAGCTTCCTTACTTTAAACGTGACGGAGCCTTTCAATCTGATGCCTATAAATCAATCCTTGAGGCAAACCATCTAACTCCGGGTGAATTCGAAAACAAATTGCGCCAAGACATCAAAAATCAAAGGTCACGTCAGTTATTCGAAACTTCAATGAACGTGAGTGATTTGCAAAAATTAGCTGAAAAAGAACTTCATTCAGCTAAATTAAATATTGAGTATATCGCTTTAAACCAAGCCGAATATGTAAAAACTCATGATGTAACTGCGGCGAACGTTAGCGCTCAATTAGCAGATCCTGCATTTGCGAAAAAGGTTGAAGAATATTTCAAAACAAATTCGGCAGAATTTGAAACTAAAGAAGAAATTAAGGCTTCACACATTTTAATCAAGTCTGACGCGGGCAACGAAGCCGCCGCTAAAGCCAAAGCTGAAGCTGCATTACAGCGGGTACAAAAAGAAGATTTTGGAAAAGTAGCGGCGGAAGTCAGCGATGATCCAGGTTCTAAGGCTAAAAAAGGGGATTTAGGATTTTTTACACGCGGACGCATGGTTAAAGAATTTGAAGAAGCCGCTTTTAATCTTCCAGTTGGGAAAATCTCTGATTTGGTAAAATCATCTTTTGGTTTTCACATTATTAAAGTAACTGAGAAAAAATCTTTTGCTAAAGCTGATTTTGAAAAATCAAAGTTTGCTATCGCTAAAAAAATGATCGCAAATGAAGAGTATGCTACTTTCATTAAAACCATTGAAACTGAAGTAGCCGCTGGAAAAACAAACGAAGCGATGCAAACTTTAACAAAGAACAATATGAAATGGAAAGAGACGGGCTTTTTCGATATCGCCGCTGAAGCGGTACCGGTGATTAACTCAAATCAAGTGATGAAGGCCGCATTACAGCTAACGAAGGCTGAACCAACCGCAAAAAAGTTGATCCGTGAAGGCGATACTCAGTACGTTGTACGTTTGAAAGATGCAAAAATGGAAAATACTGTCGTGAAGGCTCAACAGGAAGAGCTGCAAGAAAAACAAAAATCCACGGAGGCTTACCGCTCTTGGGTCGAGAATTTCAAAAAATCTGCAAAAGTTGAGACAAACTCTGCTTTAGTGCAAGCCGAGTAAATGAAACTTACTTCTTAAGTAAATGTTCTGGTTTAAAGGCCTCTGGAAAGAGGTCTTTGAATTTGTAGCTAACTTCTTTTTGTTCTAAATTAACTAATCTAATTAAAGTTTCGGGTGTGGCAAATTCTGCAATGACTTGACGACAAAAACCGCAAGGTGGCCAAGGTTCAGTTTCATCACTGGCAACGACGATCTCAGTTATTTTTTCCGAAGATTCGTTTTCACTAAATGCTTTCCAAATGGCCACGCGCTCGGCGCAGACTGTGCCCCCGTAAGATGCATTTTCAATATTACATCCCGAATAAGTTTTTCCATTTGTTAATACTAAACTTGCGCCAATTTTTTTCTGTGAGTAGGGCGAGTAAGAAAACTGTAAAGCCATGCGCGCATCTTGATTAAGCTTATCTTTTAAAGAGTTCATATCCCATTCCTTTAAGTTGTTGTGAGATCCAGATCAGGGGTAACCCTTGAATCGCTGAAAAATCATCAGTTTCAATTTTATCAAAAAGTAGTAATCCACTTTCTTCAATTTTGTAACTACCCGCAGAATCGAAGGGTGCATCTTTTTTTAAATAATTTTTCAATTCGTTATCGCTTAAATTTTTCATAAAAAGCTGCGTGATATGGTTCAAGTGAATTATTTTCTCGCTGGTCCGTAGAGTAACCGCGGTAATCAATTCGTGGCGCTGACCGTTCATCTGTTGTAATTGCTGGTGAGCTTTATCTTGCGAGCCCGCTTTACCGATCATTTGTCCGTTTAGGTTTACAATTTGGTCTCCGGCAATAATCAGCTTCCCCTCGGCAACAATCGATTGGGCTTTGCCCTTTGAGAGAGCTTCGGCAATTTCTAAAGGAGATTTATTATTTTTTAACAGCTGAATTTTTGCAGCGTCCTCATCGAACGTAGGTTTTTCTGTAGAGAATTCTAAGCCCATTTTCTCTAGCAATATTTTACGATAAATCGAAGTGCTGGCTAGGACGATTTTCTTCATGCCGGTTTATCACTTTTAATTGAATCAAAAAGTTGATTTAAGTGATTTTCAGCGATGAGTTTACGATATTCTTTTTCAAATTCTTGCGGAGTATAAAGTTTATCAATATTTTTATCGGTCAGTCTTCTTTGTTGCGAAGAACTAAGTGCCTGCTTGGTACGGGTATAAAGTAAATATTTTTTATTCTCCGGCAAATGCAGATAAACACTAAACGTTAATTCTTTGTCGACCGGAATGATTTGCAAAGGAATTTCAATCAATTCGCTTTCATTCATGTCAATTATCAGCGAGCGGGGATCGATCGAAAAAAAGCTTAAAAGAATCTCGTTGTTTTCTGAACCCACTGATTCATAATGATCGGCATTTTCTTTAGCCCATGATTTAAAATCGGCGTGGGCAATTTCAATTTCAAATTGTTCCGTATCTTCTAGATCTGTTAAATGATCGAGATTACCCGTTAACCAGTCTTTAAATAAACTTTGCGAAGTTGAAAAATCAATCTGGCAATCTGAGTACACCACCAGGTATCCGCACCAAGCCGAGCTTTGCACGGTTAAACAGTAAACGTTATTACAAATGTTGTGGTTTTGTTTAAAGCGATTAGCGGTAGGTGCCTCCGCGTGGCCAAGGCTAGATTCTTCAGGAGCATTGCCAATTAAATCGCGTACAGAATTAGTTAAAATTTTTGGACTTAAACCGCTGTTTATGGATGAGTTTGTTGATTGCTCGATTTCTTGAAAGCTTGAATCTGCCGATTGACTTTGTTTGCTGACGAAGGTTTTTAAGTTCAAACTTGAATCTTTTAAATGCGGCGCGATCGAATCAGTTAAAGATTTCTCCAGATCAACCGCGACTCCGGATTTTTCAGTTTCGCCCGAAAAATCTTTATAGGTCTCAATCATATCTTCTAGGCTTGAACGAACTTTATCATTGAAATTGTTTTTTAATTGTTCTTTATGGTTTTCCGAAAGAATATTTTTTGTTAACCGCTGAAGTTCTTTATTTTTGCTTTTTAAAAGTTCTCCACGCGTCCCTTTTTGAATCAAGACACCATTATTCGCGATCTCGGCGTCTTGGCTATTGGTATTTTCTTTATCCAGACTTTCTAAAATTTTAGATTTAATCTGAATCATTTCTTCTTTTGATTTTTGACCCGTGCCACGTTTTTGTTTGGCTTCGGAATCAGCTCCTAGGCCTGACTCTTTGAGTAATTTTAAAACTAATCTTTCAATCGCGGGTCCCGATAATGGCGGATAGATTTTATGAGAAAATCCACTGAATTCTAACTTGCGAATGGCTTCTTTAGAATTTGTTTGCACGTACGGAATAACGTAAGCCAACGTCGACTGCGCAAGAATTTTCGGCACCGACATAATTTGAGGATTCGTATGATCAAGCGCAATGAAAACAAACTCGGCCTGAAGTTCGATCACTTTTACTAAACCTTCTTTAATATCTGTTTCAATAATTACTTCATAATTACGTCTACTTAAAAAGGTTTCGATCGCCTTCAAATTATGAAGGGGAGATTTAATGAATAGCAGTCGTTTTTTCGGTGATTCCAACATCTGTGATAGTATAGCGCGGCACCTCTTCGCTATAAACTAATCAGATGCGTGGCCCGACAATAGTCCTTACGTTTTATCGTTTTTTTTGATATACCAAGCCCGATGAAGGTATTACCTGACGTAATGTTAGAAAAATCTCAGCAATATCAGCACCTTGATTGGGTCGGAATGACGCAAATTCAGTCCGCTGTCTTGATCGGGCAAGCGGGTGTGCAGCTAGCTGTGCCAATGTCTTTAGACATTGGGGTAAGCTTAGCTGAAAATAATCGTGGTATTCATATGTCGCGACTTTATCAATTACAACAATCGCAAATATTAAATCAAAATTTTTCAAGCCAGATGATGCAAAAATTCACACGTGATTGTCTTGATTCGCAAGCGGGAATTAGTGATTTTAGTTCGGCAAAATTAAGTTTGCAGTGGCCACGACAAACACTTTCTTTAAAATCAAATTTGCCGGGATTTCGCCAGTACCCAGTGCAATTTATTTTTGAACAAGATAAAAATAAATTCCAAACTTGGCTGCAATTTGAAATTCTTTACTCCAGCACTTGTCCGCAATCGGCGGGAGTTTCAATGGAAGTCATTCATCACGAAACAAACGGGAAAATGTTTGAACGTTTTCCCGCGACGCCACATGCCCAGCGCAGCCGGGCGCAGATTCGCCTGCAGTTACAAAATTTTTCTCAAAATGCTGTTGAGCAGTTCATTGTATCTGCGGAAAATATTTTAGGTACACCCGTGCAAACCACGGTTAAAAAAATTGATGAGATGGAGTTTGCCCGTTTAAATGCGCAAAACCTGATGTTTTGCGAAGATGCAGTTAGAAAGCTTGCAAATCTACTAAACCAACAAAAAGAAGTTTTAGGTTTTCACGTGCTTTGCGAGCATCAAGAAAGCTTACATCCGCATAATGCGACGAGCATATCTGCACAAAAGTACAGCAACCCGCGAGTTATCAGCTTTACGTGTTACGATTAAATGAGAATAATTCTCATTTCTAATATCATTTTCAAATAACTTCAGCTAAAACTTTCTTCACTGCAAGGAGTTTATTATGTCGATGAATTTAAATGAATCGTTTCACCTTCCGCGTCCACAAGATGAAGATATCATTCGCAAAGAAGAGCGTTTTCAAATTGAAGATTTTAAAAAAATGATTCGTTCAATGGGCTTAAAAATTACCGAACAGCGTTTATTAATCTTAAATTGTTTGCATGATTCGGAAGCCCGTTCGGGAGAGCGTCACGTAACTGCCCAAGAATTATTTGAAAAAGTTGCGGCGAAAGACTCTAGCGTAGGTTTCGCGACGGTTTACAGATTTCTACGCGATTTAGCGGAAAAGCAATTCGTGACGGAAGTTCGCCTGGGCGGTCAATCATCACGCTATGAATTAACGACGCAGAATCATCATGATCACTTAACGTGCGTTCAGTGCGGTAAAATCTGTGAATTCGAGAATAAAAAAATCGAAAAACTGCAAGTTCAAGTGGCCGAATATTTCGGTTTTAAATTGACTAACCATATCCTAGAACTTTATGGCGTATGTCCTGCTTGTCAGGCGCAAGGTAAGTTGAAATAATAATTCACTAGCGCGGCCAGTGGCATGCGGGAATGTGGATATATGGCAAAAAAAACAGAAATCGATATGCAAGACGGAATTGTGATCAAGGGTGCGCGCGAACACAATTTGAAAAACGTCTCGGTTACAATTCCACGAAATAAAATTACGGTTTTCACCGGACTCAGCGGTTCCGGAAAATCATCTTTACCTTTTGATACAATTTATGCCGAAGGCCAGCGTCGTTACGTGGAAAGTCTTTCGGCTTACGCTAGAAATTTCCTACAACAATTAAAAAAACCAGAAGTTGATTCGGTTACGGGGCTAAGCCCGGCGATTGCGATTGATCAAAAATCGGTGGGTTTAAATCCGCGTTCAACCGTGGGTACAATAACTGAAGTTTACGATTACTTACGTTTATTATTTGCCAAAGTGGGTGTGCCGGAATGTCCGATTCATCATATTCCGGTCACTTCGCAAACTCCGCAGCAGATCATTAATGATATTTTTAAAAAATCCGTCGGTACAAAATTTACAATTCTGGCTCCGATGGCCCAATCTAAAAAAGGGGAATTCTTAGCCGAATTTCAAAAGTGGGCAAAAAAAGGTTTTGTGAAGGCCAAAGTAAATGGCCAGTACATCGAATTAGAAAAAGCCACTCGTTTAGCAAAAACGAAAGCGCACGATATTGATTTAGTCGTGGATCAGTTAATTTTAAAAGAAGCGATCAAACATCGCTTAAGCGAAAGTATCAATACGGCCTTATCATTAGCGAATGGTCGCCTAATTATCGAAATGGCTAGTGGCGAACGCATTAATTACTCTTTGCATTCAACTTGTCCAAAATGTGGATTTAGTTTTCCTGAATTAGAGCCCAGATTATTCAGTTTTAATAATCCGCGCGGCGCTTGCGAAACTTGTCACGGTTTAGGAACTTTAGATTTAGTGGAAGAAGAGCAATTCGTCGATGGCGAAGTCGGTGGGCGTAAGCTTGAAAAAGTGAAGTACTCGTATAAAGGAAAAAAAGTTTCTGATACCGACGGTGACGATGAAGAAGCAGAAGAGATGATTTTATCCACCTGCCCAGATTGTCACGGGGCCAGATTAAAACCTGAATCATTAAGCATCAAAATTTCTGAAAAAAATATCGCTGAACTTTCAAATATGTCATTTGTAGAATTAGTGGCGTGGTTTAGTAAAGTGAAGTGGAATGAAAAAAATAAAATGATCTCGGACAAGATTCTAACGCAAATTATTTCACGGCTAGAATTTTTAAACCGCGTGGGAGCAAGTTACTTATCTTTATCTCGTACAGCGCGAACTTTATCGGGCGGAGAAGCCCAGCGTATTCGTTTAGCGACGCAAGTGGGCTCGGCTTTAATCGGTTGCATGTACGTGATGGACGAGCCCAGCATTGGTTTACATCCGCGCGATCATCATCGCTTATTAGAAATTATCGCAGAACTGCGTGATCGCGGAAATACAATTATTTTAGTCGAGCATGATGAAGATACCATTCGCTTCGCTGATTACGTAGTGGATTTAGGTCCGCGCGCGGGAAAACTAGGTGGTGAATTAATGGCAATCGGTACTCCGGAAGAAATTGAAAAAAATCCGAATTCAATTACGGGTCAGTATTTAGCGGGTAAGCGACGAATTCCGGTTCCGAAAGTACGACGTAAAGGTAACGGTCTAAAAATTAAATTATTTGGATCTACTGGAAATAATTTAAAAAATGTTGATATAGAAATTCCTTTAGGCACTTTTACTTGTGTGACCGGAGTATCGGGCAGCGGTAAAAGTACTTTAATTTTAGATACATTGTATAAAATTCTGGCGCGCGAATTCTACCGCGCAAACGTTACTGCTTCACCCTACAAAAAAATTGAAGGTATAGAACATATCGATAAGGTAATCGATATCAATCAGCGCCCGATCGGTCGTACTCCGCGTTCCACGCCGGCGACTTACGTTGGCTTACTGCCAATCATTCGTGATCTATATGCCGCTTTACCAGAATCAAAGTTGCGTGGCTTTGAACCGGGTCGTGTTAGTTTTAATGTGAAGGGTGGCCGCTGTGAAACTTGTCTGGGGCATGGACAAATTCGTATGGAAATGCATTTTCTATCCGATGTCTTTGTAACTTGTGATACGTGTGGTGCAAGACGCTATAACCGAGAAACTTTAAATGTTAAGTACAAAGAAAAAAGTATCGCTGATGTTTTAGAAATGAATGTGGCTGAAGCTTTTGATTTTTTCAAAAATCATCCACAAATTCACCGTAAGCTCGAAACTTTGATGAAAGTGGGGTTAGATTACATGACCTTGGGTCAGTCTTCGACCACATTATCCGGAGGTGAAGCCCAGCGCGTGAAATTAGCCAAAGAGCTTTCGCGTCGTGGCACGGGAAAAACACTTTATATTTTAGACGAACCAACCACGGGTTTACATTTTGATGACGTTCGTAAGTTAGTAGAATTGCTACACGAGCTAGTGAATCAAGGTAATACTGTTTTAGTCATCGAACATAATTTAGAGGTCGTAAAAACGGCTGATTATATTATTGATGTGGGGCCAGACGGCGGAATTTTTGGCGGAGAGATCGTGGCAACAGGTACGCCAGAAAAAGTAAGTGACTCGAAAAAAAGTGAAACCGCAAAATTTTTGCGGCCTCTCTTGTAAACTAATCGGTTGGTAGTAAAATTTAGAAACTATTTACAAACGTAACCAGACATTTTAACATGGCCACGAGGTTCGCTTGCACCACTTGGTAAAGAGCTTACGGGCTCGCACTTACCGGCTAATGATCCGATTTCGATTCCAATTTTAAATCCAGAAACTAACCAGCGTTTTAAAACTTCTTTAGCGCCTTGCTCGTAATTTCCTTCAAAACTTTCCCAATTACATTTTTTCGCCGGAGTTGAAGGCGGTGGAACGTAAGGGTTATTGATCGACTCTTTCATGCCATCACGTAAATTTTTACGGTAAGTATTGGCACTGATGTAATCGCTTTTCTCTTTGCAGTTACTTCCATTGTACTGGCAGTTGATATAATCAGCTGATTGCAATGATGAGCTATCGTAAGGAGTAAAGTTTGCTTCCGGGCTTTGGTAACAAATTTGGTAAACTAATTCGGCCACGCTTGCGCCAAAATAAGTTTCAAATGCATCTGAATAGGGAGGTTGATACCAGCGGCCGGCAAACATTTTCTTTTGCATCGCTGGATCATTTTTTAAACTAGCAATCACGCTTTTTTGTGCGGCGCTCATTTGCGAATCTGGGTAAAAAGTTGGAGACAATTTACTCAAGCGTGCAATTAGTTGTGCCTTCGTTGGTGGAACATAATTTTTCGGCGCACTTTTATTTGGAATTGAACAACCAATCGACATCACATCAATTAATGACTGTCCTTTTTCCGAAAATTGTGGCGGTGGCGGCGGATTCATCGGCACATTACATTTTAAACAACTTAATAATTGAGTTGAAGAATCACTCGCACACTTTCCAGCTTTTTGCACCGGCGGTGGAATCACGACTGGTGGAGGAGGAGGTGGCGGCACAACAACGGGTGGTGGAATAACTGCTGGGGGTGGGACTATAATAGGAGGTGGTACAACCACAGGCGGCGGTACAACAACCGGCGGAGGTACAACAACCGGCGGAGGTTCAGGTGGTGGAACAACGACTGGTGGCGGCTCTGGAGGGGGTACCACAACCGGAGGTGCCGACGGCGGTTCAGCGACTGGTTCTGAATCAACCGGAATTGGAACGGGTGTTGGTTCGGCCAGTGAAGCTTCTTGCCGAGTTACTTCTGCAACCGGTTTGAATTGCGTTTGATGACAGCTTGCAAATAATAAAATGCTCGCAAACATCGCAACTAATTTTAGTGAAACTGTGTTCATGTGTCCTCCGCTGGACGTGACCGAAGTCAGTTATATACAAGACTGATATCGACTAATGAACAGTGCATCTTGAGCGTTTTTAGTTTGAAATTGTAAAAAATTTAGAGAAAATAGGACGCATGACTAAATATTTTAAATTTCCAATTTTTTCTCTCGTCGTTGGTCTAGCAGCAGCTGGACTTTTATCTTGGTCGCAACATCATAACTCGACCATCGTCATGCAAAACATTTTCACGGTATTGCTACTATGTGTTTTAGAAATTTCACTTTCTTTTGATAACGCAGTTGTTAACGCGACGGTTTTGAAAAAGATGGATGAGGTTTGGAAGCGTCGTTTTTTAACTTGGGGTATGTTAATCGCTGTTTTTGGAATGCGTTTAATATTTCCATTGATCATCGTGGCCATCGTTGGGGGCATTTCTTTAGTAGAGTCTTTTAATATCGCCTTTACAAAGCCGGATGAATATTCGGCCTTGATGCAATCAGCGCATTTATCAGTGAGTAGTTTTGGCGGAGCCTTTTTACTAATGGTTTTCTTACACTTTTTTATGAACGAAGAAAAAGATGTGCACTGGATTCCGCTATTTGAAAAACCCATTGCCCGCGTTTCATCTTTTCAAAGTATTGAGCTTTTGACAGCCATGGTTGTTTTGCTTCTGATTCATCGGGTCTTACCGGCTGAGCAGGGCACCACATTTTTTCTATCGTATTTATGGGGTATTATGACATTTTTGATCGTTCACGGCATTAGTGAGCTTTTAGAGGGGCCTAAATTAAGTCACGTAAAATGGCTAAGCACGGGTTTAGGAATGTTTTTATACCTAGAAGTATTAGACGCATCATTTAGTTTTGATGGGGTGATTGGCGCATTCGCAATTTCACACGAAATTTTTGTAATCATGATTGGTTTAAGTGTGGGCGCATTCTTTGTGCGGGGATTAACTTTATATTTAGTAGCCAATGATACCTTAGAGCAATTTCAATTTCTTGAGCACGGGGCATTCTACGCTTTAGGAGTCTTAGCATTTTTTATGTTGTTAGATCCATTCTTTCATTTCCCCGAATGGTTTACGGCTTTAACCGGCGCAGCTATTTTAACTCTCTCGATTTTTTGGTCGATCTATGTAGACCGACGCCACCGAGCTAGCAAGAATAATTAAAACGCCTCGCAACTGTACGGCGTTTAATTTTTCATCTAATAAAATCGCGGCAAAAATAAATGCGTAAGGAGCTTCCAGTAAACAAAGTAAACTGGAAGTCGTATTCGATAAAACTTTTTGCGCTTTAATCTGAAGATAAAAAGCTAATATACTAGAAAATGCCGCCAAAATAAAAAGGCCCAGTAAAGATTTAGGTTGAACGCTGGCCGGCCATAACAAAATCCCCTTCGTATTCATTTCGTAAATTAAAAACGGCATAATCACAATCAGTGACCACATCGTTTGAAAATTATTAAAACGAAATCCACTTTTTACGCGGTTCGCCGCCGAGCCAATAAAAATAATATGAAAGGTAGAGGCTAGCGCGCAGCCCAAGGTTAGCAAATCACCAAAGTTGAAGGTAAATTCAGCTTTATGTAGATCTAATAAAAGTGCCATCCCTGCAAAAGCAATCAAACCCAAAACGATATGATCACTTTTAATTCGTTGACGAAAAATAATTCCGGCTACCAGGGGTAGCATCACCACATACAATGAAGTAATAAAACTTGATTTCGTCGCCGTGGTAAAATGAAGACCGTGAGTTTGTAATAAAATTGAAAGCCCTAAAGCGATTCCGGCCCACAAGGCAATTTTCAAATCACTCCACGAGTTTTTATAGGTTTCGGGTTTAAAAATAAATTGCAGTAATTCACCCACGATAAAGGCGATCGCGAAACGCCAAAAAATTAAATTGGAAGATGAAAAGTCAGCTAAAGCCCAGCGCACGCAGGTAAAAGAAATTCCCCAGATGCTGCCGGCAAAAATAAGCTGGGCCACCGCAATTTGATAGGGAGAAAAACGTTTAGTCAAAGGCTTCAGACCACACGCGGGTCTTATCAAGTCCATCCACTTCGAGCAGTTGGTGTTTAACGTCTTTTATCATCGCGCCGTTTCCGCACAGATAAAATGTCGTCGGAATATTTTTATAATCGGTGTCTTTGATAAAGTCTTGAACATAGCCTTTTTTGCCGTCCCACTCGTCAGAGCCGCGACTTAAAACGTAATGGTATTCAAAATTTGGCAAATCTTTTTGTAAAAATTTTAATTCAGCTTCGTAGTAAATATCACGCTCTTTGCGTACGCCAAAAAATAATTTATATTTTAAGTGCGGGTAAGTTTTCATCTTTGATTCAAGAAAACAAAAGTGTTGCGAGATGCCGCTGCCTGTGTTTAAGAAAATAATTTGTTCTGTTGGAGGCTCTTGGAAAAATACTTTTCCAAACGGTCCGGTCATCGTTAAAGTTTCATCGCCTTTTAAGGCCCAAATAAAACAACTGGCAATTCCAGTTTCGACAAATTTAAAAATAAGTTTAAAGCCATTTTTTTGCTCGTCGGTCGACGCAATGGAATACGCACGCAGCGCCGGTTTTGCACCGTCGACCGGAACATGCAACATCACAAATTGGCCGGCCTTAAAATTAAATTCCGGCTTATTCAAAAGTTGCAAATCAAGCTCGCGAATTTCGGGAGTGTGATCCGTGATCTTATTGATTTTAAACGCTAAAGGAGTGCGCAGATTTGACATAGGTTGCTATCTTTTGTAGAAATTACTTATTTGTCAAAGGTTTCAAGGCCTTATCTTTCCAAATGAACAGCAGTCGCTTATAAGTGAAGCCGATGATTAAAAAACCTGCGAAGCGCCATATCGGCTTTAAGTTTTACTGCGTATTTTTTCTGTGTGCCCCAGGCTTTTTGGGCTGCGCGCCGCAAAGTAATTCATCTGAAAAAGCGACAAAAATTCAGCTACCAACTAGGCCCGCAACCAACGCGGATGTTTTTTCTAGAAATATTTTAAATCAAAATGACCCGCGCGTCAGTTACTGTGAAATTTTAGAAAACAATACGGCTAGCTACACGGGCGTGCGTGATACACAGCTCGAGCCCTTGGCTTCGCTATCCAAAGTAATTACCAGTGCTTGGGCAATGGATACTCGTGGTCTAGATAGCCGCTTTGCAAGTGAGTGGTATCTAAAGCCCGTCAGCGGACTTAACGGAATTTTTGATGCGTACTTAAGAACAAATTACGATCCGGTCGTAAATACCGAAAAGTTACTGTATTTTATGTCCGAGCTTAAAGCTTTGGGCGTTACCGGTTTACGTGAATTAGTAATCGACGAAACCACGCGCGTTTATATTTCGGTGCTTAGTGCCCCACACTTAGAACTGAAAGAAACACCCGTATCGAGTGACGAATCTAAAGATAATTTAAAATTGCTTTTTAATTCCAAAAATTGGGCTTCTAGGACTTTAAAGGCTAAAGACAATTTGCAAAAATGGGCCGCACAAAACCGACGTGCTTTAAATATACCCAGCTCATTCAGCGTTGAACAAGTTGTCGTTAAAAATTCTGCGCAAATTAATAAAGATAGCTATTCGAATAAAAAAATAATTCTTTCGGCTCCGCTATTTAAATATTTAAAAAATATGAATGTCTTTTCAAATAATTATTTGGCTGATGCTTTGTTTGAATCTTTCGGCGGAGCGAGCGCTTTTAAAAATTTTCAAAAAAATACTTTAAAAATTTCTACCCAAGATCTGCAAATTTACACAGGCTCGGGCTTACCGGTGAATGAAGCGAACGACCGTAAAGATAATTTAGGCAGCTGCTTTAGTATGATTCGTGTTTTATCCTACGTAAAACAGGTTAGCGCTCAGGCCCAATTCAATTTAGGCCATTTATTACTTAATCCCACCAGTGATCAGGATGGAACTTTTGAAACCCAAATTGATTACGGAAATTCTGTCGTATTAAAAACGGGTCGACTGTTTGATAATCCCGCCTTCAATTTAGCCGGATTTGTCGCGACCGAAAAAGGGACCTTGTCATTTGTATTTTTAGGCCATGATTTTACGAATATGGAAGCTCATGACATCGAAAATATGCGCAGCGAAATGTTAAACGATATCTACCGTAACTATTCAACAAGTTCAGACTTTGTAACCTTGTCTGAATACGATATTTTTTTATAACTAAAAGTAATACACCAAAAAGCCGCGGGTTCCGAAACCCATTACATCTGTTTGCTTCAGTGATGTATTAATCTGCTGATAATCAAAGTATCCTTCAACACGAATCGCGGCCGAAGACCCTGATAAAAACCACGTGATAAAACCACCCAAATTTGAATCAAGAATTGAAGCCGAACCGCCGCCCTTGGATGCGGGTGACTCAACGGAGCCAAAGCCTGCAAAAGCAAAAGGTCCGTAAATAAAAGGTTTCGGGTCGCGATTAGTAATTAAATTATAATCAAAGTATCCGCCCAATAAAAAATCGGTGGTGGCGCCAGCCCCCAAATTAGTTGATTTAACTTCGCCCGCCGCGCCAAATTCTAGCTGCGTAAAATTCCAACCGTAACGCAGCTGTAACGAGCCCGCATTTTTCTGGTAATCAGTACCTTTTAAACTTACGAAGCTTCCGCCAACCATCATTGAATTTTGTCGCGATTTTAAACCCTTCGTTTGATAATTTACATTTTCTGAAATCGGAGCCGTCTGTAAATCGTAAACCATTCCTTCTTCAAGGGGGATCGAGCTTTCTACGATTGAATTTTTACCCTTCGTTTTTTTAACCATAATCTTTTGTGACCAAGCTGAACTTGAAAATAATAGCAAACTTAAAATAAAACGAATCGAAAAGCGTAAGCTTATTTTCATGATGATTTATTCGTGCTTTCAAAAATTCTATCCGCTGACTTAGCAATAAAGCCTTGATAAAGATTTCCGTTAGTCATCGGATAGCGCTTTGCAAATTCATAGTAGCAACCCGGAATTGAATAAACACCGTCCGCAAACTGACGTTGAACTTCGGCGGCCATCGTCGAACTTTGCTCGAGCAACTCTTGTGGTGTTCCTTTGATTTCGCCGCCAGAAGCATTTAGCTTGAAGCCGTTACCTTTAATGAAATCATTCAAACGAGTAATATCCGTAAAATGTTTTAGATGGTTGATGCTAACGGTAAAGTGATTAGGACGAAAGCCATAAGCGTAAACCCAAGAAGCATATTCACTTTCCTGAGCAAGTTTTAGATAAGTTGCGTGGTTCGGAATCCAGTGGGTACCGCTGAAAACAAATTTTTCATTTTTAACCGCTTCGGGCTTAATTTGGTGAATGCATTGAGCGATTGTCTCTTGTACGTAGGGAGACATTTTTTCAAGCTCTAGTTCTGAGATGAAAATTTTTGGAACATTTTTATCCGGATGTTCAAAATGTTTTGCGTATAGTTTTTTTTCAATAAAAAAGTATTCGCCGCGATCTTCGTAGCCATATTTGGTAAAATGTTGCGCTAATGATTGAATACCCAAATCAGGATGTTTAAAAGTACGTAAAGCAATGTGGTCATTCGTTAAGTCTTCGCCGGATTGAGCGAATAAATTGTAAATTTTTTCGGCCGCGGGGTTCATTTTAATATAGTCGGTCCACATTTCATTCATGTAGATTTTTAACTGATCCAAAGAACTCATAAACACTCCTATTTTTCGCTAAAGTATCATTTGCAATCTATTTGATTTCTAATTGGAATTTATTACAAATCCTATTAGCAGAATTGTCATTCTGCTGCATTACGTTGACTGATAAATAGGCTTCGGGTTTGATGTGGAGGATGTATAAAAGATTAGTCTTTTTCAATCCGATTCGGGACTTATTTTTAGCCTGCGTTTTTTTGCTGCAACCAGCCGTTGCGCAGAATTTTTCGACCTCGATTGAAAAGATTCAACCGGCGGAAACAAAATCTTCCGTTCAGCCTAAACTAAGTCTGGAACTAAAATCATTGAACTACGCCGCGGGTTCAGTCGCCGATGATGCTTCACAAGGGCAAGTCGAGCTGATGTTAGGCTTAAAAAAACAGGGTTTTTTATTTGCCGATTTAGAATTAACGGTGGGATCATTCTCTGGTTCACGCAGCGTGTATATTCCTGTACCTGATGCCTATTTGGCTGTGGGTTCATTAAAATCAAATTACCTAGCTTTAGGAATTAAAACTCAATCGTTTAGTTTTGTAGATCGATATTATCACTTAGGGCTTTACGAATCTTATTTTACCAACGACTTTATCGATTACAAAGAGCAAGGTTTTGCAGGAATTCAGTTGCAAGTACATCAGGGGTACTTTGGATTTAAAGGTGGCTTTCAACCTGTTTTCTTAAAAAATCAAGGGCCCGAAATCCATGAACAAGACGGTAGTATTGTTTCTTCGAATCGTTGGGCCAAACGCCCGCCTAAGCGTTTTGAATTTGTACAAGGACAAGATAAAAGAATTGAATATGTTATTCGCGCGTATGACGTAGAAAAAATTATTACGAATCAAGGGCATACTTTAAGTTTGTTTGTGGGTGAGAATGTCGAACGACCGTGGTTACAAGTTTCGTATGCTCGCCATCCTTTGAACGAAATTCCGCTAACGCGTGAAACTTACGGAACAATTAACGACTTTACTGGCCACGTATTTTTAGCTCCGGTGGTGACCTACCACGAGGTTAAATCGGCCGACATCAATTTAGACGGACGCTTGCTTAAATCAACTTTTTCTTATTTAGAAGATCAACCATTTAATAACGAACCTTTCATGGATGAAACTTTGCAGGTATTAAATCCTCTAAAAGTTTATGCGGTTTATTTTGCATTAGACCTTAAAGATTACATCTCGAGAAATTTTTTAATCAGTTTAGCCGCGGCAGAAATGCGCGGCGGAGAAATAAAAGATAAAATGCAGGGCGGTAAAGTAAGTATTTTCACTTTTTCTGCTAATCGTACAATTTTTAAAAGCCCGGTTACTTTAGGTTTTACCGGAGATTCTATTTTCTTCGGCGAGCGTCCGTTAATCACGACAGTGTCTTGGACTTACGACCGCGAATTTAAAGGCTCGTTATTGTCGGCTAAGCTAATGCACGAGACTTGGAAAAAGCTTTACTTACAAGCGGGCCTTGACTTATTGGGAACTGAAAATGAACTTCCAGCGGATGCGCCAGAAAATTTCCTGAGCCAGAACCAAGCGAATGATCGCTTTTATGCCGGGGTAAAATATGTTTTCTAAAACAAAGTATATTTTATCGGTACTCGTCGCGATGAACCTTATCATGAGTGGCTGCGGAATTAAGATCGGAGAAAAAGCAAAAGATACCGAAGTGTCGGCAAAAGTCAAAAGTTCGCAATGCTTAAATCAATCGATTAGTGATTTTCAGTTATTTTTGTTAGGTGATGCGACGGATGAAGCTGTCGAGCAGTCTTTGTTTTGTTTACAAAACGTTTTTGTCGCGTTTAAAGATAACATTCGCGGGCAAAATAAAGATTCATTTACTCCGCAAGAAATTGTTAATTTCGTAGAAGCCAATTTTTTTGCAGATGGTACAAAGATCAGTCCACAGTTTTTAGCGCAAGTTATGAAGTTTAAAGTCGTGCTATTTGGCGGTAGTGAAGTCCTTATTCAGAAGCAAGAGATTGATCAGGTCGCTAGCTTTATGGCTCGTTTAAAACCAGATTTAATACGTTTAAACCCGCACATGAAAATCATTGCGATGCAATGGAAAATAGAAGGCGATTCTGCAACCTCACAAAATAATGAGGAACGTTTTCAATCAGCTAAAGATGAATTCCGGCATTTTACTTTAAAATTTCTGGGTGAGTTTGAATCGGGCGGTCGTGCTTACCAAATTGATCATTTAATCGAACTAATTACCGAGACTGCAAAGTTTGTCAATAGTTCTGAAAAAACAATTACGACCATCCAAAAATCGCGCGTTTTCTTGAAAAAGTTTAAACAACATTTGATCGGTGGAACATCTTCAATTCGCGGAGACGACTGGAAAAAACTAGGACTCACTTTAAGCGAAGCTTACTTTCAGGCTTTACGTTATAAATACTTTTTAGATCCTTTGCATAATGAGCAAGTCGAAGAGAAATGGTCTTTCTACCGAAAAATTGCTTTAGATCTAAGTTTGTTAGTCGAGACATTACTTAAAGCTAAAGAGACTCAATCTTTAACGAACGACGAAATCTACGATCTACTTCAGCCGCTCTCAGAAATTATTCCACAAATTGAAGTGAATCTTGAACTTTTAAAAGGTCTTGGCGACCTTAAGATAATGCTTTTAGGTAAAAGTGCTTTAGGTAATCGTGGCTGGTCGCATTCCGACTTTATCGCATTAGATAAAAAAATCCCGGATTTGTTTAAAAACTTATCAATTATTTTTAAGCAGTTCGATGGTCTTTCACTGAAAAACCAGGGGCTCATTACTTATCCTGAATTTACCACTAACGAAACAAAGCTGTTATTGGCTATTTATGAAGTCGGACATTTGCTTGAGGGGGCTTACGATATACAATCTTTAAAAAGTTTGATTAAAAATTTAGCTCTTACTCTGTTGAAAGGTAACGCTACAATTCCCAAAGATCTAGACGCAATATTTAATGTCGCCTTATCAGGTAAAACTCTGTTAACCGGACAAAAAAGTTCAATTCTAACTCCGGACAATCTAAAAGTTTTATTCAACGTGGGGATTCGCGCGTACTTAAATTATGCAGAATATTCTTTATTCTTAGCCCAGTACGAAATGAAAGACGTTCGCTACAGCAAAAATTTAATTCGTTTATGGCCTAAAGTTAAAGATACTCTCTTGACCGAGTTAAAACAAAAATACACGCATTTTCTATCGACGGAAGAGCTTACGGATCTGGTGCTAACTTTGCAAAAAGAAAAGTACCTAAGTGCTAAATTTCGTGAAAGCAGCCTAACCTCTCTTTTTAACGCTCTGTGGAGCAATATTTTAAATAATCCCGAATCGCGTATCAAAGATCAGATTGCGCAAATCGGTTTTAACCAGATCACGTTAGATCAGCTTTCAAAAGAAGTTTTTTTCTTTTTAAAAAATCAAAAAAATATTTCAGAAATATTTGAGAATACAGATCGCATCGAACAAAAAGATTTATTAGCCGAGCTAAACTTGCGTCTAGGAAAAGCTTCTGATGCCGCTGAAATTATGGGGCTAACTCAGTTGAAGCAATTTGTTAATCAGGCCGTGCCATTAACTTTTAATGATCAAGGCTTTTTAAAAATTCTAAGTCCGGATTCAAATTTCTATCGTTATACCGATTTGGCAAAATCTAATATTGCATTAGCAATTTCACGTTTGGTTATTCAAGGTTATGCAGAGGATCTGGACCGCGCAACTGCCTTTGGCGGATTGTTGTTACCCGAGTCTGAATTCGTTTACGCTCAACTGAAGCCAGCGGCCGTAGACTTTGAAATCATCGAGGAATCGAACACCACATTTATTTCTTCTCGCTTTCGCGAAGCCAATTTGTTTTTGGCTACTTCAAATGGTGATAGTTTAGCCGACTTAGGTGAGCTACATCAGCTGATTTTACATATCCTTTCTGGAGTTGAACGCGCGAATGTTGTTAAACAAAAAATTAATGCGAATTGCCCCCCATTATTTTTGGCACCCAATCAACGCGTTTTGGGCGTAGGAGAAGATTGTGTCTTGAATATTTATCAGCAAGAGACCGACGCATTTTTAGATATGCCAATTTTTTTAGATATGCGCACGAAATTTAAGCCGGATGAAATGAAGGCTTACTATTTAAGTTTATTAAAAGCAGCCGGGCATGTGCCGAATGACCAACAGATTATTTATTTTACCGATGCGAATTTATTTCCGCACGTGGTTCAGTATATCGAAATGATTTTTGCGACCCATGACCTGAATAAAGATGGCTTTTTACAAAAAAACGAAGCTATGCACGCGTTCCCTGTCTTTAAGAGTCTACTGAAACAGCTTGTGGCATCGTATAAACAAATTAAAGAAGAAGACCTGCCGGGCGTATTTATTTATATTTTAAAATTTGGACGTCCGCCAAATCCTAAGAACTTAGGCGAGCTATTAAAGTTCGTGGCATTTATCCGCGACAAAGATCAAAAGGGTTGGGACATTCAAAGTACACGCGTAGATTTAGGTAAGATCTTTAACTATATCGCAGACGCAACAAAGCCGGTTGTTACACCGGCTCCGTTAGTAACAAATTAAAATTTCGTATTTAATAAAGTATTAAAACTTGTTCTTAAACATCATCGACTCGACCGGTAGAGTTGTTTTAGTATTGTACTTAGCGCTGGCTTTTTTGTTGTACATATTTTCGATCTCGCCTTTGGTTTCGAAGTAAATCAACTGACCGATTGGCATTCCGGCGTAAACGCGCACGGGCTGCTTAACTGAAATCTCTAAGGTCCAATGATTACAAAATCCAACGTCACCTTTGCCGGCCGTTGCGTGGATATCGATTCCTAAACGGCCAACGCTTGATTTACCTTCTAAAAAAGGAACATGCGCTAGGGTCTCAGTATATTCTTCGGTAACGCCCAAGTAGAACGCGGTCGGCATTAATACGAAGCCTTCTAGTGGAATTTCAAAAGTTTTAATTTTATTGTGAGCTTTTGCATCGAGAACATCAGATTCGTAAGTCGCTAAGGTTTTACCTAAGTGAACATCGTATGAGTTTGTGCCAAGACAAGATAAACGAAAGGGCTCCACTTTGATGAGCCCTTTTTCCATATGATTCAGAATTTCTTTATCTGTTAGAATCATCGCTAGAACTATTTAGTTTCGCGGTGAACAGTATGTTTCTGCATGTTTGGATTGTATTTCTTTTTCTCAAGACGACCCGGAGTTTTAGTTTTGTTTTTAGTTGTCGTGTAACGAGATACTGGTTTACCTGCAGCTTTTGCTTCAGTGCACTCCAAAGTTACGATAATTCGACCCGATTTTTTTGCCATAAGACACCTCAATAATGAAAGAACGAATATAAGTAAGTTTACAGCGCCTAGTCAATGGAATATACGTAAGTCCGGGGGTGCATCGTGCGTAATCCAAGTTTTTTGCTATTTATAACAACATTTTTTAGTTTTTTGACTTTAAATGCCCAAATTTATCAAGGGACCACCCTGCAAGAAGCCACTCTACAGCAGGCGTTAACTGATGTTCAGCCTGGGTCGATTGTTATCTTGGGTGAAAGCCATGGCATGGTGGCCCACCAAGCGCAACATATGCTGATTTTAAATCAACTTCGTAAGCAGAGCCTATCTGTTTCAGTGGGGCTAGAGTTTTTGAATTACCCCGATCAAGCAATTGTCGATCAATACGTAGCGGGCACATTAAATGAAACCAATTTTTTAGCGAAAGTCGCTTGGCAACAAGGTTTTAATTTTGATTTCTACAAACAACAATTATTATTTCCGGAAGCAAGTCGCGGTGAATTTTCGATCGCGCTTAATTTACCGCGCGCGATCAGTTCTAAAATTTCTAAAATGGGAATTGAAAGTTTAACTGAGTCTGAATTACAAATGCTCCCCCCTGATTTTAAAGTTGGACGTGATTCATACAAAGAAAGATTTGCGGCGGCCGCGGGGGCACACTGTCCAAGTTTAGACCGTTGTTTTATGGCGCAATCTTCTTGGGACGACACGATGGCATGGACCGCAGTGCAATTTTTAAAACAGCATCCCGAGCAGGTATTAGTTATTGTCGTTGGAGAATTTCACGCGCAATTTGGCGGTGGGTTAGCTTGGAGAATTCATCAGCGCCAGCCTACAATTTCAATTCGTACCATTTCGCAAATTTGGGCCGAAGGTTATACCAATGAAGATATTCAAGCAGAAATGCAACCTTCATTGGTGGAAGGTCCGCGCGCTGATTTTATCTGGATATCAAAACCTTCATTATTTAATTAAGGTGATATCTTCGTACGTTTTTTGATTTAAAATCGCGTCGATCACGGCCGTAGCCTTTTTCATTTTCGACACGAAATCATTTTCTGCCGTAATCACCACGCGCTGTGGGTGACCTTCCCAGCTTTTTTTAATTTTTTCATTTAATAATAAAGCTTCGTGAAAATTTTCCGTGCGAATATCATTTGAAGTGTCGTAGTCGGTTTCGGTGGCCGTATCTAAGTGAATGACCCAATCATAACGGGCTATTTCGGTTTTACGATCGGTGTTGAGAGTTTTATAAAAATGCTCTTCCGTATCTGGCCAATAAGCCAATGAATCTAATGAACCGCGGTCACACACGATCAAAGCATCAGGGTGAGTTTTTGTACGTAATTCTTCAAGTTCACGTTGCGTAGCAAAGATGGCTTTTTGTGCGTGATAGTAGCCATTGTAATCTTTCGCACGCGGGAAGCCGCCTTTGTAAAGAATCGAAGCTGCTTCGGGAACTACTTTAACTTTCGAACCGAAGGTTTGTTTCAGCGCATCGATCAAAGTGGTTTTTCCGCCCGAAGGTCCGCCCGTGATTGCAATTTTTCGCGACATACAAATATTCCTTCCGTTGTTAGATTAAAGTTTTAACGACGGCATCGTGGCCAATCCAAGCTACCGAATGTTTCGGTGCGTAGCCATCGTGCAACATAATGTAACCGCAAGCTCTGAAAATCAGCTCACTTAAGTTATTGGTCATCAATTTTTTTTCATCTTTGTGTAAAGCGATGATTTGATCTGAAGTCCGTAAAGTAATCGCAAGCTGTTCTTTGGTCGAATGCTGAGGCCAGCAATTTAATTTCCCCATGTTTTTAGTTTCGGGTGCATTTAGAAAGTGGTCGACTAGTTTGTAAACATCATCTAACGACACATCGTCTTTCAAAACTTCTTTGCATTCAACTTTCATTTTTTGAGTGATTGGATGATTCGGATTTTCTTTATCGAATGAGCGAATTAAATTATAAAGCGGAATTTCTAAGCCTTGAAACAATGAACTTGAATTCGTCAAAATTTCTGGACAGTTGTAAATGCAACTGTGAATCCCTTTTTTGCTCCACTCGGTTGAATAATCTTCCAGGGATAATTTAGCCCAAGCTTGGATGTAGGGCGCATAGCCTTGCCACTGAAGTTGATTGTTCACTAAAGTTTCGGTGCCGTGGTAGCCGTAGGCAACATAGCTAACGTGGCCATTTTGTGATTTAATTTTTTCACGCAAAGCTGTTGATTCGGTGATCAAGATATTGAAAGTTTCGGCGGTCACTTCGTGAAAGTTCATTTCTAAAACTTTGCCGATGCCGCTGGTCCAAAAAGTTTCAGACGCAATAAAGCGGTCGCCGATACCTTTAAATACGCGGTTCATCAAAGGCATCACAATTTTACAACGGGGAACTCCCCCGGCCATTAAATGTGCAAAGTGAACATGGCGGCCCGGAAGAATGTGTTTTTCAAGTTCAGCTAAAAATTTTTGTGTCTGGGCACGAAAGCGAATACGGCCCTTTTCTCGGCTAACGGCTAAGCTAGAAGCGGAAATACGTGCGGATTGCCAGTCACTTAACTTTACATTTTTTAAATAATCATTTGGAGTTTTACCATGATCGTCGGTTTCTAAATCGAAACCGGCTTCAAGGGGAATATTAATAAATGGTTTAGGAATATTTTCAGATTCTTCCGCAGTTAAGGCGCGCAACTGATTATTCTCATCACGGCGGCCTACGGTGGCGCGAATGATCGTCATGCCATGGGTGGTGGCTTCTTCGACTAAACCATTCGCGTAGCCACGGTTAAAAAGTTCTCCGAATAAAACAAGCACATCGCCTTTTTGAAAAGTATGCGGCGCAGGCTTTTGACGAACCGGGTAGAATAAGCTCATAGACTTCCTTATTTTTTCCGAGCTTAACCCAAGACCGCTTGTTGACTCAACTAACAGTCCTTTGACACGATTGGTTGATGAGTGAAAAGGCCCGTATTATTAGCTTAGTGCCCTCGTGGACCGAAACCTTGCTGGAAGCAGGAGTTTTAGTGGTGGGGTGCACACAGTTTTGTATTCATCCCATTGATAAAATTTCAAGCATATCGAAGGTCGGCGGTACCAAGAATATGAACTTAGAAAAAATTCTTCAGTTGAAGCCCGATTTCGTTATCTTAGACGAGCAGGAAAATAAACTGGAAATGGCGGAAGAGCTAAAGCGGAATCATATTTCATTGTTGATATCTAATGTCACCGATTTACAAAGCGTGGAAGATTTTTTAATTACTTTAGGTGAAGCGCTAAGTAATGAGAAATTAATTCAAATGGCCGGGCGTTATCAGAAATTAAATTTACAAAAAATAAATAAAGAAAAATTCTGGCAACAAATTTTTATACTTGGGGAAAGATTAACAAGCCAATCACCCGTTGATTATGTTATTTGGCGCAAACCTTTTATGGTGATAGGAAAAAATACTTTTATTGCTGAAAATTTGAAATTTGGCGGTATTGAGCTGATACGCGAAGAAAAATATCCTAAGGTTAGTGAAGCCGATTTAAAAAAGAGTTTTTGTTTATTCTCTAGTGAGCCTTACCCTTTTGCAAAACACTTTGATTCGCTGAAGCAGCGGGGGATGCATGGGGCATTAGTCGACGGTGAAAAATTAAGCTGGTACGGAATACGTAATCTTAACTTTTTAGAACGTTGTCTTGAATAGTGTCGACGATTTTTTTAGTCGAGTGTTGGTTCACTTTCATCAAATTTCTAATATTTTCTTTGAAGTTATCCCGGGCACTTCTAATTTGCTCAATGCCTTGCCAAAGCTCGGCCGTATCTTTAGCAACGTATAAAACTTTCGGATGGGAATTTGTAACATACTTAATGGCTTCGGGATTATTTTTAAAATAGGGCCCCACCAAAACCGGCAGCCCGCAGCATAAAGGCTCCATGACGGAGTGCACTTTTTCTTTAAATGATCCGCCGACGAAGGCGATTTCGGCATAACGGTAAAGATCGGCCAAATAGCCAATCTGATCCACGACTAAAAAATCCGCCGTAAAACATAGATCATCTTTGTTTTCGCGTGAAAGCAGTTGGTAAGACCGCGCCGACATTTTAATTTTTTGAACAATTCTTTGGATATTCGCGGCTCCAACTTCATGCGGGCTCCAAATAATTTGATAATTATTTTTTAATAATTGCGTAAATACATGACCTAGCTGGTCTTCGTCTTCTGACCAAGTCGAACCGCAAATAAAGATGGGTCGGGTTGGTTGCAAATTCACTTTTGATTTTTGTTCAAGGCGCCAAAAAACTTGGTCAAAGCGGGTGTCGCCGTCCGCACTGATGTGCACCCGAGACGGTAAAAGCGATTTAAGTTTGTTAGCGGTTAGGCTTTCCACGCAGGAAATAAAATTAATTTTTTTAAATAACCATTTGGCTAAAATCTGTCTGGAAAACGACATTTGGCCAAAATAAGAAACGATGCACGTAGGAATTTGTTGCTGTTGGGTTTGCCAGATTAATTCCGGCCAAAAATCAGTGCGCGAAAAAATCAGCACCTGCGGGTCAATGGAAGTAATTAATTTTTTAAGTGCGGTTGGTTGATCCCAAGGCAAGGCTTTGAACTCTGTAACATAAGGTTTAATGTTTTCGAATAATTTCTCGGCCGATGGAGAAGAGTAAGTTACGACAATGTTTGCAGCAGGGTTTCTTTTTTTAATCTCTAAAATAACTGATTTGACGTATTCAATTTCACCGCTTGAAGCGTGAAACCAAAAACTTTTTTTAAGCGAATTTTTTAAAGTTGGACCGGCTTCACGTAATTGAACCCATTTCTTCATTTTAGAATTTAAAAAAGGCTTTAATAATAAAACGATGACTTTTAGAATAGAAAAAATAATGCGGTAAAAATAAATCATCGAGACAGTATTCCTTTAATTTTTTGCGTCACTTCGTTGGGTGTGATTGAGCGTAAACAGTCTTGAAAATTTGGATTTACGCATGGCCCTTGCCCGTGTTTACTGCAGGGCCGGCATTTTAAATCACGTTCTAATATTAAAGTGGAGGGGCGCGACGGGAACCCAAAAGGCGCCGGACCCATGAAGGCAATAGCCGGTTTTCCCATTTGCTCGGCAAAGTGTAATAAACCAGTATCGTTACTGACTAATAATTTTGATTTTTCAATCAAGGCGGCCGATTCAGTTAAGTTCGATTTGCCCGTTAGATTAATTACGTTCTGATGAATATTTAATTCTTCGGTAAAAGTATCTTGCGGACCCGCTAAGACAATAAATTTTTGCGCCGGTAAACTTTGAATCAACTGGTGCCAGTATTCGAGTGGCCAGCGTTTTAGCGCGTAAGAAGCCGATGGAGCTAAAACGATTGCATCTTTGATTTTAAAATCATGATAAACCTGATTAGCGTAGGTCTTGGCTTTTTCATCTAAATAAAGTTGCGGCGCAGGTGGAAGAAAAAATTTAAGATTCCATTTTTCTAAAGGTTTTAATAAATCGCGTTGTCCAGAAAAAGGCTTTTCAAATAAATTCTTTTGAAAGCGAACTAATAAAAATCTTTTAAAGCGCATCATTGGTTTAACCAAGGTTTGCGGAGTAAAAAGCAAAGTACGAATTAAAAATGAACGTAAATTATTATGTGCATCGTAAAGATGAGTAAATTTTTGCGCGCGTAATTCTTTAGTTAATTTAAGTAATCCTGCAAAACCTGTTTTGCGATCTAATTTCCAAACGTGTTCGATGGCGGGATGATTTGCTGCTAAAGATGCAAGATCTTCACGTGTGACAAAATGTATTTCAGCCGTTGGCAAATAAGCCTTGATAAGGCTTGGGATGCTTAGGGCTTGAGTGACATCACCAATACTTGAAAAACGGATAATCAGAACTTTCATATTAGTTATGATATTTACAAAATCTGGCAGGTGTCTAGAGTTAGCAGTCTAACCCCCGTAAAAGGCTCATTAAAGCTACTACATTGGCGCCGGTGCTTTTTCTAAGGCACGGGGCTTGTATAGATGAGTTGTATGAACATCACCAAATCTCTTTTCGTTTTAATCATTCTTTGTTTTGCGGTGGTGTCTCGTTCTGAAATTAAAACAACCTTGCAGCTTGATAGCCTTTCTTTTTTAAGCCCTGATTACGAAAATACCGATAAGAAAAGCTTCGGTTTTGTGGGGGCTACGTTAGCTTCAGACCACAATAATCCGGACTTATTCATGCTTAATTTAACGGGAGTATACGCCGTTGGACAGTCGGTTCTAAGTTATTTAAATATTCGCGAAATTTATTTTACCTACCAAATCGATTCAAATTCAAAAATTCATGTAGGTCGTAAATTATTTAATTGGTCCTCGCTTGATTCAGACTGGAATTTAGGTTTTTACCAACCCCAATTCCGTTGGAATCCGATCAATCCTGAGAACCAGGGATTAACGGGTATTTTTTGGGAGCGTAATGAGCCTATTTGGGGATTAACTTTATTTGCTTCACCAGTTTATGTACCTGATCAAGGCCCGGGTTATGAATTAAAAGACGGACAATTTGAGCGTAGTAATCCATGGTTTTCAAACCCTCCGCAGAACATTCGATTTCAAGGTCAACTTTTTCCGATTGATTATAATATTCATCGTCCCGAAACCAGTGATGTTATCTTTCAACAAGTTTATTCCGCCAGCTTACGTTTAGGCGAGCGCAAAGGTTTTTTCACGAATGTCGCGGGTTCATTTAAACCAGCGCATCAGTTAGCTTTAGCTTACAAACCAGTTTTAGTAACGACGCGTGTTCGCGTTGACGTAACGCCGAAAGTTTATTTAGAAAATATTTATTCAGCAGACCTTGGCTACCGCGACAGTTGGGGCTTAGCGCAGTTTTCTGTATTGTATACCAAGCCGCAAACGCCTGATTTTCAGCCCGGTTACAGTGTGCCAATTTTAGATGAAAGTATCAGTTTTGGTCCTAAATTTGTTTACAACATTAGACCATTTCAGTTTGGGATTTCATATTTAGATACGATCGGCGGAGAAGTAAAAGAAAGTGGTCCCGACGTATCGGCTGACCGGGCTTCATTAACGCAAAGGTTTTTATTTCGCCAAGCCGCTCAGCTAAATGTTACATACAGAGATATTCTCTATAAAAAAATCTTGCTGGAGTCGGGGGTACAATGGAGACAAAGTACAAAGGATGAGTTTACTGAATTACGTTTTAAAAACAGACTCGATATTCGTGGCCCATGGTCTTTTTGGGCTGACGTTATCCTGATTGAGACCGCGGATAAAACGCTGTCGAATATGGGATCTTATCGAAATTTAGATCAAGTTTGGATCGGAGCTGGTTATGATATCTAGAATGCTGAACGATGGTGTAAAGATGATACTGATTCTAGGAATCAGTCTGCAATTTTCCGGTTGTACCGATTTTTTACGTGGAAAACCTGAGAAAAAAGACACCTTATTTGTTAATAAAGAATCATTAAGTTGCCTGAAAGAAGTCGCCGTTCAATTCAAAACTTTTTTAAAATCAGAATCGAACCCGAAAGATATTGACCAAAGCTTTACTTGCTTAGATCAAACTTTAAATGAATTTCAAAACCGCGTTGAAGGCCGTCAGGATGCACAGTCGTTTAGCTCGGATGATCTATACGAAATTTTTAATAGCTTCATTCAAGATGCGCAAATTTCGAAAGACTCGTCGGTAGACTTACTGTTGCTTAAAGCAGCTGTTTTAGGCGGAAGTAATCAAAAAATAACTAAAATAGAAATCAGTGATTTGAGAAATTTTTTAATGGTTTTAAAGCCAGAGTTAAAGTCTTTGATTCCTTACGCTAAAATATTTAACTTTAAAAAAGGTACCACGGCTTATTCAAAAGCACTTCTCCGCGATGCATTTGCGCAGTTAAATATGTCACTTAAAAACTTATTAAAAGTAACCAATGTCGCCCGTTCAGACTATCAGTTTGATGATTTTAAGCGTTTAGTTACTAATTTGAGTATGATTGAAGCCGAGTCAAACGATCTATTACAATTAGCCACCAAAATTAAAAATATTTTAGTGGGAAAATACGTTTTACAAACGGAAGCCGATTATTTTCTTTTCGTAGATAATTTAACTGAAGTACTGCGCCTTTACGCCACTCAAGTTCAAGGCACGATTCACTTTGAGATCGTGTCGAAAGATGGCATGAACGAAGCGATTGAGTATATCCAAAGTTGGCTGATTCTTTTAGAAAATTCAGTTCAGTACAAAAATAAACAACTTATTTCATTAGATACATTAGATCCAGTGGTCGAAGAAATAGCGAAGCAGAATATTTTACCAGTTAGTATTTCCGGACCTACTTTGATTAATTTTTATAAAATGTTGATTGTGCGCGTTTTTGATTCGGGACGTACGGGCGAATTAAATAAATTAACGGGTTTAACTCAAGTGCATTTTTCGAATATTAAACGTGAGGTCGCGATTTACCGCCTTTACATGAATTTTATTGATCAAGTAAGCACCAATGAACAACGTGTGCCGATTCATAAAATTCAAACTAGCCTGAAAAGCTTTGATCCGAAAACTTTAGAGTTTATCTTAAAGCCTTTTGATAAACCTGAGCAGATAAAGATCTTAAACGGCTTTGAAGAATTAAAAAGTGAATTTTTAGGCTCTCGCCCAGTGGTTTACCGCTTTAAAAAGATGGTTATCGCGGCCAACCAAAGCGTATGGGATCAAAATTGGGCAGACTTGGCTCGTGGATTTTACACAAAGATGTTAGCCCGCGAATTATTAATTGGTTGGGGAATTTCACCGGTAACCGTAGCTAATCCAACGGGATACGCTTCGAAAGAAATTGCTCATTCATTTATGACGGAAGAAGGCTTAATTCAGTGGTATGCAGAATTTAAAGATTTTGGTATTGAAAGTAAGGCTTTTGATCCACGCTCGATGAATGCGGGCTCGGAAAGTTTTAAGCAAGCTGATTTACTGACTTACTCTGCAAATGGTGACAGTAAAATGGGATTTTTAGAATCGATTCAGTATGTGAATATGTTAGTATCGGGCGGCGGCGAAACCTTAACGGAAATTCAAGCTGGTCTGGCTCGCGCGCAGTGTAACTTAAAAGAATTAGATGTATTTGGTTTTCCTTGGAATTCAGAAGCTTGCGCCGTTCTTGATATAAAAAGAAATTTTGGTTTCTATTTTTCAAATTTATCTTGGTTAAATGCTTATGTTCAAAAAATGAATGATTCGCAATTTGCGGAGTTTTATTTTGAGTTGATGGAGGTAACCCGTATTGACGCTAAATATCGTGGTTCACAAATTCAAACCGCTGATTTACGTTCAATGTCGATTATTTTATATTACATCGAATCATTATATGCAGTTTACGATGCCGATGGAAATGCCGCTTTTTCATCGCAAGAGATTCGTGAAGCTTATGCCGGCCGATTTAAAGCATTTGCGAATAAGTACGCGATGGATAACGCGAAGGCGCAAATTGATGAGTTTAGTGGCTTTCTTTCGCAAACTGTTTATGGCTGTTACTCACAAGAAGATCTAATTCGCGAATCATTTGTATACTTAGTATTTAACGGCAGAACTCCGACCAAGGATGATTTAACTCCAGCATGGAAGTTACCATGTATTGGTACAAAACCACCTTTGATTGATTTTTCAAGCAAAGGCGAAGTCGAGCGAAAAACCATGATTAGCACTTTTAAAATTTTAAAAGCCGTATTAGGCTCTAAGAAGTAATTTTTAAAAAGGTGTGATATTCAGCTATGTTCTTCTATATCAAAAGATACAAATGGGCCTTGGCCTTTGCCTGTTTAAGCATGTTTGTTTTAGGTCTAGCTGATAACATCCGTGGACCTTTGTTTGCCGATCTAATTAACTTTTTTAAACTCAATAATACGGAAGGTTCCGCAAGTTTTGCTGCAACTTCCGCCGCAGCTTTTCTGGGAAACATACTTTCGGCTCCGCTGATGCGGGTTATGACTTTGGCGCGCTTATTGATCATCGCAGTTTTTTTAATGTCCATAGGACTTTTCGGAATGGGAATCGCTCCTACATTCTCATTATATATTATCAGTGCACTGGTTTTTGGTTTTAGTTTGGGTTTGATGGCGGTCGTGCAAAATTTAATTGTCGCTGAAAATGTTCAAACTGACAAACAACCAAAAGCTTTATCGGCGTTGCACGCGATTTACGGCTTATCTAGTTTACTGGCCCCGATTGTGGCTTCACGCGCACCAGAAATATTTGGACCATGGCGCAGCAGTTTTTTTATTATCAGTGCACTTTGTGCTGTTGTCGTATTAGGAGCCTTGATGGCTTATGCAGAGCCTGTGTTTGAAATTCATGAGCATACTCAGGAGCAAAAAGATTTAAAAACTCCTAAACTTTTATTATTTGCGATCGGTGGAATATTCGCGTTTTATGTGACGGCTGAAATCTTGGTTTCGACTCGTTTAGCGTTATATGTACGAACGTATTTTAATATGGATCTTGAGCATTCAAGTAATTACGTCACTTACTTTTTTGCATTTATGTTACTTGGCCGAATGGTTTTTGCTTTTAAAACTTTTGCCTCATCATTGAAGCAACAAATGAATGTTTCGCTGGTTGCATCGATATTTTGTTTACTGTTGGGTTTATATGTCCATCCTTTCTTTATTACCGTGGTCGGACTTACGATGGCGCCTTTTTATCCAATATCGGTGGCCTATATTTCCGAAAAAACCGGAATTCATAAAAGAAAATTTATTACTTTTGCCCTCAGCTTTCAAAGTTTCTGCGTGATTACTATGCACCTTGGCGTAGGATTTCTGACGGATCGCTATGGTTTATTTTATGCTTTCGGAGTTGGCTTACTTTCGTTAGTATTATCTTTGATATGTGTAAACTTTCATCCCAAGGTCTCTTCTTAATTATTACTTTGTCCTTTTTTTTCGCGGAAAAAAATTTCGCCAGCACTTACGTATTTCGTTCGGCACGGGTCGAAAGTTTTATTGATCACCAAAAAATCACCGCCATTAGCGAGCGCGACGATTGGGAAGTCGGAGAAATTCTTCCGGTAGTTTCGCGTAATGCTAAATTAGGTGTGGTCGGTTTTGTGGAAGTAAATTCTGTGCGGGCACTTTCCCCAACCAGCTTTGAACTACGTTTAAAATTACTACGCCAATCCAGAAAATATTTTATTCAAACCGGTGATGTGATTCGGCGGATGGATTTAAGCGTAGGTAATCCAGATTATATTGGATCAACGGATTTAATTATTCACCAAAACGCGGTCAATGTTTCTTCAAAGTATCGTCCGCTGGTTTACCAAGGTTTTGTTATCGGCGATACGGCTCAAACATTATACAACCACGAGCTGATGATTAATTACTTTGGAAATCTTTTGTACGGTTTTAATGATTGGTTAACATTAGGTACGTTAACGACGGCAAATATTTTTGGTAAACCCAACGCTAGTTTTAAAGCACGAGTTTACGATAGCGAATCAACAACTTTAGCTACTGGTTTATCATTTGTCCGTTTAGAGCAAGAGGGTGAGGCCTCGCTCAATTTAAACTTGTACTGGGATTCGATCTCATCCGACGCCCTGATAAGTCATACTTTTGTAAGCTTAGGTTTAATTAAATGGGAAAAAGCTGCGGACTCGGCCGCGATCAAAGCATTGGGATCAAGCTCGTTTCAAAGTGGATACGAATTGATTTTAAATAATTGGGATCGATTTTTAGTGGGACCCAGTTACAACTTTGAGAAGAAGGCGCTAGGTGGCTACTTATCTTATGTTTGGATTGCCGACCGCGTACACGCACAGATTTCGATCAATGCCACTGACATTACTCATTTACGTTTAGATCCGCAGGATGGTTACTACGGTTTCTTTGATTTATATTGGAGATTTTAAGTGGCTAAATTTTACGTCAGCTGCCCAGTAGGATTCGAAGCAGAGTTAGCGGCAGAGCTAAAAGATTTTTGGTTTGAGATGATGGATCTTGACGGCCAACCGACCCGAAGCGCACTGCCAGAGTACGACACATGGCCCGGCGGCATCGAATTTGAAACGGAAGATCACTTAGGTTACCAAATTAATTTTTTCTCAAAACTTGCAAACCGCGTCCTAATTCGTGTAGCAAAATTTGAAGCTCGCTATTTCGATCAGTTAGAGAAAGAATTAGGGAAGTTTCCGATTGAGAAGTGGCTTGAGCCTCAAAGTATTAAAGTAAAAGTTGAGCATCATAAATCAAGACTTAATCACGAAAAAAATATCATTGAAGCAATTACCAACACCTTAGGTAAAAAGAAATTTAAAATCGCGGCGAATACCACCGAAGGTTTAGTCATCGTTTATTTTCGCATTGATAAAGACCGCGTGACGATCAGCTTAGATACTTCGGGCGATCATTTACATCGCCGTGGATATGCGCAATATCGTGGTGAAGCACCCATTCGCGAAAATTTAGCGGCGATGATGGTGCGTCAGTTACAGAAAAAGACTTCGATTGATCAAAATCTAACGGTAATTGATCCATTCGTTGGTTCGGGCACAATTTTATTTGAAGTGGCCTGTTACCGCGAAGCTTCGTTGAAACGAGACTACAGCTGGTTTAAATTTTTAAATCGTCCGAAATTATTTAAGTCTGAAACATGGTCTAAAAATTATCGCTGGTTTGCTAAATCAACTCCTGCAAAAATGATTGCGATTGATTTTGAAGAAAGCGCCATCGAGAACTTAATCAAGAATCAGGCTTTGTTAGCAGAAAAATTTCCACTAACCCAGCTAGATATTCAGACTTACCGTGAAGACAGCATCGATTTCGATTTAAAGCCTTTAGCGGCCCATAAAAACTTATGGGTTATGACCAACCCCCCTTACGGCCACCGACTCGAAGAAGGGGACGCTCGCGCGATTATAGAGCGCTTTGCTAACGAAGCAAAGGCCGCGGGAGTGATTGTTCTACACCCTGAGTCGTGGAATTTTAAATTTGAGTCTTTAAAATTAAGTTCACAATTAGACTTTAAAAATCAGGGGCTTAAATTAAAACTGTCCGTGTATAGCCACTAGACAGCCCTATCTATTTTTCAATCTTCGTTAGGATTTCGTTAAGGCCCTCGACCCAACAGTGGTTTTTCAGTATAAGGAGAACTCATCTCATGGGGGAAACAATGAAATCAGCTTTATTATTATCGCCATTTTTAGCCATTTCTTTTTTAGTCGCCTGCGCGCCTAAGGATTCTAAAATTGAAAGACCGGATCCACGCGTAGGTACGGCGGGCGGTTTAAGTGTTAATTCCCAGTACGATAGTAATAAACATTTGATGGTCTTACTTGATCGCCAAGTTGAAGCGATTCAATTATTTAAAGCAGTGATTGACGCCGATTACGCAAAAGAAAAAGGTTTTGTTTTTGAAGATCTCACCGTTAATAAATTAACGGTCAAAAAATTAAAATTAGATTCGAAAAAATTTAAAGATGGCATGTTAGATCAAATTTCCAACCTAAGCGTAATCGTTGAAGTTGTACGTAACGAAGATCAATCGGTTAAATCGGTAAGTTTGAAAGAGGCTGATTTGGTTGAAGAAAAAGTTATATTTGGCGGAAACGACATCGTTTTAAAAAATAAACGTAAAGAAATCATGATCATTAAAGCGGAAGCCGCCAATACTTATGATGTAACATTAAAATTAGTTGATGAGTTGAACTCGAAGCCTGGTAAATCAATTTCTTTAAACGATGCTCAGTTTCAATTTTCTTTAAATGGGAATGAGGCTTTCATTATTTCGGCTACGCTTCAACATAATCGCTACGGTGTACAAACGGGTGATATGGCGATGCAGACGGCTTCATCAACTGTATCGGTACGCTTAGATGGCGCTTGTGTTTCGGTTAACGGTGTTATGAAACTTGAGTCTTTGGTGATCAATGCAAAAACAGGAAAACCTGCTTACGTACGCACCGCAACTTATAACGATTCATCCGTCGTATTGAACGCTGGTAAGGACACTTTAAGTTCGGCCGCGAATGCCTGTGAATCGCGTCCGGTCGTTGATCTTAAAAAATTATTCTAAAATTTTAAGTCTTGAGTAAAGAGGAAAGTGATCTGAAACTCCCTCACGCTTTTCCACGTCAAATCTTAAAGGAGTGCCATTTCTTTTCATGTGCACCGGAACTTTAACAACTTGTAATGAATCAGGAATGAGTTCGACTTTCGCCGCCGTCGGTAAATTTTTAGAATAAACCAGAATATCTAAAAATGACCAGTGACCGCGGTAAAAGTGTGAACCTTCGCAAGCTTTGCAGCCAACTAGATGTGATACTTGTCCGACTTCACTCATTTGTGTTTTAAAGAAACCTTGAGCATCTTCTTCATCCGCGGTGATATTTAAATCTCCACCGAAAATAACCGCGCGACCTTGCTTTTGATAATCAGTCATTAATTTTTTTGCAAACTGAATTGCTTGCGAACGCCAAGCTACCGGATTTGATTGAGACGGAAAATGCGCCGATAAAAAAGTTAATTTCTTTTGGTTCGGAAGCTTTACAGTCACTTCTAAAATACCGCGCGAGCGCTTAGCCCATTTTAATTGCTCAGGGTTTGAATCTTCATAGGGAATTAAGTGAAGTTTCGCTTCGCCAACCTGAGGAAATTTAGAGATAAATCCGGGGTCGATTCCGCGCAGATCAGGGCCCTCGATAAGAACCACTGTCTGGTAACCTAAGTCTTTTAATTGCTCTTTCGCCAAACGATTCAGAATAGAAATATTCTCCACTTCGGCAAATAGAATATTATCAGGACCTTTGCCGCCGTCGATGTAGCGAATCACTGTGCCAATGTTATTAAGCTTCACTTTTAGTATATCTTCATCCCAATTTAAGTTATTACACTCGTCCCGGTAGTGGGCTTTCTGCTGTGCGCAGAAGTTTTTTACATCTACTTTTGATTTCTCTTTTAAAGGTAAATAGGTGAAATCTTCGCGGTCTTTGTCGTGAGTTGTGTCGAACAAATTTTCTACGTTGAAGGTCATCACCGAGATTTCATTAGGCTTTTTTTGAACTAATTCTTGCGCGATTGGATGGCGAGAATTCTGCGCCGATGAATCTTTCGGTCCTGAAGATGTACATCCCGAGATCACTACTAAAATGAATAGAAATAAGAGGGTGACGGGGGCCAAGTTAGAGGTTAGAAATCTTGTCGAAACCTTCATTGTATTGTGTATTTTTTGCATGATACAAGGGTAGTCGAAAACAATTTACGGCGCTAGTTTAGACAGAATCTAGTGCGGTGTGATACAAGTAGTGCAGTCTTTAAAGTCATTTTTTGGGGGTTCCATGAGAAGTCTTTTTATATCGTTATTATTGCTTGCTCCGTTGATGTATGCACAAGCACAACAGAGCGGTATATCAGTGGCTGATCCAAGCCCCGCATCTGGTGAATCAAGTTCGTCAATCAAAGTTCCGGTTTCAAGCTACAGCCCGGAAGAATCTAATTTAAAAGCCTTTGGTATTTCATTTTTCAGCTTAGGCGGCGTGAATTCAGATCAGTTCAATCGCCCTGATCCTTCGTTTTATGTTTACGATGGATATTTATCTTTTAATTTTAAAGTAAATCGCAACTTACGTTTTGCGGCGCGCCCGGCCTTCAATTATTCAACTGAAGGTTTGGATTATATGGGAACACCCGTAACAAATAAAATGCAAACGCGCGACTTTTCATTGTTAGCGACTAACTATAATGTGGGTGAAGACGATCTACCGGCGAATCAAGATTTAAAAATTCAAACCCGTATGTACTTACCAACCGGTGAAGGTTCAAAAGCCGAAGGTATGATTGCCAGATTACGTTTTGAATTTGAACATCGTTATTATGTTGGCCGTTATTCAAATATTCGTACTTATGTAAAGCCCAGCTATTATTTCCAACGCACGACTTCTTATCTCGACAGCGCCGGTAAATTGAAAACGACTAATTTGGCGGATGTGCAATACGGGTCGGAAGTAGACGTTAATTTAAATAAATATTTCTCGGTAAAGCCTGGCTTTGAATTCGAAGATTCGTGGACGAATGAATCTGATGTGAATGATCGTGATGGGCGCCATACAACGACCATCGCGTATCGTTTCGGTGTGGAAGTTCGCCCGGTGAAAGAATTTAATTTTACCATTGGTTATCAAGATCGTCGCGATTTGGTTCAGTCAGACCGCGCCAAAGATCTTAGTTATTCATTGATGACGAATGTTCGTATTTACTAGTTGGTTGTCGTATTAAAGTCTTCGTTTAAATTGAATTGCTGCTGTTTTTGATTCCAGGTAAAGCGCAGTTCACAAGCTCTTAAAGCAATCCCGCTACCATATTTGGTTTTTGCTCCGTAAAGGCGATCGCCTTTGATCGGGGCTAATAGCTGTGAAAGCTGCGCTCTGATTTGGTGAGTACGTCCCGTCAGTAAATCAATTTTCACCCAGGTATCATCAATAGCTTTTTTTTGATTCAAAATATGTAATTCGCAAAATGCCCATCCTTCGGTTGCCACCGCAGAAACTTTTTTTGGCGCACGCGGAGAAGGTTCCATGTAGTGAATAACTTTTTCTGGTAGAACTTGGTTCGTTTCAACCAGGGCCACATATTTTTTTTCAACTAAGCGATTTTGAATTTTTATATTGAAGCCTTTGACGAAATTAATATTTTTCCCGTAAACGATCAGGCCTTCGGTCAAAGTATCTAAGCGGTGCGTGATAAAAAGTGGGTGGCTGATTGCACGGCTTAAGTGCTCTAAAGAGTTATCAATGATATTGTCAACCGACGGATGGCTGGGGACCCCGGAAGGTTTATCTAACACCACGAAATCTTCGCATTCGAAAACCACGCGATCTTTCCAAATATAATCGCAAAAAAATCGACGTGGCTTTGTATGCACTCGAATTGTTTGGCTTTCCGGTATCAATGCATTTGTGTTTTGTCTTTGGTTATTGATGTAAATCGCACCTAATTTAAGCAGCTCGTTAAGCTCATCTTCGGATTTCTCTAATGCCTCGGCGGCGATTGCAAGTAAATACCCAGACTTTAGATTGATAAAATGTTTTACGCCGTACTCAAAACCATGTGAGCTTACAAATTGAGCCATGTGAATTTTTAGCACAGTGTATCGAGCTTGTTCAAGAGCTTAACATCAAGGTGATTTCTCATCATGATAGACCAATGCAAGAAAGCCTGTTTCACTGTTTATGGCATAGTAAAGAGACCCTGGTGTGTTTAACACCTTATGCCTACGAGCCCACCTGGATTTATACATTTCTGATTGTGATGATGTTATTGTCGGCGGTAGGTTTACCATTTCCCGAAGAAGCAACTTTAGTTAGCGTTGGCTTCTTAGCTTACATGGGAAGTCATCCCGATAAATTTCCACCTCCGTATCCGAATGCTCCACATATTAATGCGACGACGGCCGCCGGGGTTGCATTCTTGGCGGTATTTCTATCCGATTTTTTAATTTACGGAATGGGTAGGTATTTCGGTAGGCGCATTTTTGAGTGGCGACCGGTTAAATCCATTTTATCAGAAAAAAATCGTTTAAGAATTGAAAGTTGGACCGAGAAATACGGTGCCTACGCATGTGGTATCTTTCGTTTTACCCCCGGGGTTCGTTTTCCGGGGCATCTAGCGTGCGGAATGTTAAAGTTTCCTGCGTGGAAGTTTGGATTAATTGATGGAATCGCCGCGGCCATTTCCGTGCCAACACAAATTTTATTGCTGGCCCATTACGGGGACCATATTTTAAAATACTTGAAGCAATTCAAAATTTTTATTTTGTGCGTGCTGGCAGTCGTCTTATTGGTATTTTTGTATAAAAAATACGTCTCAGCCAAGAAGACTGAGACGCTTAGTTAATCCTAATTTAATTACGCGGCGGCGTATTCTCTGGCTAAATCTTTATGAGATAACGTAAAGCAAATATTAAGGCTGGTCGCTTGTTTCGATTTAGAAGTCGAAAGCTCTGGCCAGAAAATTTTATCGTAACCTTCGGTGGCACCAAACAATTCTTCACGGATTTTGAATAATAAACCCGCTTCAGAACCCAGTAGCCAGTCCATTTGCACGTGATGCAGAGCTTCTTCTAATTCAGCTTGTGGCAATGAGTTTAAAAAGCTTTTTGGTAATTGATCAACCAGGCAACACGCGTTGTGATTGTACTGATTGAAAGCTTTCAATAACGGATCAACAAATAATTTTTCGATGCGTACGTCTTTATCTTTGTGGCCCACAAACGGAATACTTAATTTTTTAAATTGTAAATAAAGTAGGGCATCATTAATGGTATAATCTGATTTTGGCAAATAATCTGAAATCGAATCACACTTAACCGATTCAACTGAAGAATCTTCCACATGTCCATTGTGATCAATCGCCATTAATGAACGTAAGTGAAATAAGAAGGAATAAAAGCAAATCAACTTCTCAGTCATTTTTTCGCTGAACTGAATATTAAAATTATAAAGAAATGTAGATTCAATCGACATTTCAAATTCAGATAAATAATCTAGAGCTTTCTCTAATTTAGCAAAATAAATTGTTTTATTTTCGAATACTTCGCTCCAGATTTCGCTCATCTGTTTTTCAAAGTTTTCATATTTTAAAGTCGCTTTAAAATTACCGCGCAGGGAACGTACGCGGGGCGCTGATTTTTGATAAAGCTCCGTGTAAGGATCAAAAGAACGGTATGCCTGCGTGGCAAACTGGCGCTCTTCGGCAGATAAAAATTTGTAATCGGTCATCTTGTGGTAACAAAGACCTAAGATGGCATCCGTGTGATATTTAAACGGCGCTTGGGGTTTTAAGTTTTTAATTTGTGCAGGTACGTTTGATGAGCTTAAATCCCAGAAGTGCATTTGCTGTGGCTTTAAAATGCTACCGGCGGCCGTTTTAATTTCAATACCCATTTCGAAAGAATTCTTCTTCATGATGTCTCCTCAGATATCTGTTTATCGGTAATTTATTGGCTAAGCCCAAGTCCAGATATGACTAGGCTCTTTAAATGCAAAAGGCGAAGTAGCTCACGCCATTTCGCCTTTTAATCGACATAAGCTCTTCCTTTAAGAAAGGATGTACGTATGCCGGATAAACTACCCCAACAGGTAAGCTATCGGAAGACTGTACAAAAAGCTCAAGTTATTTTAAGAATTATTTTTATAGTTCTTAAAGTAATTAAAGCCTTTTTAGAACTATTTTAAAGTTGCTTCTACGTGTACAAATGTTTTTCAACTTTAAAACCAAGGTCGAGTTTGTCTTTTATAACGATATGGCGCTGAGCCTTTGATTTACTTTTATATCTATTGGAAAGCTTTAGAAAACATTATATCTTGTGCGCATGAAATATATCGACTCTCACTCGCATTGGTCTGATCCTAGACTTTTTGAGAAGCCTGAATTTGAACAGCTTTTGCAAAAAGCACTAGATAGAAATATCGATTTTTTTCTATTGGGCGGAATTAATCCGACCGAGTGGCAAAACCAAATCACACTTAAAAATAAATATCCGAAAAATTTCGGTTTATGTTTTGGGCTGCATCCTTATTTTGTAAGTGACCATGAATATGAAGACTGCGAAGCAGCTCTAGATCAATTAGCACAATTATTACCGGCCGCGATGGCTTTGGGTGAAGCGGGTTTAGACTTTCGCCCGCATATTATGAAAGAATCTCAAACTCTGCAGATTGAAATGTTCGAAAATCAAATCGAGTTAGCCAAGGCTTTCGAAAAGCCGATGGTTCTTCATATTGTGCAAGCGCATGATAAAGCGATTCAGATTTTTGATCTGTGGGACGCGCCCGAGCGAAAAGGTTTCGTGCACGCATTTAACGGCAGTTACGAAGTCGCTAAAAAATATATTGATAAAGGTTTTCACATTTCAGTGAGCGGTGCAGTCACTTTTGAGAAGAACCGTAAGCTGCATGATTGCATCAAAAAAATTCCCATGGAGTATTTACTACTGGAATCGGACTCTCCGGATCAGGTACCCGAAAACTGGAGCGGTGATAACGATTCTAGCTCTTTAATGATCATTGCGGAGAAAATTGGTCTTATAAGAAACCTAAGCGCTTTTGACGTGCTTGAAACCAGCACAGCCAACTTTAAAAGGCTTTTCAGGATTTAAACTGTCTGTTATATCTCTAGCCATGCAAAATACCCAAACACCAGCTACGCCAATTTCTAATCCGGTCTCTAATTTTGTAATACCCGAAAACAACTATACCTTACACCGCCGCTTCGACCGTATGGGTCGCCTAGTTGGTGATGAGACGATGAAGAATCTTTTTGGTTCGCACGTGATGATTATTGGTTTGGGTGGGGTGGGTTCTTGGGCGGCCGAATCTTTAGCTCGTTCGGGTGTTGGTCAAATTACAATTATCGATCACGATGAAATTTGCATTACCAATGCAAACCGTCAGTTACATGCCTTACAGGGTTTAGTCGGACAGAAGAAAGCGATCGTGATGGGCGAACGTTTGAAAAAAATTAATCCACAGGCCAAAATCAATGCGATGCCCGTATTTTTTAATAAAGATACCGCCGCGGAGATTTTAGCGATGAAGCCTGATTATATTTTAGATGCGATTGATAATATCACGGCGAAAACATTTTTATTAAATGCCTGCCGCGAAAATAATATTAAAGTAATCACTAGCTGCGGAGCTTCGGCAAAGATTGATCCGACTCGCGTGCGCATTACTGATTTAGCGCAAACGGTGATGGACCCTTTGGCGCATTCGCTACGTAAAATTCTACGCCAAGAATATAATTTTCCACGTAAAGGTCTTTTTGATGTTCCATGCGTATTCTCCGATGAAGAGCCGATGGAGCCCGTCGAATTAAAATATGATTTGGGTGAAGGCTTCAAATGCGTTTGCCCACAGGGTGAATTTGATCCACATTCTTGTTTACATCGTTCGGTGATCTACGGAACGGCTAGCTTTGTAACCGGGGCTTTTGGTTTAGCGATGGTATCATGGGTGGTGCGTGACATCATGAAATCTACGTCGGTGGCTGTAGCCGGCCCCGAAGCGGTGAATTAGGATGAGTTTAATTATCTTTTTTGGTCTTGCGCTGTGTATATTTATTGCCGGGATCACAATGATCTCGCTTACTTTATACCATTGGTATAAAGTAAGAAAATATGGAAACACTCAAGAAAAACTTATTCAATAAAGCGGGTCTGTATTACTCATTAGCGCGCACGGGTCAATTTGCGCTACAAGGTTATTTATTACCGTGGATGGATTTTTTAGCCACTGGTAAAAAGCGGGAAGCGCCGCCTGAGTTTAAAAATCACATCAAAGAAGCTTTGCAGAAGATCAAACAACTGCATGAAAAAGATTTAGAAAATATTAAAAATGAAATCTATCCGATAAAGGTTTTGTATCCAGAAAATCCAATTAAACATGCGATGAGATACCCACAGGTTTTGCGTGATGCTTTTCAAGCGTCGAAGCGCCGTAAGGAAAAAGTATCGGATAAGTTTTTTGAAGAAGCGGCCGAATATTTAGAAGATGTTCCCGAATATTATAAAAGAAATTTCCATTATCAAACGGGTGGTTACTTAAGTAAGATTTCGGCCGAACTATACGAGCATCAGGTAGAGATTTTATTTAGCGGCGCCGCCGATGCGATGAGAAGGTTGCTATTGCCTTTTATGAAGGTGCACTTTCAGGGATCTCAAGGCGAAGGTTTGCAATTTTTAGAGGTGGCTAGCGGCACGGGAAGATTCTCGCGATTTTTAGCTTTGGCATTTCCGAAGGCGAAAATAACTTGCGTTGATCTAAGCCCGATTTATTTAGCGAAAGCGCGCGAGCAATTAAAAGAGTTTAAAAATATTAATTTCGTTCAGGGCGCCGCCGAAAACCTACCTTTCAAAGAGGGTACTTTTGATGCCGTTGTTTCCTGTTTTTTATTTCATGAGCTGCCGATGAATATTCGCCAAGAAGTCTTGGCCGAAGGCTTTGATTTTCTGAAAAGCGGTGGTTTTTTAGGCTTAGTGGATTCGATTCAGAAGAATGATGATAAAGAATTTCAGTGGGCGTTGAAGCAGTTTCCGTTAGATTTTCATGAGCCTTTTTACAAGAACTACGTTCAAAACCCAATGGAGGCTTTGCTGGCCGATGCGGGCTTAAAAAACGTGCAAAGCGAAGCAGGGTTTTTATCGAAAGCCGTATGTGGAGTGAAGTCTTAATCGGACGATTGTTAGTCGTATAAACCTTGTCAGTAAGGTTAAATCGCAGTACGTTTCCAATTCAAATTTCACATCCACTTTCGGGGGCAACTTATGAATATTACACAGTTTATCGACCACCACTATCGCCATTTCAATGCGGCTGCTTTAAGAGACGGAGCTAAAGGTTACAAAGACCTTATGGATCAAGGCGGGAAGATGTTAGTGACCCTAGCGGGCGCGATGAGTTCGGCAGAACTAGGTCTTTCTTTAGCGGAAATGATTCGTCAAGATAAGGTTCACGCGATCTCTTGCACGGGTGCAAACTTAGAAGAAGATATTTATAATCTCGTGGCCCATGACCATTACGTTCGTATTCCTAACTACCGTGATTTAACTCCGGAAGATGAGCAAAAACTTTTAGAGCGCCACTTAAACCGCGTAACCGATACTTGCATCCCTGAAGAAGAGGCGATCCGTCGTATTGAAAAAGCAATTTTAAAAGAATGGCAAGCGGCCGAGACCGAAGGCAAAAGCTACTTCCCACATGAGTTCATGTACAAAATCTTACTTTCTGGCCAGCTCAAGCAGTACTACCAAATTGATCCAAAAAATTCTTGGTTGTTAGCAGCTGCTGAAAAAAATATTCCAATCATTGTTCCAGGTTGGGAAGATTCTACGACGGGTAATATCTTTGCTGGTCACGTAATCAAGGGTGATATCAAAAGTTCACGCACCGTAAAATCAGGTATCGACTACATGATTTACTGGGCTGACTGGTATATGAAAACGGCGACAAAATATAAAGTCGGTTTTTTTCAAATCGGTGGCGGTATCGCTGGTGATTTCCCAATTTGCGTGGTGCCGATGTTGTCGCAAGATTTAGGTCATGATCATGTTCCGTTGTGGAGTTATTTCTGTCAGATATCGGATTCAACGACTTCTTATGGTTCCTACTCTGGTGCCGTTCCGAATGAGAAAATCACTTGGGGAAAACTTGCGATTGATACACCAAAGTTTATCGTGGAAAGCGATGCTTCGATCGTTGCGCCGTTGATGTTTTACTACATCATGGGAATGTAATTGATGAGCCCGGCAACTGTTTCAGGGTTGTGGATATACCCCGTAAAATCGTGCCGTGGCGTTGCGGTTAAAGAAATGCAGATTGGTCCCACGGGACCAATGCACGACCGTGAATGGATGATCGTCGATCAAGATAATAATTTTTTAACTTTACGGAACGTGGCTGAACTCTCGCAAATCAAAACGGCTTTACAGGGGCCGTTTTTGCATTTGTACTTAGGTAACAATAAAATTTTAATTGATACACGAATTGAATCAGAGCAAATCGAAACGGTCACCGTTTGGAAAGATTCATTTTTAGTCGGAGTGGCTACAAAAGATATTAATGAAGCACTATCAGATTTTTTATGCAAGACGGTAAAATTGGTACGTTATCAAAAACAAAGCTTTCGCGATTTAGGTGCGGCCGGTACGGCAGCGGTTAAGCAAGTGAAGTTTGCGGATTCGCGCCCAGTTTTATTAACCAGTGAAGATTCGTTGAAAGAGTTAAATACGCATTTAAACGCCCAGGGTTTAGCGCCCATACATATTGAAAGATTTCGTAGTAATATCATTATCAGTGGGCTACCAGCCTATGCAGAAGATAAATTTGAAAAGATTAAAGCGGGTGAGATCACTTTGCAGAACCCCAGGCTTTGCACTCGTTGTGTGGTGATTACCCAAGATGTTGAAAATGGAAAAGTTACTTCAAAAAATATTTTAAAAATTTTAGCGAACACTCATCAAGTCGAAGGCTCTAAAGTGACTTTCGGTTTAAATTTAACTCCGCAAAATTTAGGTACAATTCGTTTAAACGACAAAGTACAAATTCTTTAAAATTGTTTTATTATACTCGGGAACATCTTTATGATACTCTTGTGGGTATCATTTTTAGAAGCGCGATGTTCATTTTGTAAAGTAAGCTCATCGATTTCCTCATCTGTTAATTCTGCTAGTTTTATTTTTTTGTTATCTAACCGCAAAATATTAGTTTTTTTCACGATCAGATTGAATTTCTGCATTAAATCGTAAGTGAATTCATTTTTATTGTCTGCCGGAAGTTCAAAAACCACACCGACTTCACGATTCAGGTTTTGACTTCGAAAATCCCAGTTGAATGATCCGATAAAAACAATTTTACGATCAATTAATACCATTTTTGCATGTAAGGTGTCTGGTCCACGGAACTCTAAAACATCTACACCCATGGCAACAATTTCGGGAACGGTTAGTTCGGCACCGGCTTGTGCAAATGGAACATCATTTGAGCTTCGTGAATTTGTAATAATTCGAACGTGCACGTTGCGATCGATTAAAGTTTGAAATAATTCTTTCTGTTCCGGCGTCACCACCAAGTACGGAGTTACGATAGTCACCGAAACTTGGGCTTTTTTTCTGATCACGTCGTAAAGTTGCGAGGCAATATTATTTTCAGCCTTGTTCTCTTTACATAAATTAGTTTCGATTTCGTCATGCAAAAATTGAATCTTTCCAATTTCGATTGACTTTGATTGCCAATTTATACTTGCACCAGCTCGGGCCAAGCCCAAAGTATTATTGTGAAATTGTTCAAGCACTTCAGTGAATTTATTTTCTTCTTCTTGAACACGCTTCACATTAAATTCACGGTTCTGCTGACAACCATGAAAGTTATCACGATCGGAGCAACTTATTTGGTTAAGCGATTTTGCAGAAAACTCATAAAGCTCTATTGGACTAACCATATTTGAGTTCCAAAGGTCATAAAAGTACTTTTTTGCCATTTGAATAGAATCGCTTTCGGTTACTAAGATATCCGTATCTTCAAAGACGGGCAAAAGTTTTCCTGATTCATTTCTATTTAATAATTGAAAATAGCCGTTGGCAATATTACGCCCACCGCTAATCATTGTATTACCATCAATGATTAAACCCTTATCGTGCATACGCTTCGTATAACAAAAAGGGCGAAATAAATTAAAGCGGTTGTAAACTCGAATTTGAAAAAATTTTGCTTTTTCAGGCTCTAAACTTGAAACGAGCGCCGCCACGGTCTCGCGTGTAATAAAATTGTTCATAGAATCGACGATAAGTCTAACTTGTACACCGCGTTTGGCGGCATCTTTTAATAAAGATAAAGTCACTAAAGACGCATGGTCATTATCAATCGTAAAATACTGCGCCGTAATCTCATTTTTTGCGGTCGTGATAAAATCAGCGCGGGCCTGCGAAGATTTTATTGCATCTTGTAGAAGTACGACTTTGTCGGCCCAAGCGGGTAAAGCTAGTAAACATAAAAGACCCAGGATTGAATTGCGCATAAATTATAATTGTCCTTCTAAGAATTGACCGAATAATTTGTTGTTCAGCAAACCGGTCCAGCTGTCGACAGCTTTAGAACGCTCATCAAGCATTTTATTAATATCAACATCATCAGAGTATTTAGTTGCAATAATTTTGTCTGAAGCGTTGTCTTTAGTGATCCAAGTCGTTGATCTTAAGATATCTGCCATGCGTTTACGTACCTGCAAAGTCGGAACATCCTTCTTGCCTCTTACGGTCGCTAAAATTCCGACCTCGCTATTTAGGTTTTGACTGCGGGGATCCCAATTATATGATCCGATAAAAATTTTTGATTTTTCAGCAGAACCGTTCGTATCAATCAATACAACTTTTGCATGAAGAGTGTGGATGGTATTCAGGGCGCTATCCAATTTTTCATATTCATAAATGGTAGCACCCTGATCTAGCAATTTTTGACGAGTTTTCAAATAACCAGCGTGTGCTGAAGGTACATCATTTGAAGCTTTCGAATTGGTTACGAAGCGCACCTGAATACCTTTCGTGACTAAAGTTTTAACTAAGTTTTCCATTTCCGGTGTTGCGACTAAGTAAGGTGTCATGATAATTACATCGTTTGTAGTATTCTCTTCGATTGCTTTGTAAAGCCGCGATCCAATATTATCGGTTTCATCTTTACCGTCGCAAAGTTTCTTTTCACCTACTTTATCATGTAAGTACTCCACCGCATCGATATCGATCGCCTCGTTAAACCAAGTTTTAGCCTGATTAAGTTTCACTAATTTTTCGTTGTTGATACTTGTCAGCGCTTTTTCCAAACGAATCATTTCGCTTTTTACAACCGAAATATTAAAGCTTTGGCGTTGATCGCAGTCTGAATTTGATCCTTCACCTGCTTTAAGAAAACAGTATCCCGCGGATAATGCATCTTGAGAATATTCGTAAAGTCTGACCGGTTTCACTGCGTTCGAATCCCAACGTGCAGAGAAATATTTTGTAGCAAGTGAAGCAGCCGTTGATCCTTGAATAAGCGCATCGACGCCTTGGTAGATAGGAAGTCCTCGAGTTTCTCCGATAATGTTGGCTTTGCCGTCTTTAATTTTATCGCCGTTGTAATAACCATTACCCACGTTCCGATCTCCTACAATTAAATATTCATTATCAATGATCAGAGCTTTATCATGCATACGGCGAGTGTAACAAAACGGACGGAATAAATTAAATTGGTTAAACTCGCGAATTTCAATATTTTTAAGCGCTGCCGGTTTTAAATTATCAAGAAACGCTGACATTAATTCACGGGTCATCAAGTTATGCATAGAATCGACAATAATGCGTATATTAACCCCTCGGCGGGCTGCTTCTTTAATTAAAGCTAAACCGGCTACTGATAAAGTGTCGTGTTCTACTGTAAAATACTGAACGTCAATGGTGTGTTTTGCTTCTTTAATTAAATCAACACGCGCCTGCATGGTGTCTTGCACGCTATCTAAAATCATCAGTTTATCGGCCTTAGCCCGCAAAGAAAGTGACAAAGTAAGTGCAGTAAAAACTGCCGTTAAGATAGAAAGCCGCATAAATTCTCCTCGGATAAATTTGTACACAAGAAACACATTTCAATTACTAGGCCTTCAAGATGAATACTAAACGAGAATAGGCTGACATCCTGTAAAGGCGATTATTCAAGAATTAGACACTGTGACAATTAATGATACCTGTCTCATTTTGATAGGATATGCACAATTTTTGAAAATTCGACGAAAAAAGAGTTTCAATAAATCAATTTTTTTTAAAAAAGGTTGTTGAAAAATGATCAGTTCTTTGTGTAGAAGTAAAAATTGAAATAATCGACTTTAATATTAAACGGAGAAATGATGATTGGCCTATTGAACCTTTTTATTATAATCAGCTGTATACAAACTCACGCGGAATCAAAAAATATTGAGCAAGGTATAAAGAAAACTGAATCGTCACCAGCTCTAGAAAAAACTCAAGCTGAAAAAAAAGAAGATCCGGGAAATGCGGACAAGCCTAAGGAAGATGACAAATTAGAACTTCAATCGACAGAATCCTGGAAGTTCAAATTTTCCGGATGGGTAAGCGTTGAGCACGAAACAATCGAAAATTTTGGTGAAGCGGTTACGAAAAATTTTACTTCGAGCGATCGTTTGAATGCGCAGACGGATACAAATCTGCTTGCCAATTTACAGTTTAATCTTGAAAAAGAAGAATTAAAATTTGATTCTGTTTTTGAAATTGGAGAAATTTTTTATGGAGATTCTAGTACGGGCGGAAATCAAGGTTTACGCGGTAAGAATATCGAAATTCGAAATTTTAATTTTGAAGAAAAATATGACAAGGATTGGTATTTTAAAGTTGGTTTATGGACGGTAAATGCAGATCCGCGCGGTTTTATCTTGTCAGACCATCACGCGGCTGCGCAGATAAAATACGAAAGCGAATCCTCCGCGGCTCAATTATGGGTCGCGAACGCCGTTGATTCTAAGCCTGGAACAGTCGTCGCTAAAGATATTTACATTGGACTTAATTATAATAAAAATTTAAATGAAAAAAATAACATCAATTTATTTTTAACACAAAGATCAACCCGGGAAACTTTTTTAGATAACGATTTGGTGACATTAATTACCGGAGCTTCGACTTATGTATGGTTGGGAGTTCACTCGACTCATCAAGATATTTTTGAAAAGACAAATTTTGAATTTAATCTAATCGGTAACAAATCTGAATTTAAAGCCGAGGCAGGGGGATCGAAGGATTCAAACTCAGCTTGGTTAGGCCACGCAAGGATCGATCGCGCATTGTTTAAGTCTTGGGACTTGGGCTTAGACTTGTTAGGCACCAGTGGGACTTCTGACTCACGCGTCAGCGGGGTTCAAGTCGTCGGTCGTCGACAAAACTTTGCTTCACCAAATCCAAGTGCGGCTTATTTATTAACAGTTGCTACAAATGATGGTGGCGATGACGCTGCGGGCTCCGTACGCGGTAGCGCTGCCAATCAAATTGCGCGTCTAGATTTAGGCGAAGGCCTTAGGTTAGCGGTGCTGTCTCTCAATAAAGATATCAATGAAAGATGGAGTGGTCTTGTGCGTTTGGGAAAAATTCAGTCGGCCAGCGAAAACACTGCCACCAGATCAAACGATTACGGAAGTGAAATTGACTTAAAAGTTAAATTTAAATCCAGTCGTAATACGGCCTGGATATTTGAAGCCGGGGTATTTACTCCGGGGAAGTACTTCGTGGATCGAGATCCTGCTAAACTTGTGACAATAAAATATAAAGTCGATTTTTAAATTGCTAAAACTTCTTTAATTTCCGGAAACGCCTGCTTCATGCGAACTTCAATTCCGTCTTTCAGCGTTGCTTGTGAAGACGGACAACCTGCGCAGGCTCCGCGCATATGAATGTATAAATTATTATTTTCATATTTCGAAAAAACAATATCTCCGCCGTCCAAAGCAACGACTGGTTTAATTTCATTTTGCAAAATACGTTTAATTTGTTTTACTATTTCGGAATCATTCGCTGATTCATCAAGACTTGCTTCCATCTGAATAAGTACGGGTTGGCCGCTTTCGATATGCTCGCCAAGTAGGCCCGCTAACGGAGAGGCTAAGATATCCCACTCAACCCAGTCTTGCTTAGTAATTGTGACGAAATCTTCACCTAAGAAAACCGACGAAGTCCATGGAAAGCCAAAGATTTTAGCAGCCAGGGGAGATTTCTCAGAGGCTTCGACATTAGGAAAGTCGAATGACTGATCAGATATTTTTTGGCCGAAGTTAAACTTCATGGTCGACGGATTTGGAGTGGTTTCAAATGTAACTTTCATACGAATGTTTTAACAGCTGTGCCACAGAAGTCAAATTTGATCTGATTTGTTAAGCTAAACCTTGATTGAATATGTATTTTTGCGCTAGTTTTATCACTGCAATTACAAGGAGATAGCATGACCCCACGCGTACGTGAAATTTTAAGTTGGTATGGTGCTGAAAACATCGGTGTTTTAACAAATATGGCTCGTATTATGAATACGGGTAAATTAGCCGGCACAGGTAAGATGGTTATTCTCCCCGTTGACCAAGGCTTCGAACACGGTCCTGCGCGTACTTTTGCAAAAAATCCAGACGCTTACGATCCAGCTTACCACTTTGAATTAGCGATTGAATCAGGATGTAATGCTTACGCGGCCCCGTTGGGCGCGCTGGAAGCTTGTGCGCGTGATTACGCGGGCGAAATTCCATTAATTTTAAAAATTAATAATTCAGATGTATTGTACAATTCAAAAAATCCAATCTCGGCTTTAACCTCTTCCGTAGACGATGCACTTCGATTAGGTTGTTCGGGAATTGGTTTTACAATTTATCCAGGATCAGCACATCGTAAACAGATGTACGAAGAGATCGCTGAAGCTTCTCGCGAAGCTAAAAAAGCGGGTCTGGCCGTTGTAATGTGGTCCTATGCGCGCGGTGAAGGTCTTTCTAAGGAAGGCGAAACGGGCATCGACGTAATCGCATACTCGGCGCATATCGCCGCTCAGTTGGGCGCAAACATTATTAAAGTAAAACCACCGACGGCTCACCTAGAACAAGCCGAAGCAAAAAAAGTTTACGAATCTCAAGGTATTAAAATTACCCAGTTGTCGGATCGTATCCGTCACGTGGTGCAATCTTGCTACAACGGAAAACGCATCGTAATTTTTTCGGGTGGCGAAGCCAAGGGTACCCCTGAGTTGTTAGAGGAAGTAAAACAGCTGGCGCAAGGTGGAGCTTTCGGTAGCATTATGGGCCGTAATGCTTTTCAACGTCCGAAAAAAGAATCTTTAGAATTATTGAAAAATGTCATGGAAGCTTTTGCAGGTAAATCACTGTGATCGCCAATAACACAGTCAGCAGCGATAATCCGATCAAAGCGGAAAAACGTAAAAAACTTCACGCGATGAAGGAAAAGGGGATTAACCCTTATCCATATAATTTTGATAAAGATACTCATGTTGAAAAGTTAGTAAAAGATTATTCAAGCTTAGAGGCGGGCGAAAAAAAGTTAGAAACTAATTTTCGTATTGCCGGTCGGTTAATGACTTTACGGATGATGGGTAAGGCCAGCTTTTTTAATATTCAAGATGTTACTGGATCGATCCAGTGTTACGTAAAAGTTGAAGAGCTGGCAGAGATGGACCGCGCCACTTTTGATCTGATCGATCTGGGTGATATCGTGGGCCTTGAAGGATATATTTTCAAATCACAAAAAGGTGAACTTTCCCTCTACGTAAAAAAATTCCAAGTTTTAACTAAGACCTTAGAGCCTTTGCCGGAAAAATTTCACGGCATTCAAGATATCGAAATTAAATATCGTCACCGTCATTTGGATCTAATTTCTGATATGGATTCACGCAAAGTTTTTGTAACTCGTGGTAAAATCATTAAGGCCGTTAAAAAGTTTTTAGATGATCGCGGCTTTATGGAAGTTGAAACTCCCGTCCTACAGCCGTTATACGGCGGCGCTGCGGCCCATCCGTTTACGACGATGCATCGTGCGCTGGATATGAAGCTTTATATGAAGATCTCACCAGAGCTTTATTTAAAGCGTTTGATTGTGGGTGGGTTTGAAAAAGTTTACGAAATCGGTAAAAACTTCCGCAACGAAGGTATCGATCGTACGCATAATCCAGAATTCACCATGCTTGAATTCTACGAAGCCTACACGGACTACAATTACCAAATGAAACAGTTTGAAGATTTAGTCTCTTCGGTTTGTAAAGAAATTACGGGTTCTACTAAAGTCATGTACCAAGAAAAAGAAATCGATTTCACGACTCCTTGGAGACGTTTAACGGTGATGGATGGTATCAAACAATACGCGGAAATTAGTCCGGATGATGTAGCGGCACTGGATGCTTACTTAAAAAAGAATTCTGGTAAACCATTGAAATTAGAAAATTTTTCGACTGGCGAAAAGCAGATGAAAGTTTTTGAAATCGCGGCGGAACCACACTTATGGCAACCAACGATCGTTATGGATCACCCGGTGGATGTTTCTCCGTTAACAAAAATTCACCGTCATAATCCAAAGCTGGTTGAACGTTTTGAACCTTTTGCCGCGTGCATGGAATTAGGTAACTCATACTCTGAGCTGAATGATCCGGAAGAGCAGCGCGCGCGTCTGAAAGACCAAGAAGCAAAACGCGGCGTTGATGAAGAAGCGCATCCGATGGATGAGGATTTTTTACACGCGATTGAAACCGGAATGCCGCCAACCGGTGGTGTGGGTATCGGGATCGAACGTATCGTGATGATTATGACGGATCGCCCCAGTATTCGCGATATCATTTTCTTCCCTACAATGAAGATTCATAACAAATAATGAAATACCTAAGCGCTTTTTTATTTATTTTCGCGGTGGGCTGCCAGATGGCTCCAACGAAAGTGATGGAAGAGTCCGTGAATGTGTTCGCGGAAAATACGGTGCTAGTTGATACTCGCAGCGCGTTTAACTATGCCTCGTTTCATATCGTCGGAAGCGTCAACTTAGTTACGGAAGATTTTTTAATTTTAAAAAATCCGTTAACGAAGCGTAGAATTTTTGATCCCGATCTGAAGCAGACCATCGAACGATTAGCTCGTCGCGGAATCTCTCCGAATAAAAAAATTATCTTAATTTCTGATCAAGCTAAAAGCGATGAAAATAAAAAATGGCAGTGGCTATTTAAAAATATTGAAATAGAAGATGTCAATTTAACCGGCTTCGAAGATTTCCGTAAAAAATATCCAAACCGCGCGTTTTCAGAGCCTACTCGGTCAGCCGTGTGGAAGTTGCAGATCAGCGAAGATCTGCAAAATGAATTTATCTTTAAAAAAGCACCGGACTGTTTTGTAAAGTGGTCCGACAAGAAGTGTAATAGGGCTTTTTAAATTAATTACGAACTAAATTAAATTGCGATTGAAACGGCACTTGCGTAATCAACTGCATTTGACCGTATCCGTTGAAGTAAGCTGTCCAGCGCGTTGGTTGTAATGTCGCCCGGCAAAAGCGAAATCCATCGCTGGCTACAACTTGCGATCCGTTTTGAATAAAGATGTCATAAGCATTTGAAAAACCGTAAGCCGCTGCCGAAGTCGTTACCGCGCCCAAAACCGCACCGTCGTGGAAGAAACAAGTTACTTTGATTGTTGCCTGGTAAGGCGAGAAATTAAAATCAACTTGGAATTCAGTATCAGGATTTCCGATACGGTTTAAAGCATGCCAGTCGCCCATAACTGAATTTGGACCGGGCTGTGGACGGTGATGTAAAGTTTCGGTTTGCGCGATCGCGATAAGACCTGAAAAAGTTAATACTAAAGCACCTAATAGTTGTTTGAAATTCATAAAACCTCCGCTTAGTAAAGAGGCTAGTGAGAAATCAAACAAAGTGTCAATCATTACGGACTGAGTGGGGAAATTTGCGCCGAGCTCGAAGGAGCGGCCCGCGGAGAGCGGCGCGCTAGGAAGCCTTCATTTTAAACAAAACTGAATACATTGCCTTTAGCATTTCTGGATCAAAGCGTCCGGAGAGTTTATTTTTCATCATATTTAAAGCCTCCGCGGGCTTCATCGGAACATTGTACGAACGCTGTGTGGTCATGGCGTCATAAGTATCGGTAAGGGCAACGATGCGCCCAAAAGGGTGAATCTCCGGCCCAGATAAATCTTGCGGATAACCGCCACCACTCCATGATTCGTGGTGCTCATAACAAGCGGCTTTAATCGCTTCCGAAATACTTGGTTGTTCGTTTAAAATTTTTAAACCGAATTGGGGATGCATGCGCATTTCTGCCCATTCTTTTTCATCAAGTGGGCCTTTTTTACAAAGAATTTCGATGGAAACATTTCTTTTTCCTACGTCGTGGAATAAAGAACTTTGCCCTAACTCTTCTAAAGTTTTTTTATCAAAACCTAAAGCTTGGCCTAATCCTAAAGAGTAAATACTGACGTCGAAAGAATGATTGTAAGTATAGAAATCGTGGCCTGAAAGACTGATTAAATTTCCAATCGATTCGGGTGCAATGTCCATAAATTGAATTAAATCTGCAACAATCGGTCTTGAATCGGCTAAAGCTAAACCCACATCTGGATTTTCGAATAAATCTTCCAAGATGGCGATCGAGCTTTCGCGCAAAATGGCCGCTTTATCATTGTTAGAGAGAAGTGCTGAATTCATCGAGCTTTTGACGTAATCTCGGTAGAATTGTTTTTTGTCATTCAGTACAAAAAAAGATTCACCGGTATCTTTTTTGTGTAAAGCTTGAACTTTATCTGCTTTGAACGCGTCGCCTTGCTTCAAATAGTTGATCATTTTCCCATCAATAAAAATGAAAATATCAAACGGAACTGGCTCTAAAGGTCTGATTGTACTCAAGCGAATACGAAAAAAATCGTTTGTGCTCATAGTCTTTACTGTATCGTCTTTAGCTGTTTGACGGATGCTTTTTTTTGACATGAAATAAAACCATGGCCCTTCGTCTAGACACCGAAATTCAATATTTAAAAGGAGTAGGACCAAAGCTAGGGGCTTTGTTCTCAAGGCACGGGATTAAAACCGTGGATGACCTTTTACAGAATTATCCACGAGCCTACGAAGACCGCCGGGCCGCTAGAAATATTGCAAGTCTCAAACCTGATGATCTTGTCAGTTTCAAAGCTACAGTGGTGCAAGTCTCTTCGTACAATATGGGAAAATCTTCGCGCCGAGTTTACGACATAACGATTCGCGATGCGACCGGCCAAATTCACTGCAAATTTTTTCGCACTCCGTACAAAGGTTATTTTGAAAGATTTCAAAATGGTAAAGAAGTTCGCGTCGTCGGCAAAGTAACTGATTATCGTGGCCGACTTGAATTTCATCATCCTGATTTAAAAGATATCGAACCCGAAGAAGAAGTTACTGACGCATTAATTCCGATCTATGTTGAAAATGAAGGATTGAGCTCGGCAAAAATTGGAAAACTGATTCAATCTGTTTTTAATCAAGTTAAAGAGTGGCCGGTGGAATCTTTGCCTCTAGAACTGGTGCGAAAACATCAGTTACTCGCGCGCCCGGATGCCTATTACCAAATTCATCATCCGGAGGCGACGGGGGGCAATGTTTACAACGAATTTAAATCACATGCTCACCAAAGACTTATCTTTGAAGAATTCTTTTGGCTTGAGTTGTATTTAGCTTCTAAAAAAGCGGGATTAAAAGCGGAAAAAGGTTTCGAGTTTAATAATGCAGAAATTAAAATTCAAAAATTAATTACATCTTTGCCTTTCAAATTGACTAACGCGCAGTTAAGGGCCTATGACGAAATTAAAAAAGATTTAATTTCTGGAAAACCTATGAATCGTTTGGTGCAAGGTGATGTAGGCTCGGGAAAAACCTTGGTCAGTTTTTTATCTTGCTTAAAAGCTCATGAATCAGGTTTTCAAACTTGTTTAATGGCCCCGACGGAAATCTTAGCGGAGCAGCACTTTCGTAATGCCGAAAAACAGTTAGCTCCGCTTGGTTTAAATGTCGGATTACTAACTGGTAAAACAAAAGCAAAGGATCGTAAAGAAATCGCCGAGAAATTAGCAAGTGGCAAAATTCATTTTTTAATTGGCACACATGCCCTAATTGAAGATTGGGTGCAGTTTCAGAATTTAGGTTTAGTAATTATCGATGAACAACATCGCTTTGGAGTCGCGCAGCGGGGAATTCTTAAAAATAAAGGAACTTCTCCGCATTTTTTAATCATGACGGCCACACCGATTCCGCGAACTTTAGCGATGACGGTCTACGGTGATTTAGATGTATCGATTATTGATGAGATGCCCGTGGGGCGCATCCCGATTCAAACGCGCGTGATTAATGAAACCAAGCGCCCACAAGCTTTGCAATTTATGGTGGATCACATTAGCCGCGGCCGTCAGGCTTACTTCGTTTACCCACTGGTCGAAGAAAGCGAAAAAATTGATTTAAAAAATGCGACGGAAGAATTCGAAAAATTAAAAGTTCAGTTTCCACAAATTCGCTTTGGTTTATTACACGGGAAAATGAAGTCCGCTGAAAAAGACGCGGTGATGACAGAGTTTCGTGAACACAAAATTGATGTTTTAGTTTCTACGACCGTGATCGAGGTCGGCGTGGATGTGCCAAACGCGACAATTATGGTAATTGAACATTCTGAACGCTTCGGCTTATCGCAGCTGCATCAATTGCGGGGGCGCGTTGGGCGAGGCGAGCATAAGAGTTTTTGCATTTTAATTATGGGCTACGCCGTTTCTCAAGAGACCAAAACTCGTGTTGAGTTTATGGAAAAAACCAATGATGGCTTTAAAGTTGCCGAATTTGATTTAGAAATTCGCGGGCCCGGCGAATTTATGGGTTCTAAGCAATCGGGACTTCCGGGTTTTAAAATGGCTAACCTAGTTCGTGATTTTGAAACTTTAAAAATCGCGCGCGATGCGGCCTTTGATATTCTAGCGAAAGATCCGAAATTAACTAAAAAAGAAAACCTACTTTTACGCGAAGAACTTTTAAAAAGTTACGGTCCTACGGCTTTAGCGGGCGTGGGATAGATTTAAAATATCTTCAAGAGCTGCGCGTTAATTTGCTTAAATCAACGAAATAGAGCTTCCCACCTAATGGCTTGGCATGTTGGAATTTTTTATCGATCAAAGAAGATCGTTTAAATGTTCAAGGAGGACACGGATGAGCACAAACCAATTATTGGTAGGGCTTTCACTTACGGCATCACTTTCTGCCTTTGCAGGTACAGAGTTGAAACTAAACAGCGGAATTATTTCAACTCAAGTACAAACACTTGAAATCGCTCATTCCTCTCAAACCGAGTGGATTGTGCAATTTAAAAATCACGTTCATGAATCTGATAAATTAGCTTTACGCGCAGAGGGTTTGAAAATTCATAGCTACTTACCAGAAGACGCTTTCATCGTACGTGGTACTTCAGCACAAATTGCTAAAGTAAAAACAAACCAAAATATTCAAACGGTTTTAGCTTTTGCTCCGCACATGAAATTATCGCCAACTTTAGGTATCATGAGTGCGGTACGCGAAACTTCAACTGACACCGTCATCGTCAGCGTTTTCGAAGCGCAAGAAAGAGCCGCGATTGCAAATAAAATTCAAAAATTATCTGCCAGAATTTTAATTCAAAAATCGGTAGGAACATCCATCGTTTTAACGACAACTCGTTCACTATTTAAAAGTATCGCGTCGATTCAAGGCGTAGAGAACGTTCAAACATTACTTGAACTTGTTCCTTTAAATTTCGCGATGGATACAATGGATACTTCTGCGCCAACCGCAGTGGGTGATTATTCTGACTTAACGGGTTTTGAAACCGGAACAAAAGTGATGAACTTTGACGCCGCTTGGGCGATGGGTCTGTCAGGTCAAAACCAAATCGTGGGAATGGCCGATACCGGTCTTGACTCGGGTGATATCAATGCGATTCACCCTGACTTTAAAGGTGCGGTCAAATCGGGTTACGCCGTAGGAATGTTCGGAAAAACTTGGGCTGATCCCATGGGCCACGGAACTCACGTTGCGGGCTCCGTATTAGGTCGCGGAACCGCATCGGGTGGAAAATTATTGGGCGGAGCATTCTCGGCCCAAATAGTGGCGCAGGGTATGTGGTCTCCGATTTTAAATAATTTATCGGTCCCTTCAAATTTAGAATTAATGTTTAACACGGCTTATACAGACGGCGCTCGCATTCATACAAATTCTTGGGGCGGAGCTTCGAATATGGGAGCTTACGAAAAAATGGCTGCTTCGGTTGACCAGGTAATGTTTGAAAAACAAGACATGTTGATTTTATTTGCGGCGGGTAATAGCGGCGTGGATCATGATAAAGACGGTCGCATCGATGCAGGTTCAGTGGGTATTCCGGGAACGGCAAAAAATGCTTTAACCGTCGGAGCGAGTGAAAATTTAGTTTCGGTCGGTGGAATTCAGCGCCCAATTAAAGATTTACGTGGAGCGGTTGATAGTTGGGGTGCATCGCCAATTTTTGAATCAATGATCTCTGATAATATTAATGGTGTGTCGATGTTTAGTTCGCGTGGTCCAACGACGGATGGCCGTGTAAAACCAGAAATCGTTGCGCCGGGAACTAATATTTTATCGGTGCATTCGCAGCAACCGGGTGTTGAGCCATTGTGGGGTCTCTACAATAATGATTACGCTTGGTCTGGCGGAACTTCAATGGCGTGTCCGCTGGCAGCCGGTGCTGCGGCAGTGACTCGTCAGTTTTTAATTGAAAAAATGAATCAGCCTCAGCCAACTTCGGCTTTATTAAAAGCTTACCTACTTCACACTGCGTTCGATATGTACCCAGGTCAATACGGCGAAGTGGGGCAAGCAAAAGGCCAAGAACTTTTAACCACTCGTCCCAATAGCGACGAAGGTTATGGCCGCGTAGATATGGCAAAAGTTGTAACTCTTGGAACATCGGGAGTATTACTAATCGCCGATAATAAAACAGGTTTAGCAACGGGCGAAAGCGCGGAATTTACATTGAACGCTCCGGCGGCAGGTAAGTTACAAGTTAATATCGTGTGGACGGATGCTCCAGGTTCAGTGAACGCAAGCAAAGCCTTAGTAAACGATCTTGATTTAGAAGTCGTATTGCCAAATGGCCAAGTGTTGGCGGTGAACGATGCGATCAATAATAACGTTTATGTACAAGGAATGACGGGCGCAGGCGCCGTTACAATTCGTGTAAAAGGCATCAATGTACCGATGGGTATTGCCGGTAAACAACCTTTCGCATTAGTGGCCTCAGTTCAATAGTATTTTCCTTCTCGGTTATAATAGCTAAGACGCTAAAAAGGCCCCAATCGGGGCCTTTTTTATTGAAGCTTTTACAAATATTAAAAAACACCCGCCAAAAATTTGATGAACAGTGTCAAAACTGTTATAACTTACGAGGTTAAGATTCTAGTTTTTATTCCTTCCAAAAAGGGTGGGGTTCAATGTCGCAATTCAAAGTTGGGGATCACGCAGTTTATCCGGGTCATGGAGTGGGTAAAATCCATTCGATTGAGTCAAAGGAAATTCTAGGTACGATTCATCTATTTTATTCGGTGATGATTTTAGAAACCGGAATGAAAATTATGATTCCAGCGGCCAATATCAAATCTGTTGGCTTACGTCCTTTGATTTCTAAAGAAGAAGCCGAAAAAGTTGTAAGAATTTTAAAAGATAAAAACGTAAAAATCGATACGCAAACATGGAATCGCCGTTACCGCGATTACATGGAAAAAATCAAAACCGGTTCGGTATTTGAAATTGCTGAGGTTTTACGCGATCTGTATGTTCTTAAAGTTGATAAAGAGCTTAGTTTTGGCGAAAAGAAGATGTTAGATACGGCAAAAAATCTTTTATTAAAAGAGCTTAATTTAGCTCCAGAAGTAAAAGACCTTGTTGGTTCTGACGCCGAGATTAAAGCGATCTTCGGAGTACAGTAGTCATTTACTTCATTCACATTTAAAGTAAAACTTAAGACGCAAGTCTTAGGAAAATAAAAAGAGGCTTGGTTTAACACCAGGCCTTTTTCTTTTTGGGGCCTGTCTAAGAAGGATTTATATGTATCAGGCTACGTCTGAAGTTCGCGTTCGTTTTGCTCCTAGTCCAACGGGTTACCTTCACGTGGGTGGTGCGCGTTCGGCTTTATTTAACTTACTTTATGCAAAACATAATAACGGAAAATTTATTCTTCGTATTGAAGATACAGATCAAGAAAGATCAACGCAAGAATCACTCGAGATGGTTGTGTCTGACTTACAATGGTTGGGTTTGAATTGGGATGAAGGCGTTGATCCGAAAACTTTAAAAGATATAGGGCCCTACGGCCCTTACAAACAAAGTGAACGTTTAGATATTTATAAAAAATATGCGCAACAACTTTTAGATCAAGGCAAAGCTTACTACTGCTTTATGACCGATGAAGAATTAGATGCTGCGCGCGAGAAAATTAAAGCGGCGGGTTTACATACTCACGTCGAATCTCCGTACGAAAATAAACTGATGAGCGAGGCGCTTGAGCGCATCGCAAAGGGCGATAAGGCCGTGGTACGTTTTAAAACGCGCGAGTTGCGCAAAGAGTATATTTTAAAAGATTTGATCAGAGGTGAAGTGAAGTTTCCATCCGATATGGTGGGAGACTTCGTGATGTTACGCTCGGATGGCATGCCGGTTTATAATTTCTGTTGCGTGATTGATGATTACTTAATGAAGATCTCGCACGTATTACGCGCGGAAGAGCATCTTCCGAATACACTACGTCAGTTGATGATTTATGAAGGGCTTGGTTGGAAGACTCCTGAGTTTGGTCATATTTCTTTAATTTTAGATGATGATCGCCAAAAACTATCGAAACGTAAGGGCGCGGTTGCTTGCGATCAGTTTAAAAAAGATGGCTACCTTCCGTCCGCGATGAATAACTATATGGCTTTATTAGGTTGGTCACACCCTGAAGATAAAGAGATTATGAGCTTAGGCGACATGGAAGCCGCATTTACTTTAGACCGCGTGCATGCCTCGGGAGCGGTGTTTGATCGCGTAAAATTAAAATGGATGAATGCACAGCATTTGCGGGCTTTGCCGAACAACGAAATTTGGAAATTAATTTCTCCGTACTTAATTGAAGTAGGTCTGAAATTACCGACCGATTCTGATTGGCAAAACCGTTCGGTTGAAACTTTTAAATCGTATATGGAAATTTTAACGGACGCGGTGACTTTGTATTCTCCGTTAGATGATTCTAAATATGAAATCAATATGGTGGAGAGCGATGAAGCTTTAAAAATGGAATCAACGAAGGTCGTTTTACAAGCGTGGAAAGAATTAGTTGCGGCTCATCCGACGGAAACTTTTACGGAAGCTGATTTTTTAGCGATTCAAGATGCGGTAAAAGCCAAAAGCGGACAAAAAGGGAAAAATTTATTTTTTCCGATTCGCGTGGCTTTAATTGGAAAACCTCACGGAGCGGAACTTAAAATTTTAGTTCCATTGATGCATAAAAAATCAATTTTAGAGCGCGCAGAAAAGGCATTTGCACTGATTAACGGAAAAGCTGGAGCTTTATGTTAAAAATTTACAATACCCTTGGTAAGCAGCTAGAAGAATTTAAACCCATTCATCCGGGTAAGGTAACGATCTATATGTGTGGACCGACCGTTTATGGTTTGTTGCATGTGGGAAATTTTCGTGGACCAGTATTTTTTAATTTAGTTCGTAATTGGATGGAGCATTTGGGTTACCACGTCGACTACGCACTTAATTTTACCGACGTAGACGATAAAATTATGATGAAGGCGAAAGAAACTAATCAAGCACCCGGCGAAGTTTCTGAAGTGTACATCGAAGAATATAAAAAAGATTTCGCCTCTTTAGGTCTACGAAAACATGACCGCAACCCTAAAGTGACCGATTATATGCCGCAGATCGTTTCTTTTATATCGGATTTAGTCGACAAGAAAAAAGCGTATGCAACGACAGGTGCGGAACCTGGTTTAAATGACGTGAATTTTTCAATCTCAGAATTTAAAGATTACGGAAAACTTTCGGGACGTAAACCTGAAGAATTACAATCGGGTGTTCGTATTGAAGTGAACGAAAAGAAAAAAAATCCATTAGACTTTGCTTTATGGAAATCAGCTAAGTCCGGCGAGATCAGCTGGCCTTCGCCTTGGGGCCCAGGGCGCCCGGGCTGGCACATTGAATGTTCGGCGATGATTAAAGCAATGTTTGGCGATCAAATTGATATTCACGCTGGCGGCCTTGATCTGATGTTTCCGCATCATGAAAATGAGATTGCCCAAAGTGAAGCCTGCAGCGGTGGAAAATTCAGTAATTACTGGATGCACTGGAATATGATTCAATTCGGCGGCGCGAAGATGTCGAAGTCTTTAGGCAATATCGTTTCGATGCGTGATTTTTTAAAAGATCATCACGCTGAAGTTTATAAATGGATGATGTTAGCTCCGCATTACCGCAGCACGGCTGATTTCACGGACGATACGATTTATCAAGCGGTTTCGGGGTTAGCCCGCGTATATTCTTCGATTGCTTTAGCCGAATCTGTTTTCTTACAAGTGAATGAAACCGATTTTAAAATGGATGCAAAATATCACGCTGAATTACAAGTTGCGTGGACGGCGATTGAAACGGCACTCAATGATGACTTCGGAACTCCGGCGGCATTTGCCGCGATGTTTGATTTGATCAGAAAATTTAATTCGCAATTTCGTCGTGGTATGAAGGTGACCCCAGAATTAGCGGGTAAAGCTTTTCAGTTTTTTGAATTTATTAAAAAATTCGGAAGTTTTTTATCTTTGTTCCAAGAATATCCAACGAAATTTTTAATTGAGCTGGATGATCAATTACTTTTAAAGCTGGGTCATAAAAGAACAGATGTTGACCAGCTTGTACAAGAACGCGCCAAGGTTCGTGAGGCTAAAGATTTCGCCAAAGCCGATGAATACCGCAAAAAATTGACCGAGATGAAAATTAACGTGAGTGATTTGCCTACCGGCAGCTTCTGGGAAGTAATGAAATGAAAAAATTAATATTTGCAGTTTTATTTTTAAGTTGGGCTTGCTCAAACAAGCCCAAACCCTTAAATCCCGACCAGCATAGTGCTGCTTATAATACAGTGGGAAATGCGTTTTTAAATTTTCAAACTCCAGATGATCAGGGCCAGACTTTTTACAATGGTAGTTCTTCAGCCATCTCCGGGCGCATATTTTTAAAAAATACTGTTTCATCAATTATTCCGAATGCTCAGCTTGAATTATTCAAATGGAGCAAAGAGAAATGGGTGTCGGTCATTAAAGTCAGTACAAATATTAATGGTGAATTTAACGTAACGCACAAACTTTACCCGGGTAAATATGAGTTGCGTACGGTGAGTCAAAAATATCAAGGGATCTTGCTAATTGCTTTGGATGACAAACCGATAAAAGACCTCATATTTGAAGTTAGCCTAAAAAAATAACTTTCAATAACGATGAAGGGCACGATGTCGAAAAGTTTTAAAAAGAATTTTCAATTAGTATCAACATTTAAACCGGCTGGTGATCAGCCTAAAGCGATCGAAACCATGGTGGCTAATTTTAAAAGTGGGTTGAAGCATCAAACACTTTTAGGTGTTACGGGTAGTGGTAAAACATTTTCGATGGCGCACGTGATTGCTGAACTGAATCAACCGGCGATTGTTTTGGCGCCGAATAAAACCTTGGCCGCACAGCTGTATTCAGAATTTAAAGAATTATTCCCGCATAATGCGGTTGAGTATTTTGTGAGTTATTATGATTACTATCAGCCCGAGGCTTATATTCCCTCTTCTGACACTTTTATTGAAAAAGATTCGGCGATTAATGAACAGATCGATCGCATGCGCCATTCGGCGACACGTTCGCTGTTTGACCGCCGTGACGTGATCATTGTGTCGAGCGTTTCCTGTATCTATGGTTTGGGTTCGCCGGAAGCCTACGAAGGGATGATGATTCAAGTTACGAACGGGCAGAAGTTAAAGCGTGATGAGTTTTTAAAAGAATTAATTCGCATTCAGTATGATCGCAATAACGTGGACTTTTCGCGCGGAACAATTCGTGTGCGTGGTGATGTGGTCGAGGTATTTCCACCTTACGAAGAAGATCGTGCTTTAAGAATTGAGTTCTTTGGCGACTTCGTCGAAAAAATTTCTTGGATTGATCCAATCACGGCGAAACTTTACGAAGAATTAGATCAAGTAGGTATCTACCCGGGGTCGCACTACGCGACAGGCGATGATAACATCACGCGCGCAATTAAAACAATACAAGCCGAACTGCAAGTGCGTTTACAAGAAATGCAAACCAGCATGAAGTTTTTAGAGGCCCAGCGCTTAGAACAAAGAACTTATTACGATATCGAGATGATGGAGCAAATTGGTTTTTGCCAAGGTATCGAGAATTATTCGCGGCACTTAACGGGCCGTATGCCTGGTGAGCCGCCGCCGACGTTATTAGAGTATTTTCCAAAAGACTTTTTATGTTTTATTGATGAGTCGCATATCACCGTGCCGCAAATTGGTGGTATGTACCGTGGTGACAGGGCACGTAAGACAACTTTGGTAGAGCATGGTTTTCGTTTGCCATCGGCCTTAGATAACCGTCCACTGAACTTTCAGGAGTTTGAAGGTTTGATGGATAAGGTGGTTTATGTATCAGCGACTCCATCCAACTATGAATTAGAAAAATCAGAGGGCTTGATCGTCGAACAAATTATTCGTCCGACGGGCTTAATCGATCCGCTAGTAGAAATTCGCCCCGTTAAAAACCAAGTGGATGATTTATTAAAAGAAATTAAAATTCGTGTCGAAAAAAATGAACGTGTATTGATTACGACATTAACGAAACGTTCTTCAGAAGATTTAAGCGAATACTTTGAATCGATCGGGATTAAAGTAAAATATCTACACAGTGAAATTCAAACCATGGAGCGTAGTGAAATTATTCGCGATTTACGCTTAGGGGTCTTTGACGTTTTAATCGGAATTAATTTATTACGCGAAGGTTTAGATATTCCAGAAGTAAGCTTAGTGGGGATTACGGACGCCGATAAAGAGGGTTTCTTACGTTCCGAGCGTTCCTTGATTCAAACAATCGGTCGTGCCGCCCGTAATTCTGAAGGGCGCGTGATTTTGTACGCGGATCGAATCACAGACTCAATTAAAAAAGCGATGGATGAGACTTCTCGTCGTCGTAAAATTCAAAATGAGCATAACGAAGCAAATGGCATTACTCCGACTACAATTAAAAAGAAAATCCGCGAAGGTATCGGCGACATGTTCGATGGCTCTCTAAGTTCTTATAAAATTCAGGGCGTGAAAGATAAAACGGCTGAGCAGTTGAAGAAATTCTCAGAAAAGCCAAATAAGATCCAAGACGAAATTTTAAAACTAAAAGCGAAGATGAAAAAACTTTCTTCCGAGCTTGAGTTTGAAGACGCGGCTTCCGTGCGCGACGAGATCAAGCGTTTAGAAATTCTTGAATTACAAATTCGCGAAGGTGACGCTGATTCCGGGACGGCGAAATAAAATATGTCAGATGATGTAAAGGTTAGTATTTTTGATCAGCTAAAAGAAAGAATCAAAGACTATCCGACCCAAAGCGGCGTTTACTTGATGAAAAATAATTTGGATAAAATTATTTACGTCGGTAAAGCCAAGAATTTACGAAACCGCGTAAAAAGTTATTTTTTAGATTTGCGTGACCATTCGGCAAAAACGAGAGCGTTGGTGCAAAATATTGTCGAGATCGAATATTTATTAACTAAAACGGAAGTCGAAGCTTTTTTATTAGAAGCTTCGCTGATTAAAAAACATCGCCCTAAATACAATATCCGCTTAAAAGATGATAAATCTTATCCGTATATTCAGCTTTCGTGGCAGAATGATTACCCGCGTTTATACTTATCGCGCAAAGTGAAGAAAGACGGCAGTTTATACTTCGGGCCGTATACTTCTGGCGGCGCCGTGTATGGAACGATTCGTTTTTTAAATCGCTTATTTAAAATAAGAGATTGCACGGATCATATTTTTAAAACTCGTACGCGTCCATGTATGACTTATCAAATTGGCCGTTGTACGGCTCCGTGCGTGCAATTTATTTCGAAAGAAGATTATCGATCAGACGTCGAAGGCGCTAAAGACTTTTTAAAAGGCCGCAGTAAAAAGCTGATTAAAGATTTAGAAATTAAAATGAAAGTAGCGGCCAGCGAAGAAAAATTTGAAGTCGCGGCTAAAATGCGTGATTCAATGTTTTCGATTAAAAGCATTATCGAAAAACAGACGATTATTAATGATTCGTCAGAAAAAGATCAAGACGTAGTTAGCTTTTACGGGGACGAGCGCGGCGTGCTGGTTGAAACCATCCATATACGGGCGGGCCGCGTGATTGGTAATCGACCACACTTTTTATCAAATATTAATCCGAATAGTCCCGATGAAGATCCACGCGAATGGTTAGCTTCATTTCTAAATCAATATTATGCCGATAACTACATTCCCGAAGATGTTATTTTAGGAACGGATTTGGGCGGTGATATCAATCGCTTATTAGAAGACGTATTAAAAGAGCGTTCGGGCCAGAAAGTCAGCGTCAGATTTGCGACGGATAATAAAAGTTCAGCCTTAATTGAAATGGCCGAGCAAAATGCAAAAGCGCATTTTGAAAAAAATGTTTCTAAAGACGAAGAAAAAAGTCGTGGCCTGGATGACATCAAAGATAAATTAGGTTTACCAAAACGCCCAATGCGGATTGAGTGTTTTGATATCTCGCACTTTCAAGGTTCTGAGACCGTGGCCAGCCAAGTGGTTTTTGAGGATGGGGTTCCGTCGAAAGATCATTACCGTCGTTACAAAATTAAAACGGTTGCCGGCATCGATGATTTTGCTTCCATGTACGAAGTTTTAAAGCGCCGGTTTTTACACGAAGAATACGAAGAGCCACAGCTACTAGTTGTCGATGGTGGTAAGGGTCAACTAGCGCAAGCGGTGAAAATTCTGCAAGAATTGAACAAGACGCATATTCCGGTGGTGGGTTTAGCAAAAGCGCGCACGCAGTCAGGCTTTCAGGAACAAGAAGTGAGTTCTACGGAAGAGCGTTTCTATATTCCGGGCCGGGCTAATCCCGTGGTATTTAAATCAAATACGGAAGCATTTCAAATTTTAACGGGCATTCGTGATGAGGCCCATCGCTTTGCCATTACTTATCACCGTAAACTGCGTGAGCAGACTTCGCTTGAGAGTGAATTAGATTACGTCGTTGGTTTAGGCGAAAAACGTAAGCGATTACTTTTACAGAAATTTAAATCAGTAGACGATATCCGCCAAGCTGAAGTAGAGGATATCGCTTCGATTAAGACCTTTAACCGCGTCTTAGCCGAACGTGTTTTATTACAATTAAATGAATCCGAATCGGTGGAGGTGAATGATGAGCTCTAGAAATGATTACATCGATTACGTTAGAAATGTCCTTGGCGTGAAGGCAATTTTTTCTAATGAAATTTCTGAGCAAATTACGCCGGAAGAAATTCCGCTTTTGGTACGCGTGCAAGATTTTAATTCTTACTCAGCTGAGGAAAAAGATCTGTTGACGAAAATGCTTGCCGCTTTAAAAATACCTAATGAATATTCTCGTACTTTTGATTTAGCGGAAAACCCAAATGTTGTTTGTAAAGTTGCGGTGTATTTGACTGACGAGTTAAAATCAATGAAAGATCTTTTACCAAACGAAATTCATACCTATTCTCCGCGAGTTCTTTTACATACTCCTGCTCTTAAAAAAGCAGCGTGGGATGAGTTACAAAAAGTCTTACGCTTTTTTCAGCAACAACCTAGACCTTAAGCTCGACCAAAGAATTGATTACCGGTCGCACGGCAAATTCTGCCTAGCCTTCTCACAGGGTGGCAGCTGAAATAGGGCCATGTTTCGATCATTTGTTTTTTGTATTTTATTAGTGGCAGGATCTTTCTCTTTTGCCCAAATTAATCCCGCAACGGTGCGCATTCGTTTATTCAAAGACCTCGCAGAATTTCCGCAAATTCGCGAAGCAAAAATTAAAAAAGTCAGCGAAAGTATGTGGCGTTTGCAAGGGCGAAATCTTAGTTTTCAAAATAAAAAATTACCATCCGAAAATTTAGTGGTGTTAAAACCAAATGAAAAGTTCGATGTGATCTCGGTTTTGGATTTCAATTCTTACTTAGCCGGAGTCCTGGCTGGCGAGATGCCGCTGAAGTGGCCGCTAGAGGCACTGAAAACTCAAGCCGTCGTGGCGCGTTCATTCGCTTTAGCGCGGATGAAGGAAAGAAAAAATAAAGTCTTTCATTTGGATTCGAATCAAATGGACCAAGTTTTTTCGATGACCAATTCTGAAAAAGCTTTTCGCGCAGTGATTGAAACTGAAAACACGGTTTTAAAAGATGTCCAAGGTAATATATTAAAAGCATTTTACCACGCAGATTGCGGCGGGCAAACGGTGCCGGCATCTGAAGTATGGGACCGTGCGATTGATTCAGGCGTCGCTTCTGACCCATGGTGTGCGAACAGAAAATTGAACGAATGGAACTTTGAAATCTCAAAAGAAGATTTTTTTGAAAAAATCGGTCAATCAAGTGAGGCTTCGCGGTTGATTACTTTCTTTAAAAGCCGTGTGCAAACACTTCAGTTGGGCACCGAGATTTTCTCAGTGCAAAAAATTCGTGAAGTATTTGGCTTTATGACGGTTAAAAACTCTCCGCAAGAGATTGTTTTTAATGAAAATGCCGTGAAAATGTCGGGCCGTGGATTTGGTCACGGGGCGGGTTTATGCCAGCGCGGTACGAATGAACAGGTTAAACGCGGGCGCAGTTACCTTCAGATTCTTGAACATTACTATCCGAAAGCGCAGGTTTCACAGAACGAAATTCGCCTGACGCAAATTCTAAATTCTGATTTCGTATCAAACTGATATGTCTCATACTGAAATGACTGTTAGCACTTTTCGTTACTATCCGGTGGTGTCGACGTTTTGTACGCGCCTCATAGTAAAACACATCTAAAATTGCCGCTGTTATTTCAGCTAGTTAGAAAAACCAACTTTTTCGGCATGTGCTTAGCAATGTACTTATACAAAAGGAAGGTCTTATGAAAACAACTAAACTTATCATTCTGACGATGGCTCTAGGATTGATGGGTTTGATGACAGCTGGATGTTCTAAATCCAACTCTCAGTCAAACAATAATGGTGCGACCGGCGGCACGACGGCGATTATTATTGACCCTAATGCTCCAACCTCAACGAATACAACTCCGACATTTTCTGGAGGTTCGACATTAACGTTTACTCCGGTCAGCACATCAGTCATGAATACTTATGTAGCGACTCATCCGCTGAACGCTCCTTCAAACTACCGCGTAAACATAAACTTAGTGCACGTTGAAGCGGGCCGTTATGCAGGTAAAATTTTAATTTCTTATATCGATAACGGAGTTCAAAATACGGGCGAATTCACTTCGGGTACGGGTCGCAATGGTACATCTTCGGGAAATTACGACAATAACACTTTAGAGTCCGAGTATAACTACTGGTTCACTTTAGGCGGTCGTAAAGTATTCACGGCACAATTTGAAGATTCTTACGGTGCCATCGTGGTTGCTCTTGAGCCGGTATCAAGTGCTTCAAGTGGTAATGATGCGGAACCAATTACAAATGTTCCCTACAAAGGCTCAATCTACTTTAAGAACTTTACTTCACAACGTGTAGATACATATTGGTTTCAGTCTGCGGGTGGTTCGCCGTTAGGTCCACATGGTCCCTACCGCGCTTGTTGGTTTATTTACAACGGCCCTTACGATTGCCGTACAAGCACGATTCAACAGAAAACAGCTTTAGCTCCGGGTGCGGGCGCGGGTTACACACTGCTTGGAACTTTCACGGGTGTCGATATTAAAACAGGTTTTAACATTAATTAAGAATTGAATTGAAGGAGATTTTTATGGAAAGCAAAAACTATATTAAATACGCAAAAAGCCTTCTGGTTGCCGCAGTTTTAGTAACGCTAGCAGCCTGCGGAGATAAAAAAGGTGATAACGTTAACAGCCCTCAGGTGGTAGGTGCATTCGGAAATTGTGTGAGTTGCCAAAATAGCAACGGTCAGCCGTTATTCGTAGCTGAATCGGTTGATTCGTACGGAGTGATTCGCTTTAATTGGTCATTCACTGGAAATAACATGCAAACAGCGCAGTACCAACAGCAGCAACCATCCGGTTATAATTATGGCGGTGGATACAACTACGGATCGCAATATGGATCGCAATATGGATCGCAAGTCGGTGGCGGATATAATTACGGACAATCTCAAGGTAGTTACGTGGGCCAAGTCGGTGTGCAAGGCACGATGACATTGAATCAACCATTAAACTTAGGTTACTGCCAACTTCCAGCCGGGGTTTATACATTAGGAACATTATCGGCGGGTAACTGGCAATACAGCATGGTTTCTAACTTAAGAATGCAAGCAGTGGGGCCAACGGCAATTAACTTAGTATTAACGCAAGGCCAAGTAGCATCATCTGGTTATTTACAACCGGGTCAAGTGAGCAGCAGTTCGGCGACCCAAGGTCGTATGTTTGCAAACGTGATGATTGAATCAGTCGGTGGTTATAACTGTCAGATGTCGGTTCTTGTTAAGTAAAACAAATAGATATTTTAAGCTGAGTAAGTTCGAAGTTCACTTAAACCCGAAGCGAAGAGCCAACTCGCTTCGGGTTTTTTATTATTGCCATCACTAAAAAATTCGTTTCAAATAGAATGATGGATCAACTACTGTGGATTGACTTCTTCGATGATTTACAAAATGTACGCGGTCGTTCAGTGAATACAATCATGGCCTACCGCCGCGATTTGGATCTTTATAAAAAATTTCGTGAAAAAAGTGATCGCATGATCGAATTTTTCGATTTCATGAAAAAAGAAAATTTATCGACTCGGTCGCAAGCGCGCGTGATTAGCAGCGTACGAACTTATTTAAAATATTGTGAAACCCGCGGAGTCAAAAGCCCCGAACTACGTGAACTAAGACCACCTAAAGTTAAAAACGCCTTACCAAAATCAATCACGGTGCAAGAGTTTGAAAAACTTTTCGCTTCGTGCGCGATCGCCGATGAAGCAAAAACATTACGTAATCGTTTAACTTTATTATTTCTTTATGGTTTAGGCTGTCGCGTGAGTGAATTAATCGGTTTAAACTTAAATGACTTTTCAGCGACCGAGCGTTGGGTGAAAGTTTTAGGCAAGGGGCGTAAGGAGCGTTTGATTCCACTGACTGAAGCCTTGTATGTGGCTTTAGAAATTTATTTAACTAAAGCACGCCCCCAATTAGGTGAAAATCTATCTTCAAACCAATCATTGCTATTGAATGATCGTGGTCACAGACCATCGCGCGTCGACGTATGGCGGTGGTTAGCAGCTTGGTCAGCGAAAGCGGGCTTTGCTGAGCCCGTGCATCCGCACAGATTCCGTCACGGGTGCGCGACGGCTTTACTTGAAGGCGGAGCAGACTTACGCTCGATCCAATTAATTCTTGGGCACGCCAGTATTCAAACGACGCAGATTTACACGGCGGTCACGACGAATACGGCCACCAAGGCGATTGATGATCACCATCCGCTGTCAAAATTAAAAGACCACGCTATTTAATCCGAACTACGTAATCAAAGATTCGCGAAGAAGGCTTTCGTAAATAACGAAGGCCTTTTTTGTTTTGCAAGCTTACAGTTCATGAAAATAAAATCGTTGATCCAGAACAGAAATCGTTTAGAAATTGCCGAAGTCGAAATCGAATTTATTCCGGGCATTCCCCAAATTCATTTTCTGGGTTTACCAGATCGTTTGATCAAAGAGAGTTTTTATCGAATTAAATCTGCGCTGAAGAATAGCGGTTATCAATTTCCGGTGACTAGTCAAATGATCGTGAATATTAAACCGAATCACTTACGTAAAAGTTCGCGCGGGGTCGAATTAGCGGTAGCGATCGGTTTATTACTCAAAACGGAACAAATTCCTGCGAAGGCCGTTCATGACGATTGGATTGTATACGGCGAGCTAGGCCTAGACGGTCATGTTTACGAACCGACAGATCTAGCGAATGAGCTTCCCTATTTTAAAAATCAAATTTTTCTATCGGGTCGGGCAGATATACAGGCGCAAAGTCCGTCGAATGTAATGTTACGCGTACGGCAGCTTAAAGATTTTGAAATTATCACCGAAAAAAAATCTGAACAAAGAAAATATTTTCAAAGACCACAAGCAGGCTTAGAAAAATTCTTCTCGAAAGACGAAGCTGAATTTTTATTTTTAAGTGCGGCCTCAGGTTTACATGGATTACTTGCCGGAGACTCAGGCGCAGGAAAATCCACGTTAGCGAGGTCGTTACTTAGTTTTTTAAAAGAACCAACCGAGCAGCAAGCGGGCCGGTGGGATAAACAATGGCGCCCGCTGATTGCGCCGCACCAAAGTATTACGCCCGCCGCATTTTTAGGAGGCGGGCAAAACCTATATGAAGGAGAAATCGAACGCGTGCAAGGCGGGGTTCTGTTAATGGATGAGTTTTTAGAATTCGATCCAGAAATTTTAGAATCTCTACGTGGTCCGATGACGGGTGAAACATTAAGATTAGCGCGCGGGGCCGATCAGCGTGAAATCGCTTCGGAGTTTCAGGTGATTGCCACGACCAATCTTTGTCCCTGCGGAAAATGGACGCCGGTTAAAAAAAATGTCAGTTGTCGGTTTACACGAACCAAGTGCGCACGAACCTTAGAAAAGTTATCGGGGCCGATCTTAGATCGTTTCGGAATTTTATTTTTTACTGCACCGGTAATGGATCGAACTATTAAGGGCCTAGATGTTCTTAAAAGAATCGAAAAATTTAAATTAAAACAATCTCGAGTCGTGATTCAAAAATCAGACGAGGTCGTTAAAGATTTCTATTCCCAGCTATCTAGCCGCCGTCGTTCCTACTTAGAAAGGATCGCCTCTATTTATGCCACCGAAAAAGCTGCTGAAAACTTGGACCCACAAAAAGCGCTTCAGCTCAGTTTTGGCGACTATAACCAGGCCGAACGCTGGGTCATAAAGCCCTTCGAGCAGTTGGAAAAGGGTATGAATTGACAATAATGCGGGGTTCTTTTAGTTTCAGAGATACGTTCATGCATGATGGTGGGTTGGCCGAGGAGTTAGGCACGACTCTGCAAAAGTTGCTACGGGGGTGCGAAGCCCTCACCCACCTCCAAATTTCTACAAGTAAATAGTCAAAAATAATCACGCCGACTGGCATCAGCCTGGCAATTTTTAATTGCTAGCAGTTTGATTTACCCAATTCACAAACTCATTTAATGGAAGCGCACCCGAAACCCGACTTACTTCTTTGCCATGATAAAATAAAATAAAAGTTGGAATACCTTTGATTCCAAATTTTTGACCCGCACTCGGATGCGTCTCCGTATTGATTTTGCCGAAAACGATTCGATTTTTTAATTGGCTTGCAGCTTCAATGAATTTCGGTGCAAAGCTGCGACAAGGGCCGCACCAAGGGGCCCAAAAATCGACAACAACCGGTAATGGGCTTTTATTTGAAAGAGTCTCTAATGTTGAAACCGTAAGTTCATTAATTCCATGATGTAAGGGCAGTAAAATTTTGCACTTTCCACATAGGGGAGATTTTTTATCGGGTAAATTAAACGGAACACGATTAAGTCCACTGCATTTATCGCAGATTGAGTAAGTCACATCTATATTCATAAAGAATTCCTCCATTTGACCAATCAATAAATTAATTGATGGCGATTCTGGTTCACTCTTAGAAAAAGATGCCAAACTTACCACCTTTTTTTCCATGCATGGGTTTAAGTTAAATCGCTATTTTTTTTGTTTCATTCCTTTATGCATCGATTTACCCATCTCCATTCCCGGGCAAAATCCGCCCATCATCGATTTGCATTCCTTATGAAGTGCATCGTGGCATTGCATGAATTCCTGATCAGAACGTAAACAAGTGGCCATCTGCATGTGTGCATCAGCCATTTTTTCGCGGTCTTCTTTAGTTGGATTCATGGACATTTTTGACATATCATGAGGTTTATCGGTTTCAACTGCCCAAGTTGGTAAACTGAAATTGATCATTCCCATAGCTGCTAGTAGTATAACGGTTTTCATAATTCTCCTTTTTTTAAAATTGAGCGCTACCTGCGCCAATCGTTTCTAAATTTAATTGAACGGTATATTTGATCGGAAAAGATTTTGATAACATGGCGCTTACGCTACAATACTTTGTCTGCGAAAGAGTTATCGCTTCAAGCACTTTTACTTGATCGAGTTCACCCTCAATTTTAAATGTGAGCTGCACTTCTTTGAAAATGACAGGATGGATACCCTCGATCACTGACGCCTCCGCTTCGATTTCAAATTTTGATAATGGCTGATGATACTTTTTTAACAGGGCAACAACATCCATTCCTGTGCAGCCGCAAATCGCGGCGACAAGTAGTTGCTTGGGAGTTAGGGCTGAATCGTCCCCAATAGGTGGTTTTGTGTCCATAGCAACGGTGTGGTTATCAGCTTCTGCAGCAAAGCGCATTTTCTCGCCCCAAACGGCTTTCAATTTCATTTTAATTCCCTTTGCGAATTACCTTAAAAAAGATCCAACCAAAAATTCGCTGCAACAATCAGCCCATTCTTCGAAAAGTTCATGGCTGACCTAGCGAGTCGATTTGCTAAAGGCGGACCCAATGAGCCCCGTGTAGAAGTAATTTATCCCTATTATTTACAAAATATTTTATACAGAGATAAAACTAGCTTTTTCATTTTCGGATCATGAATGCGGTAATATACAAAAAGCCCGCGCTTCTCCGAGGTCAACATAGCCTCAAGTTTCATCAGTTTCAAAAACTGTGAGATCGATGACTGCGAGCCACCGCAAAGTTTTTCGAGTTCGCCGACAGTTTTTGCTCCTTTTTCTAGGTGACACAGGATCATCAGCCTTTGCGGATGCGAGATGGCTTTTAAGATAGCGGCTACGTTCTTGCAGTTGTTTTGCATTTCGCTGGTAGTAGTATTTCGTTGACTTTTCATATTATAATATTAATATATAATAATATACAAGGGTCAAGCTATTAAGAAGAGGTCTCTGGTGAAGAAGAATTTAATATTCCAACAACTTTTTGAGTCGCAGAGTTCGACTTACACTTATTTGCTCGCGGACGCTGAATCGAAAGAAGCAATTTTAATTGATACGGTGATTGAAACAGTCGATCGCGATCTGACGCTGATCGCTGAGTTGGGTTTAAATCTAGTTTATGTACTTGATACGCATATTCACGCAGATCACGTAACTGGTGCTGGTGAAATCAGAAGAAGAACTGGGGTTAAAACAGCGGTACCTAAAACAGCAAGTGTCCCTTGCGCCGATTTAAATTTGAGTGATGGTGATGAATTGCAATTTGGAAAGTTTAAAATTAAGACGATGGAAACTCCTGGGCATACAGATGCTTCACTTAGTTTTTATTGTGAAGAAATGGTTTTTACTGGCGATGTGCTTTTAATCAGGGGTACGGGTCGGACTGACTTTCAAAGCGGTTCAGCGGAAGAACTTTTCGATAGCGTACATAAAAAATTATTCACTCTTCCGCCAGAGACAAAAGTTTATCCGGCACACGATTACAAAGGATTTACTTCATCAACAATAGAAATGGAAATTCGCCATAATCCCAGAGTTGGATGTGGCAAAACAAAAGATCAATTTATACAAATTATGAAAGAACTAAAACTTGATTTACCAAAAAAAATCAAAGAGTCGCTTCCAGCAAATATGGCTTGTGGTAAAGTTGACGAAATCGAAAATCCTATTAGCTACAAAACACTGACTCCAAAAGAACTGAGTGCGCAATTAGATCAAGTGTTAGTCGTCGATGTACGTGGACCCGAAGAATATTTCGGCGAGCTAGGCCACATTAAAAACTCACATCAAATTACTTTAGGGAATAACTTGAAGCAGTTTCTTGAAGGATACAATCGGTCCGAAGAGATCGTATTTGTTTGTCGATCTGGCCAGCGCTCTGAAGATGCGGCCAATCTTGGAATCAAATTGGGATTTAAAAAAATATCCCACCTTGGCAGCGGAATGCTTGGCTGGAATGAATGCAAGCTTCCAGTAGAACGTGCGGGTGGATTTTAAATGGAAAATTTTTACCTACCACTGATCGGCGGAATTTTAATAGGTGTTGCAGTCTCACTAATGCTTTATCTGAATGGCCGTGTAACAGGCGTTAGTGGAATTATATACAGCGCTGCTATATTGCCTATTAAGGGAGATAGAGTCTGGCGGTGGTATTTTATTGGCGGAATGCTAATTGGTGGGTTCATTCTAAAAATTTTTAAACCGGACGCATTTACTGGTGGCCTCCCCACTGAAGATTGGACACTAGTCATTGCTGGATTGCTTGTAGGATTTGGAACGGTTCTGGGTAGTGGATGCACCAGTGGTCACGGCGTGTGTGGAACGAGTAGGCTATCACCTCGATCCATAACGGCTACGATTACTTTTATTTTAACCGGAGTAGTTGCTGTTTATGTATTCCGGAAGCTTGGAATTTTCGAATGAAAAACAATATTACTTCTTTGGCGGTCGGCATTTTATTCGCAATTGGCCTTGGGGTTTCTGGCATGACAAGGCCTGAAAAAGTTTTTGGCTTTCTAGATGTTTTTGGAAACTGGAATGCCGCGCTTATTTTCGTGATGCTTGGTGCAGTGATTGTTCACTTCATTGCATTTCGATTTATTGTTAAAAGAAAATCTCCACTTTTTTCTACGCAGTGGCATCTGCCAACAAAAAAAGAAATTACTTGGCCATTAATTGCGGGTTCATTTCTTTTTGGAGTTGGCTGGGCCCTAGCGGGCTACTGCCCGGGCCCCGCGCTGACCTCGCTGGCGAGCTTTCAAATTCGGCCACTTATTTTCTTCGTTAGTATGCTTATTGGTATGTTGGTGTTTCGGTTTCTTGATCGCCGTTTTGATATAAAGAGGTAACCATTGGATTTGCTAGGATATCTGGCCGCCGTTGTAATGGGAATTTCCTTGGGCCTTATTGGTGGTGGTGGTTCTATTCTTACGGTGCCCATTCTTGTTTATTTATTTAAACAAGACCCATTAATTGCAACGACTGGATCGCTTTTCGTTGTTGGATTCACTGCCTTAGTTGGTGCTTTTTTAAATGCTAAAAAAAAGTTAGTTGATTATAAGACGGGTCTTCTTTTTGCTGTTCCAAGCTTTTTTGGAGTATTTACTGCACGACATTTCGCTCTTCCACTCATTCCAGATCATATATTTTCGTTCGCGGGTTTTACTTTAACGAAGTCACTTTTAATAATGGGATTTTTTGGAATCATCATGATACTTGCATCTCGAGCTATGATTCGGGCGGGCAGCGCAACTTCGAAATTGACCCAAGAAACGAATTCTTTAGAGCCCGGACTACTAGCTATCATTTGGCAGGGTTATTTAATTGGACTCACAACTGGCCTTGTCGGTGCCGGAGGCGGATTCCTCATCATTCCAGCCCTCGTTCTGCTCTTAAAATTACCGATGAAAACGGCGGTTGGAACTTCGCTTGCAATCATTGCAGCCAACTCGATTTTCGGTTTTTCGATAAGTATTGGGAACTACAATTTTAATTGGCCATTACTTCTTAGTATTGTTTCGTTAGGAATTTTAGGAATAGCAATCGGCCAATTTTTTAGTACACGGGTAAATGAAAATTTACTCAAACGAGGGTTTGGATATTTTGTTTTAATCATAGGTTCGTTGGTGATTTTAGATCAATTATTTAAAATGGCGTAGACGGTTTGACTTTTCTTTCGCATGAGTTGACAGGCGAGTATGCTCTTTGCCTCAGATTGTATAGTCTTATCACTAAGATTGTTGCTTCCTTTCAGACCTGTTTTTTTCGCGCATTTTTCATATTAAATTCCTTAGTAAGTTAGTCCTTGGCGCCATTTTCAATCCATTTGCGAATAGTAGCCTTTGCTTCGTCGCTTAGGGCTGAATATCCTTCTTTTGCTGGCGGCATACGTTTGTCATCAGTTCTTTCCAAATCAATCACAAGTCCTGATTCATCTGGATTTCCGGGAATGATAAGTTCAAGAGGAGAATTGAGTAAAGATTCTTTATCTAAAGGAACTCTCTTTCCTGAGCCAGTCGGGTTATGGCAGTCTTTGCACGACACTTGAAACACGTGTTTATTGATAGATTCATAGGTTGCGATTAATGGGTCTGGTTGCGGATTTGAGTTTCCGTTTTGAGCTTGCTCAGGGGCGCCCATATTGATCCAATTCCACAAATAAGAAAGCTCTTCTTGTGAAAGAGAGCCTTTCTTAGGCATTGTTTTTTCAATGAAAACCGTTTTTTTTATCAACGCAAGGTTGCGTACTACTTCGCCGTAAGATTCAAAATTAATATTCCCGGCATTACCATGACATGAAATGCACTTAGGAATAAAAATCTTTTCAGCCAAAACTCCATAGGATAGCTCAGACATTTTATCAGCGGGCAAGCTAAACACTTGGTTCATGTCTTCTGACGAACCTTTGATGTTGGTGTAATTGCAGCCTACCAAGATCAACCCTAAAGTAAAAAGTAAACCGCTATGGAGTCTCATATTTGATATTCAAATTTCTACGGTACAACTTCAGCAGAAATAAATGTTCCATCTAACTTTAAGTAGATGTTTAGCTTCTCTGTTGTTGCAGACGATAAAACTTGTCCGCGCGCTACTATTTGTCCATTTAAGGTTTGCTTCGACAAAGTTAAGCTAGTCGCTGATTTGTCAAACAGAGGAACCTTTCCTGCGGTTGAATTTTCAAGAATGTAATGAAGTGCATTTTCGGCTAAGGAGCCAGCGTCCTTGTCAGTCCATCCGGCGTCAGGTCCGGCGACTCCGCCAGCAATAACTTGAAATGACAAAGGCTTTCCGTCTGCATCAAAAGAAATATCGACTTGCATTGGCTGACCCTGCGCTGGCTGACCTTGTGTTACTTTTACCTTGTAATAAACAGGGGCTTGATTTTGAACAACCGTTACTTCCAGCTTTGCTAATTTAGATAAAAAGGAAGCGTCAATTTTTGAAAGTGTCACGAGCCGGTCGATTCTATGAGCTGACAATTCAATCGCCTTGGCATTTGATACCGTTGGCGCTGCAGCTTGAGCCGTAATTCCTAGAGTCATCGTTAATACACCGCAAAATGCTAAAATCTTTTTCATATATTCTCCTTGTTTGGTTTCCGTTTATAGCTTGTTTTAATTAAGTTTATTGAACTAATCCATCTTTCGTATGGTTATTGCGATAGAAGGTTTTCTTTAACTTTTTTCAATTCATTTTCAATCGTTTCAACACTTTTCAGTAGTTAATGGCACTCCAATTTTGTCAGAAAGCTCTTTGACGGAAATTGATTTACCTTCTCTGAGTTGTTTTAAACGTTCACCGAGTGATTCCCTTAAAATCTGCATTTCACTCGGCCCCGCAGTTATTGGATTTAAACGCTTCAGGGTCCATAGCCATTCGAGCAAAATCAATTCCATTTTTTCGCATTTCTGATGAGGGAACTTTTTTAGAAGCTAAAATATCTGAAACGATATCGTGAAGCATGTGATTGTTATCGAACGAAGCAGAAATTAATGGGAATGCTTTATAAAAGTTTGGAGCTTCTTTGCGAGTTTCGGGCATCATATCGAAATCCGCCGAATCGGGAAGATCGCTAATCAAAGTCCAAAAATCATTCGTGACTTGGTCGACAGCAATATCTCGTTCGGCCTTTGTTGGTTTTAACAATGCTTCATAGAGTTTGATTTGAAACCAATGATAAGACCAAATTAATAAATTGAAACTTGGATACTGTCTTCTGAAATCCTTGGAGAAAAACTGACCGTCCATAAAAAGCATTGTTTTACAAACATCTGTAATGGCAAGTGGCTTATTTTTTTTATAATCTATAAATAATTCGTTTACACGACGATTCATAGCCGGGCCGCGATCCTTTGAAGTAGCTAAGACATCTAATACAAACTGATGCAGCATATGTGACCAATCAAAAGTATCTACCATTAACGGAAACGTGTAGACATACAAAGGAGCAATGTCGTCTTCATCCACCTTAACCGTGGGGGGATTTTTTAGAATTTTCATCACAGCATCTAAAATTTTCTTTTCAAATTCTTTAGGGTCAGTAATCAGTCCACGATTTTGAAGAAGTCTTTCGTAAACTAGAGCGTGGCCATAATCAAATGCAAAAAGCAATTGCTGTGCTTTGGGGTAAAGCTGGCCAAATTTGTAGGCCTCTGCTGGCATCGGATACCAAGTCGGCGCCGCAAATGTTGAAATTGAAAATAGGAATGGAAACAAAATAAAGTTAATTATTTTCATTTACTGCCTCGATCAACAAGTACCAAGCTATACTCGTTCCATCGGTAGCGAAGTTTTGCATCCATCGGTAGCATAATGGTTGGATCTTTAATCTCGTAATAAAGATAAGTATCCCAATTTTCTTCTCGTCCGCCGGTTGCGGGCCATCCCGGTTTTACCGGGCCCTGGCAACTAAAGTCGTTTGCTACTAAATAGACTTTCAGCACAAATTCAGGAAGTAAGGGTGAAAGTAATTTTTTGTCAGAAAATCGATTGTCCTGACCGCTTACAAATAGACAAGTGAGCGGAAGTTTTTCACCATTAATTAATAGATAGGACCCATCTTTAAAAAGAATTTTATCCCAAAATGATCTAAAGAAATAAATAGGATTAAATGAGTCGTGAATATCTCCCATCAGCGTCTCGGGGAAAACAGGCTGATCAAAATCAAAAGAATAAGTCAGCGAAGATTGAGCGCCAGGAATGGGGAGTGTAAACTCGCCAGATTGTCTTACTTTTAAAATGAGGTCTCTATAAAACTGGGCATTCGGAGATGCATTTACGAGAATTGCTTTCTGATTTGCAAACAACATTTGTGAACATAGAAGAACAGCCAAAGCTAAAAATTTCATTAGCCTTGTCCTTTCATTAACATGACAATTTCCTCTAATTTTTCTTGAACAATTTGAGGGTCTCTACTTTTAATTGCTTGATTTACGCAGTGGCGCATATGGCCTTCAATCACATTCGCTTCAAGACTTCTTAAAGCTGCGCGTATCGCTTTAATTTGATTTACAATTTCTGGACAATATCTTTTTTCAACGATCATTCTTTCAACACCTTCAACTTGACCTTTTATTCGGCTCAATCTTTTAAGCTCTGCGCTGTGATCGTGAGCAAGTTGGCTTTTTAGGACTGCCATTTTTCTAATTTTTTTATCAAAAAGTTCTGTTTGGGGCATAAAATCTCCTGTCGGTAAGTATTTTCTAATACCCTAAGGGGGTATTGGTCAACTAAATGATTTTTGGAAACCGAAAATCGCATTTCTAGGGCGAAGTTAGGTTTTAATTTAACGCAAAGTCAACAAACTTACGTTGCCATACCCTCGTAGGGTATGGTTTAACTACACACCTAGGGGGAATTTTTATGAAAGCAGTTTTTTTATCGATTGTTTTATCATTAGTAACATCTTTGTCGTGGGCTCATGGCGACGGGGAAAGTCGTATATCTATTGAACCTGAAGCGCAGGGTACTTATAGTGCTGGAGTTATTCAGTATTCATTTCAACTTTTTGATGCTCAAACTAACAAGGCATTATCAGACAAAAATTTAGTATTAAGTCACACTAAAATTTTACACTTTATAGCTTATGACCCTTCTCGAAATGAGTTTAATCATGTGCATCCTTCTTTTGATGGAAAAGCTTGGAATGTGGAGCTAAATCTTTTAGCCAATGGAAATTATTTTTTTTGGGCCCAGGGTCAACTAGTAGATGGAACTGAATTTTCAACTGTCGTAAAAGCGCAAATCATAAATGGAAAACCTGAGATTGCAGTGGTGCCCCTAGCAGATGTAAAAAAAGCAACCGACAAAAAGACAACAATCCAGTTAGGTAAGGCAAAGCTTAAAGCGGGCGCAATGGCCATGATTGATTTTAAAGTGACTCGTGAAGATGGGCAAGAAGTACAGCTGACTCCTTATTTAGGAGCTTTAGCACACATTATTGCTGTTTCGCCTGATGGCGATGAGCTTATTCATGTCCATCCAATGGCCGGAAATACTCCTGATACAGGAATGATACACGCGACATTTCCAAGCGAAGGAGATTATCGTGTTTGGATACAGCTTGTTGATCGAGGCGAATTAAAAACGATTCCGCTTTCTGTGATTGTTTCTAAATAGTTGTCACAAAAGTTAATTATCTTTCGTATTTAAGGTCCACGCGGGCGAAATCTTTTCACGGTTCCAAATATGATTATGCTGATGTCGGGCACTCTCTCGAAACCAATATTTTAACGCTGATTTGATGTTGATATTTGCGCGCTGGACTTTTCCTAAAAGTGAAAATCCGTTACTTCATCAGTATCCGCCCAAATTTGCCCCAAAAAGATTTCTATTTGTAACATTGTTAGACTTAATATTTTTTTTACTTTAAAATCTAAAGCACGGCTTCAGTCTATAATTGTCTGCTTGCTTAAAATTTTTAATTCGCTCTTTTTGCATTTTATTTATTTTTGGAAAATTACGTCGGACGGGATGATTTGTGAACTCCAATTCAAAGTATTTAAATCGTAGTGATGTAGCAAGCTGTCTACTGCGGCTTAACAAAGATATTCTTAAAAATTGGCAAAATCTTTGTCGCGAAAATGTGGAAGCCGCAAAAGCCCAGACTCTATTGGCTTTGATTGATTCAATGCCTGAATTTCTAGATCGGCTGGTTGAAACTTTACGAAGCCCAAATCCAAGAAATAAAGCGGAAGAAAATTCTAAAGTTGCTTTAGAGCACGCGGAAGACCGTGCCGATCAGCCCGAATACACTTTGGATCAAGTGATCGTTGAGTACCATTTACTACGTTCGGTGATCACGGAGTTACTTAAAGCCGAAGGCGTTTCTGACGAAGAATCTCGAAAAATTATTCATGAATTTATTGATCGTGGAATTAGCAAGGCCGCCGTTAGGTACATTGAACTTGAAACATCAAAACAGAATACGCAGAACGCAGAAATACATGCTACAAAAATTGAAGCCGAAAAAGCGAGCGAGGCAAAATCATCTTTTCTGGCAAATATGTCGCATGAAATTCGCTCACCTTTGGGCGCGATTATGGGATTTGTTGGGTTGTTAAAGGACTCGGAAATTTCGGCCGATGAAGTTTCAAAATATTTGTCGATTATTGATCGAAATTCGAATCATCTTTTACGCATCATAGATGATATTTTAGACCTGACAAAAGTTGAAGCGGGAAAAATGGTCGTCGAGAAAATAGAATTTCATTTGTTGGAATTCATGGCTGATTTTTCATCCTTGGCCGGATTACGCGCCCGAGAGAATGGAATTATTTTTGAATATATAAGCGAAAACCCACTTCCCGAGTTTGTCATCACGGATCCAACTAGGCTTAGACAAATTCTTTCAAACGTGGTGGGTAATGCAATTAAGTTTACCGAAAAAGGCCGCGTTGAATTACTTGTTAGTTATCAAGATCATTGTCTTCAGTTCAAAGTAATCGATACGGGTCGCGGAATTTCAGATGAACAGCGCACAAATCTTTTTCAAGCCTTTTCACAAGCAGACTCGTCAACAACCAGACGATTTGGTGGAACCGGGCTGGGTCTTGTTTTAACTAAAAAACTAAGCCAAGCACTTGGCGGAGATTTTAGATTAGTTGAAAGCGAAATCGGTAAAGGGAGTATTTTTCAAGTGAATCTTCCCGTGATGATTTCTTCGGAAATAAAAATTAATTCAGTTAAAGATGTTGAAAATTTATCACCGAAAGAAAATAAATCCGAGCAGACGAGTGAACTGAAAGGATTTGAAATACTTTTGGTTGAAGATTCTCCCGACAATCAATTTTTAATTGAGCGGATTCTGAATAAAACCGGAGCGAAAGTAACCATCGCAAGCAACGGCGCCGAAGGCGTTCAAATCGCACTTTCTAAAAACTTTGATGTGATTCTCATGGATATTCAAATGCCCGTGATGGATGGCCATCAGGCCATGCAGGTTTTACGTGAAAAAGGGTATTCGGGTCCGGTTGTAGCGCTTACGGCGCACGCGATGAAAGAAGAACGTGAGCGAGCAATCGCTTCGGGATTTTTACATTTTTTAACAAAACCAATCGATCGAAAAACTTTGACCGAGCTTCTGGTCCGTTTGCTTAAGCCGTATAACCGCTAGCTTATACAGCCTATGTGGCGAAGTCTTATTTAAGCTTACAGCTTACTTTAACGTCTTCAGCCATAAACATCTCAGCAGAACTCATCTTTTGAGTTTCGATAGCTTTAGATGCTACAACGACTTGAGTGATGATTTGGCGATCCCAACGTGCATCTGATTTTTCTTGCTCGGTAGCCGGGCGCAGAAGCGCAACATAGGCTATATCGCCAGACAAAGAGATTAACAGTTTGCGACTTTCAGATATATTGATCGATACCTGTTTAGGAACCGTAATACCTGGAACGTCGACTAGGTCAGATTTGATTGAGCAATCTAAGGCTGCACCAGCAAAAACCGTCGAAGAAATTGACAAAAGCGCGAAAAATGAAACTAGGTTTTTCACAAAACCTCCTTATTAGTTTTAGACCGTTTTAAACTCGACTCGTTGGTTTAATTGCAACTTTTCCACCAGGTTTCAAAGATTTGCCTGTTTGAATTTTTCGATGGCTTCGTGATGACGTCGTCGAGCTTTACTAATAGGCGTACGTAAAAGCTAAGCCTGAACCGCGGGAATCAACCGTGGGCATAACAAGCCATTCTTTAGTGGATTTTTTCTCGGCTTCCGTTTTTGGTTTTTTACCCAGTTGCGCAGAGGCTTTACCAAATACGTAGCCCATCGCGATTCCGAGCGGATAATCAGAAGCCCAGTGAACTCCGTTATTAACCATTCCTAGCATGAGGAGTGTTCCCCAAGTTAATCCTAAGGGGATTGTTACGTGCGAGTACTCGGGGTAATTTTCGTTGATGACGGTGAACACTAAAGTGGTCGTCATGATGTGGCCACTGGGCATGGCGTCGTATTTTGAAGTACGTGATTGGTATTCGGGAATACTTGGGTAGGGGCTCCATTTACCGAAAGGCTCAGACTTCACGTAGGGGCTTTCACGGCCGAAAGTTCTTTTTAAAAATTGATTAAAGAAAGTTGAAATAATCATCCCATGCGCAAGTTGTAAACCCGTATTCGCTGCGCGACTATTTTTATTTGCGTAGCCATTAATTAAAAAACCCGCCGCAATTCCGCCGTGGATAAGTCCATCACCTAAAAAATAAGTGAACGAGCCAAAATCTGTTGGTAAGCGAATAATATCAATCTCGCCCAGTGTCCAAAAGGCTTTGGTATTGTCGTTATTGCCGATGCCGGAATCGCGGCCGTAGCGCTGTACATCTTTTAAAATGACTTCATCATTATTTAATAATATCAAAGTCGAGCTGACGACGGCGGCCCACGCCGGAAGTGATTCTTTGCTAAAGCTTTTTTTAATTCCCATCCAAGATGTGTGTGGAATCTCGGTAATGACTTCTTTAACTTGAATGACTTCGGATTCAAAATTAGCGGTGGTGGCATCAGCGGAAGAGGCTTCGGACTGCGCATAAACCGGTGTCGCTGACAACAACGTTAAAAGTAAAAATAAGAACAATTTCATGCGAACAGACTTACAATTTTTTAACAAATTAACCAAGTATTTTGTAGTCATGGTCGTCCGTATTAAAGAACCGAAAGAATCGCTGAAAAATTAATAGTTGTGCCGTCAGGCGATAAATTATCGGGGTAAAAATTAAGATACGGAGATAAATAAACGTCGCGGGTGTAAGCGTAACCCACGCCTAATCTCTGCGTAATTGAGCGATTACCTAAAACGCTTTGGTCATCAAGCTTACGAAGATTAAATGAGCTGAAACCGATTGAAGTATTGATATTTAATTTATCAGTCAGATTATATTTAGCATTTGGATAGGCTGAAATTGTGTAACGAGAAGCTTTGCCATCGCTGCTTTGGTAGCCGCGGTTATAAAAATAATAAGCTATCGATGTGTCTAGACCAATCGCCAAAGGCGTAAAGCCTAAATTGTAAACCATTGAGTTATCGTAGCCCAAGCTAGCGATTTCGCCTATCTTTGTGTAGCCAGAATAAGTGATCGAAGAAAAACCAATGCTGTTTCTCATTTGTACATCACCAATGCGATCCGATAAATTGTAGTTGATGTATGGATTGTTGGTCTCGAATTTTTCCATTCCGTGAAATGGGTGAATCGCTTTTAAGCCGGAACCCGCCGTGATTGTGCTGCGTGGGCTAAAGCGGTAACGACCGCCTAAAGCGCCTCCTAATGAGGTCTCAAAAGCACCCGGTGAGCCATCTGGATTTGGTTGATCTTTAGCACTTAGATCACCCACGGTTGGCCCGTAGTAAGTTAGATTTAATGATAGGCTGTACGTAGAAAGTGATCCGCTTTCGGCTTTTAACTTCGTATCGGTAATTTCAGTGTTTTCTTGGAATTTTTTTTGTGCGAGAGCTTCTTTAAGATCGACTTTTTCAACGCCGGCAGGAGTTGTCGTCGTCTTCGTTGTTGTTTCCGACTGCGCTTGGGTGTAAATCGCTAATAACATCAAACTAGAAACTACAATCAATTTACGCATAAATTTCTCCGGCTAAGTGTTCCGTTCTCTTATCCGTTTCGTTTAAAAATAGACAGTAAAATTTTTACCATAGATAAAATTGCTGAATAAACTTCATAGCTGTGGTTGGTTTTATATTGGTAAAGCACAGCCTAAGCTTCTAGAATGGGTACTGAAATTCTAAACCAAAGCTCTGCGGTCTACATCATGCGCAAGGCCGGGTGGGCCGAGAGCTAGTTAAATAATTGCGCACATTTGTTAGGAATTTTGAGCTGAGCTTTATTTCTAAGATAAGAAAAAAATTTTTTCGAAATATAGTTATCCATAAATTCAGGATGAAACTGCGTCGTGATAATTAGGCCATCGGCACTTTCGAGGGCTTCGATGGTTCCATCCGGAGCCAGGGCGGCCACTTCAACGCGAGTATTTGGCGCGCTTTGTACGGCCTGATGATGAGTCCCGCGAACCTTGACTCGTGACCCAAAAATATTTTTGAAATGATTACTTGTCGTATTGCGAATTTCAATCGGATGTTCAACCCAGTAGCCATCGCCGTGGTTGTCGACGTGCTGAATAAGTTTAAAACCTAAGGCAACAGATACAATTTGGTGGCCTCGACAGATTCCGTAGGTGAAGCCTTTTTTTAAACCCATCCAGGATTTCAAAAATGAAATTTCGTAACGATCACGGCTGGCATTTACTTCGCGGCTTTCAGAAATATTTTCTCCGTAAAGATGTGGATCTACATCCGCCCCGCCCAGGGCCACGACTCCAGAAAAATAATCACTTATTTTTTTAACGAACTCTTTTTGTTCTGCTGCATTTAAATAAATACTGGCTGCGACCGGTAGAACGTAAGTATTCACTGAGGCAGAAAATTTTTCGCTAACGCGGCGGATACGATTCTGAGCATTTTGCGATGCCGGTCCTTCGTAATCGTAACCACGGTTTGCTAATAACAAAATGCGTGCTTCGTTCGATGATTTTAAAAGATAAGTTTGGCCCAATGAAATCTTATCCAGTTGTGCCGCAGTAAAAATATCAGCCAGTTCGGGATTAGCTAAGATGAGTTTTTTATATTCGAGCAACTCGCTATGAATGCTGCGTCCGCTTCGGACCGGTATCACGTAACTGAACTGATTTTTATTTGGTTTTAAAATGTAAAGCTCAACTTGAGCAACGACGGAAAAACTTAAAAAGAATAATAAACAAAAAACTGCGAATGTATCAGCGTGAGACGCTAATTTAAGCGCGCGCAAAAACGTTCGACAGTGCAAAAAAAATTGCAAATGAAAACGTTTATAAGAGTTTAGATTCCACTTCGGCTGCATCGATTATTAACGATGAAAAAATCGAGCCGAAGGTATTTTTGTTTAATGGTAAAGCGGGTTATTTTCCGATCGAGATTCTGAAATCTCTTCGTCGGTGGCATCACGGGCCGCGATTGTTTCAATTTCAAAAATCAAATCTTGCCCTGCGAAGGGATGATTACCATCTAATGTCACGATTTCGTGATTGAGATCGATCACGCGAAAGCTATGCGGTTTGCCGTCCACATCCAGCACGACAGGAGCCTCAACAAACTTTGCATTTTCAAATTGCGTGAATGAACCCACGGGCATGGTTAAAACTTTTTTCGGATCGTAAAATCCGTAAGCTTCGGCCGCGCTTAAACTGATCGAGCGCTTTTCTCCGGGGGTTAAATTCATCAACCCGCGCGACAGCGCAATCAGTTCCGGTTGGTCGCTTGAATGACTAGGGCCGGTTAGCACATCATGGTTGATGCTAGAGCTTAGAATTTTTCCGAACTTATTTTTCAGTACACAGTGAAACGAAATTATCTGAACTTTCATAGCAGCTCCTTACGTGTTAGAGACCAACCAACGTGAAGACCACAAAAATAGCTGAGAACATTCTTTACAAAGTATCGTGAGACATGACTTAGGAAGCGAAAATCTAGAAAAAGATCTATCCCTAGCGTAGCTGACTACAACTACAATAGCGAGTATAAAACGCGCCATCTAGGTATATACCTATCTAATGACGCCCAGAGGTGTTAGCGTCGACCACAAGTTAACTGTTTCTTTCGTGTCTATTGGGTATTTTGCCCTTTTGCCTCTGAAGCGACCTCAAAGCCTTAGGAGGGTATTATGGGAAAAAAACTTTACGTCGGTAACTTACCGTATTCAGCAAACGATCAATCTTTAGCAGAGACTTTCGCGCAGTGCGGAACTGTATCTACTGCAAAAGTAATCATGGATCACGAATCAGGACGCAGCAAAGGTTTTGCCTTTGTAGAAATGTCTTCAGATGCTGAAGCCCAAAACGCAATTTCACAATTAAACGGTTCAAATAACGATGGCCGCGCCATGGTTGTGAACGAAGCGAAACCACAAGCTCCACGCGAAGACCGCGGCAGCCGCTACTAGTTTTTAGCTTTTTAAAACGAGAAATTAATTCTAATTTTTAAAGCCAACCCCAAAAAGGTTGGCTTTTTTTATGGGGTTCGATAGAATTTTTATATGAAAACTTACGGCGTAAGACTTTTACCGGATGAGGATTTAAAAAAACGAATCGTGCAAATTTGTGCAGAGAATCAGATCACGTCAGCCTGCGTGTTGTCTGCGGTCGGCAGTTTGAAAAAGCTTAATTTGCGCTTAGCGAATTCTTCGGTTTGTTTAGAAAAATCAGAAAATTTTGAAGTGCTTTCGCTGAATGGAACTGTGTCGGTAGATGGAATTCATCTGCATATAGCGGTCAGCGATAGCAAGGGCCAAGTATTTGGCGGACACTTGCTGGACGATAATATTATTTATACCACCTGTGAACTGGTCTTGATGGAATTGTCAGATACTCAATTTACGCGTGTAACCGATTCAGCAACTGGCTTTAAAGAAATAGTATTTACTTAATAAAATCTTCGGCAGTTTTGCCAAGCTCGGTCAGATATTTTCGGACTGTATCGTAATCTTTGTCAGTTGTATTTTTCAAATCCGTAAAATGATACATACCATGCAAGACTTTGGCGCCTTCGGGCATTTTCACATATTTTTTCAACGCTTCGATAATTTTATTTTTTATATTTTCGGGCAAATCTTTGCGGAAAATCACGGGATCATTGGGGATCGGTCCCGTTAACTCTAAGATTTTAATTTTTTCATAAACATCGGGAAATTGTGTTTTAACTAATTTGCGTGCGTCTTGATTATCGGGGCTATAGAAGGTGGCTCCGGCATCGGCTTGTTTTGAATAAACGGCGGTTACGACTGAATCATGGCGGCCCGCGAAGATGGTCTCTTTAGGTTTGATGTGTTCTTTTTTGAATAAGCCAAGCGGTAGTAAATAGCCCGATGCCGATGCGGGATCAACGTAAGCGAACTTTTTACCATCAATATCTTTAACTGATTTAATTGAACTATCAGCGCGTGTGATGATCTGGCCGTGATATTCATCACGGCCCTTATCGATTACCCTGAGCCTTGCTTCGACTTGGTATTTGTCGTGGGCGATAATGTAGCCAAAGGTGTTTATTAAGGCTACGTCGGCGCGTTTAGAACCGAAGGCTTCGATGACGGCGACAAAGTTTGTGGGTAATTCGACGCTAAATGAAAGCCCGAGTTCTTTTTCTAAGTAGGCTTTTAATATTTCGCCATTGTCTAATAAGGCCTGTCGGTCTTGGGCGGGGACTAAATAAAATTTAACCGGATTTTCTTTTGAACCAAGTTCATTCTTGTTTTTGCAGGAAAATAGAAAGGCAAAAAGTATGAGAGTGATTATTTTCACTTTGTATCTCGTAAATACTGAATAGCGGCCTCACGAGTGCCGCGAAAAGCAATTTTGGGATCTCGTTTGTCGATTGAGCCCAGGTAAAGAGGGTCGTAGTACCAAACTAGTAATTTTTCTATCCAAACTTTATGTAAAGTATGTTCATCTTGCTCGGCTGAGGCCTTAATCGCTTCAGTTAAATCTTTTGATAATTCTTGAAAACGTAAACCGCCTAATTTTTTTGATATCTTTTGTATCGCGATTTCGTAGCGGGCGAAAGCTTTGTTACGCTCTTCCGTTGAGAGATTAAAAACATACTCATCAAAGATGACATTCACACGCGAATCAATGGATTCGGTTAGAAAAACAATTTCAGAAATTCTTAACTGATCAAAGAACTTATCTGGCTGAGCGTTGCGGCCAATCATGCGGCTTTCATCTTCAAGAACGAGTTTGTGACCGATACCCCCAACCGAACCGCGGGCTTCAATCTGTAAGAGTTGTTGAGTTAAGATATTCTCGAAGTCGGCCTGAGAGGGTTGGGGAGTCGAGAGCTGCCCGAACGCCGATCCACGGTGATTTGATATTTTTTCAAGGTTAACGGCCGCGCGAAATTTTTTAACTTCTTCAATCAGAATTGTTTTACCGCTGCCGGTCGGCCCGGAGATAATCAGCATGGGTTGTTCAGAAAGGCGAGCAAGCTGTTCTAAGATAAACTGACGAAACGCTTTGTAGCCACCGTCGATGCGCGGTCGAACAATGCCAGCTTCTTTTAACCATTGCTGAGTGATCTGGGAACGCTGACCGCCACGAAAGCAGGTGATCACGGCACTTGGGTTTGCTTGCATAAAAGCCTGCCACTGCGCAATCATTGCTTCTTTGTAAGAACCAGATACTAATTCATGACCCAGTTTCACCGCGGCATCTTCACCGCGTCGCTTGTAGACGATACCAATTTCATGACGATGCTCATCGCTTAAAATGGGAATATTAACTGCCCCTGGAATGTGGCCCTGGTTAAATTCAACCGGAGCGCGCACATCAATCAGCGGCGTTTCTTCTAGCAGAAGTTTTTTAAATTCAGCTAATGGAAGAACGGGTTGTTGTATCACTTAAGTTCGACTGAACTTTTCTGTTCGGCAATAACGTTTCCGACGAATGCCGCTTTAACAAAACGTTTTTTAAGTGCCGTTAAAATATCTTCGGCTTTTTCCTTTTTTACTGATAGTAAAAGCCCTCCGCTAGTTTGTGGATCTAATAAAAGTAAAGCTAAGATCTCATCGATGGAATTGTAATGAACGTTTTCGGCTACATATTCACGATTTGAACGGTGAGCCTTAGTTAAAAATCCTTTTTGCAGAAACTCTTTCGCCTGTGGCAAAATGGGAAGATCAGAAACATTGATTTGAAAAGTTTTTTTACTGGCCTTCGCCATTTGCACGCTGTGACCTAAAAATCCAAATCCGGTAATATCCGTCGCGGCATGAATTGCCGAAGCCAGATCATCATTCAATAAATCAAGGCATGCATTTGCCTGGGTCATTGAATTTAAAGCTTCAGTGATATCGGCTTCGGTGACTTCGGCGCGTTTTAGAGCTGCGGTAATTGTGCCGGTACCTAAGCCTTTTGTTAAAATTAATATGTCGCCCTGTTGGGCTTTTGCATTAGACCAAATTTTTTCTGGATGAACATAACCGGTAACGGATAAGCCGAATTTTAAAGTATCATCATCGATCGAATGCCCACCCACTAACGGAACTTTAACTTCGGTCAGTAAATCAGCGGCACCTTGCAAAACCTCGGCGATAATTTCATTCGACATCGTAGCCGTCGGAAAAGCTAAAATCGCCATCGCCGTTTGCGGCATTCCGCCCATCGCATAAACATCACTGAGCGCATTCGCGCACGCGACTTTACCGAATAAGTAGGGTGAATCAACGATGGGGGTAAAAAAATCTAAAGTTTGCACTAAGGCTAAATTCTCGTTCACTTTTAAAATTGCCGCGTCATCAAATAAGGATCCATCTACTAATAAAAAATTATTTGTGGGCGGAAATTTTACCAGCCCTAAAATTTTACGTAATTCCATGGCAGGAACTTTGGCGGCGCAGCCACCTTTTTGCACGGTTTGAGTCAGCAAAATTTTTTGTGTTGTCATGGGGCTAAACTAAGCCTTACGGCAGGTAACCGCAATTTAAAGATATAAAAGTGTAAGTCTTTTAAACCATAGGCTACTTCGTCCAAAGTTTAGACGGTGCAATAAGCTAATCGCCGCCGCAATTTGTAATTTGCAAACTCTATTAACAGCTTGGAACCTTAAGTTAATACCTAGTCGTGTTTAACGCGGTTACAGCTTTGCATTAACTGGAATTATGCAAAAAAAAATCATGTTAACCCTATTATTGTGTGCCGGCATCGTAAACGCTAAAACGGAGTGTAAGACCACTGAGGCTTTCCCCGTTTGGTTACAGAAATTTAAAGCGGAAGCGATTCAGCAAGGGATCACCCCCGAAACACTGCAAAAGGTTTCGTCTTACCTAACTTTTGATCCTGAAGTAATCGCTCGCGACGGCAAACAAGGCGTTTTCCAAAAACCATTTTTAATTTTTTCTGATAATATGGCGACAACCGCCCGTCGCGATAAAGCGATTAAGCTGATCACGACCACGTACAAAGAAATTTTTGAGAATATCGAAAAAGACTTCGGAGTTCCGGCGGCACCGATTGCCGCGTTTTGGGCGTTAGAAAGTGATTTTGGTGCTTTTACCGGAAAATTTAAAATTTTAAGTGCCGTCACTACTTTGGCTTACGATTGCCGACGCGCGGATATGTTCCGGCGCCAAGCCTTCAGTGCGATTAAATTAGTTCAACGTGGAGATATTCAACCGGAAGAGATGATTGGTAACTGGGCCGGAGAATTGGGTGGAACTCAATTTATGTCGGCCGATTATTTAGAATCAGGTGTTGATTACGATAAAGATGGAAAAGTAAATTTAGTAAAAAGCGTACCCGATACTTTAGCCTCAGCCGGGAATTTTTTAATGAAAAAAGGCTGGCGTCGTGGTGAGCCTTGGATGCATGAAGTAAAAGTTCCGGAAAAGATGAATTGGGCCGAGGCTGATTTAAAAATTAAATATCCTGTTAGTAAATGGTTACAATGGGGAGTTAAACCGATTGGCGCCACGCTAAAAGATCAAAACTTGATGGCTTCTTTATTATTACCAATGGGTCGTTTTGGTCCGGCCTTTCTAGTCTACGATAATTTTCGCGCGTTCTTAGGTTGGAATGAATCTGTAGTCTATTCTTCCACGGCCGCTTTTTTAGCCGCGCGAATCACGGGGGCGCCGCCCATGCAGCGTGGTTCAGATAAACTCAATGTGCTAAACGCTGACCAGATTAAAGAATTACAAGATCAATTAGTGAATCAATGTTACAATGTAGGCGAGATCGACGGAAAACCCGGCCCTCTTACAAAATCTGCGGTGAAGCAGATGCAGATTAAATTAGGTCTGCCAGCGGATTCATATCCAAGTGTAGAGCTGATTGAAGCCTTAAAGAAATAGAGTTTATATGAGTGATCATTTTAGAAAATTAGCCCATACCGTATCTAGTTGGGTGGGCACGCCCGCCGCCTTTGCACTTTCGGTTTTTGCGATCATCGTTTGGGCTTTTACTGGACCTTTATTTGGATTTTCTGATACATGGCAACTAGTGATCAATACATCAACGACAATTATTACTTTTTTGATCGTATTTCTGATTCAAAATACTCAAAACCGCGATGCTAGAGCCATTCATTTAAAATTAGACGAATTAATTTATGCAACCACCAGCGCGCGTAATGAATTAATTGATACCGAAGATTTATCTGATGAAGAACTGGACAAGCTTCACAAACATTATGTCGAAATGAAAAAAAATTCCGAAGAAAATATCGACAAGATTAATGAGCTAAAGAAAAAAGAATAAGCTTTTAAGTTTGATTGGAAAATTTTCAGAATTGATGAACCTTGAAATAATTAAATAAATGGTTTTATTTTTTGATTGAACGTAATATTTTAATCTAGTGGCTTAGTAGAATAATCGGGCTGTGTAGGGCTTCATAAAAACCGAAACCCTATTCCAACAGACATTGTCCGATACAGCGCATTATCAAAGCGCCATGCATCTGAATACAATTTAAACTTCTCTAAATAAAAAAGATGTAAAGATTCGCTTTCGTGTTTTTTACATCTTTTTTACACCAAATAGATTTATCTTTGGACGAGGGAGCTTTACATGAAATCAATGATTTTTATATTAGTTGCAATACTTTCTGCCCGAAGCGCTTTTGCTGAAATAGCTTCACCCGAAGAAGTGAAAGCCGCCGAAGCGGCGGATGCGCAAGCCGAAGCAGCTGCACCCAATTACGCTGAGCCATTTGCCTTTGCCGATTTCACTTGGCTAAATGGTAACAGTCGTCAGAAAACTTCAGTGCTAGATTCAAAATATTTTACGGGTCAGTTTCTAGCCGACGTCAATTACATTGCCGATTTTAATCAACCGAAAGATCACACGCTGGTCGGATCAACTTCGGCCGGTCGTACAAATGAATTTCAGGTGCAACAATTAGGAATTGGCGGAGACTTTCATGCGGGAAACGCGCGGGGGCGTTTCATGACCCAGTTCGGTTTGTATTCATCGATGACGCCACGAAGTGATGCGAGCCCTGCGCGTGGACAATGGGATTTAAATAGTGCGTACCGATATATTTCAGAAGCAAACGGCGGCTATCACTGGAATTATTTAAATGGTGTGAATTTAGACGTGGGGATTTTTATGTCTTACGTTGGATTATTTAGTTACTACAACGCAGAAAACTGGGCGTACCAAGCTTCCTACACTTCAGCGAATACGCCGTGGTTTTTCAACGGCGCAAGATTACAAATTTTTCCCTCAGATAAATTAAAACTAGAATTGTGGCTGATCAACGGTTGGCAATCATACGGGCAATTTAACGAAAGTCCGGGATTGGGTTACCAAATTCAATATCGTCCAACGGGTGATTTAGCAGTGGTGTCTAATGGCTACACCGGTCAAGACACTTTAGTAAATTCTGGACGCACTCGTTATCATTTAGATCATAGTGTTCAGTATAAATATTTAGATCGGCCCACAAAATTTATTAGCAAAGCTGCATTTTCATTTACACTAGACATGGGTTGTGAAAGTGGCGGCGGAGTTCGATGTACGGGCGGCGATGCCGCTACTCCAAGTCAGAATTTTTTAAGTGCGATGATTTACAATCGTCTGTGGTTTAACCGCGATCATTTTGGTTTAACTTTAGGTGGTGGATTTATGAATAACCCCGGTCGCTACTTAGTTTTACTTCCACCGATTCAAACCGCCAGCGGTGCACAAAGCGCAACGCAATCGGGTTCTTACACGCAAAACCCCGGAGATTCTTTCCGCGCGTGGGATGCGTCGATCACTTTCGACTATATGCCTGATCAATTTGTAACATTTCGCTCAGAATATATTCATCGGCAATCAGAAGATCCGTATTTTGCTGGCCCGGGTGGGGTAACTTCGTCGACCGGACTTAATAACGGTGGAACCGGTGCTTATTCTGCGGACTTAGTGAAGTCAGAAGACCGCGTTAATTTAGCGATGTTAGTACGTTTTTAGTCTTGAGGGCTCTAGAAGGCCCGTCTTTACATCTTTTTTACGCGCTTTCTATCTACAATTAAAAAGTGGAGGTCATATGGATTTTATCTTGTCGGGCGTGGTTGGTTTTGCGCTATTGATTTACTTAACTTACGCACTTTTTAACCCCGAGAAATTTTAAGGACGTACCCGATGAGAATCTCAGACTATATCCAAGTGATTATTTTTATTTCAGCATTAGTTTTATTAGCTCCTTTATTAGGAGCCTTTATAGCGCAAGTGTGTGAAGGGCAAAAAACCTTTCTACATCCTGCTTTATCATGGCTAGAGAAGCTGACTTATAAAATCGGCGGAGTAAATCCAAACGAAGAAATGAATTGGAAAGAATATACCAAGTCTTTGTTGGTTTTTAATCTGTTTGGTTTTATATTTGTTTTTTTATTACAAGTATTCCAATCGAGTTTTGGGTTAAATCCACAAAGCTTACCAAATATTAATTGGCATTCGGCTTTAAATACCGCCGTTAGTTTTGTAACGAACACGAACTGGCAAGGATACGCGGGCGAAGTAACGATGTCGTACTTCACGCAGATGTTAGCCTTAACTGTACAAAACTTTTTAAGTGCCGCAACGGGCATCGCGGTTTTTATTGCGCTGGTACGCGGAATTAAAAAATCAGGAAAAACTTTAGGAAACTTCTGGCAAGATATGACTCGTTCGACAGTTTATATCTTATTACCACTTTCAATTTTATTAGCCGTTGCTTTAGTTGGCCAAGGAGTGATCCAAAATTTTTCTTCTTACGCCGAAGCCACAACCATTGAAGGCGTAAAGCAAATAATTCCCGGAGGCCCAGCTGCTTCGCAGATTGCAATTAAACAACTAGGTACGAACGGCGGCGGATTTTTTAATGTGAATAGCGCGCATCCGTTTGAAAACCCCACTGCATTTTCAAATTTTTTACAAATGTTGGCGATTATTTTAATTCCGGCGGCATTAGCTTTAACTTACGGTCGCATGGTCGGCTCACGCAAACAAGGCTGGACAATTTTCGCGGTGATGTTTGCGGTTTGGTTCATTACATTAGTGGGATCCATCGCTTCCGAATATATGACAAACCCCACTTTTCAGCAGGCCGCCATCATGGAGGGGAAAGAAACCCGTTTCGGGGTTGTAAATAGCTTGATTTGGTCAACGGTTACAACTGCCGCCTCAAACGGATCGGTGAATACGATGCATTCTAGTCTTTCGCCTTTAGCCGGAGCGCTCGCGATGTTTAATATGATGATGGGCGAAGTTATTTTTGGCGGAGTCGGTACGGGTATGTACGGCATGATTTTATTCGTGTTATTAACGGTTTTTTTATCGGGACTGATGGTCGGAAGATCTCCGGAATATCTGGGTAAAAAAATCGAAGCTCCGGAAGTTAAAATGGCTTTACTCGGAATTTTAGCACCGTGCGCGTGTATTTTAATTTTTACGGCCATCTCGGCGATGATACCGGCGGGATTATCAAGTGTCTCTGCTAAAGGGGGCCCTCATGGATTTTCAGAAATTCTTTATGCATTTACATCCGCTACCGCAAATAACGGCAGTGCCTTTGCGGGATTAAACGCAAACACTCCTTATTACAACGTGATGTTAAGTATCGCAATGTTAGTCGGTCGCTTTATCGTAATTTTACCGGTCATGGCGATTGCGGGCCAGATGCTGGGTAAAAAAGTTTCTCCAGTCTCGGCGGGAACTTTTTCGACTGATAATGCACTATTCGGATTTTTATTAATTGGCGTGATCGTGATTGTTGGCGCATTAACTTTTTTACCGGCGCTAACTTTAGGTCCCATCGTCGAACACTTTTTAATGATCAACGGTCAAACTTTCTAAGGAGACCTTATGGAAAATGCAGCGCAAACTAAAAAAAACCAATGGCTTGATCCCGCGATTATTGGTCCAGCCTTAAAAGATTCATTTAAAAAATTAGACCCGCGCGTACAAATAAAAAATCCGGTGATGTTCATCACTGAAATAGGTGCGGTCTTGACGACACTATTTATAATTTTTAATTCGAGAACAGAAAGCTTAGGGTTTGAAATTCAAATCGCTATATGGTTATGGTTTACGGTGCTGTTCGCAAACTTTGCGGAGGCGGTGGCGGAAGGTCGCGGTAAAGCGCAAGCGGCCAGTTTAAAAAAAGCCCGCACTTCAACGCAAGCCAGGCTTTTTAAAAATGGCATTGAAACTTTAACAAATGCGACCGTCTTAAAAAAAGGCGACATCGTTATTTGCGAAGCAAATGATATCGTGCCCGGCGACGGCGAAGTCACCGAAGGTATCGCCAGCGTCGATGAATCTGCCATTACCGGCGAATCTGCCCCGGTTATTCGTGAAAGTGGTGGAGACCGCAGTGCTGTCACGGGTGGAACGCGCGTGATCAGTGACCGAATTTTAATTCGTATTACTTCAGAAGTCGGAAATAGTTTTTTAGATCGCATGATTGCCTTAGTTGAAGGAGCCAAACGTCAAAAAACTCCGAATGAAATTGCGCTAAGCATGGTCTTAACGGGTTTAACGATCGTATTTTTATTAGCGGTGATGACATTGAAACCTTTTGCCGATTACAGTGCCATTGCTGCCGGACAAGATTTATCAAACGTTGTAACAGTTACGGTTTTGATCGCCTTATTAGTCTGTTTAATTCCAACCACGATCGGTGGTCTACTCAGCGCGATTGGAATTAGCGGAATGGATCGTCTGATTCGTCGTAATGTGATTGCGACCAGCGGTCGCTCGGTCGAAGCGGCGGGCGATATTGATGTTTTGTTACTAGATAAAACGGGAACAATTACTTTAGGTAATCGCATGGCTACCGCATTTTTACCCGTGAAAGGAATTAGCATCGAAAGATTAGCCGAGGCTTCCCAATTAGCTTCGATCGCGGATGAAACCGCGGAAGGTCGATCAATCGTCATTCTGGCAAAAGAAAAATTTTCGATGCGTGCCGAAAATCTTAATATGCAAAACGCCGAATTTATTCCGTTCTCAGCCGTGACTAGAATGAGCGGCGTTGATTACCTGGATGCAAAACAACAAAAAAAATCGATCCGTAAAGGCGCGGGCGATTCAATTAAAGAATACATAAAATCAATCGGTGGAAATTTACCGAAAGATATCGACGCAACAATCGAAGCCGTCGCAAAAATCGGTGGAACTCCGTTGGTGGTTTCTGACGGCGATGAAATATTAGGTGTCGTGCAATTAAAAGATATCGTCAAAGGCGGAATCAAAGAGCGCTTTGCTGAATTAAGAAAAATGGGAATTCGCACGGTAATGATCACCGGTGATAATCCATTAACGGCGGCCGCGATTGCCGCGGAAGCGGGTGTTGATGATTTTATGGCCCAGGCCACTCCGGAAGCAAAACTAAAAAGAATTCGTGACGAGCAAGCGGGCGGGCACTTAGTTGCCATGACGGGTGACGGAACAAACGATGCGCCGGCATTAGCGCAAGCGGATGTTGGGGTCGCGATGAATTCAGGAACTCAAGCCGCGCGCGAAGCGGGAAATATGGTCGACCTTGATAGTAATCCTACAAAATTAATCGAGATCGTCGAAATCGGAAAGCAATTACTGATGACTCGCGGATCCCTAACGACCTTTAGTATCGCAAATGACGTTGCAAAATACTTTGCAATTTTACCCGCGCTGTTCGGAACTTTATATATGACAAAAACGGCGACCGTCGGCCCGTTATCATCACTTAACCTGATGCATTTGCAATCTCCACGTAGCGCTATTTTAAGTGCGGTAATTTTTAATGCGCTAATCATTGTAGCGTTAATTCCACTCGCATTAAAAGGCGTTCAGTATCGTGCCGTTGGTGCTTCAAAACTGTTACAAAGAAATCTTTTAATTTACGGCTTAGGCGGTTTAATTATTCCATTTGTTGGAATCAAACTGATCGACTTAATCATTACAACATTAGGCTTAGTTTAAAGGAGAATGTATGAAACATTTTTTACCCGCATTTAGAATCCTACTTTTTTTAACCTTAGTAACCGGCGTGGCTTACCCGTTACTAATCACGGGTATCGCAACAACCTTTTTTAGGCAAGAAGCCAGCGGCGATTTGATTTTAAAAAATCAGCAACCGATTGGTTCTGTAAAATTAGCGCAAAAATTTGCGTCACCTAAATATTTTTGGGGTCGACCATCGGCGATCGACTATAATCCACAGTCATCGGGTGGAAGTAATTTAAGTCAGAACAGCTTGGATTTAAAAAAACTTTACGATGAAAGAATGGTCACACTTAAAGCGGCAAACCCTAGCCAGTTAGAAAACCCGCCGCAAGATTTACTTTTTGCATCGGGTAGTGGTTTAGATCCGCATATCAGTCCGGCAGCCGCCCAATATCAAATTCAACGCGTAGCGAAGGCGCGCGCTTTGAATAGTTCCCAGCTGGAGAAGCTCGTAAATGACATGACGAAAGATCGCCAATTTGGTATTTTTGGAGAACCAACTGTAAATGTTTTATCTCTCAATATCGCCTTGGATGCGCAAGGATTGTTGAATAAGGAATAGCCGTGAACTCTGATAACCGACGTGATCCAGATGCAATTCTAAAGGCAATCGCCGAAGGAGAAAAAAAATCTCAAGAAGCAAAGCTTCGGATTTTTTTAGGAATGTCAGCGGGTGTCGGTAAAACCTATTCAATGTTGAAGGCCGCGCATCAAAGATTTAACGAGGGCATCGACGTCGTGATTGGCGCAGTTGAAACTCACGGCCGTCTTGAAACGGCGGCACTTGTTCAAGGTCTGCCATTAATTCCTTCAAAAAATATTATTTACCGCGACACTCAATTACAAGAAATGGATTTAGACGAAATCTTAAAGCTAAAGCCAAAGCTTGTAATCGTTGACGAGCTGGCACACACCAATGCGCCAGGTTCTCGCCACGAAAAAAGATATCAAGATGTGATTGAGTTACTAGATGCAGGTATCGATGTTTACACTGCACTTAACGTACAACATTTAGAAAGTCGCAAAGATTCAGTTGAGGCTATCACCGAAATTTCAATTCGTGAAACCGTACCAGATAGTTTGCTTGAACGTGCCACTTTAGTCGAGTTAGTCGATATTGCGCCCACAGAATTATTAAGACGTCTGCGCGAAGGTAAAGTTTATACTGGTGAGAAAGCAAACCGGGCCGCGCAAAATTTTTTTAAAGAAGACCGCTTAACCGCGCTTAGAGAAATTGCGTTAAGAATTACGGCTGAAAAAGTTGATCACGATTTACAACAGATGGGTCAAAATCGAAACGATGCGAATGTATGGCAAACAAATGAACGCTTACTCGTTGCGATTAGCCACAGCCCGTACTCAGAAAAATTAATTCGAGCGACCCGGAGGCTAGCGTACAATTTAGAATCGCCGTGGATTGCCGTGCACGTTGATATGGGTTTGACCCTAGATGATAAAGACCAAGCACAGTTAACTAAAAATTTAAATTTAGCGCGCGAATTAAAAGCAGAAGTAATTACGACCACTGAAGTCGATGTGCCATCAGCGGTACGCAGAATCTGCCGTCAAAAAAATGTAACTCAAGTTGTGGTCGGTCGCCCAACGAAGCGCTGGTTCCGCGACGTGATCGAAGGCGGTTCGTTATTAAATCGCTTAGTCAGCGAGACACCAGAAGTCGATATCCACGTGATTCGACAAACGGGCGTATTAAATGAAAAACCAAGTTTAAAAAAAGAACTTTCGCTCTATAAAAGTCAAAGCGGACCGATTAAGTATTGGTACACATTTTGTTTTTTAGCTTTAATTTCTGTTGGCAGTGGCTTTTTAGAAGGTATCATTGGTTACAGGGCCGTTGGATTTATTTTCTTATTAGCTGTTTTAGTGGTGGGAATGTTCGGCTCAATCGGGGCAGTGATTTTTTCTGCCACTTTAAGTGCACTGACATGGAATTTTTTATTTATTCCGCCACGATTAACTTTCGCGATCAGTTCCGTAGACGATATGATTCTATGCTTTTCATTTTTTGTAGTTGCAATCATCGTCGGCTTTTTGACGAACCGAATTCGCTTTCACGAAAGACTGATCCGCGAAAGAGAAGAACGAACTAACTTTTTATACGAGGTTTTGCGCGATATCGCTAACAGCTACGATAAGGCAGAGTTTTTAACGAAGGTCACGGGCCGAGTCGGTAAACTGCTAAATGCCCATTGTGGTGTTGTTTTAAAAATCCTCAGCGGTGAACTAAAGCTCGATCAGAATAAAGATTATGGATTCATTCTGAGCGAGAAAGAACAAGCTGTGGCGTTATGGTCTTTTCAAAATCAGAAAAATGCAGGTTGGGGAACTGACACTTTAGCCGAATCCGAAAGTTTATATATTCCTTTGAAGGGCCATACAGAATCATTAGGGGTTTTTATTTTTAAACCCCTGAAAAGATCTAGAAAACTAGGGTCTGAGCAAGAAGATCTTTTATTCTCCATCACCAGACAGCTAAGCCTTTCCATCGAAAGACATTTCCTAAGTAAACGAGTCGCCGAAACCCAAAGACTAAAAGACTCTGAAGAGCTGCACCAAACCTTACTGAATTCAATTTCTCATGAATTAAGAACCCCATTAACAGCTATTTTGGGAACGGCGTCGGCCTTAGATAATGAAAAGCTTGCGCACGATCCCGTATATTTAAAAAGCGTTTCGCAAAACTTGCAAGAGGCCGGTGACCGGCTCAACCGCGTGATCGAAAATTTACTCGACATGAGTCGTTTAAGTTCTGGGGTTTTATCTTTAAAACTTGAGTGGCACGATTTTAGTGACCTGATCGGCGTGGTCGTTAAAAAGAATTCTACATACCTAAAAAAACATCAGCTAAAAGTAAATGGATTATCAGAAATCGCATTAGTTAAAATTGATTTTCGCTTATTAGAGCATGCGCTATCAAATATTTTATTGAATGCCGCACTTTACACTCCCGAAAATTCTTTGATCGAAGTGAAAGTTACAAAAGTTGCTAAAAAAATAATTCTTGAAGTGAAAGACAATGGTCCCGGAATTCCCGAAGACTCAGTATCTAAAATATTCGATAAGTTCTACCGCGTACCCGGTTCGCCGACGGGCGGAACTGGCTTAGGTTTATCGATTGTTAAAAGTATTATCGAATTACACAAAGGCGAAATTAGATTCACAAATCAAAATCCACACGGAGCTTGTTTTAGAATTGAGTTACCAATGGACGAAAGCCCATCGATGCCGACGGAGATTAAAGATGAGTAGCAATGAGTAACAATGAGTCAAGATGAAACGCGCATTCTTATTATTGATGACGAAGCGGCGATTCGTAGTTTACTTAAAAGTAGCTTAGAATCCCATAGCTACGAAACAAAAGAAGCGATCACTGCCAAAGCAGGATTAATTCAGGCTAAAGATTTTCATCCGCACTTAATATTATTAGATTTAGGTTTACCAGATATGAATGGTCTAGAAGTTCTAAAAGAACTCCGAAGCTGGACGCAAATTCCAATTATTATTTTGACGGTGACCGATGATGAAGCGATCAAAGTAAGATTGCTTGATGCGGGCGCCGACGATTATCTAACGAAACCTTTCGGTACTCACGAGCTACTGGCCCGCGTGCGCGTAGCACTTCGTCACCGCGGTCATGAAGAAGCAACTCCGATTTTTCGCTCGGGCGATCTGGAAGTAAACTTAAGCGAAAGAAAAGTCAGCGTAAACGGTGAAGTCGTGAAATTAACCAGCACCGAATTTGAAGTTTTAACTTTATTGGTGCGTGATCATGGAAAAGTAATACCCCAGGCACAAATTATGAAAAAAGTCTGGGGAATTTTAGCTGAAGAGCAAAGCCACTACTTAAGAATTTACATTAATCAATTAAGAAAAAAGATCGAAGTAAATACTTCAGAACCAAAACACATCTTAACCGAACCAGGCGTTGGTTACCGTTTAGTCTAAGGTTTGTCGCCTGAAGTTTTATCGACGGGGCATATTAATGCCCCGTCGATAACTCAACCGTTTGGTTAAATACAAGCGCTCCGGGTTTAGAGTCTTTATCTAAACAAAAGTAACCGACGCGCTCGAATTGGTAACGAATTTCTGGAGTGGCCGTTACAATTCCTTTTTCCACTTTCGCATTTTTAATCACGCGTAAGGAATCCGTGTTTAAATTCGATTTAAAATCTTTTCCTTCCGGAGTATTTTCCGGATCAGCGACGGTAAATAAACGCCCGTACAAACGGACTTCGACTTCCACGTTATCGACGGCAGAAACCCAGTGCACGATGCCTTTTACTTTGCGGCCATCAACCGTCGGCTTGCCACCTAAGGTCGCCACATCGTACGTGCAGTGCAGTTCAGTCACTTTACCAGAAGCATCTTTAACGACTTCGTTACACTTGATCACGTAAGCATTACGTAGACGAACTTCTTTACCCGGGCCTAAGCGGAAAAAATCCGCCGGCGGATTTTCCATAAAGTCATTGGCGTCAATATAAACTTCTTTAGAAAAAGTGAGCGCGCGTTTGCCAAGTTCAGGTTTCTTCGGATGAACCGCAGTGTGAACTTCTTCTTTATGGCCATCCGGTAAATTAGTAATCACGACTTTGATCGGATTTAAAACCGCCATCGCCCGGTGCGCGACTTCATCTAAGTGATCACGGACGCAGCTTTCTAAAATTTCAAAATCAATCAAGCTTTCGGCCTTCGCGACGCCAATACGTTTGGCGAAAAGATGAATTGATTCTGGAGTGTAGCCACGACGGCGAATGCCTGAAATGGTTGGCATCCGCGGATCATCCCAGCCATTGACTAAATTTTCTTTAACTAATTGTAAAAGTTTACGCTTACTCATGACAAGAAAAGTCATATTCATGCGTGCAAATTCATATTGATGCGGATTCCCCGGAGTCGGTAAATTTTCAATACACCAGTCGTAGAACGGGCGGTGATCTTGGAATTCTAAGGTACAAATCGAATGGGTCACTTTTTCAATCGCATCCGATAAGGGATGCGCGTAATCATACATTGGATAAATATTCCAAGCATCGCCCGTGCGGTGATGATGAGCTTTACGAATACGGTATAACAGTGGATCACGCATATTCATATTGGGCGATTTCATATCAATCTTCGCGCGAAGTACGTGGGCTCCGTCGGCGAATTCTCCGACTTTCATACGACGAAATAAATCTAAGTTCTCTTCAACCGAGCGCGTGCGATAGGGGCTATCTTGACCCGGCTTCGTAAAATCTCCGCGGTATTTTCTAGTTTCTTCTTCGTTCAAACTACAAACGAAAGCTTTATTCTCTTTAATCAGTAATTCAGCCCAGTCGTAAAGTTGTTGAAAATAATCGGATGCAAAATACAGATGTTCATTCCAATCGAAGCCTAACCATTTTACGTCGTTCTTTATCGATTCAACGTATTCAACTTCTTCTGTCGTCGGATTCGTATCATCAAAGCGTAAGTGGCAACGTCCGTTATAATCTTTCGCTAAACCGAAGTTTAAGCAAATTGATTTAGCATGCCCTAAATGTAAATAACCATTGGGCTCGGGGGGAAAGCGCGTAACCACCTGGCCCTGAATCTTTTTGGTCTCAATATCTTTTTCGATAATTTGTTTCAAAAAGTTAGCGCCCTCAACAGGAGCTTTCGGGTTATTTGGTTGGCTCATAGATTCCTCATTCGCTGTATAATTTCTTAAGTTTTAGTCTCGCTAAAAGCGCGTTTTTAGACAAGTAAATACACTATTTTTGTTCTAGCCCGGTGTTTTAAGTCAGATGGCGTAGCGAAGATTTTAATCAAAGATGGCAAAGTTCATATGAATATTCAGGCGCAATGCTTGATCACCGACAGCGAAATCAACATCATCCAAAAAGACCCTAAAAATTAGGGAAATTTGCACCAAAAAATTTTCCCGAAATTACTAGAATTGCGATAACGTAAAAAAAATCCTGGCCACTGCTTTGCTTTAAATAATTCCATACAGGAGGACTTATGGCAATTTTAGCAACAATTTTTATTGGTTTAATCATCGGTTTACTGGCTCGCTTTTTAATGCCGGGTCGTGACCCAATGGGATTTATCTTAACGGCACTTTTAGGTATCGTAGGTGCTTGGTTAGGTAGTTGGATTGGCATCCAAACCGGAATGTACGCGCAAGGTGAGCCTGCCGGTTTCGTCATGGCGACCATCGGAGCTTTAGTGGTACTATTTATTTACCGTTTGCTTGCGGGCCGCAATCCCGCGCTTCGTTAATTTATATAGACAAAGAATTATACTAGCCTCGGGTTGAAAGACCTTGAGGCTTTTTTTTATCGCGGCTAGCATTTAAGCATGAACTTGATTCAAGGCTCTTGGCGCAAATGCAGCTCATGCAAAAAAGATATCGGCTTTAATGCGAAATATTACGAGTGCAGTGTTTCAACTTGCACGGGGCAACGCACCGGTTACGTTTTCTGTAGCGTGCCTTGCTGGGAAGTCCATCTTCCCGGAGCTAAACACCGTGATGCGGGCGCGATTGAAAAGAAATCTCCGGCCACTGCATCGGCTGATCAGGCGCCAAAACGAATCATTATTAACGGAAATTCTGCGCCGACGATCTCACAAGCGGCGGGAAAATCCAGCATGAGTAACGAAGTTTTAGTCGTTGTCTCAAAAATGAAGCAATATATTAAAGATCTAAGCGAAATGAATACTTCAGAAGATGTGAACCAAATGTTGTCGGATAAAATTCGTTTAGAATGTGAAAAAGCCATTGAGAAAGCGCGCGCAGATGGTCGTAAGACCGTGATGGCACGAGACTTTAAATAAACTATCCTGCATGCATTTTTTCTAACGCGCTTCAATGTAAAATGAAGAATAAAACTGCTAACAAAATAAGTTTCACCCATAACTAAATGTAATAGTCAGAGTTATCTTTTATTATTTCTTAACTTCTTTTGCACCTACTTTTGATTAGGGTTCCAAAATGGAACCTCTTTTAAATGTCAGGTAATTTCACTTTTTGTTATTTTGCTAAACCCTTGTAATTTCAACGAAAAATAATTTTGATTAAAGACCCATTTTGGGTTCAAATTTTCCTCGTACCAAGATTTTATCTTAAAACCTACGGAAAATAAGGGGATTTATGAAATTAGCCAGCGCAATGGGATTATTAATCGGATTGATGGTTTCTGCGAGTTTTGTTCAAGCGAAGGATCGTTACCTAGTGGTTTTTAAAAGCCAACAAGGTCAAAAGGCAATGGAGTCATACTTCAATACAGAAAGTGGAGCTATAGCTGCGAATATGCAGAAGTCTCTTAAAAATGTTCGTTCAATGGTTTTAAAAACTAAAGATCAAACATTTATCAATCGTTTAAAAACGCATCCAGAAGTTGCCGTGGTTGAAGCTGAGTATTTTACTCCCGTTCCAAAACCAGCGAACGGATTTACTTTAGCCCGCGTTAATTATAAAATTAGCGAAGTGGTTCCGGGATTGGACGCCGCTCCGGTTGAACAAACTCCCATTTTTAAATCAGGTGATGCAACTCCATGGGGAATCATCGCAGTTCACGCGGGTGAAGCTTGGGCGGGTTCACAAGCCGGTGCGAATGCGCGTGTAATGGTATTAGACACAGGTATCGATGCAGAACACCCAGTAATTAAAGCTAACTTTGAAAAAGGTAAAAACTTTACTGCAGATGATAACGGTGATGTTGACGCCGCTAACTACGCGGACGGCGAGGGTCACGGAACTCACTGCTCGGGTACAATCTTAGGTGCGTACAATGATGCAAGTGGCTTTACGGGCGTGGCGCCCAAGGCTAAACTTTTAATGGGCCGTGTTTGCGGAACGCAAGGTTGTAGTAGTGTTGCGATCGTTGAAGGTATTGAATGGGCCATCACTGAAAAAGTTGACGTGATTAGCATGTCATTAGGTGGACCTTTCAACTCACAAGCACAAGCGCAAGCCGTGGCCAACGCAGAAACTGCGGGAGTCGTGGTTGTTGCCGCTTCTGGTAACAGTGCGACGGAGCCGACTTATAACTATGATAAAAATTCTGTGGGTTGCAAAAACTCAAGCATTTTTAATCCAGTGATGTGCGGCGTAAGTTACCCGGCCGCTTTACCAACGGTGATTGCGGTGGGAGCATTAGATTCTAAATTAGTTCGTTCAAACTTTTCTCAGTGGGGTCCAGAGCTTGATGTAACAGCTCCGGGTTCAGCGGTTATTTCATCTGTACCACGTGGCACGGGTCGCGAAAGTTCTGTTGAATTAACCATCGCGGGCGTTGCGAAAAAAGTAAAAAGCTCAGCGTTTTCTGGAACAGAAATGTTCGCGGCTCCGTTAACAAATTCAATCGTCGTTGTTCCGGGTGTGGGTAAGCCTGAAGATTTCGCGCAAGTGAATGTTGAAGGTAAATTTGCATTAGTAAAACGCGGCGAGATTTATTTTTCAGCGAAGGTTGCAAACGCTGTTGCCGCTAAAGCAGCGGGCGTGATTTTGTACAACAACGCTGATGGTCTGATGCAAGGTGCAGTATCAGAAGGTGCTTTAGTGCAAATTCCGGTGGTGATGATTGAGCAAGTTGAAGCTTTAGCTTTACTTGAAGCAATGAAATTACCACAAGCGATTACGGCGACAGTTGCTACGACAGCTTCTGACTATGCGGCATTTGATGGAACTTCAATGGCAACTCCGCACGTAGCGGGAGTTGTAGCTTTAATCAGATCAGCAAATAAAAACTTAACTCCGGCGCAAGTTCGTCAGATTTTAATCTCGACAACTTCAGCTTTAGCTCCGAATGATACAAACCAATTTGGTTCAGGTATTGTACAAGCGGATAAAGCGGTTGCGGCAGCTTTAGCTCAGCCGTAATTTTTTAGTCACATCGATTTTTTAACGAAAAAGGGAGTTTGAAAGAACTCCCTTTTTTTATTTGCATCAGTTTGAAATAAATTAAAAAGATAAAGATAAATTCAGAGAATAATCTTCGGCGTCTAACTTATTGAAATAAGTTTCAGTTTTTTCGCCGTTGGTATAATTAATTCCGCTGACTTGATTAAAAAGATTTAAATTATATTGGGCGCCGATGCTGACCGCTGAAAATAATCTAAATTGAATTCCGGCTTGGTAAGCGGGGCCTTTTAAAGTCAGATCAGAATTTAATAATCCTTTTTCAACTTCTAAATTATTTAGAAAAGCATAACCTAAATAAATTTTCATTAGGCCTAAAGCATTGATACCTAATTGCGCGGCGGCGGAAGTGTGTTTGAAATTTACTTTTTCATTAACGGGCGACCATTCGGTACTACCACTTGAGTAATCGCCGGCTAAATTAAAATCAATTCCCATCATCGTGCGAAGCCCCAATTTCAATCCGTAAACGGGCGTGGCCATTTTAAATTGCGATAGGTTATTCAATTTGTCGGTCAATTTAACTTGTTCATTACGATAACCAATCGAAGGTTCAAAAAAATACGCCGATCCCATGGATGCAAATACCAAGTGGGGAGCCAGGATCGTTAACAGGGTCGCTAAAAATAAACGTTTCATAAGAATATCTCCCTGTACTTATTTAGCCGTTAACAAGGCGGATTATAAAACATAAAAGATCAGCTTCAGGACGTAAGTCGGTTGCTTTGAAAAGGGCTCAGCGCCACTTCGTTTTAAGTCTAAACCCGTCCTCGTGTTTTAAAGTTGGTAAACATTTGTACACGTTGAAGCAACTTTAAAAGAGATCGAATAGCGCTTTGAGTATTTTGAGAATTACGTATTGCCCGACAAATAAGTGTTACCGAAGGGTTTGGGTTTAGTATCTTGTGTCATGCTGGTATTCCTCCGGTGTTATTTGATTCGGTTTGATTCAATAATTTGTTGATGTACTTAAGTTTAGTTTCTATGCTTTTCTT
>JACMRL010000032.1 GCA_014376435.1 Bdellovibrio sp. | reverse complement strand
TTAAAAAATTAACTTGTGAATCCCAGGATGCGGCATTGAATGGAAATCCATGTAGAAATACAACATTCATTTTTTTCATTTAGACTCCTGTGCGGAAAAATTCCCCAACTTCAAATTTGTATTCTGATTCAGTCGTCTGAGGATGTATACGTTGACGTAGCGATAACTATGCCAATCAACTATGATTCAAAGTGGTAAAACGATGAACTGCGAACTTATTCCGATATTTGATGATAATTATGTTTTTGTGATCATTGATGATGATCATCAATGCGCCGTGGTTATTGACCCGGGTGAGGCTTCTGCGGTCACAAAATTTTTATTAGAGAAGAAGTTGAAACTATCGGCTATATTACTGACTCACCACCACCATGATCATATCGGTGGTGTAGAAGAATTAAAAAATAAATTTGCATGCGAAGTTTATGCTCCGTTAAAAAATAAAAATCAAATTTCCAATGCTAACTATTACGTGGCCGAGGCTCAGCGGATTACAATAAATCAGCTAACTTTTGAAGTAAAAGAGTTGCCGGGACATACTCTGGGGCACGTTGCCTATTGGCTAGAAAAACAAGCTTGGTTATTCTCCGGTGACGTTATTTTTGGTTTAGGCTGCGGCCGATTATTTGAAGGAGTACCGGCGCAGATGTTTGAAAGCTTATCGTGGATAAAGACTTTACCTGCTGAGACTAAAATTTTTTGTACTCATGAATATACACAAACAAATCTTGAGTTCACAAAAAGCATTTTAACTAAAGCTGAATTTGCAGATTTGGTGTCTTTAGCTGATTTGAAAAAATACGAAGATTCACTGAAAATCCCCTCGGTGCCATTGCTACTAAGCACTCAGCGGAATTTGAGTTTATTCTTACAAACGAAAAACTTAGAGCAGTTCACAAAGCTACGACAGCTTCGAAACCAGTTTTAGTTGATTCTACTTTTTACAAAGACAATTTTTGCGGTTTTTAGGAAAACGCCCTCTGTAAGCACGGTAGCTTCATAGAGTGTTTACTTTTTTGACACGTATTTTTTACCCTGGTCTAAAACATAACATCTTCTTTTTTAATACTTTCTCTATAGAATGAGGAAAGTAAAAGGGGATCATACGATGCGGGCAAAAATACTTCTGATCACACTCACTGTTTTTATTCAGCAAATTGCAACGGCTAGTTCTTTCAACTACTCTGATGAATTCGCCGATATTTTAAATCGGGTTCAGCTAGAACAGCAATCGACTTATAAAGTTTCAATTACGCCCGTGAACGATCGCTGCTTTGTTTTTTTAAATAAAGACAATGTGGAAGGTCCACTGGGGCAAGCAATCAAAAAAGAGATCACGCAAAACCCCGAAACTTACCCATTTATTTTGCACGGTGGAACTTTAAATAATTACTGCCCTAAATATTCAAAACTAACGGCGATGCAGAAAACACAAATTTGGGTTCTGATCATGACCGTAATGGCACATTTTGAAAGTTCATGTGATTTAAAATCAAGTGCACGTGGACCCAATGGGGCGTTGTACGGGTACTTTCAGTTACATAAAGGTAACGAGAATTCGTACGCGGGTGGTCATGCAGCCTGTTCGCGAAACGCCAGCACGGATCCAAAGCTTTCAACTCGCTGTGCTTTAGCAATGCTAGAAGTTCAAATGCGTAAAAGTGGTGGAGATTTATTTAGTAAAAATTCTTACTGGGATGTTTTAAGACCAAAAGGGCAATCTAAGAAAGCGCATGATATCAGCCGTGCAATTAATCGCTTTTCGCTCTGTAACCCGACCCAAATGTAATTTAAATATATAGTTTGCCCATGTGTAAATACTGTGTAAGTTTAAAGTTCTATGCTAGTCATGACCTCAAAAGGGCTGTTCTGTCCCGCCGGAAATTTCTATATTGATCCCAGCCGGGCCGTTGATCACGCGGTCATTACCCACGCCCATAGCGATCATGCCCGTCGGGGTAGTAAGCAGTACTACTGCAATCGAAGCGGTATCTCTTTATTAAAAAATCGCATTGGTGCAAAAATTTCCGTCACTGGGTATGATTACAATCAAGAATTTTATTTGAATGGAGTGAAGCTTTCGTTTCATTCGGCGGGGCATATCTTGGGCTCGTCACAAGTACGTATCGAGTACGGCAGCGAAGTGTGGGTGGCATCGGGAGATTACAAGCGCGAATCAGACCCCACATGTGCACCGTTTGAAATTGTACCTTGTCATGTGTTTGTAACTGAAGCCACTTTTGGTGCGCCCCGTTTTAAGTGGCCTAAAGAAAAAAATTTAGGAAAAGAAATTTTTGACTGGTGGCAGATGAATTCCGAACTAGGAATTAACTGTGTATTATTCGCTTACTCATTAGGAAAAGCCCAAAGAGTTTTAGGCGTTCTAGAACCTTATGCAAAAAAACCTATTTTTTGTCATCCTAGCGTATCGAGTTTGAATGATTGTTATCAGCAAGAAGGAATTCGCTTAGCTCGAACTAAATGTTTAAGTGAAATTGGCACAGAAGAAAAACTACACGGCGAACTTTTTTTAGTACCGCCCGCATTTTTAAAGACAGAGGCCGCCAAAGTCATTGGCAAACATTATGAAACTGCGTTTGCTTCCGGATGGATGGCGGGCGGGTCTTCGGGCTTTGGCCGCAGCAGCCAGTACGATCGTGGCTTTGTAATGTCGGATCATGCCGATTGGGCTGATCTAGTTCGCACCGTGCAGGAGACCAACGCAAAAAAAGTTTACGTACAACATCGTGGGCAAGGCGCACTAGTTAGGCATTTACGCTTGTTAGGTTTAAAAGCTTTTTCGGATGCGGATTTGTTTCCAAAAAATCCAGATCAACTTATGTTTTTTTAGAAAGTAGTTCATCAAGCGTGAAAAAAGTAAGCTTAGGAGTAACTGAATTTGCACTACCCGCCCCCAGAGTGGGAAGTATCGACGTAAATTCAGGTTACGGACGCGGCACATCGACGGGCAGCGAAATCCATCTACGTACGCAAGCTTTACGAATCAAGTTAGACCCACTCTACAAGGCCGAAATCATGATCAGCCATACCTTTGAGCGTGCTGGCTATCGTTTTGAAATTGGTGGGCGAATGGATGGTTTTTTTGACCATGCAAAACCTAAAATTGAAGAAATTAAATCAAGTTTTAATATTCATAATTTACTGCGAGAGTTAAAATCAAACCAGGCAACTCATCCGTATTGTTTACAATTAAAAACCTACGGCTACTTTTACTATTTAAAAAATAATAAAATTCCTGAATTAAATCTACACTTAGTTTCCAGCCGAAATTTTGAAGTCGTTGATTTGCTTTTAAAATTTGATCTAAACGATTATGAAGCTTGGCTGAATCGTCGCTTAGATGAATTAGTTGTCGAGGCGGGCTTAGCTGAAAAACGAACCAAACGCCGCAAAAAAGCCTCTAAAGAATTAGAATTTCCATTTGCAAAGCCGCGTGCGGGCCAGGTCGAACTTATTCAAACGATCAAAGACAATATGCTTGAACACCGTCCGATGCTATTACAAGCCCCCACTGGCTTAGGTAAAACGGTTGGCGTAATGTACCCCACTTTGCAAGAAGCCCTATCGCGTGGCCAGCGTTTGATTTACGTGACTCCAAAAAATAGTCAGCATGCGGTCGCCGAAGAGGCGATTGAAAAATTGCAAGATGCCGGCGGCGGAATTAAAGCCATGACATTAACGGCAAAAAGTAAAATGTGTTTTAAAAATGAAGCGATCTGTAACCCAGATTTTTGTGAATATGCTAAAGATCATTATAAAAAAGTTGCCGATTTTAATTTAATCGAGCAACTTTCAAAAAAGAAATCTCTAACGGCTAAAACTTTTAAAAAAATGGCGGAACAGCACCAAGTCTGTCCATTCGAATTACAACTAGATGCATCGGCTGAAGCCGATGCGGTGATTTGTGACTACAATTATGTTTTTGCTCCGCGCTCCGCTTTAGGAAAGATTCAAAGCATCAGTTTAGATCAGTCGGGAAAACCTAATTTAGTGATCGACGAAGCCCATAATCTACCGTCAAGAGCGATGGATTATTATTCTCCCTCACTTTCTACTTTTGTTTTAGAGAAAATGCGCGACGAAGCGCAAGCGGTCTCTAAAAAATTTCGTAATGATTTTAAAGAACTTCTGCAGGAATGCATTTTCGTAGTGAAAAAAAGTGGTCCCGTCGGTTGTGAAAAACCTTGTCCGATAAAGGCTCCCGTTCAAGAATTTTTAGAGCAAGACGGGAAACTTCGTACATTTTTATCAAATTACTTAGGTTCAGATGTAGATATCCAGCCCAAAGATGTGGTGATGCGACTTAGTTTTTACTGGTCTGAATTTACGAGTGCGTTAGAATTTGTAACCAGCGGCCGTAAAGAATTTTTTACGACTTTTACGCCAAATCCAGCAACTATAAAAATAACCTGTTGCGATGCTTCGGAAATGTTAAAAGATTGTTATGATGATTATGAACAGGTTGTGGGATTTTCAGCGACGCTGAAGCCATTTAATTTTTACCGAGAACTTTCTGGTTTAGCAGAGAAGCCTTTGAAAACCGCTGAATTTAAATCTCCGTTCGCCGTAGAAAATCGTAAAATTTTAATTATTCCTCAAATTTCTTCGAAGTATTCAACCAGAGAGCAAAATTACCCACGTATCGCGGAGGCTATTCAGAAAATAGCTTCGGTGAAGCGAGGAAATTATTTTGTGTTTTTACCTAGCTTTGATTTTTTAGAGCGAGTTGCAAATCAATTTCAAGCTCCCCTCCATTCTTTGGTGATCAAACAAGAACGTTATATGAAGCGTGATGATATTCAGAACGTAATGGATATGTTAAAAGATAAATCCACCGCGCATATTATTTTTGCCGTTCAAGGCGGAGTTTTTAGTGAAGGCGTCGATTACCCGGGCGATATGATTATCGGGGCGTTCGTGGTTGGGCCGCCACTACCGAATTTTGATTTAGAGCGCGAGACCATGAAAAGCTATTACGAAAAACATTATTCATCGGGTTTTGATTACGCTTATACCTATCCCGCAATGGCCAAAGCAGTTCAGGCGGCGGGGCGAGTCATCCGTACCGAAACTGACCGGGGAATAATTGTCTTGATGGATGATCGTTTTATACAAAAAAGCTACGCGCAGTCGATGCCGACGGATTGGTTTCACGAAAGTCCGCGCGAATTAGTTTCGGAAAGCATTCTGAAAGATGTGACTGACTTCTGGAAAATCAAATAACTAGAATACACGTTTTGGCATGGCCGTTGCTTTAAGGCTTTGCAATCAGGAGCATTTATGAAGTTATTTAGCTTAGTATTTTTCTCGTTTTTAATTTCTTCGGTTGTGGCTACGGGACAAGCTTTAGCAACGCGTTCGGCTTTAAGATTAGCTCCTGCATGTGATTTACAAGTGCGTGATCAAGCTCGCTCGATTCAAATTGAAGCTTTTGCCATTTTACAAAGCATTCGGCAAAATGTTCAGTTACAAATGCAAAACTTTAACGAAGTAACGATTCCGTTTGAAACGCGTAAGCAGGCAAAGGGTGCGCAAGTATTATTAGGCTCGGTACAAGCAATGTATGGTGGGGAAGAGCTTTTGCCAAATCAGATCGAACTTTTAAGTAAACTGTGCAAACAAAACATGAATATTTACACGGCAATTAACGATTAGTATTTATAAAAAACCCAACATCTTCCGAGGAGATTTTCGATGAAAATATTTATTCTTATTTTATCTGCAATGACTTTATTTTTTATGGGTTGTGCTTCTGACCAAAAAAATACCGCTAAAGGCGCGGGTATTGGAGCGGGAGTAGGTGCCGTTGCCGGAGCGATCATCGGTCATCAAACAGGTAATCGTACCCAAGGCGCTTTAATCGGCGCAGCCTTGGGGGCCGGCACGGGCAGTATCATTGGCAATCGCTTAGACAAACAAGCCAAAGAGCTTGAGCAAATTGCCGAAACAAAAAGAACTGAAAATGGCTTGGTAACTAAGTTGAAAAGCGATATTTTATTTGATAGCGGAAAATCTGCTTTAAAACCCGGTGCGCAATCTAATTTAAAACAAATGGCCGACATCATGAAAAAATATCCAGAAAATGTTTTAACAATTAAAGGTTACACGGATTCAACAGGAAGTTCGGCCATAAATACTTCGCTTTCGCAAAAGCGGGCCGATGCAGTAAAGGTTCAATTAGTTGCGGCGGGTTTACCAGCTTCAACAATTAGCACCGCAGGTTTAGGGCCTAGCAGTCCAGTCGGTGATAATAAAACAGACTTAGGCCGTAAGCAGAATCGCCGCGTTGATGTAGAAGTAACGGTAGATGAGTCGAAAGTTCCTAAGAAATAAAAAAATTCCCGAAGAGATTGGTGGGGATAAACCAACTCTTCGGGCAAAAAAGCGGTCACATCTAATCTTTGCAATCGCAGAGCCATCGTTCAAAGCCATATACTGAATTAAATAAAGTATTAAAGAGTTTAATTACCTTAAGTTTAGGGAAAAATTCCGTTTTTATCCTAATTCTTTTTGTTTCAACTTGGCACTTCACTTGCTTTTACATTACGTGAGTTATCAAACGTAAAGGAAAATAGATGAAACAAAGTAAAGTAAGCAGAACTGTAGATGTTGGAACGATGAATGAAAAAGACGCTAAAATTCCTGGTTATACTGATAAAAATGGCCACGCGGTTTCAAATGCAAAAAAAGATATTCCTGGCCATCCAACGGGTGCGCTTACTGATATAGGCGCAGGTCGATCATCAGTCGTGCGTACGGAAAAAGAAAAAGATAAAACACAAACAATTGAAAAAGCGCCAAAGCCTCGTGGCGAGCAGGCTCCGTAATATGAAAGACAAAAAACCAAAAGAAGAACCAGAATTAAATCAGGAAGACGAAATGACTCCCGCCGATCCTTTGCTACAAAAACAGCCCGAGGTACGTGAGCCTGATAAGCAAAAAGCTGTGCCCGTAAAAATGTAAGTAAAATGTCACCATGAAAGTGCGAAGCCGTTAACTTCGCACTTTTTTTAAATTTCAAATTAAAAAAATAATTACTCAATTTGATACAGTATTTGTTTCAATTGAAGCCAACTCGTATTGCCCGACAAATAAGTGTTACCGAAGGGTTTGGGTTTAGTATCTTGTGTCATGCTGGTATTCCTCCGGTGTTATTTGATTCGGTTTGATTCAATAATTTGTTGATGTACTTAAGTTTAGTTTCTATGCTTTTCTT
>JACMRL010000031.1 GCA_014376435.1 Bdellovibrio sp. | reverse complement strand
GCAAAAAATACGAAATACGATCAAGTCATTAAGCTCATGGATTTAGCGAAGCAAGTGGGAATTCAAAATATTGGACTTTCACCGATCTAATTCAATAGCCCAAGAAAAGAAGGACTTATGAAAGCAAGCATACTTAGAAATCTAAAACAAACGACTCCGCTGAAATCGTTAAAGCGTATTAAGGCCGAAGGCCACGGAGGTAAAGAAAAGTCTTTATTCTTTTCTTTAAATTTAACGACGTTGATCGATGCTTTTTGTATTCTGGTGATCTTCTTACTATCCAACATGAACGGTCGCGTTCAAAATATTCAAGACAATCAAAAAATTGTTCTGCCCGTGGCGATGAAAACAGATGCTCTGGAATCAGGACTTATCGTGCGCATCGAGCAAAATAAATTTTTCTTAGACGATAAAGCGATCACTAAAGATGATTTAGCGAAAGCGGTTTTAGGTGCTAAGAAAACAGATATTACTTCTTTAATTATTCAGGCGGATCGAAATGCAGATTACGAAAACATAGCCTTAGTATTACGCGCCGGTGGGCAAGCGGGTTATGAAAAATACATCTTTGCAGTAATGCCGGGGACTTAATTTATGAAACTTCTGAATCATGTACTATGCCTGTTAGCCATATCGATTGGAGCGAAAGCTTCCAAACTGGATTTAGCGACTCATAATAGCTTAATTCAGAAATTAGAATCAGCCGTGGGGACAGAGTCTTCGGACAAAATGTTATTGCAAACAAATATGGCTTACCGCTTGGCCGATCTATACTCTGAGCGGGCGCGTTTATTATCAATGGACCAAGAAGGTCAGGGAGATAAGATTCATGCGGATCAGATTTTATCAGATCGTAAAAAAGCGGTAGCAATATGGGCACAAATTATTCCATCTTTAGATAAATCAGACCGCGGCTCGGCGTTGATGCAAAAAGCTCATTTGCACGTGATGATGCAGCAACCGGGTGAGGCTTTAAAAATCTTAAAAACAATCGAAAAAAGTCCCTCCGACTACGACGGTAAAACCAATGCCTTAGTTTATATTCAACTAGGTGACGTGGCTTTCCAAAAAGAAGACTTTCAGGACTGTAAGACGCAATTTGAAAAAGCATTAAAAATTAAAGAAAACCCTCGTCGTGGCTACAGCCAATTTCGTATTGCGTGGGTCAATTACAATCAAGGTCAAACGGCCGTTGCTGAAAAGCAATTAACTGCGTTATTAAAAAATGCATCTTTATACACGTCAAAAGATGGCGTCGTGGACAGTTCATTTCAAGAAGAAGTTTCTCATGATTTAGCTTTATTTATGGCTAAGAATGACATCAATAATGCAAGCATCCAAAACTTATCCGAGCTAAGCCCGGTGACCGCAAGAAAGAAAAACTTAATCTTTCTAGCCTCCGAACTGGACCGTACTGCCAAAAAAGAAGGTGCTTTAAAAGTTTGGAAAATTGTCGGAGAAAATTCAATTACTTTTGAAGATCAGCTAGAACGTCAAATTCAAGTGACTCGTATCGAATATGATTTAGGCCACAAGGAATCTTTAGTTGTAGAAATTGGCCGAGCCGTCGTGTTACTAAAAAGCAGCAAGTGTTCGGGGAACGCCGAATGCACTGTCGCTAACCAAAATTTACGCCGAGTCATTACGGACTGGGCAAAGGCTGAAGAGCGCACGCCCAGTGCAGCTTTAATCTTAGCTTTTCAGCGTTACACCAATGCTTTTGAAGACTACGAGATGAGCTATTACGCAGCCCAAGCGGCAGCCCGGCGCGAACAGTACAAGATTGCTTATGATTTTCAGATGCAGGCATCGCAACTTTTAGCCGTAATTAAATCACGTAATGAAGTTCAACAGAAAATGTTTGAAGGCTCGCTTTTAGGGGCCATCGAGCAGGCTGAATTGGCTAAAAATCCAGATTTACGAATAGCAGCTTACAAAAAATACTTAGAACTTAATCCGCACGGAGCAAAAATTAATGAAGTGAAGTACCAGATTGCACATTCACTTTATGAAAAAAATGATTATATCAATGCCAGCATCGAATTTAAAAAACTGGTGCGAGATTTGAATATGCCTGCTGACTTACGTGAAAAGTCAGCAGACTTAGCGCTAGATTCAAATGTTTTATTGAAAAATGAAATGGCTTTAGAGCAAGATTCTTTAGAATACGCTCAGCTTTTACCGCAGAAAAAAGCCGAGTACTTAGTTATTTACCAAAAAGCGGTTCTTAATCAGACGGCCAAGGTATTAAATACGGCTAATTCAAATTCAGCATTTGAAACTGAATTACGTAAGTTAAATGCACTACGTACAAATAACTTTAATGCGGATGAGGCGAAGCTTTTAGTGAAAAACAAGATTGAACTTTCATATCGCTTACGTGATATCGAAACCCTTACGCAGAATGCGAATGCATTACTGGCCATGAAAAAGATTAGTTTTGAAGAAAAAGAAATGGCCCTCCGTCATTTAACATGGATCGCTGAAGTAAAAATGAACTTTTCTGCGGCTATTAAGTATTTAGGTCGCATTCAGCCCATAGCAAAAAATCGAGCCGAATATTACTTTAAAATGGCGACCCTGCAGGAACTTTCGAACCAAAATCCATCGGCATCTTACGAAAACTTTATTTCTTTTTCTCATGAATCTGATAAAAAGGCATTTGCTGCGCACCAGATTGTTTTAAATTCAAAAAATCCGGCCAAGTCCTTTTCAAAATACGAGAATTTGTTAGTTCGTAATCCTGAGCTTTACAGTTCCGCAGGAATATTTACTTTTGAGAAAAATAAAGATGCTCGGTGGGCTCAACATTTATTGGCCAGATCAACTGTGCGTAAAACATTTAACGGTCAATTATTGGCGCACACCATTGCCCTAGAGGCTTTAAAACAGAACTTAAAAGCGATTTCTAAAACATCTCTTAAAGGTTTGTCGGATGCTAACTTAAAGCGGGCCTTAGTTAAACGTAACGCTCAGCTGAAGGGCTTAGAAAAACTTGCCAATAAATCGATTCAGACCAAGGACACGTCATTGCAGTTGATTTACCTTAGTCATGTGTCGGAAGAAAATAATCGTTTAGCGCATGACATTACAAGTTTAGCGGCACCTCGTGGCCTTAAGGCTACGGAAAAAGCGCAGTATCAAGCTCAAGTGAAGCAAATGGTTCAGCCTTACTTAGCGCAAGCGGTGGCTGTGCAAACGAAGATGCAGGACTTATGGAAGCAAGCTCTAGCTAAGAATAGTTTGACCGAAATCTCAGAGTGTTTAGTGGGTGCAAGTAAACCAGGTTGTGTAACCGCTCGTACCGAAATATTGGCACTGCGTGAATCATCAAAAATAGCCGGCTTAGCAGTGGATCCGTTTGAAAAACTTTCTGAAGTTCGCCAAAAAACGTTATCCGAGAGCGAATCTTTAAAGGAAAAAATAAAAGCAAATCCATTTAACCTGAGTGATTTAGCTAAGATGAAATCTTTACAAACGTCACTTGGACGTGGCCCTATGGTTGCTTACTTAGATCAGAGACTGACAGAACTTCAAACGAAGCGGGTGCACAATGCGAACTAAATATTTCTTTTTAATTTTATTAGTTAGCGTCTCTGGTTTCGCCAAGGCCACGCCTACGAAAACAAATTCTAAGTTAAGTACGGATATCAAGTTTGATGG
>JACMRL010000030.1 GCA_014376435.1 Bdellovibrio sp. | reverse complement strand
TAGAATTTACGCGAATTCTTTCGTTACCCGCACCGTCTGCAATTAAAATATTATTTGATAAAGCTGCAATCGATGAACCCGTGTTAGAACCAATGACCACGTTATTATCGCCAGATGTAATTGCTGACCCTGCGTTGTATCCGACAGCGATATTTCCTGAACCGATTGTTGTCGTAAATAAAGCTGAATGGCCAAGTGCTGTGTTTCTTACTCCCGTATTTAAAGAAGCGGAACTGTGTCCTTTTAATGAATAAGCGCCGATTGCAGTGTTATAAGTTATTACCGCGGTACCCGCATTGTCGGCATTTTGCATTGAACCAAAACCGATCGCAGTTGATTCTCCACGTCCACGATTTGAAGACAGCGCGCTCGCGCCAAAAGCCGTATTGGCCTCACCTGTGTTTGTAGCGTTTGCGGCACCGAAACCTACCGCGGTGTTGGAACCGCCTGTTGTTCCGCTGTTCATTGAAGCATAGCCTATAGCCACATTATAACTGCCACTGGTGTTGTTTCCAAGCGCATATCCGCCGACGCCGGTATTACCCGTACCGGTGTTATTAAGGCTTAATGCCGAGCTTCCAAATGCCACATTAGAATTTCCAGTCGAATTTGCGTTCAATGCAGATAAGCCCACCGCCGTATTACTAGACGTTGCTGATCCGCTTCCGTTAGAACTCCATCTAATAGCTGTTGTTCCAATCGTGCCCACGACGGTCTCCATCGAAACGAAATTCATTCCAGCCCAAGCTGCGCCTTCAGAAATTGTCGACGAGTAACCCACAACTTCTGCCCAAGAATCTAAATCAGAAGCACGCGCCCAAGCGCCTGCGGCCGCAACATAAATACCATTTTGCGATTGAGTGGTTTGATTTTTAACTAAAACGCGATCACCCGCTATGACTGCAACGCCATCAATTGTTTGGGTGCCTGTTAGTGCAATATTGGCCGTGGTTGCAACTCTAGCTGTTAAAGTTTGAACACTGTTAATAGAACTCGCAGCCAGGTAACCTAGAGCCGTAGTCACATCGCCTGAGTTTAAAACTCCGGATGCGGTTACACGACCTTTTAAATCAACTGTCACTTTTGAGTAGGTACCGACACCGACGCCTGAATTAACTAAAGATAACACGCCCGTATTTGAAATCGTCGCATCACCAGAAAGTTGAACTCCCACGGCTAGATTTGATGCGTTACCTACAAATATATAACTAGAAGTTAAACCTGAAGCTACAGGTACATAACCAAGTGCCGCTTCGATAGCTGTTTGATTCGCATTTAACTTACTAGAAAACGTTGTGAAATCGCCCGACGCTAAGTACCCGTTTGCTGAAGCTGTTGATTTTGGTAAATTAATTGTTTTTGCCGAAGCTGAGCCACCTACCGTAATTGGGTTACCCGAAGTTGTATCAGCAGACACGCTTGATACCAGACCGCTGCCATTTCCCGGCGTGTATCCTAAAGCTGTCGTGATATCAGATGATGTCATCGTGATGCTATGGCCTGAAAGTGTCGTAGGAATACCTATTAACTTACTAAACGCCATCGAAGTGATTTTCGAGTTTGTCACCGCACCCGCCGCAATCGTGGCATTCGGTAAAGTTCCCGTTAGATCTCCGCTTAAACTGGTCGCTGATTGAAAGGCTCCGGTAATACGTGCATCATCGCCCGCCGCAACCGTATTAATGCCTGTACCGACGTTGATGGTTAATACAGGCGCTGTTCCGCCGTTAGCTACAGATAAATAACTAGTAGCACTGCTGACGTTACTGACGCCGCCAGCATTAGAGTTATCCGTGGATGCTGCCCAGCTGGTACCCGTCCACTTTAATACTTGGCCCGGTGTTGCCCCGCCTTGTAAAATACCGCTAGCTGGCACAGTCTCTGCCAGCTCAGCGAACATCGCAAAAGGTACGCTATTGATATCCATCGGGGGCAATGTTTGCCAACCACTTCCGCCACCATCATTGAACTGCATCACCAGTCGGCGGTTATCAAGCAACGTGGGTGAAAAAGTTCCGGTCGTCTGACATGTGTAAGTGGGTGTGGTGTTATTAAAAGCGTCGTACCATTTCATGCTGCCTGAGGTCGGGTAACTGCGTACCGCTTTGACCGGATCACCTAAGGCTAAAACAACACTACCGCTTGAGCTTGATAAATCTACATTCGAAAAAGTCTCTGAATAAATCACGCACGTCGATAATGGGTTCATCAAAGAAAACTTAAACTGCACGGACGAAGCCTCTAGCGGAGTACCGTCAGGCTTGTAGATTTTACTTTGAAATGAAATTAATTTCGGCGCGGCAACCGCGATGGACGCAGAAAATACGCTTGATATAACAAGCGTCAAAAGAAAAAAGAATTTCTTTAAATAGGTGGTCAAACCTAAACAGATATGCATGTTTACTTATCGGATAATCTGTTGAAAGACTTTACGTCTTAAGACTTGAGTACGAATTGCCCAGAAATAAATATTACCAAAGTGACCCAATCTGAGACCATGACGAATTGCCTGGTAATTACTGTTACCGAAAATGGTACTAAACTTTGGTCTATAACTTTAACCGGGAGTGAAGTTTTCGACCAAGATAGCAAGGATGCTGTCTTTTACCAGTTGGCCCTTCGCTACAACTGGCTAGAGACTAAAAAAGAAAAGATGGGCATATTACTTGAAATTGAAGCAGTCATTTTTCCAAAGCTTGGCATTCACAAAATGTATCGAAAAAGTTTAATCAGAAAGCTTCGCGGTGCTATTGTCATTGAAGAGATAAAACAAAAACGTGGGCCTAAGAATACTTACACTGACTTTGACAAGCATCACCTAGTTCAGCTTTGGAAGTTATCTGGGTACCCTTGCAGTAAGCGTTTAAAATCTATTTTAGAAGAATGGCTGACCAGCTACGATTGGGTAGCGGGATTTACGGTAAGAACGCTGAGTTAGTCGTCAAAATACTAAAAGTCTTAAGTAGCCGATTACCGTTTTTGATGCGATCTTTATTTTTTGACAACGGGATCGAATCTATAAATCATCTTTTAGTGCAAGAGTTTAAAGATGCAAAGGGTGTCGATGTGGCTATAGAAAGATCTGGAAAATCAAATGATTAATGTCATGTAGAGCAGAAGAATAATACGTTTGTTCGCAGTGTGTTTGGTCACGTTAGAATCGAAGATCCAACATTAATCCCATTGATGAATGAAATTTACGAAGTCTGGGGAAAGCTGCATAATTATTTTATGCCGCAGATGAAATTAATTTCAAAAGACCGCGAAGGTTCTAAGTTTAAAAAGAAGTACGATAAACCAAAAACACCGTATCAGCGGCTGATGGAATGCGAAACCTACCCTGAAGAAGAAGAAAAGCTTCGGCAGATTAAAGCAACATGAACTCAAATAAACGTTTTAAAATGAGTCATTTGGGTAACATCAATTACTTGGGCAACACGCAGCGACGTCTCGTGTTTTGCGAAACTTAGTAAAGGAATTCAATAGCTTAACATATATCGCAGAGTTGTTGCGGAATATGTTACATATATCGCAGAGTTGTTGCGGAATATGTAAACAGGTGTTATTCTGCATTAATGGAAGATATTAAAAGAATTCTTAGTTTAAAGAAAGATCTCGAGCGCAAAAGCGTTCTTCTGCTGGGCCCCAGGCAAACTGGTAAGACCACATTTTTAAATACTCAAATTAAATTTGATAAGACTTTTAATTTGCTTCATGCCGATATTTATACTCGATTATCCCAAGACCCCTCTTTTTTGCGAAAGAGTTTATTAGAAAAAGATAAACTTATTCTTATCGATGAGATCCAAAAGCTTCCCGTCCTTATGGACGAAGTTCATGCTCTTATTGAGGAAAAAAAAGTTCGTTTTGTCCTAACTGGAAGCAGTGCTAAAAAGCTGCGTACAACCCATACCGGATTGACAGGAGGACGACTTAGGGTGCGTCATATGTTTCCTTTTGTAAGTGCCGAACTTGATACATTTAATTTAAATAAAATTCTGTTGTATGGGACGCTTCCGCCTATTTACACCTCTACCGACCCTTTTCGGGATCTAAAGGACTATGTCGGGACATATCTTAAAGAAGAAATCGCAGCCGAAGCTTTAGCCAGAAATATTGCAAGCTTTTCAAGATATCTAAAAGTCGCTGCAAGCTGCAATACGCGCCAACTTAATTTCGAAACTATTGGCAGTGAAAGCCAAGTGCCCAGCAGAACTGTCAGAGAATATTTTCATTTACTAGAAGATACCTTAATTGGCACTTCGCTAAAGCCACTAAAAATAAAAAAAGGCCGAAAAGTAACAACCAAGCCCAAGTTCTATTTCTTCGACGCCGGAATTGTAAATTCCCTAAGGCAAATAAAATCAATAAGCAGTTCTACAGAACTATTTGGAGAATTATTTGAACAGTTTTTATATAACGAATTTAGAGCCTACTTAAGCTATTCGGAACAGCTCGATGAGGACACGTTAAGCTATTGGCGAACTCAACGAGGCGAATACGAAGTCGATTTGGTGGCCAATAAGGAAATTGCTTTTGAATTTAAATCGACTCAAAAAGTGCAAAGCTCGGACCTAAAAAGCCTTTTGGCTTTACAGGACGATCTAAAATTGAAAAAAACTTACCTTATATCCAGAGACCCATTTCGCCGTATAGAAAACGGAATTGAACTTTTACACTACCAAGATTTTCTAAAAGAACTATGGCAAGGAGCCATTCTCTAGCTTACTGCTTTTATGGATTGGCTATGCTGATTTTCAAAAAAACAGTGCATTCATCATTTTCTCACGAGTTACTTTTATTTTGAGTTGAGAGCTTTTTCGATTTTCTCAAGACGAAGTTCAAGCTCTTTGATTTTTAGGTCTTTAGCTGCGCTCTCTGCGTTTATGTAAGCAATGTCACGTGCACCGTTGCCGCCCAAGCCCATTCCAACGGCTACGTTGACACGCTTCAAGCCTTCGTCATTAGACGAAGCCCCCACAGATCCAATTTTTTCTTTCGGAATCTGTACAAGATCAATATCTTCTGAGTAGCGTGTTGACTTCGAAAAGAATATTTTTTGTAGCGCAGTTCCTCCGCGAAAAGCGAGGGTCTCTTTGATCTTTGGTTCAGAATAAAGCTCGCAAAGTGCGCGACTCATTATTAAGTCTTGCTCAACCTGCGCATCATAATTCCAGGGTGCTGTGCTTTTCCAAGCTTGAATATATTCTTTACTTATCATACTTCATCCGGTTCAACATTTGAGTTAAGATTAATCGCCCATTTACGAATATTTTTTTTGCCTACCTTCAAGCTTGGATTTAGTTTAACAAGATAAACTTCTCTGTTTTTAAGCCATCGTAGCAGGGGTTGTTCAGACTTTCCGCCAAATTTTTCTAGTAAATATCCTACACGTTGAACAAGCGGCGTGTCGTTATGAATTTCGGCGATTGCAGGAAGTTTTTTAGCGTTGATCTTGTCTTTCATTTCTAAGATGACGGTCGCAACATGTGACAGACCTGCTGATTTTTTAACATATCGAACCAAATCAACAACAGTCTGATTGAACGCTTTAGATTTATACGAAACTTTTCCGTTTTTCACCTCGGTCTCGACCTGATATTGATCAAACTTAAAAACTTATTTACGGCTTAAGACTTAAGTCACGGCATACAACGTTTGTACGCTATGTGAAGCGATCTGTCGCGGAATGAGGCGCTTAAATTGAAACACTATAATTTAAGAAGCAATCACAAACTTATTTTTAGGCTTCATTTAATCGAAACTGGGCAACACATTTAAAAACTAGAATTTATAATGAACAAGACTTAAGAACCATATTCTCTAGCCAAATGTGTGAAGAAAGTGGCGAAGATTTTAACGCCTTATCGGTCTCGTGCAGAACGCTGATGGCTTCTTCAATTTTACGAATTGGCCAAATGCGTGCTTGGTCACAGTAGCTTTCGATAAAGTAACTGGGCACTTGTGCAAGGCTTGCTAATTTAGCGCCGCCAATTCCTTGATCCATGCCCGATCTAACGGTTAACAATAAACGCATATGACGGGCTAGTAAGCTGATGATGGCTACTTCGTTTTGACCTTGATCCATGAGACTCACTAATTGCTCGAGTGCTTTTACACGATCTTTTTGGCCGATGGCTTTAGTAAAATCAAAAACGCTTTCTTCCCGGCTAAAAGAAACCACTGAATTAACGTCGGTTAGCTCAATTTGTGTTCGATCGCCGATATAATCTTGGATTTTGGAAATTTGATTTTCCAATTCAGTTAAATTATTTCCGACCAAGCGGTGCAAACGATGAATGGCTTCAGTTGAAATTTTTAAATTGATGTTTTGGCAAAGGTACGAAATCCACTGCGGCACTTGATTATCGTAAGGTTTTTTAAATTCTACGCAGAAAGCATTATCTAATAAAGTTTTAATCGCTTTTTTCCGCTTATCAACTTTTTCAGCCAGAATAACAAAGACGGTCGATTCAACTGGATTATCAAATAGCGGTTGAAGCTCTAGCAATTCAGAATCTTTTAACTCGTGCGCATTTTTAAGAATCACTAAACGGTGCGAAGTAAACACTGGCAAAGTCTCAACCGCGTCTTTAATATTCGTGACATCTGCATCGGCGGCATAAAAAAGTGAGTAATTGAAATCAACTGTGTTTTCATCTAGCACGGAAAATTTAAACCGATGCGTACATTGATTTAAAAGATAAGGCTCGTCACCAAACAAAAAGTAGATGGGTTGGAATTTTTTTAATTCCAAATCCTTGTACAATTTTTGTTGATCATTAATTGCCATTTATTAATTGTCTCACAAATTAAAAATTTTCGAGCATTCGATCGAAAGCCTCTTGCATCATCTCTTTAGCTAATACTTCCAGAGTCTGCCGTTTCGCAGAAAAGTTGTAAAGACTGTTTGAGGTATTAATAACTGGTAGCGTAATTTGCGGAGCCGAGTAATTTTTTAGCTGCTTAAAGCTTCCGCTCCATAAAATTTCGCTACTGCCTTTTTTCTGTAAGACTAAATTAATTGTTACAACGACTCGATACTGAGTCGCCAAAACGGTACGCGAAGGAAGATAGGTCGCATTTTTTGCTTCGATGACTGATTCTTCGGCGACCACGTCAACCGCTGTCACTGTGCCTTGCAAGACAGCCTCGCTGGTGTTTTCACTATCTTGCAAACTAACTAAGCCCGACTTTAAAGCCTCAGTCTTGAGCGCATTTGTGAAAAATACTTCTGTTTCAGGTTCGATTGATTTGTTTTTAAATAGCGGAATTTGCACCCGCTTTACATTACCCGGAAGTAACATCGACTTCGAGCTCAGTTTGTAAGCACAGCCTGCAAGGCTAATCTGAATGACTGATGCCGTCAGCACTAAAAAAATAAGCGAAAGTATTCGTTTCATCTGCTTTAATAAATCTGGAAGGTTTCCCTATGTCAAATGCTATTCTTCTTGCCCCCGGCCCTGTTCAACTACACCCCGAAGTGCAGAAGATCCTTGCTGAACCTATGATCCATCATCGCACGCCTGAATTTGATTTAATTCTGGCGCGCGTTTTACAAAATTTAAAATTTTTATTTCAAACCAAAAATCCCGTGTTCATGCACACTTCAACCGGTAGCGGCGGGATGGAATCGGCATTGGTTAACGTTCTATCACGTAGCGACGAAATCTTAGCAATCGTCAGCGGAAAATTTGGCGAGCGTTGGGCTGATATGGCCGAAACTTACGGCGCCAAAGTTCATCGTTTACAAGTTGAGTGGGGTAAAGCTGTTCAAGTAAAAGATGTAGACAATTTATTAAAACAAAACCCAAAAATTAAAATTGTAATGACGCAAGCTTGTGAAACAAGCACCGGTACGATGCACCCGATTGAAGAACTCGGAAAATTAATTGCAACAACGTCCGCACTTTTCTTAGTGGATGGAATTACCGCCGTGGGCGCATTTCCAATGAAAATGGATGAATGGCACATCGACGCACTCGTTGCCGGTAGCCAAAAAGCCGTCATGCTCCCGACCGGTTTAAGTTTTGTAGCTCTTTCAGAAAAAGCGTGGAAAATAGCCGAGACTGCAAGCACTCCCCGTTTTTATTTTGATTTACGAAAAGAATTAAAAGCCAATAAAAATGGCGAGACTTTATTTTCTTCACCGGTTCCTTTAGTTAAAGCTTTAGATTTTATTTTAACTCGTATCCAAGAAATCGGTTTAGAAAAACATTTTGCGCAACTCCGCCGGCGAGCTGATTTTACTCGCGCGATGGCACTAAAAATGTGCTTAAGTCTTTACTCCGAAGCTCCGTCTGATTCTGTAACCGCGATTAATTTACCCGCTTCGGTTGATGGAGTAAAACTTCGCGCTCACTTAGAGAAAAAATATTTAGTCACCGTGATGGGTGGGCAAGATCAAGCGAAGGGTAAAATTATCCGCATTGGACACATGGGTTACATATTAGATGAAGACTTAATCGCCGGAATGGAAAATTTTGCCTTAGCCTTATCAGATCTAGGCTATGAAATTTCGGCTGCAAGAATTAGAGAAGAATCGACTGCTTGGCTGAAAGCACATGAAGTATGAAAAAAATTGTAATTGCCGACCGTTTTGCCGTTGAAGCTTTGATTGAACTTAAAAAAAATAAAAACTTCCGCGTCGAAAACTACACCGAAACTAATATCGCTGAAGCCAATGCTTTAATCATACGTTCAAAATTTGCGGTAGATGCGAATCTATTAAACCAAGCTAAAAATTTAGAGCTCATCGTTACCTGCACCAGCGGTTACGATCATATCGATTTAAAGGAAACGGCCCAGCGTAATATTAAAGTGATGTACACACCCGAAGCCAACGTTACTTCGACCGCTGAACACACTTGGGCTTTATTGATGGCTTGTACTCGGCATATTGTTTTTGCGCACAAAGAAATGAAAGCCGGAGTTTGGACGCGTGATCCATTCGTAGGTTTTGAATTAGAAAATAAAACTTTAGGAATTATCGGCTTAGGCCGTATCGGTCAACGGGTTGCAAAGATGGCGCAAGCTTTCGGGATGACCGTGATTGCGTTTGATCCGTATCAACTAGAAGACACTTTCAAAAAAGCGAATGTGCAACGCCAAAGTTACGAAGAAGTTTTAAAACAATCCGATATTTTAACTTTTCATGTGCCCGCAACTTTTGAAACTCACCATATGTTAAACCGTTCACATTTTGAATACGTGCACGAAGATTTAATTTTAATTAATACTTCGCGCGGTTCAGTCATTAATGAAGATGATTTAGCGGATGCCCTGCAAGAAAAAGCGATCGCGTGCGCCGGGCTTGATGTTTTCAATAAAGAACCTTTACCGCGCGATTCAAAATTGCGTAAATGCACAAACGCAATTTTAACTCCGCACTTAGGCGCATTTACGGAAGAAGCTTTTTTAAAAGCTTCGATGCAAGCGGCCCAGCAGGTCGAAAATTACTTTTCAAAAAATATTTTAATGAATGCATTACCTCTTCAAAACGAATGGGGATCATTGTCGTTCAAGGAAAGGACTTAGTATGTCAGCAACGGTAGTCGTCGGAGCTCAATGGGGAGACGAAGGAAAAGGTAAACTAATCGATGTCTTGGCCGCAAGTGCTGATATGGTCGTACGTTTTCAAGGCGGCTCTAATGCCGGACATACTTTAGTGGTGAACGGTAAAAAAACGGTTCTACACTTAATACCGTCTGGAATTTTACATCCGGAAAAAATGTGCTTAATTGCCTCGGGCGTGGTGGTTGATATTTTTGGCTTAGCCGAAGAAATTAGAAAACTAAAAGCAGCGGGTTTTTCGATCTCTCCCGCTCAATTATTAATTTCTGATAACGCTACGGCCTTACTTCCCTACCATAAAGCTTTAGATCAAGCGCGTGAAAAAGATTTGTCCGATGGTAAAATTGGTACCACTGGAAAAGGCATTGGCCCCGCTTACGAAGACCGCGCCGCCCGCCGAGCGCTGGTAATGAGCGATCTTTACGATAATAAAAACTTAATGGCGAAATTAGAATTTGTACTAAAAGAAAAAAATGCGCTGTTAACTAAACTTTATGATGTAACTGAAATCAAAGCGAAAGATATCTACGACCAAATTCAAACCGTGATCGAAGAAATCAAACCTTACCGCACCGCTGACGTTAGTCTTCTAGTCGCGCAAAAACTAAAACTAAATCGCCGCGTACTTTTTGAAGGCGCGCAAGGAACTTTACTTGATATTCACCACGGTACTTATCCGTATGTGACTAGCTCATCAACTTTAGCCGGTGCGGGCTCGATCAGTGCGGGCGTTGGCCCTCACCACCTATCAAAAATTGTCGGCGTGTTTAAAGCTTACTGCACGCGCGTAGGTAGCGGACCATTTCCGACTGAATTAACTAATGATGTCGGCGCAAGAATTCAAAAAGAGGGTCACGAATTTGGTTCAACCACCGGGCGAGCTCGTCGTTGTGGCTGGCTTGATCTAGTTGCGCTTAAATACGCGATCCGCTTAAACGGAATCAACAGCTTAGCGATGATGAAATTAGACGTTTTATCTGATCACGAGCAACTAGGTATTTGTACTGGCTACAAATTAAACGGCGAAATCATCCACGAATTTCCAACTTCAACTGAATTAGTCAGTCAACTTGAACCCGTGATCGAATATTTACCAGGCTGGAAAGAAGATCTTACGCAAGTGAAAGCGATTAAAGATTTACCGATGAAAGCATTAGCTTACATCGATTTCGTCACTCGTCATGTGGGTTGCCCGATTGATGTTGTTTCAGTTGGTCCCGACAGAGACCAAACCTTGTGGATCAAACCTGTATTTCAAGATTAATTTTACGGGCTGAATAAGCCCGCGCACAGGCCCGGTAGAATGATGAAGCTTTGTAGATTTTCGACAAAAGTTTTTGAATTCTGCCGAGTTAATTCTAAGGTCTTTAAAATAATTTCTTTAACAGTCACTAATTTATTACGTTCACGCAGCCATTCGTTAAAGTTTGGCGCTGAGTAGGCCGCATCTTTTGTTTCTTCTAACGACTGCAATTCAAATTTGGGTCGATCATTATAGGTTTTTCCTAGCCATTTTTCATTTTGCTCTTGGCCGGGTAAAATAAAATCTTCGATATCATCGACCAACATCGCACGCTGCAAATTAAAAAATTTTCCGATATCTTTTTTATTTCTTTGCGCAAATTTTAAATCTTTATCAGTAGAAATCACGGTCAAATCTTCGAACGAAAGAATTTTATGAGGCCGGTATTCTGGTTTATTCATTAAATCGTAAATTATTTTTACTACCGCTGTATTTCTTTCGCGCGCGCCGCCACTAAAAAATGAAATTCGCACATCGGGCTGCTGGTGTAACTCTAATAAAATTTCAACCGCGTGATCGGTGAGTCTGAATAGATTATTACCAATTTTAAACGTGTTCTTAGGCACCGCTAGCGCCATGTTTTCATTGGTTGGGTAGATCAGTGTCCAATCCAGATCAAACACCACATCAATCGGCTCCGCCGCCATGGCCGGGCTTGGCCCCGCAAAAGTGATCATTAGGCCAACAACTGTCAGAAGACTCGACAGCTTCGCTGATACAAATGCAATATGTTGGCTAAACGCTCGTAAAAAATTCACTCAAGAATGTATTTCAAAATTCGGGCTTAAGGGCATAAGGTAGCGATTTCATAGGGCTTGTTGAATTATTAAGCACTGCAAAAAAACCCTTTGACTGCAATCATTGTCTGTAACAAATTAACTTTTCAATTCAAGAGTGGTTCGCTAGCTCAGCTGGTAGAGCATTTCACTTTTAATGAAAGGGTCGATGGTTCGAATCCATCGCGAGCCACCAATTTAAAAATAATTGGTCTTGAATTGCGCTGAACGGCTCCACTGGTCGAACAGATTCTTTCTCTCACGCTGTTCCCATCGTCTAGTGGCCTAGGACACCTCCCTTTCACGGAGGATACAGGGGTTCGAATCCCCTTGGGAACGCCAATTTTTTCTAAGTGACCAAAATAACAGAGCAATCATAAAGCGACTAATGAAACGTTGCTTGTTCTGAAAATAAAACCACTTTTTAACTTCTGAACCTAACGTTTGATTGGTGACGTGCGAATACCTGTTAGTAGTACTCAAATCTATGTGGCCCATAATTTCTGCCAAGATTCGTTTAGGCATTTTGGACGAATTTAAATAGCTACAACAACTCCCGGCTGGTCATTCTTGTAAGCCCTAATGCGACGCCAGTGGAACGCCAGAGATTCGCCAATTTAACGCCTAAATAGAGGTCGGAAGGTTAAGATTCATTTTGTCGCTTTGGCTTTAGATTTCAGACAGCAGACCCTTTAAGTTTTTTAAGGCTTCAATTTTCACTCAAATAGAGGCACCAGGCACTTTTAGTAACTCACGGCTATCTTCAACAACCTTAACGTACCAGTCAGTACCGTCACAATCATCCGAAACCGCTAAATCAATTAATAGTAGAGCAAAAAATTTTTCTACTAAATTTGGCCCTTGTTACCTTTTTATAATTTGCAATATCTCCGGTAAATCAGTTTTTAAGGTTCAAAAAAATAATTTGTAAGTTGCAACAAAATTTTGAGAGAAATTTTCAGGTGTCATATCGTCTGGTCTTCTAGCTTTTTTTTCATATTGATTGAATTGGATTGCAATAGAAAAACGGCGCGCGTTGTAAACTTGAGTAACGCTTTGGCTGAGATAGCTTGCTCGGTTAAGTCTAAACTCATGCTCGACCGAGAAAAGAGTTTTCATATTAAAAACCTCGCGAACAATTAATCCAAATTGGGGTGCAAATGCAAGATAGGCTTCCGTCTCAGACTCTGCACCTATTTTGGCTAGATAAAATAGATCAATATCGTGCAATAATCGGAATGTTTGACCTAAGCCACCTTCTAGAAAAAATGACTTTTTAAAGCCAAGGTTATCTTGCTTCTTGGGTTCTACGCCCAAACGAAATAGTCCGGAAAGCCCCCCAGTATATGGATCACTTGGTTGCAATGAAATGGCAGAATATAAAACGAATGAGTTTAGCTCAACCTGCTGAGTAAGCGGTTTATAACTCAACGTGACTTCACCAATTTTAAGTTCTGATTCATTTTGATATTGCGTATTGTCTTCAAAAAGTGTGTGAGAGGCAGGTAAGAATCCTACTAAAAGTATTCGATCTTTTGGTTCAGCCTGTGAGATGAAACTATTTGCAGACTCGAGCCCACTTATAAATATTTGCGAATCCTGAATAGTCGCTGATGGCTTTTTGTAGTTCGAAATATCGAGCTGCCCATATGGTAAAATCTTATCTTTTTTGGTTATTAGAAGCTGCCGGTTCAAATTCCAATCAGCCTTAGTTATCTGATCTTTCTCGTAACTGTAATCATTGTATGCCAGTGCCAGTTCAAAAGACAGGAACTGGTTTTTTTGATTTTTCTTTTCAAAATTCAGTTCTGCAAAATTCCGATGTTCAATCTTTGCTTCTTCTGAAGAGTCTAGTGACAAGCTTTCATTTAGTGCTTTTATTTTCCAACGACTGGAAGCTTGCACGACTTGCTTCTCCACGTAGCTAGGCTGATCAAGCAGGCGGGCCACATCTAAAGGTGTTACCCAAAGCGACCAATCATCCAGTAGTTCAGGGTGTAAAATGGCTAAAATATTTTTAACCAAAGTTCCGCAGTTAAATAAATGAAAATAATAGGTAAATGAGACATCTTTGAGTTCATAAAAATAATAGTGTAGAAATATTTTTTCGTCTTCCGAAAGATTCAGTCGGTATTCCCATAGGTTGCGTTGTTCTTCGTAAAGATAATGAACACGGGTTTGTTCGTACGGAGATAATGCGTAAAGTCCGCGCTTGCCCGTAAGCAGGCTCTGAATAATCAGTTTCGGAAAGTTAATATCATTGAGATCTGTGAAAAAGGAAATCACATGTTCGACGTAAATATTATTGCTATTGGTCCCACCAAATTTGAAAAAAATGTGTCCCATCATACTTGCCGGTTGCGCAAGATTTTCTGTCGCAAAAACGACGGACGCTGTTTCAAGTGGCGCGCGAGTGATAAATTCGAAAAGCCCTTCACACTGATTTAGGTCTATATCATGTAACGGTAGCTTTTTCTTGAGCCAAAAATAACGGGCCGGAAATCGACAAGCCGTAGCCTTGGCATCCGGCGCATGAAGCGCGTCTAAAAAACTTGTCAGTTCAAAATAAGAACTTTTATAACTTTGGCTGATATAAAAATTTGGATCATGAATTTGAGGTGAATTGCGACTCAGTTGAAGTAGGGCCTTCCAGACTGGATCTTCTGAAAGTTTTTGTAATTGAATATGTTGATTCAAATTCTCGATCGGTGCAGCTAGCGCCAAAATTTTATGGCCAACCAAAAAAGCTATACAAAAACTCAAGAAAAACCTTTCATAGCTTCTCTTGAGCTTATAAATTACCGGTCTGATGGTAAAATTTGTAAGTAAATTTAGACGGCGCAAATTGAACAGAAATTAAATTAGTTACAAGGAATTACAACTGACTCCTGAAATTTCCACATTTTCTCAGTTGCATAGTCAGTGGTTGATCCGAAAGTTCCACCACTCAAAATATTGATGAAAAACTTAGTGTCTACTTGGCTGGCAAGCAAGGTTTGCTTTGCGCACGAATTTGAATCTAGAATTAAAATTTTATCGGCCTTTGAACGCTTTACACTGACAATGCTAGGGGCTGTGAATGGAATACCATCGACGTTACCCTTCACTTCTTTATTGTTCGATGTGGCCACATTAATTTTCTGATAATCTTCATTTAGGATTGTCGCGCATCCAACAGTTAACGAAGAAAGGGCAAGCACAGATAATAGCATTTTTAACATTAAAAACTCCCAGCAAGTTAAGATTTATTTGTAAAAAGGGTAACCGAAATAAAACGTGATGTCTCGAAAATTGACGAAACGAAGCGCACTTTTTTGTTCAATTGCTAGTAAAGCAAGCTGCCTACGCAATTTATTTAATCGGCCTTGTCCCTTTTTGGCAAAACCAAGGGCTGTCGCTAAAAGAAATTTTTTTGTTGCAGGAAATCTTTGGTTGCGGGAACTGTTATATCTGCGTTGGAGTGGCAATTGTTATGGATTGATTGATTTGATTGAACACTTTTAACTTTTTACGACCGTAACCGATACCTTTACACTGCTCGCCTTTTCAGCTCCCCTTGGGAACGCCAATTTTTTTATCGAACTTTCGTTTACATCAATTCACCAAGTTCTTATTCTTTAAAAATGATTAATAAAATAATCTACGCGATAGCCGGACAAATCGGCTCTGGAAAAACAACTCGGGCAAGAAAGCTCGCCAAAGAAAAGCAGGCTCTATTCTTTTCAACAGATCAGTGGATCGCTAGTTTAGGCGTACCTATTGGAAGCCATGAGGTTTATGCAAAATATTACACAGGTATTCGCGATCGCATCTTTGAAGTGGCGCAACAAGCTCTTCACTTAGAAGTTCCTGTAGTTTTCGATTTCGGAGTGAACAGCCCAAAAGGCCGAGCAGGGCTTCAGAAATTTACTCAAGCAGCTAATGCTGATTTGGAAATTTACCAAATTTCTGTGCCAATAGAAGTGTGCCGAGAGCGCGTTCGAGAAAGAAACAAAAATAAGCCGCAAAATATTTTCTCTTTCACCTTCTCAGATGACGACTTCGACATCATCTCGAAAGATTACGAACCCCCGACGAGCAACGAAGGCGCAACAGTTATCGAGGTCAAAAATGACTAAGTTAAATTCTTCTAAATTTTTGATCCGAAAAGCAACCAGCGATGATGCCTCGAGTGTAGCCTTTATTAATGCACAATCTTGGCAAACAACATACCGCGGATTCATAAATCAAGATTTTTTAAAAATAATTACGATAGATCAGCAGCTTCCACGCGCCAAAAGGCTTGTCGAAAGCATAGACCTTAGCTGCATTGTTGCCGAAAACAATTTAACTAACGAGATTGTTGGCTTCGCTTGCTTTGGTAAAAACAGAGAACCTAAAGTTGATGCTGACTGCGAACTTCAGGCTATCTACTTGCTGGAAGCCTATCAAAAATTAGGGCTAGGAACGATGCTTTTTGAATATGGAGTTAAAGAATTAAAAGAAAAGTCTAAAGAAAAAATGACGGTTTCCGTATTCGAAAGCAACAAGGGTGCACGATTTTTTTATGGACGACATGGCGGAATTTAAATTGAAAACGATCACGTTGATTTTGCTGGAACGAGATATATAACTTCTACTTATATTTGGAATTTAAAATAACAGCGTATTCGGAAACACTAACTCTTAGTTCTTCATATTGAGTACGCCAAATTTCTTTTGCAAAAAAATCAGCAACACTCACATTTACTTATTTTTTTTTAATTTTAAGATATTCAGAAATATTTCAAATTTGTCTTCTTGGCCTTCTTCAAGAGACCATTTTTTTACTTCGCTTAATTTTATTGGATGCCTGTGTGCAACCATCACGGCCTGGTCTAAACATTGGCGATCGTTGTTAAAATAAAACCATGCCAGACGATCCATTACGGACTGGGTCGGCGATAATAATATAACCTCAGTTTTTCCGACTTTAATTTTACCTGCAGGCTTTACCGGCACCCGATCGCCGATACCGATCGGGCCCGCCGGAAATTCAACACTTAATTCGATGAATTTATGATAAAAATTTTTGCCTTCGCGCTCAAATCCTAGATTTTCCATCACCGCTATAATTTTTTTATGTTCAGCGGGCGAGATAAAATCAAGATCCTTAGATTCATATTCGTTGTCTGTATAAATAGAGACGACTCCCCCACCGACCAAACAAGTTTGAATGCCCTGCTTTGCTAAGGCTTCCGTAATCAAAGCGGCTAACTCGAGACGTGAAGTTTTGGGACCAATCTTCACAATTCTTTTCCGGTTTTCCTAGGGCGAGTGCGATTACGAAAAAATTTTTTTTGATCTTCAGTGGGAACTAATGCCAGAATCGCCTCAAGTAATTGCATGAGTGGTTTTTTTATTGCTAGCCTTGGACTAACTGAAAAAACTTTTGTTCGTCCGGATTGCTTGGCCACCAGTATTCCTTCTTTTTCCAAACGAATTAATTGCTGGTACACCTGCGAGGTGCTTAAGGTAAATGTAGTGGCCATCGCTCGCGTATGGCCTTCACCATAATTGGCGATATATAAAAGAACTTTTTCGGCGGTTGGATTTCCAAAAATAGCTGCGTACATAGGTTACCTCTCGTTCTATTATATAGAACATATGTTCTTAAAACAAGAACATATGTTCTATTAAACTGAACAATAGCCCTGCGCACGTCGATTTAAAATCGCCCTGTTTAGCCAAAGCGCACAGAAAAAAAGGCTAGAAACATTTTGTTAGTTTTTTCGTGATGGACCCAGATAATACCAAGCTTGAGATAAGATGGCATAACAAAGGATCTCAGTTCTAAGACGCCCCAGAAAGGAACGCCAATTTTTTCCAAGTCCAAAAAACACAAAAAAATTATAAAGCGTATTCGGAAATGGTGCTGATTCTAAATTGGCGAAGTCAACATACACTCAAAAGCCTGTTGCAAATCAAGCGGAGATAAATTTAACCTGCCAAAGTAACTTTAAATTCTAAATTTTCTTCGCGAAGCATTTCCTCGATCACGACGGAAACCCAAGTTGCAGCATGTTCGCCAAGCGCCTCAGCCATGCTAGCCGCAGCGCCAAGACTTGGAAATCTCCGGCCATGCTCAAAGTCATTCAACTTTTGACGAGAAATTTTTATTTTTTTAGCCATCGCAGTTTGTGATATTTCTTCCGCAAGGCGATGTGATTCAAGAAGGCGACCGAACGTTAAAAGACCAAATTTTTTTTCAAGTTCCTTTAATCCAAACTTAATTTGTTTACTTCGTCCGGTAGTCATGTGGTGTTACCTCCGCAATCTTAAAAATATTAAATTCGTTAGTTTTCGAAAGTGAGTAAATTGCTCGCCACTTAATACCTAGTCGCACCGATCGTTGGCCCTGCCGCAAACCCTTCAATGGTTCGTCATGATAGCCCTTAACCTTGCGAGCCTCGCTAAGTCCAAACTCCTGAATGGTCCGAGTCCATCTCATCAATCTGAATACAATTTCTTGAGGAATCTTTTTAAGCTGCTTTTCTACTTTTGAAAGATCCACCACATCCATTACTAACTGCCCTTTATAATTGTACCCTATGTGTGGGTACGAGTCAATATCTTTAAACATTAATGGGTAGAATCCTGAATGACAGCTGATTCCCCACGGTGGTCTGCTGCAAACCCATAGTTAGTTTTAAAATGGCTTTAGGGAGGCAGATCGGTCAAAGTGATCGACCCTCCGAGTATGAAAAAAATACGCCTAATTTTACTCAAAATATTTTATACGGTGCCTGCATTAACCCTGATGCAATGACACACCCTTCATACGAATTCCAATATCATCCCAACGAAAGCCATGTTTCTGTTCGAAACGCGCAATTTCTGTAAAATATTCGTCTTTGTGTAAAGACTTAAGAACGGCGGTCTGTTTCGTAAACTTCGCAAATGAAATCGCATGTGGAAGGCAAAAAGCCCATTTACTTTCTTCGGCAACTAAATCGACAACGGGCTTCGGGGCTATTTTTTGAAATTCAATCCAGTCAGCGTTTTGATCCCGAATATCAAGCTTATCTGGGTTCATACATACACGGCGAAGCGAATTACTTCGCGCCAATTCCCAACCAGAGTATTCAGATATAATTTTTATTAAATCTTCATGATAAATGATGCGACCGTAATTCGGCTTAAGCCAATTTTCAATTTTATCTGAAAGAAAGCCGTAAGAAAACGGTTCTAATTTTGCTTTTTTATAAAGTTCGATCCGGTCGATGATCTCTTGGCAATGAGGTCGCCAAATCGCTGTGACATTGATAATATCCCTAAAGTCGAAAAATTTTTGCCCATTAAAATGTTCCGTTATTTTACATAGTCCTAAATATTCAGACTTAAATTTTTCATAATTCATCACCAAAGCATCTTCTGAAAAATCGAATTGAAATATCTTTTCAAGATCAAGCTGCTTAAATGGATTCAGCACAGTATCGGAATCATCATCAATCGAATCGTAGTTAATGATTTGCCCCACCGCTCTATGGGTGTTCTGGACAATATCAATCAAAGGCATCTTAAACGCCTGAACCTCGCCGTATGGAAGCGTTTTGTTCACTTCGCGGCAGAAATCAACAAACTCTTGGCCGCTCTCGTACTCAACATCGATATGAAAGAAAGGAACTTGTGTTGATAACCGTTCCGGGATCATTTCATATTTGAGCGGATCAACTCCAGAAAATCCAAGTCCAAAAAGTGACATGCTGGCCGGAGCACTTCCACGCGCCGTTCCCAAAGTTAACTTTTTACTTCGAGCAAACTCGACGCACTTTTTTACGCCATCAATAAAATCCCCTATTTGCGGGTGACTATGAAGCCATCCGTCGCGATTTAGGTAAGCCATCGTTGAATCACTTACCGTGCGGTATTGACTTTGAAGACCCTTAATAACTTCTTCCCTCATATTTTCCATAAAAAGATTCCTTTCCGTTTCGGTGAGACATGCACCAGTTTCAATTTTTTTTGCTACGGAGAGGAGATTCTTGATTCGCTTTTTACGTTCATCGAGATGGATAGACTCTTGATCTAATTCCAAAAGTTTGTCGCGAAGGTGAGAGCCGAGTTCGGAGTCTGAAAAGTGAATAATCAGCTTGATATCATCAAGACTAAATCCCAAACTTTGCAAATCCCTAATATGGCCCACCGTTTCAAGCCACTTTTGGTCATAGTATCTGTAGTTGTTTTCACCCCGAAGAGACTTTGGCAAAAGGCCAATAGACTCGTAATATCTAATCGTACGAGCTGACACATTGGCTGTTTTTGCAAAAGTTCCGATTGAAAGCATATTTGAATTCCCTCCCGTAAAGTTCATCATGGAGTTTGACGTAACGACAAGGTCAATAAGGCTTTTCAAAACCTGGACGGCGCGTTGATAACCTAACAGTTGGCTCCTTCCTGATTACACTATTTGAAACAGGGATTTTGGTTAAAAATGGGGCTGTAACAAAATAGAAACAATTTGACTAGAGCAATAGAATCAAGCACTCATCAGATAAGCGTAATCCGAAACCCTAATTCGTAGTTTTTCGCATTGGGGGAACGCCAATTATTTCTATTTAGAACCCGGAGCTTTTTTGAAAAACTACATATTAAAAATACTACTTTTAATTCTACTTGTAGATTTGGCTGCATGCGCAGCCTCCACCAAAATTATTAACGGTCCTGACGGAACTCCCCATCATCTTATCAGTTGCAGTTATATCGAGTACTGCTATGGACAAGCTACTGAGACTTGTGGTGGTAAATATCAGATTGTGAATACTTCGAATGAAGTTTCGGGCGGCGTTCAGAGTACATCGAGCACCACCAACCTTCTTGTTAAATGTAAAAAATAAGCTCTACAAAAATTTCCAGTGAACATTAACTTAGTCGGCCATAAATCAGCAACAACCTTAAAATTAGAAAAGTCCCTGCCCATGCCACGCGTGTCAATTATCATTCCTGTTTTAAATCGAATTCAACTCCTTGAGCGCGCTCTGCAGTCTTTACAAAAGCAAACATTTCAAGATTACGAAATTACTGTTGTGGACGATCATTCAACAGATGATATTTTTTCGGTTACAAAAAAATATGGCGTTGAATATTTAAAAACAATTGGTAAAGGGGTTAGTGCTGCCCGAAATACTGGGATACTATCGACTGCCTCAGAGCTGGTTGCACTTTTAGATTCAGATGATGAATGGCTTCCCAACAAACTTGAATTGCAAGTGAAGTATCTTGCTGAGAACCAGAATTGCACGATCGTGCATTCCAACGAGCTATGGCTTCGCAATGGCCAGCCTGTTAATCAAAGCCTCAAACATCAAAAAATGGGTGGACGAATATTTTCACAATGCACAGAGATGTGCCTGATAGCTCCATCGAGTGTTTTAGTTCGAAGATCGCTGTTAAATAAAGTAGGGCTATTTGATGAAAGCTTTCCCGTCTGCGAGGACTTTGATCTTTGGCTAAGAATTACCGCCACCGAAGACATCGGATTCATCAGCGAGCCCTTGGTGATCAAACACGGTGGGCACGCAGATCAACTATCAATGCAGTTCCATTCGATGGATTTATGGCGGGTACGAGCCCTCGCTAAACATTTAAAAAATGCAAGTCTTTCAGAAAATGAAAAGTTATCTTTATTCACAAGCCTGAAAAAAAGATGTGAGATTTTGCTCAAAGGTTTTACGAAACACCAAAATTTTGAAAATGTGAATGAGGTCGAAAGCTATTTAGCGCTTTTGAACGGCGATCTTGATTTAAAAAAAGATTAAAGGGCTGTCTTTGCGTCGTTTCGTTCAGAACTTTTCAGCTGCCCGCAAGCGGCCAGAATTTGATCGCCCTTGGTTGTTCTGATCGTGACCGGAATTCGATAAGATTCAATAATCTGGTGAAATTTTTGAACTTTTTCGTCGGTGGGCCGCTGCCATTTGGTTCCGGGAAAAGGATTAAATGGAATCAAATTCACAAACGCCTTTGTGCCTTCTAAAAGTTTTGCGGTCTGCAGAGCATCTTCTTCTGAATCATTAAAGTCACGGATCAATAAATATTCGTAAGTTACAAATCGCTTTTTTCCCTGCGGAAATTCTTCTATTAACGGAATCACATCTTTTAACGGGTATTTTCGATTGATAGGGATCAGCTGACTTCGTTTTTCGTCGATTGGTGAATGTAAAGAAAGTGCTATGTTCACCGAAGGCATTTCGTTTTTCCAACGCAGCAGACCCGGCAAATATCCTGAAGTTGAAATTGTAATTTTATGATCGGCCAAACTAAGACCATTCTGCGAAAGCATAATTTCGACCGCCGTTTTCACATTGTCAAAATTATGTAAAGGTTCGCCCTGTCCCATGAAAACCACATTCAAAATTCGATCATCGTCGGGTCTATTTAATGTAAGCCAAGTTTGCGCGGCTAAAAACTGGCCCACGATTTCTTCTGTTTTTAAGCTTCGGGTCAAGCCTTGCGTGCCCGTATAACAAAAAGCACAATTCATGGCGCAACCCACTTGGGACGACAAACAAACTGTGTATTTTTGATTAAACGGAATTAAAACTGTTTCTACTTTTTTTCCATCTTGAAAAGAAAAAAGAAATTTAACGGTCAGATCTTCAGAAATTTGAACGTGATCCATTACCGGAAGATCGAAGGAAAGGCTTGAATAAATAATTTTTTTTGTATAAGCTGATAAGCCGTTGATTTCACAAGGAGTCGTTTTATTTTTTTTATAATGCCAATTAAAAAGTAGTCGCGCCTGATCTGCTCGGCATCCAAAGTCTGCAAGATACTTTCTCAAACTTTCAAATGAGTACTGATAGAATGAGGACTTCATGACTATTTCATAAGCGAGTTAGAATCGTTGTTCAATGATTTTTTACAGGTATGATTAAACAATCAAGTTGGCGTGGTACTAAAAACTTATTCTGAAAAGGCCAACCTTCCAATGGGTTCTACAAAAATGCGCTTGGAAACGCCAATAACAAGATTTAGCATCATATACGTTAACAACTGACGATTTAGGCATAAAGTGGTCTGGAAAAACTGAATTGAGAAAAAAATGACAAGATCAAAAAATCACAAGTTTTCAAAGCAAACTCTCGACTTTCTAGTCAAAGCAGGGCGACAAAAGAAGCCTGTTTGGCTAGAAAAGAATTTGAATGAATACGAAGAAGTACTACGTAAGCCTTTTATTGAATTAGCAGAAAAAATTAAAGCGGCTCTTCAGTCCACCGCTTCTGATTATCACTTTCCAAGTAAGGGACTTGCTCGTATTAAGCGACCCGATTTTAAAGTCGCCGGCGGACAAACTCGGTATAAAGACTGGATTTCGATGATTGCCAGTAGACCTTCAAAATCTCGATTTGAAAGTAACCCGCATTTATTTTTTGGACTTTTCCCAAATGAAGAATCCGCTATTTTGCTTGTCGGGGGACTGTGGCAACCTACTTCACAGCAAACCAGACTAATTCGTGAAGCGATTCGTAAAGACGCCGCACCCTTTCGCGAACTTTTCGCTGACCCGCAATTTAAATCACGCTTTAAAAAAGGATTTTCAATGGATCACACATCAGATCGTGTGCCCAGGGGATTTGCTTCTGACCACGAAGACATTGATTGGATTAAACTGAAGAAGTTTGTCGTTCTGAAAGAAGTGGCAATGAAAGAATTTTCTTCAATAAATTTTAGTGACTCTGTGATCAAAGATTTTAAACAAGCTTTGCGGCTGAATAAACTAATTGATCAAGCCTTGAAGCTAGATTGGCCACCGAGATAATTAGATTCTGACTTTTTTAAAAAGACTTTACTGAGTAGGCTATTACTTGGGGATTTACTTTTTTTTGCCTTTCCATGTTCCACCGTATTGGTAATCTGGTAAGACCGAAGCTGATTTGCAACATGCTTCACAAACAAAAATCCAATTTTTATTTTTAGAAGGTCGTATTCGAAATGCGACGTTTATTACTTTTTGACAGTGTTCGCAATTTTTAGACCTTATTATATTCTGTTTTTTATTTGCCTGCATAAATCTTTCGTTAGTTTAAATTTGATTTTAAATGTGCCTGGATGATATTGTAAAGATAAAGGAGATTTTATGCATATACCAATTACTCTTATTTACGCGGCAGTCTTATCACTCATTTTTGTTGGTTTATCAATTCGAGTTATTAAGCACCGCTTTGGTACTCAAGTTATTTTAGGAGACGGTGGTCACCATAAACTAAATATTGCTATTCGAACACATGCCAATTTCAACGAGTATATTCCCTTAGCTTTAATTTTAATAATGGGTGTCGAGCTACTGGGCTACAACTCTACGCTTGTGCATACACTAGGAATTATTTTAGTTTTAGCTCGCGTTAGTCACATTGCGGGCTTAGCGACAAAAAAAGGTGCTGGAGCTGGTCGACCTATTGGTGTAGTCGCGACCTTATTGCTAATGATCGCAAGCGCTGTAATGATTTTATTCCGATCGTTTTAAAAACCTAAAATCCAGCCCTCGTGGCTGGGCTTTAATAAAAATGCAGATTTTCTAAACTTTTTTATTGTTAATGCCAGTAACAAAGCGTCCGCTAAATTTGGGTCCTGCTCTAACTTCAGCTGTTGCTCTGGGGTAAATAAAATCAGGGGGAAGCTTACGCGCAAAAACTCAGAAACACGCGAAGGCTGCCGTGTATTAGAACCAAACAAAAGCCGCCAAGATAAAGATGGATAGCCTTCAAAAATTTTTATCTGATCTGGATCAGTTAGTTTTTCTAAGGCGGGTGCATAAAACTGATTTTCTTCAAAAGAAATATCTTTCCAAATTCTAAAAGTGCCCGTCTGTATATTTTTTTGGAATGGTTTTTCGATAAAAACCGAGTTTGCGTGGCAAGCGATTTCGATTTCTCTCCGCAGTACCTTACCTTTTCCGATATCACGGAAGTATTCGCGCGCGACCTGCATACCGTAGCCATCATATTTTATGATGCGTTTCATCGCTTTTCGCCACGTCAGCTTCAGTTGGCTAGGTAAGCCAAAAACACAATCCACACAAATAACCAGCTCTTCATTTTCAAGAGGCTGAATTTGATTGATCATTTCTTGTCTTGAAAATTGTGAAAGATAAAAAAAACTGACTGTTTTATTTCTGATAAAACAAACCGGCAATGGACGGGGCTTACCTTTACGGTCAACGGCGCCTGTTTGATCGATACCGATGTACACCCACTTTTTCAAATCAATCCTTTACTATCTAAAAAGAACTATGCCTTGAAAAGTAGTCTAATACCTCTTACAGTTATTTTTAAACGTTTTTTAAATTTTATTTTTAACGTTAGGTTTGTATGATTAAGGCAGATTGTATTATTGTTGGCGCCGGACTTTCTGGACTTGCTGCATCGATCACTTTACAAAGAGCTGGAGTGACTTCGCTGATTATTGAAGCGGAAGCTGTGGTCGGAGGTCGGGTTAAAACGATAAAAACGCCGCAGGGCTTTTTGACTGACGTTGGTTTTCAAGTTTTATTGAGTTCTTATCCGGAACTGGAGAATTTTGTTCAACTTTCCGCACTTAATCTGAAAAAATTTAATTCAGGAGCTTTGGTCTTCGATGATCAAAATTTAAAACTTCTTGCAAATCCGCTAGCACATCCGGAAGCTTTATTTTCTTCCTTTTATGCTGATTTAATGACAACAAAAGATCGTGCGCTGGTTTTAAAATTAATTCTGAGTTCCCAATTTCATAGATCAGACGATCCATTAGGTCAAAAATCAACCGCGACATTTTTAAAAGATTTTGGATTTAGCGAAAACTTTATCGAGCTTTTCTGGCGTCCGTTTTTAACCGGAATATTTTTAGATTCTGAGCTTGAAATCGGCGAGCAATTTTTTAAATTTCTGATGCGCTGCTTTAGCACTGGAAAAGTTTCTGTTCCCGAAAATGGAATGGTCGAATTACCGCTTCAAATGGCAAAACTAATTCCGCAAGAAAATTTTCTTCTGAATCAAAAGGTCAAATCCTATGGATCAGATTACGTAATCTTGGCAACTGGTGAAAAAATAAACGCTAAAAGATTGATCTGCGCATTTGATCCGGAAAATGCGCAACCAAACTTAGCTGAAAATAATTTCCGGATGGTGACGACTCATTATTTTACCGGAGAAAATCTGAACGAAACAGGCTGGGGGAAATGGCTGGTACTGGTTCCGCGTCGCCTCGGCATGGGGATTGATCATTTTTGTTTAATCAGTTCTGTATCCGAAAAATATGGCAACGGTACCCCACTGTTAAGCGTTAGCGTCGTTGGTCAAAAAAATGTAAGTGTTTCTAAAGCGATGCAAGAGCTGAACAAAATCGCGAAGCGCGATTTAAAACTTGAATTGGTCGTAAGCCACTCCGTACCGAAAGCATTACCTCGTATCAGTAACACAACGACCGGGTTTAAAGAAATAGATGGAGTTATATTTTGTGGCGATCGCTGGTCGTCTCCTTCAATCAACGGAGCCTTACGTTCCGGTCGACTAGCCGCCGAATTTATTTTGAAAGATCAGTAAAGTTTTTTTAGTATTTTTTAAGAATCAACCAGCCACTTTCGTCTATATTCACCACCTGCATCGTACATAGCGGCTTGCCGCTGAGTATTAAAAGAACGATCCCGCGAATCTTGACCGACACCAGCCAAATAAGCCCAATTACCCCGATTTGAACTTGCATCATAATCGATAAGTTTTTGTTCAAAATACTCCGCACCCCAAACCCAATTAACCTGCATTGTTTTTGCTAAATAGCTTGCAACATTTTGTCTTCCTCGATTTGACATCCAGCCTGTTTGATTGAGCTCTTGCATGTTGGCATCAACAAAATCATCGCCCGACTGAGCGCTAGCCCAAAGTTCAAACTGCCGCTTCTCTTTCAAAATAATTCCGTTGGGCTTTTTTTTCGCGTGCATATCAGTAAATAATCGCGACCCCCATTTCAAAGATATAAATCGAAAGTAATCTCGCCAAAGAAGTTCAAAGAATAGCCAATAAGTCGAATCGTTTTTAGCCACTTCTGTTTCATATTTTTTAATATTTTGATAAATTGTTCGCGGCGATAATGCACCAACCGAAAGCCAAGGGGATAGCTTGGATGAATCGTTCCATTCAAGCATACCATTACGAGTCTCTTTATAAATTTTCAAACGGTCTTGATCCCAAACGTATTCTTTAAGCCTATCTAAACCATTCTGTTCACCACCGTGTATTTCGGGATGAATATATTTCTGGTCTTCAGTTTCAATTCTATATCGTAGCGTGCCTTCTGGAAATTCTTCCGGCCAAGCTGGAATTCTTTGCGGACCTGCCAGTGGCAAATGAATTTTAAGATCTTGTTCTATTTTTTTCCTAAAACTTGTAAACTGCTCTGGTAAATTTGCAATCGTCATTGGCAAATCACTTGCATGAATAAGCGATGCTTGATCGCACTTAAATATCTTCACCGGCAAATGATCGATTCCATTTTGTTCAGCTATTTCTTCTGTGGCGCACTCGGAAGTATAAAAGACTCCTTCAATTTGGTGCTTCACTACGAATTGAGGAATAAAATCTACCGACTTGTGATCAGTAATAATAAAAGTTCCTCCGCTTGATTCGATTTTATTTTTAAATGCGATAACCGAATCGATTATGAATTTTCTTCGAAATGCAGTCGCTCGGCGAAAGGAATCAGTTTCGCACCAAATAAAAACGCCCGTAGACGCCTGTGAGCAAAATGAAAGTAATGTCTTATTATCTAGCCAACGTAAATCATTGCGGACCCAGTATATAGATTTCATAACTTGAATGCTCCGTCTTGATAAAATTTCTCAAATACCGCGCGTGCCGAGCGAACGGCGCCGTTCAGACTTCCACCGCCAAAAGCATCTCCTGCCAAAATAATTTTTTTATTCGATAAAAATAAAAACTTTTCTTGGTAAATAGAAAGGGGGTGGCTATATTTCCATTTTTTCAACTGCTTTGCTTGTATCTGAATATTTTTTTCTAACACTTTTAGCAGTTCTGATTCGATGAGTTCTAAAATAACTTGATCTTGTTCATTAAAATATAACTCACTAAATTCGGCATTCATCACAACGGTTAGTGCTTCGTTTTGACTAATGCCTTTAGCCAAGTTGCTAGCGATCGAGAAAATTGCGCCTTTGGGATAAAGGAGGTTGATATCTAAACTTGCACCTTCAATTTGAAACAGTCCGACCAGGCCTTTAGCATATTGAATAATTTCAAGATTTTTAGGATACTCTATTTTTGAGCTGCGAAGAATATCTAAACTTTGCGGCAGTGGCGAAGTTAAGATAACTGCGCTTACTCGGAATGAGTTTCCTGATTCACAGTGAACTTCAGTTTCAGCTTCGAAAGTTTCAAGTGAGACCACTTTTTCATTGAAGAAAATATTTTGTTTGAGCGCAAGATCTTTAGCTAATGACGTCATGCCCTTCACGCCGCAAAAATAATTTTTTTGCTGATCAGAAAACCATGGCTTTGAAGTCATATTTTTTTGCCAGCGAGTTTGCCAAAAAAAATCTTCCTCCGCGTTTTCATAAAAAAATTGCGCGCCGTGGTCAAAAGTACAAGTTGCATCACGCCGGGTGGCCATCCGCCCGCCCACTGATTTTGACTTTTCAAACAGTACCGAACTCACGCCTACTTCCGTCAATAAGTTAGCGATTGTAAGTCCGGATAGGCCCGCTCCCACGATCGCCACACTCATTTTGCAACTGTTAACTGTTGTTGTAGAATATTGGCGGCTTTAAATATTTTGTCTTTTCGCTCGGCGGAGATTTTGTCAAAACTTCTAACCATCATCGAAAGTCTTGGGTTTTTACTAAAGAAAACTCTGTGTTTATCGATAAATCTCCAGTAAAGACCGTCCACACCATCGCACCATTCGCCCGCCGGCTCTTTACTCATTTTGCGCCAATAATTAGAACCACATATATAAGGCTTCGTTGCGAAAATACCGCCATCACTGAATAAAGCCATTCCGTAAACGTTCGGCCCCATAACCCAATCCGAAGAATCAACAAACATTTCCATAAACCAGCTATGGGCCGCCTGTGGCTCTACTTCAAGTAACAACATTAAATTACCAAGCACCATCAATCTTTCGATGTGGTGACAATAGCTATATTTAAAAACTTTTTCTAAAGTTCGCTCAAGTTGCGGAACTGTACTTCCACCTTCGTACCAAATTTTTGATAATTTTCTTTTGTGCTGCCAAAAATTTCCAACATCCTGCTTTTCACTAAAATTTTGATAAATCCCATGAATGAATTCGCGCCATCCAATAATTTGACGAATAAAGCCTTCCAGCGACGATAGTGGAATGGCTTGCTTCTGCGCCGTCTTCAGTGTGGCTTTAACCACATCCGAAGGGGTCAGCAAGCCCGTATTTAAAAACGGCGTTAGCACAGAGTGGTAAACAAAATCAGAGTGCGAAGCTAAAGCATCTTCGTAAGGACCGAAAGAAGCTAATTTTTCTTTTAGAAAATGATTCAACCATTTCATTGCATCTTCACGTTGCACGGGTAACCAAAATTCATCTGCTTTTCCAGGATGATCTGCGAAATTTTTTTCACAGATTTTTTTTACGTCGGTGATATGCTTATTTAAAATAACCTTCGGTAGTGGCGGCGGAACAATTTTTGCCGGCAGCGGTAGACGATTTTCATCGTCGAAACTCCACTGCCCACCGATGGGTTTTGCTTCGTCATCGATTAAGATTTTTAGTTGTTTTCGCTGTTTTTCATAAAAATTCTTCATGAATGGTTTTTTGTACTGCCCCAGATAAGTTTTAAATTGATCGCGGCTAGTTAAAAACATGGGGGAAGCGATGACTTCAAATTCGATCTTCGTCTTTAATAAAATTTGCTCAAGTCTTTTTTCGAAAAATTTATCTTCCGTTTCATAAATGAATATTTTTTTAAATTTTGATTTCTTAATAAATTTGATTAAACTTTCTTCGTAAGTTAAACCATCATTCGATAATTCTTCATACTGAACGGTGTGTCCGTGCTGTGTTAATTCATCTCTGAATGCGCGCATGGCCGCTAAAAAGAAAATAATTTTATGCTTATGAAATTTATAATACGTACACAGTTCGCGATCTTCTCGCATGAAGACTGTTTTTTTTTCCTTGAGTGCAGCCGGCCACTGTTTTGGATCAAAAAGCTGGTTTCCCATTATTACAATAAGCTCCACATTTCCTCCGGAATCGCTTGCGCATATATATAGTTCATATTAATGTGAACTATATATATCGTCAAATTTAATTTAAAAAAGTTCATATTTGCAGTCATGTTTGCAAGTCTATTCTACTTATTTCGTTTACTTTCGATGCGTCCTTTAGCTATTGTTTACAAATGCCGATTCAATTTCCGTCTTATCAATTCAATTCTTTTCTAAAAGAGTATCCTGTTCAAATTGATGAATGGTCCGGATTTGTTAATGATCTGCTAAAAAAAGCAAAGATTCCAGCGGAAGCTAAAGAAAAATTAGAGATTTACGAATATCTGGGTGTAGCCTTACGAATCACTAATCGCCTGAATGAAGCAGAGGTATACCTTTCTAAAGCTTTAGATTTATCGAAAACTGTTTCAAAAAAAGTTCAGAATTTAATTAGATTGGCGGATGTTTTTTTGTGGCAAAAAGAATTTATTGAAGCAAAGAATTTATTCGACCTCGTTAAACAGTTAATAAATGAAAATGATATTTCTTTAAGCCTAAAAGCCTCTTACCATCAGCATTTAGGAAAGTTTTATTTTGATCAAAGCTATTTTCGAATTGCACTTACAGAATTTGAACTGGCTTTAAATATTCGATTCGCTCTCAAATCTTCCGTAGATCAGATCGAATCAGTACAGTACGCTGTATCCCAGTGCGAGATAAAATGTTTACCTAAGTTAGAAAATATTATTATTCGCAGAGCTCAGATTTCTGATGCAGAATCGATCCACATTGCCCACATGAAGTCGATTAACGAAATCTGTGTTAACGAACATTCTACTGATGAGATTAGAGTCTGGGGTGGCAGAAAATTTGATTTAGCCAAACGATTACCGGCGATTCAAAATGACTTCTATTTAATTGCTGAGCTAGATGGAATTGTCGAAGGTTTTTGCCAACTAAATGTATCACTCAAGAAAAATCTAAAGTCGGCTCACCTTTATGGATTTTACATCACTTCTAAGATTTTAAAAAAACATGTGGGCGATGCTTTCATGAGTCTGGTTTTTGAATATTGCCAATGCGAAAATGTGAAGGTTATTACTTTAAAGTCGACAATAACGGCATTCGACTTTTATAAAAAATATGGTTTTATCCAAACCGGCGAGCTAACCGGGCCTATTCGAGACGGCGTGATGATTCGTGGATACCCGATGCAAAAAGCCCTTACTTGAATGATCTGTTCCAGTTAAGAGCGCGATGTTTAAGTCTGATTAATTACAGCCTTTCATCTTTTAAAAATCGACGATTAAGCATTAAGTTAAAACAGCTTTTAAACATAAAAACTAAGCGGATCAAACTTTACTGGACTTATTCGAAATCTTCGTCGCTTAATTCTTCCAAGTTTTCGACTTGCATTTCGGCAGTTTCGATTACCATGATCGGAGTCTTTTTAAGTTTATGTTTTTTCTCGATGGTGGCGCAGATTAATTTTACAACGTTTAGTAACGCCTTTGCGTCAATTTCTACGTCAAATTCGAAGGTATCTAGCGGTAAAGCATATATTTTTTCATTTTCATCAGTGATGTATGGGTAACCTTCTTCGTCTGCCATAGCCGTGTCTAGCTCTTGGTAGATGTCTTCGTCGGTCACTTCTTGTAATAATGCTTTTACGATATAAATTGGCATGGGGTATCCTAGTTAGAATTGTTGATGCCGTAAGATGACGAGTTTTTAGGGTACTGTCACCGAATTAATACGTAAATGGTGATTTGATTGACTGTTTTGTTTATATGGTGAAAATTCAGCCCGAGGTTGCAAATGCCTGAATACAAAAACTTACTTACTAAATTACTGCCGGAGAAATCTGCGCAGCTTCTGAAGGGCGATGCCGAAACCGTCAGTCAGCAATTCATTAAGAATATGGCAAAAAAAATTCAGTCTAGTGTATTTAGATCCAACTTATAATACGGGCCGTAACCGGGGTAGACAAAAAGTTTATACCGATAAGTCAACTGATTGGTCAGCCAAAATGATGCACGAGAAAAATGAGTTCGCTAGCTTCTACATTACTGACCCAGATGAAATCAAAATTGAGATTAGTTGGGACAATGAATAATTCCGAATTAAAAATGACGGATACCATCGTTGGTGACGGCAAAGAAGCCGTTAAGGGTGCGTTACTATTTGTTCACTATACGGGTCTTTTAGAGGATGGAACCAAGTTTGATTCATCACACGATCACGGCCGGATGTTTCAATTTGTGATTGGTTCAGGACGAGTTATTAAGGGCTGGGATCAAGGCGTTATGGGGATGAAAGAAGGCGGGAAAAGAACTTTATTTGTACCTGCGCATTTGGGTTACGGCGAAAGACAAATCGGTCAGTTCATAAAACCTAATTCAAATTTAATTTTTCAGGTTGAACTTTTTGAAGTGCGAACCCGAGCTTAAAACCGCTTTAGTTTTAACGCTAAAGCTATTTGCTAAGACTTACGAACTATTTCACATCTTAGCGTAAACTAGTAACGCTTGATCTCGCAGCCTTCCGTAAGATCTTCTCCGTTGACCATGATCGAGCCATCCATATAAATCAGCGTCCAGCGATTTTCTTTTTTTACTTTTTCAGCCAAGCGATCTAAAAAACTAATTGGAATTGAGTAAATTTCTATTTCATTTCTTCGATGAATCTGCTCAGTCGCCATTTCATTTAGTAAAACTTGCGGATCTTTGTAAGTATAAATTTTTAATTTCTTCGAAGCTTTAGATACCTTATGAATTTTACGCGCCGATGGATTACCTACTTCAATCGCGACTAATACATCACCGGTACGGCTAACGACTCTAACGGCGGGCGAATCAGGATCGCTCAACCCGCCCGGTGGAAACTCAATTCCGTCTTCGTAGCTCAGCGCGTATGCAAATACCCGCGTCAGCAGATAAGCTAAGGTTTCTGAAGGATGCTGAGCCACCCGAAAATCAAGTGACCGATAAGAAGATTTTTCTAAATCTGAAAGTTCGATCTTAAAACGAAAAAGTTTTGCTGCTAATGCCAAACTTAGTTTTTTCTACACGACAGCAAGGCTTCAGTTTTTCGGTCGCGTAAGTAAAAAGCAACCCAAATAAAAATCCCCACATAAACCGGAAATAATACATGCGATGCTAAAGGCTGTTCTAATCGCACATGTGTCGCGACCGCTCTGCCTAAGCATCCTGTTAACAAGATGACTCCAAGAAAATTTGTTTTAGGTATTGCGTATAACAAAGTACAAATTGACAGAATAATTCCGAAAGGAACTAAAATTGAAATAGCATACCTAAGCTGAGTTGTACCCGTAACGGCCTGAGGAATTTGCGCAATTTTAGCAGAACCATTAAAAAGTAGAAACAGAATGGCTAAACTGCTGATCACCCGTCGCGTCCACAAACGTTTTTTTAAAATCTCTGTTGTCGTATTCATAAGCCCTGCTTTATTGTAACATTGTAGATGCCTAAAGGATCAATTTGGTACAAAAATTTAACTCCTTTTTAAAAAAGGATGATCCATGCCTACACATCCACTAACAGCCACTGATCTCAGCAATTACTTTACCGACGAGCCCTAATTCAGTAAGCTAGGCAAATGCAAGCTAAAACAAATCAAAATTCTAAAACTCAAGTGTTTTTAAATTATGGACCAGTTAAACAGTATTAAAATAAATAGCTTCGAAAAATTCAGGCGGTCTATCCAATTTTTGATGAAAACAAATTTAAAATATCATTCCGGCTTTGATTCAAGCCGAATTAAAGCATCGCGTACTACTGATTTGTGAAACCAATCACCACACGCAAATATTATCCGAGTGAAAATTTTATTGAAATTTAGATGAATGGAAAAATTTACGCGAAATCCCGGTGAGAATTAAAACCAGAAAAAAACCCAGCGAAAAGGCTGGGTTCTTAAAAACATTTTTCTGTAAATTAAAGAAACTAATGAAGATCAGCGTGCATCTGCAACGGATCCTTCGACGAAACTGGCGTTTGAATTCCAATTTGCTTTTTTGCCATATCAATTCCCTTGTCGACAAAGTCTAATGCGGCACCTGTTTGTTTTGGTAAAACACCTTTTTTACTCAGAAGTTTTAAACCATAGTAAGCAGCTACTCCAAATACTAGATACTGCCATTTCAAACGTTTAAGTATTTTCGGAGCAACATAAGCCGCAGCTACTTTTTTGACTATTGAATCCATTATTTTCCTCCATGGTTATCAATTCTTGATCGTACCCTATACGTAGGTAATTTATTTAATTTGCCCGATATTAATTTAACGTAGTCCATGAACTGGAGTCGTGAATTTTTTATCGGCAATTTTTTGATTGGGTACACGCGCGGTTAATGCAAAACCGAAGTAAGCACCTAATACGGCAAATGCTGCGTGCGCCCAGACCTCATTTCCGAATAGGGGCACGTAACCAAATAATGTATTAGTTTGTGGGATTATGCCTAAAATTGCTAAAGCACCCATTACACCAAATACGTATCGTGAAAACTTAATTGAAGCCGGAAGATCCGTAAATTTTTTGCTAGCTGAATAAATTCCCGCCAAACCAAAAACAATCAATGTTACTTTATTTAGAATATTCATCGGAAATAATCCTAAAAATAGACCGTAGCTTTGTTCTAAATTTAAAGCTGGTAAACCTTGAATAGATCCTACCATTTGTGGAATTAGCGAAATAATTCCGATTGCTAACATGATAATACCGCCAGTAAGTGCAAATCTTTTTGGAAACATAAAAAGCTCCTTCATTCATTAAATTACGGGATAATTCCCTTTACAAAGTCATAGAATTGCAATTAGGAAACCGATTCGTTTCCAACTTAAAACGAATATAATCGTTCCTCTGAGGCAGAAACGGATATAGGTGTAGCCCGCACGACTAGCTTTGCCCAACGATGGTGGCTAACGTTTTAGGAAACAGTGTATAAAGTTTTGACATGTAATTTGTTCCAAATCGATTTTGGTCACGTTCCGAACGGTATAGATTTCGTAATAGCTACATCTGTTAACAAAGAATTTTAACTAAGGAGTATTTATGAAGAATCTTTTTGTTTCAGTAGCAGTCTTATGTTTTTCGGCAATGACAATGGCACAAGTGGTGATTACGCCTGATTTAAACATCGAGGGTTCGTTTGGTAAACGTCAAACTGGCATTATCAAAGCGGCTAAAGACGCAAAAGCTTGTAAAAAAGCCCGTGGTTATACTTTTAAAGATAAATGTTACATTACACGTTCGCAAGATACAGTTTCTATTGAAAAATTAGATTCAAGTTCCTATTTGGTGAAAATTTCTCAAAAAGTTGCTCACAAGAAAAATGTGGATACTGAAGTAGTATCTATCGTTGCGCAAAATCAGAACTTAGTTCAGTTAATTTCTCATAAAGATTCATGCGATATCATCGTGGGATTTACAAATCCAACTCGTCTTTCTGTATGGACTGAGGGTATTTGTGCTAACCAAAACGATTCAATCAATATCAATGATTTAAAGCGTGCTGTGGTAGCTAAAGCTAAAAAAAAATAATTAACTTCTAGTTGTTTTTTTGTATGAGCTTTTTTTTGTAAAATTCTTTTTTAGCAACATAGATTGTTTTTTCAATACCTGCGTGGACGACTCCGACTTCATTCTGCAGCTCGATCGTTCACGCAAAGCTTGTCTCACCAGCCACATCGACCTTTTGGTGAGCTTCAACTTAAAAAATGGATCCGTCGCGCCAGACATACTTCCGCCGTAGATCGTACCAACGAGATTTTTTCATAGGATATCTTTTGGGCTTAACGATTTATCAGTCAAGAACTGTGGGTCAAAAATACGTGATTGGTATCGTAAAGCCGAATCACAAAGTATGGTCACGATCTTGAGACCTTTGTTTTTATTTTCTAGGGCATACTTATAGGCTGCAGAAATATTGATTGCGGCAGAAGTTCCAACTAACAATCCATCGTGCTTCGCTAAGTGATACAACATGGAAATCATATCTTGATCACTAACCTGGACGGCTTCATCGATAATAGCCTCTTTGAAGTTAGCGGTTAATCGCATAATACCGATGCCCTCGGTAATTGAAGAGCCAGTGGAAGCCATTTGCCCAGTTTTAAAATACGAATATAAACCTGAGCCAAACGGGTCCGCGAGCCGAATATGTACACTTGGTTTTTTTTCTTTTAAATATTTAGAAACTCCGCCTAAGGTTCCACCCGTTCCTACGGCAGAAATAAATGCATCAATACGCCCATCGGTTTGCTTCCAAATTTCTGCACCGGTCGTCCGGTAGTGAATCTGATAATTGGCTGGATTTTCAAATTGGTCCGCCCAAAATGAATTCGGAGTTTTTTCTGCCAGTCTACGTGCCGTATGATAAAAGTGATTTTGATTGGTAAATGGACATGGATCAACCGTAATTAATTCGGCGCCTAAGGCACGCAAGGTTTGATATTTTTCTTGGGCTTGGTTATTCGCCATTACAATGATACAGCGGTAAGATTTTTGCGCCGCAATCGTCGCTAAGCCAATTCCGGTATTTCCCGCAGTGCCTTCGATGATCGCGTAACCTGGCTTTAGTAAACCGACCGCTTCGGCCGCTTCAATAATTCCTAAGGCGGTACGGTCTTTTACACTACCACCTGGATTTAAAAATTCAGCCTTACCAAAAATTTCACAGCCAGTGGCCTTCGATAGCGATTCAATTTTTACCAAGGGCGTTTCGCCAATAATTTCTGAAACATTACCGAATAACATTATTTTTTATTCGGTTGTGGAGTAATTCGTAAATAAGGCTTCACCGTTTTGTAACCTTTTGGGAATAATCGATCGATCTCGGCCTTATCTTGTAACGAAGGAACGATAATGACATCGTCGCCGTCTTTCCAATTTACCGGCGTCGCGACTTTGTGATTATCTGTTAATTGTAAAGAATCGATCACGCGTAAAATTTCTAAAAAGTTACGGCCCGTGCTAGCCGGATAAGTTAAAATCAAGCGAATTTTGTTGTTTGGATCTACGATGAATACTGAGCGTACGGTCATCGTGTCATTTGCATTGGGATGAATCATATCGTACAACTTCGAAACTTTTTTATCTTCATCTGCAAGTAACGGAAAATTTAAAGCGGTACCTTGAGTTTCGTGAATATCTTTTGACCAACGATCGTGATCCTCTAACTTATCAACGCTTAAACCTAAAACTTTAACGTTACGTTTATCAAATTCAGGTTTTAAGCGCGAAGCCTCACCTAATTCAGTCGTACAAACTGGAGTGAAATTTTTTGGATGCGAAAATAAAACAGCCCAGCTGTTACCCTTCCATTTATGAAAACTTAATGAACCTTCCGTTGAATCTTGTTGAAAATCCGGAGCGATATCACCGATGTGCAAAGACATAAAATTCTCCTTATGAAAAGTTATTAAAAAGAACTCTTATTGAAACCCACTCACCTTTACGTATCAACGATTGACCCGGCGCAAATGCAAAACTAACCTATTATCGTAGTGACGGAGAATTTTATGTTTAAATTTAAACTTCCTGATTTAGCGACCGCCCCATTTTGCCCCTCAGAAATTCAGGGCTCGGTCGTTATTCCCACGAATGCGTCTTTCTGGAAGAAACTAACACTTTTTTTAGGACCAGGACTTTTAGTTTCAGTTGGTTATATGGATCCAGGAAACTGGGCGACGGATATCGAAGCGGGCTCAAAGTATGGATATAGTCTTTTGTTTATTGTTTTGCTTTCTAGCTTAGCCGGTATTTTTTTACAGTGCTTAACATTACGAGTTGGCTTGGTTTCTGGACGCGATATCGCGCAACTATGCCGGGATAAATATTCTAAAAAAACTAGCATTGTTTTGTGGCTGCTGGCCGAGATCGCCATTATTGCGACTGATATTGCCGAAGTCTTGGGTTGTGCCTTGGCATTTAAACTTTTACTAGGTTGCACTTTACCCCAAGGCATCGCGATTACGGCGCTTGATACACTTTTAATTTTAGGACTTAAAGGTAAAGGCTTCCGGCAAATTGAAGCAATTATTCTTGGCCTGGTCATGACGATTGGCATTTGTTATTTTATTGAACTGTGGATTGTTCAACCCGTTTGGGGCGAAGTTTTACGTGGCTATATTCCATCGATTACTAAAATTTCTGAGACCGAGCCTTTGTATTTAGCGATCGGTATTTTAGGTGCCACCGTCATGCCGCATAATTTATATTTACACTCTTCCATCGTACAAACCCGCTTGATTGAGAAAACAGACGAAGCTAAAAAAAGCGCGATTCGCATGAATACGATTGATACCGTCAGTTCTTTATTTTTAGCATTTTTAGTTAATTCAGCGATTTTAATTTTAGCGGCGGCCGCATTTAACAAAACGGGTAACCACTCTGTCGCCGGAATTGATGAAGCTTTTCATTTATTAGATCCGGTCGTGGGCTCGTCGATTGCGGCGATTCTTTTTGGTGTAGCTTTATTGGCGGCCGGTCAAAGTTCGACTTTTACGGGCACCATCGCCGGACAAATTATTTTGGATGGTTTTCTTAATTTAAAAATTCCTTGTTGGAAAAGACGTATCATTACACGAGGTTTAGCATTAATTCCTGCTTATATGGGCGTGAAACTATTGGGTGAAGGTTCAACGGGGCGATTATTAGTATTGACCCAAGTAATTTTAAGCTTACAACTGCCCTTTGTTATATTTCCATTGATTCGATTTGTTACTGATAAGCAGCTGATGGGCAAGTTCACGATACGTGGGGTCGCAAAACTTATTTCTTGGCTTTTATTTTTGGTGATTGTGTCTGCAAATATTTGCTTGCTTTACCAAATTCTGACGGATTAACCTTGTAAAACATTGTTAATAATGAAGACACACTTTAAGGTAAACCATGTTTACAAAAATTAAAAATGGCTTCGTTGGTAAATCGATTGATCTGAGCGAATTTTTTAAAAAAATTAATTTGAAAGCCATTCCAGATAAAACTAAAAAGGTTATTAAAAGTACATTAGCGCAAATTGATGATCATTCAAAAGTCGAATTAACCGATTGGCTGTTGGCAGTTCAGCAAATTAAAGCTAATTCTAAATTGTCAAAAAAAGAAAAAGAAGTGCAACTTGTTAAAATCAAACCTTCCGAAGCGGTGGTTTCATTTTTTAATTCACTGATCGATTTATTAATCCTAAAAATTCCTGTCGATAATAAAAATTTATTAAAGACTGGTTTCTCTGGAGTTGGCTTTGTCGCTTCATTCATGAATTTTAGAAAAACTGGAATTATTTTATTAATTCTTCACAAGGCACTGCCTAAATTTATTTTAACTAACCAATTTGATGATTTGTCCGGTTTTCTTACGGAGCAGCTTAAGCCCTAACGGGTTATTTTAATCGTGGAGTTTTTTAAAAAAATCGCGTACACTCGTGCCTTATGGAACAAGCACCCACCGTTCAAATTGAAGACTTTGCCCTACTACGCGTTGTTTCGGTAACACCCATCGGGGCATTTCTCGATTGGGATCAACCGAAAGACTTATTTTTGCCATTTAGCGAACAAACCCAAGAGCTACAAGAAGGCGACGACGTCGTTGTTAAAGTATATTTAGATAATATGGACAGACCTTGTGCTTCGATGCGCTTAGAACGTCATTTAGATAAAGGTCCAGTTAGCTACAAAGAAAACGAAGCGGTTCAATTAATGATCGCAACTGAAACCGAATTAGGTTTTAAAGCTATCATCAATAATCAACACATCGGCTTACTTTATAAAAATGAAATCTTTCAACCGCTCTACGTCGGCGATATTGTGCAAGGTTTTATTCGTAAATTACGCGAAGATAAAAAAATTGATTTAATTTTACGACAAGCGGGTCACAAAGCCACGGGTGATATCGGTGAAAAGATTATTGAACTATTAAAATCGGGTAATGGTTTTTTAGCGATTAATGATAAAACTCCGCCTGAAAAAATTTACGATTTATTCGGCGTTAGCAAAAAAAAGTATAAAGTAGCACTGGGTGGTCTTTACAAAAAGAAACTGATCACCGTCGCCGACGATGGTATCCACTTAGTTAAATAATTAATCTTGAATCGTGCGCGGAATATTTTCTTTACGCACAATGGATGCTGATTCTTCAGCTGGATCAAATACGACAAATATTTTTTCCGCTACTAACTGTTTTTTTATTTGTTCGTGTTTCTGCTCAAGCGTGTATTCGTGTTTTCCGTAGTCGGTGCCTTCACGCAAAATAAACTCTTCGATTAAACCTGCTAAGGCATCACCAGAGATTTTATCTAAGGGCACCACAATACCAACGCTTGCTTCTTTTTTTTCTTCCACACACTATCTTTCTAAAATTGCAGCAACACCCATACCGCCGGCGGTACAAATAGAAATTAAGCCGCGACCTTTTTCTTTTTGCGATAAAATTTTAGCTAAAGAAGCCACGATACGTCCGCCCGTTGCAGAAAATGGGTGACCTAAAGCTAAACTTCCACCCTTCACATTTAACTTATTGCGGTCAATCGCTCCCATTGGAACGTCTCGGCCTAAAACTTTTTTACAGTAATCGGCATCTTGCCAAGCTTTCATATTACACAGCACTTGTCCGGCAAAAGCTTCGTGAATTTCATAAAAATCAAAATCTTGTAAGCTTAAATTATTCCTGGCTAATAAACGGCTAACCGCAATCGTCGGCGCCATTAATAGACCTTCACCTTTTACAAAATCAACCGCGGCTACTTCCGCATCCACAAAAGTTGCTAAAATTGGTAAATTATTTTTAATTGCGTAGTCTTCACTTGCTACTAAAACAGCTGAAGAGCCATCCGTTAACGGAGTGCTATTGCCCGCCGTCAGAGTTCCCGTAGCTGATCTATCAAAGGCTGGTTTCAATTTAGCTAATTTTTCTAAAGTTGTATCCGCTCGTAAAATGGCATCTTTTTTTACGCCTTGATATTCGAACACTAAATCTGAATGAAAACCTTCTTCGTAAGCCTTGGCGGCTTTTTGATGACTTTCAAAAGCCAGCTGATCTTGTTCTTCCCGGGTGATTTTCCACTCTTTCACCATGAGTTCAGTGTGATCGCCCATGGATAAACCAGTGCGTGGTTCTTTTACCATCGGAAATTGCAACTTTAAATCACCGACTGAAAATTTAAAAAATCCGCCCAGTCGACCGAAAAAACCTTTCGTATTTTGTAAATCGAATAATTTCCAAGTGAAATTTCTAGACATCATAACGGGTGCATCTGAATTTGTATCACTTCCGCCCGAAATACCAATTTCAATTTGCCCCAACATAACTTTAGAAGCAATTTGCCAAGTCGTTTCTAAACCCGTTCCACAAGCACGCTGTACATTATAACCCGGAGTATGCGGATGCAGACCACTATCTAAAACAACTTCACGGGTTAAATTCCAATCGCCTGAGTTTAGCATCACCGAACCAAAAGCTACGTCGCCTACTTCTTTACCCTGCAAAGAATATTTTTCGACTAATTTTTTAAGCGTTGCCGCCATCACCTGCTGATTGGTTTGACGAACATATTTTGTGAATGATTTGACGAACGGAGTTCTAATTCCGCCAACGATGAATGCTTTTCTTAATTTTTGCATAACAAGCCTCTTAGTAAAATCTTAGCATTTTTATATTTTTAAAACAAATTGCTAAGGTGATCATGACCGACGGGTCAAAAGTGGGGCTTTTTAGTACCTTTTAAAATAGAGGTTTTAAAAAAAGTTGGCTTCCAGCTTGTGGCCTATGCTATTTTTAAATTTCTGTGCAGAACTTTATCCTAATCTTTTTCTTGACCCTGACAACATACAGCTACAGAGCGATTGCACTGCCGCCACCCCATGTGGGCACCGTGAGTGGCGCTAATTTAGGTTTTCGCTACTCATCTATTTATGAAAAACGTGGTGTCGTAATTTACCGTGATTTTCAAATCGATCCCGTGATCAGTCTTTTCTTTTTTGACGACCGATTCGCTTTTTTAGGCGATAGCCTGGATTACCAGGAGTTTATTTTCAAAGATCAAATTCGCTTTCGTACAAAAGTTTCGATCATCAGCGACGATCCCTTATTACCCGCTTACGAATCGGTAAAAGAAAATAATCCTGACCGCCCAAACACATATGAATGGAGCAATGGCTTTGATTTTTATATTCCTGGATATAATGATAACTACATCGGTGAAGCTGAATTAACCTACAGTAAAGATTTACGTGCACACTTAGGAAATTATTTCAACTTAACGACTAAATTTAAACTATTTAGTTTCACCACTTTAAATACTGAAGTAGAACCGAATTTCGTTGGCAGCATTGGTTGGGGTGATCGTGCCCATAACCAATATTTTTACGGGCCGAACGATCATGAATCAGGCTTGACCGATTATGCCTATGGTTTCTGGATGGCCTTCCCGGGCAAGGCAGACCGTCACTATCCCATCATGCAAATAATGCGTTTTGCAGTGATGGGCAATAGCCACCGCGAAGCTACCTATGCCCAAGGACGAAATGAAGGCTATCTTATATCATTTATTGCCACCTATCCGGTTCTAGATTAAATCCTTACAGCATGGCGAAAAAGTTTACGAAAATTAATATTGAAATCAGCAATATCTGCAATTTGCAGTGTAGCTTTTGCCCCGAAGTAATTCGCACTAAAAAATTAATGGATATTGATTTATTCAAAGAAATTATTAAACAAGTGGCGCCGCTAACCGAACAAGTTTGTTTTCATTTAATGGGTGAGCCCCTCGTTCATCCAAAATTTTCTGAATTAGTTGAAATTTGCCACGAATATTCAGTGCGTATTTTCTTAGTTAGCAACGGAGTTTTGTTGCGAGACTCTCTAGCCGAAACTTTACTGCATCCCGCATTTCGCCAAGTGAACTTTTCTTTACATAGTTTTTTTGATAATTATCCCGAAAAAGATCCAACCATGTATTTGGATAAAATTTTTCGTTACACCGAAAAAGCATTTGAACAACGTCCCGATCTTTACATTAATTACCGCTTATGGAATTTAAATGATCCGCGCGGCACCACCACGAATAATACTGAAATGTTAGACCGCATCGCGCGCTACTTCGAGATTCAATTTCCAGATAAAATCGACATCAGCAGACATAAAAGTTTACCGATTAAAAATCGTCTTTACTTACACTATGATACTGAATTTATTTGGCCTAGCATGGATCTGCCGGTATTAGGTACGCAAGGTAGTTGTTACGGACTTACCTCACATATCGGAATTTTAGTCGATGGAACCGTCGTGCCCTGCTGCCTAGATAAAGAAGGAAATATTCCGCTGGGTAAAATTCAAGAGCAAAATATCCGCGAAATTTTAAACGGCGAAAAAGCGCAAAATATCCTTAAAGGATTTCGTCAAAAAAAATTGGTCGACACTTTATGCCAGCGTTGTCAGTATATCGAAAGATTCCAAAATACCAACGTCACTAGCGGGGCGGACAAATCTTCTTCGCCGAGTTTGATGTAACTTCAGTTTCACAAAACAGCGCTTGCCCCGAAGACTGAACTTCTGGAGTAAATGCTTCGCGGCCAATTTGCGACTCAGATAGTGCGTTTAAAGCGGCTAAACGTTTCTGACCCGTTGATCCCAGTAAAGGCTTCGTCACTGAATGTGTGTTTGTTAAGGCCGTTAATTGCACGGCTTCGGGTTGCAAGCGGCCTTCGCTATTTAATACTAAGTGTAACTTTGCAAATAAACCAAAATCAGCGCCACCTTCTAAACCAGTAATATTGGCCGAGCCTAACATTAAATAATTTCCTAAGCTGTAAAAAATATATTTGTTACCAATTTTTTGAATCGGGCGAACCGCGTGTGGATGATGGCCGATAATTAAATCAACCCCATTTTTGATGGCGTACTCGTAATATTCTTTTTGACGATTATCTAAAGCAACTTGCCCTTCGGTACCAAAATGAATTGATAAAATTTTGTAATGAGCGCTAGTTGCTTTCATGTTTTTAATAATTTGACGGTATTCTTCTTGGCTCCAAATATGAATTAATCCGGGCGAGGTATTAGTTGCTTTAAAGCGTTTATCGATAATGCTTACGCTGGCAACCGCGATTGTGTAGCCATTCTTTTGAAATACAACTGGCTTAAGTAAATCTGCTTGGTAACCTAAGCCAAATGTTTCAATTTGTGGATTACGGTTTTTTAAACTCTGCACAGAATTGAGAGTTTCATTTATTCCCGCAAAGCCATAATCGTAGGCGTGATTATTCGCTAAATTAAAAAGATTAAAACCCACATCAATCAGCTGTTGAATCGCATTCGGATGCGTGTGAAAAACATAAGCTTTGGTTTCTGCTGGTAAATCATTACGCTCGCTAATCACGGTTTCGATATTGGCAAAATTCAAATCACCATCAATCATGGGTTTAATTCCGGCTACATAATTTGCCCACGGAGTTGGAACATTGCCATTACCCGTTAAAAAACCTACCGCACTGGTTTTAAAAAGATTTTTATTAAAATTAACATCGCCGCCCATCGTTAACGTCAGTTGTGACCAAGCGTTTACCGAAACCAGCATCAGACCCGTAAAAAAAAGTGACTTTATTTTCATAAAGCCACTTTAACTAATTTAATTTGATTTGCAGAGTGTTAGAGTTTTAGACAGTAAAAATCACCCGGATGACTAAAAGCTCATTATCGCGAGTGACATAAATCAGCGTGGTCTGCGATGTAGCGTCTTTGCGCCTGTAGCTCGGTAGCCGAAACTAGAAAGACGTTCGTATCACATTGTGCTTCAGCGGCTTTTTGTTTAATAATCGTCACCTCTTCCGGCGTCATTCGAAGTGACCAAATTAATTTTACCTCAAGCCATTGTTTTAGGTACTGGCAGACGTAAACCGGGTTTGGCGGAATATATCCAGTCGGAGAGTTGTCACTTTTAACTAAATTTTCTCTTCCACTGACTGATAATAAGTGAAAATTATTTCCCATATAGTTTGCATACAAACAGCGTTTTTTACTGTCCCATTCAAACGCACCCGTCATATATGCATTTTTCAAAGGTACAAAATGATCAATTTGAATATCCGCAGCCGAAGCAAAAGACTTACCCGAATAAGGATCCGTCCATTTACCGTCGCTGACGCTACAACCGCTTGCGGTAAAAGAAACATTTACTTTTGAATCGCGCTTTAAAACTTCGGCGCGCGTATTTAGACAACGGTCTTCCCCGTGAATCCAAGTACCGAATTGGGCTAGTCTATTATATGGAGTGGTGGGTAGAGGAAATTTTTGTTTAATCTGAGTGAGAGTCAAAAGATTAAATTTAAGAGCTTCGTGATTTTCTTGAACCTGATAATATTCAGCGTAGTTGAACGTATCTCCGCTTCTTCCGAGCGCGAATAAATCCGACGCAGAAACATTAAACGAGACAAATAATAGCACCCCAGCGAATAGTTTTTTCATGCAATCCCTTCCATGAATGACTCTCGAAGTTTATTTTGAACTACCTTTATTTCACCTTGACCAGGGCGTATCATGCAAGCTTTAAATAATTAAGTTTATGTTAAGAATAATAAGTGAAAAAAAAGATCGCTATCGTCCATTGTTTTGCGAGCGCGATTTTTATGTTAGTAATCAAAGTATCTTCGGAATGTGGAAAACCCACTTCGCCGATCTTTCAAATGTGGAAAAGGTTCAAGCCTGGGTTTTTACCTTAACGTGCTTACGCCGACCCAACGATTGGTTCGGAAGTATTCGGAAAGAATACTTAATCAGCGATATTTGCCCTGATTCAAAGCTGAACCATCTTAGTCTTAGACAAACTTTTCAGGATACGCCGGTGAACATTCCGCTTAAACTTGATCCGCAGTTATCTATATTGTCTGCATTGAATATTTTAAAGATTAAACCCTTACCTGAAACTTGCCTGCGCTCACTTTGCCAACTTTCAAATCCGCAATTTCCGCTGATTATTTTAGAGCATATTCCTAGCCCGTATGAACTATTGGGTTACCAACTAAAAGGCCTACGAGTTGTCTCGTTCAACGAAAATTATCAAACATGGTCCGATCATTTAAACATCGAAAGAGATTTTTTAAGTTTTATTATTCATGATTTAATTCACGCTGATCATTTTTTTAAAGACAATAAAAACAAAAATGGCCAACTTGGTTTTTATCATTTTATCGAAAAAATTTGGCTTCATGAATCACTTCACACCTTGTTGCTAAGTAGTGAATTTAAAAAAGGTTTTGAATACATTATTTCTGACATGAACTCGCACCCATTGCATTTGCTGAAGACTCTTCGCGCCTACTTAAGCCAGGCAGTTCAATCGCCAAATCAGACTGAAATGATCTGGAATTCGTGGGTTAGCGCATGGACCCATGAACCCACCGCAGCCAATGCTCTGCAAAAAATTAACACACAGCTCTTCTCGGATATCGACGCTCTCGAGGTAGAAAAACTATGTATCGCCGTCGGCCAAAAGAAGCTCTTGGGAGAGTTTGCTAAAGCTGGTACTGTCTTATTATGAGCAAAACAGAGACAAAACAAATTGTTAAAACCATTGAAGGCAGCGCTAATTTACCATTAAGCCGTCGCAAAAATCGTCGTAAATCAGGCTGGTAGTTTAAATCATTTA
>JACMRL010000029.1 GCA_014376435.1 Bdellovibrio sp. | reverse complement strand
GTTTAATCCCAATTATCAATTGATCTATTTTGGAAGTTGTCTTCCCTACGCTTACTACACCGATTTGTTTTTTAAACGCAAAATTACAGACATGGATCCGAACGGAACAAAAAATCTGGATATTTTAGCTTACGCCAAGGAATCTCATTTTGGCAGTGTTGAAAATTTACGTTTGGTGTTGGCTTTGGATAACTACATGGTTCGAGGAGAAAAAACCAGCTATCAAAATATCATCACGAAAACACCTAAAGATTTTTTTGGGGTCATTGGCGATGAAGATAATAGCACGGCAGCCCCAGCGGCACCAAAAACAAAGAGTCCAAAATAATTATTTTATTTAAATGAATATTTAATTTAACAAAGGAAAATGTATGAAAAAAAGTCTATTAGTTCTGGCATCATTGGTCGCTGCTTCATCCGTATTCGCCGGAGAATTCACCGGGCGAATTATAACACTTAATCAAGACGAAGAGGGCATGAAAGTGATCATGCAGCAGTCAAAAGAAAGCAGTTCTCCCGTGTTACTTTATTTAGATAATAAATCAAAGGATTTCACTCAGACGATTGAAAACTTAAAAGCAGCGAAAGAAAATGCGGACAAAGTCAAAATCACCGTGACCAATGATAAAACAACCAAGATCACAAAAATTCAAGTGCTAGGCCAATAGGACTATTTATGAAAAACATAATATTACCCACAATTTCGACTCTCATTTTCAGCTTAACTTCCGTCGCTCAAGTTTATGCCCCGATGGCGCAAGCACAAGTCGTTACGGTGCAAGCTCAGCAAAAATTTCAACGTCTTCAAGCGCTGGCGCAAACGTTAACTCGCCATGGATTGATGTATTCACTTTACCTTAATCCGATGGTCGAGTCGGAACTTCAGGCGTTAGTGACTTCAAATAATTTACCGGTTTTAGACCTTCGCTTGATTGAGATTGCGACCCGCATGGCAAGCGATTTATCGCGCGGCCGAGTTCTTCCGACCGATATTCCCGATAAGGCTTCAATTAAGGTAAAACCCTTTGTGCATCAGGTTTCAGTTACAAACTATTTGGCGGGGGCTGTTTCTGTCGAGCAATTTATGTCTCTAGTGGCGCCAAATAATCGCATTTATACTGATGCTCTAGCTGTTTTGCGGTCTATCATGGATCTTAAAGCTCAAAATAGATGGACCGCTCGGCCAGCTGGTCTTAATTTACTCACGATTAAAAAGGGTCTTGTTAATCCGGCTGTTATTTCTTATGCCCGGATGCAACTGTCTAATTTTGGCTATGAAAATAACACGGGTAGTACAGTATTAGATGCCGAATTAGATACTGCGATCAAAGATTTCCAAGCCGAAAACGGTTTAGTCGCCGACGGAATCGCTGGCGCAAATACCTGGAAAATTTTAGATCGCCCCGCAGATCAACTCATTACGCAGGCTCTTCTTAATTTAGATCGAACGCGTTGGTTGCCAAATCAAAATGCGGCTGAATATATTTACGTTAATTTAGCCCAGCAAACCTTTCAG
>JACMRL010000028.1 GCA_014376435.1 Bdellovibrio sp. | reverse complement strand
CCACATCTGATTTAGGCTTTTCAACGACCGAGAATACTTTTTTCCCAAGGTGCAAATCGGTCGCTGCTTTATCTTTAATATCAACGATACCGTATTTATGCGTATCTTTTTCATCTACCGGAAGAACCCACACGCTGCTTGCGTTTGTTTCCATCGTTCGGTCACATAAAAATTTTGTAATATTTTGATCACTCTGCTTGGGTAACGTGATTTCATCCCCTAGTAAAACGGCAAAAGGTTCCCGACCAGTCACTTTGTGCGCGCAGCGAACGGCATGGCCAAGTCCCAAAGCACTTTTCTGACGAATCGAGATAATATTAACGGCATTTCGAATTTTATTTATTTCATCGATTAAATACTGTTTTCCGTCTTTTGCTAATTTATCTTCTAGCTCGTAACTGATATCAAAGAAATCTTCGATCGCCGTTTTTCCTCGGCCTTGAATTAAAACGATATCTTCAATTCCCGCTTGTACCGCTTCTTCAATGACGTAAAGAATTGTTGGTTTATCTACGATAGGTAACATTTCTTTTGGAATTGTTTTTGTCGCGGGAAAAAACCTAGTTCCTAAACCGGCTGCTGGAATAACTGCTTTCGTAATTTTTTTCATTAGCCAAATCTCCCTGTAATGTAGTTTTCAGTTTGCTGCTGTGTTGGGTTCGTAAAAATCTGTGAACTTTCACCAAATTCAATTAAATCACCTAAATACATAAATGCGGTATAATCCGCCGTGCGTGCAGCTTGATGTAAATTGTGAGTCACCATGACAATGGTCACAGATTTTTTAAGGTTCGTGACCAGCTCTTCAATATGCGCCGTCGAGATCGGATCTAACGCCGAAGTAGGTTCATCTAATAATAGTATGTCTGGTTCAGTCACCAAAGCGCGTGCGATGCAAAGCCTTTGCTGTTGACCGCCAGACAAGGAACTTGCACCCGAACCCAAACGATCAGAAACTTCTTTCCACAGGCCCGCCATTTTTAACGAGTCCTCTACTTTTTCGTCGATATAAGATTTTTTCTTAACTCCGCGAAGTCGTAGACCGTAAGCAATATTTTCATAAATACTTTTTGGGAACGGATTTGGTTTTTGAAAAACCATTCCAATTTTCATACGCACTTCAATGGGATCTAAATCGGATGACAGAATGTTAAGCTCACCCGGTTGTAAAACAATCTCTCCGTCGTATTTAACTTCCCCGTACAGATCATGCATGCGATTAAAACACCGAAGTAAAGTCGTTTTACCACAACCAGAGGGGCCAATCAGGGCCGTAATTTTATTTTCATAGATCGGAATACTTATCGATTTCAGGACAGGTTTCCCGTCCGTGTAACTGAAGTTAAGATTTTTCACTTCCGCTTTTTTATTCATATTCTTCCATAATCGTCTTGGTAGCGGATAATATCATCTTCACCAAAGTAGTTGCCTATTTGCACTTCAATAAACTCGACTAAGCTAGATGATTTATTAATGATGCGATGCTTGGCACCTTGGGGAATTAGAATATGCTGTCCCGTTTTTAAAAGGTGTTCAGCATCATTTAGAATAACAGTAGCTTCACCTTTGATAATAACCCAATGTTCCGCACGGTGCGCATGCGACTGGTAAGATATTTTTTGCCCTGCTTCGACTTGAATAATTTTAGATTTAAAATGACCTTCATCCTTCAGAACCTGAAACTTTCCCCATGGGCGCACTTCGAAAACATGTTCTTGAACCAATTTCTGATCTTTAATTTTTACCAGTTCCACCAATTCTTTTACCTTTTGTGATTCGCCTTTTTTACATATAAGCGTTGCATCGGCCGTATCTACGACAATGATATCTTTTAAACCGATAATCCCGTACGCCTTTTTTTCCTTCGAAAACACCGTTACGTTCGACGATTCAACATCTAAATGCGAATGCACCAAATCAACCTTTGAATCTCCGCTTTTCTGCGTCTGATCTAAAACATCCCATGATCCTAAGTCGCTCCAACCAATTTCACAGGGTATACAGCTTAACTCATTAAGCTTCAGCTTTTCAATAACCGCGTAATCAAAGGAAATGCTTTTAACTTTCTGATAAACTTCTTGGATATTACTTAACTCTTGATCTATGCTTGAAATCAAACTCCACATTGCGGGTTGGTGTATTTTAAATAATTCAATCAATTTAGAAACTTTGAAAATAAAAATTCCAGCATTCCAAAAGAAATGTCCATCGGTTACAAATCTTTTGGCGGTATCATAATCTGGCTTTTCGTGAAAACGAATAACTTCTGAAATTTGATTTATCGCCGCATTTCCATCTACTTGAATATAACCAAAACCAGTTTCAATCCGGTCCGGTTTTATTCCTAACACAACGATTTGATTTTTCTCGGCACAAAGGGCTGCCGTCTTGATGGCTTTTTCAAAGGCATTTTGATCAGCTATCAACGCATCCGATGAAAACACACCGCACACTTCATCCTCTAAACCAGACAATGCTAAATAGTGGCAAGCTAAAGCAACAGCCGGTGCCGTGTTTTTACTTTCAGTTTCATAAATTATTTTTCTTACCTTAAACTTGTGCTCGGCGATTTCTTTTTCAGTTAAAGTAACTAATTTTTCAGACGTAACTAACACTGAAGATTGATAATTCTTAAGCCTTTGAAATGTTAACGTCTGCAAAGAGTCCTCAAGCAACTGACAAAATTGCTTCGGGTAACTGACCCTTGATATAGGCCACAGCCTTGTTCCGCTGCCACCACTTAAAATGATAGGAATTAAATTCATTGTGTGAAATTGCCTGTAATTATCGGCATGGGCAACTATTTTGGCTTCGCTCTTGCTTTGTAAACACTGGAGTAATCATTCTCTGGTCAGTTCGGCTCCAAAAAAGCTTTCTGAATCGTGATTTTTGCTTTGAATTTGCACACAAATCACCACTGGAGACCCTATGCAAAATAAATTTGTTTTATTCGTAGCAACTTTGGCCCTGTCCGTGACGTCGTTGGCCCAGACTGCAGCTATTCGCGGTGTCCGTTTATCTGGTTCTGGCTGCAGTGATTCAACGGCCACAGCCGTGATCACGCCTGATGGACAAACATTGTCTATTTTATTTGATAATTATTCGGTCGAAATCGGCGATGGATCTAAAAATCCGCAAGCTTTAACATTACAAAAAGACTGTCATGTTTTAATCGACGTGGACGTTCCCGCAAACATGCAATTTGGTCTACAGCAAGCAGATTACCGCGGTTTTGCGGCGATTCCCGATCGGGCCTACGGCATACATCGCTTTACGCACATCACAGCTAATCAGCCCGGAAATTCCATGAAAGATGCCCGCATCATGGGGCCAACTAGCGGAAACTACGTTTCCACCGTCATGCAAAAACCAGGTCGATTTGCCTACACCGTTTGTAATCAACGGTCACAAACCGTCGATCTTTTCTCGCAGCTTTCTGTTAGTTATTTACCAAGTGCACGTGAGCATTCGATCGCTATGATCAATTTGGATTCCGTCGATACTGGAGTCAGCACAACTTTTAAATTAAACTGGCGCGCTTGCCGTTAGGTCGCAGCATAGAAGTAGAAGTCTTAACTAAATAAGGCTTTCACTTTTCGAACATCATCAGCGAAGCTGCGAATTTGCAGCTGCATGTAATCAATTTTTTGAACTACCGAGTTAAAATCTTTTTCTTTTTTAAAAGCAAACTTAACGTCTTTCAAAGCTTGTCTAGCCCCTTCAATCGAAAACTTATCGCGGTACAAAAGCTTTCGAATAAGAAAAGCATTTTCCACATCTTTTTTAGTAAATAAGCGTTGATTATTAGAAGCTTTCTTAGGTTTTAATAATTCAAATTCCTGT